>NZ_AP018268.1:1959712-3364637 GCF_002368435.1 Kalymmatonema gypsitolerans NIES-4073
GGGCATAGCAATACTGTTACCAGCGTCAGTTTCAGTCCCGATGGCAAGACAATCGCCTCTGGTAGTAATGATGGCACTGTCAAACTCTGGAACGGTTCCGGCAAACTACTGCAAACCCTCAATGGGCATAGCAATGGTGTCTACAGCGTCAGTTTCAGTCCCGATGGCAAGACAATCGCCTCTGGTAGTAATGATGGCACTGTCAAACTCTGGAACAGTTCCGGCAAACTACTGCAAACCCTCAACGGGCATAGCAATGGTGTCTACAGCGTCAGTTTCAGTCCCGATGGCAAGACAATCGCCTCTGCTAGTGCTGATAAAGCAGTGATTTTATGGAGTAATGTCAATTTTGATAATTTATTGGAAAGTGGTTGTGATTGGCTTAATGATTACCTGGCTACCCATCCTAATGTGTTAGAAGAACTCAAGGCGTGCCAAAATGATTCTATCCGCGTTAAAGCGGCTCCAGCCTTAGTTGCCCGAGGTGAGGAATTAGCGCAAAACGGTGATATTGATGCTGCCGTCGCTAAGTTCCGCAAAGCACAAACGTGGGATTCTCGTTTAAAATTTGACGCCAAGGCAAAAGCACAAGAGTTTGACAACAAAGGAAAGGCTGAACGCTTGATTATCGAAGGAAAGACTCTTGTGAGAGAGGGTAAGGTAAAAGAAGCGATCGCAGCTTACAAAAAAGCCCAAAAGTTAGATCCAAAAGTAGAAATTGATGCTGAGTCTTGGAATTCTCTTTGCTGGGACGGTAGCTTGCATCGTCGTGCTGCTGATGTCATGTTTGCCTGTGAAAAAGCTGTGCAACTTGCTCCTGACTATGTCTATGCTCGCGGTAGTCGCGGCTTGGCTAGGGCGTTGACAGGTAATACTCAAGGAGCAATTGAGGATTTTGAGGCATTCATTGCCCAGACTGATGATAAGGAATGGAAAGCAATAGAGCAAGGCTGGGTGAAGGATTTACGCGCTGGCAAGAATCCGTTTACAGATGAAGAGTTGAAGAGTCTATTGAATCAATAGAAAATATCAAAGTAGCAGACGAGCAGCGACAGGTACAGATGCTAGTATGTTGTAGTTGCTGCTTAATCCTCACTGTCGATGAACAAACCATTGGATGAAGCGCTTTCTGTTGACGTTGCCCAACGCGTAAAAAGCAAGCCTAAAACCCAGTTTCAGAATGCTTACAGAGCAGCATTGGCGACGCAGGGAGCAGTTTATGTACAGGGCTTTTTAGCGTTTGCTGGCAAGCCATACAAACCTATCGAACACGGTTGGATTGAACTGGAAAATAGCATAGTCGATCCAACACTTCCGTACCTGAACAAGAATGCTCAAGAAATCTGGTACTTTCCAGCACAACGCTTAACCGTAAAAGAACTGAAAGCAATCATAGAAGAATCTAAAGAAGATTATCCAGAAGACGACCCTCTGCCAATCTATGGTGATCCACCATACGAGTATTATGGAAACGTAATGCTAGGTGATAAAAGTTACCAGAAAGCTTATCAAGCAGCGGAGGCTAAGTGCAGAGAACTCAATCAAAAAAATGCTGATAAAAACTAACTAATACCAAGTTACGTTCCAATATGTCATTCTGACCGAAGGGAAGAATCTCACCAGATGCTTCGCTCCACTACGTTACGCTCAGCATGACAAATTACCTCTGTGATTCAACTTATGATACGATTTTAATTCGATTTGCCATCGCTGCCAAAGTACTCCCGATAGCCGCAAATTTTGTCTCCTCGCACATCAAAGGAAACCGCAACCCGATTTTTGTAAGGTTGTCCAAACAACAATCCTTCATCGCGGAACTCAAAAACAACTGTTGTCTCATTACTAGTAACGTGATCTAGCGAAGTCAGCTTTAGTCCAGAACTAAAAGCATCAGAAACATATTGGAAAAATTCTCTGGCTTTCTCTTTTCCCTGATTCAACCCGTGGAATTCTCCCATTGGAAACCAAAAGCTAAAGTCTTCTGTGAGCATATCTAAGAACTGGTTCCACTCGCCTGTTGCCAATCCATGCTGGAAGTGTTCAAATGCTTGATGAGCAACTTTTAAAGTATTGTCTGACTCTTGTGCCATCATGACTTCCTCTATACTGCTAAATATATGAGTATTGCCTAAAATCTGACGACTACCTTACCGCAATTTTGACCACTAAGCAGGTATTCGACAGCAGCAGGAATGGATTCTATGCCGTGAAATGGGGTTGAGTCAACAGCAACTTTTAGCTTGTCTGTGTAGAACAAATTTAACAGGCGATCGCGTGCCTCAACCATATATTCTTTATACAAGGGCATGAGAAATCCCCGCACCGAAGCTGCTTTCCAGAACAACTTGTGATAAATTCGCGGTTGTGTTACTTGCTCGATGTTCTTGGCATATTCGGAAACAAAACCAACCACAACTAAACGTCCGCGAACTGCCAAATTATCCACACAGGTATCAAAGACTTGTTTACCCACACATTCAAAAACTAAGTTAACGCCATTGGGATATTCTTGCTTGAGGACTTGATTGAGGTTTTGTGTGCGGTAGTTGATGATGCGATCGCATCCCAAGTCTCTCAGCAACTCTCCTTTCGCATCCGAACCACAAGTACCAATCACATGATTACCCGCTAACTTTGCCAACTGCACCGCAATGTGTCCGGTTCCACCCGCCGCTGCTGTCACCAAGACAACTTCTTGGCTTTTCATTTCCCCCACTTGTTCTAAGGCTACCATTGCTGATACACCAGTAGGCATCAGGGTTAGCACCTCTGGCGTTGCTTCACGTACCTTGATTGCAAGGTTGGCATTTATCGCTTGGTATTCGCGATACCCTCCGCCACGCACAGTAGTGACTACCGCATCACCAACTTGGAAATCTTTGACATCATCTCCTACTGCTACAACTTCTCCCACCGCTTCTACACCCAAATCAAAGGGAGGAGTTATAACGTAGGGAACTTCGCCTCGGCAAATTAAGGTGTCAAACCCGGCGTTAATTCCAGCGAATTTGTTGCGAATGACAATTTCATCAGGTGCAGGTTCGGAGATGGGAAGTTCTATGATTTCAATAGCTGATTTGAAATCTTGGGCAAACTGTTTTGCTATTAGCTTTTTATAGGTTTTTGAAATCATTTCTTATGCGTGAGTCATTCTCAGCAACCATCGTTTTTCAAACGATCCAATAGGTGTTCTTAGCAGTTTACAATTTATATACATCTGTAGATGGATATGACAAGACTGTTCCAGGTTTTGATAAATCTCTATCAACTCTTACAAAGAATAAACAACCATCATCAGTTCTGTGCCTAGCAATAGTGCTAAAGCTGGGACAATAGGTAAAGTGATCTTTTGCGACTCGGTAATTTCCTATGTCACAATATCCAACTAAACCATACGCCTCCTCATTATAAGATTGAATCATTTGATATCTGCCATCATAATGTGGCAAGATGGCAATTAACCATACTCCTCCTCCGTTATTGTCTTTCCTTAGATACTTCTTTTTTGCGACCTCAAATTGAACTGTTTCTGTTTGGCCCCATGGTAGCAATCTACTATCCAATGCTGGAATGAAGTCACCTAGCCTAGCATTTGGATGATCTTTTGATGCATTTTTATACTGTAATGGAATAGAACCATTCTCCATCCAAAGGATTTCTGCTTCCTCATCACCCGACACTTTCCAAGGACCAACTTTCACTCCTGCAGGGATAAAGGAGTAGCCATGCTTTCCTAGCTGCCACTCACCTAGTCGGATTGCACCTTTAAGAACGAAAATTTCCAGATCGACTGTGAATATACCAGATGGAGCCTCAAACTGTGGTGGTAGCACAACTCTTGAAGTAGATGCTCCACAGTCATGCCATGTCAGCAATCGCCGTCTCCCAGGTACTACGTTCTCTGGCATTCCACTTACTCGCCACCCGTACTCTTCTGCCACGGCATTCGTGTCAAAGAACTGGTACTGGCGAGGTAGGTACTCTTTAGAGATTGCTGTGCGCCTTCCCGATAGGTTCATACGCCCTCTACCGTCTCCACCCCAATCTTCTTTTATAGGCGCTGCATACAAAAAATCATCTGCCTCTTCTTCAGGTGGGCAATTGTATTTATTTTCCATGTATTTTCGATGAAAACTGTATTTTATAAGTAATAAAGGTTGATTTTGCGACTACAAAACGCTGTTTTTTGGCGTAACACACCGCTAGTACCGCGAAATGGTGCGTTAGCTACTGAGTGTTTCCTGTTTTCTAATGCACACATTTAACTGTGTCACGCTACTACTGGCGTGTCTGAGCGCCTTCCAAAAGACCATCTACAACCCAAGGTTTCTACTCGACATCCCCTGTTTGAATGAACTCAACGTGCTTTCTTGCCATAATGTTTTGGACAACATCCTCTGTATAGTTTTAAACACTTTTCTCTTCTAAAAATTCTATGACTACCTTCGATATTTCTTCAAATCTCTGGTTCATCATGCATATAGTTCCACCTTCAATCTCAACAACTTTTGCATGAGGTATTGCTGTTAAAATCAAATGCTGATTGTCTGCCTTTGCTAAACCTAACCGTTCAAACTGTTTCATGTCCTCAGTTCCCCATAGAATTAGGGAAGGAGATTTTATTTGTCGAAATCTTTCTTCTGTTTTTAAACAGTAGTTGACTACAGCCCAAACTGCATATAAAGGATAGCCAAAGCATTTTAAATCATCTAATACCAAAGTGTGATTTAATTCAGCAGATTCTATATAGTTTGCACGGGCAGCCCATCTTTCCACAAGGTGGGAGCCATCTGTTTTGATCTGAAAACCTTCAGAAAATCTTCTTAATAGGGCTGCTTTTCCTTCTTCACCAAAGACAACGGGATTAGATAAGATAAGTTTTTCGACTCGTTCAGGATATTCTGCTGCTACCTCTCCTGCTACAAAAGCACCCGTATGGTTTCCCAAGATGCTTGTGTTTTTTATGCCTAATTCGTCTAAAAGCAAGATGACGGTTTTAGCGTAGTCCTCAATTGAATACATTTTGGGGGGTTTATCTGAATCACCGAAACCCAAAAAGTCCATAGCAATGACACATCGATTTTTTGCCAAAATAGGCATTAACTCTCGATACTCGTTACTACTTGTTTGGTTCTGATGTAGTAAAAGCAGAGGTTTTCCTTCACCACCTATGCGGTAAAGAATCTGCCCGTCTTCGGTGTCTAAAAAGGCTCGCTTGATTGGTTGGTTCATATCCCCCTGATAAATTTAGGAACTACGCAAGTCTTGACCTCTTTATCAAGCTTTAGTCTGCAAATACCTGGCGATCGCGAGACTCTCAAGCAACGCATTCCCACGCTTTGCGTGGGAACAAGAATTACGCAAGCCTTCGTTTAATTTCCTCCGCCAAATCTTCCAGTGTTACCTCCACCTGTTCGCGTGTTCTCAAATCTTTGAAAGAAGCCTTTTGCGCTGCTGCTTCCTCAGAACCAATAATCACACAAAATGGAATTCCCTGTTTTTCAGCCAGTTGAAATTGTTTGCCCAAAGGTCGCTGTTCAAAATTCGTGATAACATTAATTCCTGCCTTACGTAGCTTTTGCGACACATTCAAATAAACAGGCATCAAATCATCTTGCATATTCACCACCATTACTTGCGCTGGTGTGGCAGCTAACGTATTCAGAATACCAGCTTTCAGCAATCGACTAATTAAGCGAGTTAAGCCAATAGAAATACCCACTCCGGGCATTTTTTCATCCAAAAATATCCCGACTAATTCTTCATACCGACCGCCAGAGCAAATGCTGCCCAAAGCTTCATGTCCTATAAGGGTTGTTTCATACACTGTACCCGTATAATAATTAAGACCGCGAGCAATGGACAAATCAATACAGAAACGATTTTCCGGAACCCCAAGATTGCGAACTCCAGAAATAACTGTTTCTAACTCTGTCACTCCCAGACTAAATTCCTCAGCTTCTGGTGTTGTTTGAGCTAAGTACTTGAGCTTATCTAGTACCTCATCAACTGTGCCATTAATATGAACAAAATCGATAATTTTTTGAGTTATCTCTGCTAAAATACCTTCTTGTTCTAACTCTTGTTTTACCTTTTTCTCACCGACTTTTTCCAGTGTATCAATAATGCCAATACAAGATTTAATTTTGGTTTCTTCAATCCCTAGGGACTTAAAGAACCCAGTAAGAATTTTACGATTATTGATACGAATCAGAAAATCACCGATATTAACTGCGTCAAATATCTCAGTGATAATAGCAGGCATCTGAGCGTCGTAGAGCAAACTCAGTTCGCGACGGGCCACAACATCAATATCGCACTGACGGAACTGACGATATCGACCATCTTTTGCCCTTTCTCCACGAAACACCACATCCATTTGGTACCGAGCAAAGGGAAAGGTCAAATCATTGAGGTGACGAGCAATATACGCAGCCAGAGGAACTGTTTGGTCAAATTTTAAAGCTCTTGCTTCTGAACCTGTTTCGCCTGCCTTATCTTTCTCTGCTTGCCGATTTGGTGGCAGAATGGGATTAAGACCATAGATAATGTTGTCGCCTTGATTGCCTTTTGCTTGCAGAACTTCTAACCGTTCTACTGCGGGAGTTTCTATAGGTGTAAATCCATAGCTTTCAAAAACTCTCCGGATTGTATCAAGTAAATATAGTTCCAGACGCTTTTCGCCAGGAAGAAATTCTGGAAAACCACTGGGGGTAGAGAAATTTATTTTGTCACTTTTTGCCATGCCTTTTCCTTGCTAACTTTAGTTAATCTGGAACTGAAGAAAGAAATTAATGGGTAATAGTTCAAAATTTTATCAAGTACCGATAAACATTTACCAATGACTCATAAAATTAAAAGAGGTTATACGATTCAATTTCATTTTCCCAGTGTGAACACTCAAGGGCGGCATATCCACTAGCAGTTGTTGAGTTCTCAGCCACTGACAACCGAGTAAAACTTCCGTTAATCCTTCATTAGCACGGTTACTGGAATTCTTTCCCATTTCTATCCCCTGAGTGCATAAGTTGATGCTGCTTACACCTAATCAGAATATAAAAGGAAAGTTCTTCTAGCTTAACTTCCCATGAGCCAATCAGCTAATGCTATATTCACACAAGTGGACTTCTGTCAATATGTAAGTTAGAGAAATAATACAAAGTATACAAGTAGTCAAATCAGGATTCATCTATGATAGTGAATTCCAAGATAGAAGAACAAGCAAAACAAACTGCGCTCCAACCCGAGCAAAATCAAGAGTTTAACTGGAGGCAGTGTTGGTATCCTGTTTGCTTAGTGCAAGATTTACCCAAAAACCGACCCTATAGCTTCTCGTTGTATGACGAACCATTTGTTTTATTTAGGAACCAGGATGGGAAGCTTGTTTGTTTGGTGGATCGTTGTCCCCACCGTGCTGCTAAACTTTCTGATGGACAGATAACTGACGGGAAAATAGAGTGTTTGTACCACGGTTGGCAATTTGGTAGTGATGGTCAATGTCTGCACATTCCCCAGTTGCCTACTAATGCCAAAGTTCCTGCAAATGCTTGCGTGCAATCATTTGAAGTTGTGGAACGTCAAGGTATTGTTTGGGTGTGGGCGGGAGTTGGTGAAACGGCGGCTGATGAAAATATTCCAACGATAGAGGAGTTGGACAAACCGGAGTTTGTCTGTACAGACTATATGCGTGACCTTCCTTACGACCAAACCTATTTTATAGAAAACGTCATCGACCCAGCTCACGTTTACATCAGCCACGATGGCATACTAGGCAACAGAGAAGACGCTCGACCGCTAGAGACGGAAGTTCTGGAGAATTCCCTTGCAGGCATTCGTTCTAGAGTTCGGGGGATGGGGAAATCCGATACTAGGTTCTGTGCGTTCAGACGTTTTTCTAGCTCTTGCAGGCTTTCGTTAACTGTTAATTTAAGTGGACGAGCCATTTTCACATACACCCCATACTTGTGTGTCTTCAGCTTAAACTAACAGCAAACACTTCCCACAATTATTAAGCTCATTGTTACAGAGAATTGGTATAAATACCATTAAAATTCCTTTGAGGTTAAATAATGTTTAGTATGCGAAGTTTTTCTGAGATCCTGATAAAATTCAGTAGCTAAAAATTTGAGTCGATGATGAACCAGGGGGCGAGGTATGCAAGTCAAAAGCGAAGTCACAATAAAATTTAGTGGTGAATTACCAGCAGCCACACCAGCAGCGAATAAAAAAGTTGAAGTCTCACTGACTGACCAGAACCGTATAGTCTTCACCGCTTTGATAAATGCAAAAAGCTGGCGTAAGGCTGAGACCAACACATCTGAGTTTGCAGACTGGGCAGGAGCTATATCTGGTAAGCTTGGTCAACGAACAGAAAACGGTTTTGAAGTGGTTGATGCGGGGCTGCAAATCTTTGAAAAGAAAGCGAAAGAGCCTAAACCAGAAGAAAGTGCTGCTTTAGCTGAAGCAAGCGCAAGTTAATAGGTGTGTGGAAAGCATTCATAAGCAAATTTCTACCTCTGCAATGAGACACTTGCAGAGGTAGAAGCATTTTTAATTGCTGATTCTACGAAATCCTAAATTCGTGGAATGCCCCAGATTCTGAGTCTGTGACTTAAGAGAAAGATGATTTGAACAGTGATCGCCGTCGCATCAATCAAAAATTAAGAAACGCTTGTGATCTCAAAACCGTAGATGGCTGACCAGAAGCTTTTTGGTAGGTAATGCTGTTAAACACTTTTGCCCAGTCGTGGCTAATTGCAATACATTGAGGTAGCAACAGTTACGTTAAGGAGCAAATCTCAAATCAAAACTCCGGAAAATACTATGCTTAATCTGTATCTAGGCTAGGATATCAGTATATTTGCCACAAGCAGATAACAAGCGTGAAAAAAATCTTAATATTATCAGTTAACCCTAAAAACACAGACAAGCTGCGCCTAGATGAAGAGGTGCGAGAAATCCAGATAGCGCTGAAACTAGCCACCCATCGCGCAGGTTTTGAAATTATTACGCAGTCGGCACTACGGGTTGAAGATTTACGCCGTGCGCTGTTGGAACACCAGCCGACGATTGTTCACTTTTGTGGACATGGAGCAGGAACTCATGGCTTAGTTTTGGTGAACAATTCTGGGCAAATGCAACTAGTGAGTACAGAATCTCTGGCAAGATTATTTAAATCGTTTCAGGAAGATATCGAGTGTGTTTTGCTCAACGCCTGCTATAGCGAAACTCAAGCAGCGGCAATTCACCAACATATTGATTGTGTGATCGGGATGAATCAGCCCATTGGGGATAAAGCGGCAATTAAGTTTGCTGTGGGTTTCTATGATGGGTTGGGTGCTGGTAGGTCTTATGAGTCTTGTTTTGAATTAGGCTGTGCTTCCCTTGATTTAGAAGGAATTGCAGAGTCAGAAACCCCAGTTATCAAAATCAGGCGGCGACAAAATCAAACTCAACTGCAAGCAAATGTAGCACAGACAGACCCTGTAAAATCTCCAACTGGAGATGAGATGAGCCAGGAACGCCAGGGCTGGCAAAATCGCTCAGTTTCTGTCGGCGGCAGTGTCGCAGGGAGCGCAATTACAACGGGCGATCGCAATGTTACCTCAGTACATTATCAAGCAGTTAGTTTACCTGCACCAGAAACTGTCGATATCCGAGCAGAACTGAATGCTTTGCGTGAGATATTGGTAAAACTAGAAACTTCAGACCGTCGTAAAATTGACAATGCCTTTGCTGATGTTGAAGAAGAATTAAACAAACCGCAGCCAGATAAAAATGAAGTAGGTAAGGCATTAGACCGAGCCTTTGACTATGCCAAAAAGGCTGAAGGATTTGTTTGTTTAACTGAAAAGCTGAAACCTCACCTAACTAACACAGTGGCTTGGTTGGGTAAAAATTGGGACAAGCTACTGAATATTGTGGGTTTGACAAATTGAGACTCTTGAATTGGTAGTGAGGCAGAAACAATGAACGACAGCAGTTTTCTGGATGAGGATCGCAGCATTAAGATTGGACAAGATGTAAACAGTAGCACCATTATTTCTGGGGATGGCAATGTCGGGGTTCAGGGCGATCGCGCTATTATCACTATCACTAACTACTATTACCACGAAGATACCAAGGTAGTAAGTGTTGAGTCTACAGATACTGCTGATGATGAAAATTTACCCTGTCCTTATCGCGGTTTGTTTCACTTCGGTCCCGATGATGCCGAGTTTTTCTATGGACGTGAGGTTTTTGTCGAAGAACTGTTGGTATCCACTAAAAAGCGTAATTTTATACCTATATTGGGCGCGTCGGGAAGTGGGAAATCTTCAGTGGTGTTGGCGGGACTAGTACCAAAACTGCAACAAGAAGGTCATTGGAAGTTTACTCATTTTCGCCCTGGTGTTGTCCGCAAGAAAGAGTTACGCTCTATTGTTGACCCTTTTTATGCCCTAGCTACAGCACTCGTTCCTCTTTACACACCTCATCTCGACAAAACTAAGCAGCTTGCCCAAGCCAGCGATCTTGCTGACTTACTTCGCGACGGTAAGATTCTTCTCTCTGACGTGATTGGTGCTATCCAACAAAACTATCCCAATCATCGGGTACTTTTAATAGCGGATCAGTTTGAAGAAATTTACACGATATGCCATGAAGAAAACATTCGTCGTCATTTCCTGGATATATTAATAGACAACATCTACTCTCCCATTGTCCAGTCTCAATCTCCTTTTGTGTTAGTGCTAGCCATGCGGGCAGATTTCCTGGGAAACGCACTCTCGTATCGCCCCTTTGCAGATGTGTTGCGAAATGCTGATATCAAGCTTGGAGTGATGAATCGTGAGGAACTTTCACAGGTGATTGAAAAGCCTGCGGAAAAGTTGGGAGTCACATTTGAAGTGGGACTGGTAGAGCGCATCTTGGATGATGTGGAAGATGAGCCAGGAAACTTACCTTTGGTTGAGTTTGCTTTGACATTATTGTGGCAACGACGAACAGGTAAACAATTGAAGCATGCAGCTTATGATGCTATAGGTCAGGTTGAAGGTGCTTTAGCTAACTACGCAGATGACAAGTTTGACCGCCTCATCCAAGTGGAACAGGAACAAACCCGACGTATTTTGATCCAACTAGTTCGTCCAGGAGAAGGCACAGAGGATACGCGACGACTGGCAACGAAAGAAGAATTGGGTGAAAAGAACTGGTTTCTAGTGCAACAGCTAGCAGATGCTCGACTTGTGGTGACGAGTCGAAACGCAGCTGGTCAAGAGACAGCGGAAGTTGTTCACGAAGCTCTAATTCAGAATTGGGTTAAATTGCGCCAATGGATGGAAACAGACCGGGACTTTCGAGCTTGGCAAGAGCGGCTGCGAACAGCATTGCGTCAATGGGAAGAGACGAAACGGGATGAAGGGGCATTGTTACGAGGCGTACCATTGGCGGTGGCGGAAGAGTGGCTACGGAAACGCCCAGTTGATTTGAGCTTAACTGAGCAACAATACATCCGGCAGAGTGCAGAACTGCGCGATCGCCTGCTTCA
Organism: Kalymmatonema gypsitolerans NIES-4073; assembly: GCF_002368435.1. Taxonomy (GTDB): domain Bacteria; phylum Cyanobacteriota; class Cyanobacteriia; order Cyanobacteriales; family Nostocaceae; genus Kalymmatonema; species Kalymmatonema gypsitolerans. The sequence goes on from NZ_AP018268.1 coordinate 1,971,240, forward strand.
AGAAGAAGAAGAACGTAGACAACGGGAACTGGAAGCAGCAAAAAAAATAGCAGAGGAGTCAGAAGCTAGACGCACAGCAGAAGAAAAAGCGCGTCAAGAGGCAGAGCAAAGAGCAGAACAACAAGCCAATGCCAACAAACAACTCCACAGAGGGGCGGTAGCACTGGGAGCTTCATTACTGGTAGCAATTGGTACTGGCACAATTGCGTGGAGCAATCAACAAAAAGCACTTCAGCGAGAACTGACTGCTAGGCAGAGTTTTTATACCTCAAGCTTAAACCTAGCTAGTCAAAATTTTGACAAAGCGCAAATCATACAATTTGCTAATTTGATAGATAATCTGAAACCTCAAAGCAACCAAGAGGACTTACGTGGTTTTGAGTGGTACTACTTCTGGAAGCTGGCTCATAGTGATAAATTGACAATACAACATGATCAGGCAGTTACCTCAGTTGCTGTTTCTCCAGATGGTAAGACTTTAGCAACTATAAATTCCAATGGACGCACAATGAGTTCCAAAAACAGTGTCAAACTTTGGGATATGGCGACAGGGAAAGAGTTAGCTACTTATCCTGGACACGAAGATGGAACTATATCTGTAGCATTTTCTCCAGATGGCAAAATCTTGGCTACAGGCGGTTTAAATGACGGTAGTGTAAAGTTGTGGGAAGTAAATACTGGTAAGGAAATAAGTAGTTACCTAGCTTACAGCAGAGTTTCTAAAGTTCATTCTGTAAAGTTTTCCCCAGACGGCAAGACAATTGCTTTATTCATTGAACCGCTAAATTGCACTACTGAAGCAAGCGTTTGTACACGGATGGGCTTTTCTTTATTAGTAAGGTTACTAGATGTCACTACTGGTAAAGAAATAGGTAATTTTGACTTTGGTGATGTTAGGGACATGGCATTTTCCCCTGATAAAAAAACCTTCGCTACTAGCTACAACAGCAATACAGTAACACTGTGGGATTTAACTAACGGCAAAAAGCTAAATACTCTAAAACTGGACAACGGTTGGGCAGGGTCTATAGCATTTTCTCCTGACGGTAAAAAGTTAGCGATGGGAGGAGATGAAGTAAGAATATGGGATGTTATCAACAAAGGTACGCCGCAGAGAGTTGGCAAGCACAAAGAATATGTCGTCTCTGTAGAATTTTCCCCAGATGGCAAGACTTTAGCTACAGCAGGTAGGGATAGAACTGTAAAAGTCTGGGACACGACTGCATACCAAGAACTTGCTACTATTAGAGGACATAGCAGCAGCATCGGTTCCATTGCATTTTCTCCTGACAGCAAAACCTTGGTTACAGGAAGTGAAGATAAGACTGCAAAGCTCTGGGATGTAGAGGAATTTTTAAAACTGTCTGACACGGTGGGGGATTCTTTCGCATTCTCTCCCAATGGCAGGACATTAGTCACCTGGGATTCTGATAGAGAAGGGGGGTGGCGCGTTGTTGGTAGTGAAAATAATGTGATGTTATTGGATGCGGCAACTTTCAAGGAGTTTGCATCGCTCAACCAAACAGATATTGATTCTGCTCTTTTCTCCCCCGATAGTAAGCTCTTAATTACTCAGGATGCAGGTGAAGTCCAATTATGGGATGTCAACACAGGAGAAGAACTAACTAATCGTTTACAGTGGACAAAAGAGGATGATATCAAAGAAATTCAGTCTGTAGCACTTGCACCAGATGGCAAAACGCTAGCTGTGGGTGGGTATAAAAAAGTTAATCTTTGGAACATAGACAAATGGCAGAAATTACCTCCTCTTAAAGGTGATGAAGGTTACTTTTTATCTATGGCATTTTCCCCAGACAGCAAGATATTAGCCACAGTGGATGGGAAGGGGATTATTCAACTATGGAAAACAAATTCTTGGCAAAAACAAACAACTTTTAAGACTAATGGAGTAGATTTAAGATATATAAAATTTTCCCCTAATGGTGAAATATTAATTACTGAAGGTTGGAACGGTATAAAAATTTGGAATGCTTCTACAGGAAAGGAAGAGTTTGCACTCAAAAGCAAAGAACGTTATACTTCTTGGGCCTTTTCTCCTAATGGCAAGCTCTTGGCATTAGCAACTGATGATAATCGTTTAAAGCTGTGGGATGTGGCGAAAGCCCAGGCAATCACAACTTTTGAGGGACATACTGAGAGTGTTCTTTCCATAGCATTTTCTCCCGATGGCAAGACCCTAGTTACTGGGAGTGCTGACGAAACTGTAAAACTCTGGAATATAGTCACAGGTCAAGAACTGCTGACCTTGGAAACTAACCTTGGTATAGTCAGATCTGTAGGTTTTTCCCCTGATGGTAAAACCTTAGTTACCGGACATTGGAAAGATGACGGACGTAAGATTAAGTTTTGGCGTGCAGCAACTGACGAGGAGATATGGACTCAAAGCCTTCGTGCTTCAAATCCAATTTTATTTGAGGAAGGCAAGGAATTAGCAAAAAAAGGTAATGTTAAGGATGCAGTTGCTCAGTTCAAAAAAATATTGGCATCTGCTCCTAACTTAGATCTCAATCCAGAGGTAGTAGCAAAGTACCTTGCAGTTCAGAGTTTATTGGATGATGGCAGAACTTTGGCACAAAAAGGCAATTTAGAAGGCGCAGTTGCTAAGTTCCAACCAGCACTAGAGCTGGCTCCCAATCTCAACATTGATCCAACTACAGAGGTAAAACGGAGTGTGCTGCTTACCTATCGACCTCTGATTGCAGAGGGAGAGAATTATATAAAACAGGGGTTTGATAACAAAAGTGATCATCAACGCGCGCTTGCAGAGTTAACGAGAGGAATTGAACTTATAGCCCCACTAGCAACCCAAGTATACCCGTTACCTCCCAGCTTATTAGAGGCATATATGGAACGGGGCCTCATTTACTTTGTTCAAGGTGAGTATCAGAAGGCGATTGCAGATTGGCAAGCTGCTACTAAGATTAAGCCTGATAAATCAGGGGCTTACAACAACTTAGGATTTGCTTATTATGAGTTAAATCAGCTTGATAAGGCGATTACACAGTGGCAATCTGCTGTTAAATTAGATCCAAAACAGAGTGAGAGCTGGGCAGGATTGGGAATTGCATTCTATAACAAAGGACAAACTCAAGAAGCAATAGCTGCTTATCAAAAGGCGCTAAATATTGAATCTCAGTTTTCCTCCATAGAATGGTTGCGTGCGCAATCGTGGACTGAAAAATCAGCACAAAGTGCGGCTAAATTGCTCCAGATAATGCCAAAGACATCAAAAGACTAGAAACACAATTTTCTGTAGAAACAGTTTCCTTTTGGGAATAAGCAGAGTAGTCCCGACCAGGCAAGAACGGTTAACAGCACTGGCTGCCAAAAGCATTATCTGGCACGGCTTGTGGCAACTAATACCAATTCTCTGTAATACCAATTCTCTGTAAACTTGTACTTAATACTTGCTCTTTCACTCTTGGCGTCACTTCGCTTCGCTCGAGGGCAGGCTTGGTGGTAGCCTGCGGCACGCCGCTACGCGTCTACGTTTAATAAAGATTAAGTGCATCTTCATGAAGAATTGGTATTACCGCTCAAAACCTGTGACACTTTGGTTCTGGAGTACCGCAAGTGGCTGGATAAATTCGGGTCATCGCCTTACTATCAGGGTTATTTCACCTCTAAAAATATAAGCAGCGATGAGAATTCTTTAAACCCACCGCCGCTAGACAGGTTCTCGCAACATACGCAACTCTGTAGTTCTTGCTATCGTGCCTATCATATCAAATCCGTTTGTATCGGAATTATTTCTCCTTGCTCTCCCTCTGCGTCAAGAGCGTCTCTGCGGTTTTTTAATTATTCAGATGCTACCGGATTTGATATCAGGTGACAAATCGCGTGAAACAAATTTCTGTGGGTGTGGCGATCGCCCTTGCAGCTTTAGCGATACTTGCCGACGGTTCATGGATACAAGTCGGAGCAGTTTTGGCTTCTCTTGCGGCAGTTGGTATAGCTGTAGGTGCTGAGAAATTAAAAACCCACTTTGAGCGTTCTTACACTCGCCATTAAACAAATCACATAAGAATGGTGCGTTACACTGCGTTAACGCACCCTACACATTGAAGATTCACTTTATAAATCATCTGTTCGCGCTGAAGGTCTTATCGTAGGCGTTCTTCTTGGATTAGGGTGCGCTGGAAGAGTTGATGATTTTTAAACCAGTGCCAAGTACGTGAACGATAGTTATTGCAAGAACTGAGATTAATCATTTCATACAAGTACATACCTGGCATAGTCTTGTAGGAAAACCACAAAATAATTGTTGCATCATCTACTTCCCAGGCTTTTCCTTCAATGCGCTCTGTATCAAACCATATCTTCTTGTCGCGATAGTTTCCCGGAAATTGGTGTTCCTCCTGTTTGCCATCAGACCATTTATAGCGATTAATTTGGTAGTAGGAGTAGGAACCGTCTTTTGGAAACTGGCAAGTTAAGTGAGAATCATGTTTGTCAATGATATTTCCTTTTGTATCAACCAGTATATAAGTACCAACCCAATCTCCTTCATGGCGGGTAAGTACAGGCATTTCCTCTCGAATGGCAGACATAGGACAACTCCTTTTCTTGGTAGATAGTAATTAAGATTTTAAGCAACAAAATTTCTGTGGAGATTCCTCTAACATCTTTTTAACAGTTACCAGTTATCAGTTATCAGTTTCATCCTTTGCATGTTTAAGTCCCCCACCAAGAGCACAGAAAGCGTTGGTGGCGGGTTTAAATCCCCCACCAGCCCCAGGGCGTCACTGCGGCTGGTACTGTTCACTGTTCACTGTTTTAAATAACGTCCAGTGGGTGAACCTAGAACCTGTCCATTATTGTAGATAAGATTTCCACGTAAAAAAGTACTTTTCACGCGTCCGGTTAACTCCACCCCTTCAAAGGGTGTGTAACCTTGTTGTGACTCCGATTCAGCAGCACGTACCACAAAGGTTTCATTTGGATCTACCAGTACTAAATCAGCATCGTAGCCAATGGCAATATCTCCTTTTTGTAACAAACCAAAGCGCCGCGACGGATTCCAAGATAGCAGCTTAGCCATGTGGTTGTACGACATTCCCCGCTTACTACCTTCACTAAATACACCAGAAAGTAAATATTCTGTACCACCAAAACCAGACTTTGCCAACCAAATATTATTTGGGTCTTTAGTACTTCTTTTTTGTTCGGCAGAACAGCAAGCATGGTCACTCACTATCCAATCTACCTGATGGTTGAGTACTGCTTGCCATAAGTATTCCACATCGGCACGGGGACGAATAGGGGGGTTTACTTTTGCCCAAGTAGCCGCAGGGGTATCAACATCTAATAGCAAATGTCCGACGGTAACTTCTCGGCGAAAGTTGATATGGGGAAAAGCAGTTTGCATAGTCAAAGCTGCTTCCATTGCCTTACGCGAACTCAAATGCAACAAATTGATATTTGCACAGTTAGTCTCATGTGCTAAATAGGAAGCAATGCAAATTGCTAATCCTTCAGAATGAGGGGGACGCGCTGCACTGTAGGCGTGCAGTCCGCTAAGACTAGAATCATTTTCAACTATTTTGGTATAGGCGTTGAGAATTTCTGCAACTTCGCAGTGCAAACTCAAACTGATAGTATCTCGTGCTTCTGGATGTTCTTCCATCAAGCGAGTGAGACGGCGCATAATAAATTCAAAATGGGCGAAGTCGTAGCGTTCCTCTTTATTAATCATCAGGAAGAGGTTTTGCTGATCTGACAAACCATGCAACCCATAGCCGCCATAAAACATGAAGATTTTAAACGAAGATACACCATGTTCTTCAAACAGTAGAGGTATTTCATCGATATGCTGACTAGCTATAGGTGCGATGTGATACCCATAATCAACAAAAAAATGACCTGCGGATAACGCCAATACTTCTGGAAAAAAATCGCGGTAGGAACCGCCTTTGTTGAGATAATACTGTCCTGTACGGATGTAATTGAGACTCGTTGTGACTCCCCCCATTGCGGCAGCTTTGGTTTCAGTCACAGCATCTTTGTCAAGGGGTTGATAGATACCGATGTGCATATGGGCATCCACCACCCCAGGAAAGCCCAGCAAGTTTTTGCCATCCAATACCTGTTTGCCGTTGTCTGGGCTAATATTAGGAGCAATCTGAGCAAATTTTTCATCCTTAATTCCTAAATCAAGTAGTTCGACAGCATCATGATGGGGACGAACTACCCGCACATTTTTGATAATTAAATCTAATACGGGAGCTTCAGACACAGTAGACCTCACACTAAAATGACGTGAGTTCGACGGAATGAAAAAACAGCAGGAGGTAGAGCAGGTAAGTTTTTAGGATAAATATCAAGGGACGGCTTTTGAGGTAAATAGGTGTAAGCAGCCAAATCAGCCATTAGAGAATATCAACACTCAACACAAGTGTAGCGTCTTTGTAATGTATTGTAATGTATGCAGTGCAATAATTTACTTCCCTAGTTGGGACTCTTTATTTTTGTTATGGCTTAAGCCGAACGCTGTTTCTAAAGAAATGTAAAGAGAACAAAATCAGGCGATCGCCTTCAAATGAAGATTGATTTTGAAGCAATACAGCAGTGGTTTCAAAAATGACATACGGTATTTTAAGTGGGTTGTCATCTGTGCTTTGTGTGCTATCTTCGCAACTTCGCTCCCCGCCTTTAAAGCAAGCACAGCACAAATGGTGCTTCTAGCACTGAGAGTCCACATCAATGCGTGGGTTTACCGCTGATAACTATTTCTTGTAAGAGAATTCCTCATGAAGAATAATGTTTCGCGTCGCAAGATTTTGCAAGGTTTGATTGCTAGTGCTGTTGTCGTTGGGTTTGATACAGCGAATTGTTCGTGGGCAACATCTGCAAGCGCAGCACACTCGTTTGTCAACCTGCCGCATTTAGATGGAGTACTTTACACTGATGATGCCACACGCGCAAATGTGAGTGATGATTTTGGTCACCTAGTGCATCGTCACCCAAAAGCTGTACTTAAACCAGGTTCGATTGATGATATCGTCAACATTATCAGATTTGCTCGTACTCACAGCCTTAAGGTTGCCGCACGCGGTCAGGGTCACTCCTGTTACGGTCAGGCACAAGTAGAAGAGGGTGTAATCATTGATATGAGTACACTAAACAAAATCCATTCTATTAGTGCAAAACAGGCTGTTGTTGACGCAGGGGTAGTGTGGAGTCAGCTATTGCAAGCAACGCTACAGCAACAATTGACACCACCAGTCCTCACCGATTACATCGAACTGTCGATTGGAGGAACCTTGTCAGTAGGCGGCATCGGCGGCGCGAGCCATCGCTATGGGGTACAGGTTGATAATGTGCTATCTCTTCAGGTTGTGACAGGTGAGGGTAAGCTAGAAACTTGTTCCCCCGATCAAAACCGCGATTTATTTGAAGCAGTGCTAGCTGGTTTGGGTCAGTGTGGAATTATAGTACAAGCTACAATTCGGCTAATCGAAGCCTTCACCCATGCCCGTGTGTTTCTTTTGTATTACGATGATTTGGCTACATTTACTCATGACCAACGCTTACTTATTGAAGATGAACGATTCAATTACGTAGAAGGTCAGGTTGTAAGCGATCCTAACGGCGGATGGCGCTATATGTTGGAGGCAGGTAGCTTTTATACGCCGCCTAATGAACCAGACAATATCAGCCTGCTTGCCTCCTTAAGCTACACTCGGGGCACCGAACAAATTGAAGATAAGACTTATTTCGACTTTCTCAATCGCTTAGCTCCGACTGTTGCTTTCCTCCAATCGATTGGTGTTTGGTCTAACCCTCATCCTTGGATTAACCTCTTCGTACCGAGTACAGCCGTTGAGCAATATGTTGGCGATCTGGTTTCTACTTTAACACTGGCTGATACAGGAAATAGTCCAATTCTGTTGTACCCTGTCAAAAGCGATCGTTTTAAGCTGCCTTTATTTCGGACACCCAATGAGCAGGTTGTGTTTCTCTTTTCTATTCTACGGACTGCACCGCTTGATGATGCTACGATTCGCAAAATGCTTGATGATAATCGGAGATTTTTTGAGAAAAACCGTGATATTGGCGGTACTCGCTATCCCGTAGACGCTATTAAATTTTCTCACTCGGATTGGCAGCAGCATTTTGGTTCAGCCTGGAGCAGATTGGTAAATGCCAAGCGACGTTACGATCCTGATAATTTGTTGACCCCCGGTCAAGACATTTTCACTCTCTAGATAAAAGCGTAAAGTTGGGATGGTCGGGAGCGATCACTCCTATCGACCATAAGTTACATACACCGAACGCAAGTGCGTGTTTGATAGGACAAGGTGGCAGTTTCTGCATTGCCCCACCACTACCTGCTGCTGTTTTTTAATTCCGTCGAACTCACGTTAAAATGAGTACATAACCCAAAAATTTAAGAACATCAGCACAGATAATATTATTCCATTCAACCGTTATATAAATTTATAACTAGAACTCTAAGCATGGTCTTTTAACTATTCATCGAAAAATACTCTGTTTTAGTCAGGAATTCCAATCTCCTACCGGGATAGAGACCAAATCTCATCACCATGTAACGTTTTTTTTCAATCATCTTCAGGAGAAAAGATAATGGAAAGTTTTAATGAGTATCATCTAGACCCAAAGCAATTTACTTTTCTTAAAAGCTTTCAAGATAATTGGCAAGTCATTAGAGATGAGTTTACACACTTTATTAAAGACGCATCTAATGAGGAGTTAAAATTCACTTATGATGTTTTAGGACCTAAAAGTAAAACCATAAAAACTAAGGGTAATTCCAAATACAGTGCTTTTGGTATTTTATTTCAAGGTCTTTTTATTGAAGAATATATTCAATTTCATCAAATACAATATCCTGATTATGGGACAAATGATGCATCAGAAAAAGCACTTGCATTAAGAGAAAAATATTTTCCAAATTTGGCTAAGGTGATAGAAAAAGTCAACTTGAGCGATGATAATATCATCAGAAATGCGTATTTTGGTACATTCCATCCAGGCTTGGATATCAAGCTGCATGTCAACTATAACCCTCATATGAATCGTGGGTATCTAGGCTTAATCGTGCCACCAGGGGATATAGCTATGAAAATATGCCATGAGCAGCTTTATTGGCATGAAGGAGAAGTCATGGTTTTAGATCACAGCTATCCACACTGTCCGCATAATTACACTAATTATGACAGAACTGTCTTGGTTGTAGACTTTTTTAAACCGGATAAGCCTAGAGAGGAATTGATACGATTTGAACAAGAGCAAGTCACACAACGTATGCAAGATAATCCTTACAGTTTAGGTGTTTTTGGTAAAAGTGATAAAGCGAAAGTTGAAGATTTTATCAAGTATGGTTTAGCTCATCAGTTAGAGTGGGATAAAGCCTTATAAGCTTACAGCGCTTTTCAAGTAAATAAACCACGCTTTAGGGGCACGGCTAGCGTTTGGCCCTACAAAAATCTGTGGTTCAATTAGCTGAAAATAGCTGTAATATAATCTCCACAATGCCTGGAGAAACTCATTGCATAGAAACTCCCCGGCTTCTGTTAAAATTCCTATGGTTTTGAAATGTCTCTACACTGGCTGGGGAAACGACTTGAATGGCAATCTTAAAAAAGAAATAAGCTAAAGCACATTTAGTTTGCTTGCTTTAAATTATTTCACATTTTTGTGGGGTCGGCATCTTGCCCGCCCAGATAATGCAAATTAAATGTGGAACACCTTAAGATAATAAGACTTATACCGTTTCTTTGTGAAGCTGCGCCAAATTTTCTGTATATCTCCTCTCTTCGTGTTCTTCGTGTCCTTTGTGGTTCGTTTTGATTTCTTATCTATTTGATTTCTTATGCATAAGGGCATCTTCATACAGAATTGGTATTACGCACAGTCAGAGATGATTTATAAACTAAACGTTAAATTGTAGGGTGCATTAACGAGAGTACGGCACCACCAAATGCGGTGCGTTACGGCTAGAGCTCACTCTCTCAAACTCTCAAGTCCTTACATAGCCGTAACACACCCTACTTAATATTTACTTTAATCCCTAATCGCTAATCGCTAATCGCTAATCGCTAATCCCTAATCCCCTTTACTATCAAACCACCAAGGATCGGGAATGGGCTTTGTTTTCATCAAGAAAGCTTTTTTTCGCATAAAACGTGTCAGCGCCGCAGATCCCATGCGCGATCCACCCATACCAGAAAATTTGAAAGCATTTTTCTCTGCCTCGTGCATAAGGGCGGTGAGAGCAGCATCGTTGATACTGATAGCACCCGCATCTACGTGGCGTGCCACTTCCAATGCTTCTGCTTCCGAGGAGGCAAAAACCGCTGCACTGAGTCCATAAATTGAGTCATTTGCCAAGTTCACCGCTTCTTCAACTGTGGAAAAAGACATCACTGGCATAATAGGACCAAATGTCTCTTCGCTCATCACCTTCATAGAATGGTTGACAGAAGTGAGAACTGTAGGATGACACCACCAACCTCCTCCATAATTTTCAACTTCACCGCCACAGTGAACAACTGCTCCCTGTTCCACTGCATCTAGCAGATGGTCGCTGATAATTGCTGCTTGTCTCTCTGCAATAATAGGACCAATTTCCCCGCTTTCCACTGTAGGGTAGGCTAAGTGAAGGCGTTGCGCTTTGGCTACCAGTTTTTCGACAAACTTTTCAAAGATAGATTCAGCAACGTAGATCCGTTCAATGGAGAGGCATGACTGTCCAGTATTGACGACAGAACCCCACAAAATTGCTGATGTTGCTAAGTCCAAATCGGCTGATGGCAGGACAATAGCTGGGTCTTTGCCGCCTAATTCTAAAAAAGCAGGAATGAAGCGTTTAGCTGCGGCTTGTGCAACTTTTCGCCCCGTCGCCACACTCCCAGTAAAGCACACCAGATCCACATATTCGATGAGAGTCGCTCCTGTTTCACCTGCTCCCTCCACAAAAGTTAATACGTCGCGTAATTTTGGGACGGCGTTGAGTGCTGTTAACAGCGGTGCCACAAAGCGAGGAGCAATCTCACTGGGTTTGACTATGACGGCACAACCCGCCAGCAATGCAGGGATTGTATCAATTGTCGCAAGCAACAGGGGAAAATTCCACGGGCTGATTACCCCAACCAGGGGATAAGGAACCGCTGTTTGTTGCAGCTCGATAAAAGAAATTGCCGTATCTTTTTTAGATTCTTGCAGCAGTTCTGGCGCTAATTTACACCAACGGTCAATGCTGGAGAGGAATGAGTCAATTTCCAATACGGAGATTGATAATCTGCCCGTATCATTTACTAAACCTTCAGTCAGTTTATCGCGCCCGGATAATATAGCTTGCTTCCACTGCTGTAAAGCTTCGATTCTCCCTTCTAAACCAAGCTGCTGCCAGCTTTTTTGCGCTCTCCGTGAGCGGTTGCACTGCTGTGCTATCAACTTTGAGGGTGGAGGTATAATGACATAATCAAATTTTCCAGTCCGGGGGTTGCGGACTTCTATTGGTTTGGACATGGCTCAAATCACCCCTAGTTTAGCTAGGCGCTCTATCGTTTCTTGCTGTGTTTGGATGAAGTGTTTACGGTCTACTTCTTTTTCCAGCATAGTGTTAGCTGGGTAAAAATGCGAGTGACGATAACTTTCTGTGTAGAGTTCAAACCGCTGTCGTGAAAGTAAATTATTTAACCCCGGTCGGCGGCGGTAGCGGCGTAAAGCAGCCATGTCTATCTCTGCAAAAGCTGCCATGCTCTCTCCAGAATCTGTCTCTGCTAAGACCAGTCCTCGATAATCAATGATTTTAGAGCCACCATCGGCAGAAGCCACAGGAATGGGGATATTCGCGATGCCTGCTGTGTTGGTTGAGACTACGTATGCCATATTTTCCACAGCACGGCAGATTTTTGCCGCTTCTTTAGGAGCGCGTTCTTTGCCATACACTTCTGAAGTTGAGTGCAGAAAAATCTCTGCTCCACGCATTGCCAGACACCGTGTCACTTCCGGATACAAAATTTCTTCTGATGCGATCGCCGCCAAATTACCAATAGCAGTTTTTGCAACCGGAAACACACCTTCCAAGCCGTAGCAGTCAAGATACTTATCCCAAACATCATGCGGTGTCGGAGCAAACATGGAATTTAACCGTCGGTACCGCAAGACAACTGACCCGAATGGGTCGATAACAAAGCAAGTTTGAAAGTACAACCCAGGAAAGTTGGGGTCAAGTTCGTAGGCGTTGCCAGCAAGAAATATACCATGCTTTTGGGCAATTTTACCAAGTGCCTCATATTCAGCACCCGCCATTTCTAGACAAGCTTTTTCCGCCCAGACAGCAAGTGACTCTCCCATCGGAAAACCCGTAAGGAAGTATTCCGGTAGAACAATTAAACGACAGTCGAAGCCGATGAAAGCGATGCTGGCAGCGATTTGTTGTGCCAAGCGGTTGATAGTATTTTGCATCAAAGAGCGGGCTTCTTGGCGGTCAGTTGCCTGGTTAACGGCGTGACACGTTACCTGGAGTGCCAAGGCTCGGAATGAGTCGATGCTTTCTGGATTGGCTGCCATACCCTGCTTTGTCTAATTGTCTAATTTATCATTATGTTACTGCTCTGTGATGCGAAAGGAACTGTTCGATTTGATTCAGTGGTATCGCACTAAGGGTTATCAAGCCGATGTTCAGCGCTTGAGGGAAGAGGAGTTCCCCGGACTTTTGACCACATTTACTGAATTTCTTGAAGAAACCAACTGGGCAAATCAGGAACTCACCTACGAAAGTCTTGGCTTCTAACCTCTGAGGGGGTCAACTTGATACTGCTATATAATGCGAGATACAAATTAACTCAAAGATTGAATTAGCTTCACCACTCGTTCCTTTACTTCATCTCGAACGCGGCGGAAGGTTTCTATATCTTGCCCTTCTGGATCTTCTAGTTGCCAATCTTCAAACACATCTCTAACCACCCATTCTTCAGGTAAATTGACTCCACAACCACAAAGAGAAATCACGGCATTGTAATCTTCAGCTTTGAAATCGCTTAAAGGCTTAGAAGTCTGATTGCTAATATCAATGCCAATTTCTGACATCACTTGGACAGTGGTTGGATCTACGTAACTGTCTGCCAAACCAGAACTTGTGACGCCAATTTTGCCTTCTCCTAAAGTGCGAGCAAATCCCTCTGCCATTTGAGAACGACGGGAATTTTTCTTGCAAACGAACATCACACGTTTCATTGGTTTTCCTCGCAATTTATAAATGAGTTATGATGAGTGACTCTCTGACGACGAAAAGTAACAGCGATCGCTACGTGTCTTTAGCTGAGTTCATTGCAACAGCTTTATTCGCCAACATAATTGCCTCTTTGGCTGCTTTTTCTTTACGTTCGCTATGGCGATCGCTTAAGTAATCAACCTTGTCACGCAACAACAAGGTGAACTTATACAGTTCTTCCATGACATCAATGACGCGATCGCGATAAGGCGAATCCTTCATCGTTCCGTCTTCGTTAAACTCTTGATAAGCTTTAGCAACAGAAGACTGATTCGGAATCGTAAACATTCGCATCCAACGCCCTAAAATCCGCATGGTGTTGACGGCGTTAAAAGACTGAGAACCCCCACTAACTTGCATCACTGCTAAGGTTCTGCCTTGAGTGGGTCTGACTGCTCCTACCTCTAAAGGAATCCAGTCAATTTGGTTTTTCATTATACCAGTGATATTACCATGCATCTCAGGAGATGACCAGACTTGACCCTCAGACCACAGGCTTAATTGCCGTAATTCCTGCACCTTGGGATGTGTATCCGGTACGCTTCCGTGAATCGGTAATTCGCGTGGGTCAAAAAAGCGGACTTCTGCACCAAATTCCTCGATAATTCGAGCGGCTTCTTCTGCTAAGAGGCGGCTATAAGAACGCTCTCGCAAAGAGCCATACAAAAACAATATTCTGGGTGGATGAGAAAAATTTGTCATGGAAATCAGCAATTACTTAAAAGCACTAATACAACGCGGATCGCGCAACGTTGCCTTGGATGGTTCCCGTGGAAACCAAGCCGCTGTACGCTTACAAAACTCAACCAACATCAACATCACTGGGACTTCGATTAAAACGCCAACCACTGTGGCTAGTGCTGCGCCAGAATTTAAGCCAAACAGCATCACAGCAGTCGCGATGGCAACTTCAAAATGATTGCTAGCCCCAATTAATGCTGCTGGTGCTGCATCTTCATAAGATATGTTGAGCTTTAAAGCTGCTACATATGAAATAAAGAAAATGAAATTCGTTTGGATGAACAGAGGTACTGCAATTAACAAGATGTGCAACGGGTTCTTAACAATTAACTCACCTTTGAAAGCAAACAGCAGCACTAAAGTAATGAGCAAAGCTGTGATAGAAACTGGAGTGAGATACTTCAAAAATCGCCGTTCAAACCATTCTCTTCCCTTGTGTTTAAAAATCCAATAACGGCTGTACATTCCTGCGATTAACGGCAATCCGACATAAATCAGTACCGACAAAACGATTGTTTCCCAAGGCACTGTTAAATCATTTGCTGCCAATAACCATCTACCCAACGGTGCATACAAAAATAGCATCGCCAAAGAATTCACCGCCACCATCACCAAGGTATGTCCTTGGTTGCCATAAGATAAATACCCCCACATCAACACCATTGCCGTACAAGGAGCAATTCCCAGTAAAATGGTGCCGGCAATGTAGGAATTTGCTAGTGCTACTTCACTACCGCGAATCACATCGGTTCCAGTAATCAAAGGGCGAAATAACCATCCCAAGAAAAACTGTGCGATCGCCACCATCGTAAATGGTTTAATTAACCAATTCACCACCAAGGTAAGAATAACGGGTTTCGGGGTACGAATCGCATTCGCAGCTTGCGTGAAGTCAATTTTTACCATGATGGGGTACATCATGAAAAACAAACAAATCGCAATTGGAATTGACACTTGATACACACTCATTGCATCCAGCGCCACTGCAATCCCTGGGAACAATCTTCCTAGTAAAATTCCTGCAAAGATACACAAAAAAACCCAAACAGTGAGATACTTTTCAAAAAAACTTAAATTGCTCCCTGCTTTCACCGAGGCTTTTCTCGCTTGCGAATTATTTGTACTCATCAAAATTCCCTTGGCTAATACGATTTCTTTTCATGACGAATTAGCAATCTTCTATAAGACTGTTTAGTAAACACTCGCAATATCAAAGCTGATTTCTATTTATGAATAACAGCACCCTAAGTAAGGGCGGTCATGACAATTCAAAAGCCAAAATTATCTATTCAAAATTAATATCCCACACCCCTAAGCCCTTCGGGCACGCTGCGCGAACGGGAATTCAAAATTCAAAATTATCAATTCAAAATTAAGAAGTAATCCGGGTTAATTCTTTTTTTGCATTTTAAATTTTGAACTTGAGCGCAGCGAGTGGGGGATTGAAACAGCGCCAACTTAAGTAGCCTTGCGTTCATTGACTCCACTCCCTTGGCATATCAATTTACGGTGTATCTCTATTATTTCAAAAAAAATTGATATGTCAAGGAGAATCCTAGAAACACAAATTTATAAAAAAAATTGATATACAGCAGATTGCATTTTTCTTGAGGTACAGCTTTTCAACTCAAAAGCCAGATATAGAGGAAATTTTACTTCTGACTCCTGACTTCTGACTCCTGAATTCTGCTGTATTATCAAAAAAATGGGTCTAAAACCCCGTCCTTCTAGGACGGCTTTACAATCTATATGTTATAATGCAAAAACTTTTTTTGCATTCTTTTTTTTTTGCATGGAGAGAGCCTTCAGGTACCGATTCTATCCGACGCCCGAGCAACAGACTCTTCTGCGGCAGACACTAGGCTGCGTCAGATTGGTCTACAACAAAGCTTTGGCGGCTCGGACAGAGGGTTGGTACGAAAGGCAAGAAAGAGTGGACTATGCAGACACTTCTGCCATGCTTACGGCTTGGAAGAAAGAAGAAAGTCTCAGCTTTTTAACTGAGGTTAGTTCTGTCCCACTTCAGCAAGGACTGAGAAATCTGCAAAAAGCGTTTGCTAACTTCTGGGCGAAACGGGCAAAGTACCCCAATTTCAAGCGAAAACATAACGGCGGCAGTGCAGAATTTACCAAAGCCGGATTCAGGTGGAAGAACAATCAAGTTTTTCTAGCCAAGTGTGATCAGGCTCTACCTATAGTGTGGAGCCGGGAAATCCCGCCCGGATGCAATCCGAACACGATTACCGTCAAGTTGGACGCCAGCGGTAGGTGGTTCGTATCGCTGTTGGTCGATGACCATACAATTAAATCGCTCGAAAAGACAGATAAGTCTGTTGGGTTAGACGTTGGCATCACGAGCCTGATTGCGACAAGCAACGGCGAGAAGATTAACAATCCGAGACACTTTAAGCGGTTACGCCGAAAGCTCAGACAAGTTCAAAAGTCTCTGTCTCGGAAGCAAAAAGGATCTAACAACACACACAAGGCCAGACGCAAAGTTGCCAAGGTTCATTCAAAAATAACCTACGCTCGTAAAGATTTTCTGAACAAACTAACCACTCAACTGGTGCGTGAAAACCAAACGATAATAGTTGAGGACCTTGCTATCAAGAACATGATCAAAAACCCCAAGCTAGCGCTGCATATTTCAGATGCTAGTTGGGGTGAATTAGTCAGACAACTTGAGTATAAGTGTCGATGGTATGGTCGGGAGTTAATAAAAATAGACCGCTGGTTCCCTAGCTCAAAACGCTGTGGAAACTGCGGTCATGTTGTTGAAAAGCTGCCTTTAAATATCCGGGAATGGGATTGCCCCAAGTGTGGAACAAACCATGACCGAGATCTAAATGCAGCTCGTAATATTTTGGCGGCAGGGCTTGCCGTTTCAGTCTGTGGAGCGAACATAAGACCTGACAGTCAACCGACTTGCCGGGCAGTTGCGAAAAACCCGAAGGGCGTGCGTAAGCAAAACCCGCAAGGGCAAGAAGCAGAAACCTAAGTCGTAAGTCTTAGGAATCCCCACGCCTTTTAGGCTGGGGAGGATGTCAAGATGGCTCTTTACATAAACGAGCAGGCAGAATTTGGCTCAGGCGGCGGTACTCTGAGAGGTACTGCTCTAGGACGGCAAATTGAGGGATGTTGAGGCTGTAGTAAATCCAACGTCCTTCCTGACGGGAGCGAACTAAACCAGCTTCCCGGAGAGTTTTTAGGTGAAAAGACAGCTTTGACTGGCTAACCCCTAAAGCGTTGCATAAGTCACACACACAAAGCTCTTGATTTCGCAGGAGTTCGATAACGCTAATCCTTAGTGGATCGCTAAGAGCGTGAAAACCGATAAAAATTGGCTCGGGACTGGCTGTGGACGGAGATTGCATTAATTGTATTTAGGCTAAATGTGTTCCATTTCTATTGTGAATTGACATTCCCCACTGTGCCTAACAGTTGTTGGTAGGGGTTCTTAAGGTTACCTCTGAGGCTTCCTGCTTCCTTTGCACGTGCTAGTGCTAAAACAGCGATTGCAAGGGAGCGCACGCCGTAAGGCGATGCTCCCAAAGGGAGCCGAGGTTGCGGGCGTTCGCGTAGCGTGCCCTTTGGCATAGGCACACAGTGCCCGCCCGCAAGGGCTCGCAACAACAAGACAAGAACACAAGGAGGCGATAGGCAAAGCCTGCTCGCTGCGCGAGATCGCCTCCTTGTGTTTTTTTAATACTGATTACGATGTGGACATTTAAATGACTGTAGAGGTTCTGAGTTTCGTACTCTTACCTAGTTTAAGAAACTGGTTTTTTGAGTGGGTTAAGCATTACTCAAATTGACTCTGACAATCATATCGTTGTAATCTTTGTCCCCGCCATTTGCTAAATCCTCAAACCCAAAGGTGTTATTCCCCAACAAACGAATATGGTCAACTTTATCTGAGTTAGCTCCTAAAAAGGAGAAATACACTGGGGGGTCATTGTTTGGATTTCCATCTAAAATTGCCTCCGGTCTGCTATTAACAATAATGAATGGTGCCAAAACTGAACCGGGACTAAGATTACTTGTCAATGTAGCAGTACTTTGGTTGCCCACTGTCAAGTCAATTCCTGGAACACGTCTTTGCACCGCAGCTTGAGCATAACCTGCATCACCAGGACGCAAGTCTACCGTCCCGTTGCCATCGATATCAATACCACCATTGGTATCAGCGATTTGATAGAAGCCGACGAAATTGTTATTCTTTGCTTCTCTATTTAAGATAAACTCTGCTTTGACCGGAGTTGATACATCACGCAAATCAATCAGTTCTCCAGAAGGATTTCCCTGAAGACGAGCACCTAGAGGTAACGGCTGATCTGTAGCCTTAATCTTTACTACCAGATCCTGGAAGTCGGGAGTATTGTTATTTGATGTATCGTTCAAAGCCAATGTAAACTCGCCATTACCCAAGTTTGTGACTTTTTGATTTGAGGGGTTGGAAAAGAGTACGTCTGTCAGAGAAGTTGAACCAGCTTGTACAGCATCAATACTACTGTTGTTGACCAAGAAGAATCGCAGGCGTTCGCCTGAATTAAATTCAAGTAGACGTTTTAAGTCAGTATTAAACCCATTGGGAGTATCGGTAATCACTGAGAAAATAGCCTTGGCTCTTGAAAGTGCAACCGGGGCATAATTTTCTGCACCAGGAGCGATGCCATTAATTGTTCCTTGGTCATCGTCAACAACAAACACTCCCAGTTCATTCACCTGATTAGAATTGGCTCGGGTGAGAGTGGCTTCAAGTTTTGGTTTGTCGCCTTCTAACTGGAAAATATTGTTAGGTAGGAGTTTGAGGGTAGAAGCAACTTGGGTGCCAGGAGTGATGACAGGATTGGTGACAGGATTGGGGGGAGGATTGGTGACAACAGGATTGGGGACAGCACCAATGGTAATTGCGGCAGTATCAGTCGCAAGGCTAAAGGCAGTTGCGCCACCGCTCAGGGTGGTGTCTGCAGTGCTGCCGTTGGTACCACTGGTTTGGTCCCATGCACGGAAGGTCAAAGCATTGCTGATGATGCCGTTGAAGTTGGCGTTAGGCTGAAAGTAAATGCGGGTGTTGGCATCAGCTGCGAGTAAGCGGGCATTGGTATCGGATACAAATCCTAAAGGTGTCCAGTTAGTGCCATTGTCGGTGCTGTAGAAGAAGCTGCCGTTGGTAGTATCAGCGTTTGTGACGGCAACACCTGTCAGTGGATTAGTATCTGGATCGGTGACGTTACCACTAGGAGCTAAACTCACCAACGAGGAAACAAGTGTACCAACTGCTCCTATCGGTGCTACTGCATCTTTTTCAATAGAAGTTAGAGTGACGTTGGTGTCAAGCAGGATAGGAGCATCATTGACAGCATCAATGGTTATTGCGACAGTGTCAGTCGCAATGCTAAAAGCAGTTGCACCACCACTAATGGTGGTGTTCGCATTGCCGCCGTTGGTACCACTGGTTTGGTCCCATGCACGGAACGTCAGGGCATTGCCGATGGAGCCATTGAAGTTGGCGGTGGGCTGGAAGTAAATGCGGGTGTTCGCATCAGCCGCTAGCAGACGAGCGTTAGCGTCGGATGCAGACCCTAAGGCTGCCCAGGTAGTGCCATTGTCGGTACTGTAGAACCAGCTGCCGTTGGTAATGCTCGCATTTGTAATGGCAATACCTGTAAGTGCATTACCTGTAGCTCCATTATCTGTAGCTCCATTACCTGTAGTTAGATTGTTGTCTGGATCAATAACATTAATACCAAGACTGACTAAGGAGGAAACGAGGGTACCAACTGGTCCTGTAGGTGCCCCTGGATCTTCCACTGTGTTTACCAAGAGGTTGGTGTCAAGCAGGATAGGAGCATTATTGACGGCATTGATGGTAAGCCCGGCAGTGTTAGTCGCAACACTAAACGCAGTTGCAGCACCGTTGAGGGTGGTGTCGGCAGTGCTGCCATTGGTACCAGTAGTTTGGTCCCATGCACGGAAGGTCAGAGCATTGTCAATGGTGCCATTGAAGGTGGCGTTGGGCTGGAAATAAATGCGGGTGTTGGGATTAGCCGCTAATAGGCGCGCATTGGTGCCGGATACAATTCCTACGGGTATCCAGGAGCTGCCGTTGTTGGTGCTGTAGAACCAAGTGCCGTTGGTAGCGTCAGCATTTGTGATGGCAATACCTGTGAGTGCATTACTATCGGGGTCGATGACGTTATCATTAAGGCGCGCTAAGGAGGAAACGAGGGTACCAACTGCTCCTATCGGTGCGCCTACATTTTGGTTAATGGCAGTTAGGGTGATATTCGCTTCAGTGAGGATAGGGGCATCATTGACGGGATTGATGGTAATTGCGGCAGTGTCAGTCGTAGTGCTAAAGGCAGTAGAACCACCGCTGATGGTAGTGTTCGCAATACTTGTGTTGGTACCACTGCTTTGGTCCCATGCACGGAAGGTGAGAGCATTGTTGATGGAGCCATTGAAGTTGGCTTTGGGCTGGAAGTAAATGCGGGTGCTTGCATCAGCCGCCAATAGGCGAGCGTTAGTATTGGAGACCAAGTCTAAAGGTGCCCAACTGCTGCCATCGTCAGGGCTGTAGAACCAATTGCCGTTGGTAGTGTCAGCATTTGTGATGGCAATACCTGTAAGTGGTGGATTACCTGTAAGTGGATCGTTATCTGGATCGGTGACGTTAACACCAAGGCTTACTAACGAGGAAACGAGCGTACCAACTGTTCCTATAGGTTCACCTGCATCTTCGTCAATGGCAGTTAGGACAAGGTTCGTGTCAGTGAGGATAGGAGCATCGTTAACGGCGTTGATTGTCAGTGTGGCACTGTTAATCCCAGTGCTAAAGGCACTTGCACCAGCGCCAACGGTGGTGTCCGCAGTACTGCCGTTGATACCACTGGTTTGGTCCCACGCACGGAACGTCAGGGCATTGCTGATGGTGCCGTTAAAGTTGGCGTTGGGCTGATAGTAAAGGCGGGTAATTGCATCAGCAGCCAATAGACGAGCGTTGTTGTCGGATGTAGCTCCCAAGGGTAGCCAAGTAGTGCCATTGTTAGTGGTGTACAACCAATTTCCGTTAATAATGTCACTATTTGTAATGGCAATACCAGTAACTGCGTCCGGATCCTGGTCAATGACGTTACCACCAAGGGTGACTAAGGAGAAAATTGGCGTACCAACTGCCCCTATGGGTGCGACTGCATCTTCGTTAATGGGATCCAGGATCGGGTTAGCGTCATTGAGGATAGGAGCATTGAGTACAGATGGATACCCTGTGATAACTTCGGCGCTTAATGCTAGTGGTTGATTTGAAATGCTGCCAATGTTGACTTCCAGGTTCCAATCACCCCCCAGAAAAGCGTTGCCAGTGAGGTTGGCGGAGGCGGCAACATTTGCTTGCGTTAGTTGGTGTAGCTTGGTGATGAATTCTACCCCAGCATCACCTGCAGCCACATGGCAACCGTACAAAAGAAGCGAGGGAACTGGAGAGACCGGAAGGTGAGAATATGGGGAGAACCAATTCTTTAGTTGGTCGGCGTAAAGATCTAGGGTGCTGAGGCTGAGTTCGCTATTACCTAGGTAAAGGGTTCCCGAAGAGCCGTGAGAAACAATGTGGACATTTTCCACTCCACCGTACAGGGACAGTACCTCGGTAATTTGTGCTACCCCATCTCGCTCAGAGTCAAGAACAATAGCCTTGATGCCTGCTACAACATTTTTCAGTAAAAATTCGTAGTGGCTTACAGATGGATCAACGAAAAGAATGCCTGTAATCATCATCTGGTACTCTACAAAACAATATTGCGTTTTACATCTGATTACTCACCGTTCGTTTATAGGGAACCAAAGGATGCGGAGAGTTCTAGGTATTTGTTAATTTCTCTACAGTACCCACTAGCTATCAGAGTTTTGGTTGGCAACACAAAGTTAATACTTTGTGTCTAAGTATTATCACTGCTTTGTAGAACAAGACAAAGCAGGTATAAGCACTTATACCAAAATTTGTTAATACCTGTTCTATTTATTCGTCCTGAGTTTGTATATTTCCGTAGAAAAGGTCAGTATTTAAAATAAAATTTATACTTTTGTTTATTTCTAATGAAGCTGTAAAAAATTTGATGGGAGTATTTTTCTTTTACAGTATATTAGGTGTTTTTTGCACTTTTTTTTGTGGGATGTAAAGTGCGGGTGTCTCGTGTCGTCCCCTATATGCCACAATATGTTTATGACAAAAGCACCAAACCAATAAGCTGGAAACAAATGGTTTGGGGGCAAGAAAAAAATGAGTACTGGCTTCTTTGTGCCAACAACTCCTGTTACACCGTAAGATTACTTATTAACGTGAGTTCGATAAACCTCACACTCACTCCCTCCCTCTCCTTTTAGGAGAGCCAGGAGCAACATTAGAATCAGGGTTTGAAGCCCCTCTGGGAGTAGGAGAGGGGTTTGGGGTGAGGTCTGCTTTGACTTCGTCGAACTCACGTCTTATTAAGAAAGCTCTTGCGGAATGTGAGTTCGATCTGTATCCACCCCCCTCATTCCCCCGATGCATTAGGGGAAGACAGAGGAAAAACTTTTATTGTCTATCTATGGTTAATATCATGTCCGGCTAATTAGTTATGATTTCCACGTTAACTGAACCCCACCCCGCGCCGCCCCTCCCCCTCCGGGTTCGCCAGTTGCCTGCTGTCGGGAAACAAGGACTGCAGCACTGGTCTCACCGCTTGCGGTCCGGGGAGGTGAAGCGCAGCTTTACCGGGGTGGGGTTCTTTGGGTAATGATAAGTATTTAACCGGACTTGATATAATTATTGTTTTTTCGACTTAAGAAGTCTAACTTAGAGGCGTCTTGGCGTGCCGCAGGCTACTGCTAAGACGCTGTAGACACACATGAAGTGCCATAAAATTTGAAAAATTTGTTACTCAGACAAAGTTCAGTTGATAATCCCTTCCCAAACACCAACTTGACGCATAAATGACTGGCTTTCCTGGTTTAATCCAACTATAACCACATACTTATCCAATTTCCGATACCGCTCAACCACTTTAGAAATTGCAGTGACAGCAGCGTGGTCCCACACATGAGCGTGATGGAAGTCAATCACAACTTTTTCTGGGTCGTCAACATAGTTAAATAACTCCATAAAGTTGGAGATTGAACCAAAGAAAAGTTGTCCCGATATTGTATATTGTTTTGCTCCGCTAGCATCAATGGATTTTACTGCTGTGATTTGGGTTGCTTTCCAAGCGAAAATCAAAGTACTCATGATCACGCCAACCAGCACCCCTTGAGCAAGATCATGAGTCCAAAGGGCGATCGCCATCGTCACAGGCATAGCAATTGCCTCAGTCAACGGCATTTTGCGTAAATCTTTTAATGAGTTCCAATTAAAGGTTTCAAAAGCCACCATAATCATGACGCCGTTGAGGGCAGCCATAGGAATTTGCTTAACTATATCTTTGAAAACGAAAATGAGAATTAACAAGAAAGCACCCGAAACAAAGGTGGACAAACGCCCTTTTCCACCGGCTCTAATGTTAATAATCGATTGTCCAACCATGCCACAACCAGCCATGCCACCAAAAAAGCCTGCGACAATGTTTGCAATACCTTGACCTTTAACTTCCCGGTTTTTAGAACTCTTAGTATCTGTTAGCTCATCAAGCAGTTGTGCCGTTAATAAGGATTCTAAAAGACCGACAATCGAGAGCGTTAATGAGTAAGGAAGAATAATGAAAAAGCTTTTCAGAGAAAGGTCAATATGCGGCAGATGGAACGATGGAAGCGTATCAGTTATATTTCCAACATCTCCTACTCTGGTGATATGAACGCCAGTAGACATTGCCACAATCGTCATCAGAATAATGGCAACCAGGGGTGATGGTACACTCTTGGTAAAACGGGGCAGGAGATAGACAATTGCCAATGTAGCTGCTACCATTGCGTATGCTTGCCAAGCTTGTCCAGCAACTTGCCAGACTTGAGCCATAAAAATTAAGATGCCCAAGGCGTTAACAAAACCCGCGACTACAGATTGGGGAATGAAGGTAAAAAATCTTCCTAATTTCAAAACTCCCATTAGGAATTGAATGATTCCAGTCAGGATTGTGGCTGCAAATAAATACTCAACTCCATATTTTTCTACTAATGATGTCATCAGTAACGCCATCGAACCAGTAGCTGCAGAAATCATTGCCGGTCGTCCACCAAACAGGGAAATCACGACGGCTATACAAAATGAAGTATACAAAGCTACCATTGGCTCAACTTTGGCGATCGCAGCAAAAGCCAAAGATTCTGGAATCAGCGCTAATGCCACAGTTATCCCTGCTAAAACATCGCCTCTAATATTGGAAAGATATAAGCTTTTAAACTTTTCTAAATTTAGTTTCTGCCCGACTTTCATATTCACTTTTTTAGTTTTTTTCTGAAAAAAAAACACTGCTACCCCCAGAGCTAATGAAACGACTTTTCTCAATCAAGCAGTAACTAAATATTGAGTCCAGTCATGTTAACATCACGGAAATGGCATTTTTCAAAAATACCTAGAAAATATGCAACAATTTTACAATTCCTTCATATTTTCGTTAGAAAGTATTAAAATTTTAAGAAACCGACCGAGTCATGGTTTCTTGAAATTTACTGAACCCCCAACCTTATAAATACATAAGTTGGGCAACAAACGAAATATGAGAATATGAATAAAAGGTTTTTAGTTCAAAGTATACCCTGGTTCTTCATTTATGTCTTCTTCTAGCCAAAAGCTGCGACAATTGCTTGAGCGTCCTGGAATCCTGATTATTCCAGGAGTTTACGATTGTCTGGGAGCAAAGCTGGCTGAACAATTAGGTTTTGAATTAGTGGCTACCAGTGGCTTTGGTATCGCCGCTTCCACACTTGGTATGCCAGACTACGGTTTGCTCACAGCTACGGAAATGCTTAACAGTGTGGGGCGAATTGCGAAATCAGTGAGTATTCCCCTGATTGCCGATATGGACACAGGCTATGGCAACGCTTTAAACGTTATCCGGATTGTAAAGGACGCCGTACAGCAATCAATTGCTGGGGTCATACTGGAAGACCAAGAGTGGCCCAAAAAATGCGGTCACTTTGAGGGCAAGCGAGTCATTTCGATGGCTGAACACGCTGGCAAAATCCGGGCGGCGGTGCAAGCCCGTGGTGACAGTGGTTTGGTAATTGTAGCCCGCACTGATGCCCGTGCCCCCTTAGGTTTGGAAGAAGCAATTCGTCGCGGTCAAGCTTACATTGATGCTGGAGCAGATGTCCTGTTTATTGAAGCGCCCCAGTCGGTTGAGGAACTGCAAAAAATAGCCGGTGTGTTTGTGGATGTACCTTTGGTAGCCAATATTGTTGAAGGTGGCAAAACTCCCCAACTTTCCGCCTCAGAATTACAACAATTGGGCTTTAAAATTGTGTTTTTCCCAGTCTCTGCTTTACTTGCAGCCACAAACGTCATGACTGCTTGCTTGCGTCATTTGAAAGAACACGGAACGACAGCTCATTTTCAGGGTTTAGTTGAGTTCAAGGAATTTCAAGAACTCATCGGTGTGCCTCAATATCTCCAAATCGAGCAGCAGTTCGCACAAAAGAACGACACAGCACTTTAGGGAGTACCAAAAAATAAATTATCCATTATGTAGGGTGGCTTAGGCGCATGACAGTTAAGGTTTTAGATGATAACTAAAGTGCGGCGTAACCCACCATTCTTTCGTGCATCATATTTTTGTAAAGTTTTGTAAATATTTGCCGCAAACCTTTGGTTTGAACCCGATAAGCACATGGAGGGTAATTGCCCAACAACATGAAATTGCACTTGTTGCTTATCTCACATTTTGCACCAATAAAAATTGATGTATTTTAGTCACTCAGTATGAAACTAAAAGTCCTCTATTTAGGGAGAAAAGCCAATAAAAATAATGTAGCTTTATCGCGCATCTTTTTAGCTTGTACGGTTTTCTACGGACAGGTGCAAGATATGAGTTATGGAACAGTTTTGTTCAAAGGGACTATGGCATTTATAAACGTGCGCAATAACTTTAGATCAACCACTGCCTTTTCCATTGTCGGGGGGTTTGTCCTATTACTAGGAGCGAATATCTTCAAGCCATTTACCATTGTAAATACAGGTGAGCGAGGCGTTGTGATGCGCTTCGGTCAAGTCCAAAATGTCATTTTGGACGAAGGTATTCATCCGATTATGCCAATCGTGACATCCGTCAAGAAACTTAGCGTTCGTGTTCAAAAAACTGATATCGAATCCCAAGCTGGCACTAAAGATTTACAAACTATTAAGATAGCCGTTTCCCTCAATTGGCATATTGAGCCAACCCAGGTGAACAAGGTTTATCAAAGAATTCGAGATCAAGAGCAGATTATTAATGCAATTATACTGCCCGCGATTACTGAGGTCATCAAGGCAGCAACTCCCAAAAAAACTGCTGAGCAAATTCTTAAGGAACGGGCAGATTTAAAAGCAGAGATTGACAACTCTATTAAATTACGGCTTGCAACTTATGGATTGTATACCGATGATGTTTCTCTGGTAAATGTGTCTTTTTCTCCAGAGTTTGCTGCAGCGATTGAGGCGAAGCAAATAGCTGAGCAACAGGCTAAACAGGCAGATTATGTAGCCCTGAAAGCCGCTAAGGATGCAGAAGCAGAGGTAAACCGCGCCAAAGGTCAAGCTGAGGCACAAAAATTATTGCGGCAAAATTTAACTCCACAGATACTACAACAGCAGGCGATACAAAAGTGGGATGGTCATTTTCCCCAAGTCATGGGGGGTAGCAGTGCGCTGCCGTTGATCAATATTAGTCCACCAAGCTCGCCTGTAGGGCAGGCAAAGTAAATACCTTTTGCAACTACACTCATGCTTTATGTCAGTGGAAGAAGAGATGGCATCCTCTATGAATCAAAACATTGAGTCAGAAGATTTACATCAAAAGCTACGCGAAATGGTGGCGGCTGCGTGCGAGCATCCTCCTGGTAGTTTGAAGCGTCAGCAATTACTGAATCAGCTTGTTTATCAAATGCAGCAATCAGGAAGAATTTGGAGAGGTTGGGGGAGTGTATCTGATGAGGACTATGAAGATGCGTTGCAGCAAACCTGGCTTTGGTTTTGCCAAAATCTTTCTCAATACAATTCTGAAAAAGGTGGTGTCATAAATTGGTTTAATATCCATCTCAAAGGTAGACTGCTAGACATCCATAGAAGAATAGCGCAGCAACAGGCAACCAGGGTAACTTACTTTGATCAAGAATTAGACTTCATAGACAATTTGCCTGCCTTAGGGAAAGCGCAACCAATTTTAGAAGAAACTTTAGAATGGATTAAAACTCAAGGAACATTACGTAGTCTCCATTTGTGCAGTTGTCCGCAGATTAACTGCCAGGTTTTACTCTTACGCCGCTTACCTCCAGAAGAAAAAACTTGGCATGAGATAGCACGAGAGTTTGGAGTCGCAGCAGTGACGCTGAGTAGTTTCTATCGACGAAAATGCTTTCCCTGTTTACTTGCTTTTGGCAGATTGCAAGCATACATTGACACATAATTTTCAGTACTTTTACTGGAGACTTGATTCGTTCTACTGAATTTGTGTTTCCTACCTATGCTAACTATGAATAATCTAACACAACATTTTGTCATTTCTATCCCGATTACAAAAGCAGACAGACAGATTGCAGAGCAATTTGCCCAAGAACAATCCAGCACGAAAAAGGCAAAACAGGTATATCTCAATACACTAGCCGTGTTGGTGATGTCCCACTACTTGCAAATGCTGGATGTGCCGACTGATCTACAAGCCAGCTATAGTTGGAATGTGCTTGGTCGGCTGAGTGCAGATGTCGCTGACTTGAATTTACCAGGAAGAGGACATCTTGAATGTCGTCCCATTCTTAAAGGTGAAGACACTTGTGACTTTCCTGCAGAGGTTTGGACAGATCGTATTGGCTATGTTGTTGTTGAGTTTAATGAAACTTATAAACAAGGAAATCTTTTAGGGTTTGTACCGGAAGTATCTAGGACAACGTTACCAATTAGTCAATTGCAACCGCTAGATATGTTATTGATTGCGTTGCATTCTTCCCAACCTGTAGTGCAACTAAGTCAATGGTTGGAGAATATTTTCACTGCAGGATGGCAGAGTGTAGAAGACATTTTGGGTACAAAAGGAAGTAGTCCAGTCTTGGTTTTCGCCGATATTGTTCCTACAAACGTGGAACTTGCCAAGTTTGATAGGATAAAGGACTTCATTACACAGTTGTATACTAGTCAAGCAAATAGTCATCTCTGTGATCAAACAGCCATTCCTGACTCAGATCCCAGCACAGCTTTAATCCATTTGTTACAAACGACCCAAGATGAGGAAATTCGTTGGAAAGCAGCAGAACTTTTGTGGGAAATTGACCCAGATAACCCTGGTGGCGGTGTCAGAAGGGCGATCGATTTAGGTATGCACTTTGGTAACAATGCCGTGGCGCTGATGGTTGCTATCTTACCAAAACTTGACCAAAGGATAGCGATTTTAATGAAAGTATATCCTCTTGGTAGTCATCCCCATCTTCCAGCAGGTTTGCAACTCATTGGGTTAGATACAGTGGGTAACACCTTTTTCACGGTGCAAGCCAGGAGAAGAGACAACTATATTCAGTTTAAGTTTACTGCTGACCCAGGAGACAGGTTTAACCTGAGGGTGGCGTTGGGTGATGCAAGTATCACACAGAGTTTCATCGTCTAGGACTATCAAGTGCAGCAGTTTTCAATTGATTAGAATATAGGGCAGTGCTGTAGGGGCACAGCATTGCTGTGCCCCTAACACATGGTTTGTAATTTATGTAAATGAAAAGCGCTGTAAACCTATGAGTCTCAGGAGATTTCTAGCTGATTTCTTCTCGGTATTTGTTGGGAAAAGCAGCAAAAAAATCATGCAAAGTATAATGATACCATTTTTGCAAAGCCGACAATATAATATTAATTAATTGGACGGTAATAACAGTGTACTCAGTATCTCTGAACGTACCTGGAGATTAACTGGACAATCACTGTTAAGGCACTCAACTAATAACTTATTGGCGTAATAATACTGTTTCAGTAATTCTTTTTCTTCAGTTGTAAACTGCCAATCTTTACCACCTAAATGATGGTGGTTTTTGGCAACATTTCTGGCTTCATCAGCCAAATGTTTTACTTTTTCTTCGTCGAGTTCTTCCGGTTGTGCTTGTCTAAAATCTTCTTGATAGATTCGCTCCAGTTTATTTATTAAAATTGGTTCGAGTCTTTTCGAGTCGAGGGCAAGTTTAACAGCAAGATACATCGCCTCATTTGCAGAAGCCGCATTGATAATCTTTTGTGTGGGGTCGAGAGTACGCCTGTCATAGTCCAAAACCAACTCAATAGCTTTGGAAAACTCGGTATCTTGAAAAACACGAGTAAAAAAGCTGGCAGAAACGAGCAGATTAGCAGAACGGTCTAAAAGGAGACTCAGGGAGCGTTCGGCATCGATTTCAAAATCAATGTCAAAGTAAAATGCACGCACTGCTGCTGGTTTAATTGGGAACTGCTGTGCTGTTGATATTTCTGCTACGTGCTTTAAAAAATTCTCTAATTTCTTATTCCCTACTAAGAGGTCATCAACCTTTTGTTTCATTGCTTGTAATAGCATTGAGGCATTTGGCTGCGACATCTCGGTTGCTAACAGAAAAACTTCACGCCAGCGTATTTCGTGAATATGCTGGATGAGTCTTTGCAAAGCTTGTTGCAGGGGATGGGAGCGCAATACTATTTCTCTAGCTGTGAAATATTCGTGAAAGGTTAGGTGAGAGAAAGAATAAATACTTTTTGCGCGTTCAACTAAAAGTCCGTGTTGCGTTTCAATAGAACGTAAAACTGCCTCGCTATCGAGTTGTAACGCTTCTGGGTCTGTTTCGGCGTTCGGTAAATCACAAATATATTCTGCAATATAATTTTCTACTTCCCTTTGGTGAAAAAGATAATTTCCTTGTTCAAAAGTTGTCAAGGCGATTTTACTCAGCAAATCTTTTTTCCGCTGAGGGGACAGTTGTTTGTATACTTGGTCGCGTTGAATTCCACGTTTCGCATCCCATTTTTTCAGAAAGACCTCTAAACCTTCTTTATAAAGTTCAGAACGATTTGCAGGCAAATCACCTGATTCTTTAAAAACCAAACACAAAAGCGTTAACAATAGAGGATTTACTGCTAATTCTTGAATGCGCTGGTTAATTTCCAACCGCTTGATAAAGTCTGAAGCTTCTAATTTATTTCTAAACCAGTTAGTCGCAAAGATACAAATTTGTTCTTTCTCAAAATCAGCTAGTTCGACCTCTGTAAATTTATCAAAAGTGTATTCACAAGCAGCAATCCGACAAGTCATGATAAAATGATTGTCATAGAATTTTTCGCATAATTCCCGAATTTCCCTTAAAACACGTTGGTAATGCTCTTGTTTAACTTCATCCAAGCCATCCAATAACACTAAGGCTGCTTTGTGACTTAACACTTCGTGAATCTCCGCAGAAGTCACACCACATTCAGAAAATTGCTGCCCAATATATTCGAGTAAATTCGGTTCATCTGGTGTTTCGACAAAATCTCTAAGAGTCACAAAAATCGGGACGAGATTTGGCAGAAAGCGACCCTGATTGCATTGAATAGCAATGTATTTCAAAAATGTCGTTTTACCCGCTCCCGGCTTTCCCAGCACAATCAATTTTTGATATTTTTTTACCGCCTCGAGTCCAGAGACTCTTTCTTCGCTAACTCGACCAAAGCCGAAATTTTCAAAATCTTCTAAATGCAACTCTTGGAGTAACTCTTTAAGTTTTTTACGCTTACGTCCGGTAATTTTTTCTAAAATATTAACTTTCGTGTAGATTTCACCCAAATCGATAGGTTGGGACATATCCAACACACGCATAGTTCCGCAGCGTTCTTGTATGTTGTCTTTTATTTTGCTGCGGACTTCTTGCACTAATTTATCTATACTGGTGCTTTCTTCTTGGCGCTGTTCATTCTGTGGTGGTTTAGCAAGTTCAGATAAGTCAGCAATGTGTAACCAATCTAACCCTAATTCATCACAAATATTGATAAATATCTCCTGTTCAACTGGCTTCCCTGTAAAAAATCTACTGATTGGATGACGGCTATAACCTAGTTGTTTAACTAAATCCTTCTGTAGGATTCCTCGCTTAGTCAGCGCCTGCTTTGCAGAGTGAATACCTGGTTGGGATGCTTGTAGGGATGGTCTTGCCATATCTGAATGAACAAAGATACATAGAAAGGCTTGACAAATATGTATTTTACCTGAATTATACTTTACAATCAAATTAAACAGGCTTAAAACAGGCTTAAGTGTATCTTGAGAGAGGTTCAGGGATGCCTCAGAACTATGTTGCCCCCGCTGATGATCAAAGCCGTCAGCAGTCCTTCATTCTCAAGGTGTAAATCAAGGCGGTGAGCAATGACAATCAAAGTTTATCCACAGTTAGTTCATGGTAATTTATTAGAATTTGGTCAAGCTGACTTGCCTGATTCGTTCCTCGGTTGGCACCAAAGGCGACTTCATCTACCCAACACGGGCACTCACTTTGGTTTTGTCTATCAAGGAAACCCTATTTTGTACCGCCACACAAGAGAACAAGAATTTAAACTTTATCCAGGGATGTATTTCAGCTTGCCTGGGGAAGGTTGGATTGGTAGCGAAGATTCCTCTGGTTTTGTGGTCACTTGTCCAGATTATTGCGGGACGTTTAGCATTGGGGGTCCGATTGAGCCAACAGGTAGATTTGCATATATTGATGGCGGAACAGATAGTCTGTTGATTCCGCCACTTATATTAGGTGCTCCTTGCTTGAATGCCCTTTACTTTCCTCCTCTAACCAACCAAACAATGCATACGCATCCTAGTTACCGTTTGGGGATGGTTATAGCAGGTGTGGGTGAGTGTGAAACACCACAAGGAATTACGCCTTTTTTACCTGGGGTAATTTTTTTCATTCCAGCTGGGGAGGAGCATAAGTTCCGCACTCTGGATGAGAAGTTAACGCTGGTTGTGTTTCACCCTGACAGTGATTTTGGGTTCACGCACCACAATCACCCGATGCTGAATCGAACTATTGTGACTGGGGTAAGTGCTTCGCAACTCCCGCAGATTCAAACTAAGAATTTTGGTTCTACACCAGAGAACATCGAGCAATAACAAAAGTCACAAAATAAAAGTGATCGTGCACCTACCAAGAGATATACAAAAAATAATAAAAATCCTAACTACTCATACGCAAAACTTGGCTTCAACCTCTATTTCGCAACCTCCATGAGCAAGCTTGTTGTATTAAATATTGACGAAGGTAGTTTTGAGCAAGGTTTTCCCGTCAAACTGGAAATAGGAGAGGATGGTCGGATATACCACAAAATACCAGGCAGGCTCCCTCCAGCTCCCGAGCTACCTCGATTATATGACGCTCTGACAGAAAGATACTACGAGTTAGGGAAAACGAGGCAAATCAATCTACCTCCGGCTCAGATTACAAATTCCTCATTGCTAGAAGACTGCCAAGAAGCAGCCAGAACATTGGAGAATTCCTTGCGCGAATGGTTTGACCAACTCCCTTGGCAAAAGTTGCAGGTGCGAATTGAGGAAAATGTACAACTCCATGATTCAGTACGGGTAATTTTCTATACAGATAATTTGTACCTGAAAAAACTTCCCTGGCATCTGTGGGATTTGTTTAACACACGACCTTACGCGCAATTTGCCCTAAGTGCTAGGCATGCACCGCCTTCTAAGCCGCTTAAACCTCCAGTGAGAATTTTAGCAATCTTTGGTGGTAGCCAGGGACTTGATTTAGAGCCAGACCAACGATTACTGAGGCAATTAAAACGCCGGGGAGCGGAAGTTACTGAGCTAAGACAACCATCTCTAAAGCAACTGAGTGATAAGCTGTGGGACAAACATTGGGACATTCTCTTTTTTGCAGGGCATAGTTGCAGTCAGTTACAGAGCCATACTGGAGCAATTCAAATCAATGACACTGAAACTCTTTCACTCAAGAAGCTAAAGAAGGGGTTGAAAACTGCGGTGAAAAAGGGCTTGAAGTTAGCAATCTTCAATTCCTGTGATGGGTTGGGTTTGGCTGCAGAATTAACCAATGTGGAAGTTCCACAAATGATTGTGATGCGGGAACCTATACCTGACGAAGTAGCGCGGCAATTTTTGAAATACTTCTTAAAAGCTTTTTCAAGTGGTAAATCTTTGTACTTAGCAATGCGAGAAGCACGCGAACGCTTAGAAGAATTAATGGAAGACGACAATCCCTGTGCTTCCTGGCTCCCTATTATTTGTCAGAATCCGTCAGCAAAGCCACTACTGTGGCCCAAAAAGTTATGGGTTTTTCTGTTTAGTGTTAGGAAAGTAGCACTTGTGGTAGGAGTAGCGATCACACTGGCATTCTTAGTCTACACAAAGACAAGTCATTACCCCAAACCTGTTGAAGCAAGAAATCGACCGCAGCCAGTAACAGTACAACCTCAACTTTTGCTAAACAACTTTAGTCAAGGAGAAAAAATTCTCATCTCCAATACTAATCCTGACAAACAAGCTGGAGTTAACGCTTTTGCTGCTAACAACTTTCCTCAAGCTATTCAAGATTTTCATAAATCTCTACAAATAAATTCTAATGACCCAGAAACACTTATTTACCTCAACAATGCTGTGAGTCATCAACCGACAAAAATTAAAGAACTTCCCGTTCCCAAAAGTGCCAGTTCAAAGACTTGTTTTGTCAGTCAAAATACTCAAACACCTCTCAACATAGCCGTTAGCGTTCCTATCGGCGCTGATTCCCGCATGGCACAAGAAATATTGCGAGGAGTTGCCCAAGCTCAAAATGAAATTAACTGCACGGGTGGAATTAATGGCAAACTCTTGCAGGTGACAATTGCTGATGATGAAGGTAAGCCAGACCTTGCTGAAAAAGTAGCTCATAAACTGGTCGAAATGAATATCTTAGGAGCCATCGGTCATTCCTCTAGCGGCGCTACTCTCAAAGCAGGAAAGGTGTACGACAAGAAACTTGTGCTTATTTCTCCTACTAGCACTGCCATTAGACACTCTAGAAATAATCCGGGATTGGATTTTAGTGAGTACGTTTTTCGCACACCTACCAGTGATGCGATCGCAATTGAAAACCTAATAAAATATATGGTACAAAAAGGCTACACAAAAGCTGCGATTGTTTTTGATCCTAAAGGTCAGTACAGCAATTCTTTTGCTTTAGCTTTCCAAAGGCAGCTGAAATCAAAAGGTGGTCAAGTCGTTGACGGTGGCAATGCGTGTCATCTTGGCGCTTATTTCGACGCACATACTTGTGTAACAACAGCCGCAAAACAAGCACAGGTGTTACTACTCGTCCCGGAACTTAACGAAGCCGATCAGGCTTTGCAAATTTTTAATGCTAATAATGGCACTCAGAAATTGAGGCTACTTGGTGGAGATGTGATGTATAGTCACAAAATTCTGGGACAAGGTCAAGCTGCTGAACATTTGGTGGTTGCTGTCCCTTGGCATCGAAAGCAGTCTAACCCTACAAGTGAATTTGAACTCGATGCTGAATCATTGTGGGGTTCTTTTGAGGTGAACTGGCGCACAGCAACAGCATACGATGCCACTCAGGTGATTGCTGAAGGTTTGAGGAGGATTAGCAAAGACAATCTTACTCCTCAAGAATTAAAACAAGAATTAAAACGAGTATTGTCGCAGCCTGATTTTTCTGCCAAGGGCGCTACTGGAGAAGTAGAATTTGACGAGACGGGCGATCGCAAAGTTGATGCCAACACTGATACGAGTATCGGGGTTTTAGTGGAAGTTCAACCCGCGCGTCAAAGTCAATATGGCTATGATTTTGTGCTGCTGCAACAGTAACATAACCTGAGTTTCATTCAGCTATTATGTTATATTTTTGACATCTGTAGAAGAACATTGCAGCTTGTCACTTCATCAAACTATATAGTCGCTAATGAATCGCTGGGTTTTTCGATTTCTGGTAAAGAATGTTGTGTAAAGCTTGCAATAATTCCTTTGTCGTGTAGGGCTTAGAAAGAAATGCTTTGACTCCCCTAGTCCCCGCCAGTTTATCACTGGTTACCAGACCGCTGACAGCAATAATCAAGACACGTGAATTCATTTTTTGCAATGCGCTAATGGTGGTTGCTCCATCCAACGACGGCATCATCATATCCACCAACACCACGCTAATTTCATCTTTGTGTTGAGCATACTGTGCGAGCCCCTCAATTCCATCGCTGGCTGTCAACACTTTGTAATTGTAAGTTTCTAACGAGATTTTGGTCGTCTCTAAAATTGGGGCTTCATCATCTACAACCAGAATCAATTCTCCGTTTCCTGTTGGTAGTTCAAAGTTTTCTGCAAGCGGTGTTGCTGTTACCTCGACTGCTGGCAAGAATACTTTAAATTCAGTTCCTCTTCCGAACTTGCTGTACACGTTCACAAAACCACCGTGGCTTTTGATGATGCCCCTGACGGTAGAAAGACCCAGCCCTGTACCTTTGCCAAAATCTTTAGTGGTGAAAAACGGCTCGAATATTCTATCCACTATTTCTGGCGGCATACCAACTCCTGTATCTGCAACACTTATCATGATATGAGGACCGACGCTTGCCTCAAGATTCATGCGGGCATAGTGTTCATCAATGAATACATTTTCAGCACAGATACTTAGAGTCCCGCCGCTTGTCATGGCATCGCGAGCGTTAACGACTAGATTCATCAGCACCTGATGTAAGTGTGTGGCATCTCCAACAATAGCCCAAAGGTCTGACTTTATATTCGTGGAAAATTCAATGGATTTGGGAAATGTCTCTTGGACAATCTGCTTAATTTCCGAGAACAAGTGACTCACTTGCACAACCGTGCGCTTACCTTCGACTCCGCGTGCAAACTGTAGCACTTGCTTGACCAAACTCGCCCCACGTTTAGCGTTAGTTTCTATTGTCTGAAACATCTGCTGACTCCGCTCATCGGTATTGGGGAGTTTTAGCTGCAGGAGTTGCGCTGCCGTCAGAATTGGAGTCAGTATATTGTTCAGGTCATGTGCAATACCGCCAGCAAGTGTGCCAATGCTCTCCAGTCGCTGCGCTCGGAGAAACTGTGCTTCAAGCTGTTTTTTCTCTGTAATGTCAGTGTTGACTGTAAGAATTGATTTCGGTTGCCCATGTTGATCGCGCATCAAAGTCCAGCGGCTGGCAACAATAATCTCTTTACCTTCCTTGTGTACCTGAGTCAACTCACCTTGCCACGATTCACACTCAGTTAAACTTTCCTGGATATTTTGGAGTTGAGATAGAGTTTCCGCTCGATACAGAAGCTGACTGATATTTTTGCCGATCGCCTCTATTGCCTTCCATCCGTATAAATTTTCAGCCCCTTTGTTCCAAAAACGGATTCGCTTGTCCAAGTCTTTAACGAGAATAGCATCTGTCGTGATATCGAGCAGCGCAGCTTGTTCGCGCAGTTTCTCCTCTACCCGTGTGCGTTCCGAAATTTCCACCTCCAAACGCAGATTTTGCTGTTGAAGTGTCTTAGTCAGCTTCCCAATCCTCAGATGGAGTTCAATACGGGCTAAAACCTCTTCATGCTGAAGCGGTTTGGTGATGTAATCGACTGCACCAAGACTCAAGCCTTTGACCTTATCCACTGTTTCCGAAAGTGCGGTCATGAAAATGATCGGAATATCTTTTGTTAAGTCATTAGCTTGCAGACGCCGGCAAGTTTCAAAACCGTCTATCCCCGGCATGAGTACATCCAACAGAATCAGGTCGGGTGGCGCATATTCTGCTCGTGCGATCGCACTTTCGCCATCTTCTGCAACTAAAACTGTAAACCCAGAGTCAGCTAAAAAATCGAACAGTATTTCTAAATTGGTGGGAGTGTCATCAACGATTAAAATGGCACTTTTTTCAGTCAAATCACTCATAAAAATTTTCTTATTCAATGTAGCATCTGTTGGCAAGGTCGTGCAAGATGTGAATTGATATCCAGCATTTGTTTTCCTCTCCCAGTTTGTTTTACTGGCATATAAGCGAGGGTGCCTTCAAGCAAATTCCGATGACTAATGCTCTAATTTTCAAGGTAGGTTTAAAACAGTCCTGAGTCCTGAGTCCTGAGTCCTGACGGCGTATGGTGGGGGATGCGCTCACCGCCACCAACGCATAAAGGTGCTCTTGGTGGGGGACGCGGGACCACTCGTATTTAACTGATAACTGCGTAGGTAGCTGTTCACTGTTAATGAAATGGTGGATGAATGCATCGATCCTAAATTTTGCTCTCGTTTGACTTCTGTAATCTCATCAATTTTTTACATATGTTTTCGCCATACAGTGGATTTTGTAACTGAAAGTAAAATCCTGTTACTAAAATTTAACTATTTAGAAGTAACTGCTCATACTTAATATCATGTTCGGTTAATAATTCTGATTCGCGAGCGTTGCGTGCCTCCTGCACAAGAGTAAAGCTGAAGTGTAGCATACATAAGTACTACTCGCTTGATGCCTATCCTTCCGCAAGCCCCTTGTCCTACGCAGACGCTATGCGTATGCCTGCGCGCCCGCTTTGCGCTTACGCTTAATTCAAAATTAAAAATGAATCACTAAAAACTATTTTGCCCACAGATAGAACTTGCTTGTTTAAATAATGTTGTATTTCTTCTCCTTTTCTCCATAAATAAATACATTCGCTTGTACCAATTGCTTTTATAAAAAATAAATAAGTAGATAGGTATAAATAAACAAAACTATGTTAATAAATGTAAAACTCTCTAAAACCCTTACCAATGAACGGCAGGTGACGCCAGTCCGCTCAAGTCGGCAGAGCCGCCCACGCGGCTGGCTCCTTTATGCCGGGGAACCCGTCCACCGCACTGCCTCCCAATGACTAATGACTAATGACTGCCGAAACTCGTTAACTTTATTTGTACCGACCTACTTATAGCAATCCTCCGCAGATTTGTGTTGGCATAGCCTGCTTTGTAAGCCCGGAGGGCAAGCTGCGCCAAGCGCGTAAGCTCCCACGGGGTGAAGGCAGGGGAGTGTCAAGCTAACGGCGTACCCGAAGGGAGCGTGCGGTAAAATTTGAGAGTAGAGCCAAAAAGTTGCCCAAAGATAAGCTGACGGTGTAGGAGCTTGTTTGCTATGCTTGGTCAAGCGATTGGCTAATAGGAAGTTCTTTGGGACGTGCGTGTGAGGAACTTTTGGGTATAACAATCTCAATGGGAAACCGCATGAAACGTCCTGAATGATAGACAAAGTCTAGTTAGAATAAGATCTACCTTTTGGATGCCCATGACTGAACAACGTGACGTTGACTCATCGTCGGCTGATTCTCAAGAGTTTAGTGAACCGACGGATGATGTAACGCTCAAGTCGGTCGATGATTCCTGGACCAGGCGCATTGCTGGTGTCTGGAATAACGCAACAACACGCTTGACGCAACTTCTACCAACAGAGCAAGTGGCACAGACGGTTGTGAAATGGTTTAGCGTCAGCGAAGATCAGGTTGCAGAGATTTTGGAGAAAGTTCGAGCAGAACTGCCAACGACACAAGCCCTCTTGATTGGTAAGCCCCAAGCCGGAAAAAGTTCAATTGTGCGGGGACTGACAGGAGTTTCTGCGGAGATTGTCGGGCAGGGATTTCGTCCTCACACACAACACACCCAGCGCTACGCCTACCCTTCGGGCGACCTACCGTTACTCATTTTTACAGATACGGTTGGATTGGGAGATGTGAACCAGGACACTCAGGTGATCACTCAGGAACTGGTTGGAGATCTGCAACAAAAGAGCCGTCACGCTAAAATCTTGATTTTGACGGTCAAAATTAATGATTTTGCGACTGACACACTGCGACAAATTGCGGCTCAGTTGCGTCAGAAATATCCAGACATTCCCTGTTTGCTAGCAGTGACTTGCTTGCATGAGGTGTATCCTCCCGGTACAGCCGATCATCCGGCATATCCACCAGATTTTGAGGAGGTGAACCGAGCATTCGCTGCAATGCAGCAAGCTTTTGCAGGACTATGCGATCGCTCTGTCCTGATTGACTTTACCCTGGAAGAGGATGGCTACAATCCTGTGTTTTATGGCTTAGAGGCGCTGAGGGATATTTTGGCAGATCTACTCCCCGAAGCCGAAGCGCGGGCGATTCATCAGTTATTAGATGAGGACACTGGCAGACAAATCGGTGACCTTTACCGCGATGTAGGACGCCGTTACATTTTGGTATTTGCCATTATATCAGCCACACTCGCAGCTGTGCCGCTGCCCTTTGCAACAATGCCAGCACTGACAGCGTTGCAAGTCTCGATGGTGGGGGTGCTGGGGAAATTGTATGGACAGACGCTGACTCCATCGCAGGCAGGAGGTGTTGTCAGTGCGATCGCCAGTGGCTTCTTAGCACGGGCAGTCGGACGTGAATTACTCAAATTCGTGCCAGGTTTCGGCAGTGTGATAGCTGCTTCCTGGGCAGCCGCCTACACCTGGGCACTAGGCGAGGGGTCTTGTGTTTACTTCGGTGACTTAATGGGAGGCAAGAAACCTGATCCTCAAAAAATTCAGTCGGTTATGCAAGAAGCTTTTGAGTCAGCAAAAGAACGGTTTAAGGGGATTAAGCGTTGAGAACATCTGTGGTGTGTTATTTGAGTAACAGCACAGATGCTTTTTGAACAAGAAGTCATTCGTCAGAATGCAATTAGTGGGGGATTCTGACCCTTTAATTTGCACTAACTGGACGGGCTGTTTGGTCCATTCCACAAAGGGTTTCTCAAATTTTATGCAAGTTAAAGGGCGATTAGCTTATGAATACGCGAACTGGCAGTAAAACCAAAACCACCACCTGGGTAGTGGAAAATGGCAAGATGCGTTCTCGACAAGACCAACTGACGACCGAGGAACCCTTGGAAATTCGCCTTGTCTCTTCCCAAAAGACAATAGCTGTTACCATGCGCACACCAGGGGCAGATTTTGAACTGGCTGCTGGTTTTCTCTACAGTGAGGGAGTTATTAGCTGTCGGGAAGATATCCAACGCATGAGTTACTGCGTGGATAAGTCGGTGGAAGGTGAGCAACGCTACAACATTGTAAATGTTACCCTTCGGGAGGGGTTGAATCCAGATTTACAGCCATTGGAAAGACACTTTTATATCAGTAGTGCCTGTGGAGTTTGTGGTAAGGCGAGTCTTGAAGCTTTGCGTTTCCGGGGTTGTCCGGCTATTGTTTCACAACCCATCGTGACTGCTGAGATGATTTACACCTTACCAGATAAGCTTCGGGCGAATCAAGGTGTGTTTCATGCGACAGGGGGTTTGCATGCAGCGGCTTTGTTTGACAGCCAAGGACACCTACTGAACTTACACGAGGATGTAGGGCGTCACAATGCTTTAGATAAATTGATAGGTTCCGCTTTGCTGAGTGAGCAGTTACCGTTAAGTAATTATATAGTGATGGTCAGCGGGCGCTCAAGCTTTGAAATTTTGCAAAAGTGTACAACGGCGGGTGTTCCGATTGTCTGTTCTGTTTCTGCGCCTAGCAGTTTGGCAGTGTCTGTAGCCAAGGAATTTGGGATTACCTTAATTGGATTTTTGCGAGGGGAACGGTTCAATGTCTACACTGGTTTAGAAAGAATAACCTTTTCCAACAAAATGCTACGCTAATACCCGTACCTTGGCTCAACCAGTTATCAGTTACCAGTCATAACTGTTCACTATTTTGAGTCCGCAGCTGAACATACCCTAGTCACTCATGCCTCAACCAAAATTAATTCATATTCCTAAACCGACGCGCTACCAAAATGCTGCGCTCAATTACTATCTGGAACTTTCAAATTCACCTTATCTGCATTATGGCTATTGGGAGCCGGTACCTGCTTCTGGCGAGGAGCTGACTATTGCGCAGCTACGCACCGCTCAGGAAGCTTATGCAGCCAAACTTGTAAGTTTCATCCCAGAGGGGATAAAAACCGTCCTTGATGTCGGCTGTGGCATTGGTGGCAATGCTGCTTACCTGCAAAAGCGTGGCTTCACTGTTGAGGGACTGGCCCCCGACCCGTTTCAGCAAGAGATGTTTGTGAAGCGAACCAATGGTCAAGCACCGTTCCATTTAACGAGATTTGAAGATTTCCAGGGAAGCCACTCTTACGACCTCATCCTGTTCAGCGAAAGTAGCCAGTATATGGCTGCTGATGACATTGCTCAAGGTGCCGCTCGTCTGCTTAACCGTGGTGGCTACCTGCTGCTTGCCGATATGCTCCGCGTTGATGCCAAATACCATGAGGGTATCTTTTCCAATTGTCATGTCAGCAGTGTTCTTCACGATGCGTTGGTGCAGGCTGGGTTCAATTTAGTTAAAACTGAGGATATTTCAGCCCAGATTGCGCCAACGATTGACTTGGGTATTGGAACCTTCCGCACTTTTGGGCTGAGCACTATCAAGTATATTGCCGATCTCGTGGCGATCGCTGTCCCACCGTTACATGCAATCGGGCGCTGGATGTTTAATCGCTGGCTTAAAAAGCTGATTGTTGAGGGGTTAGAAGCACGCACAATTTTTGACCAGCATCTGTGTTACGAAATCCAACTCTGGCAATTGT
Source organism: Kalymmatonema gypsitolerans NIES-4073 (assembly GCF_002368435.1). Taxonomy (GTDB): domain Bacteria; phylum Cyanobacteriota; class Cyanobacteriia; order Cyanobacteriales; family Nostocaceae; genus Kalymmatonema; species Kalymmatonema gypsitolerans. The sequence continues at coordinate 2,012,934 of NZ_AP018268.1, forward strand.
CAGAAAAACATGAATAGCGTAAACGGGATTGGGGATTAGGGATTAGGGATTGGGTAAGGCTGGCGACCCCGGACATAATTTTTCGTTTGATATACCACTACCCCAATCGCTAATCGCCAATCCTCAGTCCCTTTTACTGTATTCTTTTGTGGCTATAGTTTGCATCCTTGAGATGACTTTTCAATTTACTGAAGCTATCGTTACCCTGGCAACTTTTCATCTTGAAACTTTAGTTGGTTTCTATACTCACTTCCTAAGTATAGAGCCAACGACTTGTATCCCAAACGTTTATGCTGAGTTTCAATTTGCTAGTTTGAAATTAGGTATTTTTCAACCAAAACAGACAGAGTTTTCTGAATTTGAAAACTCGGCTAAAAGTAAGATGAGTTTGTGTTTAGAGGTTAGTGATTTAGAAAGTGCGATCGCTCATCTGACGGCATTGGGCTATTCGCCACCAGGAGCAATTATGACTGCTTCCCACGGTAGGGAGATATATGCTTATGACCCAGATGGTAATCGGATAATTCTACATCAATCAAAGTAGGGTGCTTGTTTGCGCTACCATATGGCTAAAGTTGTACAATAAGCTTCTTACCAAAGTTAACAATAATGAAAATGAAACCACAGATTAACTAGGCTGTGCGCCCTTAGACGTTCCCCCAAATGTCCAAAGTGCCGTACAGATGCACACAGATGATTTATCTGTGTTAATCTGTGTGCATCTGTGGTTTTAAATATTGCTATATGACTTTTGCAATAAATCTTATGACAAAAGAAGCACTGTAACCTACTAATTGTCAATGCTGGGTTACAATTTGCACGCACAGCCCACAGATATTATTTTATCAGTTCGCTACTCAATATTAACAGTCCTAAGTCATTTGACAAAGGACAAAAGACAAAGGACACTCGTACAAATGTCAATAACTCAAAACTATAAACTAAATATCATTCAATGGTATCCAGGGCACATTGCTAAAGCTGAAAAAAACCTCAAAGAACATCTCAAAGTTGTCGATGTCGTATTAGAAGTACGCGACGCCCGGATTCCTTTGGCAACACATCATCCCAAAATGAGCGAGTGGGTGGGAAGCAAAACACGGGTGTTGGTGGTAAATCGAGTTGATATCATTTTGCCGCAAGTACGACAAGTGTGGACACAGTGGTTCAAGAGTCAGGGTGAAGTACCTTATTTTACCAATGCTCAGCAAGGTCAAGGTGTGGCTGCGGTGTCAAAAGCGGCACAAGCTGCTGGGGTGGCAATTAATGAACGCCGGAAAAGTCGCGGGATGTTACCCCGTCCAGTCCGTGCTGTGGTGATTGGCTTTCCGAATGTTGGCAAATCAGCTTTAATCAACCGTTTGCTGGGACGGCGAGTGGTGGAAAGTGCAGCGCGTCCTGGGGTAACTCGCCAATTGCGTTGGGTGCGAATTTCCGAGGAACTGGAATTGTTGGATGCTCCAGGTGTCATCCCTGCTAGGTTGGAAAATCAAGAAGCAGCATTGAAGTTAGCGATTTGTGACGATATAGGTGAAGCATCTTACGACAATCAAACAGTAGCAGCGGCATTAGTAGATATAATCAAAGATGGTCAGACCAATGATCCTGATTTTTTACCAGAACATCCTTTGCGATCGCGTTACACACTCGACCCCACGCCTCTGACTGGAGAAGCATACTTGCATGCTTTGGCAGAGTATCGTTACAAAGGCGATGTAGAAAAAACTGCACGGGTCATCTTAACAGATTTTCGTAAAGGTTCACTCGGTCCGATTCCTTTAGAATTACCACGTGAACTACCTACACCTATGTGAGTACAGATAAGGTGTAGGCTTCTGGCACATTTCTCAATGTTTCCAGAACTTCCTTTAAGGTACTATTAGTAGTAGATTTGGTAATCTCCACAGGTTTCCCTTTAGGGCGTTTTAACGTTGGGAAAAGACCGCGACCTACGCGCTTAATGTTGATTGCCGCGTTAATATCGCGGTCTACATTAAGCGAGAGTTCCACATCCCAGTAAGACCGCATATCGCAGTCAGTAAAGACTATCTCGTCACGATACGCTCTTCTGTTGAGATGTATATGCAGGATTAACTGCGATTGTTCTAGATCCAGCTTTCGCGGCTATGTACTCTAGAATCTTGACATACTCCCCGCCCTAAAAGTGCGGGGATTCTAGGCTCAAACAACGATTGCAGGCATTGCCCGTCTTACATCGTCTAACCTGTGCAGTTGATGCCCCAACTGCACAAATATTCTTAGCTGCGTTCTCGTCTCTGGCGTTCACTGACTGGCAAGAGGGACAACGCCACTGTCTGACTGACAAATCCAATTTTTCTAGAACGTGTCCACAATTAAAGCAACTCTTACTAGATGGATACCACTGATCCACATACACGAGTTGCTTGCCTTTCTTGTTGGCAATCCATTCCAGAATTTGTAGAAATTCTCCAAAAGCTAAATCAGAGATTTTACGTCCCCATAGACGTTGCATCCCTTTGAGGTTCAAGGTTTCAAAACATAACACATCAAACTTATTGGTTAACTCATGTGCTAACTTCCAAAACCAATCACGTCTAGCGTTAGAAATGTCCTCGTACTTGCGTACTAGATTTTTTCTTGCTCGTTCTCGATTAGCCGACCCCTTTAACTTCTTGGAGTGCTGCCTGCTAGCTTTCTTGATGGTGTTGAGAGACTGTTTGAAGAATTGAGGGGATTCAATCAATGAGCCATCAGAGCAAGTGAGGAATGTCTTGAGTCCAAAATCAAATCCCGCTATTCTACCAGTCGTGAATTTGATTTCTAGGTCAACAACGTTGTCAACCACAACAACCATAAACAACTCACCCAATGGTGTGCGTTTAATGGTTAGCGTCTTAACTGTTCCCTCGATTTCCCTAGACTTCCAAAATTGATAAAGTCGATTCCCAATTTTGACTCGATTACTACCTAGAAACTTATATCCTGCTTGCTTTAGAGTGAATGATTTGTATTTCTTAACCTTTTTAAATCCTGGCGGTTTAACTCCTTTTTTGCTGTGTTTAAAAAACAACTGGTATGCTTTCTCAATGCGCTGACAAATATCTTGCACCGCTTGAGAACCTACAGATTGCCAAAATGAATTACGTTTTCTCAGTTTGGCAATATGAGCCTGAAGTTTTGCACAGTTTAAGTGCTTACCCCACATCCGGTAGTATCGTTTGTGGAGAGCAATACAATGGTTGTAGATTACCCCAGAAGCATTAATCATGCGCTTGAGGTATCTATTTCGCTTGTGTTGGTATAACTTAAACTTCAGTGTTTTCATGTTAGCATTATATATCATTTAGATATACAAATGCCATGAAGAAGAGTGTCTTTTTTAGATTGACGGATGAAGAGTTCACGAAGCTAGAATCGTATTGCGAAGAAACTGGAAGGTCGAAATCAGATGTCTTGAGAGAATTAATTAGAAATCTAAAAACGAAGAAAAAGCCGCCCTAAAAGTGCGGGGCTTTAAACCCAATTTTCCGGTAAAAAATTGTCCGAACGCAGCGTCTGCCCAAGATTTGTTTAACCCAGACTTAGCTGCCTGACCATTGGGTAAAAATTTACCGTCTTCGTCTTGTTTTGCTTTGTTGCGTTTTGACAAAGCTTTTAGGTTTAAGTCCTCGTGGATGAAAACTTTCTTGCCTGTCCGCACCAACTCATGGGCGGTTTTGAATGCGTGGTCAATCCTAGCTCTAGCGATACGTTGATGTTCTCGCCCCTGGCGCTTGGCAAGTTTACGACGTGAGCGACTCCCTTTTCTCTTTTTCTCTTTGCGCCGCGACAATGCGGCCAAACGCTTTTGAGACTTCCTGAAAGACTTCAAAGAAGGTAGCTTAGTCCCCTCGCTTGTTGCCAAGTAATCTTGCTCATGCAGTACAGCGTCCATCCCCAAAGTGTTCTCCCAAGTGGCAGCAACTACATAACGGTTAAAGACTGGAACGCTTGGGTCTTCCAGGCAAATAGTCGCGTACCATCCATCAGATTTCTTGGTAAGCAACATATTCTTGAGAATGAACCCAATTGGTAGAGGTCGGTGTAATCGCACCTTTAACCAACCTTTAAGCTTTGAAACTGACAAGAATAACCAGTCTTTTCCCGTTGTTTCAACGGTGATGGCTTGTCCTTCAATTGTTAAAGTCCGGTAACGTGCTGAATTCTTAAAGCGTGGCTTGCCACTACGTTTCCCGTTGCTATCTCCTTGAAGGAAGCGTTTAAATGCTAGGTCTACGCGCTTTGACGCGTCCTGTAGTGTCTGAGACGGTACAGACGTGAAATCCAGTAATTCACCAGAATGTTGAACAGTAACCAAGTCTTCTTTGAGAATTGGTAGTTGCTTCTTCTGAGAATAAAAATCTGGGTTTTCTCGTAAATCTGGCAACGAGCAAGTTAACGAGCATGAATTAACATCACAGCGATTATTTTGCCACCAGTCAAACCTATCCCCAAGCTGCTTGTTATACCAATACTGGCTGATACGTAACCATCTGTTGAGTTGTTCTTTTTGATTAGTGTTGGGGTAAGCACGGTATTGATAGTTAAGCAGCACTTGGGAGTCACCTCCTTAAGATGTTTTAGTGTTAGTATCTATTTTCTGTGTCAATTATAATTAGTGTCAAGTATGCCAAACACTTTTATTTCTCGCGCCAGAGGAGTCTCAGACTTAAAAGCTCCTCAACGTGTTAACGACAAAATATCGAAAACCTGTTTTCACAGGTCAAATGATTGATAGGTTAAAAGAAATCTTGAACGAATTACTGTCAAAATGGGACTGCGAAGTGGTTGATTTTAACGCAGAGGAAGACCACGTACATCTTTTGTTCCGTTACACTCCTCAAACTGAACTACCCAAATTCATAAACAATCTTAAGACTGTAACTAGCCGTTATCTACGCAAAGAATTTCCTGACAGAGTTAATCGGTTCTACCACAAGGACGTACTTTGGAACGGGTCATACTTTATTGCTTCTTGTGGCGGTGTAACCGTTGAAATGTTGAAGAAATATGTGGAGTCTCAAAACAAACCAGATTAAACTTCGATTGCTGGTTTTCAACACGGAGATAGGCAACTCCTCATCGACCTACTCCCGCGTTGACCTACGCTCAACATAGGTCGGAGGTCAATTCGTCTTGCCCGCCAGAGCAATCCCGACACCAAGCCTCCGGCTATGCTGCGGGGCTTACGGCGAAGAAGCTAACCAGTAAGTTTTTGCGCGAGATATTTTTACCCAAGATGCTGTCCCAACTCTTGCCGCAAACGATACAAAATTGTATTGGGTTCCACCTCAGCCAGTATTTCTTTAATAACTGTACTCGCTCCCAATTGTCCCCAAGAACAGCCTTTTTCCAGATAGACTTGCGCCGCTTTTCCCACAGCGTATGCTCCGTAACCTGCGATACCACCTTGCGTAATTGCAGTTCCAGCATAAGCAGTGACATTGAGCGGGTTTTCTCCAGAAGCAATGGCGGTAGTACTTTTACCCAAACCTAACAGCAAACTGCTGCCTAATTCTCCTAGCAGTAAGCCACCAGAACTGAATAAAATCGTTTTTAAAATCTTCCCGGCTTCGTAGCTGGTTATTGGCAGACCATACAGCCGCGCTAGCGAGCGAATTAAGGCTAAATCGGCAATTGTTCCGCCGAGAATATCTAAGAAGGCGATGGGATTGAGCCCCACTGCTAAAGCTTTGTATTTGGTATATTGCCAAATCAACTCTTCTGCTTGTTGTTTGCGTAAGTCGAGGGTTTTTTGGGCGATCGCCTCTTGTGCATCGCGTGCTTGGATCAGTGCGTTTAAAGCCAAGAGCGATCGCCCTTCGCGATTAAGAATTTTCAGAATTGTTTGTTTGAGTTCGTCTATTTGTGGCGGTGGTGTTTCCCATTCATGTGTCACACGACCATCAGACCACTCAACGCGCACTTCCATCGGTGCAGGTTCCGCCGCTACCATCACAATTTCATCAGGTTTTAGGGGTTTTCCTTGAGGATTTCCTGCGCCCAACTGTTGCAAATTGTTGTAAATTGCTGTTTTGTCTGTATCCGGGTAAAGGTCTGTCTTATTGAAGACCAAAATTAAAGGTTTTTGCGCTTGTCGCAATTCACACAGCGCTTTATACTCAATCCTAGTAATATCACCAGATACCACAAAGAGAATAAAATCTGACTGACGCACCACTTGCCGCGCCATTTCTGCCCGTGCTTCTCCTTCAATTTCATCTAACCCTGGTGTATCAATTAACTCCACCTGCACCTTACCGCCAGGATTCCAACGCACGGAACGAGGGTACTGAGTCACACCGTTGAGGGGACCAGTTTGTAAAATCTTTTGTCCTAGTAAAGCATTCAACACCGCTGACTTCCCACGACTTACCAAACCAAAAGCCGCAATGCGGATGACGTTATGGTCAAGTTTGTTGAGTGTGGTGGTCAAAAGTTCCAATTCTGGTTTGACCAAACCTGCTAATTGCGAGTTTGATGACGACTGTCCGGGTTTGCGAAGGTTTCCATACCAAGACAACGCAAGGCTTAGGCTAGCACGAGCGCGATTTAAGTGAGTTTCTTGCAGGTTCTTTGGCACTGGGTTAGATTGACTCAAGGCTGATTTAAAAATGGCTGTTTTTGATTCGGGGAAGCTGGGGAGGAAGATTTTGATGTTTAGCTGTGTACCTAGTTTAGAGTAACTATACCAATTTTATATTTTAGATTTTGGAATGGAGAAATTAAGCCATAGCAGTGTCTGTGGAAAGGCTGAAAAATATTTATCAGCAACAGTAGTATGTTGCATGAGCAAGGTAATATACTTCTAGTATAAGTTTATATAATTTAATAAATCTATAATTCATGGAATAATGAAATCTCCAACCCAAAACGCAGACTGATTTCTAAAGGTTCATAAGTCAAGTTGAACGTTCTGTGTTAAATAATTTGGAGTTCTAATAGATGAGCCGCTCAAATAATGTACTGGAACGGTGCAAAAAGTTTCTAAGCAGGAAAAAAAATTCCTTTACAGGAAAGTATCACCTCTACACTGGTGAAAAACTGAATTGGTTTCAAGTTTGTTTACGACTTGAAACATCAGTTATTCCAGTCATTCTTCCCTGGGTAATATTTTGTGGTGTCTATGGTTTTTTAGTATCATTACTATACTATTTTGGGTTTTCCATTGCATTCGCACAAAAGAGCGGTGTCCTTACCAATGCTATCTTGACTTTCAATATTGGCTTTACTTTGTTATTAGTTTTCCGGACGAATACAGCCAATGAGCGATTTTGGGAAGGTCGTCGATTGTGGGGAAGTTTAGTCAATACGGTTCGTAACTTGGCTCAGGGAATTTTCATAGTCGTTAAAGAGCAGTCATCGAAGGATAGAGTAAAAAAAGAGGCAATTGTGCGGCTATTAGTTGCTTATGCGATCGCAATGAAGTTACATCTAAGGGGAGAGTCGGTTGACGAGCAGTTAGCGCCATTGATGTCTGATATCCAGTATTTCAAGCTCAAAGATACTCAACATCCCCCACTACAAATTGCCTTCTGGATTAGAGATTATTTGCAGCATCAGCATGAGCGTAATTGTATAAATATTTATCAGCTGACTACCTTACATAACTTGGTGGATGATTTGGTAGATATTTTGGGTGGCTGTGAACGCATTTTGAGAACACCACTTCCCTTAATATATAGCATTAAACTCAGGCAATTGTTGTTGATTTTCTGTCTGATATTGCCTATTGAGATAGTCAGTCATCTAACTTGGTGGACTGGTGTAATAACGGCTTTTGTGAGTTTCACCTTATTAAGTATTGAAGAAATTGGGTCGGAAATCGAGGAGCCTTTCGGGCATGATCCAAATGACCTACCCTTGGATATGATTTGCAACACAATGCGACGCAATGTTGAAGAGTTAATCATAAGCGCTGCTAGTAGCGCTCGTGACTAAGTAACCATTTAGGGATTTCCAACAAATAAATGATCCAATCTTGTGTGGGGGAGCGTAAGCTCCAGGAGGGTTAGCCCGAACTCACAGCGACTGGCGTTGGGCATCTAGCTAAGTAAGTCAACTTAAGGTGAAAACCAGTATAGAACAAGCTTTTAGAGATTGCCTCGTTCCCAGCCTCAGGCTGGGAATGCATAACTTGAGGCTCTGTGTGCCTCCCTTACTTGCTCAAGAGCCGCCCCCACCGCATTTCCTGCTTAGACCTGGTGTTGAACGACAAATTATTCGACTACAGCGACAGATTAAATGTCACAATTTACGGTCGTAACAACCTTTTAGTTAGAAATATTACAAGCGTTGAGTCAATAGAAAAAAGTGCTATAGCAATCCTATATGACTTGTGAGAAAACACGTAGATTTAACATCAAATTTAAAAGTAAAATTTTATTCACCATTGGCGATTATAAATCGCGGTTCATCTTGCACACAGACGAAACCCCTTCGGGTATGCCTGCGGCACGGCAAAGCCGAACGCAGTCGCCTAGGTCGGGAGACCCTCCTGCAGCGCTGTCTCACCGCCTACGCGGGTTATTCTATGAAGTCCACGCACCATCTGGACTTTGTTTGTGTAGTAGCGAATTCTATTCGCCCAATCGGTTCTAAATTTCTCATGAATGATGTAGGATTGCTATATGAGTCAATATAACAACTACTTCAAGCCAAGTCTGCGAGGGTTGAGTGACTCGTAACAAACAATTTGCTGCTATGGTCAAATAACTTGTCGCTCAACAGAATGGGAGGCAAAAACAGACCGAAGAAACGCTGAAGGATTCGGTCTAATGGCTGGAATCAGGGGTATTATACGGAAAATTCGTCGGGCTAATGTGCGATTTGGGTGATTAGACGGAATTAATTCAGCCTAATTACCTCTATGGGGTGAGCCCGAACTAGTTCTGCCTAATGCCAAGTTAGCTAGCTGTACACGAGGGGTAACCCGCTGCTCACAAGGAGGTCGGATGGAGTTGGCGACCGTGGTGGTATACGTGGATGATGGAGCGGTGCCGGCCGCCCTCGAGTTTTACGAGCGTGCGCTTGGCCTGACGCGCCGCTTCTACGACCCCGACTACCAGTTCGGGGAGCTTGCGGGGCGCGGGACTGTCACGCTGGCAGTGGCGGCACACGTGACGGGGGAGCGCTTGATGCCGGCGGGGTATGAACGGCCGAGCTTGGGGACGCGCGTAGCGAACGCCGAGGTAGCCTTCACGACGGACAACGTGCGCGGTGCGTTCACGCGCGCCGTCGCGGCAGGAGCGAAGGTTCTCGCCGAGCCGTACGTACTGCCCTGGGGGCAGGAGGTCGCGTACGTCCGTGCGCCGGACGGCACGCTCTTGGGATTGTGCGCGCCGCTACCTGGCCCTGGAACTCCGCAGAGCACGCCCGCGCCGTCGGTCCGCTAACAAATGGTTGCAGCTGACGCAGCGACCCAAGGCTCCTCGGCATTCACGGCCTCATGCAGGCCGCTGCGCAGCTGAACTCAGACGTTAGGCGCCAACGCGCATCACCGACGTGTCGAGTCTTCCTGCGTTCCCACTGACACTCGCCGGCTTTAGAACCCGCTTCAAAATGAGTTCTGGGGGTCGGCGGTTATCAAGCGCCGGGCGGCAGCCTGTGCGCCGTCGCTGCGCACTGCGGTGGCGATGGATTGGGCACGGGCAGCCACGTCGGGTTGGAGTGCGTGCCTGAGAGCGCTCGTCAGCGAGTCGGTGGTCGGTGTGCCGGGGGCGTGCGCGGTTCCGATGCCGAGGTGGTGGATTCGTCGGGCCCAGTAGTGCTGGTCGTACAGCTGGGGGATGACGACTTGGGGGGTGCCGGCTCGCGCGGCTGCGGTCGTGGTGCCTGCGCCGCCGTGGTGGACGACGGCCGCGACGCGTTTGAACAGTGCCTGCTGGTTGACCTCGCCGATAGCTAGGCAGTCGGGTTCGTCGTCCACGAGTGACAGTTCGGCCCACCCGCGGGACACGATCGCACGGCGTCCGAGCGCACGGGCCGATTTGATCATCACCTGGCTGAGGTCTTGCGACGCGCGGATGCTGCCGAAGCCGAAGTAGACGGGTGGTTCGCCGGCGTCGAGGAACGTCTCCAGCTCGGGGGAGAGTGGACGCTCATCCGGCAGGATCCAGGCACCGGTCTGGAACACAGCCTGGTCTTCGGGATCGGGCCAGGGCCCCAACGTTGGGTCGGCGGCGAGCCAGGGCCGATCGGTGAAGATGTGGCTGCGCACGTCACTGACGGGGGGCAGGCCGAGTGATGCCCGAGAGGAGTTGAGCGCGACGCCGAACGTGGCGTTGAAGCGTTCTGCATCCCGCGCCCAGAGCTCGGGGTAGTCGGTCGGTGCGGGCGTCGGCGTGTCTCCCCGTAGACCCAATAGGGGTGGCGCGTGGTGTGGCGATGGCAGGACTGTCGGGCAGTAGGCGGCAAAGACGTAACGGATTCCCATCCTCTCTGCCGCCGAGCGAGCGGCGATCTGTAGGGCTGTTGCTCCCACGATCACGTCGCAGCCTTGGGCTGCTGCCGCGATCGTCTCGAATTGGGTGGCGACCGTGGCTGACGCCAGCTGACGCAGGCGCTCGGGCGAGGGTGGGGCTGCTGACGGGTTGGCTTTCCCGGTCGAGCGCAGCTCGGGTCCGATGGGCGTGACGGGCATCCCCAGGCTTTCGATCCAGTCGCGGAAATCGGGCGGCACGCACAGGCGGACCTCCTGGCCGAGGGTCCTCAATTCCAACGCCAGCGCCACTAGCGGCTGGACATCACCCCGCGACCCGATCGTCGATAGCAGCACGCGCATCAGAGCTCTCCTCTAGTACGGGTTGTCTTACTCTTTCAAGAAACACATTTGTTGAGCGACAAGTTATTTGACCATAGCAGCAAATTGTTTGTCACGAGTCACTCAACCCTCGCAGACTTGGCTTGAAGTAGTTGTTATATTGACTCATAGCACTTTTTTCTATTGACTCAACGCTTGTAATATTTCTAACTAAAAGGTTGTTACGACCGTAAATTGTGACATTTAATCTGTCGCTGTAGTCAAATAATTTGTCGTTCAACACCTGGAAACCAGATTTTAACGAGATTGTCAAAGGGTTGTAGCTTAAGTTGACACCAATGGCACCAATTCCATCCCACAAAAAAAGTTGGATACTTTTTAAGCAAGGAAGTCCCTTTTAAGGATGCAGAGCATCCAACTTCTTGTTCCCAGGCTGAGCCTGGGAACGAGTTAGGAAGGCTCCGCCTCATTTTTTAAGAGCATCTTCAGGTCGAATTGGTATTAGTAATCATTGGGAACAATCTAGTTTGCAAAACGTCTGAGTAGACAAAAGCTGGTACCACGGTGATTGAGTGTCATGAACAAAAGATGCAAACAACACCCAAAGATGGGAACCAGCTTGGCTAAGTTAACGTCTACGAGAACAGAATGAACGCTGCACTATTTACTGGATGGTCTTTGACCTATTCGACTTGATTGAAGCTGTTTTGGAGGTGTTTTGGAGGTTGGAGGTGCAAATAGCAGGCTGTTATCGCTGCACTTTAGCTGTCATTACGTCAGAATGAGTTGGGATGACATTGGGCGCTGTCGAATACGTCTGTGACTCAAGGAGTCCGAACGACTGATAGATAACAGAGGGACTTCTTGCCAGCAGGATTGACAAAACCAGTAGACACCTTTGTGACGCACATGACGCAGCAAAGGACTATCGCAACAAGGACAACTATTCGTTGTCGTCTTCATAAAAACTCGGGGTAAGTGTGGAAAGCCATCGCATGGATGGCATGGGAGGAAACACGACACGTTCGCGTAGCGTCTCCGTCAGGAGAGGGATTTTAATTCCCGTGGAAGGGACTGGTTTTTAAATGGATATAATCCCAGGAACCAGCAAACCCGTTAATTGTCTCCTCGCCCAACACAACTAAGATGACTGGTCTTTAACCACGACCTAACAAGAGGTCTTGCAGATAATCCGAACTAGAGAAGCATTCGGAAGTGCGTTCCAAGTTGTGTGTTATGGGCTAGTCATCACCGGAGTCAGCCGACTTGTTTAGGACGAGTCTAGTGGCTTTAGTCCTGGGTTGATGACATTTTTCTCGTTGGCGCAGAAAGCTGCTGTTGATTACAGCTTCACAGAAGCTATTGATTCCAACGAGTTTCTTAGGGCATGAATGAATCCATTCTTCTGAATCCGGTCTTTGAGGATTTGTTCATAGACCGCTTCATACCCATCCACCATTTGGGTAACCGTAAACCTGTTTTCCACATATTCTCGACAGGTTTGACGATTTAACTCCAAAGCAGCGGGAATCATATCCGCCATCTCTTCATAGGTTTGGCAAACAAAACCTGTTTTACCATGAGCAATGACTTCTGGTACGGAACCCATATTAATACCAATCACTGGTGTACCCGCTGCCATTGACTCAATCATGACTAAGCCAAAGGGTTCTTGCCAGGTAATAGGAAACAGAGTTATGGATGCGTTAGCCAAAAGTTGAACTTTCGCAGCATGGTCTACTTCGCCCAAGTATTCTATTTGCTTACCATCAATAAGCGGGGCAATCTCTTTTTCAAAAAACTCTACGTCTACAACATCAACCTTCCCTGCCATCTTCAAGCGCCAACCCGCTTGTTTTGCTATGGCGATCGCGTGTTGCGGTCCTTTTTCTGGCGAGAAGCGCCCTAAAAATGCCAGATAAGGTGGTTCTTTCGGTTCCGCTACAAAAGGGTAATCTTGTATCTTGATGCCATTGTAAACAGTGCTGACGTAATTCAGATCTGCTTTACGCTGGGCATCACTGATGCTGATGTATGGTTGCGTTCTATGAAGGGTAAATACTTTGCTGCTGTCATTGGTGAATGCCCCATGCAAGGTATGCACTGTGGGTGTTGACACCATATTTGCTAATGCCAATGACCACATCCCCACATGGGAATGAATGATGTCGAATTCCTCCGCTTGTTGGTAAACCTCGCTAGCCTGTAGCATCTCGTACATCATACCCTCTTTAATGTTTGGGTCTAAACGCAATGCACGAGGATGAGTTGCTTGGAGTCTAGCTAATGTTTGCGAATCACCAGAGGCAAACAAAGTGACATCGTGGCCGCGACGCACCAGTTCATCAGTCAGATGACTCACGACGAGTTCTATTCCTCCGTAAGTTGAAGGAGGAACCCGTTCCCACAAGGGGGCAATTTGAGCAATTTTCATAGATTTTCTTGGTTCAGCTGGTTTAAAGTGGTCGTTAAACAAGGGTTGATATACTTTTGCTCCAGGTTTTTTACCTCCTTTTATAAGAAGTTGGAATTAACCAAACTCCCTGCGAACAACGTATTTTTCCGTTCATTTTGCACCCTTTCAGCGCCACCTCCAAATTTCTGCTGACTAGTTTTGCTTAACTAGCCATACTGCAGCTATTCTCTACTGTATTCTGATATTTCAGAATACCACATCTATCTTAAGGATTATATAAAAATTTCAAATGATAACCACGGGGTCAATTTTTCCGTAGAGGCAAATATTTGGGGATCAAGATTTATGACTATATAACGAATAATTGGCGTTATTGACATAAAAAGCAGAATTTTATGCCAGCTAAATTTATAATTGCTCTTGAAAGCTTATTGATTCATTGAACGTTGAAACGGCGTATATTTTCCCCCCAATGCTTCAACAATAGTCCGCGTGTTTGCCTCGATCATTTTGATGTAAGTCTCTCCCTCACTTCCAGGCGCGCCAATTGAATCAGAATACAGTTCGCGTGGTGCTAATTTGATTTTTGCTTCTTCGGCAACAGTTTGAATCAAAGCTGGGTTAATTGTTGTTTCAGCAAAAATTGCAGGAACGCCAGTCTTTTTAATTTCTTCTACCAGTTTTTGCACCGTTTGTGCGCTGGGTTGTTCTTCGGTGCTGATACCAATTAAAGTGCCTGCAATCGGTATTTGATAAGCACGTCCATAATATTGAAATGCATCGTGAGTTGTCACGAGTTTGCGCTTATCTGCTGGGATGGTTTGAATTTGCTCGCTTATCCAACTATCTAATTGCTTTAATTCATCAGTCAGTTGCTGTGCCTTTTTCGTAAATTCTTCTTTGTCTTGGGGCGATAACTGTATTAAAGCATCACGAATGGCATTTACCATGGCGATCGCATTCTTCACATCACCCCAAACGTGCGGATCTGGAACTTTGCCTTTTTTCCCTTCATCCAACTGCAAAGGCTTGACAGCTTCCCCCACCGCTAGCTGACGCGCCTTTCCCCCCGCAGATTTCATTAACTTAATCAGTCCTGGTTCTAGGTTGTAGCCGTTATACAAAATCAAATTGGCTTCTTCCATAACCTGTGTATCTTTCGGTACTGGTTCGTACACATGAGGGTCAGTACCCGGTTTGAGTATTCCTGAGAGTTGAATTTCATCTCCCCCGACCTCTTGTGTTAAGTCTGCAATGATGGTACTAGTAGCTACCACTTTCGGCTTATCATTGCTGGAGGAAGAAGAGCTAGAGTTTTGTTGAGTACAACTAAGCAAGGCGAAAGATAACAGCATTCCCAGACAAAGCTGAGGAAAGTGGGTAAAAACAAAAAATTTTTTCCTTATGCTTTTGACTTGTGCTTTTTGGTAGAGGTTGCTGCCTTCCGTCTGAAGTATTAGTTTCATTTATGTTGGTTATTACTTCCAATTATAGATGTTCTCATATTTCTTTCATTTTTATAGTAAGCTCAAGCAAAGGACTATTCAAGCAGTGTTATGAAAATCATCTCTTTGCACCCAAAATTATCGTTATTCAGGAATACAGCTGGCGAAATGCCCGTTGTAGAGACAAGAGGCGGCGCGTCTGTACAAAATAGTATTGATACCAATGCTACAGAAGCGATTCAAATCGCTCATTTAGGGGTGCATTACCGTGTTCAGGAAGCCTTGAGGGATGTCAATTGCACTGTCAAACCAGGACGACTGACTGGTATTTTTGGTCCCAACGGTGCAGGTAAAAGCACGCTTATTAAGGCAATGTTAGGCTTAGTTGAGAGCAGTGGTTTAGTACAGTACCAAGGTAAACCCTTGACGCAGCAACTAGAGAAAATTGCCTATGTCCCGCAGCGAAGCCAAATAGATTGGAGTTACCCTGCTACAGTCTGGGATGTGGTGATGATGGGAAGGGTAAAGAAAACAGGATGGTTACGTCAGTTTTCCGTGGTGAGTCGCCAAGTGGCAAAAACTGCAATAGAACGAGTTGGGATGAGTCAATACCAGAACCGTCCTATTGGTGAACTTTCAGGAGGACAGCAGCAGCGAGTCTTTTTAGCGCGTGCTTTGGCGCAAGAAGCGGAAATTTTCTGCTTTGACGAACCGTTTGTTGGAATTGATCAGAAAACCCAAGCGGTAATTTTTGAAGTTTTCCATGAACTCACTGCTGCTGGCAAAATTGTCTTAGTCGTCAACCATGACTTAGGGGCATCAATCACCCACTTTGACGACTTGATTTTATTAAATCGCGAGTTAATCGCTACAGGTTCCCGAAAGCAGGTTCTCACTGAAGAAAATTTGTCCCGCGCCTATGGTGGAAAGGTGATGTTTTGGACAGAAGCGGCATGATAAAGTCAAAAGTCAAAAGTTGAAAGTATTTTACTAATGACAAAGGACTAATGACTAATGACTATGTTGCAAGCTTTGATTGAGCCTTTACAATACGGCTTTATGCAGAGGTCGCTTGTCATTGCCATTTTAGTAGGCTTATTATGTGCGATTGTTGGTAGCTACTTAATGGTGCAGCGGCTTGCTTTGCTGGGTGATGCTATCAGTCACTCGGTTTTACCAGGACTGGCGATCGCTTTTTTGTTGGGAGCGAATATTTACATTGGGGCATTTATTGCTGGTGTGATCAGTACAATGGCGATCGCCTGGATTAGAACGCGTTCTCCCATTAAAGAAGACGCCGCAATGGGGATAGTGTTTTCGGCATTTTTTGCTCTTGGTGTCACCCTCATTACTGTTATTCAAAAAGACAATAAAATCGACCTCAATCACTTCCTTTTCGGAAATATTCTCGGTGTTACCTTTCAAGAAGTGAGAGATACAGCGATTATTGCGGCTGTTGTTTTGTTAACTGTTTTTTTATTATACAAAGAACTGCTATTTTACACCTTTGACCCTTTAGGTGCTAAAGCAGCAGGATTACCAGTCAATCGCCTCAATTTTGGACTCATGGTGCTGATTGCTCTTACTATCGTCGCCAGCATGAAAGCTGTAGGTGTCATTCTGGTATTATCACTTTTGATTACACCAGGAGCAACCGCCTATTTATTAGTGAAACGCCTCCATGAGGTGATGATTTTAGGGGCGTTCATTGGGGTGTTTTCTAGTATTTGTGGGATGTATCTCAGCTATTTTTACAATTTTCCCTCAGGACCAGCGATTGTTTTAGTTGTCTCGGGATTATTTTTGTTAGCTATGCTATTTAGTCCTAGGCATGGTGTTCTTATACCAAGTCGTAAGTCGGTGTAATTATAGCAGATTAACGTGAGTTCGACGAAACCTAACCCCAACCCCTTCCCTACAAGGGAAGGGGCAAAAATCCCCAACGCACGTACGAAAGAATAGGCTTTTTAAGCCTCTCCCCGCTTCGGGGAGAGGTTTGGAGAGGGGTCAAATCAGAATATATCGAACTCACGTCAGATTAATGGATATTTAAAACCACAGATGGACACAGATGCACACAGATGAATTATCTGTGGTGTGTCCTAGGCTATTGAGTTCTTCAGATCCCCGACATCTTAAAGAAGTCGGGGATCGTGTTTTTGTGGTCTCATTTTCTCTTGTTTACGAAGGGAATCGCATGAAACCTGCTAAGCTTTGCTCAAACTTCTGTTTCTCTGTACCAACAAACCAAGGCCAGCCATGACGCCTATTCCAAGTATGGCAGAGGGTTCCGGTACTTTTCTCGGTTGGTAGTCATATGTAACTTCGACATTGCTTTTAGCATATGTTGTCACATAAGATGCGATGTTACCTGATCCAGAAACGGTTGATTTCGCTGTTGCAGAAAACAATAAGTTTAGGTTATCAGAGCCAGTAAAAGACTGCAATAAGATGTTGTCGGTGTAAGTTTTTGTAGCAGACTGACTAGCCGTGAGTCCTTCAACCGTTTTCCCAGAAGTCCCACCAAAATCAGTCGTACCGTCATATTTGGCGACATCATAACTGTAATCCTGTCGCGGAGTAAACTCGGCAACAGATGTCCCATCAGCCAGTTGCAATTTCAGATCGCCAGAAAGATCTACTGTGACTGTAGATGCTTGTGGGCTTCTGTTTTCAAACCCTGCATCTCCTTTAATATCGCCGATAAAATCTATCTTCACACTATCGAGTGTGCCAAGAGATGAGTCAAACTTTTGGATACTCAGAGGTGCGTTAATGATGTCTGTGTAACCAAAACCTGCATAAGGCACTGAACCGTCTGTAGGCGGGTTATATGCTGTAGTGTATGTGACTGTAGCCGCATGAGCAGCTTCAGTAATCCCCACAATTCCTGCCAATGCGCTAGCAGCTGTTAAGACGCTTAAAAATCTTCTTCTCATAAATATGACTTGCTCAAACTTGGATCACTATATTGGTATCTACAATGCCAATTCATTCTTAACCCTAGAGGTATACTTAAAGGCTTGATAAATCTACTTAATTTTTTGGTAAACTTAGCTTAAAAAATTCAACTTGGTAGTACATCTGCTTAGTAGCCACTATTCTAGCAGTGTCAGTAAACTTTCGTGGGTCATAGGTACAGTAGGTCATCTGGCACATTAGCGAACCGTTGACATAACTACTGCATAAGTTGAATTTGTCAGGTAAGCTGTCTACAGCAGCCTTATTGAAAGTTAATTAACCTCAAAACAATGACGGCAATGACTCCCACAATTCTGGCTTTGGACTTTGATGGTGTGATTTGCGACGGATTGATTGAATATTTTGAAGTAGCCTGGCGTACTTATTGTAAAGTTTGGTTGCCACAGCAAGATACACCAGCAAATGATTTAGCCTCTAAGTTCTATCAGCTTAGACCTGTGATTGAAACTGGTTGGGAAATGCCCGTTTTAGTCAAAGCATTGGTAGAAGGAATTCCTGAAGAAAAAATTCTTCAAGAATGGGCAAAAATTGCCCAACAAATTTTGTTAACAGACAATCTGAAAGGGGCAGAAATTGGCAGTAAACTAGACAAGATACGGGATGAATGGATTGCTTGTGATTTAAACGGTTGGCTGAGTTTGCATAAGTTTTATGCAGGTGTGGTGGAGAAACTCAAAGCAACCGCTACCAGCACAGTTCATCTATATATCATTACCACAAAAGAAGGGCGTTTCACACAGCAGCTATTACAACAAGGAGGGTTAGATATACCACGAGAAGCCATTTTTGGCAAAGAGGTGAAGCGTCCGAAACACGAAATTCTGCGAGAATTAATTCAGGCGACAAATACCTCACCAGAGAGTTTATGGTTTGTAGAAGATCGGCTGAAAACATTACAGCTTGTCCAACAGCAACCAGATCTTGAAGGAGTGAAACTTTTCCTTGCAGACTGGGGTTACAATACCCCAACTGACAAAGTGACTGCTCAAAATGACCCACAACTTGAGTTGTTATCACTCACTCAGTTTGCTCAAGATTTCTCTGAGTGGCTTTAACAGTTATCAGCTATCAGTTATCAGTTATCAGTTTCATCCTCCGGGGGAAACACCACACTCCTGTGCACCGTTCGTCAAGAGACGTGCCGTAGGCATAAGCGTTGGTGTCAGTACAACCACACCAGCCCGCTGCGGCTGGTACTGTTCACTGTTCACTGTTTTAAGATAGTTCTGAGTCATGAGTGGTGAGTACCTTTATTTGAACACTCAAGACTCAGGCTCAAAACTCAGGACTTACGATTATGCTTGATCTTACTAAAATCACCGGACAAATGCAGGGTTTGAGTCAACATCTGACGCAAGAGGCGGTTGCTAGTCGCCAGCGTTTAGAATTGGCTCAAAAACATTTTCAAAACGCTTTAGAGTGTCAGGAAGAGTTAGTACAGCGACAGGAAAAATGGCGCGATCGCATCTTGTTTGCCAATGCAACCCCCATAGAACCACTCAACACCTGCATTGATCTCCCAGTTCCCCCGAAAATTCATACCGTCATTGCTACCGA
This sequence comes from Kalymmatonema gypsitolerans NIES-4073, assembly GCF_002368435.1. Classification (GTDB taxonomy): domain Bacteria; phylum Cyanobacteriota; class Cyanobacteriia; order Cyanobacteriales; family Nostocaceae; genus Kalymmatonema; species Kalymmatonema gypsitolerans. Next base: position 2,032,117 of record NZ_AP018268.1, read on the forward strand.
TGGTTCCCAAATATCCCCCAGTCACCACGAAATTGCTTACTGCTATCTTCTCAACATGGGTAGAGTTGTCTTACACTACGGACAAAACCGTTACCCGCTTCTAGATAGTTTGCCGGAGATATTTTATCGCACAGAAGATTTATATCTTTCTCGTAAGTGGGGTATTCGTACTGAAGAATGGATGAGTTTCCGCCGTACAGTCAGCGAAGCAACTGTGCTAGCAGAATTGGGTTGTAGCGTAAAAGAGGGACAAGGGGGACAAGAAGACAAGGAGACAAAAGAAGTTCCGACGCTAGCAATGGTGGATGGTTCTTTGATTTACTGGTTTTTAGAGCAATTACCCTTAGATGCACGCGCTCACATTTTACCCCCTATCCTAGAAGCTTGGCGGAAGTTGCGGGAAGCTCAAATTCCTTTCATGGGCTATGTGAGTGCTTCGCGCAACGTTGAAGGGATGAACTTTTTGCGTCTTTTAGCTTGTCCCCACACAGTACCAGATTGTGCCAGCTTTTGCCCGAATCAACTAGAAAAAGTCCCTTGCAAGGTTTTTGAACCTTTACGAGATACAACTCTTTTGTCCACTCAACTCAAACCAGGACAACGTGGTTGCTTATGGCGCAGTAACGTTCGCATTCTTGAACTGTACGAAGACCAACAAATTTACTTTTGTTACGTGCATGTGGGAACCGAAATTGCCCGGATAGAAGTACCATCATGGGTAGTGGAGAACACAGCTATGTTAGACTCTGCACTGGGACTCATGCTAGGACAAGTGCAGAAAGGATATGGCTATCCAGTGGCGATCGCCGAAGCGCACAATCAAGCAGTCGTACGTGGTGGGGATAAGGCGCGGTTCTTTGCCCTCCTCGAACGACAAATGATTAAAGCTGGCATCAAAAATGTAGGAACTTCTTACAAGGAAGCCAGAAAGCGTGGCAGTATAGCTTAAGTGAGCAAGAAAGTACTCAGAAGTCAGGAGTCAGAATTCAGCGCGTCTGTATTTTGTACGACTAGCGAATGAGTTTTGCCAACATACGCCCCCACTGATTGCATTCTGAATTTTAAATTTAGAATTCTTCGGTGAAATCAGGATGAGATGCCATCACACACGGAAAAATGTGACTACAAAAGTGAATATCGCTATGGAGAAATATTGCCCATGAAGGGGAGTACAACTAATCATAATCAAATTGCAGGTAATATTTATGCTTTCTTGAAATTTGCTCTGAGAGGACAAAACTATCGAGTCTTTATCAACGATATACGCTTGTGGATACCGCGATATAACCTATACACTTATCCAGATGTGATGGTCATTCAGGGAGAACCAATCTATGAGGGAACTGACACTACCACAGTAATGAATCCCTCAGTTATTATTCATGTTTCGTCAAAATTAGCTCATAACCATAAAGAAGCAGATAAATTTCGCTTTTATCGGTCAATTCTAGAATTTAAAGAATATATTGTGATTGACCAGGATAGTTGTTATATAGAGCAATTTACCAAAAATGTACAAGGAAATTGGACACTAACTGAGTATGAATCTTTTGATGCAGTGTTGCCATTTTCTTCAATAGATTTTCAACTTTCCTTTGTAGATATTTATGAACTCGTCAATATTGAGAGCAATGAGGATAAGAATACAGAAGTATCAAATCTCAAATTCTGTTTGGAACAATTTTAGAAATAAGTACCATAGGTATTATAATTGAGACAATAAAAAGTCGCATGAACACGCGAGCGTTTTTGCCACAAGACAAGACAATTTAGATAAAATGAAAAATTGCTGCCTAAAAGCAAGCCATGCAAAACCTCAGTACATTACAGACAACAGGGCTAAGTTTAGAGCTTTTTCATGTTCAAACTAACACCTCTTTTGAGTTACCACCGAATCTCGCTGTCATTCGCATTGGTAAGCCAAATGACCAAATTGCCCCGGACATCAATGTTTTAGCTTTGCCAAATGCTGATATTGTTTCTCGGCTGCATGCAGAGATTCAGGTAGAAGAAAGCACCTACTATATTATTGATGTGGAAAGCGCCAACGGAACCTTTCTCAACAATATCAAGCTAGAGCCCAAACAGCGCTATCCCCTCAACATAGGAGATAAAATCGACCTAGGTCAGGAAGAAAAGGTAACTTTTATATTTCAACATAAACAAAATTTTGTTTCTACCTCTCATTCCACACCGATTCATCGACCTACAGTCATTCAGGCTAAAATCGTGCAGCCTGAGATTGTGCAGCCTCAGGTTGTTGAGAACAACAAACAACCCCAAGTGGATCGTCCCAGCAAGCTTGTTGGTTTAGTGCTAATGATTGCAGGGATTGTGATCATATCTGCGAATACTCACATTGGTCTGTTTGTACGTATTCCTGGTGTGCTGTTATCTGTTACAGGGGTTATCGTCTTAACCCAACGGCATTTAAATCGTAATATAGGATGGGTTTTGATAGGGCTGGGAATCGCATTCATGCTGTTTACCGGCAATGTCTTCGCGTCAGTTAATCTTTTTGCGATTCTTGTATCTTCTGCTTTATTATTTGCTGGATATCAACTATTTAATACGGGAAAAGTCTTGAATTACAGTTTGCGCTCTTTTAGGGAATTATTGAAAAAATAGTGATTAATTAAGTTTCATAATCAATTAACTTGTCACGATTCCTCAGGTGAACTACCTACACGCTCCCTGAGTACAGGTACAGTGTAGGCTTCTGATTTCATTGACCGTTGCTTATGACCCTTGGCTGGAACTAACGATGGTTCGGACGACACTTCGCTTGTTCTACCCACAAGGCGCGATTGCCCAAGGGGCAGTGGCAAAGCCAATCTCACATCTTGCACCAAGAAAAATTAATGGTAATTAATAACTCAGTATTAAACCATAAGTCCTTTATTTAAGGATAAAAGCCAAAAAAAGCATGTAGCTTTATTGCACATCTTTTTAGCTTGTACGGCTTTGTACGCATAGGTGCAAGATGTGAGCAATCGCACTCTAGAATCAGCCTGTCATTCATTACCCGCAAGTTGGGTTAATGTAGCTTTATTGCGCTGCTTTTTACTAGACGGAGGTTTGTACGGATAGATGCAAGATATGAGCCTCTAAAAGGTTAATTTACACGACTTTGGCGCTTAACTGAACGGTATTGCCCTATAATCACCAGCATGGCGTTCTAGCCTTGATAAAAGCGGTAAATGATGCATACCGTTAAATTCGTGTTGTTTACTAACAGCTTTTCTGGAAAAACTAAAAAAGGTTTTGAAGTAAAAAACAACAGTGGGACTTAGGAGAGGTATTGGCATTTTTCGGAGATGTCTAATAAGCTAAGCATTTGTCAAAAGTCCAAAAAAGTATTGGAGTCAAGATGAGCGAACAAATTCAGCAAACACCAAACTTGTATGCGTTGTTAATAGGCATTGATTGCTATATGCCCAACAGGTTGCCTAATGGCAGATACTACAAGAGTCTTGGCGGATGTGTGCGGGATATTAATTATGTGGAAGCTTTCTTAAAACAAATGCGGAAAGTTCCAGAAACACAAATTCTGAAGCTGACAGCTTCAACAAGTCATAATAATGAATATGAACCCTTGGAACCATCTAACGAACTACCCACACGTAAGAATATTGTAGACAGTTTCAGGAAACTAGGCGAAATGACTCCAGAAGGAGCGCAAGTCTACATTCACTACTCTGGTCATGGTGGACGGGCAAAGACAGTTTTCAAAGACATCAAAGGTGAGGATGGTATTGATGAAGGACTAGTCCCTACGGATCTTGGTACCTCAGAAGGACAGTATCTGCGAGACCTTGAGCTAGCACAACTGTTGAAGGAGTTAGTCGATAAAAAACTAACTGTCACGGTTGTGTTGGATTGCTGTCACTCCGGAGGAGCAACCAGGGGTGAAGCAGAAATCCGAGGGATGGATGTGGTTGATGATAAGCCTTTCCTAACTGGTCAAGAACTTGTAGCACCTCTGGAGACTTTAGCAGCAACCTGGAAATCATTAACTGAGCAGGGAACCCGTGGTTTGAAAGCGAGCGGTTTGCCAGAATCTAGAGACTACGTTGTCTTAGCAGCGTGTCGTCCTAATGAGGAAGCTTATGAGTACGCCTTCAATCGGGAGACGAAAGAGTTTAATGGCGCACTCACCTACTGGTTGCTGGATACTCTGAGACAGCAAAATCCTGGGCAAACTTATAAGGATTTGTACGATCGCATTAATGCTAAGATCCACAGCCAGTTTCCTCAGCAAACTCCCATGCTGATGGGTGAAGGCAATCGTGAGATATTCGGTAGTGAGTTTGCTGAGACTGTATATGCTATTCCTGTGTTAAAAGTGGAACTGAACGCAGCAACGGGGGAAACACAGGCGGTGATAGGTGCGGGTCAAGCAACTGGCGTAGGTAAGGGAGCCGAATTTGCTATCTGCCCTCGTGGGACAATTGATCTCACAAAAAAAGAAAGCCGGGTTGCGATTGCAAGCATTATTCAACGTGGAGCAACTGAATCTCTGTGTAAACTTGAACCGATTGAAGGAAAAGAACTGAAAGTCGAACAAGGGGATCAGGCGGTTTTGATTTCTGCTTCAGTAAACCTTGTGAAGACGGTTTGGCTTGATGAACTCCCACCAGAACAGTTACCATCTCAGGTATACGCCAATCAAAAAGCTGCTTTGCAAGCTATCGAGATCGCTCTCAAAGAAAATGGATGGGTTGAGTTAGCCACCAAAAAAGACGAAGACGGAGATCCAATCGACTACCAGGTTAGGTTAAACGCAGCTGGTGAGTATGTGATTTGCGATCGCACAGGGGTACCCTTCAAAAACATTCAACCAGCTATAAAGATTGGCGAGCCGAATGCACCTGCAAGAATTATAAAACGTCTTGTTCATCTAGCAAAGTATCATGCGACAGCAGAGTTAGATAATACCGACAGAGATTCACCGTTGGCAGGTAAATTAGCAGTTGAATGGCTAGGTACATCTGATAGTTATGAGTTGGGCGACCCAATTCCTAAAAAGTCTCAGTTAAAATTGTTTGACGATTCTAGTAAACCAAAGGTGAAGGTTAGCGAACATATCTTTCTATCCATTCGTAATAATTCATCTCAGCCTCTCAATATTGCCGTACTAAATTTAGAGTCTAATTGGACAATTGAGCAGATTCACCCAAAAAGAGAAGGAGAGTTGTTTATCACACTTGACCCCGGTCAGAAAGAGGATATCCCCTTACAGCCCACAATTGAAGGAGATGGCAATCAAGTAGAAAATACAGTAAAAGTCTTTGCAGCAGTGGGTTCAACTAACTTCCGATGGTTAGAGCTTCCATCGCTCGATGAGCAGCTTAAATCTAAAGGATTTGCAACTCGAGCAGGGAACCCTTTGGAAGCGCTGTTAGCTGCAATTGATGATGAGCAACCTAGGAATCGAAAGTTAACAGTAGCAGCATCTCCTAGCCGTGAGTGGACTACAAAGCAAGTTACTCTGACCATCACTAAATAATTTAATGCTTCAGCATTAGCAGACTTTCCAGTAAGGATAGCTAGCTTTGTTGTTATTCAACTTTTCTACATTCTTGCTGGAATACTTTTTTATCGCAAGAATTCATGTAGCAGAACTCATATAGGAAAGGATACGGCTATGCCAGGCAAGAAGAAAATTAATCCATCTACGAAGTCTGAAAATCGTAGTTTGCGAGTAGCGCTTCCAGATTCCAACTTGAACTACGGGGAGCGCTGGGCAATTATTGTTGGCATCTCCAACTACCAAGATGATGGAATTCAGAACCTCAACTATGCCCATCGCGATGCAGAAGAACTGGCAAAGCTACTACAATCTCCCTTTGGAGGTGGTTTTAAAGAAGATAATATTCACAAGTTAATCAATGAAGAAGCAACCACTGTCAATATCACACGAGCGCTTCGCAGTTTCTTAAAAAAGCCTGCTCGTGAAGACCTTGTTATGATCTATTTTGCTTGTCATGGCGCACCAGATACCGATCGTCCTGACAATCTATATTTACTAACTCACGATACCGATTGTAAAGACATCTCTGGAACTGCTCTACCTATGAGAGAAATCAATCTCTCTCTCAAGGAGAACTTGTTGGCGGAACGTGTCATTATCATTGCCGATACTTGCCACAGTGCAGGCATCAGTGAAAAAGGTATCAGAAGTGCAAGTGATAACTCTGGTGCAATCAACCGTTCTTTCCAAGAAGTCAAAGAATCAAAGAAAGGGTTCGCATTACTAACTTCAGCCGAGGCAAACCAAGTTTCGCGAGAGGATAAACGGTGGGGGGAAGGTCATGGTGTATTCACTTACTATCTGCTTGAAGGGATGCGGGGAGCTGCTGACAGAAATCCACGTGATGGAACAGTGACAGTGGGAGAGCTGTTTGAATATGTACGTGAGAACGTTAAACGCGATACTAACGACTTGCAACATCCTTGCATTGGTACATATACTTTTGACCGTAACTTACCTATTGCCTTCACAGCCAGAATCGCTTTCCAAGAACACTATGAGCTTGGTTGCCAACTCTATAATTTAGGATTGAAGCTTGATGATAAGAGTTGTTTAGAATCAGCCCGTAGACACCTACAAGAAGCACTGAAGCTATCTTCCAAAACTGACAAGCCAAACATTCACCTGCAACTTGGTCTAACTTGGATGGCGATCGGTGATTTATCTAAAGGAATACAGAAATTTGAGGTCACAACACAAGAAGTTGACGATGTTACATCTTACCTTGGGATAGCTAAGACAAAGCAAAGCGAGCCTGACAACAAAAAAGCAATAGCATTGTCTCAAGCGATAGAGGAATTTAAGCAAGCAACACAAGCTAATGTTCCTGATGCTGCATATTACCTCGGAATGGCGTATGCAAAGCAAAGCGAGCCTGACAACGCAATAGCAGCACTTCAGCAATTTCTTAAAAACCAGCCCGACGATGACAAAGCAGCTTGGATTGAACAGTTAATTTCCTGGCATAGCCCATCAGCAAACATTAAACGCTATGCCCTACTCATTGGGATCAATGATTATTCAAAAACACCTCAATTCCAAGATGGTTCAAGGTTTAATTCTTTGAAAGGTTGCTTAAATGACATTCAAAACTTGGAGGAGATCTTGTCTAAAAAATATAATTTTCAGATCGCAAAGCTTGCTGATGATGAAGCGACTTATGAGGGTATTCAAGCTGCATTTCGTGATTTGCAAAAGAAAGCTCAACCAAACGATGTTGTTCTCGTCCACTACAGTGGACATGGGGGATCTAGGTATGCGGGATGTTGGTATCCTCATGCTGATGAAGTACGTTCTAATTCAGATGAGCCTATCCCTATATTAAGTTGTAGACAAATACATGATCTAATGACTTCTATTCCTGCCTTACATAAAACCTTGCTTATGGATGCTTGTTCAAGTTTAACACTGGCAAATTTAGTTAATCGAGATAAGGATTATAGCCTTATTCTGGGAGCTTCACCTGGGCAAAAAAGCTACGAATCTAGCTTCGAGACAGTAGAAAATGATAAGAAACATAATGGAGCTTTTACATATTTCTTGGTTCAAGAACTTTGGCAAGCGTCAGAGGATATAACATTAGGTCAAGTATTTTATATAGTAAAAGAAAAAGTTCAAAGTAAATTTCCACGACAACAACCACTTTTTATTGGTAAACAAAATCAAGGATTATTTACGGCAAAGTTATATTACTGTCCAGAAATATTTAATTTAAACCAACGCCTAAATTATTCAATTTTTACCCAAAAAAATTTACAAGATTTGTATGAAAAGACTGTTAAGCAACTAACTGTTCCATTTCCCACTCTGTATTATAAAATTGGAAATGCTTTTCTTGAGCAGGAAGATTATGAACATGCCCTTGATACTATAAAAACAGCTTTTCAACAGACTAGGCACAATAAATTAAAATCAAACATTTTATTTTCACTAGGAAAAGGTCAAATTAGAAAAGCTAACTTTGTACAAGAAAACAAAGAAATGATATTTGGTGAAGCCATTGAAACTTACAAAAAATATTTAGATATAGTACAGCATGAACAACATAAAAAGAAAGCTTTACAAATTATTTCCAAAGTTCAAAATTTAAAACAATCCAAGAAATATGCTTTATTGGTTGGTATACAAGAGTACAATACAGAAATACCTAACATTGAAAATGCAATTGACAATGTTTATAAACTCAAAGAAGTTATAGTTAGTAAATATGGCTTTCAAGATACAGACATAACAGTACTTCTCAATCATGAAGCAACACGAGAAAATATAATAGCTTCATTCAAAAACTTAGTAAATAAGTCTGATATACACTCTACCCTCTTTTATTTCTCTGGCTATGGTTCAGTTGTTCAGGATTATCACACAATTGTCAGTGCAGACAGTCGCCAGTTGGGAGTCCCTGATATAGGATTGCATGAATTCAGTCAAATAGCTGGTCAAAATATTAATCTAGTTACAATAATTGATTCTTATTGGTTTTCAAAAAGTGAAGGGGAAAATAATGCACGTTATATTGCATGCGGTCGACAATCTTTCACTTCTACACGCGAGGCTCAAGTAGTAAAAAGATATACACAAATTAAACATTGTAAAAAATCTGAAAAATTACAAATTGGACATTTTTCTATTTATAAAAATTCAATTAGAGTCAGAAAAAATGATAATTTTACAGCCAATTTAGTTAGTTTTTTGGATAAACATAATTCAAAAGATTTAAATTATAAAAAGCTTACACAAATTTCCGAACGGGAATATCCGGATTTGGAAGCGTTAATTATCGGCGAAAATTTAGAGGAACACATTTTCAGTAATTCTTTTGGACAGAAAAATGTAGAAGCACTTATCGCAGAAATTGAGCAAGAACCGCTCCAAACAACTATTAAGGCACTTGAGCGCTTGATTGAACAGCAAAACGGCTTTGATCCAGAAGCTCTTCTGAACCTTGGAATTACCTATTATGCGCTGAGCAAGTATGATGAAAGTATTAAAAAACTAAAGTCAGCCACCGAAAAGTTATCTGAACAACAGTCTGAAACAGAGCAGGTAACCGATAGGCAACAAAATTTGCTTAAAGCTGAAGCGCACTATTGGCTTGGTCGAGTTCTTTATGAAAGTAAACGCGAGTTGGCGCGTGCAGTCGATGAACTCCGCTTTGCTACTCAGCAAGATCCAAACAACGTTGCAGCGCACTACTATCTGGGTCATGCATTGCGTGCTTTAGTTGAGCAAGAAATTCTCAGCGAAGCGGAGCAAGCATTGCACACCTATTTCACAGCAGGTGTACCGCTAGGGCAGGAAGAAGAAGTTCAGAAATTTTTGGAGTCGCGCAAAGAGTTAAGATCTCCCTGACAGATGAATGCTCCCCAATAGAGAGGGTTTGGGTATTTTTTCTTCATTTCTAACTGAGCCTCACGCAGCGCATCAGCGCAGGGTTGACCTTGCAATACCCGAGTGTAAAAGTCTGTCATCAACTCTTGAGTCTGCCGATCTGGTACCTGCCAGAGGCTCATAACCAACGTTTTTGCCCCAGCTAGCACAAAGGCTCGCCGCAATCCGAAGACGCCTTCACCAGTGTGTATTTCGCCCAAACCTGTTTCACAGGCTGAAAGTACTACTAGCTCAGTGTTAAGAAGATCCAAACCAGAAACGTCCTCGGCAGTGATTACGCCATCCTCAGCTTCTGGTGGTAGCGACTTATATTTGAGCCAAGTGTTAGCACCAGCGAGAGCCAGCCCTGAACGCAGCAGGGGATTTTCTAATCCATGCCCTGATAACCGACCCATCGGGTCGAAATGCTCTTGCTTCGGCTCGTGTTTTTGGTCTTCTAAGAAGAAGCCGTGGGTGGCAAAATGCAGAATGCGGGGCGAACGGCAAGCTTTCAATTGAGACTCTAAGGCAGTTCCTTCTAACCAAGGCTGTACGCCAAGCATGGCAGAAATTTGTTCGCCTTCGACTCGCGTACCTGGTAGGTGTTTGAAATGCAGCGTCCTACCGTTCAAGTCACGCGATTGTCGCCCAAACGATTTTGGAATGTCACAAGAAGTGGGCGGCTTTTCAGTGCTGAGGTCGAAATCTGGATCGGCGATTACTAAAGGTTCAGTCGGGTGCCCGTTAAATGTGATCCCAAAGCGCAGGAGATCCCGACCAGTGCCGAGATAACTAATGCAGTACTCATCAATAAGTCGCTGAGTGTGATCAAGGGGCAATACCTCGAATGGCAAACGAGTCAGGTCACCATCGGGGGCGAGAAACAACCGCTGGCAATTGCCAAATACCGCCAACAGTGGATCATATATCGCTGCTCGCAAGGCAACTCCAATATTATTGTTTACCTTTTGTATAACTTCAACGGCTGTTAACTTGCGATCAAAAGCCCCGGTAGCGTTCGACTCCCTCATCTTAACCATCATCTGTTCGATAGATTCAGCTTCACTCAAACCGCATTCGCGCAATGGCTCAAAGATTGCAGAGCTTAGGGCAGAGCTTAGGGAAGATGCACTACTTACATTTGCTACTTCGATGAGTTCTCTTAAAACCTTTTCTGTATTTCGATTTTCAGCCTGACCAGTGATTGATGCCCGAAACGTAGCAATCATGAGGTCAATTGGTTCGGCTTCCCCAAGGTCAAGCATCTGGATACGCTCCGGCGTTGCAGGAAGCAATACAAAGGCAAGATAGTGCGCTGGCTGCCATCGTGACTTGCTTTGGGCAGGAAAAGCTTGGAAGTTGTAAAGGCGAGAGCGAACAAACTCAACCAATACCCCTCCAGTAGGTAGTGCCTTAGCAACTTCCTGCCAATCAGTAGCCTGGAGTTTCTGCTGCAAGTTCATCTCCGGAATTTGACGAGCTAGCTCAACCTCCAGCGGCTCCTTCTCAGCATTCCACTGTGCTAAAATCTGCTTGTGTTCTTGTAGCCCCTGCAGATTCGGCGGTCCAGCCAGAGTTTTCTGAGCAATTTGCATTCGTAAAGCTGTCAGCTTTTCCAGCTTTGGTGCTAACTCCGGATACCGCCCCCCTAGCACCGCGTCGCGCTGAGCCGCTAACGCCTCTGCCCCAATGCCTTTACGTCGTAGGACTAAATTTAATGCCGCCTGCACCGCATCAGGAGAGTGACAAAGGTACTGACAGACCAGTGACAGAAAAGCTTCCAGTTCAGTCTGAAGCTTTCTGAGGTACGCCATTCGTCGGCTTTCAGAACCTATGGAGAAAACCTGGCCAATCATGCGATCGTTAATTGCCTCGACCTGTTCGTTCAGGCTTATTGCTTCGGTATGGCGATTTGTTGCTGCGTAAAGTTCAGCTAGGTTGCCTAGAGTAATAGCATAGTCCGGATGGTTCTCCCCCAAAGTAGTGTTAATTGTAGTGAGTGCTTGTTGATATAGAGGTTCGGCTTTTGTGTAGTTGCCTACCCTCAGATAATGGTTTGCGAGGTTGCCTAGACTGATGGCATACCCTGGATGGTTTTCTCCCAAAGCCGCGCCTGTTTTCTCCAGTGCTTGCTGATAAAGCTGTTCGCCTTCTGCGTAGTTCCCGATACTGTCGTACAGAAGTGCCAGATTCTCCAGGCTGCTGGCATAGTTTGGATGATTTTCCCCCAGAGTTTGACGCCGAATTTTCAGTACTTTTTGCAACAGCTGTTCAGCTTCGGCAGATTTGCCTGCCCTTTGATAAAAGTATGCTAAGTTATGCAGGCTGGCGGCATAGTCGGGATGCTGTTCTCCCAAGGTTTGGTATCGAATCTCCAGTACTTGCTGCAAGGACTGGATGGCTTCGGCATAGTTGCCTACATTTTCATATAGAGATACTAAATTATTCAGGATGTTGGCAAACTTCGGGTGTTTATTCATCCGAAGCTGACGTAAAATTCCCAGTGCTTGCTGATAAGCTTGTTCAGCTTCGGCATAGTTGCCCATTGCTTGATAAACACCTGCCATGTTCATTAAGCTGGTGGCATATTCTGGATGATCGTCCCCCACTGTCTGTTGCTCTATCTTCAGCACCTGTTGATGAAGCTGCTTCGCTTTTTCGTAGTGACTCAACTCTCGATATAGCACTGCTAAGCTGCTCAAACCAGTAGCATGAATTGGATCGTTCTCGCCAACAGTTTGACGTACAATCTGTAACGATTGCTGATGCAGTTGCTCAGCTTCTATATAATTGCCCATCTGTTGATACAACACTGCTAAGTCGTGCAGACCAATGGCAAAGTCCAAATGCGTCTCCCCCACTGTTTCGCGGCGAATCTGCTGCGCCCGGTGTAAGATTCGCTCAGCTTCTTTGTAGTTGCCTAACTCTCGGTACAATCCAGCTATGCTATTAAGACTGTTAGCAAATTCCGGATGCTTCTCCCCCAGGATCTGGCTTTGGATTTTTAGTACCTCCTGCAAGAGTGGCTCTGATTCTACGTACTTGCCCATTGCTTCCTTAACATCTACCAAGTTGTAAAGGAGGGGGATAAGCTCTGGATCATTTTTCCCAAAAGTGATACGAGTAATCTCTATTGCTTGCTGCAAGAGTGGCTCGGCTTCTTTGTACTTGCCCAAATCTCGGTACAGCATTGCCAAGTTGTTCAAACTGGTGACATAATCTGGATCGTCTTCTCTCAGTATAGAACGCTCTATCTCTATTGCCTGCTGCATACATAGCACTGCCTTATCATAGTTTTTCAAATCTCGGTACAGCACTGCTAAGTTGTTTAGGCTGATGGCAACCTCCAGATCGTTTTCTTGTGAAGTCGCACGCTCTATCTCTAGTGCCTGCTCTACGCACTGAACAGCTTCCGAGTAATTGCCCATTTTTTTGTACACTTCTGCCTGGTTGTTCAAGCAGGTGGCAAGGTATGGATGGTTCTCTCCCAAAACTGTGCGATAAATTCTTTGTGCCTGTTGGTAAAGCGCTTGGGCAGTTGCGTAGTCGCCTTTTGATGTATGTAAAAGCGCCAAGTGAGTTAGGCTGTCAGCAAAATCTTGATGTTCTTCACCCAAGGCGGTGCACCGAATCTCCAACGCCTGTTTGTGAAGCAATTCGGCTGTTGTATAGTTGTCCCAATCTGTGTATAAAAGCCCCATACGAGTTAGGCTGTCGGCAATGTCTAGAGGTTCTTCCTCTACAGTTATGTCCTGAATCTTTAGTACCTGTCTGTAGAATGTTTCAGCAGTTGCGTAATCGCCTTTGGTTGTGTACAAAAGCGCTAGGTAAGTTAGGCTGTCGGTAAAGGCTGGATGCTCTTTGTCTAGGTGCTGATAAGCTAGGCTGAGGGCCCGAGTGGCAATCTCTATCGCTTGATCGTACTCATCCTGCTGGTAAAGTTGAATTGTTTGCTGGTTGAGTAGGGCAATTTGCTGTTGGATCTCCTCGGTCACGGGTCACCTCCTCATGGATTTTCGTTGTGGCAAAAGATTAAGTAGACCTGTATAAGCATTTATCTGGTAAGAACCCAAGTTGCTAGTTACTCTTGTGGGCGATTGCAAAGGTGCCAGTGCCCAAAGGGCAATCGCTGATGCTCACTTAAACAATAAAATTCCCGACCGTCAGAAAATTAGGAGGGGTCTATGCTAACTGAAATAATTACCGTCTATGCTATCATCGACGACCTAATTTTATAAGTCATAAAGTTAGGAAGTCTAATAGTGACAAAGAGATAACACACGCTCGTAGCCGTGTGCCCCTAAAGGTGCAAGCATGGTTTCGGATGGGAGGGGTGGAACAGTAATGTTCCCCTCGACCCTAGCTAAAATTGTGGTAGGTTTAAAGCATTCAGTGTTACGGGCTTGGTTATGGTTTCTCAACCCCTAGCAACAACTCCAGCAGAAGTTATTTACCCGGAAAGCGACGCCAAGCCAATGGCAGATAATACCAAGCAGTTCCGCTGGATTGTGGTGATTGAGCAAAATGTCGATTGGCTGTATGCTGATGATCCAAATGTATTTGTTGCTGGGGATTTGTTATGGTATCCGGTAAAAGGTCGCAATACTATTGTCACAGCACCAGACGTGATGGTGGCATTTGGTAGACCAAAGGGAGACCGAGGTTCGTATAAACAATGGGAGGAAGACAACATTCCACCGCAAGTTGTCTTTGAAATCCTCTCTCCCAGTAACAGTTCTACAGAGATGGATAAAAAGCTCCTGTTTTACGATCGCTATGGAGTTGATGAATATTATATCTACGATCCAGACAAGAATACTTTCAGAGGCTGGTTAAGAACAGATGATGGATTAGATGCAATTGGAGAAATGCCATGGGTAAGTCCTCGGTTGAATATCCGGTTTGATATGTCGGGCGAGGAGTTGCAAATTTACCGTCCTGATGGTAGGAAATTTTTCTCTTACGCTGAGGTGAACGCGCAGTTAGAACAAGAAAAGCAACGCGCTGAACAAGCACAACAAGAATTAGAGGCAGAACGCCAGCGATCACAAAACTTAGAAGATATATTACAAAGGTATCGCGTTAGCGAAGCTCCTCGCTAAGCGAGGCTCGCTTTGGTGATTTGCCTCAGTGATTTAACATTAATGATTTAACAATTTTGTAGTTGAGCTAATAACACCACAATTTCATCCATTCCCTGCCGCACAACCCTTGCAGGCTGTTCGCTTTGATTCACCATAATACTAAAAACGACTGGACCATATCTGGGCGCATTCACATATCCAGCCAAGGAAACAACACCGCTCATCGTGCCTGTTTTTGCTTGTACAATACCTTCAGCAGGTGTGTTTTGAAAGCGATTTTTCAGAGTTCCGCTTCTACCTGCGACAGGTAAAGATGCACGATACACCAACGCTGCTGGTGATTTCGCCATTGCTTGCAAAGTTTGTACCAAAGCTTCTGGACTGATTAAGTTTTTACGAGATAAGCCTGAACCATCTACCACAGAGTAACCAACTGGATCGACTCCCATCTGGGTTAACGTCGCCTTCATCACTTCCAAACCTGCATCAGCAGAAGTTTGATTTTCAAGGGGTGGTTTTTTAATAGCTAATGCCCTCAACAATGACTCAGCAAAGAGATTATTACTATTGATGTTTGTCAGTGCGAGCAGTTCGGATAGTGGCGGAGATTCCACATTAGCTAATTCTTCTTCATTCTTGACACTAGTAGGTGACACAAACATCTGTAGAACAGGGATTTTTTCTGCAATCAAAGTACTACGAAAACGACGTAAGAAATATTCAGCAGGAGCAAGAACAGGTAAACTAACCAACGCAGGTTCAGAATTTACTGCCAATTGCCCTTGAATTCGTAAAGTTTGTCCTTTCAAATCACGGGTAACATTAGTGAATGTTGGTTGGTTTTCTGCTGTTGTTACCGACTGATTAATAACTTGCCACTGTCTATCCTCACTGATATCAGTCCAGATAACTTTGAGAGGTTGGCCCACAGTTTGCGGCAGAAGTCTTACATTAAAAACATTTTGATTTAAAATGAGGCTGTTGATAGGTGCGCCGTAGTCTGACTGTATATCCTCCCATTGCCAAGAGGGGTGAACAATATCTCCTTTAATATAAGTATCATCAGCAATCAACTGATTGACTCTCTGAATACCCCTCTGTTTCAACTGCTTTGCTAAAGCTGCCAATTGTGCATCTGTCAAACTGGGATCTCCCCTACCCACAACATACAAAACACCATTACTACCGCGATATACAGAGGTGCGAATGCGAAAATTTGTACCAAGTTGCTGTAGTGCAGCAGCTGTTGTCAGCAGTTTAGTTGTGGAAGCTGGGGTAAAGTATTTTTGGGCATCCCGACTGTAAAGAGTTTGAGTAGAAGACAAAGGTTGTACTAAAATCCCCCAACGCGCCCGAGTGAATTGAGGACGATTGATCACAGCATCTACAGATGCTTCCAGTTGGGCGGGACAAATTGATTTTGTGGTGGTTTCTGTTGGTACAGCTGGTGTTTGTGCTTGAACTGGTTTTAGGGCGGTAATACCTACCTGGGTGCCCAAAAATAGCAGCAGGAACCCAAGAGAGATTCTTTTCGGCATTCTGTAAACAGAGGTAATTATGATTCCTTTATGAATGTTTTAGCACCTAAAGGGTTCCAATCAAGAATGTAGGGGCCAACAGTTCATCAACGAAAAGTATCAGGGGGCTGTACTCCCGGCACTTTAAGATATCTTTTGTTCGCTTGCGCTTACAAGTTGCACTTTTTGTAGCTTGAAGTCCTTACAGGTGGAAGTTCTGGCAGGAAAATTGTAGAATCGACATAAGAGCGTTGTGGGTGAGTGCGATGGCACGGAGTGCCCGCCTTCGCAGCGATCGCACAACTCTCAGATAATTCTACGTACAGGAAGTTTTGATGGTGTTATCGATAACGAGGATACGAGATATCCAGGCAAAAACGAGCCACACGCACTGACTGCAATTGGTCAGTTAGGTGACGAAGATTGGTTGCAGTAAGTCGAGGGTTTGACGGGTGCTTAAGCGGGAGTGGATGTAGTGGGAGGGCATTGTTACTAAACAACCAATATAAGTTACCCTGATTATTAACTATTGAATATTAACAAATAGTATGTTTTTTTTATATAACTTATTTAATTTTGAGTAATCATCACTTATTTTAGGATTTTGCTGCTTCAGTTTTTTAATAAGCTGGTCAATTTTATTACTATTTTCAATATCTATTTTTATGCCATTATTTGTTTTTAAGTACTGAGAAATAATATAAACTTTAATAGCTATCCAAATATTTTCATTCATCATGAAAAATCTCGATTGTGCTATAAACTTAATGTCCTCTAATAAAGTCTCAATTTTTGGATAATAAGCACTTATTTCAAGCTGAGCTAGTTCAACTTCTTGAAAGAGTCGCTCTCGCACATCAGTTTCATGATCTAAATTTCGTTTTGCTAATGATGCCTTAACCGCTTCATAAATTTCTTCTTTTGAAAGAATTTTAATGGCACTATCTGTGAGTATTTTTTGTTTATAAAAACATAATTCTTGAGACATTTTTATTTACCTCTTACTTGCTTGATATAATCAACCAATGACTTCAAATTACCAACTTTATCTAAACTTATCAAAAGTTTTTGAACTTGTTCGCAGTCATAATACTTTATATCTACGCTTGGATAATCCTTCTCCAAATTTTTGATAAGGCTAATACCTTCAGCATCAATATAATTAACTGGGAATACGTAACGGTAGCCGCTTGGAAGATTTCCTCTACCCCAGCGTTGTCTGAGTTTTTTAATTGATTGTTTTAAATAACCCGTATCAAAATCACCTTCCATATTGGTAGGAGAAGTTTTGCATTCATATATATAGTTACCACTTTCAAAAAACTTGGATTCCATGTTGTGAATATTGTGACTATAAAATTATTGAAGTATTTGATGGATTTTTAGCTTGGAAGCTGGGTATAGTTTAAGCTGCTGTCTTACGGCGAAAATATGCTTTGACTTCATATTGTTTACCTAACTTACTCGTGGCAACATACGCACTGATTGCAATAATCTTTCCTTCCATCAAACCTGTAATCAGTTGGTCTGCGTTTTCAGATAAAGCTACAAAATCAGTTGCAGGCTCATTATCGCCCAAATTATCTACATAATCTATACCTGGCTTCATTCCAAACTGAGTCATTAAATCCTTCAAAATTGATTTAAAGGTTAAATCAATAGACATCTCCGAAATATAAAAAACTCAACTAAAATAAGAATCAACAATCTTTTATGACAACAAGAACATGAGTTCTATATCTGCGTACATTGAACAGAATCGTCAGGATACACAACGATTAGTGGGTCTAAAGTACGAGCAACTAGAGCAACTAATCAAGCAAGCGATGCGGAAGCCGCCGCTACGCGAACGCATTACACAAAGAGCGTCTTGTAGAAATGGAAGCGCAGAAAGTTAGAATTATAAATAAAGGCGGTGGTCGGAAAGTCAAGCTATCTATCGAAGAGCAAGTACTCCTAACTTTGATATATCTGCGGCATTTAACTACATTTCAATTGTTAGGCATTCAATTTGGAGTGAGTGAAACGACTGCCAATGATACATTTAATTACTGGTTTCCACTCTTGAGAGACTTGCTACCATGCAGTTTGCTTGAACAGGTAAAAAAAACGCCAGTGACTACGAAATTGTTAAAGAACTGTTAACCGAGTTTGAGTTAATAGTAGATAGCTGTGAGCAGCCCAGAGAAAGACCAAAAGAGTATGAGAAGCAAAAAAAGTATTACTCCGGTAAAAAGAAAAATCATACATTAAAAAATCAGTTAATTGTTTTACCCGATCGAGGGGATATTGTTGATGTAGTTGCAGGTGAACCAGGACCAAAAAGTGATATAAATTTATTCCGAGAACGCCAAAAAGGATTTGACTCAAAACAACGGTTTAACGGCGATAAGGGGTATATAGGAGAACCATCAATTAAAACCCCGCAGAAGAAGTCGAAAAGTAGAGAACTTACCATCGAACAAAAACAAAAAAATAAAGAGTTATCACAAGAAAGAATCTTAGTTGAGCATATGATTCGGTTAATGAAAATATTTCGGGTCGCTCAGGAAAGGTTTCGATTGAATCCTCAAAAATATGAGCAGGTGATTCTGACTATTTGTGGATTAGTCAGGTTACGAATCGGAGCGCTAATATTACCAGCTTCCGGCTAGACTCGCTCCGCAAAATTTTTTCTGAAACTACTTTTTTTTCACTTGTTACTAATAGTAACTATCTCAAAAACCCATTATACCGTAGAAACTGATGAATTTGCGTTTGGCGATCGCACCCCTGAAAGTCAGTTATAGATTACTATTGTCTATTTTCGGAGATGTCTAATAACTTTTCCCTTTTGAAAAGGATTCATCTGACTAAAATCAGGCAAACACTCAAGAGCTTTGGCTAGTGCATTTTTTACTTCACCGATTGAAAAAGATAACATACTGGTTAATTCTTTACATTAGTAAATGTTTGCTGCCAAAAAGCTTAACTTAACCAGTCATAAAAATAACGCGGTAATTTTACTTAAGTTTATAAAGAACAAGATTTATCTAAATTTAAGTGTAATTATTCGCTGCACCGTCTCCCGCACCCGCAACCTCACCGCAAACCCCTGCGAATGGCGCTGCACCCCCTTCATTAAAAGGTAAACCTGCAAAAACCCAACTTCGATCAGTTCCACTGCCAAACTCAAAATCGCTGACTTCAAATCTCCTCTAGCATGATGACGCGCTATCAGCGAAACCGATGCACTGTGCTTAAACGCATCCTCTACCTGTTCTCGCCAGTCGGGGTCATCCAGCCAAACTGTGCGATGGCTATGCCCGTCGTACTCCTAACTATGTAATGGTTTCAAGTTTCGCACTCCTGACTAGTCTATCTAGTCTATATTGATAGCCTAATCGATAAGTATCATGGAACAAGTTCTCTTCTGGAGTTGTTGGTTTGCAACGCTTGGCACCACCGCCCTGCTGCTTTTGTGGTCGTTGCCCCTCTCCCCATTTACCAAAAAACTGGGTCTAAAGCCCCGCCCTTCTAGGGCGGCTTTTGTTTGTCTCGGAAGGATTTAAGAAATGGAGCCGCATTTATTAAAAAAATGTATGATACACAAAGGAGGTGATGCGAGTGTTTAGCCTGACGTACGAATTCAAACTCAAGCCGACAGCGGAACAAACAACCATTTTTGCCGACTGGCTGGAACAATGCCGTCGTGTCTATAACTATGCTCTAGCTGAGCGCAAGGACTGGTTTAAATCTCGTAGTTGTCAGATAAATGCTTGCTCACAGGGCGTCAGAATACATTATTCCGGCAGATAGCAAACGCCCAACTTATGCCAATCAGTGCAAGTCATTGACGGCTTATAGAAAAACTAGTCCAGCTTTGCAGAAAGTGCAATCTCAGGTTTTGCAACAAACGCTCAGAAGGCTAGAGCAAGCGTTTGTTAGTATGTGGGAACAGAACCACGGCTTTCCCAGATTCAAAAAAGTGGGAACGATGCGGTCATTTGTTTTTCCGCAAATGAGCGCTGGATCAATAGAAAACAGCCGTATCAAACTTCCAGTCATAGGATGGGTTAAGTTCCGTCAATCTAGAGAGATTCCAAGTGATGCCAAAGTAGGGCAGGTACGAATAGTTCGTCGTGTGAGTGGTTGGTACGCCATGATAACGTTACAATGGAATGTTGAAGTTCCATCTATAACCCCTCATGGAGAACCGATTGGAATTGATGTAGGAATAAGTCACTTTGCTGCTGTTTCTAACGGAAAGTTGTTCCCTAATCCACGACCTTTCAAGAAGCTCGAACGCAAGCTTAAATTGCTGCAACGCAGTGTATCAAGAAAGGTTTTTGGGTCAAACAACCGTAAGAAAGCACAGTTTAAGGTGAGTAAATTGCATGAGCGTATCGCTAACGTAAGGGCATACTATCACTGGCTCCTGTCCCACAATCTTTGTGATTGGGCAGGAATGATATTTGTAGAAGACTTGAACCTCAAGGGACTAGCTCGCGGCTTTTTAGGTAAGCATTGTCTAGATGCTGGCTGGGGTGAGTTTTTTCAAGTACTGGAACAGTGTTGCCGCAAACGCGGTGTATTCTTTCTTAAAGTTAATAGCAAAAAGACTAGCCAGATTTGTCCCAACTGCCTCACTGAGACTGGGAAAAAAGACTTGTCTGAGCGTGTTCACTCATGCCACCATTGCGGCTATACAACCGACAGAGATGTCGCCGCCGCTCAAGTAGTTCTCATACGGGGACTTGCAGCCGTGGGGCACACGGGTCTTGCATGCTTTCTGAGGGTAAAGCGGTTGCGCTCCCCGTGATGAAAGAATCCTCGCCCTTATAGGGCGAGGAGTGTCAAACACCCTGGAATCACTGCCAATGAAGCTGTCATCATCTTCTTGCCTGTAATGCTCATGCGCTGGCTTGCTCTCGCAGCTGCACTCATACTAGTCGTTATTGTTTGGGGGCAACGGCTGAACTTAGCAACGCGCTGGATTGTCGGTCTTGCGATCGCCGTGCTAGCCCTACACTTTGTGCTTGGGATCATTAATCTTGGCGTGATGAATGTTTGGCTTAGTATCGACCATACCAAGACACGCGCTACTAACGCCATTTACGCAGGAATCTATTTTGGTCTGCCCACACTTTTGCTGCTACTCACAGCGCCCCTGATGCTCAGCGCTGCTCGTATTCTCCGCTGAAGCGCTTTTCCTGTAAAGAAAAATCAACTGGAGCAGTTCATTCTTTAGACTTACACGCCATGCCGTTTAAACCATGCCTGGAGGCGTTGCCAGCCATCAAGAGCTTCTTTCTCGCGGTAAGAGGGGCGATAATCGGCAAAAAAAGCGTGGGGTGCATCGGGGTAGACAATGATTTCGGATTTGCTGCTGCTGGACTTCAGGCGATCGCGCATTTGCTCCACAGTATCCAGGGGAATGCCCGTATCTTGACCGCCGTAGAGTCCGAGAATGGGGACTTTCAGCGTAGACGCAATATCAACGGGATGTTTGGGTGTTAGTTCGGTGGCATCGCCCACCAGTCGCCCGTACCACGCTACGCCTGCCTTAACCTTGGGATTGTGTGCGGAGTACAACCACGTAATGCGACCACCCCAGCAAAAGCCCGTAATCCCCAACTTACCGGCATTACCCTGAGCGGACTTCACAGCCCACTCCGTCGTGGCATCAAGATCCGACAGCACCTGGGCATCTGGCACTTTAGCGACCACCTGGCGAATTTCGTCTACGCTGCTTAACTTCGAGACATCGCCTTGACGCACGAACAATTCCGGAGCGATCGCCACGTACCCCAACTTAGCAAAACGACGGCAGACATCCTGAATGTGCTCATGTACACCGAAGATTTCCTGAATCACCAGGACTATCGGGAAATTTTTACCAGTAGCAGGCATGGCTCTGTAGGCAGGAATTTCCCCATCTTTGACGGGAATTTTCACCGCACCAGCTACCAACCCCTTGGCATCGGTGGTGATGACTTGGGCATAAATAGGTTGCACTGCGAGGGCAAAGCCCGTCGCCAGGGTAGCAGTTGCGATAAATTTGCGGCGCGTTATTTCTGTCATTATCTTTACCTTACAGCCCTTTTCAAATGATTAAACCACAAATAGTAGGTAGGGCTATGCCACAGAATATCTCAAAGCCTGTCAGATGGTACTCTGGAAAAGTAGAATTTGTTGTTGAAAATAGTTTTGGAAATTCAAAGCCATGCTCGCTCATACTGAACGGGCGAAACTTGATCTTTTCCTAACGTTTTTGCAGCATATGATGGCCAGTAAGGATTGCGTAGCAATTCTCGCGCAAGTAATACAACATCTGCTTGACCAGTGCGAATAATATGGTCAGCTTGTTCTGGTGATGTAATCAAACCTACAGCGCCAGTCAAAATATTTGCTTCATTGCGAATTCTGGAAGCAAACTGAGTCTGATAACCAGGACCATAAGGAATATTAACCTTTGGTAAAGTACCACCACTTGAGGTGTCAATTAAATCGACACTCAGATTTTTGAGTTTATCTGCAAGCGCTATACTTTGCTCTATGTCCCAGCCATTTTCTGCCCAATCTGTTGCTGAAATTCTCACCCAAAGAGGATAACCTTCGGGCAAAACTTCTCGTACCCCCCTGACAACTTCTCTTAACAAACGAGTACGATTTTCAAAACTACCTCCATATTCATCCTCTCGATGATTGCTCAAAGGCGAGAGAAATTGATGCAATAAATAGCCATGAGCCGCGTGAATTTCAATCACTTTAAATCCAGCTTCCACAGAGCGTTTTGCAGCTTGCACAAAAGCATGAATAATTTGTGCAATTCCTTCGCTATTTAATGCTTCTGGAACAGGGTGATTTTCAGTAAAAGCGATCGCACTGCTAGAAACCACAGGACGCCAACCGCCAGCAGATTCATCGACGACTTTTCCACCTTCCCAAGGTGGTGCTGTACTGGCTTTTCTTCCTGCATGAGCGAGTTGAATCCCTGCAATAGAACCCAAATTGTGAATGAGTTCTACGGTTTTTGCAAGTGGCTCAATATGTGCATCTGACCAAATCCCCAAATCTTGAGGACTGATGCGTCCTCGCGGTTCCACCGCAGCCGCTTCTGTGATCACTAAACCCGCACCGCCAACCGCACGGCTTGCCAAATGAACTAAATGCCAATCATTGGCATATCCATCAGTACTGGAATACTGACACATTGGTGCAACAGCAATCCGGTTGCGAAAAGTGACTGCGCGAATTGTAAGGGGTTCAAATAAGTGTGCCATAAGATTGGTTCCTTCTTTACTATCTTTAACTCAGCATCGCTGGGTTATTTTCCATGTCATAAGTGAAGCGTAGCGGAACTTAGGGTACTTCACGAAATTCTTGATCCACTTATGATCATTAATATTTCTTAGTTGAGTGTTCAATATAACAATAAACATAAGTAATATAACTAAGGAAAATTTTTAAAAAGAAAAACCCCTAAGCTATCACTTAGGGGGTATAAAACCACGACTGCATAGGGCTGGCACTCATATTGAGTCGTGCATTACAAGACCCGGTAGCTCACCGGTAAGAGGAGGTTTTAGCCTTGTGCCGTGTGATTTTTTGTGCAAGAACGTATTAACACCTACGATACTGCTCATAAAATTGGCGCAGTTGCCAAAATGCCAACTAATATTTATTTAAAGAATAACTCAAATCCTGTGAGCGTAAGCGTTGCTCCGGTTCAAATGACTCGCCATCTGTGCGATGGCACGGAGTGCCCGCGCCCGGCGCGATTGCCCAAGGGGCAGTGGCAAAGCCAATCGCGATTCGCTTCTGTGGCAAAGCCAATCGCACCGACCACCCGCCTCTGTGTCATCGCATTGGCAATTAGCAAACAGGAGAAATTTCCCCTCCTCGCTAACGGACTGTGGGGTGCTATCGGGGTCAGCGGACATATATAGCAATCCTCCGCTTTCTTTGTGAGAATTGAAAGCCGCAGATCCCCGACTTCTTTGAGAAGTCCGGGATCTTGTTTCTCACCTAAGCGCACGTCAAGCAGCGCCTCCCCGTAGCGTGCCCGTAGGGCTTATGATTTAGGATTGCTATAGTAATTCGATATAGTTTGTGAAATTTTATAGAAAGACTAAAGTTTTCTATCAAAATTCCAATTCAGCAGCAAAAAAATGGACAGCAATGCCGTCTGCTCCTCCCACAAATACTCGTAAATTACAATCCTAGTATTTTCCTCACTTCCGTGACAAATTGGCTAAAAATTTGAGGTAGGTTGGCGATTTCTCGCATCAGATCTTGGGGACTGAAACCAAAAGCCATTAAGATAACGACAATCACAAAAATGGCGATCGCCGTACTAATGGCTGTTTGCAGCAGACTGAGCAAAGCTCGGAAGACTAACCAGGCGACAATGAGTGCAGCAATGAAAATGATCAGGTTAGTTGGCATGGTTTTGCCTAAGTACATCGAAAGTTGGTAGAAGAACTATAAAGTATAAAGTATTTACCCTTTATATTTCATCGTTCGTCCTTTAGTTAGTAGCCAGTCTCGAATTTAGGACGGATAAATCACCTCTAATACACCCTATTCTACTGTCTACTTATATGCTTGAATTTTGAATGCCGTACCTTATGAATTGCTTACGGTGCTGGGTTGGGATAACGAGTATGAACAGCATCCAACTCTGCCAAAATATCTTTGTCAAGAACGACATTAACACTCTCTATATTTTCTTTAAGTTGTTCAATGGTTGAAGCACCGATAATTGTACTTGTGACAAACCAACGACTCCGAACAAATGCGATCGCTAGTTGTGCCAGTTTGATGTTATGTTTACGGGCAACTTCTGCATAAGCTGCTACTGCTTCATTCACATTTGGCTTGAAATATCGCTGTCCAAAGTTCTGAAACAGTGTGAGTCGTGTATTCTCTGGTTTTTTACCATCAATATACTTGCCTGATAACAAACCAAATCCTAAAGGACTATAAGCTAGCAAACTAATATTTTCACGATAGCAAGCTTCTGCTAAATGTCTATCAAACTCGCGGTTGAGCAGATTGTAAGCATTTTGAATGGAAACAACTTTAGGTAATCCTAGCTGTTTAGCCGCGTGACTAAACTCAGACACTCCCCAAGGAGTTTCATTACTCAAACCCAAATAGCGAATCTTACCTGCCTTAATTAAATCACCAAAAACTGTTAGCTGTTCAGCGATGGGAACAGTTTCACGCTCAAATTTTGGATTGTATTCTGTCTGTCCAAACAGGGGAACATAACGGTCGGGCCAATGGATTTGGTAGAGGTCGATGTAGTCCGTTTGTAAACGCTTGAGGCTATCATCTACTGCTTGTTTAATGTTATCGCGTTGAATATTTGTGGCTCCTTCTCTCACCCATTTAATAGCACGACCAGGTCCTGCAATTTTAGTAGCGATAATTAATTTATCTCGCTGCTGCTTCTTCAGCCATTCTCCAATATAAGCTTCAGTTCTCCCTTGAGTTTCGCCACGGGGTGGTACCGGATACATTTCTGCTGTATCGATAAAGTTTATTCCTTGGGCGACAGCATAATCTAGCTGCTGATGGGCATCTTCAATGGTATTTTGCTGCCCAAAAGTCATGGTACCCAGACAAATTTCCGAAACCTTGAGGTCGCTTTCTCCAAGTTGGTTGTTGTTCATATTTTCCTAAAACACATTTCATTTTATGAAATATCTTTGGTTGTCTTTGAGCGAAGGACTGCAATGGAATTTTCCCTACAGCCTACAGCCTACTCGCATATTTTTCCTGGTTACATTCCCAGTAACAGCTTCAAAATACTACAAGTTTTAACAAAAATGCGGTAATTCTACTGAATTAGTGACAGTGTACTTTGCGCGATTGCGCGGAGCGCAGTGCAATCATGCAATCGCACTCGTAGCGCAGCACAATCATGCGTTCGCAAAGCGGGCACTCTGTGCCATCGCCAAGCGGGTACTCTGTGCGATCGCGACAATACTTGTGAACCTCTGTGCTTAAGAACAACATCCTTGTAAGGAAAGACGTACAGCAGTATCCACATTGTTTTTCAAGAAGTCTTGCCTGACTTCGGAGGCTGTGCAATAGTTTTATGTTAATACTCCAATTAATTACGGTTAATCGACTAATATACAGTAGTATAGAATAAGCATTTTGCAGCTACTTTAAATAGGGATCATGCATCTTCTTTGGTTTATCCCAACTCATGGCGATGGGCGCTATCTGGGCACTTCCGTAGGCGGACGGTCAGTTAGCTTTTCTTACCTGCGCCAAATTGCACAAGCAGTAGATCACTTGGGCTTCACGGGGGCATTGCTGCCTACGGGTCGTTCTTGTGAAGATGCTTGGGTTTTGGCGTCAACTTTGGTCACTCATACCAGTCAGATGCGGTTTCTGGTGGCGATCCGTCCGGGGTTGATGTCACCAGGGGTGGCAGCAAGAATGGCAGCAACGTTTGACCGCATGTCCAATGGACGTTTGTTGATTAATGTAGTCACTGGTGGCGATCCAGTGGAATTAGCGGGAGATGGCTTGCACTTGAGTCATGATGACCGCTACAAATTAACGGATGAGTTTTTGACAGTCTGGCGGCAGATAGCGGCTGGTGAAGTGGCTAACTTCAAGGGTGAGTATCTGGACATCCAAGAAGGCAAGATACTCTTTCAGCCTGTCCAGAACCCTTATCCACCATTGTGGTTCGGTGGTTCTTCTCCTATAGCCCAGCGCATTGCAGCCAAACACGTCGATGTGTACCTGACTTGGGGTGAACCACCAGCTCAAGTTGCCCAGAAGATTGCCTCTGTTCACAGACTGGCAGAAGAAGAGGGAAGGAAATTGCGCTTTGGTATTCGCCTGCACGTCATTGTACGGGAAACCGAGAGCCAAGCTTGGGAAGCCGCCAATCAACTTATACGGTATGTGGACGAGGAGGCGATCGCCAAAGCACAAAACGCCTATGCTCGTATGGACTCCGAAGGGCAACGCCGTATGGGGCAATTGCACAATGGTAGCCGAGAAGCCTTAGAAATTAGCCCCAACCTGTGGGCGGGGATTGGTTTAGTGCGAGGTGGCGCGGGAACTGCCCTAGTAGGCGATCGCGATACCGTTGCTGCAAGAATGTTGGAGTATAGCCAGATAGGTATCGATACCTTCATCCTCTCTGGTTATCCCCATTTAGAAGAAGCTTATCGAGTCGCGGAACTGCTCTTCCCGCGTTTACCGTTAGAGAATCTGCCAGTTGTTGAACAGCAGCAGGTTTTGAGTCCTTTCGGAGAGATTGTTGCTAATCAGGATTTTCCCAAACAGCAGGACAAACAAAAGACAGCTACCACTGTGGATTAGAAAGTGGATTAGAAAACAGTAGTGAATAGAATTCTAGAAAGTCGAAAAAAATTGCTTAGTACTCAAAGAAAAAAAAGTTGCTCAATTCCTGGAATTTCATTCGTAGTATATACTCAGGACTCAGAAGTTTTGAACGCAAAAAGGCTTAAAAAAATATGGCTAATATCTTAGCAATTGCCGGTAGTCCATCCCATCCTTCCAGAACCTACGGTATTCTCGAACACTCCACCAAAATTTTGCAGCAAGAAGGTTTCCAAACAGATATTATCTCTGTTCGTGATGTACCGGCTGAAGTTTTGGCATATGGACAATACGATAGCCCAGCCCTAGAACAGCCGAAAGGACTTATAGAAAGAGCAGATGGTATTATCATTGCCACTCCGATTTACAAAGCAGCTTACACGGGAGTTCTCAAAGCGTTTTTAGACTTACTACCTCAAAGGGCTTTGTCAGGTAAAGTTGTGCTACCCATTGCGACTGGTGGAACACTCGCTCATTTGTTGGCAATTGAATATGCCCTGAAACCCGTGTTGTCTGAGTTAAAAGCACGGTACATCTTGGGCGGTGTTTATGCAGTAGACAAACAACTGCAAATACAAGATGGCACTCTGCAACTTGATCAAGAAATTGACCAAAGATTGACAGAAGCTCTCAAAGAGTTTGCACAATCTGTGAAGAATGTGCAACCCGGCGTCAAAGAATTAGCTCACACAAATTAATCCATAACTGTTCTCCGACCACTTGCTAGTAGCAGGTGATAGTTCATCTGCTACTTTTTTTCTTAAAATTTTGATGAACAATATAGACGTAAAGAATGCGAAGAGGATATAAGAAATACATCTACTCAGAATCGTGATTGGCAGAGTTACAGCTTTGCTTCTCACAGATTGTAAGACTTTAAGATTTGCATTCGTTTGCGGAAAAATAATCCTCACAAAGTACTTGGGTTGCGAGAGTGGGGCTGAAAGGTTGTGTAGCGCTTTTCCGGACTCAAATTTCTGAACTAGGAGAATGAAATGTGGTTTGAGCGCATAGAACGAGAAATCTCAGATGGTGAACCTTGGGCAGAATTTTCAATTAACCGGATGGAGTGGGGCGGCGAAAAGCGCGACTGCTGGGAACTCAACAGCAGTAGTGAAAAACAACTTTCTAAACGTTGGTTTAGAATACAAAATTTCAAATTTTTGCAGAATCTTCCTTGGGTAAAAACTCAGAGTCGTCAGCAAGATTTGTTGTGAGTTGACACTCCCAAGGCTCGTTCAAATTTTGCGGTGAGTGCCAAGGACAAAAAGCCAGGAGATTCTAGGCTCAACATCGAGGCTTGATAAAATTTACTCGTCTTGCCGTCCTTCATCCCTCGGCAAAGGATTTTCGCCAATTCTGAGCTGCTTGTTTAAAAGTTCTAGCTGTTGCCAAAGTGCTTCAATTTGTTGATATGCTTCTTCAGAAGAGAGCTTACCACCGGTTTGAAGGCTAACTATATAACCAATTTGTTGGGCAAATTTCTGTAAATTTGCGTTAAATATCAGGTTTTCCGGCTTGTTCTGACCGTAATAACGGCTATGAGGATACAAAAATTCATCCTTATCTGTCATTCTTGCCTAGCTACAGTCTGAGTTGTTCATTTTAACTAAATATTAACCTCCAATTAAACTCTTCTTTACACAACCATCTTCAGTGTGAGATTAGTAAGTCAAGGTGGGACGAGCCACCACGCAATAACTGAAACGTTTGCACAAGCGCGGTCAACTTTCTTTCGGCTGTATTGGCTTAGAGTTCGATTCGACTGCAATGTCCTAAGCCGATATTGGGTAGAGGTAGCCAAGTTGTTGACACCGCAATTTCAATGTAAAGTTGTTTAAATAACTACGGTAATCCGTTCTATCTTCTGTAAGATTAAGATAAAGTAAAGATGAATGGTGATTTCGGTTAATCCAATAGTTCTTAACTGATTCCGCGAAATTCCCCATCCCTGAATGCAGTGGGGATAGATAGCGGGTCAATCACCAGCCCCAATTAGTATTCGAGTGCTCTTGTGTTGCTTTAAATTGCAACAATACCTTGACATAAAAGCATCAATATGTATTTTTTGTACCAAAATCTGCTTTTCTAGTATTTCTCATCATAGATAAACAGAGATGTAATTCAATAAATTATATATGTCTATTTATGGTTAAAAAAATAATAACAAGTATAATAATTCTCTAAATTTTCCAACGACCAGTAACTCAACAGGCTTGGAATCTAGCCCTTGTTCCAAGAAACCTTAGGAGAGAAATGGCTAGGACACTGTGTGTATAGGCAAAAAGGTAGAGAAGTCAATTTTATTTAGTCTAACTTCTGTTACGAAAACATTACAAAAGTTAGATTTATAACCATTTACCATATGATACGATAACTACTTAATTACGGTAGATCTATAAAGATAAAGTATGTTTGTTTGCAGTCAATGATGAAACTGCACTTAGTTACGTTGGAATTTATTACTAAATAGCGAATAAAAATAAGCTGCAGTTAGTTGTCGTACAAAATCTAAAAGGAAATTGTGAAACACCACCGCCGTCAAAAGTAGCTCTAAAAATTTGCACTCCTTTGTTTCGTCGTCTGTTTATCTATGTCAG
Organism: Kalymmatonema gypsitolerans NIES-4073; assembly: GCF_002368435.1. GTDB lineage: Bacteria > Cyanobacteriota > Cyanobacteriia > Cyanobacteriales > Nostocaceae > Kalymmatonema > Kalymmatonema gypsitolerans. The sequence goes on from NZ_AP018268.1 coordinate 2,062,079, forward strand.
TAACCCTACTTTGGATAGCAAGCCAGCAGTGCGAGAATTTGTTGATTTCTACTTAGCCAATTCTAAAAAGTGTGTCAGGGGCTCTGGTTATGTTGAACGAACAGATGAGGCTTATGCCAACAAAAAACAAAAAATTGCTTCTAAGGAAACGGGTTACAAGTTCAAAGATGCAAAACCTGGTCAGGCAATTACAAAATATTTTTAACAGTTATCAGTTATCAGTTATCAGTTATCATTCCTTTACTCTTTGTTCCTGGTTACTGATTCCTGTTCACTAATGACTGTTCACTGTTCACTAATGACTGTTCACTGTTTACTGATTACTGATTATGCAGGGCGCAAATTATCGAGACGAGTCTCATCAAGGTTACGAACGTTCACTGGAAAAGAACGCATCTGAAGATATTCAGGAAAAAATTATCGCGGCGATTTTATTTTGTTGCGCTTTGGTTTCCGTCGTTACAACCTTTGGGATTGTCGCAATTATCTTTCAGGTAGCTTTTGAGTTTTTCCAAGAGGTTTCGTTTGCGAAGTTCTTTCTGGATACCCAATGGACACCTCTGTTCGCAGAGCGACATTTTGGAATTTGGCCCTTGATTAATGGCACTTTACTGACTACGGTTATTGCCATGGCTGTTGCCATTCCTCTAGGTTTATCCTCAGCTATCTATTTAAGTGAGTACGCGCAACCCAAGGTAGCAGCGATTTTACGCCCGGCGGTAGAACTTTTGGCGGGGGTACCTACAGTTGTCTATGGTTACTTCGCTCTTTTGTTTGTGACACCGTTTTTGCGGAGTTTTCTCCCATTGGAACTCTTCAACGCTTTGAGTGCTGGGTTGATGATGGGAGTTATGATTATGCCCACTGTTGGTTCTATCAGCTTAGACGCTATAAAAGCTGTTCCTCGTTCTTTGCGGGAAGGTGCTTACTCCTTGGGAATCACTAAACTCGAATCTATATTCAGAATTGTCCTTCCTGCGGCTCTTTCTGGAATTATTGCCTCAATTATTTTGGGAGTTTCTCGAGCTGTGGGTGAAACAATGACTGTTGTTATCGCCGCAGGACAGCAGCCCAAACTGACTGTGAATTTTATGGAGTCAGTAGAAACAATGACAGCTTATATGGCTCAGATTTCAGGCGGAGATAGTCCTCGTGGCAGTCTTAACTACAAGACTTTATATGCTGTAGGAGCTGTTCTGTTTTTGATGACTTTGGCTTTAAACATTTTCAGTAATTGGATTGCTAAACGTTACAAGGAAAAGTACGAGTAATAGGCATGGCGACTTCGATTTCTCCAGATGATTTTCATCAAGAATCACAAGAGTTTACTCAGAATATAGAACGAAGAGAAACCATAGGCAAAGTCTTTGAATATTTATTTTTGCTTGGTTTGCTAATTGGTTTATTTGTTCTTGCTCTCCTCGTTTTTGATATTTGCAGAGATGGATTAGCTAGATTTTTGATCCCCGGTTTTTTAACTGAAAATCCTTCCCGTTTCGCCGATAGAGGCGGTATTCTTCCTGCTTTGATCAGCAGCGTTCTTTTGGGAGTCGTAGTCATTTTGGTTTCAGTACCAATTGGCGTAGGAGCAGCTTTGTATCTCGAAGAATACGCACCGCAAACCTGGTGGAATAGTATTATCGAGATTAACATTAGCAATTTGGCTGGAGTCCCTTCAATTGTTTATGGATTGCTAGGTTTAGGCGTTTTCAATTATCTTTTGGGCTTTGGTCCTACTTTGATTTCTGGAGCGCTAACTTTGTCCTTGCTGTCTTTACCAGTCATTATTGTCACATCCAGAGAGGCAATTCGCTCGGTTCCAGATTCTCTAAGAAATGCTTCCTACGGGTTAGGTATAACCAAGTGGCAAACCATTAGCAATCATGTCTTACCTTATGCCATTCCAGGTATCCTAACGGGAGTGATTATTTCAGTCTCTCGTGCGATTGGTGATGCCGCATCTTTGATTGTCGTGGGTGCTGTCAGTTTCCTGACATTCAACCCTGGTTTGTTCCAGCGATTTATGGCATTGCCGATCCAAATTTATTCCTACATCACTCGTCCTGAACCAGGCTTTTCCAACGCAGCAGCAGCGACAATCATTGTTTTGATGCTCGTGATTTTGATTCTAAATGGAGCAGCTATCTATATCCGGCAACGTTACTCAGTACTTCGATAAACTTTGCCTATATTTTGTCAATTGTCCTGTGTCATTTGTAAATACAAATGACACAGGACAAAGGACGAGGGACTTCTTGCAAAGAAGCTTAACACACATTGGGAAACATAAAAAATGACCTACAACAACGCCAGAAGCAAACAAAGTAGCGCCACCCAAAGCAGAGGAGATGATGCAGTTTTTCATGCTGAGGGTGTGAAGGTTTTCTACAGCGGATTTATGGCGCTTCAAGAAGTCCATATAGAAATCCCTGAAAGACAAATCATCGCCTTTATTGGACCTTCAGGATGTGGGAAAAGTACCCTACTGCGTTGCTTCAACCGGATGAATGATTTGATCCCCGGAGCTCACGTTGAGGGTAAGCTGCATTACCGAAATAAAAATATTTACGATCCCAAGATTAATTCGGTAAAATTGCGTCGTCAAGTTGGAATGGTTTTCCAAAGACCAAACCCTTTTCCGAAGTCAATCTACGAAAACATCTCCTTTGCACCACGTACAAATGGTTATAAAGGTAACATTGATGAACTGGTGGAGCAATCATTACGCCAAGCTGCTCTTTGGGATGAGGTGAAAGACAAACTCAAAGACAAGGGTACAGCGTTATCTGGAGGACAACAGCAACGGCTTTGTATTGCACGGGCGATCGCCATGAAGCCAGATGTCCTATTGATGGATGAACCCTGTTCTGCTTTAGACCCAATTTCTACTCGTCAAGTTGAAGAACTTTGCCTTGAACTGAAGGAACAATACACCATTATCATGGTGACTCATAATATGCAGCAAGCTTCACGAGTAGCAGATTTGACTGCCTTCTTCAACACCGAAATAGACGAGCATGGCAAACGTACGGGAAGATTAGTTGAATTCAGTCCTACCGAGCAAATGTTTAATTCTCCTGCGACAAAGGAAGCTGCGGAGTATATCAGCGGACGTTTTGGTTAAGAACTAGAACGCACATGACCCCACCCTAACCCCTCTTTGCATCCGGAGAGGGGTATTTTGGCGTCAGCCATTTCTAGGGGTTAGGCGATCGCACTCCGTGCCCGGTGTCGGTGATGGCAACAAGCAGGAAAAATTGACAAAACTATCAAAAGATTATTCATTGCAACCTGCTCTTGAGTGTTTGTAAGCTTCTGGTATTAAATGTTGCGTTATTGTAAAAGTCGATACTTCTAATGCAAGTAATACTTCGCTCATACACTGCAAAGCTTGTTCCAGTCACTCTCATGTTACTTGGTTTCGGACTGGGTACTGGGAGGGCAACCGCACAAACTTCCTATCCAATTAGTTCCTACTATGACACCACAATCTACGTTACGCCCATAACTTCGGACATTTCACAAGTCATTGAATCAGGTATCAGTGCTGACGCACCTTATGGTCTAAACCAATACGACGGGCTGACCTACTCCAAAACCAACCCTACCACGGGCGAACTCACCTTTAACATAGACGCAACGACATTCGGCTTACAGGACTTACCACTAGGCTATATCACGTTTGGCAGCGGCACTAACAAGGTATTTGGAACGAGTGACGCCACCACTACAATTGACTTGGTAAACCTGACATCATCGGGTTATGGTAGTGTGGATATCACTGGTGGTGAAGGCATATTCAAAAATGCTACGGGCAGGCTCCTCTTTACAGAAGAGGACATCATTATTCCGGGAGAAATTACCACCACCTTAAAAGGTCGAGCTTTAGTATATGGCTCCATCAATACCTCAAAAACAGTTCCAGAACCAAAAACGACCACAACGCTAATTGGTATAGGCATGATTGGAGCAGGTTTCCTGGTACGCCGACATCGTCTAAAATCCGCTTCCTGCTGACATAAGACTTCTTGCAAAAGTATAATTTCAGGATACACAGAAGCACAGATGCACACAGGATTAACACTAGTTAATTATCTGTGTGCATTTGTGTTAACAATCTGTGGTTTTATTTTCAAGGCAGTCGCTCATGAAAATTATTTCGCCACAGTGGATGAAATATAGTTTTTCCCCGTACACCCCACACCCTACACCCTACACCGTTCGGACGTTCGGCGAAGCCCTACACCCCACACCCTATTTTTAAGCCAGGTTTAATCAAGCCCACATTCCGCTTTGATAAAGATGGCTGGGTGATTTACACACCGACTAATTTGGCAACATAGCATAGAGCTTGCTCAGGTTCTCTACATCGTGCTGAAACCAATTATGAATCCACTGACAATAATGCTGAGTCGCTTGTGCAGGAGTGAGATTCCCTAAGAGTTCCGCTGCAATCAAATGCCCAGCCATGATCCCAGACATAATCGCTTTCAGCACTCCATGACTTGATGCGGGATCAAGAACCATCGCCGCATCCCCAACCATGAAGTAACCAGAACCCGCAGGTTGCGAAACGATGCGCCAAGTGACATCAGCCGCGTGCATTTTCCCGTGAATTTTGAGTCCGTGGAACTCATCCGGGAGCCAGTCTTTTGGGACTTGCTTACCAACCAACGATAAGCGCGTCCACTGGTAAAGTTGGGGTTGCACTTTAGCAGTCCACGTCCAACCTTCAGAGTCAGCAACGATCGCAGGAGCATCATCTCGCGCTGGACATTCCCCTGTGGCGTAACCGTAGTATGCAATCAAACGCGGAGAGTGATAGTTGATTTGCAATCCTAATTGTCGAGCTAACCAATGATGACCTCCCGTAGCATCAACCACAATAGAAGCTCTAAAAGTTCCTTGGCTTGTCTCAACACCGACCACTTTGCACCCATCCACAAGCAAGCGCAAAGCTTGGCATGGTTGCAAAACCTCAACACCACTCGCTCTTGCTTGATTAAGCAAAATGTTGTCAAAATCGGCTCTCCAAGCTTGAAATCCCAGCCATGCTCCCGAATCATCTTCTCCAAAGGGGACAAAATGCTTTTGGGCTTCCCACTGCACCCAGTTTCCAGTGTGGCGTAGGAAGCCAGCAGCTAACACTGGCTCAATGGCACCTAACTGCTTCAAAAGCGGTTCTACACCAGGGTGCAGAGTTTCACCAGGGTGAGAACGGGGAAATAACTCTCGCTCAATGAGGACAACTCGTAAACCCTTTTGGGCACATGCAGCAGCAGCAGCAGATCCAGCAGGTCCGCTACCTATGACAAGCACATCGGTATTAAGCACGTCTCCAGGCATCATTATTGCGTTTCAACAAAATGTTGAGAGGTGTGACAAACAACGTTACGGTTTCTTGAATTTCAACCCATTGTTTGCGAAAATCGTCTGGATTTGGGGAAGAATTGCCATAACGATAAATTTCAAACCGATAGATGCTACCAACAACTGTAGTTCCTGTTTGAGTTTGTGCCTGTTTCAATTCTGAATCAGTTGGCTGCACTTGACGGAATGAAAATACGCTCCATTGTCCTCTCTGGTCAGGAGTGATGTTTAAAACTTCATAAACCTTTGCCATCGCTAAAACTCTGGCTTCATATTCACGCACATCAACCCGACCCGTGAGCGATAGCGAGAATTTCTTCTGCAAAGAACTCTCTACATAATCCCCATGAGCAAAATCTGCATATTCTATGAAGTTTTTGCCATCTCTGGTGACTCGCCGAGGACCGGGAATACCATCCCAAGGTAAGTTACCAGTCTGACCAATTTCTTCATCTGTCAAAGGACTGACAGTGGGCCATGCAGGATTTGGCTGAAATGTCCGTGCGGCATCGGGAGCGACTGCGGGCCAAAATGTACTCAGTGCAGCACACAGTTTGGAGTCTTCAGGAAAAGGACTCCCTAACCTGTAAGTTGCTAAATGTTCCTCTCCGCTTTCCGAAACAACTGTACCGATATCCCAACCAGGGGCAAATAAGCCAGCAGCCGCATCTGGGAGATATGCATGGCGCATTGTTGGCGAGCCTTTTAACGGCATTTGTCGCACCGTACCTTTAAAAGGTAACGAGACAATTGCAGTGACGGTTTTATCTTCTGGACGGAAATTAGCACCTTTTAATTGAAGGTTAGGAGCAATGCGATCGTCAGATAGCGTCTCTGGTGGAATTCGCCAGAGATTTTCTCTGAGTCTCTGAGGGACTGACTGCTCCGTCCACTCCAGTAACTCTCGCTGGTCACAGTTGGGGAAGAAATCTGGTGCTGTCACCAGAGAATAAGCAGGTACACGCCGAGGAATTGCCACAGCCAACTCTGGACAGACTGCTTCAACCCAGCCATCGCCCGTGAAGTCAAGATAGTGTACGGCATCATAACCACCTTTTTGCACCGCACCCTCTACATCCTTTTGATTGTTGAGACTTTCTACTTCACCGTTCGCTAATACTTTGTGGCGAACATGAACATATTCCGGACCATTTAAAGGAATTCGCAGGCTGGAGGATAATCTCTCACCTTGCTCCTCCCTGTTATCCTGTGGCACCCTAAAGGTTAGCACTTTTCCTTTGTACGTTGCTGCTTCCACTAGATTAGAGTGAACGACTGGAACTAGAAGCCCACTGCCAAAATCAGGCTTGGTCGTGAATTCAGCAATACCTTGTGTAAAAATGAATGGAGGGTTGCTAAGATCCGGCTCACTCCATCCTGTGTTCCATCCCGTTTTTCTCAACTCCAAATGAATCCGCCGCAGTTTTTCATTGACATGACCGGTAGCGAGTGTTACTTGCAAATTTAAACCGCGAATACATTCTCTGCCGTTGAACAGCTTGTGCAGAGGAACCCAGAACTCGCGACTGTTATCTCCTGGCTGAGAACTATCTCCTGGCTGAAAACGCATAGGACCGAAAATACTTCGATTACCTTTGCGTTGAACTGCAACATAGGCAGAATAACGAGCAGGTAAGACTCGAAATGCATGGATATCTCCCTCAACAAACGGTAAAAATCCGCGAAGTCGAGCGTCATACAGTGGTTCCGCCGTTCCGACTCGCGCCACACCAGTCCGCGAGAAACACATATCAGCATGCTTGCGCTGAACAGTTTCCGCACCAGGTCGATACTCTGAGGCAAACACAACGAGCGCCAAAAGTTGCCCCTGTGCGCGGACTTGCAAATCTTCCCAAGAAGGAGGTTGCACACCGTAAACAAAGTTTTCAATGATTTCGAGTTCTGCTAGTGTCGGATATGCTTGCGAGTTTGTACTGTGACCATTGAGTACGACATTCGGTGAAGCAAAGGCATGAAATAACAAGCTCCGCGCTGGATTTCCTGCTTCTATTCCTCTTTTGCCTTCACCTGCAAAATCTTCAAACCCTGAAATATTACGATTGATGTTAGGCAGTTCCTTGGTTAATTCCTGCTTGAGGTTGGTTGCAGTGATATCAAGTCCATGTGCCAGCAGTAAGTCGCGCCATCGAAAAGGAGCCAGGCGATCACAAACTCTTTTGACATCTTCTATTAAGGGCATAACTTAAATAAACTCCTTATTTTCAGAGATTATGAGGACTTATCTATTGACAAAATATATATTTTATGAATAAGTTTTATTTGATTTGCGGAACGGAAGTTAAGCTGGGAAAGCTTTGCTTCTACTCACTAGGTATAAACAGAAGCAACTTATGCACTTTCGGATAGAAATGGGAAAAATCCCAGAAAATTACAGATATAGCGGGCTGTTGAGGCTATCAAACTATGTGAATGCTCTTTGCATATGGTGATTTGCATTGTGTCTTTTAAGACATTTTTTTTAAATTAAATTTATAAATCTAGGTAAAAGTTTATAAAATTTTGCATATCTTGGTATTAGGGTTAACGTTGACTTCTGAACCACTTAGCACTGTGAGTCGTATGGGAATGGATTTCGGTGGCAGTGTAAACATTATGTCGCATGGCTCAGGAGGCGAGATAAAACCGTGGCGAAAACAACTGATTCTTCGGGCTTTGAATGGTGAAGCTCCAACTTTAGACCGATAAAGCTTATTGGCAACACACTCAAACACCGATTCAACTCTACTCGCGATGGGCAAAGCCCCGCCAAGGGCGATCGCAATACCTGAGGAAAAAAATCACTCTTCGCAGTGCAGCTGCTATTGGGCGCTTTATCCGCCGCTCCTAGGAGTCGTTGTCTCCTGTCTTCAACCGCCACCAAACTTCTCGCTTCGTGGCGGACTTCTTGGCGTTTCTTGTTAAAAAGCTCCTCAACTTTTTTTAATGAACAATAACAAGTCAGTAGAGATACCGTAGAATATATATCTTTGCGCGAGGTGAAATATGGCGATTTTAGAATTGCAAGATGGAAGACGATACACCGATTTGCAAGACATTTCCCGCGAATTGGCACCCCTAAACATCCAACTTAATCGCTGGGCTGTGGGAGATAGTCAACAATTGCATCAACTTTTAGCACAAGATAGCCTCAACGAGGATGAGAAAGAACAAGTCTTAAAATCTCTAGATGGCTATTTTGAGCAACTGCAACAAACAGCAGGCTATCAAACCCGTGATTTGATCGTCCTGCATCCAGGTATCCCTAACCTTGATGCACTGCTGACGAAATTTGACAAAATCCATACCCATTCAGAGGACGAAGTCCGCTATATCGTAGACGGAGAAGGGATTTTTGGTTTTGTCCGACCTGATGGAACTCAAGTAGAATTGACAGTACAGCCAGAAGAGTACATCAACGTACCTACGGGAACTGAACACTGGTTTTATCTGACTCCAGCAAGGCGGATTAAAGCAGTGCGGTATTTTACTGGAACAGAAGGTTGGACTCCCGAGTACACAGGTACAGAAATTCGCACTCGTCAGGCTATAGCGTGAAATACATTCGCTGATGAAGTGAGGCGGATAGTTTTTTGTGACTTCGACTTTTTAAAAGTGGGTGACTACCTACCAAGATAGTGGAACTAATCTAATCAAATGAAAAGCTCAACGCAAGACGATCCCCGTCTTGAACTTATCTGTGCTGCCCGTCACTTCTACCAACAAAGATGGATGGTAGGAACTGCGGGAAATCTCTCAGCTCGTTTGCCCGATGGTAGCTTCTGGATTACAGCCAGTGGTCGATCTAAAGGAGAATTAGAACCTGGTGATTTTGTGCGTATTCATCCAAACGGCAATGTGGAACAACCCTCACCCGATGTGAAGCCTTCAGCTGAAACAGCTATTCACCAAGTTGTCTATGCCCTATTTCCTGAAGCTAACAGCTGCTACCACGTCCACTCAGTTGAAGCAAATTTGGTTTCTCGGTTTGTCAAAGGAGATACCTTGCCCCTACCACCGTTGGAGATGCTCAAAGGGCTGGGAGTGTGGGAAGAAAACCCCGATTGTGGTATGCCGATATTCGCCAACCATTTACAGGTTTCCCGCATTGCCGATCAGATAAAAGAGCGCTTTACAACAACTTCTGCGCAACTCCCGGCTTTACTCATCCGCGACCACGGTGTTACAGTTTGGGCATCTTCGCCCAAAACTGCCTGTAATTACATTGAGTTAGTAGAATACATTTTCCGCTACATAGTCGCAGCAAAAGGAGTGGGTATTTGGGGATCTGAAAATGCTTAGTTGTAATTCTTGACAGCGGACAGACTCTAACCATCCCAACTGTGGCAGCTTGATTTGGTTGCCTCTTAAAAATTGAGACTTCCCTAGTTGGGGATAAACAAATGACCGCATTCTGTATCGATGAATCGATGATAAGAATGTCGATGCACCAATGGCATTTCCACTCTTCCGCGCCAATTGCGAGTGCGATCGCCCTTTTTCGGTTTGATCCAACTTTTTCGCGTTGCTCCCGTTTGGTTATTATCTTTGCAATGCGTATGCGTTTTTCATTGTGGTCAAACGACCAAGGGTCTTGTTTTCCAAACGAGCCAAAATTGACAAGCGGTCTTCATTGATAATACGGCGTGTGGTTATTCGGTCTGCATAACACCTCATGAACATATTTGTAAAGTGCGTTCCGTAGTGGATATGCTCATCGCTTGACGGATCAAACAGCGGGCGGACACAAGCATCGAAATTGGGCTCATGGAAGTACGCTAGCGCAAATCGCTCCCTCGTGTTTAGCCTGACTTTATGCGGCGTTGAGAGTAGGTAGCCATTAGTCAGGAACTGCAGAATATCGCCAGGGAACACGGTCAGTACACTTGGCACAGGCTTCACAAAGGTCCAAGGATCATCGTTTTCATACATACCTGCCATGCTTTCGGTCGATAACCAATTTCTGTTTCTCTTTTCCCCTTCGACCGGTGGACGTATATAGAGACCACCCACGTCATCCTGGGCTGCGATGACCAATAGCCCGTAGTCGGTATGTGCGCCGATCCCCCTCGCCGATTTTTGGGATAGCGTCGGAAATCGCAATACGCGCATATGGTGCCAACCATCCCTGGTCAATTTCGTTAAAGCGTTAATATCATCCAGCCCCAACCCCAGAGCCGTCAATTTCAGCAATTTCTCGCCGATTAAGCCGAGCTCGTCCATGAATACTTTCATACTTTGGTGGTACTCCTGATCAGGCCAAGGCATTGGTCCATGGCATGGCCATTGCGCTTGTACACGGGCATCATTCAGTGGAATATCTTTGCAAATAGTGTATATCTCGGAATAATCGGACTTTCCAGCGGTGACTTCCTCTCCAGAAGCGATATACCCACCGTAGTTAAGATCACTAATGCATTGGGATTTGAACTTCATAGGCATGCGAAAGAACCGCCGGCTCGCTTCAAATGCACTCTCGGTTTTTCGATCCTGTATTGTGTTTGTCGCAACCTGAAATATTCCGTCGGTTCTCCATGCTTGAATTATCTCGCGTGCTGTATCGATATCAGATTGTGTTCCTGTGATGGATTTGGGCAGGTGGAATGTTTGCAAATCAGTCATTTCAACTTCCTTTCACTGGTAGTGGTATAGCCCGGATTTCTGACAAGTCTCGCGCTTACAATCGCCAGAAGCGTAATTTAGCTTGGGTTTTAGCCTGAGCAAATAGGGTTTTGAAAAATGGCAGACTGTTTTCTGGGGGCGATCATCCGTATATGCCCAGAGGATTTTCCTCCAGAAAACCCTCTGTTCAAATCTTCGATTGAGGCAACCAAACGGAGTTCGGTTGCGGCATAGGACGCGCTTTGCGATGGTATGTATTTTCGTCACTCAAAGGAAATCATTTTTACTTGCTGACAGACGAAGTATCCTCTGAGGACAGTGATAAAAAATGCTATCTAGCGACTACTTTGACTGCTTTAATTCTGCGTACTTGCATTTAGTGATGTCGTAACTAGCTAAGTACAACATTTCGCAAGTTCATGAGGAATTAACCAGCCGCAAGTCTCAAGTCCTGGGCAAAAGAAACGCTACGAATTTATGAAATTCTGCACTAAGCAAATAAAGAGTCTATCAAGGGCAGCAAAGATGAAGAAAATTCCGACTTAGTAACAAAGCCATCTGCACCTACAACCTTAGCTGCAGCACGCTCTTCGTTACTATCGTTCAACGTTAAAATGATGACGTATGGTGCATTTGGCTGCGCTTTTATAAGGCGTGTTGCTTCCAGACCATTCATTTCAGGCATCGCTAAATCGATGAGTACCAAATCAGGGCACAATAGAGGAATTAGCTCCAGCGCTTCTGTTGCGGACAGAACAGACCCGACAACCTCCAGCCGCTTATCCATTGCTAAAAAACGGGTTGCGGATTTGAGAAAAGTAAGGCTGTCGTCTACTAGAAGAATGCGCAGAGGTGGCATCAGTTTATTAGTGTGTTTCCAAGGGGGAAACCACTGTCAGAGTGTAAATTGCTTGAATGCAAAACTTGCAACTAAAGGCAGTTATGCCTTCTGCTTGACTTTGAGGAAAGTCTGTACTTTCTGCACTCAATCTAATACCTAAATTACGCTAAATCAGTTGAGAACCCAATCAGGAAAACCCTGAGTTGTGAGGAGAAAAGTCCTGAGTCTCGCTCTTGGTCCGCACTGTTCAACTCAGGGCTAGTATTATTTAAGTATCAGGCAGCACCAATCCTATACGAACGGCGTAACTTACTAAACCTGCAACATCATGAATGCCCAGGCGTTTCATCAGTTGAATTTTCTCTATGAAGTTGAGCTTAATTCCACCCCCCTGTAGTCCCCCCTTACCAAGGGGGGGACGCCAAAGGCGGGGGGTAATAGATATCTCCAAAATAGAAGCGTTCTGTGGTAAAAGAGTATAAAATTAACTTTTTTACCATAAGAATATGAGTAACGTATTAGGTTACATTAAAAACAACTCCCAGGAAACGCAGCGCTTGATTGGTCTAAAGTATGAGCAACTAGAACAACTAATAAATCAGGCGATCGCTTTACATATGCAAAAGCAACAAGACATAGAAGCAAAGAAAGTTAGAATCATAAATAAAGGGGGTGGTCGGAAGGTAAAACTATCTACAGAAGAGCAGATTCTCTTAACATTAATATACTTGAGACATTTAACAACATTTCAATTACTAGGTATCCAGTTTGGAGTGAGTGAATCAACGGCAAATGATACATTCAACTACTGGTTTCCACTCCTACAAGAACTCTTGCCATCAAGTTTACTTGAACAGGTAAAAAAAAATGCAAGTGATTACGAGATAGTTCAAGAAATTTTAACCGAGTACGAACTAATAGTAGATAGCTGTGAGCAGCCTAGAGAAAGACCTAGAGAGTATAAAGAGCAGAAAAAATATTACTCTGGTAAGAAGAAAAAGCATACTTTTAAAAATCAAATTATTGTTTTACCAGACGGTCAAGATATTGTTGATGTAATCGCGGGTCAACCTGGACCAAAAAGTGACATAAGTTTGTTCCGTGAAAGTCAAAAAACCTTTGACTCTAATCAAAGGTTTAAAGGAGATAAAGGTTATCAAGGAGAAATATCAATTAAGACTCCCACGAAAAAGCCGAAAAAAGGAGAATTAAGCCAGTTACAAAAAGAGAAAAACAAAGAAATGGCTTCAAACCGGATATTTGTTGAACATTTGATTCGGTTAGTTAAAATCTTTAGATCTGCATCCGAACGATTTAGGCTAAATCCACATAAATATGAGCAGGTGATTCAGACAATTTGTGGACTTGTAAGATTCCGAATTAGAGCTTTAGTTTTACCACTATGAAATAGTGAGAGACAACGTAGCTAAAATTTACTGCCAACTTGTTTTTTTTACTTTATTTTCAACAAGAACTATCTCAAAAGCTGGTTTTTGCGTGGAGAATGGCTGATGTTTGAAGTTAGCGATCGCCTGTTAAAAGCCAGTCATACAGAGGTTTTAGCATTTTTCGGAGATGTCTAATTATTAAGCCCATTGTTACAGAGAATTGGTATTAATCGCTCTGATAGTCAGAACCCTAAATCTATCTAATATCAAGTATTATCGTTACTTGATTGCACCTACCAAAGCGAAGGCATATTAAATTACGCTCATAAGTCCCCATTTACATCTTGCCATCTTTGTCAATGTGTAAGTTCTATTTTTTACCTATCTTTTAAACTCATATCAGCGATAATTTAATCAAGAAAATGCAATAGGTAATTTTTTTAAACCTCGCATTGCTAAATTAGGTATCCACTCAAGTTTGGAGGAATTTAGATGTATATTTGGGAAGTTTTGGACAAGAGAGTTAATGGCGACTTTGGTTTCCAAGCGAGTTAGAACTGCACCAAGACAAAAGTGGATACCTAATCCCAATCCTAAATGACGGTTGTCTTGCCGAGAAATGTCTAGTTTACTTGGCTGGTGAAAACGTTCTGGGTCGTGGTTGCCTGCGTGTAACAGACAATAAATCTTTTGTCCGGCTTGAATATTTTGTCCATTGATGTGCGTATCTAATTTAGCTCGACGAACGACGCTAAAAGCAGGCCCACAATACCGAAATACTTCTTCAACTGCGCTGTCGATTAAGGCTGGATTGTCTTTGAGTTTGTTTAACTCGGCAGGGTTTTGTAATAGTGCAAGTATACCATTAGCAATTAAGTGTGTTGTAGTTTCGTAAGCACCAGCGATCATGACAATACACATGGTAGCAACTTCTTGAGTACTAAGTTGAGCCGAACAATAGGAAGCGTTGGCTAATTGATTGATTAAACTATCACTCTTAGAACTACGATGTTCTTCCACTAGCATGTGAAAGTATGTAATACATTTTACCAAGTTTTGGTAAGTTGCATTAATCGCCTCATCGCTAGCATTGTCAGATCCAAGTAGAGTAAATATACTACTACTCCAATCTTTTAGTTCTGTAATATGCGTTCGCGATATGCCAAACATCTTTGCCGTCACCAGCGCAGGGAGGGGAACTGCAAAATCTTGAATTAGTTCCATTTCTCCCTTAGCACTAACGTTTTTAATCAGTTCCCAAGTCAAATCTTCAATGCAAAGCTTATAACTTTCCATCAGTGAGGGAGTGAACACTCCAGACACAATATTGCGTAGAAATGTGTGCCTGGGAGGGTCAGAAAAAACCATCCAACTGGCAAAAAAGTTATTGCAAAAATTTAGTTTCTCCCGCAGTGCAGGCGACCCTCCCCTAGCAATTTGACCATTTCTATCCACCGAAAAATTCGCATCTCGAATCGTGGTTGAAATATCCTGATAACGTGTTAATACCCAAGACTCTAGACGAGTACACCAATAAACAGGATGATTTAAGCGCATCTCATCTAAAGTAGGTTCTGGTTGTGCGTAGAAATCAGGGCTAAATAAATCGTATATTTGCACAAGTGACATACGTAAGTTTAACCCATACTTGCTTCTTTACCTTCAGCACTTCCGTTCCCACGACGCGCCCTTTTTAATGACTTTGTAGAACGCAATATTTCAATTCTCGGAGGAATAACTATATATCTAGAACCACAATACTTAGCTTTAAAATTCTTCATCCAACCGTGATGGCTAAGTACACCTTTTGCATCAAAGCCAACAACAGATACACCGCTACGGTCGTAGCTTCCTGATAAGAGAAAACACCAATAGGTTTGGTCGGGAAATTCATCAAAATAATATTTAAAAGTTGCTGCGAATGCAAGATATCTTCTCAAATCCATGCCATGAAGACCTTCATCTTCATAGACTCGCTTGGTGAAAAGCCCAGTTTCGTTAATTAATTCCGGTGTTTTACTATTAGAGGCGATAAACCATTGGTCTTCTGAAACCATCGTATTTCTAATCATGGTTTCATTGTCGAAATTTACATTAGCTTTAATGCCAAACCTATCACAAAGTTGCTGCATCGTCAGCTTTCCAGGTAAATAAATCAACAATTCATTCGTTTTTGATAATTCGCCTATCTCTTCTTCTGTAAAAGGACATTCAGAAATAGCAATATCTCCATAAAGACTTTTTACATAAGAGGCTAACTCTTGTTTTTGATTAGATGGCGATTGCTTGAGTTGGGAATCTAATAATGCAGTTGATGATGTATGCAGCATTTTTTCTCACAAAGACTAATGTTTAATTGATGTCATTTTTTTATAACAAAACCATTCAAATCGCAACCCGAAATTCAACCAAATACACAAGGGTGAACGAGAGAAAACCAATCGAAAAGACATTGTACTTTTTGTGAAGTATCAAAGTTTTGAGATAAAAGTATTTGATAGACTCGACAACCTCCAGCCGCTTATCCATTGCTAAAAAGCTGGTTGCGGATTAGAGAAAAGCAAGGCTATCGTCTACTAAAAGAATGTGCAGAGGTGGCATCAATTTATGAGTGCGTTTCCAACCGGGAAACCACTATCAGAGTGTAAATTGCTTGAATGCAAAACTTACAACTAAAGGCAGTTTATGCCTTCTGCTTGACTTTGAGGAAAGTCTGTACTTTCTGCACTCAATCTAATACCTAAATTACGCTAAATCAGTTGAGAACACAATCAGGGAAACCCTGAGTTGTGAGGAGAAAAGTCCTGAGTCTCGCTCAAGATCCGCACTGTTCAACTCAGGACTAGTATTATTTAAGTATCAGGCAGCACCAATCCTATACGAACGGCGTAACGTACTAGACCTGTCTAGCTTGAAAATGGGTGTAAGGGTATAAGGGTGTAAAGGGTGTAGGGGTATAGAATAAAAAACCTCTTTCATCTTTGGTGGGTGAAACTTGTTTCATAGGGACTGCCCTCTACTTCGTTAAAAGGGGGGGCTTGTATCCCATTATTTTTGGTCAACTACTAGTTAAATTTAAACTAATAACTCCTGCAATAATTAATACCATTGAAATAATTTTAGTTAGAGAAATAGATTCTCTAAAGTATAAGATACCAACCATTGATATGATCATTGTTCCCACACCTGACCAAACAGCATAAGCTACACCAATATCTAATTTTTTTAATGCAATGGTTACAGAAATTAAACTCATAGCATAAAAGACAAATATTAAAATGCTGGGCAGAGGTTTCGTAAAGCCTGCTGAAAATTTCATGAATGTGGTTCCAGAAACCTCAAAAATAATACCTAAAACAAGATATAACCAACTCAACAATGTTTTTCCCTTTTTACTTATACGTTTTAGCAACATTTTTTCTAATCGCATTAAATCAACTGAAAGATATTTAATTAATAAACTAAGCATTGCAAATCAACTTCTACCAATTGCTATAACCTCTGTCACAAATGAATCCTTTGTAAGGGTGTAGGATTGTCGCCCTTACAAAGCTTTTCAATG
The DNA here is from genome assembly GCF_002368435.1 of Kalymmatonema gypsitolerans NIES-4073. Classification (GTDB taxonomy): domain Bacteria; phylum Cyanobacteriota; class Cyanobacteriia; order Cyanobacteriales; family Nostocaceae; genus Kalymmatonema; species Kalymmatonema gypsitolerans. The sequence continues at coordinate 2,078,859 of NZ_AP018268.1, forward strand.
AAAGTAAATCAGTGATACGATCTACTAACATTGAGTGCTTGTTATTAGAAATGCTTCGACTTAAATCCGGCTTGCACTAGCCAATCGATTACGTCCTGCGTAATCTATATGAATTTGAATATCTTGATAACCTCCTTGAGTTTGGAGGAGTTGAGTAACTACCTCGGCTTGACCTACCATCATTTCCAGTAACCATACTCCACCAGAAATAAGGTAATCAGGTGCAAACTTAAGCAGATGACGAACATGTTCTAGACCGTCTACTCCGCCACCATATACCGCAAATTGGGGTTCGTAAGCCACTTCAGGTTGCATTTTTTGAGCAAAAGAAGTGGGAACATAAGGAGGATTGGCAATCATTCCACTAAACTTACCCTTAAGGTGTGCTAATGGTTCAAACCAAGAACCTTGATAAAAATTAATTCGATCTGCCACTCCGTAACGTTTTGCATTCGCTTTTGCTACATTCAAAGCAGCTGCATCGCAATCAACGGCATGAATAATAATATCAGGGAAAGCATCAGCAAGTGCTATGGCAATTGCCCCACTACCTGTACCCAAATCTGCCCAGTGTCCTTGAGTCAAATTTAGTGAGGAGTTTTTAACAGCTGCAATTGCCATATCAATTAACCCCTCGGTTTCAGGGCGTGGAATCAGCACATCTGGAGAAACTAATAGAGAAAAATTTCTCCACTTAGCTAGTCCAATTAAGTATTCTACAGGTACGCGATCGTTCAGCCTTTTGTTCCAAAGACTAGATACGTCTGACATGGAAGATGAAAGCAAAATTTCGTCTTGGGTTTTGAAAGTTTCTGATTGCAAAGCCAGATGTTCAAGACCTGTAATATTTTCTAGTAACCAATCAAGTTCACCAACAGGAACATCAGCCGCAAGTGCTTCTTGCTTTGCTTGGTTACGCCACTGCCACAGGTCTATTCCCGAAATTTTTTGGACTTTAACTTCAGACACCATAAGTCAACCTCAAAAGATAATCAAAGATAAAAATGTTTCTAATTCAGCAAACTGCTCAAGTTTTAGTTATTCTCTAATGACAAACTTTTTTTACCAAAAAGCTTGTCAAAGAATTTCTTATAAAATGACCAATAAGAAGATTCTAAATTCTCTATTTTGCCAACAATTGTACTATGGTAATTTCTTAATTCATTAATGGGTAGTGCTGGATTAAAGTGATGCTCGACGTGATAATTGTTACCATTGACATACCATGTTAAAAATTTAGATGCCTGAATTGTACGAGTGTTGTGAAAAGGATTTGTTGTTTGATTATCGCAGCCAAAATGTTCTGGTAATTCAATCAACGCATGTATTGGCCCTGTAAATATCATTAAAGGTATTAGCCAAGTATCGAGTAAAATTGTTGTCTGCCATAAAATTGAGAGAACAAGCATGATAATTATCAAACATGCTATTAGACAATATTCATTACGAATACGGTGTGCAATTTTAGGCGATACATCCTCCCTTAATTTACCAACCAAAGCTGCACAAATATTTTCAACAACTCGAGAGTAATGCCCCAGCATAGAAAGATGAAGGATAAATCCCGAAATTGATGTTAGTTTCTCATAATTGTAATTGAAGGTTTCTTTGTCTTCAGGTGTTCCCAATGCCGAATGATGATGACCATGTAGGGCTTTATAAAGGGAAAAAGAAACTAACATGGGAAGACCTAAAAGTGTTCCTACCAAACGATTGACACGCTCATTGAAAAAAATTACATGATGAGTGAGTTCATGTTCAAGTTCAATACTGTGTCCAAACATCATGCCTAACAACAATTGAGGCAATAATTTGACTGGATATGGAATTATCACAACTGCAATGATAAATCCAATACTTAAAACGATTAAAATTGACAGTTTCCGAAGAAAAGAGTCCAGAATTTCGTATTTTTTGTTTGGCGTAGTTTTGACAATTAGCTCCTTGTAACCAAAAGCTAACTTAGTTTCTGGCATGATTATTTACCTCTAATATGGTCTAATTAGTTCACAAAAATTCTTACAATCTGTTTCAGAACAGAGTTTTAAACCAAGTATTACAAGTAGTTATATGTCAACTCTAATGACTTGAGCTATTTCGAGATTTTCAACTATTACAACTAAACTGCTAAAGCTGTTTCTAAACTGCGTAGTTCTTGCTGAACTTGTTGAAAAAATTTGGTCTGGATATAAGCAAATTCCGCAAAACCTTGTCCTGCCCATTCTATGATTTGCTGTTCTGATACGTTGGAATAGCGCACAACATAATTAAGAGCAGCAAAAGCTTCGGCAGAGTGTTTTAGTTCAACTCCCTTACTATCAGAAGTTCCATGAATCACAATCCAATACCAAGGGCTAACTGTTCCTTGTTGAAAACTGACTTTACTATTTCGGATAAAACGACCAAAACTGTTATTCCGATGTTGAGAAAAAAGTACATCATTAATAATTCCAAACTCGTTATCTCCTACAGTTTCTGTAGCAACATGAAATCCAATGGCGCTGACAAGACTTTCAAGGCTATCAGATTCAGCTTTGTAAGCTGTTTTGACATAGGAGATGATGTCTGAAAGCCAAGTTCCTGACTGATAAATTGTATTGATTTCTGCTTGAGATAAATTTGCATATTCAGCTAGTTTGTCTAGCAAAGCATAAGATAGCGTGCCATGAGAAACGCCAGTTCTTGGATCTGTGAATTCTTCGATAGATGCTGCAAGTACTTTTGCCGCAACATCCATTGAACGTCCGGCGTGCATTGGAACTGAACAGGTTGGATCTTGCAAAAGATGACTGGAACTGATTGTTCCGGCTAGGGTTGGTACCGATGAACTGAAGGTTCTACCATAGCAGACATATCTTTGCATAAAAACATAAAGTGCTCTTGGTGTTTTCGCCGCCTCTACGCAAGCTGCTTTCATTACATCATTAATTGCGTCAATATCAAGCCAAGGTTGAAAATTTTCTAATGTAATCATTTTTTTATTAGTAAAGCTATGGTTATCCTAGAATGGAAAATTTCAACAGAAATTTTCAGGTAAAAACCCTATTCTGCATTTTTCAAAAGCTAGCTCTGATCATTTCAGGCATGGCTAAATCGATTAGTACCAAATCAGGGCACAATAGAGGAACCAGCTCCAGCGCTTCTGTTGCGGGCACAACAGACCCGACAACCTCCAGCCGCTTATCCATTGCTAAAAAACGGGTTGCGGATTTGAGAAAAGCAAGGCGCTGTCGTCTACTAGAAGAATGCGCACAGATGGCATCAGTTTATTAGTGTGTTTCCAACCGGGAAACCACTGTCAGAGTGTAAATTGCTTGAATGCAAAACTTGCAACTCAAGGCAGTTATGCCTTCTGCTTGACTTTGAGGAAAGTCTGTACTTTCTGCACTCAATCTAATACCTAAATTACGCTAAATCAGTTGAGAACCCAATCAGGAAAACCCTGAGTTCTCAGGAGAAAAGTCCTGAGTCTCGCTCTTGCTTGGTCCGCACTGTTCAACTCAGGACTAGTATTATTTAAGTATCAGGCAGCACCAATCCTATACGAACGGCGTAACGTACTAGACCTGCAACATCATGAATGCCCAGGCGTTTCATCAGTTGCATACGGTGGGTTTCGACTGTTTTGACACTGATATACAATACCTCAGCAATTTCTTTTGTTGTCCGCCCTTCCGCAATCAATTGCAAAATTTCTCGCTGGCGCGATGTCAATTGTTCAACACAATTAGACTCATCACCTACCCGCCGCAAGTAATCTCCAATCACATGCTTTGAAACCTCTGGGCTGAGATAGGTTTCACCTTGAGAAATCGCCCTGAGTGCCAGTTCTAGTTCACTAATAGCAGCGTCCTTAAGCACATAACCCATTGCCCCTCTACGCAATGACTGCAACACGTATTCTTCATTCGCGTGCATAGAAAGAATAATCACCCGCACCTTGGGACAGTCCTTGACCACACGGGAGGTTGCTTCTAAGCCATTCATCTTGGGCATCGCAATATCCATCAATACCACATCCGGCTGATGGACTTCTATCAAGTGCAGTGCTTCATGACCATCTCCTGCTTCTGCAACCACTTCTATTCCCTCAATATTTTGCAGCAATGCACGTAATCCTGCGCGCACTAGGGTATGGTTGTCTGCCAGTAAAACACGAATCTGTTTCATGGTTGGGGCTGCACTCATCTAGCCTATTGTAACGGGAAACACACATGAATCTTAGTCCCCCACTGATGCACGGATTCAATGTTGAATTGACTACCTACCAGCAGAGCACGCTCTTCCATTCCCAGCAAACCTAAACTCCCACCATGAGTAGCTCGTTCCCGCGCCGCCTCCACATTAAACCCAATACCATCATCATTAATGACTAGGTGCAGTTGGGCTTCCTGCTGTCGTAATTCAACGGTGACTCGTTGTGCTTGGGCGTGTCGCACCACGTTGGTCAATGCTTCTTGGACAATACGAAAGCATGTGGTTTCTAGGTTCGGCAAAAGTTTTCTCTCTAAAGGAGAAGCAACAAATTCTCCGATAATTCCTCCACGTTGACTCTGACGATCTACATACCACCGTAGCGCTGCCATCAGTCCTAGATCGTCAAGTAATGAGGGTCGCAAATCGAGCGAGAGGCTGCGTACTTGCTGCAGAGCAACTTCAACAATGCTTGTGCTCTCTTCTAGCAGTAATGCAATCTCGCTTTTACTTGACAAATGCTGTACGCCTTGCAAATTGATTTTAACTGCCGTCAAAGCCTGACCAATTTCATCGTGTAATTCACGGGCAATATAACGCCGCTCAGCCTCCTGCGCCTCTATCAACTTTTGTGAAAGAATTTGCAATCGTTCCTGCGTCTTTTGCTGTATCTTCTCTGCTCGTTTGCGCTCGGTAATGTCGCGACCAATTGCCAAATGTAATAACTTTCCATCTTGCTGATTACGTAATGGGACAGAATGAGTTTCTATCCATCGGTGGTTGCCTCTGCATCCAATCATCTCGAACTCAAGAGTGCCCTTGTTCCCTTGGCAAACACTTTCATGGAAAGCCTGAAACGCCTTTATGTACTTACTCACCATGAAGGAGTATATCGACTTGCCAATTATGGAATCAGCGCTTTCTACTTCAATCATGACCAGCCCAGCAGGATTGATCTCAAGTATGGAGCCGTCAGCTTCAATTAACTTTACACACTCTGGTTCGGCGTTAATGATGGTACGCAAATGATTCTCGCTTTGCCGTAGTGCCTCTTCCGCTCGCTGGTGTTGTGTAATGTTACGGCTGATAAAGTAGTACAGCAAAATCAAGAGCGCCAAATTCAGGAAGGTTGCTAAGAAGAATGTAGCACTCATCTTTTGGAAGCTTGCTTTCGACTCCTGACTACGCTGCTGCAATAATTCGTTCTCTACCTTCTCCATCTGGGTAATTAGCCGTCGGATATCATCCATGAGCTTCTTTCCCCTTCCAGACAGAACTACTTGCTGCGCGGGTTCAATTCCCTTCTCCTGCCTTAGGGCAATTGTCTTTTGGAGTTCGTTAAGTTTCTCGGCTACCTTGCGCTCAAGAAAAAGAATCCGACGTTGCTGGCTTGAGTTATCTGCAGTTAATTGCCTGATATTTTTAATATTTCCATTAATTTGAGAGAGTGCAGCGAAGTATGGTTCCAGATAATGTTTGTCTCCTGTGAGCACGTAGCCACGTTGCCCTGTCTCGGCATCCTTGAGCGTCGAGAGTGTATTTTCAAGTTCAGTAAGAACTTGATGAGTATGTGTTACCCAAGACTCATTCTCAATTACCTTGAGCATGTTTTGATACGAAATTACAGCATTAACAACTACAACTGCCAACACCATCCCAAATCCTGCTATAAGCTGTTTTCTGATAGCTCTTTTCATAGTGTATCTGTTTGCTCACAAAAGGTTACTACAGCTCGGTGTAAAGCAAGAGTTCGTGCCACTGACTAACAAGCTGTTAAATGCTGTACTTCAGATATAAAGTTACAACATATCAACACCATATTTAGTGATCGATTTATACAAAAGCTGCTCTTTATTTACTACACATCTTGCGACATTGTTTGACAATTCTTGCTTCCACCAGGGCAGTCGGCTCTTGCACCTTCGGCCACAAGCGTTAAGTTCGGATCGAGCCTACCCTACTACATATGTCATTCGGGGCTTTTGCCAAATTGATTGCTGCCTGCAAGTCCCTATCCTTGATGTGAGTGCAGATTGGGCAAACAAATATTCCGTCAGATAATTTCAAACCATCATGTTTATGACCACAGTTGCGGCACATTTTAGACGAAGGATACCAACGGTCAACCATGTCGAGCTTGGTTCCGTAAGCTGGCGCTTTGTATTCCAACTTGTCTCCTGCCCTTCATCACTTCTATTTATTGTTTTAAGAATAAATAACATTTGCTTCTATGTGTAGAGTTACCTAAAGTGAAAATTAGGTTCAGGAGTTGATGGCAAACACAACACGACAACAAACAAGTCAATAACTCAATTTCACCAGGTATCGATTCAGACAACAGTTGACAGGAGATGCATCATGAAAACTCAAAAAACCCCTACCACTAACACCACAAAAACTATTGTAGAACTACCTCAAACAGAGCAACCACAAACCCCAGATGAATCGACTTTTGGTCAGCGCCTCGCTGACGCTATGGCAGCCAAGGTCGGTTCTTGGAGCTTTCTCACAGTGCAGACAGGTATCCTAGGAGCATGGGTTACTTTAAACATGATGCCTGGAGTACCGCACTGGGATCAACAGCCATTCATCTTGCTTAACCTCGTCTTCTCCTTTGCCTCTGCTTACACTGCACCGGTAGTACTTATGAGCCAAAACCGTCAGTCAGAGGAAGACCGCAAAAATGCCGAAATCGATCATGCAATAAACCGCAAAGCAGCATACGGTATTGAACTCCTGCACGACAAAATAGATGCTCTGCAAGAACAACATCGTTTGGAGTTGGCGCAACTGCGGGAACAGCAACAGCAACATCCGAAAGAAGTGAGAGTGAATGTAGGTTCAGCTTCAAAAGAGCAAGTCGAGAGCAAAGCATTCGATAGTACGACTGCAATCGAAGTTCAAAAGAACAATATTATTTATCTCAAACCAGTTATGGATACCCATAATGTAGTCGTCAAAGTGGTTCGCAAAGCAGAATAAGCGCAACACTTAACATTTCCAAAGGCAAATCTCTTTAGGAACACGAAATGAGTACATTAATAACTGCCATCCCCGCAGGTGTTGCCGCCTTTGTAGCTACCAACATTGATGATATTGTCATCCTAACCCTGCTATTTGCCCAAGTGAATACCTCGCTTCGTAGCCGCCACATTGTAGCAGGGCAGTATCTCGGCTTCACAGTGTTAGTTGCTATTAGTCTACTAGGATTTTTCGGGAACTTCATGCTGCCAAGTGTTTGGATGGATGTTTCTGGCTTCATACCCATTGCCATTGGTTTGAATCGTCTGGTAAATCTAGAAGAGGATAATTCAGATGAACAGCCAGCAATGCTGTCTTCTGTTTCCTTTCCTATCCGTAGTTTGTTGTCTCCTCAAACCTATAGCGTGGCAGCCATTACCATTGCTAACGGTGGTGACAATATTGGAATCTATATGCCGTTGTTTGCCAACACTCAATTAACAAGTCTGCTAGTGATTCTGAGTGTATTTTTTGTGCTAGTTGGAGTCTGGTGCTACGCAGCCTACCTATTAACTCACCAAAAGGCGATCGCCCTGATTATTGATCGCTACGGCAACTCGCTAGTCCCATTCCTTTTGATTGGTTTAGGTGTGTATATTGCCTTGGACAGCTTGGCGCTAGCAGTATTGTCAGTTGCAGTTGTGTTTCTTGGTTGGATGAGTTTTAGCTCTTTGCGCGATCGCGTCCCCTCAGCTTAGTCAAAAGTTGAAAGATATAGGTTGTCCCCTGTAGAGCATGAAACAAAATTCCAAATTTTAGTCATTCATCCTCTTTAAGGAAGAATTGCTAACTTGAAAATCAATAAAAATTATGAATTGGCGATCGCTTGACTTAGCTCAACAGCAATCCTAATCTCTTCAAAATAAAATTTATCATACTGTTACCCCTTTCTTCTTTGCTGTTTGTATCTAGGCTGCAGCATCAGATTGAGCGTAGGTGGTTCATTTTAGATAAGATTTGTATATGTAGTTAGAGTTTTCAGATTCATATAGAAAAACTACTCTTATTATTTTGATAAATAAGAATATTTGATTTAATCGAAAGTAGTTGGATATAGTAAAGTATATCTCTTGGCTTATTAAAAAACTTTTCCACCGAACTAACATAATCCTGAATGGAAAAGATTCAATCTCATAAAACAGAAAAGGAGAACAATCGTGAGAATCTTTAAGGCAATTTTGGTGTTTCTTTTCCTGCTGGTTAACTTAGTCATTGCTCAGCCTTCTTTTGCAGACCCCATCGCGGAAAAAAGCCCTGAGTATGCTCAAATCACTCAACAACTCAGCCAACTCTCACAGTCAAGGAGTAACCCGTCAGCAGTTGGATACAACACCGCAGAGGAACTTCAGCAGAAAATCTCTGATTTGCAGTTCCAGAAATATGTGATGGAAACCACAGAAGACTGGGGCGTCTGCCGCAATGAAACTGGCAGAACACTAGCTGTTTACGCTCACAAACCCAGCAAATACAGTTCTGTCAACACCCTCTTTTACCTAGGAAATGGTAAAAAGACAGATGATGAATGGGACTGTGATGGTATTTACCTGCCAAGTGGTGTGAACGTAGCTGGTATCAGCGTTCCATCTGGAGAAAATCAAGACCAAGAAGGACAGCCTCTATTTGTCAAGATTGTCGATGGAACTCAGTTAGTGGCTAGAACTAATCCATTAACTGGCGAAATTGAATTGAATGCTCCTCCTGCTGGTGTTTTCCTCGCAGGTGAGTTGAACCCAGCACTGCCGAATTTGTCCCAAGCGCAAATTGACGCACAAGTTCCCAACGCACCGATTGATTAATTAAGTTTCAGGCGATGTAGGGGCGTAGTGGCTTGCGCCCCAAAAAAAGTAGGGTGTCGAGATGAAAGAAGTCTCCCACCCTACACCCTTTTTTAACAGTGAACAGTGAACAGTGACCAAAAAACTGATAACTGGTAACTGGTAACTGATAACTGATAACTGATAACTGATAACTGATTTAACGTCTTCCTCCCTGAATCTGGTCAAAAACAGTTCCATCTGCAAAGAACTTCTTCTGAACTGCGTCCCAGCCTCCAAAGTTTGCAACTGTGTAGAGTTTGCCAATCTTGGGAAACTGCTTTTGTGTTTCGCTAGCTACTGTAGAGTTAACAGGGCGAAACCCGACTTTGGCGAATTCCCGCTGTGCCTCTGGTGTGTATAGGAACTTGACAAAAGCTTCCGCTACTTGCCGAGTACCGCGTTTATCCACCACTTTATCCACCACAGCAACCGGGGCGTCAATCGAAATGTTGACTTGCGGAATCACTGTGGGATTGTTAGATTCACCTTTCTGTTTAGCTAGGATCTCCTCATTTTCATAGTTCAACAACACGTCTCCCTGATTTCGCTTGTAGAAAGTATCACTCGCTTCCCGCGCATCCTTTGGCAGCACAGGCACATTTTTGTAAACCTTAGAGACATAATCGAGGGCTTTTGCCTCATTCCCTCCAGATTGACTCACTGCACCCCACAGTCCCAAGAAGTTCCAACGGGCACCTCCAGAAGTCTTGGGATTGGCAGTGATGACAGTGACTCCTGGTTTAACCAAGTCATCCCAGCTTTTAATTTGTTTAGGATTGCCTGGACGAGTTACGAGGGCAATCACTGACTTAGTGACGATCGCATTGTTAGGAGCTTCTTTTTCCCAACCTGGACCGATTAAACCTGCCTTCTGGATTTGGTTTATATCCAGTCCTAGGGCTAGCGCTACTACATCTGCTTCTAAGCCATCAATGACTGCTCGTGCTTGGGAACCAGAACCGCCGTAACTTTCGCGAATACTGACGTCCTGCTTACGCTCTTGCTTCCACTTTTTTACAAACAGAGGAATGATTCTTGAGTAAGCCTCTTTAGTTACAGCGTAGGAAACCAGAGTTAATTCAACTGGTTTTTGGTTCTGACTGATCAGCTCAGGTTTCCTGCTAGAAGCCGGGTTTTGCAAGGTAATTCCAGCATAGACCGGTACGACGGCACTGACGCTCAAACCAGCAGCAATGAGCACGGTGCGGGTGCGGGTTGAAGACTTTTGCGACGGTTTCAACAAAGATTTCAAAGCGTTAAACAGATGCATGATTTCGGACTCCTCACAATTTAAAATACGGTTCTTCTATGGAAAAATAGCACTTTATTGATTTAATACAATTTCATATACCAATACAAAAATCAAGTGTCTGTGCTACTTAATACTCATGACATGAACTAATTTGTTCAGATTAGGTGTCGGAAACCTTTTACTAGGAGGGGTTTTTCGGACTTGAGACATTTGACGTTGTATAGTGTAGGATGTGGAGTCAAGTGAAGGTTTTGCCCTACATCTTCCTGACAAGTTGAGGTTGTAGCGCTTTTGTGTAGCTGTAATTCTACTTACAAAATATTGGAAAAACTTAGGTAAAAAACTTCATTATTTAAAATAACGATTGCGTAATATCTACATACGTGATTTATTTTTGCTGTAAACAGTTGGCGATAGAGTTACCATAAAGGTTCGATTAATACCAAATCTTTTACTCTATCTTCAGAATGATGGCTAACTGACTAAATCATGATAGACGTACTAAAAATCTAGAATCCCCGTCCCTTCTGGGATGCTGCCCATCGTCTTGAGATATGGGGAATGAGAGAGTGAATTTTTGTAGAATGAAGCATTCGTGCCAGATCAATTGAGCTATTCTAGATTATCCTGATCCCACAGCCATTAGTCTCAAGTTCAGAGTTTCAATATCCATGTGCCAACTGCTGGGAATGAATTGTAACGTCCCAACCGATATTTGCTTTTCTTTTGAGGGCTTTTCGGCGCGAGGAGGGAAAACTGACGACCATCGCGATGGTTGGGGTATTGCTTTCTTTGAAGGGAAAGGATGTCGAATTTTGTTAGATGATAAGCCCTCCGTCTTTTCTCCTGTAGCTGAGTTGGTGCGACACTATCCCATCCACTCTACTCATGTGATTGCCCATATCCGCAAAGCAACTCAGGGTGAAGTGGTTTTGGAAAACTGCCATCCCTTCCGTCGTGAGTTGTGGGGAAGGTACTGGGTCTTTGCGCACAACGGAGATTTGCCAGATTTTCATCCTCAGGATCTGAACTTTTATCAACCTGTGGGTAAGACAGATAGTGAAAAAGCTTTTTGTCTGATACTGGATCAGATTAGAAAATGCTTCCCTCACAGTAAGCCTGCTTTGAAGGAACTTTACCCAGTCCTCAGGGATGTCACTCAAAGTTTAGCCGAAAAGGGTATTTTTAACTACTTGCTTTCCGATGGTGAACATTTTTTTGCTCACTGCTCAACCAAACTCAGCTACATTGTACGTCAAGCGCCCTTTGCGGCTGCTCATTTAATTGACGAAGACGTGACTGTTGATTTTAGTGAGTTGACCACTGCGAGCGATCGCGTTGCTGTCATCGCCACCACTCCCCTGACTGACAACGAGGTTTGGACGCAAATCCTACCCGGAGAACTGCTCGTGTTTCAAGACGGCTTCCCCCAAAAGTTTGAATAGCTGGTTCTTACAATTGAAGCATTCCAAAAATCTTCACTTTTTACATCAAGAAAGTGAAGATTTTCTCTTGCTTTTTTAGCTGCTTGTAAGTATTATCTCTTACAATGAACTATAAATTCCGGTGACCTCACAGATATACCGTAAGATTATGGGGGTATGGCGTAAGATCTCAGGGGAAAATAACATGGCTTTTTGGCACGATTTTTTGAAACAGTCACGGCAAACATTCTTAAAAATCACTAATAAATTTAGGCTAAATTCTATAAAAGGCTTTCTATCACTGTTCTTGGTAGGAGTGAGCTTGAGTGTAGCGATCGCTGCTTGTAGTAACGGCGCGAGTAATTCTTCCAGTAGCACTGATGCAAGTGGTTCCACCGCAAGCCCTGTGTCTGCCAATAAGCAGGATGTGAAAGTCACTCTTGTTTCGTTTGCTGTCACTAAAGCAGCTCATGATGCTATTATTCCAAAATTTGTCGAACAGTGGAAGAAAGAACATAACCAGAATGTCTCCTTTGAGCAAAGCTACGGAGGTTCTGGTTCTCAAACTCGTGCTGTGATTGATGGTTTGGAAGCAGATATTGTTCACTTAGCACTTGCCTTAGATACCCAAAAAATTGAGAAGGCTGGATTAATTTCGCCAGGATGGGAGAAGGAATTTCCCAACAATGGCATTGTCTCTAAATCTGTTGCCGCATTAGTCACTCGCCCAGGTAATCCAAAAGGCATCAAAACTTGGGCGGATTTGGCAAAGGATGATGTAAAACTCATTACTGCTGACCCCAAAACTTCTGGTATCGCTCGCTGGAATTTCCTCGCGCTTTGGAATTCAGTAATCAAAACTGGTGGAACAGACGAAAAAGCACTCGAATTTGTAACCAAAGTTTACAAAAATGTCCCTATCTTGACAAAAGATGCTCGTGAAGCAACTGATATCTTTGCTAAACGGAGTCAAGGAGATGCTTTGATCAACTACGAAAACGAAATTATTCTGGCGCAACAAAAGGGCGAAAAAGCAGATTACGTGATTCCTGATGTGAACATCTCCATCGACAATCCAATCGCAATTGTAGACAAGAATGTTGATAAACACGGTGTCCGTGAAGTCGCGGAAGCTTTTGTCAAATACCTGTATACACCGGAAGCACAACAGGAGTTTGCCAAAGTCGGATTTCGACCTGTAGAGGAAACAGCACAGACCAAACAACTCGCAGACAAATATCCCAAAGTTAAAAACCTGGGGACAGTTGGTGACTACGGCGGATGGGATGCTGTCCAAAACAAGTTTTTTGCAGATGGTGCAGTTTTTGACCAAATTCAAGCAAAAAAATAAATCGTCATTGGTCATTGGTCATTAGTCATTAGCAACTGCTCCCCATCTCCCCAACTTTCCTTACTTCCTTAGCACTTATGGCTCTATCTTCACCTCCATCACGCCAGCAAAAACTTATTCCTCAAAAACCTCAGGGTTGGAAAAAGTACCTGCGTGATTTGTCTAATATTCCTTGGACATGGCGGATTACGTTCGCATACCTGACCGTGATGTTGTTTATCCCAATACTTGCTATGTTCCTGAAAGCAAGTAGTGAACCTCCCGCTCGGTTTTGGGAAATTGCGACTAATCCACTCGCATTAGCAACATACGAAGTAACTTTTATTACAGCGATAGGAGCCGCGCTGATTAATGGTTTCTTTGGAACTCTGATTGCTTGGGTTCTCGTCCGCTATCAATTTCCCTTTAAACGGGTGCTTGATGCCACCGTGGATCTCCCATTTTCGTTACCAACTGCGGTGGCAGGGCTAACCTTAGCAACAGTCTACAGCGATAATGGTTGGATTGGCTCAGTAGTGGCACCGTTTGGCATTAAGGTATCTTTTACCCGCTTGGGCGTGGGGGTAGCAATGATATTCATCTCGTTACCTTTTGTGGTACGGACGGTGCAACCAGTCCTTATGGAAATGGAAAAGGAAATAGAAGAAGCAGCTTGGAGCTTAGGTGCGTCTCAATGGCAAACTTTCACCAAAGTGATTTTGCCAGCCTTGTTACCGTCTATTTTGACTGGTGTTGCCTTAGGTTTTGCACGTGCAGTTGGGGAGTATGGTTCGACTGTGATTATCGCTTCCAATACTCCTTTCAAAGATTTGATCGCACCTGTACTCATTTTCCAAAGATTGGAACAGTATGACTATTCCGGTGCCACTGTCATTGGCGTGGTGCTACTGATAATTTCTCTGTTGATACTGCTGGGAATCAATATGTTACAAGCTTGGGGAAGAAGATATGACGTCAAATAATGATGGTTTCCCACAACCACACTTTCATACAGCGACATCACAGCCAAGCAATCAAAGGCAAATTAAGCCTAAGAGTTTGGCTCCAGCTATTCTCATTGGAATAGCAGTGTTGTATTTAACTTTAGTGTTGTACCTTCCTGCCCTCAATGTCTTTGTTCAAGCCTTTCACAAAGGGATTGGTGTGTTTTTGTCAAATCTGACGCGCCCAGAATTTACCCATGCTGCTTGGTTAACACTGATACTAGCTCTGATTACTGTACCAGTGAATACGGTGTTTGGTTTATGTGCAGCTATGGCGATCGCCCGCAATAACTTTCCAGGTCGCGCTCTTCTTTTGAGTATCATTGACCTGCCGTTTTCAATCTCGCCTGTGGTTGCGGGGTTGATGATTGTGCTCCTCTACGGGCGAAATGGGTGGTTTGGTCCTTGGTTACAGGCACTCGATATTAAGGTCATCTTTGCTTTTCCAGGTATGATGCTAGCTACAGCATTTGTGAGTTTGCCTTTTGTCGCCCGCGAAGTGATCCCCATTCTTGAGGAGTTAGGTAACGACCAAGAAGAAGCAGCTAGAACACTCGGTGCGAAAGATTGGCAGATATTTTGGCGCGTGACTCTACCCAATATCCGTTGGGGGCTACTCTACGGGGTGATTTTGACCAATGCCAGATCCATGGGTGAATTTGGTGCGATCGCAGTCGTCTCTGGAAACATTGCCCGGAAAACTCAAAGCCTACCATTATACGTGGAAGACGCTTACAAACAGTATGAAACTGAAGCAGCCTTCTCAGTTGCTGTTCTGTTAACGCTGCTAGCAGTTGTGACTTTGGTAGTCAAAGAGTTTTTGGAACGCAAAGCAGGCATCAAAGCGAAACATTAAAAGATGGCAAGAGAAGCGGTATCAGCTATGGTTTCAGATAATCAACTCACCCACAAACGAATTCGGTTAAGAATTCCAAAAGACTATCACCAGGAACCTGTCATTTCTCGCCTGGTGTCAAACTACAGTCTCACTGTGAATATCACTGCTGCTATATTGGGAGCCAATGGTATTGGAGATGGTTGGTTTGACCTGGATTTGCAGGGAAGTTCTGCACAAATTGAGAGTGCACTGACTTACATCAATGACTTAGATTTGGAAATTTGGCATGACATTGATACAGCGAGTTGGTGAAATTTAAGAAGAACACAGAACACAGAACGCAGCTTGGATATCCCCATAAATAAATTTCGGGGATTTGATAAGCTTTGTATCCCTCACGAGACGCTTTGCGCTCAGTTTGCCCCCAGGGTTTCCCTCCTTACAACTTCTGTGTTGTTTGATCGGACTACATTTTTGGTCTAACAAATCTTTTTCTTCTTGATTCCATAAATGAATAATGGTGCTAATATCCTTCTATTATTCTGACTACTGAGTTCTGAGTTCTGAGTTCTTAGATCAAGCATGAAGTATGAAGTTTTTATCTATGATTAATTTTTCCTCCTTCTTTCATTCTTAATTCTTCATTCTTAATTCTTCATTTCTATGGTTACACCAGCTTTTAAAAGCAGCAATACCACAAAAATGCGCCTACGCCTACATATTCCCCGACGTTACCAGCAGGAACCTGTGATTTCTCGGCTGATTGCCATTCACGGTTTAGTCGTTAATATTACGGGGGCAATGCTGGGAAAACATACCAATGGAGAAGGACGCTTTGATTTGGAAATTCGTGGAACTGTGCCACAAATTAGGCACGGTTTGGCTTACCTGGAATCTTTAAATTTAAAAATTGTAGGTAAGCCAAACGCTGATGGAGATAGCTGGTATTGCTGATATGTCTGAAACTAAATTTCATAATGCCAAAGTTCTTCTTGTTTCAAGACAATCCGATGCAGGGGAAGACGAGAAATCAACCCCTGTTCCTCTAATTGAGTGAGGATACGTGTGATTGTCACGCGAGTTGAATTGAGCATATCAGCAATGTCTTGATGAGTGAGGCGCAAATCAATTAAATGTCCAGTTTCTACTTCTCGACCAAATTTTTTGCCTAACCAAGCCAAAAGTTTAATGAGCATAATTTCCACCGTTTTATAGCTACGAATAACCATCAGTTCTTCCGCCTGTTGAATGTGGGCAAGCATAACATCTGTTAATGGAAACCACCCTTCTAAAGGCAAGATTGTCGCCTCTACTTTAGTAAGAGACTCAATCTGATATGGTTCGACCTTAGAAAATGCTTGACCAACAATATCTCCGGAACCCCAAACTCCCAAAGTGACAAGTGTACCGTCTTCATGCCAAGTAACAATCCGCACGACTCCTGTTTCAATTTTCCACAGACTATTTTGCCGTATCGGTAAGAATGAACGCGGCTTAAAGGTGTGTTTAGTGTTTTGAGCAGATGGATGAGGAAAACGAGATGAAATAGTCATTGTTGTCCAAAATACCATTTATTCGATAGACTAACCGTAGTTTCTAACTATATCAATTTCCGGGAGGATATGACTATGGGCATTGTAGTTGAGAATATAACTAAACAGTACGGTTCTTTCCATGCTGTTGACAATGTGAGTTTAGAAGTGAAAACAGGGTCTCTTGTGGCGCTGTTAGGACCTTCTGGATCAGGAAAATCAACTTTGTTACGGATGATTGCGGGGTTAGAAACTCCTGATTCCGGTGAAATCTGGCTAATTGGTGAAAATGCGACTTATAAGTCTGTGCAAGACCGCCATATAGGCTTTGTGTTTCAGCATTACGCCTTGTTTAAACACCTAACGGTGCGCCAGAACATCGGTTTTCCATTGGAAATCCGCAAGGTTCCCAAAAGTAAGATTCAAGCCCGAGTCGAGGAACTTTTGGAGTTGGTACAATTGCGGGGATTTGGCGATCGCTATCCTTCCCAACTCTCCGGCGGTCAACGCCAACGCGTGGCGCTGGCAAGATCATTGGCGGTTCAGCCGAGCATATTGCTGTTGGATGAACCCTTTGGAGCGTTAGATGCTAAAGTCCGTAAAGAATTAAGGGCGCAGTTACGAAAACTACATGAAGATGTTCATGTAACAACTGTACTTGTCACCCACGACCAAGAAGAAGCAATGGAAGTTGCAGACCAGATTGTGGTGATGAATCATGGTCGAGTGGAGCAAATTGGTAGCTCTGCTGAGATTTATGACCAGCCAGCATCACCTTTTGTGATGAGCTTTATTGGTCCTGTGAATGTTCTTCCTAGTAATACTGGTATTCTGCCAGACAGCGATTTAACCCTTCGCACCAACGAGCAGGTATTTTTGCGTCCTCATGACATTCTGATTCACACCAGTCCTGCTGAGGATACTGCGCCTGCCAAAGTGTATCGCATTATTAACTTAGGTTGGGAAATTCGGGTCGAGTTGGTTCTCAAGTCTGGTGAAACAGTAACTGCTTTCCTCAGCCGGGAGCAGTTTAGTAAGCTCAACATTAGGGAAGAGCAGCGTGTTTATATTAAATCCAAGCAGGCAAGGGTATTTCCTACTTATGCGATGAGTTGAGCCAAAGCAGTGTGACCTACGCCACCTGAGTCCTAAGCAGTACAGGTGGAGACTTACCAAAGGCTGTGTTAAAAAATTGTCCAAAAACTTCAACGCCGAGCCATCTGGCTCGGCGTTGGAATTATAGTAGTTTTCAATTAGGTGTAATATTTGAACTCTCCTGGCTTTGAAAAAACCAGGATTCTAGACTATTGTTGCTACGTGGGCTAAAAGCCACACTCCCTTCGGGTATGCCTATGGCTAACGCCACGGCTATCGCCGTTCGCGCAGCGTCTCCGGAGGAGATACGGCACGGCAAAGCCGAACGCAGAGCCGGCACGAGGGAAACCCTACCAAGAGCGCTGTCTCACCGCAACGTTGTCTCGTGTTTTTTTGTAAAACACGTTGACGAGGGTAAGACAGCCCTACCCGCCTCGACCCTTGGACAAGCTCAGGGCTGTGCGGCACTTTCCTTCCTTCCAACCATGAAGATTTTACGTGTTGATGGCTCTGAAAAGACTTTTCAACACAACCCCATATCTATGCGCTGTCGCGCACGCTACGCGAACAATTGTGAGGGTAGGTATGGCATCACGTTTGTTTTTTGGAGTTTTTCATCCTTGTGTTACCATAACATCACTATAACATCTAAATGATGTCAGAAGTAGATTTAGTGCAAGATTTTCGCTCATAAGAGTATGAAGAATTGGTAAAACTAAGTAAACGAAAACAGAGGTCAATGAATGACTTAATCACAGAAGCGGTAAGGCAATACATTGACGCTTCGACTACGCTCAGCGTCAACCCCTCGGCTTCGCTCGGGGTTGAAAGAGAAACAAAGGGCTAAAGCCCTACGAATCGGGTTTCATCCCCTGGCTTAAAGCACAGATGTAGTTTTCCTCCGTGCGTCAAACTACATCTTCCCTTCGGGACGCTACGCGAACAGGGGTTCTCACCCTCTCGCCTTCTTTTGATAGCGGTTCTCAAAAGAATTCTTTGTCATCTTCCCTTTGAGCTTTTTCAAGCAATAGCCATAAATATACATCACTTTCTGTTAGAGGCATTTTGGCAATGAGTCAAGTTCTCATTAATGACACGACACTGCGCGATGGTGAACAAGCAGCTGGTATTGCTTTTAACTTAGAGGAAAAAGTGGCGATCGCGGCTATTCTCGACACCATCGGCGTTCACGAGTTAGAAGTCGGTATTCCGGCGATGGGTGAGGAAGAACAACGAGCGATATCGCTCATTTCCGGCTTGGGTTTGCAAGCACAACTACTCGGGTGGAACCGCGCTGTCATATCAGATATTCAGGCTTCTATTGCTTGTGGTTTGAAGCGAGTGCATATTTCCATTCCCGTCTCCCAAATCCAAATTACCGCAAAATTTCAGGGTGAATGGCAGGTGATTTTGCAAAAACTTAAAGATAGTATTAGCTTCGCCGTTGATCAAGGTTTGTTTGTATCTGTCGGCGGAGAAGATTCCACAAGAGCTGAGGAAAACTTCCTCCAAGATGTAGCACATTCTGCTCAAGAATGGGGTGCATCGCGGTTTCGTTTTTGTGACACCGTAGGCATTCTTGACCCTTTCACGACTCACGCAAAAGTTCAGCAATTGGTGATGGGATTGTCGATTCCTGTGGAAATGCACACCCACAATGATTTTGGTTTAGCAACTGCCAATGCCCTTGCTGGTATCAAAGCGGGAGCCTTATCAGTAAATACAACAGTAAACGGGTTAGGCGAACGAGCCGGAAATGCAGCATTAGAAGAAGTTGTTATGGCTCTCAAATGCATTCATGGCATTGATTTGGGTATTGACACTTCTGGTTTGTTGGAAGTCTCCCGACTTGTCGCAGCGGCATCAGGTGCCAATGTACCCCCTTGGAAGGCAATTGTTGGTGAAAATACCTTCGCTCATGAATCCGGAATTCATGCCCACGCTGTCCTGCAAAATCCCAGCACTTACGAGCCATTTGCTCCCGAAGAGGTAGGGTGGGAGCGGCGTTTGGTTGTGGGTAAACATTCTGGTGGGGCATTGCTATCGAGCGTACTACAGCAGTACGGTATCATTCTTAACAAAGAAGAAACCCAGTCTGTGTTGGAGGCGGTGCGCAAACAGTCGGTAGAGAAAAAACGTAGCCTCACGACACAAGAACTTTTGCAGTTAGCACAAGCACAGGGGCATTTGTAGGCACATCTTTAAATCAGAATGCTTGGTCGGTTGACGGTAGTTGTCACCTGCTGCAGCTAGAGAATCTCGGTTTTGGTACGCTGAGACTGCTTTGAGAACTCCGAAGAGAAGTCTGCGCTCCTCCTCTAAGGTTTGAGCTGTGACCCATGGTTGTTCTTTTCTAGGCATATTACCAAATTCCTTGGTAATTAGGGAGTTATGTTGGTACTATCTTACCAACCGCAATTTCATGAAAAGAGGATCTCTGTCAGTCCAGTTCTCCTATGAAAAGAAGACAACTTTTTGCCTTTATAAGCATTGCAGTTGCTAGCTTGTTGCTTGCAATTGGCTTGCAAGTGTTTGACCCATCTCCTGTCATAGCACAGTCAAACACCAATCTACTGGTATCTGCTGCTGCCAGCCTGAAAGATGCGCTCGGGGAAATTAATACTCTCTACCAACAAAGTAAACCGGGTGTCAACATAAGCTATAACTTCGGGGCTTCCGGTGCCTTACAGCAACAAATTGAGCAAGGCGCACCAGCAGATGTTTTTATCTCTGCTGCGAAAAAGCAAATAGATGCCTTGGAGCAAAAAGGTCTGCTGGTTCCGGGTACCCGTACCAACCTGGCGAATAACCGTCTAGTTTTAGTTGTACCCAGTAACTCTACAGGCGTCACCAGCTTCAACACTTTGACAGATCCCAAGGTGAAGAAAATTGCGATCGGCGAACCCAGGAGTGTCCCAGCTGGGCAATATGCCGAGGAAGTTTTGCAGAAATTGAACATTTATGACAAGATCAAGACCAAATTGGTCTTGGCTAACAATGTACGTCAAGTCCTGGCATCAGTAGAAAGTGGGAACGCCGATGCGGGTTTGGTTTATGGCTCCGATGCCAAAATCTCTGACAAAGTAAAAGTCGCGGTTGTTGCTGATGACAAGTCACACTCCCCGATTGTTTACCCTATGGCAGTGCTGAAAAGCAGTAAAAATGTAGACGCTGCCAAGGACTTTGTTAAGTTTTTATCTAGCGACCAAACTAAGGGTGTACTGCGGAAATACGGGTTTATTGTCAAAGAAGCACCAGTGCCAACAGGAAGCCGTTAAACTGTTACAAATTTAACTTTGTATTCAGTCACTAAGTGGTATGTGAGGAGTGGATATTGGGAATTATTTATTGCCCATTTTCTACTCCCGCCTAGGGTTTAAATTTCAGGCTATTCTACCTTGTTGAATGTTCCTTAAAACTGTCTAATTCTATATGGGAATTTATTACCAACTTATTTATCATGAAGTTGGTGCTGAGTGAATTTCTGAAAAACTAAAATTCTGCCCAGGAGCAAGACACGAATCCTAACTGTGTCTCGATGGGTGTTACTTTTTAAATTTTGATTGACTTATGCCTCTTGACCTTTCCCCTCTATGGATATCGCTGAAAACCTCCATACTTGCAACATTTATTACCTTTTTTCTTGGTA
Organism: Kalymmatonema gypsitolerans NIES-4073; assembly: GCF_002368435.1. Classification (GTDB taxonomy): domain Bacteria; phylum Cyanobacteriota; class Cyanobacteriia; order Cyanobacteriales; family Nostocaceae; genus Kalymmatonema; species Kalymmatonema gypsitolerans. Next base: position 2,100,015 of record NZ_AP018268.1, read on the forward strand.
TTGCTGCTGCCTATTGGATGCTGGGATATCGAGGAAAAGGGAAATCTTTGATTGAGGGAATCTTCGTTGCTCCTCTGATTTTACCTCCCACGGTCGTTGGCTTTTTGTTGCTACTGCTGTTTGGCAAAAATGGTCCCGTGGGGAAACTGATGGAGCCTTTGGGCTTTAGTGTCGTTTTTACCTGGTATGGCGCGGCGATCGCCGCCACTGTGGTAGCCTTCCCATTAATGTATAAAACTGCCTTAGGTGCTTTTGAGCAAATAGATACCAACTTTCTGCGGGTAGCGAGAACCCTTGGTGCGAAGGAATCAACAATATTTTGGCGTATAAGTTTACCCCTAGCAAAGAGCGGAATTTTAGCAGCAACGACCTTGGCTTTTGCCCGTGCGTTGGGTGAATTCGGTGCCACGCTGATGTTAGCAGGGAATATTCCAGGGCAAACTCAGACGATCCCAATGGCAATTTATTTTGCCGTGGAAGGCGGAGCAATCGAAGAAGCTTGGTTTTGGGCTCTAGCCATCATGGGTATTTCCCTATCTGGGATTATTGCAGTCAACTATTGGCAGGAAACTCGGGGGAGGAAGAAGGAAGCAGGGGGAGCAGGGGAGCTCTTGAGTAGGGGAGAAAATTTTCCCTATGTCACGGCATTAGAGCGTGAGAGCGTCAGAGCGTCTTCTTCTGGGCTGTTTGTTGACATTGAAAAACAGCTCCCTGGCTTCAGCTTGCAAGTGTCTTTCAGTGCTGATAAGCAACCTTTGGGATTGTTGGGAGGATCTGGGGCTGGTAAGAGCATCATTCTACGCTGCATTGCAGGGATAGAAACGCCAACAAGAGGTCGCATTGTTTTGAATGGGCGGGTGTTGTTTGACTCTCAACAGGGGATTAATTTGCCACCGCGCGATCGCCGCATTGGTTTTGTAGTGCAAAATTATGCCCTGTTTCCGCACATGACGGTAGGGCAAAACATCGCCTTTGGCTTATCCAAAGGACTTTCTACCACAGCTATTAAGCAACAAATAGAAGCCCAATTAATCACAGTACAATTGCAAGGATATTCTGACCGTTATCCGCATCAACTTTCTGGCGGTCAACAGCAACGAGTCGCACTCGCAAGAGCCTTAGCAAGTCAACCAGAAGCACTGTTACTAGATGAGCCTTTTTCTGCACTAGATACGCACTTGCGAAGCCAACTGGAACAGCAAATGATAGAAACGCTAGCGAATTACGAAGGCGTTACTCTATTTGTCACCCACAATATGGAAGAGGCGTATCGGGTTTGTCCTAATTTGCTTGTTCTAGAGAAAGGAAAAGCAGCTCATTATGGCACCAAACACGAGATTTTTGAGCGTCCCGCTACTGTTGGTGTAGCTCAATTAACAGGATGTAAGAACTTCTCAAGTGCGGTTGCTGTCACATCAGGGCAGGTGGAAGCGATTGATTGGGGTTGTACCCTCCGTGTCATTGAACCTATCCCAGACGCTCTATCCAATGTGGGAATTCGTGCCCATCAGATCATTCTCACGAACGACTTATCCCATGAAAACACCTTTCCCTGTTGGCTGGTGAGAACGAGCGAAACACCACACCGGATGACGCTGTTTCTCAAACTCCATCATCCATCTACTAGTCATAGTGATTATCACTTACAGGCGGAGGTGTTTAAGGAAAAATGGGCAACTCTCAAAGACCAACCCATGCCTTGGTATGTTCGTTTAGATCCTTTGCGGCTGATTTTAATGGAGTAGATGCTTGGCTCTCAAGAGCAATGGTTTTTTATACGTTACAGCGTTTTTCCAATGATGAGACCACAAATCTTCGGGTGGAGAGAAGTCCTGCAGTGAGGCAGCGCTGCGGGAGGGTTTCCCTCGTGCCGGCTCTGCCGAAAGGGTTTCGCAACAAGCCGGAACTGAGCGCAAAGCGCACGCTCCGCGAACGGGGCATTCCTCGTAAAAGTCCATGTGGTGGAATAATGTTCACTTGCATGAATACAAGAGCCAAAAATTTCAACATCATAGGGGATAGCTGAACCGAGCAGTTATAATTTCAGGGGCGTTACGCCTCATAGACAGGGAAATATAGCGCTTCTCGTTTCGATGCAGTAATTATTTATCTGTGTAGCCTACGGCACGGCTTACGCCTACATCTGTGTCCATCTGTGGTTCTTATTTCTTGATGTATTTGCCTCGTTCCCAGCCTCAGGCTGGGAATGCATAACTTGAGGCTCTGCCTGTCTTAACAGCGGCAGAGCCGCTTCAACGGCATTTCCAGGTGGAACCTGGAAACGAGATTAAAGACAGGGTTTTAGGTTAAGTTGACACCAATGGGCAGAGAACAGCCCCTACCCCGTGGTTTATTTACTTGAAAAGCGCTGTAAGATATTGCTGAGCAATGCCCACCTTACAGGAAACTGCTGTAAGCAAAAGTTAAAAATAGTGATGGAGCCAAACGGCAGGCATTTGTAGCACAACTGAAATAAACTTATTAAAAACGAAAATAATGTCCTCACTACAAACCCAATCCTACAGTTCTGATAACCCCCTCAACCAGCCACCATCGTGGAAAATAAAACTGCTGTATGACGGTGAATGTCCTTTGTGCGTGCGCGAAGTTAACTTTTTGATGAAACGTGATGCGAATCGGGGACTGGTAGCGTTTGTGGATATTGCAGCTGATGACTATAACCCCCAAGAAAATGGCGGAGTTGACTACGAAACTGCAATGGGGCGCATCCATGCTGTGTTACCAGAAGGAACGCTAGTTAAAAATGTTGAAGTTTTTCGCCGCGTTTACGAAACTTTAGGAATGGGCTGGGTTTATGCTGCGACGAAATTGCCAATTGTAGGCGCGATCGCTAATTTTCTATATGGCATTTGGGCAGACTTGCGACTTTCGCTTACAGGGCGACCTAGTTTAGCTACAATTGTGCAACAGCGATCGTCTCAAAACGTTGAGTGCAATACCCAGAATCGGTGCCGAACAGATGGAGACGACTCATTGAGTGCGTAAAATCTAGTTGCGCGTCTTTCAAGCACCGTAGCAGCGTTGGTACTAAGTACCAAGTTGCGTTCAAACATGTCATTCTGACCGAACGCGAGTGCGTGCCGCAGACATCGGGAAAAATCTCGCGAGATGCTTCCCTTCACGCTTCGTTACCCTCAGCATGACAACTAGTCTCTATGACTGCAACTTGGTATAATATAAGGCTCTGTTGGTTAGTTATCATTCCTGAAGAACCCCACCCCGCCAAAGCTACGCTTAGGCTCCCTGCCCCTAATCCCCAGAGGGGACCCCGAGTTCCGCGCTTGCGGGGAGGGGATAAAGGGGAGCCAGCGCTGCAGGAGGGTTTCCCTCCGTAGGCGACTGGCGTGTGGGGTGCAGCCAACGTGGGAATCATAACTAATTAGCCGAACATGATATAAACAGCTTTCATGATAACGCCCCGAATTTTCTCTATTTAAGTAATTCTCCGCTTAAGGGAAAGCTAATTAAACCGGATGAGTTAGTTATAATCAGGAATAATACGTAGAAACACGATTATCTTGAATAAATAAGATTACTTATGCGGTCTCAAGAAATTAGCCGTCAACGATTAACTTCTCTCGAAGATATTTTAGAAATTTTATACGAGAAGCTTGGGGAATTTCAAAAGGAACTGGTTGTGACAGCTAGTACCCCTGCTAAAACCGAATTGAAAATGCGAATAAAGCGAGAAATCTTACCGGATATTCGCAAGTATGAGGTTGAATATGGAGAACTCCTTTATCAAGGGGCTGATGCTTATTTTATTTCGGATTTGCAAGCCGAAAATGCTTTGATGCGGGTTATGGAAGCTGTTGAACGTTTGGAAATGCAACGTTCGATTAACTACCCCGATGAATTGCTGCGTTTGTTAACAGAAATTCGTGCCAAGCTTGATGAACCAGGAAAAACGGCAAGTGCAAAGTTGAAAGTAGCTCTACCTATTGTCCCGGCTATTGCATCCTATGAGTTGGAAATGGATACGGAAGCTTTAATGGTTCGGTCATGGCAACAGGTAAAATCGCTCTTTAGAGGTAGAGGATGAAGCTAGAGGAGTTTGCTATTTTAGAAGAAGCGCTTAATCATTTGCGAAAAAAGCGTGACTTTTTTGAGTTAGAAAAAACTAAAACGGCAGACTACAATCAAAAGTTTTCTCTTCAATGCGATATTGATGAATGTAACAAAGAAATTAACAGATTAGAAGCAGAAATAAGCGAAAGGCAGAAAAAAGCTAATAATTCAACGTCTCTGCCTTTTCAAATACCTTTTATATTGCCACAAAAAGATGTCTCTAGTTTTACTGGTAGAGACGAAGAATTGCAGCAACTTCAAGAGCTGCTGATTCATCGTCAAGGAACCAAACTGTGTAGCATCGCTGGTTTGGCTGGTACTGGGGGTATCGGCAAATCAGCGCTTGCTTGTCACTTCGCTACGTTACACAAAGCAGATTTTCCTGATGGTGTCATTGGTTTGCGGGTTGATGGTAAAGATGCAGACACCATCGCTCGTGATTTTGCTCGACGTTGTGGAGAAGAAGTAGAACCGGAAGATGAGCGAGACGCAAAAACCATCATGCAAGATGTGTTTGCTCATCGTCGGATACTGTTGATTTTCGATAATGCTGAAGATGCCAATATTATTAAGGAATTATATCCAGATGGCAACAGATGCGCGGTTATTATCACCACACGCGATCGCTTCTTGTCCATTTCGTTAGATATTCCCGATCAAGGTAGGATTGAAGTTAAACCGCTCTCGAAACCAGAATCATTACTCCTGCTGCAAAAGCTATTAGGCGAAAAGCGCATCGCAGCCGAACCTCAAATATCTGAAGAAATTATCGAGTTAGCAGGCTATTTACCCCTAGCATTACAAATTATCGGCGCTGCGCTAAAGTTGAACCCAAATCGTCGTCTCGCAGACTATGCGGCTTCATTGCGAGAAGAAAGACGATTGGCAAGATTAAGGGTTGCAAAAGATGAACATTTGGATGTTCGTGCTTGCTTCTGACTTAGCTTAAAAGAACTTCAGCCAGAGCAAATTGATTTTTTTTCCTGCTTAAGTGTTTGTGCCGAGAATGGATTTTCTCGACGTTCTGCAACAGCAACAGGTAATTATAGTGATGAGTATACAGCACAAGATGACCTCGATTGCTTATGTCGGTTTTCGCTCAGGCGGAGGTGTTTAAGGAAAAATGGGCAACTCTCAAAGACCAACCCATGCCTTGGTATGTTCGTTTAGATCCTTTGCGGCTGATTTTGATGGAGTAGATGCTTGGCTCTCAAGAGCAATGGTTTTTTATACGTTACAGCGCCCTTCAAATGATTAGACCACAAATGTGAAATTAGGGTTTGGAGGACAGAGGCTGGCAGAGCAAGAATTAGGATGGAATCGATACAGTATTCCTAAAGGAATAAAAGAATTAAAAAGCGGTATCACTTGCGTTGATAATTATTCAGCTAACTCTGCCGAAATATCTTCTCTGTGAGCATCAGAGATATAACCGTCAGCAATACTGCGTAACATTGCCGCTGTTCTGGGATGAGTGTCCCATACAGCAATTGCATAATTTCGATAGGTTTCAGCCAATTGCCTTTCCTGAACTCCACCTTCACCTATTGATTTTGTCCAAACTCCCCGCTTGTTAAAAACGCCAGTTGCTATAGCCCGTTCCATGTGTTTACTTGCAACTTCTTCAATAATTTCTCGCACTGCGATATCTGGCCATATACCATCTGATGATTTCGGTGCATATGCTAAAACATGACCAATCTTTACATCTGCTATTTTACCCCTTCCGCTTTCCTGGCTGGCTGCTCTTGCCTGTAATACCCAATTTCTTAATTGTTCTAGCTCAACAGTCCCATCTTCCTTAAGACCAGGTACTTCATGCCACGATTCGAGTAACTTATACCCTAATTCCGCACGGTTTAAAGTAGCTCGATCAATTTCCATTGATTCATCTTTGTCATCTTCTGACTTATACACAAACTTCAGAATTTGTACAAAAAATAAAGGGTCTTTGGAAAGTTCTTGGTAAAGAAGTTTAGGTTGTCGTTGCGAATGAACTAGTAGCGGTAAGTATATCCATTCTAAAAAGGCAAGTTTGTTATCTTCGATATCGTCTGCTCTTTCTAGAATATCAAAAATTTTTTCGATGCGATAGCTCATACAACTCGTATTGGTTTGTGGTTTTTCCTTATAAGGATCAACTGAGGCGGCTTTTTCAAGAATATCTACTAATAGAGTTGATGGGAAGAATTTAGTTTGATAATTTTGGTAGAAATTAACTAGGTTTAGTGCTGCATAGGGACGATTAAATTCTAATAACTTAATGATTGCATCCTCTTGTTCATTTTCTTTAACCCAACCTGCCGGAATGGTTTGCCAATATAGATTTCTTAATTCCTCCCCAAAAGGAATTAAGAAATCCCAAGTGCGTTTTTCAAACGGCAACGCATAGAAAAAATTAATCACTTGCTGTCCTGACCAATGGTTATTTTGGGCGATATAAAGGATATTTTCTACCCAAGTCCATCCACGATTTGTGAGACGACCACGTATAAATCCTATTGCTAGAACATTCAGTAAATTGTTTTCATTTCCAAGAGTTTCGCTAAGAAAGCTTACTTCAATTTCTTCAGTAATCGTTTCTATGTTGGCAATTGCAGCACCTAGCAAACCAGGCTCTTTTACCAACTCTGTCATTTCTAAAAAAACATTTATATCAGTTTTAAAGTAAATTTTCCTCGTCGCCGCAGTTTGAGCCTGCTTAATTTTTTTATCTCTTGTTTCCCAATCGCCATAAATATGCTTTCTATGAATACGATATAGGAAGTTAGGGTAGAAGGAGAATAACCAGGCATAACGATATACTATATCCTTGGGTTCAAACTTATCGTATAACAAGAGAAGTTTATCAACCATATCGGCAGTCATTGCCCATTTCGCATGATAAAAATCTTTATGCTTGTGAATTATTTCTCTAAGGGTGTCACAGATTGTGGTCAGTTCTTTTTGGTTGATATTGGTGGTATTTACTGCAAGCAGATGATTGATACTTTTATCCTGTAATTGAGGTGGAAGAGAGTCTATTTTCTTAATTACATCACACAATCTTTTACTGCCAGTCCCCATATTATAAAGAACTCGCTCCATAATAGCATCTACGTTCTTCCAGTATTCAGACAAAGTAATTTTTGGAGTAGAGTCTGCATTCCAATCTCGCCAACGAGGTTTGTAAATTGGGTGTGAAATACCGCCGCTAATTTCTGGAAGCAAGTTACACAAAAGTTGCCATGCAATATCTGGTTCACGGGCAATAAGTGTATCAATAACTCGCAAGCGTTGTTCAAGTTTTGCTGGTGTTTGAGGGTGCCAGCATAGAAAAATTTCACACAAGCTACGAAATGGACGGTTGATAATTTTCCCGCCTGGATTGAGTCTAGAAAGCTTCCCAAGAATCAGGGTAACTTGTGACAGATATTGTGCTTCCCAGACAAGGACTTCCATCGCCCAAAGCAGTCCCGTATGAGGACTACCACCAAAAGTATCCTCTTGTAAAAACAACTGCACTAAAGTGGGATTATCTCCTGCAAGCCCATCGTAAACAGCTTCTAAAAATGCTTCTGGCGCGGCTTCTGCCAGAGTGGGTAAAAAATATGCAAGTGATGCCCAAATTTGCCAGTCAACATTGGAATTTAACAAAGAATGTATAATTCCAGTAACTCTTTCCTGAGCAGATATTATATCTTGAGTTTCCGACGGTAGCCCCCGTGTTGCTAAAATTGCTAAAGTTTCTGCCAGTCCTTCTCTGAGAAAGCCTGAGTGTGGCAACTCCTTACCATATATGCTGGCTGCATACCGTTGGTCTAAGGGTAACTCATATCGTGGGTCAAGGGTTCCTAAAACCGAGAGTGTAACGTTTTTAAATGCTTCTAGGTCGTCACGGACAATAAAGCGTGATAAAAGATGCCATGAATCTTCACGGGAAATTAACTGCCAAACACTTCCTACTTGTCGAACAGGAGGGTCAGAACTATTTACCCAACGTGATATATCTGCTACAACTTCTTCATAGGGTTTACGAGCTAGTTTAGCTATAACTTCTCTGTCACCGTCTTTTGTATCATCCCATGCTCCAGCAAGTAAAACTGGAATTAGCGATCGCGCATTTTCTGGTTTTGCCCAATCAGGAGTATGTAATTCTGGTGCAACTGCAATTAGCCGCCGTAAAACGTTGAGATTTCGCTTGGAATTTTTAATTAAGTTATGGGTTCGTTCTTCTGATAGCCCCATATCTACCAAAGCCTGCCTAAAGTCTGTTTTATCAGGACGCGAAAGCACTAATCCATCTTTAGCACGACTAATTTCTTTACCAATGGGGATAAGAATATGATGCTCTCTTGGTAAAAATTTTGGTTGCTCAAAATCTGGTATCAATATTAGCGATTCTTGGGTACTAGCAAAATATCGCCATGAGGACTCACTTTTAACAATAATGCACCGAGATAAATACTTTACAGATTGTGCCTCTGGCATTTGATGAATAACCGCCGCAAAAAATGCAATTACTTCTTCACGGGTATCTGCTTGGAGAGTAAGCTTTGATGGTTCTGCTTGCAACCAATTGTGAACTGTTTCAATTTCTTTCTCTTTGCCTGCAAGATGTAACTGTGTACTCATTGCTGGTGAAGTAGAGTTTTTCCAATCATCCCAGAAGCTACTAAGATCCTGAGCTTCTGCTGGCCACTTCCCCATTAACCGAGCTAACCAAGCATGAACCGCCGGAGCCAGTTCTACCCACTGTTCTAAGTTATCAGCATCATAAGCCCGTACATCAGCCCATATCCCCTCACTTTTCTTGTTTCTCTCCCACTCATCCTTATTAGCCCATCGTCGGGGAGTAACAAAAACAAAGGTGGTTTCAGCAGGAACCACTCCTAGAGGATTCTTAACACGCTTATCATAATCATCATCTGCTTTCCCCTTAACATCTTTGTTAACTCCAAGTTCCCATACTGAATAGCCATTAGGAACAAAACTATTGCCTTCAGGTGCGTCCACAATGCCATCCCATCCCCCCATTTGAATACTCTCACCCGATGCAAAACCAACACGTCGAGGGTGCTGAACTGTAGCATGAATTAGTAAGCGTAATAATTGGGGAAATCGTGCGCGAGCATCTAATTTATCTGCCCATCTAATTAATTTGGTTGCATCAACCCACTTTAATGGAACCATACTTAATTTTTAACTGATAAAAACAAAATAAATTACTTATTAATTCCTGTTGTGAATTATCAACGCAAGTGATACTGCTTTTTAATTCTTTTATTCCTTTAGGAATACTGTATCGATTCCATCCTAATTCTTGCTCTGCCAGCCTCTGTCCTCCAAACCCTAATTTCACAACTGTTTGCGCCATAAATTTACGTTTCCCCGCACCTTTTAGTTGAAATGCTGTTTCAGTCAACAACTTTTTAAGCGAATCTGTTAATACTATAGACACCGTTTGCTACACCAAAAACCCAGTTATTATTTAAATTACTACAAAAGGGAGGTGAAGGGGCTGCCAACCGCAGCCCCTTCACCTCTCTTGCAAATTATTATCATTATTAAATACGGGTTAATTTATTTTCTGGAAGTCCCATAGTCGCAACCTCAACATAGGCTAATCCCAAAACCTTTGACTAGCAGGATTTTTAGCTCAATTAATACTGTGTAAGACTGAGCAATAGTTTTTTATACCTTAAGCAAAAGTTAAAAATAGTAAATCGGCGGTCAAGATGTTAATTATAAGAGCGAATAGTTGCTACTATTATTGAGTTGAAACGGATATAGGGGACATCAAAAGATGCAAGTAAGTGCTCGTAATGCGCTTAAAGCTACTGTGAAAAAAGTTGTGGATGGAGCTGTCAACACCGAGGTAACATTGGAAATCGCTCCTGGAGTAGAAGTCACCGCAATCATCACCAAGTCATCATCGGAAAAGCTTCAACTGGAAGAAGGTAAGCAAGCATACGCTATTATTAAATCTTCGGATGTAATGGTTGCTGTTGATTAACAAATTGTTTTTGAGATAGTTCTCAACTATTTGGAAGCTACAGTATGAAACTTTGAAGCCCCCATATGGGGGCTTTATTCTTCGGTTCCAAATACAACACTTTCATACAGCAATTCAATAGGACATTCAAATTCAATACTTGAGAGAGTGATAATATCTCCACTCGTGTAGGGATAGTAAAGCCACATTCTACCCTCTCCCCGAGAGTAACGCTCAACAGAGATTTTTTCAGAGTCAATCAAGATATACTCTTGCAAAGTGGGGATTTTAAGATAATAAGTGAATTTTTCACCCCTGTCTTTGGCGCTTGTACCTGGGGAGAGGACTTCGACAATCAGCTTGGGAAATTGAATAAATTTGCGGGCGTTGAGGTCTTGAGGGTCGCAACTGACGATAACATCAGGATAGTAGTAAGCGCTTTGGGAACTGACTTGCACTTTCACATCTGACACATTCACCCGACAACCTCTGGAACGCAGATGGGGTCGTAAAGCTGCGTAAAGGTTAAGTGCAACATCATTATGGGGAATTGTACCACCTGTCATGGCAAAAACTTCGCCGTTGACATATTCGTAGCGAACGTCTTGCTGAGGTTCCCATTCGAGATATTCCTCGATGGTCATTTTTTGAGGTTGTTGGGTGATGGCTACCATAATCTTTGAACGCCAAGACTTTTTCGGGCTTGGTTTGATTGTAGCCAAATGGTGACGGTGAAAGTAAGTCAGAACACCTGCTTCACTACCTGCTGCTACTGTAAATATTGAAGCGGTTCAAGGAAAAACTGTCTCCAACGGCAGATGCTTTCACTAATGAAAATGCCAGAGTCTTTCTATCAGGCACACTCCAAGCAGTGCAAGACATAATTCCCTCCCACTTATTGAAAATGAGCGAACGTACAGAAATTAATCTTCATCATCCGGGATTTCATCATCTGACATTTCATTGACTTCGATTTCCCACGGTGTCCCCAACTCAGTTGGTGGACAGAGGCGAATTTTGGCACTGTTTGAAAACAGCTTCAATCTCTTGAGAATATGGGAAACAGCGTTAGTGATATGCCAATAACTTTCAATGTCATAGCAAACAATCACTAGCGTCAGGATGCCAGAACTCGTTTGGAAATACCAGTGACAATTCGACAGCAAAACCCGCATAATCGGACCGCAGGTTTGGTAAAAGCGTATGCCAGCAACTGTTTCTAGTTGTCTGTGCAGTATTTCATCAACTAGAGTTGTTCTAGCTGGAGGCAAATCATCTGGAGGAAGGAAAGGTTGATTCATGGTAACACCCCTTTCTAATCACTGCGTTGTTTACACATAAGTTCGTACCTCTTCGTTATAGCGCGTCAAACTCTCTAGGTTTTTTTGCAGATTCAACGAAGCGGGTTTCAGTGCTAAAGTGCCTAAATTGAGTTCGTCCTGAAATCGTTTGATTTTGTCTCGGCAAGTGGCTACATCACCAATTATCGAATTTTCTAACAATTGGTCTTCATCAAAAATACTTTTTTGACTACTAGAAGCTTGGAGGTGTTGACTGCTATTGCCACACTTTTGTGCTTTAGCACTCAACATCTTCATTCTTTGACTAAAACTGCGAATCAAAGGTAAAGCCTCAGCGATCGCCTCATCTTTGGTACCGGCAACAAAAAAGAATCGTGCCAGCATGAACTTATCAGAACCACTGGAATTGATAGCGCGGTATTTGGCAACATTGCTTTTGAGTGTATCCAGGGAAAACGGTGGTCCTCCCATCAAGCCGAAAGAATTAAGGGCAGCAAATCCAATCGCCTCATCATCACTGGTAGCAAGGTACACTGGTATTTTTTTCTGTAAGGGTTTCGGGTAAATCGTGACATCATCGCACTGATAGTATTGCCCTTGAAACGACACATCGTTGTGATACAACAGTTTATGAATCAACGTCATTGCCTCTAGTGTCTTGGCACGCGATTCACTCATCGGTGTGGCAAAGTGCTTGTTTTGTTCAGGAAATGGTCCACCCTTGGCAATTCCTACAGCAAGTCGCCCATCGCACAGGTTATCCAATGTGGCAATATCTTCTGCAACAGTAATTGGGTTATGAAACGCCAACAGCACTGCTGCCGAACCTAACGTGATAGTTGAAGTCACACCTGCCAAATGTGCCATTAACATCAAAGTAGACGAGCTAACACTCAAATCATTGAAATGGTGCTCTGTCACCCAGGCTTCTTCAAAGCCTAAGCTTTCTCCGTGTTTTACTACCGCCACTTGCTCAGAGATGGCACGACGAGCATCATGGTGATGATTTTCGTAATTGCAGAAAAGCCCAGTTTTCATACGACCTGTCCTTTTTCCTGTGTGACAATCCAGTACAGTTCTAACCACAAGCGAGGATTATCCTGCTTGATCTTGGACATGGGATCATGCAGCAGGGATGTGGCATTCAGACAGACAACCTCAACAACTCCTACATATTTTGCGACTTCTCTAAATACAGAGATTTGCGCTTTGACAGCAGCAATGATCTCATTAGGGCAATAAATCGCGATGTAGGGCAGGAAGTGAAGACTCTGTTGTCCCCAGAATGACTGGATGAGTTTGACATGACAGCGCTTTAGCAATTGCCCAACTTGTGGGAAAGAGTGATTGATGATGGTAGTGAACTCTTCGATGAGTTCTTTCTCATACCAATTGGAGTTCGTAGGCATAATTGTCATGTTGAATACTGGGAAATACTTGCTTGCTTAAGAATGACAGCTTGTTTTTGGGTATGGCGTTGTACAAAAAGGGCGACAAAGCAACTGTTTGCTGATACTGACTCCGTTGTTCTCAAATACCATGAAGTGGTTTATCAACTCTAGAAAACGCCGCTTGTCAAAAATCCCTTGAATCAGCACTTCTAGTTCTGTTTCTCCTTGATGCGGAAAGTCTTCGTTATCAATCGTGCGCCAAGGCAGAAACTCTTCCCACTCAGAAGTTAAAGTGCCAACTCGTGCTTGATTTCGGTTGGCAATAATCAGGAATGCATTGTAGGAAAACAGGGTTGGAATTTGTTGTTTGTAAAACTGAAGTTGCTGATACGCTGCTTTGAGGCTAGCGTTTTTGTCCTGAGGATCGGTACAGATAATGACTGCTAATGGGAACCCGTTGATGAAGACAACCACATCCAGACAGTGAGTGGAACTTTCCTCAATCAGGGTTAAAGGATGAATAACTAACCAGTCATTGTTGAGCAAATTAGACGCATCAACCAGCCAAACTTTTTCATAAACTGTTTGGTGATTTTCTTGGTACGCAACATCAACTCCTTGTGTCAGGTATTGATGAAAAAGACGGTTATTTTCAAATGGGTTAGAACTTTGGGTGAAAGTCACCCCAGAGATAGCTGTTTCAATCGCAACAGTTGACACTTTGGGGTTAATCTGCTTCAAGGCATTGTATAGGCGATCGCGCGGAGCGCAGTGCCCTCGTGCCCAATCGCTCAAGAGAGTGCTGGCTTGCGCCCAATCGCCCAAAACCACCTTGGTATCAAGACAACCTTGTGCCTTGTGTCTACCTATGTTAATATCTGATTCCAAAAGGACAGTGTAACCAATGACCTCAAAGGCGGTGAGCAAATCTAGCGCTACAGGTAAAGGTTTGATGTCAAAGTGCCGGCGAAGGCTTTTAGGAAGACGGCTCGCTTTGACAGTTGCTATTCTTGACAATCCTAAATTCATCAGAGCAAGAGACGTAGTTTTTAGTGACTGCAGAGCTTGCGCCTAACCTACCAAATCAATTCAAGATTTACAGGCATTGCTTGGCATACCCCAAACAGGACATACCATTCCCCCAAAACCATCAAAGCTTAAATCGGTTGCCAAAACTGTATCAATCGCTGCTTTATACCAATATTGTTGGTAACACAGTCTAACATATTGCAAATGAAGTGTTGTGAAATGATCTTAAAAATTGATTTTTTTAACTTTTGAATTTTTCCGAAATCCTTACAGGATCACAATTATACCAACTTAATTGGTAATATACCAGTAACTACAAAGACAGTGATGCTTCTTATGCTACACAGTAGTCTTTGAGCGCTTGCAATTCCAAAACGAAACACTGGCTGCATTCAGAGGATGGATGAAATTAGTATGCCACAAAGATGGACCACACAAGAACAAGCTGCTGTTTGGCAGTTGGTCAAGGCAATTCAAACTCATAACAAAGCTGTCTTATACCAATTAATGGCTGAATGGCTAGAGGTTTTACGCTCCAATGAGTCAGCCGGATATGTGGCATGTGAAACATCACAGCAGTTGTATAAAGAGTCTGTCTTGTGGTTCATTCGGACAAATACCCCTGATATTGATGCACAACAAGTTGTTAAGGAATTAGAACAGCAAAGCTTAATTTCAGCAGCACAAATCCTGATCCAAAATAATTGCAAACTCGGCGCTGATTTTAGCTGTGATGGCGACAAAATGTATCTTTCCCGGCTAGCACGGCAAGTCTTGGCAAAATATCAACTAGAAAATCCGCACTTGTACTGTAGAGCCCCACAGAGCTTGAAAAATCCCTATCGATTGTTAGACAAGCAGTTGCGAGTACCGTTCTTCTCCAACCTGCTTGCAATTTCACGTCGCAGAGTTCAGTCTGGTGAAATGACAAATCATCAGATTGCAGCTTATTTTATTTACCTTCTTAAAGGTCTGATTAAACGCAACCCTTGGCTAGAAAGAAGTTTTCCTCTTCTACTGTTACCTGCTGCAGTTGACGGTTTTTCTGCAGACAGAATTCAATTGATTGCTCATATCGCCAACTTTGATCAACCTGTATGTCGAATCGATGAGTGTATAGATGATATTACTCTCGCCCTAGAAGCCAGAATTGTAGATATCTGTGGAATCAGCTTCTATTACACAGAAGACTTGAAGAAACTTGGCTTAGTGTGGTTCCAACCAAACGAAATAGCAGATTTGCTGGATTCTATGGACCAATAGCGAGGCGATGGGCGTTCTTTGAGTGCGTGTCCGCTTTCCCAAGAGCCCCGCCGATGGGGGCGATGGCGCAAGTGAAGTGCCCGCCCAAGGAGGTATGGGCGATGGGCAAAGCCCCGCCGAGTACGGCGATCGCGGCGAGGAGTAAGCTTGCAGGCTGGTACCTACTCATCAATACCAAATAAACAATTCTACTGCTCAAATTAGTCTTATTCTCTGCAAAGCTTAAACATAGTTGACTTGAAATTTACCAACATAGCTGGTATGTTATGACAACATACAAAAACCTAGATGTACATCAGGGCTTTCCCGGAGAAATTGATGGAGACAACAAAAGCTTAAACAAGCGTAGAGAGGCACGGAAGTGATAGCAATTTTCCTACTGTATACCGATACTTAACGCTCAAAAAGGTTCATCTAAAACAAATGAGAAAATATTTGCTTGCCGTCTCGCTGATTACCTGTATTTCCGGTGTCACGCTGACATCTAGGGTTTTCGCTGTCGATCAGACTCAGTCTGAACCGCCAAAGGTAACCTTGTATGGTGCTGGCAGTTTGAGGGGTAGTTTGTCTGAAGTCGCTGACGCTTTCACCCAGGAATACGGCATTACCGTGAACAGGGAATTTGGTCCTTCTGGGTCATTGCGAGAACGCTTAGAAAATGGGGAGAAGACTGATGTCTTTGCGAGTGCAGATATAGGAAATCCTCTTAAATTGTATCAGCTTCGTTTGAGTGGACCTGTGGTGAACTTTACCAGTAATCGCATGACCGCCATTGTGAGACCGGGTTTGTCTGTCACGTCGGACAATCTTTTAGATGTGTTGCTAGATCCACAAATCAAATTGGGTACTTCAACACCTATCTCAGATCCTTCCGGGGACTACGCACAGGAGATATTTCGCAAAGCCAATGAGCTAAGACTAGGTAGCTTCCAAACATTGGATGCAAAAGCCTTGCGGTTGGTAGGTGGACCCTCTTCTCCACCAGTTCCAGGGGGAAAAAATAGCTTAGTGTACTTTATTCAAGAGACTCAGCAGGCAGATATTTTTTTGGCTTACAGCTATTTTCAGGTAAATAGACCACATTTGCCGTAGGGGCACAGCATTGCTGTGCCCTTACAGTGTGGTTCAAATACGTGAAAACTGCTGTATTACACGAGTGGACTATCAGCTCTTCAAGAGTTACCCGACCTGCAATTAATAGAATTGCCTCAAAATCTAGCAGTCAAAGCTGATTATGGACTGACTGTACTCAAAGATGCCAGTCCCAACGGTACAAAACTTGCTGAGTATATCCTTTCACCAGCTGGACAAAAAATTCTGGCGAAGTATGGGTTTAGTTCCCCATCTGCCACTCCCTCGACTTCCGTTCCCGAATCACAGAATTTGGGCGGGATTTTGCTTGCTGTTGGTATTGGGTTAGCCCTTAAGAAAACATCGACAGCTTCCAAAAAGCGAAAACTCAGGAAGGTGATTACTTGCTGTTACTAGAAGCGAATTTTTAACAATTCATGTAAGTAGTTAAACAAAGGTATGTTTTATGCGTTTTACTCGTCGTATCGCAATTGTGTCCTTAACACTATCGATAGTGGGATTTTGGCAACCTACTTTAGCTGACCCAGCAAACCGCGCTTCCTGGGAAGAAAATGCGTGTCCGGGCGGTCTGTCTGAGACATTCCGCTTGGGTGGTGAGGTCAAAAACCCAATAACGTTTGACTTGCAAAAGCTCATAGATTTGCAGGAGGATTTAAAGAAACAAGACCCAGCAGTCGTTACTGAAATCACTGTAACTTTCCAAACAGGAGCAGGTCCGAGAACAGAAACATACTATGGAGTTCCCTTGTGGGAGTTAATTAATAATGAGATTTCTTCAGGGGGACTTGAAGCTGGTAATTCTGGTCAAAATCCTAAAAACGCTTTCCTCCGACAGTACGTTCTTGCGGAAGCCACTGACTGCTATGAGGCGGTTGTGGCTATTGGTGAAATTCACCCCAACTTTGAAGGGAAGCAAGTACTCATTGCATATGCAAAAAAAGCAAGCGATGGTACTATCCAGTATTTGACAGATACAGATGAGGGATTTGCTCGTCTAGTGGTGCCTGGTGATAAAGCAGGAGGACGTTACATCAGCAACGTTAGAAACATCCTAGTACTTTCTGCTCCTGCTTCCCCTTTAAAACCCAAACATTTCCAGCAACGTTAACTCACATCTTGCACCAAGAAAAATTGATGGAAATGAATAACTCAGTATTAAATTAAAACCCTTAATTTAGCGATAAAAGCTAACAAAAATCAGGTAGCCTTATTGCGTATATTTTTACATTCCCTGGGTTTGTACCCAGAGGTGCAAGATCTGAGTTAATTCACTTTAAATTTTCTTATTAAAAGCAGCAGGGCAAACGCATGTGATTTGCACAAATTGAATATGGTGTCAATTATCTTTTCTAATTCGACAATCATTCTTATGAAAGGCTACATGTGAACTACCCACACTTCTCTTCGAGTAAGTGTGGGTAGTTCACTTTTCCCTTTAGATGTCCGCATGAAATCTATCATACCTACAGAGTATAAATTGTGCCATTTATCCTCTGGGTCTATGAGTTCTTTAACATTGGTCAACACTACGCAATGCTTTGTGCCAGGAAGTTTTGCACGTGCAGCTAATCCGGTAGCTTCAAAGCAGATTACTTATTAGCTGACCCTGGCTCACTGAGCTGGCGGTGCAGTTCAGCATTGACGGTATCAGGCAAGATTTTGCTCACGCTACCCTGCAACTTCGTCTTGACTGAGCCAGCAATGACATCGTCCTTGCCTGCCATCAGTGCCTCAAAACCCTGCTTTGCGACATCAGCCGGGTCATCCTTCTTGCTCGCGCCCACGTTGGTGTCGTCCATACCTGCGCGGTGGAAGAAGTTGGTATCAGTCGGTCCAGGCATGAGTGCGGTGACGGTGACGCCTGTGTCCTTCAACTCGTTGCGTAGTCCTTCTGAGAAAGAATGCACAAATGCCTTGGAAGCCGCGTAGACTGCCTCGAACGGACCCGGCATCAGGGCGGCGATGGACGAGGTGAAGAGGATTCGACCCTTGCCGCGCTCAACCATGTCCTTCACCACCCGCTTGGCGAGATGGACAGTGGATACGACGTTCAAGTTGATGAGATTAAGTTCGTCCTTCAGGTCAGTTTCGCGTGCAAAGTCACCACCGACACCGACACCCGCGTTGATAGCGATCGCATCTACTGGTCGGTTAGTTGCCTTAATCTTGTTGTAAAGCGCCTCGACTCCCTCATAAGTGGCGAGATCCGACTGCACTGTTTCTACCTTGGCACCTAATTCAAGGAAGGCTTGAGCCGCTTCGTTGATGCTTGATCCAGTAGCTGTGACAACCAGATCAAAGCCATTTTGGGCGAACTGTTTGGCGAGTTCGTAGCCGATGCCATTAGAGGCACCCGTTACAACAGCCAGGGGTCGGGTCAACGAACTGTTCATAACCGTCTAAACTCCTAATATGATGATTCCACGCTTGGAATGCTATAGACATCTCCAGAAATTAATTTTGCGTTGTTTACAATCCTTGTAGAGACGCGCTGTTTGAAGCGTCTCTACATTGTTTTTCGGAGATGTCTTATGGCTTGCAAGTCTTTCAATACCTGACGGTTTGCGTGGATTGCGGGCAATAAACGCTTACAATCCTAGAGAGGCAAAAGCGCGATTGCCTCTTCCCAATGAAGGATAGCTATTGCGTGTTTGAGGATACTTTGCCAATCACTAGCCAACTCTCCTCTAAAAGATTAGCCTTTCCAGGCACTAAGATGCGTTTCTCCTGGTATGAAGTAGGGGTGAAAAAAGACTGGTTTGGTGGTCGTATTTCCTCAACTATCACACTTTATGAAATCACCAAAACAAATGTCTTAACTGCCGAGCCTCAACACCAAACATTTTCTGTTCAAACAGGAGAGCAACGCAGTCGCGGTGTACGGGGATGTCATCGGTGAAATTTTACCAAGATGGAATCTGATTACATCGTACGCTTATACTGACGCCATAATCAGCAGCGATCGCAATTTTGCTGAAGGGAATCGCCTTGCAAGTCTACGGTACACCAACGAAAGCTGTTGTACGGTACAACAGCTTTCGTTTGTGGACAACCTACGGAATTTTTAAAGGAGATTTGCAGGGACTAAGTTTTGGTGCTGGGGTTCCACTTTATTAGGTAAGCTTGACGGCACAAAAACAATCACCTAATCAACGGAAACGATCACATCTGAAGCTTTGATGATAGCGTAAGCTTGTTTTCCTTCTTGGAGTCCTAGCGTTTCTGCTGAAGTTTTTGTGATGACTGCAGTGACCTCTACTCCTGGCGCAATTTCTATGCTGACTTCGTCGTTAACAGCTCCTGTGATAATTTTTTTGATAGTGCCTTTGAAAGCATTACGAGCACTAATTTCCATATTCTGACCGAATCAGTACCCGCAGTGCCGAGTTACCAAGGAAGCGCAGTAAAAATCTTGTTTGGTACAAGCCCCTGTTTTTTAAACATGGAAGTATGCAGAAAAATGTCCAAACGAGATACGTAGTACGAGAAATACGGCGTCCTTATACAAAGCCCCTCAAGAAGATTGATGGGGATTAACTGGTCACAGGTCACTGTTCACTGTTCACTGTTTGACACTCCCTGGTTGTTTTTTGATTTACTAATACTATCAACTACCTTTTGTGTCTTTATCACCTTTAGGTAGGATGCTTTTCCGATATTGAAGTGAAATAATCTTGATTAATCCCCTCATTAGTGTATACCGAATCTTTTTTCGTGATATCTGCAATAAAAATCCTGTTGGTTTTATGTCAAAATTAATATTGTTGAGAATTTTACCAGGTAAATCAGCTATTTACCAGTATTGTTGGTAAATAGGTAGAATAAAAACTATAAGGTCAGCAGCACGGTAATGGCTAAGTTGAATCCTAAATGAGTCACTTCCCAGTCTGGAGGTCAAATACATTTTTCAGAAGACCTAGCAGCCTTTCTGAGCTAATTTGAAGGAGTTTATCAGGGTTAGTTTAGGGACGTTGATTCTAGTAAGTAGGATATGTCATCCTTTAATGACTTAATCACAAACTTCATCAGCAACTGACCAACAGCACTCGAACATATTTATCACGCTATTTAACAGGAACTTCAAGAATTATGGCAACTTCAAATAAAGAGTCTGAAATCAACAAAAAAGAAGAAGAGTGGCGCGAAGAGTTAACGCCGGAACAGTTTTGTGTGCTGCGTCAACATGCGACAGAACGTCCTCACACTAGCCCACTTAATAAGCAGTATGCTAAAGGCACTTATGTGTGTGCTGGGTGCGGACAGCCATTATTTACATCTGGAACAAAATTTGACAGTGGTACTGGCTGGCCTAGTTTCTTTCACCCAATTGAAGGTGCAATTGGCACAACCGTAGACAAGTCATTATTTATGACCAGAGTGGAAGTGCATTGCAGTCGCTGCAAAGGGCATCTAGGTCATGTGTTTGACGACGGTCCTGCACCCACTGGCAAACGCTACTGCATAAACGGTGTCTCTCTTAAGTTTATTCCAGATTGATATCGAAGCCACCTAAGCGCAAAGCGCACGCACTCGCGTTCGGCGATCGGCACTTCGTGCCATCGCACGGAATTTGAACAGTTGATCTTAACGGCAAAAGGCAACGGTTTTCTTTCGGTAAGGCTATGCTGCACAATATGTAGCGGGTCAGACGTGGGGCAACTAAGCCCGATTAAGCTAAAGTCATAGATGCGGCAGTATCGGAACTTAATCCGTATTGCCGCATCAATTTTTCCTTCCAATAAAATGTCATCTATCTAAAAGTAGATTCAAATGTTAAGAATTTGTGTAAACATAAATACTTATGGGTAAAAGTACTCAATTTTCTCCCTACTTCACGCATAAGGATTTGCATCTATGCAGTCTTCTGAACGTCGTCGAATATTAGTTGTGGATGATTTTGCACTCAATGTATCTTTGCTTCAAACTGCTCTAGAAGCAGAGGGCTTTGATGTTGATACCGCAACCAATGGCAATTTAGCTTTGGCTAAGATAGAGGCTTCACCACCTGATTTAGTGTTACTAGATGTCATGATGCCTGGGATGAACGGTTATGAGTTAACCCGGTGTATCCGCCAGAATGATAAGTTACCCTTTATTCCCATTTTGCTCGTTACTGGTTGTGAAGAGGCGAGTGTGATCAAAGAACTAGATATAGGATCTAATGATTTTATCCGCAAGCCGATCAATCTTGATAGATTACTAGCAAGAATTAACGCTTGTTGGAGCTAAAACACAAGGAACCAGCGCAGTGTGTTGGCTGTGCTTTTTTTATGATAATTTTTATAAAAAAATATTATCTATTCTTAACAATTATTTGCGAAAAAATGTTAAGAATCTTTACAAATTTTAGTTTATCCTACCTATGGCAGATGATAACAAAAAACTATTTAGTTTTATGAAATGACCGCAGAAGAAAATGTAGCAGCCTAACTGAGATGTAGCATAGTTACCCAGAAACGTTTACCTTAATTTACGTAGGCGATGATACAGCCATTTAAATGGGTAGATAGAGTGAACACCTTCAAACTCGGTGATATCGAAGGGCAATTGAACAGTAAAAGTGCTACCTTTACCTAATTCACTTTGCACATTTAAGCTACCGTGGTGTGCTTGAACAATTGCCAAAGAAATTGCCAACCCTAGTCCAGAACCGCCAGTGCTACGAGAGCGAGCCTCCTAAGGGAGGAGCTTCGCTAACGCTATTGACTCTATAAAAACGGTCAAAAATCCGAGTCAGCTCGTTTTGTGGAATGCCAATGCCTGTATCTTGAACCTGAATCACAGCATAATGGTCAGTGCGGTCTAAGATAACTGCCACTTTCCCAAATTGTGGCGTGTATTGAATCGCATTGATAATTAAGTTAGAAACCAGACGATAAAGCTGCTCAGAATTACCGACAATATTCAGAGGTTGATGGACTCGTATTGAAGATGTCAGCTTCACATTAACGGCGATCGCCATTGCTGCAAATTCTTCTACTAAATCGCTAATAATATCATCCAAGCAACATTCGTGTCGCATTGGCACTCTTTGTCTGTCTAGGCGAGATAAAAGCAACAAATCAGCAACCAAAGTCGTGAGTCGCTGATTTTGACGCTGTATAGTTTGCAGAATGTCCCGCGCTTCTGTTTGATCCAGTTGCGGTATCATCAGCGCTGATTCCACTGTTGCTTGTGATGCAGCTAAAGGTGTCCGCAACTCGTGTGCCACATCTGCTGTAAATTGTTGAATTTGTTTGTAGGATTGGTAAATTGGTTGCATCGCTAATCCTGCTAACCACCAACTAGCAACACCTACCAAACCCATTGCTATTGGTAATCCCAAAGCTAAAATCAATTTCACAGCATTCAGATAACCATTGAAGTCTTCGAGACTTCGCCCGACTTGTATGTACCCCCAATCGCGATTGTCTTGGGTATGTAGCATAAAGGAGATTTGGTGGTAAAGCTTACCATTGCTGCTGTCTTTAAGGGTTTGCCAAAGTTCCTTGCTCAAAACTGGGGAAAGTCCTTCTGGATAAGAACCAGCTATGGCAAACAGGCGTCCTGAATTATCAAAAAAACGCACGTAGTAATCGCCTTGATGAATAGCGCTGAGAGTATGGCGTTTGGAAGTTGATTGCTCTTGAATGCACCTGTCTCCAACTACGCAGATATTTGGTAAAAGCTGCTTTATGACTGGTTCCAAGCGTCCAGGCTGCTTCAATTTCAGTTCAATACTGTCGTGCAGCGTTCCCGCAACAGACTCGACTTCTCGGTCCAAGGTGACCCAATGGGCATGAGAAACCGCTTTGTAGAGGCCGAATCCGCAAAGGCTTAAAATGAAAGCCATCACGATCGCATACCACAAAGCCAAACGCAAGCGGGTTAGCTTAAACAGCTTATTTTGATTCATACTGTAAGATTGAGACGATACCCCAGACCATGCAAAGTTTCAATTGGGTTCCCACAGCCACTATTGGCTAATTTGCGACGCAGCAAACGCATTTGAGCCGCTACCACATTACTAACAGGTTCTGCACACACCTCCCAAAGCTGATTGCGAACCTGTTCAGTGCTAACAATTTGGTTTGGATGCTTCATAAAATACTCCAACAGTTGGAATTCTTTATTCGTCAGGGGAATTTCTTGTTTAATACCTGTAGCATCCCGAAAAACAACCGTACTATTACGATAATCTAGAGTTAAATTTCCGACTGTTAGTTCTGTGGGTTGAAAAAGAGGAGAACGACGTTGCAAAGCACGTAACCGCGCCAGTAATTCCGCCATACCAAATGGCTTCACCAAGTAGTCATCTGCACCCGCATCCAACCCAGCCACTTTGTCTTCCATCCTGTCCTTGGCTGTTAGCATCAACACAGGCAGAGGATTTTTGTTGTAACGTAGCCGTTTGCACAACTCTAATCCTGACGTACCAGGCAACATCCAATCGAAAATAGCCAGCGTATATTGCGTCCAGCTATTTTCTAAATATGCCCATGCCTCAGTACCATTCATCACCCAGTCAACCAAGTACTTCTGCTGCGTAAGAGTTCGCTTAATAGCAGCACCCAAATCTGGTTCATCCTCGACTAACAGCACTCTCATAAAACCTATAAACCGTAGCTTGAAAAAGTCAAGGTAAGCAATTATTGCTTAAAACTAAAACGCCCATCTACCTTTTCACCTTTAACATCAGCAGTCATTTTCACCTGATATTGACCGGTGACTTTTTCTGTTAATAATCCTGTGTAATGTTTATCTTTTGCATCATAGGTAAAAGGAACTGTCTTTTGTGTGCCGTCGGGTAACTGAACTTGAGCCGTTACTTTAGCATCAGGAATAGGCTCATGATTGTCTCCTGTTTGTAAATAGAAATCCATATGAATTGCATTAGCTTCTTTTTGCGGGACAAACTCTAGGTGGTATTTTCCTGTCTCAACAACTTGGCCCCCATAAGATTTACCATGCTGTCCCTCTGTTTTAGCAACAGGTGTTGCTGAGGGATTTGAAGCCGAGGACTCAGTATTTGAGCTAGAAGTTGGAGTGTTTTCTGTATTAGCTGCTTGATTACCACTACTACAAGCACCTAAAAAAAGCAGTCCCACACTTCCTAGAACAATCAGGTTAGATTTGAATGAATTCATTGCTTGACTCCTTATTTGCACAATCAATGGCATCCCTACCGTAAGTCTTGGTGCTTCTGTTTGAATTTTGAGAACTCTCTTTTCAATATTTGACAACACAAAAATGAAATCAGCGTGAAATTATAGGAGGTATAGAAAAGTTATGAATTGGCTTGCCATTAGCATAAGCGCTGCCGTAGTCGTGACAGTAGGAGTATTATTGTGGAAAGAGCGCCACCGCCCAAGGGGTAGTGGCGCAGCTCATCGCCTGTTAGCTCAACTGGAACAGGAAAAACAGCAGCGTCAAGAAATAGAGCGTCGTTTACTAACTCAACTCGAACAAGAAAAACACCAGCGTCAAGAAATAGAGCGTCGCTTACTAACTCAACTCGAACAAGAAAAACACCAGCGTCAAGAAATAGAGCGTCGCTTACTAACTCAACTCGAACAAGAAAAACACCAGCGTCAAGAAATAGAGCGTCGCTTACTAGCTCAACTCGAACAAGAAAAACACCAGCGTCAAGAAACAGAGCATCGCTTACTAACTCAACTTGAACAAGAAAAACACCAGCGTCAAGAAGCAAGAAAGCTCAAAGACTTGATTCAACAGCAGCCGATGTCACAAAGGACACCAAAGTTAACCACAACACTGCGCGATCTCCTACTATCTGGAAGATGGAAGGAAGCTGACCAGGAAACACTCAGGATTATGCTCAAGGTGACAGGTCGAGAAGAAGAAGGTTGGCTAGATGTAGCATCCATCCAAAACTTCCCAGGCGAAGACCTCCGCGCTATCGACCAACTTTGGGTAGAATCGTCTAATGGTCGCTTTGGATTTAGCGTTCAACAGCGGATTTGGAGAAGCGTAGGAGGAAATCTCAAAGCTGACGATAAGATTTACGAAGCTTTTGGTGATTGTGTGGAGTGGCGCGTGCAGAAAAATTGGTTACAAATCAATGACCTGACCTTCAACTCCTCAGCTCCCATTGGACATCTACCTGCTGTTGCTGTAAGGTTGGGTGGGTTGAGTTGGGGTGTAGCTGGGTTTTGGTGGGAAAAGAGGGAAGCCTATGTGTTTCTTCTCTCTCAGAAAGACTGGTAAGTAGGTTTGTGGAATGAAAATAAACCATCGCTCGATGGGAAGCGCGATTAGGCAAAGCCCAGTGCAATCATGCAATCGCATAACCCATGCTGCTCAAGCAATTGATGCCCTGGGGCTACGCCTAACACATCCTACGTTTAATTATGTCCGCTTACTTAGTCGTAACATCTGAAATAATTAGACTTCTTGCAAAAATACGATTTATAAATTTTTGAACCACAGATGGACACAGATAAACACAGATAAATATCAGTGTTCATCTGTAGTTTAATCTCCAAAAAATTGACTGCATACAAGAGTTTTATCATCTGGCAGAGTTCGCTGAGGGACTAATAACTTGCCAAATTGGGAATACAATGCAGGTAAAACCAGCAATGTTAACGCTGTAGAAGTAAACAACCCTCCCAGCACCACCACAGCGAGAGGTTGCAAGATTTCTTTACCTGCACCCGTTCCAATAACCAGAGGTATCATTCCCAAAGCTGAAGTTAAAGCCGTCATCAAAATAGCGACCAAACGCTCTATTGACCCCTCAAAAATGACTTGTCGTAAAGGCATTCCCTGTGCCAGCTTGTTGTTATAGTTGTCTACTAGCAACAGTCCATTGCGTGTTGCGACTCCAAATAGCGTGATAAATCCTACCAGCGAAGCCACGGAGATTATCCCGCCCCCTAGAGCAATTGAGAATATCCCTCCTACCAGTGCTAAAGGTAGGTTAATCATAATCATCAGCATGGCAGCAAAGGATTTAACGGCGAAGTACATCAAGACTGCAATGATCACCATCGCCAATCCCCCAAATATCAACATATTTTGGGTGGCTCTTTGTTCCGATTCAAACTGACCGCCGTATAAGATAAAGTAGCCTGTAGGTAGCTGTATGGATTGGCGCACTTGAGCTTGAATTTCTTCAACCACTGAACCTAAATCTCGACCTGAAACGTTCGCAGAAACGACAATGAGACGCGAGACATTCTCTCGGTTAATTGTGTTGGGACCAGTTCCATAGTCAATGCTGGCGACTTGAGCAAGAGGGATTTTTTGACCAGCAGGGGTATCTACCAGTAAATTACGGATGATATCTAAGTTATTGCGAGCTTCGTCTTTCAACCAAACAACGAGGTCAAATAGTTGCTGGTCTTTGAGAACTTGAGAAACGACTCGCCCATTGAGTGCGGTTTCCAGCATTTCAGTTAATTGACCTACGGTTAAACCATAGCGAGCTGCGGCTTCCCTTAAAAATTGAATTTGCACCTGTTTGATTGGCACTTGGGGTTCAAGTTGTAAGTCTACGAGTCCTGCAATTCCACTCACAGCCGCCTCAACGTCAGCCCCCAGGTGACGTAGTTCTTCTAAATCGGGACCAAAAATTATGATGGCGATCGCACTTCTCACCCCCGATAACACCTCATCCATGCGATGAGAGATAAAGCCACCAATGTTGGAAGCAACTCCGGGTAGCCTAGCAAACTCTTCTCGCAGCTTCTCAATACTCCCCTCTCTGTCTTGTAATCCTTCCGGACTTAGTTCTACATCTAAATGTCATACTGTGGCTGCTTGTTAACCAAAACCACAATCGCTGGCTGACCGTTCAAACTGGCATCCCCACGCTTCAAAGCTGCTCCAATCTGCACATCTGCCACATCTTTTAGTAACACAGGCGTGCCATTGCGAGCCGTAACCGCAGACTGCGCCAATTGCTCAATAGAATCGATGCGCCCTACTCCCCGAATAATAATTTCTTGGTCTGGATTAATTAAAAACCCACCAGCAGCATTGACATTTGCACCTTTGGCTGCTATTGTCACTTCATCTAAAGTGATATTGAAAGCTTTTAGCTTCACTGGGTCAACTAAGACCTGATACTGACGGACATCACCCCCATAAGCAATGACCTGAGAAACACCAGGTACAGCCAGCAGCCGGTTAGTAATGTCTCTGTCAACCAAGCGCCGAACTTCCATCAACGAGGTGGTTTCTGCGGTCAAGGCGTACTGAAGAACTGTAGCAATTGGTGAAGAAATCGGAGAAATTTGGGGATTTTCGATACCTTCTGGTAACTTTTGCTGTACCTGTTGCAAACGCTCGGTTACTAACTGGCGGGCTTGATAAACATCCGTCGCCCAATTAAAGATAACCTTAACAACAGAAATACCGACAGCGGAGGAAGAACGCACCGTTTCCACTCCTGGCGTGCCATTCACTGCGCTTTCAATTGGTAGGGTAATAAGTGACTCGACTTCTTCAGGAGCCAGTCCTGGGGCTTCAGTTTGAATTTCTACTTGAGGCGGGGCAAAGTCAGGAAAGACATCCAGGGGCATTTGGGTCAGGTTATAAGAACCCCAGACTGTGACTACAATTGCTCCTATGACAACTATCCAGCGCCGGACAATCGACCACTTAAGGATGGCATTCAACATATGATGTTGTAACTAAGATTCTGGATGGTGGGTGTCTTCGTGCTCCTTGACAGTTGTCGTCGAGCCAGATAAAGCTGGCGACTTGGAGTTGTTGTGATAGAACTCTGTATCATAGACAGGTGTATCGAACTTTGAACTATCTACTGATACGAATTGCGACTTACTGCGTCGCTTCGACCAGAAAGTACCAGCCATGAAAGCTACAGTGGCGATTGCGCAAAGCGCAGTGCAATCATGCAATCGCTCCTCCTCCCCCTGCTACCATCCACCAAGGAAAAGGAGATGAGGAGGATGAGGGAGATGAGGGGGATGAGGGGGAATTGGATTTCTCTTGTTCTTGTGAAGAACCGCCTCGCAAAGACTGAGCATAAAGTTGAGGCGCACGCTGGGTAACGATCATATCCTCTTCAAATAAACCAGTCTTGACCTCAACCATATCCCCAGAAGTTTGACCTAGGGTAACTTCAACAGGTTGGTAGGCGTTACCATTCTGCACATAAACCTGTTTCTTGCCATTCGCCTCAACGATCGCCGAACTCTTAATTGCCAAGATAGCTGCTGATGTTTGGTCTGTCAAAACTTCCAGTTCTGCAAACATCCCTGGCTTGAGAACTCCTGCTGAATTATCTATTTCAGCTTTCACAGGTACAACGCGCGTTTCGCCTTCCACTACAGATCCAATAACGGCGATTCGTCCAGTGAAAGTACGGTTAGGCAGAGAAGCAACTTTGACGCCTACTCGTTGACCATTCCTGACCTTGTTTAAATCTTTTTCATAGATGTTTGCAGTGGCAAAAACTTTATTGTCATTAACAATAGTCATTAGCTTACCACCCGCATCCTCGAAGGATTGACCAAGAGTTGCTTCCCTATCAGCAACCTTACCAGCAATGGGAGCCGTCACCGTCACCAGTCCCTTAGCATTGGCACGGTTTCCCAATTGTTGCAGCCGAGTTTCATAAGTAGCATTACTAAGTTGAATATGTTTTTTTGCTACCTCAACGGCTGATTGAGCGCGTTTCAGTTTATTTTCAGCATCAATAACGTCCCGACGGCTATTAGCTTTTGTGAGTTCAGCTTTGGCTTGTGCTAGCTGGGTTTGGGATTCTAAAGCATTGCGACGTGGCAAAGCACCAGAATTAGTTAACTGCTGGTCTTTGTCGTACTTTTCTTGAGCAAACGCGACTAGGCTTTGTGCTTCGGCTATTTCAGCTGCGGCTATTTGCTGATATTTTTCGTAGTTTTGTTGAGCTAGCTTTAAGTCAGCTTGCGCTTGTTGCAAGTCAGCTTGACTTTCGGCGAGTTTTTCCTGAGAGTTAACCCGCAATTCCACCAAGTCTGGACTAGTCAATATAGCTACGGGTTGACCTTTTTTCACGACTGCACCAGGTTCCACCAACAACTCAACCACTTTCGCCTTGGAAATTGGAGTATTAACTTCCACCTTTTGGTTAGGCAAAGTTTCAATCTGTCCAGTCGTTTTAACCCCAACAGCAAGCCGCTGGCGTTTTGCTGGCTCAACTTTTATTCCTAGCCGTTTGGCAGTTTGGGCATCAACTTGAATAGAGTTAGTCGCACTACTTGCTTCACTTGCTCCTTGAAATTCATGTCCGCCGTGTCCCCCGTGAGCTAAAACAGCTGCGGGACTAGCTAATAACAGCAAGCTTGCAAGTGTGCCAGAAACACAACGAATGACTGTGGGTGGTTGGGAACGCAGAGAGTTAGGCATCGCACTTCAAAAGTCCTTGATTACTGGAGGAAAGGAGTTGCAATTACTAGTGGGCGCTTTTGATGCACACACCTCCTAGTTTTGCACTCACAAATGAAATTAGGATGAAATCGCGCTCACGACAGGCAGGGGTGCAGGGGTGCGGGGGAGCAGGGGAGAAAGATGCAACTCAAAACTCAGCACTTTCTTGGTGAGTTGGAGTAGCAGGAGGAGGTGCGATTGCATGATTGCACTGGGCTTTGCGCAATCGCTACAAAGGTAAGCGTAAAAAACCCAGTTTTCCAAGAAATAGGTTGCATAGCCTTGAAATTTATCGGAAAGCGCCTTATATCCCCATCCCTTTTAGGGATGGGGATATAAGGCGGTGAATGACGAAAATATATCTTCTCTACGTTGACCGTAGGTCTACAGGAAAAGATATGTTTGAGGAATGAACTATCTCCGGGTTTGGCAACGAATCAATAAGCTCTTCAATCACTTGCGTCATTGTTTTATCCGCTTGAGCCGCGCATAACTGTAACTTATTAAACCGACGCTCTGACATCCTTAATCTTAATTGCTTGTTTTTCATTTTCGTTTATACATTGGGTGTACATAAATATTATTTTCTAAAAAAGACAGCAAAAAAAAGGAGGTGATAACGCAGTGCTAGTTTTAGAATACAAAGTGAAAGCAAAAAGACAGCAATATAAAGCTATTGATGAGTCTATTCGTACTACTCAATTCATCCGCAACAAAGCTATTAGACATTGGATGGATGCGCCCAAAGAAGCGAAAGTAGACAAAATAGCGTTGAATAACTACTCAACGGCACTGCGTAAAGAATTCGCATTTGTAAAAGAACTGAATTCAATGGCAAGGCACGGCTGCAACAGAACGGGCTTGGGTGTCTATAGCCAGATTTTACGACAACTGTAAGGCTAAAAAGGCTGGAAAGAAAGGATTCCCGCGCTTTCAGAAAGACAATCGTTCGGTTGAATATAAGACTAGCGGATGGTCACTCCATCCTACTAAACGACGCATCACCTTTACTGATAAAAAGAGTATTGGTGAAGTTAAGTTGTTAGGAAAATGGGATATCCACACCTATTCGGTCAAGTCTATAAAACGTGTTCGATTAGTTCGGAAAGCGGATGGTTACTACTGTCAATTTGCAATTGACATTGAGGTAAAAAGTGAGCAGAGAATAGGAGATGGTGAATTAGGTCTTGATGTCGGACTTGAGTTTTTCTACTCTGACTCTAATGGACACCATGAAGAAAATCCCAGGTTTCTTCGTAAAGCAGAGAAAGCGATTAAACACGCCCAACGTCAGATTTACAAAAAAGAAAAAGGAAAGAACCAGCGTCGAATAGCTAGACACAGATATGCAAAGAAGCATTTAAGAGTAAATAGGCAACGTAATGAACACGCTCTTAGACTTGCGCGTTGCGTATGCAAGGCTAACGCCTTAGTCGCCTATGAAAACTTGAATGTTCAAGGCATGGTACGGAATCACTGTCTAGCAAAGTCAATCAATGATGTGGCTTGGTCACTATTTCGTCGTTGGTTGGAATATTTTGCTACTAAGTTCAACTCCACAGTTGTTGCTGTAAATCCGAGAATGACATCTCAAAAATGTTCGGATTGTGGCACAATTGTGAAAAAAACTCTATCAACTCGAACTCATAAGTGTGTTTGTGGCTGCGAGTTGCAGAGAGACGTGAACGCAGCGATAAATATTCTGAATCTTGCAAAAACTAGGGATGGGCAATCCCAAAGTAACGCTACAGGACTAGCGACCTCTACTCTAGTTGGTGAGAGCCTGCTTGAGCAAGTAACTAGGATGAGTGTAGAATCCCCATGCCTTTAGGCTGGGGAGTGTCAATTAAGACTTACCAAGAAGTGTTCTTCGACTATTGTGAACTCTCTAGTCAACTAGAGTGTCAAGTGTCATGTCCTATCAGAGGAGTTGACTGCGATACAAGGCGATGGGCAAATCCGACCCACTCGTCTAATTGTTCACAATCAACGACCTTGAATCCTGCCTCTGTTAGAGCCGTGTCAACATCGTCCTCATGATCCGCGGTAAAACCAGATGTAATCAGCACTCCGGCGTGTGCATCAGTTTGACGCAGCGCGCGCTGGAAGTCATCAGCCAGAGCAATATGTATCCGTGCCAAAATATTCGCGACGATGAGGTCAAAAGCCTTTCTAGGCTGGATTGTTGGCACATTGTCGATGGTGTCTCCGCCCATCCAATGTCCCAGGTTGCTTCCACATCCCAGGCTGCCTTTCATGACCTTTACCTGCTGCTCTACCCCGTTACGACACACAGCGTCCTGGGTGGCTTGTACAGCCATACTATCGTTATCCAGCGCTAAGACGTTTGCCCCAAGCTTTGCCATCGCAACACTCAAAATACCTGAACCTGATCCAAGGTCAAGGACATTCATCCCGGGGGTTATGTAGCGCTCAAGCAGTTGAAGGCTGAGAATAGTTACTGGGTGTAAACCGCTGCCAAAGGAGAGGGTTGTCTTCAGTCTCAAGGTGACTTCGTCTGCTTTCTGGGATTGATAAGGTGCATCAGGAGTAAGCACAATAAACCGCTTCCCAATCCGATGAACTCTGGAGTTGAGCCCGTCTGCGTCTGTGGGTCTCTCCTCAACCACAGTAGTCTGTATCACAGTCGCTAGTCCAGTACGGTGCAAAGGCGAGAGCAGATTAACGATTTTTTCTACACGTGCCCTCGACTGAGTATCGTAGGGTAGATATAAGTGAATCGTGAATGTCCACCGGGGGTGTGCGACATCCTGATCTACTGGGTGAGGGAGGTTAGGTTCGCCATATTCTATGATATTAATATCATTAATATCGATAGTCTCAGCAAGCAGCGTACAGACCCAATCAATAGCCTCGTGTGTTGTATTGAGGCTCAACTCTATCCACGGCATATTTTCTTCCTCTAGCGTAGCTGCATTGCTGTAAAATAAACACTGACTGCACGGTGAAGCATACCGATGGCAGACAGCCTCTTCATCCTACCAGTTCCCCTCTACAGGGTAATCAGTATTGCTGTTCTAGCAGGTGCGTTGCTGACTCCGGCGGCTCATGCTTTTATAGATTGAAAAAGCCCTTAGACGGAAACTTAGCTGTACTGGTTGCTCTTGCTTACTTTTTGTACCAAGCTTGTCGCCACTGCTTCATTTGTTCAATTTCTTTCTGTTGAGAACTGATAATATTTTGAGCCAGTTTCTTGATTTCAGGGCGCTTAGACTTACTCAAAGCATCTTGCGCCATTGTTACCGCTCCTTCATGGTGGGGAATCATTGCATTAATGAAGCGCAAGTCAAACTCGGTATCACCCGCCCCTAAGTCCATGTCCATTCGCATAGCTTTAGACTGCTCAGGAGACATTGCCATCGTGTGATTCATCTGAGTATGCCAAGCCGTTGGTGTACTAGGTGCTTTAGGATACCATGCTGTGCGCCACTGTTTCAACTCAGCAATTTCTTTGTTTTGAGCTTTGATGATTTCGCCTGCCAGGTTTTTGATTTCAGGACGTTTTGATTTTTGCTGGGCTTCTTTTGCCATCTCCACAGCACCTTCATGGTGCGGAGTCATCGCATCAATAAACCGCAAATCGTAGTCAGCGTCCTCCGGACCTAAATCCATTGCCATGTTGTGATTCATGCCACTATCATGATGCATACCACCACCATGGTTCATCTGCTGCTTGTCACTCGCCTCAGTTGCAGTGGCGTTTGGGGCTTGAGTTTGGTTTTGGGAACCAGTTGTAGAACAGGCTGTTAGGGATGCGATCAAGACAAATGTGAATGCAAAAAAACCAGTTTTCCAAGAAATACGTTGCATAGACTCGACATTCATCTAAGGAAGTGTTCTTCTACTATTGTGAAATCTCCAGTTAACTGGAGTGTCAACTACCTTGTCAAAGTAGCTGACCATTAAGGCAAGAACTGTACCAAATGTTTAGTATTGCAAACCAAAATGAAATTAGGATGAAATCTTTTTTACTCCTAAAACAGTCATACATACATAAGTGAAATGAAATCAGCATGAAATCTGACTATCTAATTAGTAAGAAATACTGCTCATGCCATTAGGTAGACGTGATTTCATTTTAATTTTTTTAATGTGTAACCAAAGGAGCAAAAAGACAGATTTAGGTAAAAATTGTTACTTATTATCGGAGTTGAATAATGACCACAACTAAAAATCACCAATCCCTGCGTAAATATGTAAAACGATTTGTCATTTCTACTAAAGCTCTCAAAGCCAGTACTATTTCTTGGTGGGGCAAACGACGGTGGCTTTCTAGAGGGTTGGTTTAAAACTGCAAAACACCGTTTCGGGTTGCATCGTTTTGGTGAGTCAGCGCTGCAGGAGGGTTTCCCTCCGTAGGCGACTGCGAACCCGAAGGGGCAAGGGACACTTTTAGGCGTTTATCGTTGGTTGATATTGTCCCTTATTTCTTATGTTTTAGCACATTGGGCTTATTTATCGTTCGCGGAGCGTGCCCAAAGGGCATTCGCTACTACATATCTACCTGATTGGGGAGAAGCTGCACAACTTGCATTTCAAACCTTCTTTCCACAATTACTGCTGTGTTGTTTTTTACTCGATCTTGAACGAATGCGTCCGATTGCACTTAGTTATGGAATTCACATTGAAATTTCCAGGTGCAAGATCTAAGACTTCAAACTTTTTCTTGAATTCTGACTTCAAACTTAGTTATGAGCTATAGAAATCAGTTTATCTGGCAACGAGCAGTTCAGCTTGCCATTAATTGCTATAAATTTACGCGCTTATTTCCTAAATCTGAATTGTATGGATTGACTAGTCAAATACGACGTTCTTCCGTATCTGTAGCATCCAACATTGCTGAGGGCTACGGCAGACGCTCAAAACAAGAATATCTACAGTTTTTGCATATTGCGTTAGGTTCTTTGAGGGAACTCGATACACAATTAATTATCGCAAAAGAAGTAGATTTAGGGCAAGGGGCGTAGGCGGTTTATACCGTTTCCATATGAAGATGCATAGAAAGAACCCCACCGCCTGCGGCACCTCCCCTGATTCATGGGGAGGTTAGGAGGGGTAAAAATAATGTGCAGCTTCACAGAGAATTGGTATTAATTACAAGCTTATTGGACATTGAAAAATTCAGCGCCCAGTTACTTGCTTGTGAGTATCATCAACGTTGGGAAGTCGAGAATACGATTGATGAACTCAAAGTACATCTTTTGGAACGAAAAACTCATATTCGTTCTCAAAAACTCGGCGTGTGGTGGTGCAAGAAGTTTACGGTTTATTACTGGGGCATTGGGCTATACGGTCATTAATTTTTCAAGCTGCGACCAGCGCAGACGTTGCACCCTTGCGTCTAAGTTTTACAGGAACCGCAGCGAGTTGTTCGTCGTGCCCTCCCCAAATTTCAGCGTTTGAAACCACAAGAACTTCCCTTTTTTTAAGTTGGTTAACTGTGGAGATTCTTGACCAAGTTTTACCCGAAAGGACTCATAGAAACAACCCAAGAGTTGTGAAAAAGTTTGTATCAAAATTTCGCTCGAAAAAAGTTAAACACAGAGGTATTGGGGCACAGATGAATCCTCCTGTTGTCGTTGTTCTAAGCACTGCATAGCCTTAACTGAACCGTATTGCGGTATAAGTCATATTTGCACTCCCTACTTTATATCGTAAGCGATTATGCGGACATGATATAAAAGCTGGTTCCGAACTGATAACTGAAAATTGCTGTAAAGGTTTTTTACTCTTCTACGTCCTATTTTCTTTCTTATCTTGGTTTTCTTCCTTATCTTGGCGATACCCCTACTTCGCTCTAAGCCATCTGTCGAGCCATCAATTGGGCAAACAGCCCTTGTTGAGAACCTAATTCCTCAAAACTTCCTTGTTGCACGACTCGACCTGCTTGAAGAACATATATGCGGTGAGCGTTCCGGATAGTGCTGAGGCGGTGGGCGATCGCTATCCGGGTAACTTGCAGCTTTTCCATACTTTCACTGACAATTGCCTGAGTTCTGTTATCTAAAGCACTTGTCGCCTCATCGAATAGCAAAATTCGGGGTTTCAATGCCAAAGCGCGAGCAATGAGCAGCCGCTGTCGTTGTCCCCCAGAAAGATTGCCACCTCCTTCACTAATCACAGTATGCATTTCCATTGGCATGGCTGCAACATCGTCAGCAAACCCAGACATCCGAGCTGCTTCCCAAGCTTCATCTAGTGTAATCTGAGCACCACCAGCGATATTATCAAAAATGGAAGCAGCTGTCAGTTGACCACCCTGCAAGACGACACCCAACTGTCGGCGCACTGCGTCAACATCTAACCCAGACAGGTCTTGACCATCGTAGTAGATAGTACCAGCTTCTGGAGTTTCAAACCCCAGTAGTAATCGGAATATAGTCGATTTACCACTTCCAGAGCCTCCTACCAGGGCAATAAACTCCCCAGGCTGTGCAGAGATACTCACATCATCTAGCGTCAGCGGTCCATCACTCCGGTAACGGAAAGTAACATGATCCACAACAATTCTGCCTATAAGCTTGCCAGGATCAGCTTTACTAAGATCCACTTCCGGTACGGTTGCCAAAATTGGCTGGGTGCGTTTCCATTGAGGGATGACTTGCAAAACTTCAGTCACTGTATTGCTTAGGTCTGTGGTTCCCCTAATAAAGTTGCCAAAAGCTGTGTTGAAAGCTAAAAAAGTGCCAAGGGATAGTCCGATACCTCCTGAAGTCTTAGCC
The DNA here is from genome assembly GCF_002368435.1 of Kalymmatonema gypsitolerans NIES-4073. Taxonomy (GTDB): domain Bacteria; phylum Cyanobacteriota; class Cyanobacteriia; order Cyanobacteriales; family Nostocaceae; genus Kalymmatonema; species Kalymmatonema gypsitolerans. The sequence goes on from NZ_AP018268.1 coordinate 2,136,274, forward strand.
TCCTCAAGCAGGCTGATGGTAAACCAGAAGAGTACTCCAGAAGTCAGTGTGGGCATCACTGTATTGAAAAGTGCAACAACATCTTCAACTTGCTGCGTGCTGAGTTCAAGCTTAACTTGCCGACTGTAGTTTTTACTCCAAGAGGCGAAGGCGCGATCCTCAGCGCCAGCAACATGCAGTTTAGAAATCCCATTGATTAACTGCACCGTTTGTCCAAAAATATTTCCCTGCAATTCCAGCAGTGGACGAACCTTGCGGACGAGGAGTGTGCCAGAGAGTGTAGTGACAGCGATCGTTACTACAGCGACAGCAACAGCAACTAGAGCTAATTTGAAATTGTAGTAAAACAACTGCCCCAAGTAAAATAATGCGAAGAGACTGCTAATGAGACTTATCAGCGTCCTGCCACTAAGTTGACGACGGATCGTACTAATTGATGATACGCGGGACTGAAGGTCGCCTGTTGTGTACTGACGAAAAAAAGATACAGGCAGGTTCAGCAGCCGATCCCACACGGCTGCTTGAGTAGAAGCGTCACTAGCCGTTTCCATCCGCAGGATAGCAAACCCCTGAGTTAGCTGAAATAGAGCCGTCCCCAAAGCAGCAACCAGCAGCCCTAGCCCAACTTGCAGCAATAAGCCTCTGTCGCTATCTGGAATCGCGTTGTCCATGAGAATTGCAGTTGCTTGAGGTGTCACCATCCCCAATAATGTCACGGCAATCCCTGTAATTAAAATGGCAAGTATTTCCTTTCCACGTCCTTTAAGTGCAAACTGGACTAGATCCCAAGCTTTGAGTGCTTTATCGGGCAAAGACCGATAAAACATATAGGCAACGGGAGCTAGTGTTACAGCTATTTGCTCATCCACTTTGACGCGGATCTGCTCAATTGGGTCAAACATCTCGTAACGAGTTGCAGAAACCCTCAGCAGCGCCACTGGTCGGTTATCCTCCTGGGTATAGGCAACCATTGGACCGGAATCTTTCTCCCACCAGTTGTCCCGTAACAGTACTCGCCGCATCCGGATGCGCGAAGCCCGCACAATTGCCTCTAGTGGTTCCTTGACCCGCTTGAGGTTTTCTGAACGAGCAGGAGGGCGAATTTTCACACCCATAGCCCTTCCCACTGCACCAGCAGCAACCAACAAAGGTGTACCTTCAAGAAAAAAGTCCCCGTCTTGGTAATTCAGGGTCGATGCTAGCTCCCCTAGAGCTTCCGCTGTGACTTGACGATTGAGACGTTGGCGATCGCGCAACCGTTGTAGTTCTTCCTGCGCTTCTTGCTCATCCAACAGGTAAGTGCAGTGCAAAAGTTGAGTATGAAGTTGGGACAGCCCTGCAAGAATAGTATCTGAGTTGCCGATTTCTGAAGTGGTAAGAGTGGTAAGCTGAACCCCCTCCACAGCTTCTAGCCATATTCTGTCGTTCAGGGGAAAAGTTTCTGCTGTACTTGTCAGGGTGAGTTCCTCAAACCCCATCAAGCGAACAGTCCCTTGAGTCAATTGTACCCAACAGACAACACCCGCTTCAGGCTGGAAAGTTTGACCGTTGTTCAGAGAAAATCGTGTTTGTCCAGAAGCCCTCACCTGAATCGCTGGTGTGGCAAAGTGGGAGACTGCAGTACCGAGTTGTTCAAGCCAACCTTCCAAAGCGGCGATCGCCCTAGCATCTGCATTGGCTACTAACTCACTGAAACATTCCTGATTTACTTGTAGCAATTGTGTCTCTCCCATCGGCACTGCTAAAATCAGGCGGTGCTGATTGCCAGACGCAGCAGCAGTTCCGAAAAGTGCCTCCCCCTGCTTAATACTGAATAGATAACGGCGAGTACCTTCTATAACACCATTTTTAACTGTGACGGCAAACAACGCCATAGAGCCAGACTGGATCACCCAAACCTTAAAAGGGTCATCCAGAAGTATTGGCTCATTGCCCTTAACTATATAAAGTTGCCCCTGCATTGTCGGTTTGCTCCAATTAAAAATTAAAAATTATTTTGTAAAAGGGACTGGGGATTGGGGATTAGGGATTGGGGTAGTGGTATATCAAACGAAAAATTATGTCCGGGGAAATATTGCCCCTCCCAAATTTTGGAACAATTTCCCGGTAACCAGTAACGAGACAGGGAGCGGCTGACCACACCAACCTTCCGTATGGTGGGGGACTCTTCGCCGCGACCAGTTGAAATGAAGTACAAATTTATCTGTGTCCATCTGTGTCCATCTGTGGTTGATTATTTCTTTATGTACCTTACTCCGAGTTGCAAACCGCTAAATTTTGAATTTCCTAAAGCGCTTCGCCTTCCGTACGGATCAACCGCGAGTACACACCTTCAACTTGCCACAATTCTTGGTGAGTCCCTCGTTGCACAACCTTTCCGCGTTCCAGGACAATGATTTCATCACAGTCTCGAATCGTACTTAATCGGTGTGCGACAATAATGCAGGTGCATCCGCGTCGCCGGAGATTCTCGTCAATGATTTTTTCCGTCTCCGCATCTAGGGCGCTAGTAGCTTCATCCATGATGAGTATAGAGGGGTTGTTCACAAAAGCACGAGCAATTTCCAGCCGTTGTCGCTGACCTCCACTTAAATTGGCAGCACCTTCTATCAGTTCTGCATCCAACCCCCCAGACATTGAGAGAACCACGTCAGCGATCGCTGCATCTTCACAAGCCCGTATCAGGTTTTTGTCTGATATAGTGGCATCCCAGAGGGTCAAATTGTCCCTCACAGTTCCGCCAAACAGCAGGATATCTTGTTCCACCATTGCGACAGAGTTAGTAAGTAGCTGGTGGGGAATCTGCTCTCTAGGTTTACCATCAAAGAGAATTTCTCCCGCCCAAGCTTCATAAAGCCCGCTGACTATTTTAGCAACAGTAGACTTACCAGAGCCGCTCCCACCTACCAACGCTACTCGCTGTCCGGGTTTAATTGAGAGATTAAAGTTTTCAATGAGGGGGGGGTCTAGGCGACTATAGCCAAATGTGATGTTCCGCAATTCAACATAGCCCTGTAATCTCGGCAGAAGAGATGAGGAGGATGAGGAAGATGTTACTCCCCCATCTTCCCCCGCTCCCCTGCTCCTCTTCTCTACTTGCGAATCTATCGGGTTGTCCAGCACATCATCCAAGCGAATTAAATTGCCTTCTAGTTCTTGGAGGGTAGTGCCAAAGTTGACGAGATTGTTCACAGGCTCTTGGAAGCTGTACATCAGACCTTGAAAGGCTACGAGCATCCCGATGCTGAGGTGTCCATCCATCACCCGTAAACCGCCTACAATCAATAAGAGCATCGAAGAGAGGGCGGAGAGGAGGGTAGGTAATACTGAGAATGTCTGATTTGTTACCCCTAGTTCCTGCTGTGAATTGATAGCCTTGGTGTAGTAACCTGACCACCGAGAAAAGAAATCCGACTCTAACCCAGATGCTTTAAGTGTTTCTATACTTTGAAGAGCGGCGATCGACGCGCCAGCAGCTTTACCATACTCTTGTATCAATCGCTGATTAGCGTCTACGCGTTGACGGGAAATCCACTGTAACGTTAAGACATTCACGGCAGCAAAGCTAACCACAATCAATGTCAGTACCCAGTCATATTGGCACATAACTAGGGCATAAAAAATGACCATGACCGCATCAATGGCAGTAGTCGCCAACTTTCCCGAAAGGACATCAGCTACTTCGTCGTTGAGACTGGTGCGGTTACTAATTTCTCCGGCAAAGCGTTGAGCGTAAAAACCAACAGGTAAACGCAGGATGTGCCAGAGAAAACGGCTAGACATGCCGACAGCTAGCTTAGTTTTCAGGCGGCGTAGGTAGCGCAACCGCAGTAGCGTTAGCGACCCTTGGAGTACGGCTGCGATCGCCATTGCCAAAAGCAGTGGACGCAGCCAGTGCTGCCGTTGCTCAATTAATATGTCGTCTACAAAAATCTGGCTGAACACGGGTACCGCCAGCCCGACAATAGTTAAGAAAAAACCCGCAATTAAACAGTAAACTAAAGCACCAGCAGCGCCCTGTAGCCGTTCCCACAACGCTGTTAACATACTGGGTTTGCGACCACCTTTGGTGAACTCGGTGCCTGGTTCCATGACCAGCACCACTCCGGTATACCCCTCGTCAAATTCTTGTTGGGATACAGTACGCGGTCCTGTGCCGGGGTCATTGAGATAAACCCGTTCTTTGCCAAATCCCTCTACTACAAGGAAGTGGTTGAAGTTCCAGAAGACAATATAGGGAGGACGCAAATCTTGCAGTTGCTTGAGTTCCTTTTTAAAACCTTTTGCCTGGAGTCCGTAGGTTCTGGCAGCCTTCAGCACATTAGACGCCTTGCTGCCATCGCGGGAAACTCCGCATTCTCGACGCAGTTCTGGCAGTGGTACAATCCGTTTGTAGTAACCCAGAATAATTCCCAAAGCAGCAGCACCACATTCAACTGCCTCCATTTGTAGGAGAGTGGGGGTTTTTACCCGCATACCTCGACTTTGCAGCAGTTTTTGCAAGTGCTGCAAAGGATTAATAGGTGTTACTAAAGTTGGATTAGTTGATACCACTGACAGACCTCAAGATAGGTAAAACGAAGGTGATGGGAGCGCGTTCTTCCACCTTGACTCGAACAACAGTGGTAGTTCCAGAAGAGATTTTCAGTTGTGGTCCGGTGGAAGAAGACCACTTGTAGCCGCTTCGGGTCGTGGAATCTGGCTCTAGGTCAGCAAATACTTGGATAACTCCCTCCTGCTTTTCACCCACCAAACCTGCCACCACTTCTGGATTACCCACCACACTAGCGGCTGCTTCCTTTGTAATTGGAAATGGTGAGACAGTCGTGATAGTACCCACAATGCCGCCAAAGCGTTCCCGCTTGACGGTTTGGGGAGTAATTTGGATCGTCATACCCGGTTGAATTTTCTTACCCTCCGCAACCGGAAAATAAGTTATGCCAACCAGCTTGCTTGATGAATTCTCCTCATCTATGCTCCCCAAGCGAGTTCCCGCATTGACGACCTGTCCGGGAGTCACAGTGAGTTCTAGAACGCGTCCATTGTGTTGACTGATAATCTGGCTGTTATTGCCTAGCTGCTGTTCGAGTTTGGCAATCTCTCGCTTGACTTCTTGAATCTCGTTTTTCCGGGTCGTTAAAGTTTGTAGGTCTTGTTGAGCTAGATTGGCTTCCTTACTTTTCTGTTCTTGCAACTGGGCTTGGATGTTTTTGATTTCGTTCAGGTTCTGTAGGTATTGCTGTTGTGCATCTGCTTCCTTAACATCGAGTTGCTTGAGCTGAGATTCAGCTTCATCAATGTTTACGCGGGCATCGTCATATTGCTGCCGCGCCTGTAGTACAGTATCATCGGCAACCGCTCCCTGTTTGAATAGCATCTGACGGTTGTCCAATCTCTTTTTATAAGTAGGAAGCTGCCCCCGGAGTGTTTGCAAGCGTTGTTGTAAGTTCTGACGCTCGCGCTGGATTGACACAAGCCCTTTCTCCCTCAGGATAGGTGTCAAATCCTGCACAATCTTTAGTCTTTGCTCAAGAGTCAGGCGTTGCTCTTGGATTGCTTTTCTGTCAAGCTGCTGACGCTGCACTTGGAGCGAGCTAGCGTTACGATCCTGCTCTTCTAGTTGGACTAGTTTGGCACGTGCTAATTGTAGCTGCTTGCGTAGATCAACCTGGTCAACTGTTGCCAGTACGTCTCCCTTCTTGACGACATCCCCAACATTGACATTCAGAGTAAGTAATTGCCCTGCGCTTTGTGAGTGCAACGGTACAACTGTGCGTGGATAAATCAGTGCTCCTCGACCTTCCACGGTGATGGGGATGCGTCCATAAATACTCCAGACGATGGCTACTCCCACCACTGAACCCAAGGCGACTAAAGGTAGCCAGCTTTTGGGATTGACCACCTGCATCAGTTGGTCTAGTCTTTCAGGGGAAGATAAACGCTCGATTGATTCTTTTCTAAATAAACTGCGCTTTTGGTCTAACATTTAAAGTGGTTTGGTAATAGCTTAGGTTAGGTTATAAAATTCACTCCGTTCTGAGCTTCTTAAATACGTCCAATTGTTTGAACAGAGATTTATACTTTGTAGATTAGAAAGTGCGTCACTCGGTTACAATGCACAATCTTCTGGTAAAAATCACAATTTTTTATGTACTGCTTGGTAGCTGAGTTTTGTCAAAAAGATTGGTATTGACTGAAGTCCTGAGTAACTGACAAATTCTTGCTTTTCTAAGTGCAGCAAAAAGTCCTTTGTCCTTGGTCAAAAGTCGTCACAAAGGACTAATCACTATTAAATCGCAAATCGCTATATTGTATATTTTGTCTGAAACTCAGGGGGTTTTTTGAGTGAATTTGGCGAAACAGGTGGCAGAAATGACCGCGCCCCGCGATCGCCTACTGCCGCCTTTGATTCACCACTTTGTAAATCTGCACATTTGGTGCTTGACAATCCAGAGAAATTCAACTGACTCTTAACCGTCTCTGCATCCAATCAAATCTAGTTCCAGCCAGCGCCAGACCATCTAAAACACTCACATCCAGTTCATCCTCATATTCAACATTTTCCCCCAATGGCTGACCTTTGCTATAAACCCGCCTACCATAACCAAGGCTGCTGAGCATTCCCTGCAATCTATGTGAAAGCAAAGTTGCAATCACTCGATAAAAGCGGGATGCAAAACCGACATCCTGGAGCAATTTTGCGGCTAATTGCTGTCGGGAAATCGACAACACAAATGAGTCTTCAAGGGTTTTGACCGTTGCAGAGGGTAAACGACCATCCACAAAGGGTGTTTCTCCCACGATTTCGCCTTTGGATAATCTCGCTATCTCGAAACCAGAAAATTCATCACCCTCTATAGCTGCAAATGCACGAGTCAAGGGATTACGCGAGTCACCAGAAACAGACAGAGACATTGTTCCACCAAGTAGAATATACAGCGCATCCACAACTCCTCCTTCATGGATGAGTACGGTGTGAGCAGGAATTCTTTGCTGAGTTCCACAAGCCATGATCCAATCGATGTCACTGTCATGCAATTCGCTCAAAATAAACAGTACATCCCTCAGGGACTGACCTTGTGCAATGTTGCTACGACCAAACCGATTGATTATGCTTTGCAGTCTGTCTGAAACTAGAATGGCGATCGCCCGATAAAAACGTGAAGCAAAACCCACATCCTGCTGTAATTTTGCTGCCAAATGCTGCTGGGGAATTGACATCACCAGCGACTTTTCAGTAGCCTTAACCGTAGTGGCGGACGGACGGACACCCACAAAAGGTATTTCTCCGACGACCTCACCACTGGATAACCTAGCAATCTCCCGTCCTGAAGTTTCACCACCCTCTATGGCTGCAAAAGCACGAGCCAGAGGATTGTTGTCAGTACCAGAAACGGTAACTGTTAAATTTCCATCCAGTAGGATGTGTAGGCTATCGGCAGCTTTTCCCGGATGAACGAGTACAGTACCAGGTGCTATTTCTCGCCGACGACCCGTAGCAATCATCCAATCGATGTCACTGTTACTTAATTCTTGTAGGAGAACTTCTGTCATAACTCATACCTCTAACAGGATGCGTGAATTTTGAACCACAGATGGACACAGATAATTTTCGGAGCTATCTGCGTGTATATGCGTATCTTAAGGGTGAAAATTTTGTATGATCAGATATAGTGCTAAGCTTTGATAGCTTTACGCATACAGAGTTATCTGCAATTGGTTTATGGTCTTTTGGATACGTGAGTTCGCCTCAAGAGAAGCCAATTCTTCCAATGTCAAATAGGTCAGTGCCATCAACATAAAGGTTTGACCATTAACGGTTTTTAACTCGTCTGCATACTCAGCGTCAAAGCGTTGCAAATTTTCTGCGGCAGCTTTGACTAACGCCTGTAGAATCTTAAAAGCCCCATCGGAAAGTGGGGGCTGACCCCGGTAGTTTTCCAGCCTACCTCCTTTTCGATAATTTGGAAACGATTCCAACCCCACAAAGCGCAAAAACCAATCTGCTCGATAGTGTCCTGTAGCCGCTACAATACCCCTGTAGTCGGCAATAAGTTCGTCGAGCATGTTGTTTCGCATTGAGTTAAACAAGCGACGTGTGAAGTAGTGGGTACATTCATGTTCCAGCCGAATTATCAGGGATAAGCGTCGCCATTCGGGTTCCTCTAGTCCCACCTCCTTGGCGGAAACGTTGCTATAGGGACCGTCACTTAAAATAATGAACCGATCCTGATATAGCTCTTTTTGCGGAATCAGCCGCTTAAACTCTGCTGCCCAACTGCTTTCGGAACAATTGCCAGGATTTTGAGCTTCCCATTGTTGCCGATAGGAGCGAATCCTGTCCCAGTTGTTGTACCCGCCGACTATACAGGCTCCCATAGAAGCAGGGACTGCACTTGGTTCATTCCGCATGGTGAGTGCTTGTACCAGAGAAACAAAGTCCTCTCGATTTGGGGCAACCAAAACCGGAATAGCTCCAGCTAAGCTTTGATGTATGATCAGCTGGAGTTTCTCAGGTTGCTTCAAAACCAAACCTGTTGCTTGTGCCATGCCATCCACTGGAATACCCTTACGGGTAGCAGCGCGATATGCCTCACTTTGGCTGATACCTTCAAGTATGGGAAACCGGAACTGCACAAGTCGCTGCTTGAGTGCTTCAAATGCTCCGTCAATTGCTGCAACAGCGTACTCCTCCCAAGCTGCCACATGGGCTTCAGGTGCAAGTGGAAATTTGACGGGATGGGTGAACGTGTTGCGATGAAAGACGTTTTGATTGTAAGCCAGTAGTTCTTCTACCTCTTTTGCGCTGGCTGCGAAACTGGCAAGAACATCAGCGCGAAATGATTCTTGATCGAGCATAGGCGGTAAGCGGATAAGGGGACAAGGGGATTATAAAGTTCTCACTTCTGACTCCTCACTAGGGATTTCCAACAAATTAATTATCCAATCTTGTGGGGTGGGCATCCTTGCCCGCCCAGTTTCTAGGACAGGCACCACTCCATTGGTGTCAATAATCACGTTCAACCCTTTATCCCACGTTGGTTTTACCCCACCCCTTAATCCCCTCCCCTTGGCAAGGGGAGGGGCGGTTTTGGCGTAAGACAAAACCGGGGTGGGGTGAAGCGAGAATTGTGAGCAAGTATAAGGGCATGATGTAAGGTAATGACAAAGTTCTTCCCTTAAACACGTATGGCACCAATCCCACCCCACAAGAAAAGTTGGGTATTTTTTAATTTGGAACTCCCCTACTGACATACGACTAATCCACAAATCTCGTCAACAATCCCTTTCACAGTCTGACTTATGGGATGCTGGGAGTAGCGCAGACAGAAGATGCCTTTGCTGGCTAGCTGCACCATCTCTTCAGATAAAGGCAAAATACCAGCCACAGGGACTTTGTACGTTGTCTCCACTTGTTGCCGCAAGTCTGCAAAATCGAAGGCTGATAACACTTTATTAACCACTAGCAGCATTTTGGGCACCTTCAGCTTGCGAGCCACATCCACTGTCACCGCAGTACCTTGGAAGTCTTGGTGATCTGGACGCAGAATGACGATTAGAACATGAGATATCCCGATGGACAGTAAAGTTTCTTCATTAAGACCGGGGTGAGTATCAATTAACAGATAGTCTAGGTTCAGACAGCGGATGAGTTCTTGAAAGCCATCGTTAAGCCGGACTACGTCATACCCCTCGCGCAGAACCCTGGCGATTTCACTAGCCTTAATACTAGAAGGAACCAGGTAAAGGTTACCCTTTAGCGTACCTATCTCCCCCTGTGCCATGAGAATATGGCTCACGTCGTAGGCGGTGTCTTTAATATCACAGCGTCCCCAGAGGTAATCATTGAGGGAGTAGTTCATGTTTTCCTCGTTGAGACCGAAAAGAACGTGAACTCCTGGTGACTGAATGTCAGTATCAATAATACCTACCCGTTGTCCCTGACGCACCATAGTAGCAGCAACGTTAGCAATCAAGTTTGATTTGCCAGTACCACCACGGAAAGAGTGAACAGCTACGATTTGTGCCATATTTTACCTCTAGTTATTTGTTAGTTGTTGGGTGTAGAGACGCGCCATGGCGCGTCTGTACATTTGTTGGGTGTAGAGACGCGCCATGGCACGTCTGTACATTTGTTAGGTGTTAGTTGTCCAAAAGTACCGCTAACCACTAGCTACAAACCCCTCATCTCCTGGAAATGTCAACTTTAACCAGCACGCGTCGCTAAAAAGAGGTAGCAAAATTCGTCCGCTGGATAGTTTCAAGTCAAACTGCATATTCTTGTTTCCACTCTCAACTTCTACAAATGCAGGTAGACTCTTCGAGTCTCCGCTGAAATTGCTACTGTGTGCCCACACTCTCAGTTCTTCTTCTCGCTTGGTTGTTAATTGGAAGATGGCATAGCGCAACCTCTTTAGGGATGCAATTTCGACACTGGCAGCTTGGTGGTGTTGCTCACCCTCGGCATATCCCAAGCATACCTCTGCGATTTTTGGTTGTCCGCCAGCAGTAATTGTGAAGACAGATCGCCCTCCCAAGTGCTGCTCCTCTCGCAACTCTACAACCACGCGGGAAGCAAAGGCTCCATAGCGCTTCATGACAAGGGTTGCTCCTAGGGATAGCAAGGCGATACATAATGCGCTGATACGTGCCACAGGATTCGACCAGATGAACAAACCGTGGACGAATAAAATGGCTAAAAATAGGCTGTAGATACCGACGCTGAAAAACGGATGGTTGAGGATTTCCAAGACGACTCCCGGTACCAACTCGCCCTTGCGTCGGCTGGAAAACAACAGTAAAACCGGGAAAATACCACCAACCAAGGAGTTACCCAGGACACCAGCAAAGGCAAGTATACCAGTAAACGATTGTACACCAGTAAGGAAAAGCCACTCAGTCAGCAGGAAGACTAGCACTAACGGGCTGATGGATAGGAGGAAGCGACGTTGGTTGAGCAAGGTTGCCCAAAACCGTCCTGCCATGGTTGGCATATTGACATTATCATGAGTAGCATTGCTGACATCTGCCTTCAACCTTCCTTCGTAGGCTATCAGCATTGGTGAAGTGACTTGTAAACACACACTATCTTGGTTTGCTGAACGTACTTCTAAAGTTAGGTGAATGTCCCACTTGCGGAGGTCTGGAAACTGCTCTAGTACCTCTTTTATCTCCCAACGCTCAGTCACTGTTATCTCTGCATGACGGATTTTGCCGTTTGATTGGACATCTAGGCGAAACCTTGGCGCTTGTTCTTCCAGTCCCAGGTAGGTTAAACCAATATGGGGAACACGACTGCGATAAGCCGGAGGCTTGACGCAGAGCGTATCGCCACAGGGGTGCAATATCAATGTTCCCTGCTTGCGAGGCAACATCAAAACGGGTTGAGGTCGCACAGGTAACCACTCCCGAGCTAGGTTAAGCAGGAGACTTGAACTACGCAGCCAAGCCATTCCCAACAGGAGGGTGACTAAAACCGCCCCCAAAACTGAGACGATGGAACCGACTTGAAGCGCCAGTGGCTCCAAGGCAGTGCCTGACTGTCCAGCTAGCAACTGCGGTGAAATAGCTCCGTTGACTGCCAACACCCAGATGCAAAAAAGAACAGTTAAAAAAGCAGTTCCCGCTACGCTACCCCAAATCAGTGATGAGGCGCTTGGGTCGCGAGGGAGTATGACTTTAGCACATTCTCCCACATAGACATGCCCGAAGTAAAGCATGAGGCTAACACCAAGTACCTGCTGTAGCATCCAGGGTTGAAAAGGATGACCATTGAGGAAAGGCAAGTTTACATAAAAAAGATTGTCCAGTTGCACATCACGGAAAGCAAGAATTGAGAGAATCAGGAGCAAACTCACGTTGATTGCTGCAAGCAATACCATCACAGCAACGGTAAAATTTAGGGATTGACGCGACAGCAGGTACAACCCAGCGAAGAAAAGCAACACCGCCCACAGTGCTGCGCTTATGTGAGTGAAGTTTGCCATAGTCGTTGACAAACCGATGTAACAAGCTAAGGCTATGAGAAAAACACGGATGCCGACGGCTATCGAAAGTATAAAAGAACCAGTATTTCCTAAATAATTCGATACTAATTGTTTGATAAAAGGATTACCGTAACGGAAGTCACCACTACGACCAACAGCCTCAGCCATACAAGCCATAGTCAGTATGTTGATAGTGCCGATGATGACCAGAAAAGCAACAGTAGGCAGCGGACCAATATTAGCTACAGCAATGGGCAAGGCTAAGAAGGCTTGGGGCAAACCCAAAGCAACTGTTATCAAGGAGGCAAGCCAGAAGGGTGGCAAAGACTCTAGCCGTTGGGCGATCGCAGATAAATTCCAGCGCAATTGTTCGACTAACGGCAGCGTAGATGCAAACATTTTTACTACTTGTCTTTTGTACAGGCGGGAGTAAGCCACCTGTACCGCTTTCTCATCCAAACCCAAAGCTGCCCGAATATTAGGCACTGTCTGATATGTCAAAGTATATTTCTCGCCCAAAGCGTGGGCAACGGCGGCTTTTAGTCTGGTATTTTCCGGCACTAAGGGTGTCCATTGAAGGGCATAGCGTTCTAAGTGCTGGATGGTGGGGTGGAGTGGAGGCGCATTTCCCAAGGCAAAGGCTTCCAAGAAAGCCAAGTCGCGCTCCGATGCAACTTGCTCCGTGAGGGAAAATTCCACGCGCGATCGCGCCACTATCTGCGCTGTCCGGCTCTCTATCAAAAACAACAGAGTATTGGCTCGTCTGGCTGGAAAACCCGCCAGCACCTCCTCACGCGAGATCAGTTCGTCATCGTCAGATGTCATATTTATCACCTCCTGTTGGATACAGTGAAATCAAGGTTTTTAGGGCTTACACAGCTGTTGCCTAATTGGCACTTGCCACTTCTCGCTTCAGTCTTATTGGTGCCTGATAAAAAATCCAACAAAGTTCCGTAAGAAATAACGATAAGAACTACTATGACTCTTGCCGCTATCTCCAGATTGAATATTTGTTTACCAGCAACAGCTTTGGCTTGTGTCAGTATTGAGGTAGTTGAAAGCATAATTGTTCTGCTGTTTGTTACTATTTGATAGTGATAGCAGTGTTAAGTAAATTTCCTCCTCATCGCTGCCGAGCTTTGGTGATTGCCGTATACTGTGGAATTCGCCAAATATTACAACGCACATTCTGGTTAATTTGTATAGTACGTAACTCCTGGTTTTATTGAGCAATCTTTTGCGAGGAGCGCTCCTTGATGGATTGCACCTTGTTATGCAATCGCTGGAAGTACTCTGTCTCAGTCTCGCCTGAGCTTACGGTTTGCTGTTTAAGCTTTTGTATCTTTTTTTGTAACTGTTTAAAGTGTTCATTTTCCGTAATTTCCGCAACCTGGTTGACTCTTTTAGTTTCGTCAATCTCAATCCGCAGGGCGGTTACCTGCTGTTTCAGGTTCTGCTCTCTAGTCTTAACCTCACGAGCCATGTGTAGAAAGACACGCACCAGTTGACCCATATCGTCATGAGTGTGAGACACTTCAGTTAACGGCTGAGAATTGAAATCCCCCCGCTCCAGTGCTTGGGCTGCGGCGGTGAGGGCGCGAATTGGTCGGGAAATGCTCCGGGCTAAGAGCAGCGCTATGATTGCCGTGATTCCCCCCACCAACAACACGCTACTGCCGTTTAGCCAGATCAGGCGATTCAAGGGAACGTCAAACTGTGTTTTGGGTTGGCTAATCCCCAACACCCAAGGTTGCTCTTTCAAGGGTGCAAAGCCAACTATCCGGGGTATCTGCTCCATCGGAAAGCGATAGCTGGTGTGTCCCGGCTCTTCTGCTGTGACCATCACCTTCAACTCCCGAATGTTCAAACTCTTAATCTCATCAACACCGTAACGTCTGTCGGTCAGCACCTGCTTTAGGGTTTTTAGCGGCAAGGGGTAGAGACTATGGTAGAGGAGGGATTGATCCGGATGGCTGATGATGACTCCATGCTGGTCAACGAGGAAGGCGTAGCTCTCTTCTCCTACTGGTAATGCATTAACCATCGCCCAGATATCTTCTCCCCTGATCTTGAGTACCGTCACTCCCACAATCTCGCCATTGTCAGAACGGACGGGGTTGGAGAGGAAAAGCCCTGGTCGTTTAGTCGTTTGACCGACCAAAATGCTAGAAATATAAGAATTTCCCTGGATGCTGGAGCGGAAGTATTCGCGGAACGCGTAGTTTTGACCAACGAATTTTGGATCGGTGGAAGCGAGACATTCACCCTGTCTGTTTATGAGAAAGACAGCATCAAAGTCTGGGTTAGAGCGGAAGACGTTCAAGAGTGTCTGTTGTAAGTTGGGGCGCAAGGCATCTCGCTTTGCAGCCGTGGTAGAAGTTAGGAAACTTACGACATTGCGATCGCTGCTAACTTGAACCAAAACGCGCTGGATATCGATAATGAGCTGGTCAAGACGACTAGCGGTACTAGTGGCTGACAACTCCAATTTGCGGTATTCGCTCGCCTCGACACTTTCTAAGCTCTGTCGCAAATTGTAGCAGGCGGTGAAGCTCATCGGTATGATTGCAGCACAGAGCAATGCTGCCGAAATTTTGGCGGCGATCGACCAGGCTGGGGGGTAAAGTAACCGATGTAAGCGCTTCATAGAATACACTAAGATAATTAGTTAGAAAAATGTTTAAGTTACTCCCACAGCAACACAGAAGGGAGTGATTCTGGATACGCCAGCCTCAGTAGTTCATAACCGATTCCTGCTGTGCCTTGAAAGAAACCAGGGTTGTAAACATCTGCGGGAAGTTCGGGAAATAGATAAAAAGTACCGACTTGCTTTGCTCTTGCTACAACCCATGCCGCTTGTTTTTGGACAGTTTCCCGTAGTTCTGAACTCGACAGCTTGCTAGCTCCTACTAATAGCACCTCCATCCTGCCAAAATTGCCGCAACACAGGTGATCCAAATTCGGCAAACCAAACTGTTGAGTGGTGTTTATGGCGACTGCAATTTCTTGCCGAATTTCTGGAGTATCAAGAATAGATAGACCCCCCAAACGACCTAAACCAATCCCAGGAGCACCGTGGCACCAACTGGTCATAAACGAAGGCTTATCCTCCCTCACGTCTTGCCAATTTCCGGCGCTGGGAGAAAATACACTGCGTTCGTAGGCGATCGCTTCCTCCGCCGCTTCCAGAAAAACTGTTTCTTGGGTGATTTTGTACAATCGCAGTAAAGCGTAGGCAATGCCCGCTGCACCATGAGAAAATCCCGTCGCTAACTTGCCTTCTAGGGTTGCCCAAGCTCTAAATCCAGAATCGCTCTTGGTGCGGTTAATTAGTAGGTGATAACCTAAAGCAGTGGCTCGCTCCAGAACAGCTGGATCTGGTTTTGCTTGGTACAAACTCAGTAATCCTAGTATTGCTCCTGCAGATCCAGATATGATGTCAAACTGGCGATCGCTTGCAATGCTTTCCTGGGTTATTAAGGATGCTCCCTGGCTAGCGACATCCAAAAGCTCCGGTTCATCCAGAAACTGACTGACCCGTACCAGGCTATAAACAATAGAGCCTAATCCAATGCCTCCACCGATACCGATTTGCTTGGTAATTTTACGCTGAGAGTTTGGGTCTCGTGTGTTCTGCAAGGATTTTCTCAGGTCTTGCAAAGCGCTTAGTGCTAAATCTCGAAATCCCGCATCACCAGTGATTTTTGCAACCGCCGCTAAAAATAAAGCGACTCCGCAAACACCGTCGTACAAGCCATAGCCTAAGGGCTGAAGTTGCATCCGCTGCTCCTTAGGCAGGTATTCCATGCCAATCCAGGTAACACTATCGGCGGCGTAAATTGCTCTTTGTTGCAGTTCTTTGGCAATCTCCACTGCCTCCTGCGCCAGTTGTGCTTGCGTCAAAGGAGTTGTTGCATCCAAATCTAAACCAGTACCAGCACGCTCAGTGGGTGCAACACTGCTCATTCCACGAGCAACCCGCGAGTAAAAAGAACCACGAATAATTGCAATCTGTTGGGCTAAATCTGCATTATTAAGCTGCCGCAGATGAGAAATCATCCGCTCATAACTGGGTTGTTTAAAATATGCCTCTACAATTGCGTCAGGGTTGACACACAAAACATCACTGCTTGAGTCAGCGACAAAGTAAGGAATATCCATTTGTTCTAAAGCTTGTAGTTCTACTGCTAGCAGCGGCCAAACTGAAGGTTTGCGATCAGCTGTTAGGAACGCCCGACTTAGCACGTCAAGTTCAATACTGTAGTCTACACCATGCCGCAGAAATTTTGGGTTCAAGGCTTTACCCAAAACATCACTGTAGACTTGGCTAGGGCGAAACACAAACCGTACTTTCTGATGAGCTAGGGCAGCTATTGGACTATCAGTTGCCAAAAGCGTTTCTCGTCGTTCTGACAGGAACTGATACATCTGCCGGAAACCATGTACGATTTCATTAATGTAATCATTGGGTGATAGGGTGATGTCATTGAGGAAAGGTGCATTGGCTTGGGCTGGCATAATGCCAGACTCATACTCCATTGCCATGCCGTCAGTATTGATGTTCTGCCACTTTGGCATTTGCATCGGGATTTCCTTGCCAACTCCCCCCAAACCACTAATGTCATGAGCTTTCCCTCCTGCCTCAAATTCCCATATTGGCAGTAGCCCAGTTTTCACTACGGAATCAAAAAATTGTTGATTCGCCAAGTATTGCGCCCCCACTTCCTGTACTTTGGGGTCAATCTCGTAAGCATGGTGATGCAAAAGAGTTTCTAGGTCTATCAGTACCGGGTGTTCTCCACTAGCAATCAGATTTTCATGATGGCAGTCAGTTCCTTGCAGCACGTAGAGTAGACACAGAAGCATTCCAGCACGCTGGTAGTATCGCTGCGCTGCTGTTTGGTCTTCACAGGGCAAATGCTCTACATACTCCATCCAGCCATGAGTAGTGCTGTCGATAACTTTGAGTATCTTGAACGGGTGTAGAACTTTCGGATGCAACGTCTGGACAAAATGCTGATTACACCAAGCTAGTAACTGAAAATAAGCGGCTTCCAAGGCTAAGCCTCTGGGTTTGTAGATTAGTTTCAATCCAGAGGTAAAGGTCAAAGCTATCACCGAGCGTCCTCTATTATGAGGATCGGAGAGATTCAATTGGATGGCAACGACCTGACGTGCATCTTTTTGAAAGGTTTGCTGGATGGTTGGCAAGTCTGATGCTAATCTCTGGAGAAATTCTTCTTTTTCTTCAACCCAGAGATTCATTGCCGTCGCCACCAATCGAGCTAAGACGCTGTATTTCTGAAAAAAGGACAATAACTTTTCCGTTTTCAAGTCTTTAATAAAGCTTTGGTACTGCTTGTTAGAACCTATGTCTTGTGATTGCCCCCATAAGAGAGTGAAAGCGGATTGCTTGAGCGCTTTAAATAATAAAAATTCAAGCTGTAGAGACTGGGCGCAAAGAGACGCTAACTGCAATAACAGCTGACGTTCCAGACGAATGTGAACTGTTTCCGACAGCAATTGCCAACTAGCACCGACGTGTGCAATGAGTTTCTGTCGCGCTACGTACACAAAGGGCAGATAAACTTCTTCAAAGGGAATTGGTTGTTCGGTATCCAGACAGCGAGACGCACCTGCATAAGCTGTTTCCCAGTCGGTTTGTAAAGCTTCCCGCAAAGTTTCTGTCCAAACAGGAAGCTGTTTTGGATCGGTGAGGCGGACAGATCCGAGAACGCTACCGACAGCCTTAGAATCCAGTCCATCCCAAGCAAGGCGTTTGGCAAATTTTTCTGGGTTGCCTTGTGCAACAACCTGACACCAGGTTTTCCAGCGGGAGGTCATCAGCTTTTCGTTAGTTTGGGACTCCTCAGCAATGAAGCACTCGCCCAATCTTTCAGAGAGCGTACTAGCTTGCTCAACTATTTTGATTAAATCTTGCCGTGAAACTTCCATCTATTTGCATCCTGTTTTATTTGAAGCCAGAATGTTTGTCCTACTGATACTTAGATTTGTAGTTTAGGGGATGCAAAGCCCGAATTACAATCTACGATATTTCGGTAAGACTAACAATTTTTCAGCTTCTGCTTTGTACTTAATGGGGAAAGATGAACCTTGGGCAAGCCACTGGTCTTTGTTACCTTACTTTTTTCCCTTATTAAATTCTATTGCTAAGAAATCATTGGTTTTTTATTTTTTATTTCGCTAACTCATTCAGAGTATCAGATTGATAAAAAGTCATGCTCTTACTACCTTTTTTTTAGATTTTATACCTGAAAAAACTACATTGACGCTTCAGTTTAGGAATCGATATTCTGGTTAGTGTCAATAGTCAATTGACACAAGCAAGTAAGGAGAAAAGGAAATGCACGAAGAACTGAAAAAAGTCATCTCTGAGGCAATGAACACCCGGTTCGAGTTCGAGCAAAAGCTGATTCAGCGGGCTTGGGAAGATGAAACCTTTAAGCAAGAATTGCTCAGTAATTCTAAAGCAGTTTATGCAAGAGAGTCAGGACAAGAACTGCCAAAAGACATTGAAATTGAAGTTCTCCAAGAAACTGCTAACAAAGTCTACTTAGTACTGCCAACAAACCCGGCTCCAGCTGGTTCTGAGGGCGAATTATCTGAGGAAGCACTCGAGGCAGTGGCAGGTGGTGCTTGTATTGGTTGGACTGCCCTAAAAGTTTGCGTTGCTTCCTCGAAAGCTAGCAACGCTAGCAACAAAGTTTAGTGTCACTTTAGCACGCCACTAACCACTTGGAATTCCAAACTGTTCTAACCCAGTGACCCCTAAAATAAAATGATTCTGTGTTCACTGGGTTGACTTTATACAAATACCCCATTACTTTCCTAAATAATTCCCATTGAGGGTTTAGTTTACGCAGCGATATTCTGATTAGCGTCAATCCTCAATTGACACAAGCAAATAAGGAGAAAAGGAAATGCACGAAGAACTGAAAAAAGTCATCTCTGAGGCAATGAACACCCGGTTCGAGTTCGAGCAAAAGCTGATTCAGCGGGCTTGGGAAGATGAAACCTTTAAGCAAGAATTGCTCAGTAATTCTAAAGCAGTTTATGCAAGAGAGTCAGGACAAGAACTGCCAAAAGACATTGAAATTGAAGTTCTCCAAGAAACTGCTAACAAAGTCTACTTAGTACTGCCAACAAACCCGGCTCCAGCTGGTTCTGAGGGCGAATTATCTGAGGAAGCACTCGAGGCAGTGGCAGGTGGTGCTTGTATTGGTTGGACTGCCCTAAAAGTTTGCGTTGCTTCCTCGAAAGCTAGCAACGCTAGCAACAAAGTTTAGTGTCACTTTAGCACGCCACTAACCACTTGGAATTCCAAACTGTTCTAACCCAGTGACCCCTAAAATAAAATGATTCTGTGTTCACTGGGTTGACTTTATACAAATACCCCATTACTTTCCTAAATAATTCCCATTGAGGGTTTAGTTTACGCAGCGATATTCTGATTAGCGTCAATCCTCAATTGACACAAGCAAATAAGGAGAAAAGGAAATGCACGAAGAACTGAAAAAAGTCATCTCTGAAGCAATGAACACCCGGTTCGAGTTCGAGCAAAAGCTGATTCAGCGGGCTTGGGAAGATGAAACCTTTAAGCAAGAATTGCTCAGTAATTCTAAAGCAGTTTATGCACGGGAGTCAGGACAAGAACTGCCAAAAGACATTGAAATTGAAGTTCTCCAAGAAACTGCTAACAAAGTCTACTTAGTACTGCCAACAAACCCGGCTCCAGCTGGTTCTGAGGGCGAATTATCTGAGGAAGCACTCGAGGCAGTGGCAGGTGGTGCTTGTATTGGTTGGACTGCCCTAAAAGTTTGCGTTGCTTCCTCGAAAGCTAGCAACGCTAGCAACAAAGTTTAGTGTCACTTTAGCACGCCACTAACCACTTGGAATTCCAAACTGTTCTAACCCAGTGACCCCTAAAATAAAATGATTCTGTGTTCACTGGGTTGACTTTATACAAATACCCCATTACTTTCCTAAATAATTCCCATTGAGGGTTTAGTTTACGCAGCGATATTCTGATTAGCGTCAATCCTCAATTGACACAAGCAAGTAAGGAGAAAAGGAAATGCACGAAGAACTGAAAAAAGTCATCTCTGAGGCAATGAACACCCGGTTCGAGTTCGAGCAAAAGCTGATTCAGCAAGCTTGGGAAGATGAAACCTTTAAGCAAGAATTACTCAGTAATTCTAAAGCAGTTTATGCACGGGAGTCAGGACAAGAACTGCCAAAAGACATTGAAATTGAAGTTCTCCAAGAAACTGCTAACAAGGTCTACTTAGTACTGCCAACTAACCCGACTCCAGCTGGAACTGAGGGCGAATTATCTGAGGAAGCACTCGAGGCAGTGGCAGGTGGTGCTTGTATTGGTTGGACTCCCATAAAAGCTTGCATTCTTTTGACTAATCGTAGCAACGCTAGTAACAAAGTTTAGTGTGAGTTTAGCACGCCACTAACCATTTGGAGTTCCAAACTGTTCTAACCCAGTGATCGCTATAAGATAACATTTTGAGGGAGTCGCACGTTTTTGGCGCTGTAGATGTGTCAAACAGGACTGTTGTTCTGTAAAATGTTGCATAAATTCTAAACCTGAACCCTTTATAATTCACACAGATTCACACTGGTCAGTTGTTCAAGAAAATTAGACCTAACCTCGATGCCGGAATCATTCTACACTTCAAGGTTCTTAAAGTCCATGAAAAATTTGAGACTCCTGCAAAGAATCCTTACGTCAGGCGTGATTGCAACAACAGCAGCACTTGGGAGCTTCATTGCCGAGGTTCAGGCGGCTACCTTCACCCTGCCGATTGAACCAGCAGCCAAAGCTACAGGGGTTGATGTTTTGCGCGATCGCTACGGTCTAGATGGCACCGGAATCACCATCGGTGTGATATCTGATAGCTTCGCCACAGCACAGACCTTCGACGCCTCTGGCAACCGAGATACCTATGCGACCAACATAGCAAATGGCTACCTACCATCTGGCGTTAAGGTACTAAAAGACTACGCGGGGACTGATGCCATCGATGAAGGTCGCGCCTTATCGCAGATTATCCATGCAGTAGCTCCGGGGGCTAACTTGGCGTTCTACACAAGTTTGGGTGGCGTGGATGTCTTCGGTCAAGGCATTCAAGCTCTAGCTGCTGCTGGGGCAGATATCATCGTGGATGATTTCAATTATTATCCCTCGAATTCTCCTGATGTAGCTTTAAACTTGTTAGATCAGGAGCCTCCGAACGGACCTATCAACCAGGCGATTAACGCGGTAGTCAATCAGGGGATTTCTTACTTCACTGCTGCGGGTAATAATTATCCCGATTTCCCAATATACGGGCACTCGAATAACCCAAACGCGCTGACCGTGGGAGCAGTGTACTACGGGAACGCCCAATCCTACTCAAACCGAGCGTACGATGTTGTTGTCAAGCAGGGGCAACTGGAACCATTCTCTTCGCAAGGCAACCCAGATTCCCTGAAGCCTGATGTTGTGGCTCCGGATGCGCTGCCGATTTCCTTCGGCTTGGGTGAAAACGCTCCTCGTATTGCCAACCCTGGCTTCTTCGACTTTTTCGGTAGCTCGGCATCGGCTCCGTACACGGCTGCGGTGGCAGCACTGTTATTGCAAGCAGATCCAAGTGCAACGCCCACTGATATTTATAATGCTCTTAGAAACACGGCTGACAGTCCTTTGCCAGGTTTCGACTCCCGACTTGGCTTTGGTTTGATTCAGGGAGACAAAGCCCTCATGGCACTGAACGCGCGACCCAAACCGAAAACAGTTCCCGAACCTTCCGCAGCCCCAGCCTTGCTGTGTGTCAGCGTTGTGATTGCTGGTTTGTTTGTGAAACGCACTCAGCAGAGGTCTCAGACCATAGTGAAGCTCAGTGAGAGCCTCGCCCTAATTCACTCAGGAGTTACCCAGTTGCCCGATTAACCGCTGCCCGACACCTAAAGGCACGGCTGCTCGAACAAAAACTGCCTGCTTTTCTAGTCGCGATCGCACTTAACTAAACCGTCAAGGATATGCGATCGCAGCGAAGTGCGTGATTCAGCTTTTGGTTTTGGCAAACTCAGAGTAGAACGTTGCTCGGTTTACGCTGTTCGGTTTACGCTGTTGAGAATTAATTATATTTTCTTCAGCTATTAACCTGTCTAATTTTGCGTTGCAAACTCCTGAGATTTTCCAGATAGGCTGTAGGATATTGCTTCATTTTCACTACCTATTTTAGCAACAACACCGAAAAAATTCAAAGTTTTACTGAAAAGTTGTGCGTTGTGACTCTGTAAAGTTTTTAGCAAACTTGTAAATAGTTGGCGTTATCAAATCACTTCTTAATAAGGGAGTGACAAAGGCGTCCTATATTCTTCTACTGTCACACTCTGCTTTTTTCCAAAATCAAAAGCTTAGTAACAACAGAGGTGAGCCATGCAAATTCATATGATTGGACATGCTTCGATATTTGTAGAAACGCAAGATTGCAAAATTCTCATGGACCCGGTGCTTTGGGACCCACACGGCGAAGGCATAGAGGATGTATGTCCAAAGCGAGAAGTAATTCATGAACAACTTCCAGAATTTGATCTACTAATCATATCTCATCAGCATCTGGATCACTTTGACATTCGCTCCCTTGCCTATCTACCAAAAACAGTCGATGTCCTGATTCCTAAGGACAAACTGATAGAAGCTTGTCTCTGCAAATTAGGATATTCGCACATCTATCATTTAAGTGATTTTACTGAAGTTAAGCTTGGAGCCACTAGTCTCCTAGCAACACGTTCAGAAAACCGCGTCCCAGAACATGGCATAGTATTTGCTGATAAATCAGGGATTTGCTGGAATCAGGTAGACACGGTAGTCAGCCTAGATACAATTCGTTATGTAAAATCTCACTATCCGCAGATTGACTTGTTATTAGCAAGCTGGCAACCAATGTTAGAAATTAACTACCAAACTAATCAGAGTTTGTCCTTTCCTTACTCCGAATACAACCAGTTGCTTGAGAAAATCAATTTAATTCGGTCAAAGGCGATCGCTCCAGGAGCCAATGGCTTCAAATTTATCAATGGTTCATCTTGGCTAAACCAGGTTGTATTCCCAGTAACACGAGAACAATTCTGTAAAGATGTAAGGATGGTTTATCCAGAAATAGGAGAAAACGTATTTGCTTTCGACCCTGGCGACATCATAGCCTTTAAAAACGGCGAGTTTAGTCACTTAAAAGAGATGTGTCAATTTGTCAAGAAGGTGGAGGATGATAGAGAAAGCTTGGATTTTTCGCCGATCAATGTAGGGAATAACCTAATTGATGACAATCTAGATAACTATAATCTCGATGAGATGAAACAGGCAATTAACGAAGAAATCTGCTTAAATTTGCCTAAATTTATCATGGAAAATAAAGATTCCCTTTTTTTAGAGCATTGCCATTGGCAAGTGATTTATCAACTAGAAATAGTTTTTCCTGATTCCCGTAAACAATGGTTCTTTGATTTTTCGCAAGATAATATTCAAGTACAAGCTGGGCGGAATCCTTTCGCTAATTTCTTTACCAGCATAACAGCCTCAAGTTTTTACGGCGTTCTGA
Source organism: Kalymmatonema gypsitolerans NIES-4073 (assembly GCF_002368435.1). Lineage (GTDB taxonomy): Bacteria > Cyanobacteriota > Cyanobacteriia > Cyanobacteriales > Nostocaceae > Kalymmatonema > Kalymmatonema gypsitolerans. The sequence continues at coordinate 2,159,876 of NZ_AP018268.1, forward strand.
AACAAATCAAAGGATGGGATTATGCCACTCAGGGTGGCTATGCTCGCAGCTTCCAAAAAATATATATGGCAACTCAATATGGAATTAATAAACCCCAAGAAACTTCAATAAAAAACCCTCTCATTCTAAAATTTCCACCTCAGAATATTTTCGAGAAGATTCGGCATCGAGAAGTTGAAAAATGGGGTCAAAGTAATGGTAAGAGTTCAATACCTCATGAAAATAATACTTACATGATGAAGCTAGGAAATCATCTTGTTAGGCAATTGAAGGAACCTAAGACTTGAGAGAGTAAATAGGTGAAACAAATTGTAGAGACGTTACATCTATCGTCTCTACAGAGAATATTAAGACTGTGTAAGGGTTTAGGTTTGTCCCCGCTTGTGGGCGCTTTCCGAGAAGCTAGAACGTAAAAATTTTATGTTTAGGTTAGGTACATACTACTGAGCCAATTTCCATTGAATTTATGACTATATTTCTGAATCAATATTACTGGCTAAGTCCAAAAACCTTTCCCCTTGACTATTTGGACTGGTTGAGAATGCAGATTCTGTCTTCCCCTTATTTAGCAGCGAGTCAATTAAGTGAAAGCTTTGCAGGAACTAAGGGATTCTCGGTAGTCTTTAAACGCTCAGGCATCGGTGAAGTTGAACGGCACTTTCCCTTCTTCCAACCTTATTTGAGCATTGCCCTGATGTCTACATGCAATGCATTTTATCTCAATCCCTTAGTACTAGAGGGGGGAACTTGTGTAAAGCCACACGTTGATTCCAGCCTTTCTGATGGTAAGTTGATCGCCATTCCAACTATTGTCAGTGTCCTCTACGTTCAAGTGCCACCTGACCTGCAAGGAGGAGAACTGGTACTCCAAGAGCGTGGAGACAAAGTTGGTCAGATTCAGCCTCAGACCAATACCTTGGTTTATTTTCGCGGTAATCTAACACATTCAGTGAATGAAGTCAAAAGTTCACAAGCTCGTATCAGCCTAGTCTGTGAGCAGTACAATTTGAGCGAAACTCGACTTGAGCAGATTCCGGAGTTTGAAATACAATCTAGGGCTGTTCAGTACACCCATCAGCCCAGTTAGGTCAGGCTGATAGACAAAATAATGCTGCGATCTTTCGCTTCACCCCACCCCGGTTTTGTCTCGTGCCAAAACCTCCCCTCCCCTTACCAAGGGGAGGGGTTGGGGGTGGGGTAAATCAACGTGGAATAAAAGTTTGAACGTGATTGTTGACACCAATGGCATCCCTGCCCGCCCAGTTTCTAGGACGGGCTAGAAGCCCATCCCACAAGAAAAAGTTGAATATTTTTTAATTTGGAAGCCCCTTAAATGCGATGCGCGTTTCTCCAAACTTGAGGCGTAGTTCCCTGATATTGCCGGAACTGCCGAAAGAAATGTCCCGTATTTTGATATCCCACTTTTTCAGCAATCTGCTCAATTGACTGGTTAGTCTCCAACAACAACGAACACGCTCCTGCCATCCGACGTTCCACAATCCATCGGTTCACCGTGTGTCCTGTTAAGCGTCGCATGAGGTCAGTTAAGTAACCAGGAGCATAACCAACTGCTTGGGCTACATCACACAAACTAATTGGTTGGTGATAATTCTCTTCAATGAATTGGAACACCTCATTTAAGTGGGGACAGGACGGAAAAATCGACTCACTAGTTGTGGGTTTTGCCTCCTCAGTAGCCTCAGGCGCTGATATTTGGTGCAAAGCAGCGTACCACTGTTTAAGGGCTGCTTGTTTTTCTAGTCGGGCGGCGATCGCTGCCAATAATTCGTCTACTGTAGTTGGCTTGGTAAGATAGTCATCAGCTCCCAACTTCATAGCGTGGCGAAGTTCCGCTTTGGAAGCTTTAGCAGTCAGAAAAATGAATGGAATAATCGCTGTTATGGGATTTTGGCGCAGTGTGGTGAGGACACCATAACCATCAAGTTCTGGCATCACGATGTCGCAAATCACCAAATCGGGTAGATGTTTTTGCACTCGCTGCACCCCGACAAGACCGTTTTCCGCACCAATGGCATTGAACCCTTCCGCTTCCAAGGATTCTAAAAACATCTCTCGGCTTTCTGCCTCATCTTCTATCACTAAAATCTTTGTCATTGTTACCTCCGAGCAAGAGTGATATAGATTCCACACGTGTAGAACTTTCGGATGCAACGTCTGTACATTGCCGTCCTCAAATACTAAAATTTGTCAATTGCAATTAGACCAAGAATGTAGGGTTGAGATTGCCTCAAGATTGGAAAAGCTATTCCACCAGCAACCATGTCTAATTGGGAGTCATTCAATTGTTCGTTATCCGGATTCATGGGAATGACCAGGTGTCTAACACTTGGCGTGTCTTGGTAAAAGCAAATAGTTAAATCCTCAGGTAAGTCTTCACCTATTGCCTCTTTAATAGCAGCCTTGGAGTTATAGAGCAGTCTGGCTTTGAAGGCATCATCAGCTAAAGCGTGTCTTATGACTTGAGCAATAATCAGGTTTTGTTCTTGCAGATTGTACCTTTCTAGTTGCTCTTTTATTGGCAAAATATAATTTCGCAATTTGGGTTTATCTTCATGCACTTCAATCTTTTTTAAATACTCGGGAACTGTCACCCCAAACTCATATAGTATTGGCTTGGGATCTGCAATGAAGTAGTTTTTGAATTGTTCATCAGACCAAAGACGCTCAAGAAGAAGTTTGTAGAAATTGATTCGTTTCGTCATTATATCCCTTGACTTTTACAAGTTAATTCTTGTATAAGAGCTTTCCCGTTTTTCTTCATATGCACCTCCGACCTCATAGCTAAACTTGGACAAGCTCCTTTCTACCTAAATTTATAGTCTAATTCACATGATTACATTAACGGATTTTTTGTTCTTGATTCTTATATTTTCAGTTTTTTCTCAAGGCTAGTTATAGCGCTTTTATTTGAAATAAATACATGACACAAAATCTGATAGATGTTACATCTATCCTCTATCTCTTGTGTATTGCAATCAATTGAAAAGCGTTATAAAATGTTATTTTTTTTGTGCTTGATTAACGCCAACAAAACCGTTTTCTACACCGCGATGACATCGAACGCTTGAACCTCCAAGCATTGAATAAACATTTCTGGCTTTTGTGCTTCATATTCGTATCTTAAGATTCTTTTCATTATCTTATCGGCTGTTTAATGATAGGTAATGTAATTGTAAACGTCGTACCCACGCCGACTTCACTCGCTACGGTGATTTGACCGTTATGCAAGTCTACAAGCTTTTTGACCAGTGCCAATCCCAATCCATTACCTGGTATATCGCCGACATTCTCAGCCCGATAAAATGGCTCAAACAGCCTTTGTTGCTCTGCTTTTGGAATGCCAATTCCCCTATCCTTAATCTGGAAAATGACTTTTTTATCTTGGCACGAGAGTACGACATCAACTGTGCTGTCAACCGGAGAATACTTAATCGCATTCGAGAGTAAATTCGTAAGAATGGGCTGTAGCAATTTTTTATCCACGCAGACTGTTCTACAATCACCTCGACTGACAAAGGTGACTGCATGGTGGTGGCTTTGACTCAAATTTAATTGAGCCAATATGTCATGGCAGAATTGGATCAGATTAAGTGGTTCTGGCTCGAACTTTAGCTTTCCTACTTCTGCTTTACCCAGCATGAGAACTTCATCCATCAATTGGCTGAGTTGTTCGACTGCTGTTTCAAGCCGCTGCAAATACCGGAGTTTTTTCTCTTCACTCAAGTGGTGATAATAGCGTTTCAGTGAGCTAGTGGAGAAGGAGATGATGTTTAGGGGAGTGCGGAATTCATGAGAGACCATAGAAACAAATTGCGCTCTATGTTGAGCAAGTTGTTTTTCTTGTTCTAGAGCAAAGCGAATTTCTTTTTCTGCTTGTTTGTGTTTGGTTATCTCCCGAAAAGTCCATACTGTGCCGATAATTTGTTCACCGCAGCGTAGAGGTTGGCAGTATCGCTCGAAAACCCTCCCATCCTTCAACTCCAGAGTGTCGTAGCTCTCAACATCCAGTTGATTATTCAGTTCTTGAATGCGCCTGCAAAAGGTTTCTGTGTCTTTAAGTTGATTCTTATAAAAAGCTAAGCACTCGTTATGGTTACGCGACACAATGATGGAATCTGGAATCTGCCACATTTGGACAAATTTCTGATTAAAGCTAACAATATCTCCCTTGCAGCTGATTGCAACAACACCGTCAGCAGTGGAATCTAGAGTAGCCTGAAGCAAAGAAGGGGACTTTTCTAATTCCGTCTCCGTCTGCTGGCGCAAAGCTTTCTCGCGACATAATTGCTCATTAGCATGACTTAATTCAGCCAAAAGCTCTTGGACTCTCGACTCTAGAACTTGATTAGTCGTGTGTAAGGCGGTGGAAGTCTGCTTGCACTTGCTGATATTGCGGATCAAGATACAGCCATACTCCCTGCGATCGCATTCTATATAGATAAGGGTAATCGCCACCGGAAAGCTCTGACCTTCCCTAGTCCAATGTAAAAATTCAAAGTATAGGGAACCTTGCTTTTTAATAGTTTTCCAATGGTTTGACCAAACTTCCGGCGAAAAGTCTGGGTTTATGTCGTGCATACTCATCGAGAGTAATTCCTCACGGGAATAACCTACCAGACTGCACGCTGCATCATTGACGTATATAAAATCGGCGTTTGGCTTTACCCAGAAAACTGCATTTGCCATAGGAGCCATCACAGGCTTGGTCAGCTGCAAGTTCTTTTGTCGCTGCAGTGTGACTTGAAAATTGCGTTGCTTTAAAATGCAGTTGCCAAAAACCATAGTTCAATTCCCTGCAATTACTAAATGAGCATTAAAAAATTAGTCCTCATCGCCATGCCCCTGACAGCGTCTTAACTCACGCGACTCTTGCCGAACTCTCCCAGCCATTGCTGCTTCCTGTAAAGTCATAAAAGCGTTGAAATCTTCCAAGTCATACTTTGTACTCAGAAGTTGTCGCAATCTTTCTTCTGCACAAATCGTTAGATAACCAGTCGTTATAGCCTCTTGAACAACGTCACGAATTAGCACCATACTCAAAACCTATCTGGTGTCGATACAACCCAGTTGAAAACCGATGTGTTGCTCTAACTATTTCTCTTGCTAATGCGACTTCTTTTACGCAAAGCTGAGGTTTTCCTTTACAAAAATTAATATTTTCTGCTGGTGTTCCGCCCCGATTAGACCAATTGTCTGCTTTCAATAAGTCCTACAGTACTTCTATGCCTAAGTATGCAGTTGCTTTGCAATTGGGTTATTAGACAAAGCAGCGCGAATTGTCTTTCATCTTTTCCCTCCGTATGTTTTTGTTTGTAAAACCGCTCAGTCGGTAAGAGCTTATCGGCGATTGCAGCGCTAACACCTACTTCGCACCACACCTCTAAAGTACTGTCTGTGCAAAGGCTTGACGGCACATTGTTGGCGCATCTTTGGCTCAGTCCCTGGCTCAGTGCTTTTGCCAATATGCCAAAAGTGATTCAAAATTTAGGGTAATTCCTTGGCGTTACAGCTAATTGTTAACCTCATTCAAGAGTTCTGGAACAAAACACCTTAGTTCTTAACTTAGATCGGACTTACGCAGAAAAGATCCCCCAACCCCCTTAAAAAGGGGGCTTTTAAGATTCCCCCCTTTTTAAGGGGAGCCAGCCGCGTGCGGTGAGACAGCCCTGCAGGCGGGTTTCCCGCCGTAGGGGACTGCGAACCCGAAGGGGGGTTCCCCCCGTTGAGCGGACTGGCGTGGGCTAGGGGGAATCGAGGTTTCGGGTTTTCAGTGCGTAAGTCCTGTTAGACTCAAAATGTAAAGAAATGTAACAATTTTACTAGTTTCGCATAAAGTGCTCCAAAGGAGTGCGAGAGAGAAATAGAGATTCACTTCCGCGCCAGAGATCACCTTTGGAGTCTCAAATGACGAGAAGAGATGAACTAGATTCACATCTACTACAACTAGCGATTTCCGCACAGCGACACCCACCGCGTTCTCAGGAACGTCAGCTTGCTTTAACAAAGCTGATTAATGCTATTGTGCGCGCTGGCAAGCTTTGTCGTCCACAAAGAAGTCAATTTTCCGCAGGTGTTTATGAAGATATTTATAACGAGGCACGTCAAGAACTTTTCTTGTATATTTGTCAAAATATTGACAAGTACGAACCGGAACGCGCCGCTGTCATGGCATGGGTTAATGTTCTGTTGGAGAGACGATTTTTTAAAGACGCTATTCGTAAAATCCAGACTCATCATAGCAGAATGAAAATGACTATTGCTGACCTGGATAATCTTGCCTCACCTAAAGAATCAAAAGACCTCACAGAAATACTGAAAGAATATATAGAATCAGACCCACAAGAGATTTTCAAAAATGAACATATAGAAAAATCTCCTCAAGTCAATTTTCAAGTATTGGTGAAGCGACGAATGTCTGGAAAATCATGGAAAGAGATTTCAGCAGAATTTGGAATGAAAATTCCCACACTTAGCAGCTTTTATTATAGATGTATAAAAAAGCTGTCTCCAAAGTTAAAAGAATACTGTAGCAACGAGGAAAATTAAGTAGTAGGTGGTGAATAAACTATGAAAGACTTCTCAGAATCTTTAACCTTTACCGTACCGCTCAACTCAGAAGCACGCCAAAGAGCGGAACAGTTTCTTAGAAAACAGAGAAACCCTCAGAAAGCTAAACAGGTTTATCTCAACACTTTGGCAGTGTTTGCTGTAAATTTTTATCTGCGTTGCATGGGAATTCAAACTTCTTGGTCAGAAAGTTTAAGTTCTCAGCCAGCCATACAAACTCTCATGGATATTGCTGATTTAGAAGTTATTGGTTTAGGAAAAATAGAGTGTCTCCCGGTGTTACCCAATCAGAAAGTTATTCATGTTCCACCAGAAGTTTGCTCAGATAGAATTGGTTACTTAGCTGTACAGTTTGACTCATCGCTTGAAGAAGCAACAATACTGGGATTTATGAAAACAGTCCCTTCTTCTTTTGAGTTAAATCTAAGCCAGTTGAGTTCCCTTGAAGATTTGCTTATACACCTGAATCAACTAACCAATAGCCAAGCGTGGCATGAAGATGCTATAAAAGTGCAACAGCCAACTCACTTGAGTCAGTGGTTCATGAATGCTGTCGATGCTGGTTGGCAGACTATAGAATCGCTTCTGAATCCGCAACAACAAACAGAACTCGTTTTTAGATTTAGAGGGACTGAACACAGTTTAGCTCTTCACCCAGAAAATTCAACGTCTTGGGTGCAGAAAGGCAAACTACTAGACTTAGGACGAGATTCAAAAAGTCAACCAATCGCCTTAGTGGTAGGACTGATACCAGCTTCTAGTGAAGAAATAAATATCGGTATCAAAGTGTACCCAACTGGTGGGCAAAATTATTTACCAGAAGAACTCGAACTGACAGTATTAGATGAAGCTGGTATCTCTGTGATGCAAGCAATGGCAAGAAATACAAAGAGTATTCAATTAAACTTTAGTAGCGAAATTGGAGAAACTTTTAGTGTTAAAATTGCTTTAGGTGATATCAGTTTTACAGAGGTTTTTCTGACCTAAATTTCCAAATCCAAAAATACTGGTGTTGGTTGTCATAGTTACATTTTCAATATTACGGAGTTAACTGAGTGCCCAATAGTTTACTATTTAACAGTGTTATTTTGATACTCCAAAATGCCAATTTTTAAATGGGTATATGGCGAAGTTAGTTGTTCTCAAAATGGATGGTGATTTGTCACACCAAGGGTTTCGGGTGACGCTAGAAATTGGCTCAGATTTTGCTCGCCCAGAAATAGAAATCTCTGGTAACTTGCCACCCGAACCCGACTTGGCTAAGAGCCTAAGCCAGTGGCAAAAGAAGTATCGCTCTTTAGGGATGCCAAGTCGCATTAAACCCCAAGAAATTATTTACGATGGCTCTATAAAAACGCGAATTTCAGAATGTTCTCAAAAAGCCAAGGTATTGAGCGATCGCCTACAAAGATGGCTTGACTCTGAAGAATTTCGCTGTATCAATAACACATTACGTGAAGAATTAAAACGAAATGAAGTAATTCGAGTATTAATTCGTACTGATAATTATGAATTACAAAAAATTCCTTGGCATTTGTGGGATTTTTTTAGTAGATATTCATTAGCAGAATTTGCTTTAACGTCAATCAGGTCTGAAATACCTCCAAAACCACCACAAAAACCCAAAGTCAGAATTTTGGCGGTTCTGGGTAATAGTCGTGGAATTGATGTTCAACTAGACCGTCAATTGCTTGAAAAATTACCAAATGCTGAAACGGTTTTTTTAGAAGAACCACAACGCAACACGTTCAATAATTATCTTTGGCAGCAGTGGGATATTTTATTTTTTGCAGGACATAGTGAAACTGCTAACGATATTGGTCGTATTTATATTAATAAAACAGATTGCCTAACAATAGAAGAATTAAAGTATGCTTTAACAAGAGCGATCGCACAAGGGTTACAGTTAGCAATTTTTAACTCCTGTGATGGTTTAGGATTAGCACGGCAGCTTGCTTCTTTACATATCCCGCAAATGATTGTTATGCGGGAACCTGTGCCAGATGAGGTAGCACAGGAATTTTTAAAGCATTTTCTGGTAGCATTTTCGGGTGGTCAATCTCTTTATTTAGCTTCACGGGAAGCAAGAGAAAAGCTCCAAGGCTTGGAGGATAGATATCCTAATGCAACTTGGTTGCCAGTCATTTTCCAAAATCCCAGAGTTGTTCCACTGACTTGGAAAGAATTAAGCACTCCAAAAAGCGAGTCTAAACGTCAAATTCTTGCTGTACTGATGGCGAGTGTGCTGATTACAGCAAGCCTCATGGGAGTCCGCTATTTAGGAATGCTACAGCCTTGGGAATTGCAAGCTTACGACCATCTTATGCAGTTGCGACCAGCAATTGAAAGGACAGATCCACGTCTTTTGGTAGTAACAGTTGATGAAGCAGATATTCATTATCAGAACCAGAAGGGGATGAAAGGCATAGGTTCGCTATCGGATCAAGCACTCGTTCAACTCTTACAAAAACTTGAACGATATCAACCAAAAACTATTGGTCTAGATATTTATCGTGATTTCGGTGTAGACTCCAATTATCCAGATTTAGCTAATCGTTTGCAGCAAGATGAGCGTATTTATGCGGTATGCAAAGTTCCTGCTGATTTTGATAACGCATCTGATGGCATTCATCCCCCTTACGAAGTGCCAACAGAACGCCAGACGTTTAGTGATTTTGTGGCAGACTCTGATGAAATTCCTCGTCGCCAATTATTGTATTTAACCCCTCCCCCAAAGTCTCCTTGTACGGCAGAATATGCTTTTAGCCTTCAGCTGGCACGACATTATTTGCGTGACAAAGGCATAAACGCAGATATTACTCCAGAGGAGTACTTACAGATTGGCAAAGTTGTGTTTCAACCATTAAAGGAACATACTAGCAGCTACCAAAGAGTAGATACATCAGGTTATCAAGTTCTGCTGAATTATCGTTCGCTGCGTCCTCAAGAAAAAATTGCTGAGACTATACCTCTTAGAGATGTCCTCAGTAACAATGACCAAATTAACCTTGAGTCATTGAAGAATCGTATTGTCCTGATTGGCGTGACTGCCCCAAGCACTGCTGATCACTGGAAAACTCCCACCAACAAAAAGAAAATTCCGGGGGTGTTCGTGCACGCACACATGATAAGCCATATCCTCAGTGCCGTTGAAGATAATAGACCTTTGTTGTGGTGGTGGTTTTGGTGGGTGGAAGCACTCTGGATCTGGGGATGGTCATTGGTAGGGGGAATGATAGCGTGGCGCTACTCAAAGCCAGTGTACATTGGGCTGGCTGTTGTAGGGGCGCTATTCACACTATTTGTAATTTGTTTTGGCATCTTTACACAAGCTGGATGGATACCACTGGTTCCTCCTGCCTTGACATTAATATTAACAGCTATGGCTGTGGTGTGGAAAATGCGAAACTAAAATTCCGAAATACAGGCATTGCGTTTTGAAGTTATAAGTTATATCGGCATTTGGACACTTAATTATGAAACTTGCTGGCGTTATCCCTGTGATACTCCTTTGTTTTGCAAGTTACTACCCACAAGTAGTTGCACAAGTTGCCCACCCAGTCAAGAATCCTATTGCAAATATACAAAATGCTAATACACAAAACCGCCTGCAGAAACTGAACTTTCCACGTAATGGCGCACCTATCGGTCGCCGTCAAGGAGGGGCAAGGCGTAATGGTTGCCCAAACCTAAATCAATCTGTGACTGCCTTGGTGCCTGGTGAGGCAACTGTCAATGAAGCGATATCTTTCTTGGCATTGACAGTCTCCGAGTATCCAACCTTTTGGGTTTATCTTCCGGACTTACCCACGAATCTGCGTTCTGGAGAGTTTATATTTCAAGATGAGAAAGGCAAAAATATCTACAAGACACCTTTGACGCTGCCTGAAAAGTCTGGTGTGATTGGCATTACTCTACCACAAAATCCGCAATATGCTCTCAAGCAAGACAATAAGTATCAATGGTACTTCAAAGTTTATTGTGGAAATCCGGAAAATACATCTGATTATTATTACGTTAAAGCATGGGTGCAAAAAGTTGCGCTTACTCCGAATCTTGAAAGTCAGTTAAAGGCGGCAAAACCGAAAGAATACACCGCTTATGCTGTTAATCAAATTTGGCAGGATGCTGTCACGAATTTGGCTGATATGCGTCGCACGAATTCAGGTTCTGCGGTGCTTACACAGGATTGGATAGATTTGTTAAAAGCTATTGGGTTGCAAGAATTTGCTACTGCGCCGATTGTTGGGCGTTATGGTTTGGAAAGATAATTGAAAAGGCTCTCGTTATGCGGCAATATTGACGCTGCCCGCATAGTAAAATTGTTAAGTGGGAGTTTTCTGAGTAGGTATTTAATGAAGTTTTATAAAGAAATGGCGGGTTTTGCATAAAACTCGTGCATTTGAAACCGAGAAGAAGGCAGATGTTACTTTGAATACCACTAGATCTGGTTTAGTTTGTACTGGTGTAGCATAATCTTTAGCAACTAAAACGCTTGAGGGGGTGCAATGTTCGCGATAAGTACTCGTTGGGGCTGCTTGTTAGGAATTACGATCGCTAGTGCGTATGTTTCTTTTGCAAATTGTGTCAACGCCCAAATTACCCCCGATAGCACTCTACCCAATAATTCCAGCGTCACAATACAGGACAATATCAGAACGATTGAGGGAGGAACGCAAGCCGGAAGCAACTTGTTCCACAGTTTTAAGGAGTTCTCTGTTCCCACAGGAAGTACTGCTTTCTTTAATAATGCTGCTGGTATTCAAAACATTCTCAGTCGGGTAACGGGTGGGTCAGTTTCTAACATTGATGGGTTAATTAAAGCTAACGGGACAGCTAACCTATTTTTGATAAATCCGAATGGGATTATCTTTGGTCCCAATGCTTCGTTAAATATTGGAGGTTCGTTTATTGGTAGTACTGCCAGCAGTATAAATTTTGCCGATGGTACTAAATTCAGTGCCACTCCATCACAAGACAAACCTCTGTTGACAATAACCGCACCTATTGGACTGGGTCTGGGCACAAATCCAGGGGAAATTCAAGTACGAGGAGCAAAGCACGACATTAATTTTCCGGATATCAAAAAACAACCTCGTGACCCTGTTAACAGTAGCGTTCCAGGATTGGAGCTTCAGTCTGGAAACACTTTAGCACTAGTCGGAGGTAAAGTGTCTGTTGAGGGTGGCGTTCTTAAGTCACCAGCAGGACGTGTTGAAATCGGCAGTGTTGCAAGCAATGGAACTGTGAATCTCGTCCCAGTACAAGAAGGTTGGAGGCTCGGTTACGAAGGTACCCCCAGTTTTGGAGACATCCAGTTTTCTGGTAGATCGTTCGTGGACACCACAGGAGTTGGTGGTGGTTCCATTGCAGTTGCTGGTAAAAACATCAGTCTGACTGGAGAGTCGATTCTACTGGCTGAGACGCGTGGCCAGAGAAATGGGCAAGAAATCAGTATTGTCGGTGACTCGATATCTGTGATTTCGTCCGAGATCAACACTGCCACCTTTAGTTCAGGAAATGCTGGACAAGTAAAGCTTGTTGCCAACAAATCTATCCTGCTTGAGAATAACGGTGGTGCGGGTGCAAACACACATGGATTGGGAAAAGCTGGAGAAATTACCCTCAAAGCTGATTCTATTGAGGTCAGAAAATCTAGTGGGCTAGGCAGCAGTACCTTTGGTGAAGGGGATGCCGGTCGGATAGAAGTTAAAGCTAATTCTCTACTGATTGATAATGCTGGTTTTGGTGCTTCTTCTGAAGGTGAAGGCAACGCCGGAGAAATGAACATTGCAGTAGGCGACTTTGTACTCAGCAATTATGCTGGCTTGGGAGTTGAAACCAAAGGCGCAGGAAATGCTGGAAAAATCAACGTTACGGCAAATTCTCTCCGGATTTCAGACAAGTCGCAGCTCACGAGCGTTTCAGAGAACACAGGTGACGCTGGGAAAATCAACATTACGGCAAATTCTTTGCTGATTTCAGACTTTTCGGGATTCACTAGTGCAACGACGCAAGATAGCACAGGTCAACCTGGAGAAATCAATCTTAATGTTGCAGGACCTGTGGTGTTCCGGAACTTTGCAGGTATTAGTATTAATAACCAGACTTTGGGTACGGGTAACGCTGGGAAAATCAACATTACGGCAAATTCTTTGCTAATTGAAGACAATTCGGGGTTCAGTAGCGGTACACAGAACACAGGTCAAGCTGGAGAAATTAATATTAATGTCGCAGGATCTTTGGTGTTACGAAACTATTCAGGTATAGATAGCAATACTTATGGAACGGTTAATGCTGGACAAATTACTGTCAGTGCTGAATCTTTAGAAATCAGTAATGTTAGTGGAATTGGAACGAAAACCGAAGGCAGTGGCAATGCAGGAAAGCTGTATGTGCGAGTAAAAACCCTGTTTCTTGACAATGATGGAAGATTCCGGCTTGAAAGTACAGGTAATGGAAATGCTGGTACTTTGGAGATTGTAGCAGATACCATTCAGCTTGATAATCACAGTCTGATTGATGCAACCACTACCTCTGGCAATGGTGGCGATCTCAGATTAAATGTTAGTAACTTACTGCTACTGCGTCGCGGTAGTCAAATTTCCACCACCGCAGGTACTCAAGAGGCTGGTGGAAACGGCGGCAATATCACCATCAATGCTCCCAATGGCTTCATTGTTGCTGTCTCTAATGAAAATAGCGACATCACCGCCAATGCTTACACAGGTTCTGGCGGCAGAGTAGACATTAAAGCCTTTGGCATCTATGGCATTCAGCGACGCCAAAATCAAACTTCCCTGAGTGACATCACCGCTAGTTCAAAATTTGGCGTGGATGGTACTATAGAACTCAATACACCCGAAATCGACCCAGATAGCGGCTTAGTCAACTTACCTTCAGTACCAGTTGACACCGAAGTTGCCCAAGGCTGCAACTCTCCCAACTACGCTCAAAGCAGTTTCATCATCACCGGACGCGGCGGCTTACCCCCCAACCCCAAAGACATTCTCACACCTGACGCCGTTCTAGTAGATTGGGTAACTCTCAACCCAAACTTTGACAACCGCAAAAGTCCCTCTGTTTCCACACCAACAAAGCCTACACCAGAACCCATCGTTGAAGCGACTGGGTGGGTGTTCAACGCTAAAGGCGAAGTAGTCCTCACAGCCGATGCACCTACTACCACGCCTCGTAATTCTTGGTCACCGTCTGCAAGATGCAGAGCTTCTTAGATGCTAGTGTCCACATCTTCAATTGTACAAGATTTAGGCACTGAGCTTGTCTGCTGGACTGGTACAAAGTGTGCGGTGTGGTGAAAAATTCAGTTGTGCTATTCCCTACCCGCTGCACCCTTGATCAGGCCGGTTTTTTATATGAACTTTCGTGAAGAAATGGCGGGTTTTGCATAAAACTCCTACGCCGGAAACTGAAAAGCAGGCGGAGGTTACTTTGAGTACTACTAGATATGGTTTACTTTGTACTAGGGCAACATAACCATTGTTGTGCAACGCCAAACGCTGGAGGGGGTGCAATGTCCAGGATAAGTAATCGTTGGGGCGCTTTGTTAGGTATTGCCATAGGTGGTGTCAGCGTTTGGGCAAATTGTGCTCTTGCTCAAATTACCCCGGATGGCACCTTACCTAATAACTCCAACGTCACAAGGGAGGGTAACAACTTTAATATCACTGGAGGAACACAAGCAGCAAGCAACTTGTTCCACAGTTTTAAGGAGTTTTCTGTTCCCACAGGGAGTACTGCTTTCTTTAATAATGCTGCGGATATTCAAAACATTATCAGTCGGGTAACAGGTGGCTCAGTATCAAACATTCATGGGTTAATTAAAGCAAATGGCACAGCTAACGTATTTTTGATAAATCCAAATGGGATTATCTTTGGACCGAATGCTAAATTAGACATTGGCGGTTCATTTATTGCAAGTACTGCCAGCAGTATAAATTTTGAGGGTGGGATTCAATTCAGTGCCAAACCATCACAAAATCCACCCTTGTTGACGATAACCGCACCCCTGGGACTGAATATGGGCACTAATCCAGGAAAGATTACAGTCCAAGGACCAAGGCACGAAATTAACTATGACGATTTTCTCAACAGAAATGGTCGTGACAATATTGACACGACGAGGTTTACGGGATTGGAAGTGAAACCGGGAAAAACCTTAGCACTTGTAGGAGGGAATGTTTCCCTTGAGGGTGGTGTACTCACCTCACCAGGAGGACGTATTGAAATCGGCAGTTTTGACAGCAATCAGGTTGTGAATCTCACAGTACAAGAAGGTTGGAAGCTGGGTTATGAAGCCACTCCCAGTTTTGGAGACATCCAGTTTTCTGATAAAGCCTTGGTGAATACTACAGGAGATGGCAGTGGTTCTATTGCGATCGCAGGTGGGAATATCAATTTCACTAAGCAATCAATTCTATTAGCTGATACGCTTGGTGATAAAAAAGGGCAAGACATTAGCATCGTCGGTAAGCAGATAGTTTTCGAGCAATCCGCCATCGGCTCTAACACTTTCGGTTCAGGGGATACCGGAGACATTAAACTAAATGCCACCAACATCAAGTTTCAGAATCGGTCTAGTGCGAGCATTCAGACAGCGAACAGAGGTAAGGCAGGAAACATCTACATCACTGCAAATTCTATGTCGATGGATAGCCCGGAAAAGTCTGATGAAGATAAAAGAACCGCGATCGCTAGCATAACGCAAAAAGATAGCACAGGTATAGCTGGAGACATCAACATTGAAATCGCAGATCGTATGGAGATCAACAGAACTGGTATAGCTACCAACGCCTTAGGTACGGGTAATGCAGGAACAATAAACATCAGTGCAAATTCTTTTTCGAGTGAAATTTCAGGGATAGAAAGCAGTGTGAGTAACACGGGTAAACCCGGAGAAATCAAGTTGAATGTCGCAGGACTTTTAAAGTTAGAGGGAACCGGTGTAAAGACTAACACCTCAGGCACGGCTAACGCTGGAACAATCAAGATGAATGCAAACTCTTTGCTGATTGAAAATTCGCAGGTCAATAGCCTTACGGGAGAAAATAGCACAGGTAATGCTGGAGAAATTTATGTTACTGCTGAATCTTTGAAAATCATTAATCCTGACAACAACGCTAATCCTGTTGGAATTTTTGCAACTTCTAGAACGGGTAAGGCTGGAAATATTAACCTACAGATAGGAAACTTACTTTTATTGCGTGGTAAGACTTCTATTTCCACCACTGCGGGTACTGACAAGCTTGGTGGTAATGGCGGCAACATTAGAATCAATGCTCCCAATGGCTTCATCGTTGCCGTTCCAAATGAAAACAGCGACATCACTGCCAATGCTTACACTGGCAAAGGTGGTAGCGTCAAAGTTAACGCAAGTGGTATTTATGGCACTCAATTTCGAGAAAAAGAAAACCCGCAAACCAGCGATATCACCGTTAGTTCAGAATTTGGCGTAAACGGCACAGTAGAACTTAACACACCCGATATTGACCCCAACACTGGCTTAGTTAACTTACCATCAGTACCAGTTGACACTGAGGTAGCTCAAGGTTGCAACTCGCCCAACTACGCTCAAAGCAGTTTCATCATCACCGGACGCGGTGGCTTACCCCCCAACCCCAAAGACATTCTCACACCTGACGCCGTTCTAGTAGACTGGGTGACTCTCAACCCAAATATTGACAACCGCAAGAGTCCCTCTGTTTTCACAGCAACAAAGCCCACGCCAGAACCCATCGTAGAAGCGACTGGGTGGGTGATCAACGCTAAAGGCGAAGTAGTTTTGACAGCCGATGCACCCACCACCACGCCTCGCAGTTCTTGGCAAACCTCGGCTAAATGCCGCACATAGAGATAATATCATGTTCGGTTAATTAGTTATGATTACCACGTTGACTGCACCCCACACGCCAGTCGCCTGCTGTCGGGAAACAAGGACTGCAGCGCTGGCTCCCCTTTATCCCCTCCCCGCATGCGGGGAGGGGAGGTTTTGGCGCTCTTACAAACCGGGGTGGGGTTCTTCAGGAATGATAAGTAATCAACCGAACCTGATATAAGTCCAAAATTTAAAATTCCGTTATAACTGACATCTTGCACCAATATCAATAAGAGGCGGAGCCTCTATATTCTCGTTCCCAGGCTGAGCCTGGGAACGAGGGCTGGGAGGCTGAAGCCTCCTCATTGTTGAGAATCGTGCAAGTTATCAGTTATAACCAATTCCCCAGCAGCACATAAGGTGCCCAATGATAAGGACTATTATCCTTGACAAAAACCGCAAGTTGAGCACGCTGGAGTGCTTCGGCTTTACTCACCCCTGTCTGTAACTGTCGGTAAAACTCACTCATCACATCTGCGGTAGACTGGTCATCTACCGACCATAAACTTGCCAGTGTACTGCGTGCGCCCGCCCGCACAGCGACTCCAGCTAATCCTAATGCTGCACGCTTGTCTCCCAGCGCAGTTTTGCAAGCACTCAGGACGAGTAATTCGATGTTACTAGACCTGCTAGAGTCGCTCACTCGCAGTAAACTATCAAAATCCTTTACCTTCAGGAGTCCATCCCAAGCAAGAATAAAGGTTTTTTCCGGATCGGAACTGAACTCGCCGTGAGTCGCTATGTGAACCACCGAGAAAGGCGCTGATTGCAGTTCCTTTTGCAAGTTGATTTCGGTAAATTTTTGATTCAAAAGTTCTTCACTTCTGGAGACTTCTGACCGGATTTGTTTTAATTCCCGTGGGACATTTTGCAATGCAGGAAACCCAAAGCGTTGTTCGCCTATTCCAGCAGTTAAAGCGTTTAACTGTACCTTTTGCAACGGTTTGGGGTCAAAAAGTCGTAAACCAGGACTGAGGGCGATCGCATATTTCTCTATCAGATATTTCTGCTGCTGCCCGTCGTACAGAACCCCCATCGGGATATTCTGCAACGAACTATCCAGGACAAACACTAAGGTTTTGATGCCACTCTTGCTTAACTCTGCTTGTGCTGGTCGAATTAACCAATTATATATCTCCTGCGACTTTTCCTGAACCTGAAAAGTTCCCGCCACATCTAATAAGCTTTTCCGCAAATCTTGTACGATGCTTTCTACTTTCTCCTGGGGTATGACCGTTGTATATTTGCGAAGTTCTTTTTGTTCAGGCAACGTGAGAATAACTTCTATGCGGTCTGGTAAAATAATTGGATATATAATCGCAGCCCTTTTGTCTTGCTGAACCACTGTGTCAATTTCGACTCTGGTTTCCACACAGGGTGAGCGAAAGAAGTTGTTCAGTTCCGCTAGTTGGAGTGATTCAATCACATTACGAGCTTGTGTAAGATTGTATTGCCTAGTTTCAGGGCTTCCCTGATTCTGCAAACGCAAATCAACCAACTCCCGATACACAGGTTCCACAGTTTCGCGGAAGGAAAACTGAATTTCTGGATTAATGGCGACTAAATCGCCACGCAGAGATTCAAGGGTTTTGAATGCTTCATCGTATGATGCGATCGCTCCTGGAATATCTCCTTGCTGTTTGAGTAAACGTCCCAACTGCCATTGCCACTGATAAGCAATGTCCCGTGGTTCAAGAGTTTGGGCTATAATGAGTGCTTGTTTGGTCAAGTTTTGTGCTTCAGATAACTGCCCCGTTTGTTTGTACAACCCGCCTAGAGTACCGAGGGCATAAGATTCTGCTCGCGCATCTTTTAAACTTCGCGCCTGCTCAAGAGCGGTGGACAACATCTGAGCAATATCCAGCCATGACGGGTTATCTGCGTTGCTTTTCTCTTTTAATTTTGTTATATTTTCAGCATAATTAATCCGGGTATAGACTGAGGTTCTACTGGGTGGCAACTTGCTAATTTCCGGTTGAATTTGAGATGCCAAAGCCAATGCAGCAGGAAATTGCTCCTTTTCCACAAGTAGGCTAAGTTGATTCAGTTGTGCCTGAATGCGTGTGTTGGGTGGTGCGACAAGAGCAGCCTGTTGATAGTATTTTAATGCAGCTTGAGTTTCTTTTTCAGCTTCGGCTTTGTTGTTCAGACTAAGTTGAGTTTTCCCCTGGGCGAGAGCCGTATTACCTAAACTCAGCAAAGTATCACCAGTAGCTGTTGGAGATTTTACGCCCTGTGCAACTGCTAAACTTTGCTCTAAGACCTTTCTAGATGTATTTAAATCACCAACGACTCTAAGAATATTACCGAGACTACGCAATCCTGTTGCTTTCAGTTGCGAATCTGGAAGGCTTATGAGGGTTTGCTGAACCTCTGTTAAAATCTTACTCGCTTGACGATAAAGTCCTAAAGCTTGCATTGCTTGAGCAGTATTGATGCGGTTACGGGTTAATGTCGCCGAATCGCCAATTTGCTTGTAAATCTTTGCAGCTTCTTGCCAAGTCGAGAGTGCAGCTTGAGTTTGCCCCTGTGCCAATTGTAACCGTCCTTGCACATCTAGAGCTTGGGCGAAGATTGCAAAACGCTGTTTTGAGTTGTCGCCATTTTTTAAGAGATTTAGACTTTGGATAATTGCTTTTTCTGCCTGACTCCACTGTCCTAGTTGCTGATAAACTAGGGAAAGATTGCTCAAAGCCATAGCTTCATTGACTTTATCCCCACTGGCTTTAAAAGCAGCAGCTTCCTGTTCCAAAACCTTGAGCGCTTCAGCAAACCGTCCAGCATCATACAATGCTTTGCCTTGTTGTAGAGATTTTTCGGTTTTAGCCGTGCTGTTTAGTGTTGTTTGGGTAGTAGAATTAACAGCAACAACGGTTGCTAAAACAGGTGAAAGTACTGTGCAGAGAAACGCAGTCAGCAGCGCCAATACAGACTGAGTCAGCCAACCCTTACGTAAACGCCTAAACTTCAAAAAGGGTTGTATTGTATGGAAAAATACAGACCGTTTTCTTGCCATGTTCTTTCCCTTGAATCAACAGATATTAAAGGAATACCCCAGTCAAGACGAGCAGTAAAACGCTCTCCCTGTGACCAGCGCAAACCAAGACCGACGGATGCTAAAGTGTTAGGATCTGGATTTTCTCTATCTGAACTGTTCCAGCCTACACCGAAATCAACAAAAGGGATGATTTGTAAAACGCCGTTGATTTGCGGTACGCGAAGAACTGGGACTTGGACTTCAGCAGAAGCAAAAGCGGCATTATCTGTAAGCAAGAAATCTTGACGGTAGCCGCGAACACTATCCAAACCACCCAAACCTATCTGTTCTATGGGTAGGAGTGCTCTTGACGCCAGTTGCATATCTGCACGAAGTAACAGTAAGGTGTCAGGAGCCAAAAGACGTACCCACTGAGCTTGTCCTTGCCATGAGAAAAAGCGGCTATCGGGAGGGTTACTATTAATTGTGGCATTCAACGCACCCAATCCAATGTTAAACTGAGAGCGAGCGGCGATAACCTCACGGCTGTTGCGACTTGTCCATTCTTGGAAGAACCGCAACGCAGATAGCCTAGTGCGTCCTTCTTCATCAGCCCCAGGCGAAAGTTCATTCGGGGGAAGTCCAATATCGGGTTGGAACAGCCGGGAAGATATGTCACTTTCTCGTCGAGAGGCGATAAAGCCAAGAGCAAATTCTTGTGTGGGAGTTTGGATAACTGGCTGGCGGAATATCAGTTCGTAGTAGCGGGAAGCAGATTCGATATCTAGTTCGTTGAAAGGACGTTCAATGATTTCGCTGGATGTTGTGCCATAGTAAAAAGAGAGAGTGCCATTGCGGGAATTAAGGGGAAATGTGTAGCTAGCATCAAAGGCGTTGCTGCCATCGGTGTTGGTATATGCTAAACTCAAACCATCTCCAAATCCAAGTAAGTTAGCTTCGTTAACTTGTAATCGCCGACGGAAACTACCAACACTAGGCGATCGCCTATTATCCAGAACGATTTGGCTACTAAAGGTTTTTGCTTCTTGTATCTGGACTTGTAATATACTTGCACCTGGACGTGTTCCAGCGGTGAGTTCAGCAGATAGGTTTTGAATCAAAGGGTTAAGTTGCAGCAGTTGCAAGGCTTCTAGCAAACGCTCTCTATTGAGAGGTGCGGATGTTGCTCTAGCTAGACGGCTGCTTATATAATTGCGTCTTAGTCGCCTGGTACCTGTGACTTGGATGTCTTCTAATGTACCCTCGACTACTTGGATTGTGACAACACCGGACTCCATTGTTTGAGCAGGGATATATGCTCCAGAAGTGATGTAACCTTTTTTGAAGTATAGTTCTGTAATAGCAGTACGAGCCTGAAACACTTCAGTCAGTGAGATAGGTTTGTTAGTAAAGGGAGCGAGTACCTTGGCTAATTCTTCGGGGCTAAATACGGTACTGCCAATCACTTCAAATTGTTTAACAATGATAGTTTCAGGAAGCTTTCCAGGAATTGGTTCACTCGGTGTGGGAGTAGGCTGAGAGGGTGGAAGTAAGTCTTCTAGTGGAGGGAGTGGCTGTGGCGGTTTGGGTGTGGGAGTTGGAGTTGGCGGGGGTGGTTGCACATCCTGCGGCAAAGGGAGTTGTTGATTTTGGAAAGAATTGCCATCTGGTAGTTGTACAGGAGTGACAACTTGTGCTGTTAGGCGTTCAGGAATGATGAGCAGCAATGCAACTATACTTATCTGTAAGTACATAGCTTGTAGTTGGCGCTTTAGCGCTAAAGCCCTCATGACAAACCCCGTAAAGCTTGTATAGTGGACTGCTAGCTTGTTTGGAAATTTACTTTTCATGGCACTTGGTTTGTGTTTGCCAAGAGTTCTGGTATTGTGTTGGGGCTTGTGCCGTAAATATCACTTCGCCCTTGGGACCGAATACCCAGCCAGTGGCTTCAACTATTGGGGCAGGTGGAGTACTATTAGGATTGGTGGAAATATTTGTTCTAGAGTTTTTGTCTATTTCGGGGTTGAGAGTTACCCAATCTACTTGTACGGCGTCAGGTGTGAGAATGTCTTTGGGGTTGGGGGGTAAGCCGCCGCGTCCGGTGATGATGAAACTGCTTTGAGCGTAGTTGGGAGAGTTACAGCCTTGGGCTAGTTCGGTGTCAACTGGTACTGATGGTAAGTTGATTAAGGCGCTGTTGGGGTCGATTTCGAGTGTGTTGAGTTCTACTGTGCCGCTTAATGAAGGGTTTGTTTGCGAAATGGCGGTGATGTCATTTGTCGGAACTTGACGCGGGTCTAAATCAGGGCTCAACCTCTGGAGGTCTTGACGACTAAGTGGCGCGATTCCAAAAGTATCAGTAGCGTTAATTGTAACTCTCCCACCAGTGCCACTAAACGCATTGGCGGTGATGTCGCTATTTTCACCAGAAACAGCAACGATAAAACCATTAGGAACATTGATGGTGATGTTACCGCCATTTCCAGGCTGCTGCGCCGTGCCTGCGGTGGTAGATATCTGACTGTTGCGGCGCAGCAGTAAGATGTCCTGTAACGATAGGGTAATGTTTCCTCCATTACCTGATGTAGTTATAGATCCAATACCTCCCAGGTCAAGACGGATAGAGCCTGCTGTAACTTTTACGTCACTTCCTCTTCCTTCTCCAAAAGAACCAGAATTGAGTACAGAACCATTGGTCAAAGAAAGAGAGCCAGTAGTGGTGATGTTGATGCTACCCCCATTACCGACTGCTCCAGATTGCACATTGCTGAAGACACCACTCGGACCAGTGCTACTAACTCCACCAAAGGAGATGCGCTCACGGGCATCAATGATGACATTGCCTGCATCCCCCTGTCCACTGGTGTCAGTAAGCAGTTGAGCGCCATTGGTAACTGAGAGCTCCCTGGCGGTGATGCGGATGTCTCCACCCTTTCCTCTACCGGTTTTTTCCACGCCGGTGGAGACTCTACTTTTGAAGACAATACTTTTCCCATCGAAAGTTTCCCGATCCAAAGAAACGCGCTCACGGGCATCAATGATGACATTACCTGCATCTCCCTGTCCACGAGTTGTGGCAAGCAGTTGAGCGCCATTGGTAACTGAAAGCTCCCTAGTAGTGATGCGGATATCTCCACCCTTTCCTCTACCGGTTTTTTCCACGCTGCTAAAGGCAGCACTGCCTATACCATCTCTACTATTAACCCCATCAAAAGAGACGCGCTCACGGGCATCAATGATGACATTACCTGCATCCCCCTGTCCAAGGGTAGCGGCAACTAGTCCAGCGCCATTGGTAACTGAAAGTTCTCCGGTGGTGATGCGGATGTCCCCACCTTGTCCTCTGCCGGTTTCGTTTACGCTGCTAAAGGCAGCACTGGCAAACCTGCGATCGCTACTACTAACCCCATCAAAGGAGACACGTTCGCGAGCATCAATGATCACATTACCTGCATCCCCTTGTCCACGGGTGTTAGCAAGCAGTTGAGCGCCATTGGTAACTGAAAGCTCCCTGGTGGTGATGCGGATGTCTCCACCCTTTCCTCTGCCGATTTCTTCCACCCTGCTGAAGGCAGTACTGCCTAAACTACCATCGCTACTTGTTCCATCAAAGGAGACACGTTCGCGGGCATCAATGATGACATTACCTGCATCCCCCTGTCCTTCGGTAACGGCAACCAGTCCAGCGCCATTGGTAACTGAAAGTTCTCCGGTGGTGATGCGGATGTCTCCACCCTTTCCTCTGCCGGTCTGTTCCACTCTGCTGAAGGCTGCACTGCCTAGACTACCATCGCTACTTGTTCCATCAAAGGAGACACGTTCGCGGGCATTAATGATGATATTACCTGCATCCCCCCGTCCAAGGGTAACGGCAACCAGTCCAGCCCCAGTGGTCACAGAGAGCGACTCAGCCTTAATGTCAACTTTACCGCCATTGCCTATGGCTTCAGAGAATACACTGCTTTCTATTGTTGCACCCGATGCCATTTCAACAGATTTAGCGTTAACAAAAATGTCGCCTGTATTGCCAACAGCACCTGGAATTGCTTGGTTGTAAAGCCCCGCTCCGTTATTGCTACTCCCAATACCAGATAACCTCACTTTATTGGCATTGACAGTAATATCACCCGCATTTCCCTGTGCTTCGGTTCCTGCTACTAAACGTCCACCATTAGTTGCAGTGAAGGTGTTGGCATTGACCGCAATGTCTCCCCCGCCTGCACCTCGCACACTCACTCGTGCTTGATTGGTAAGAAAGACATTTGATAGCAAGCCATCAGGCGCAAAGCTAAGACTGAAGCTATTACCATTGCTGGCTAATTCTACAGTTCCTATCCCTGCCAGTCCTCCCAGTTCCACTCGCCCACCAAAAGCATTCAACCTCCCGCCATCCATACTGATGTCGCCGCCGACTAGTAGTAAACTCCGACCATCTGGAACACGTAGACCAGATATAGGAAAGCCTGCCAGTGTTGTTCCTGCTGATGCTACTGAGTTGTTTTGAATCGGTGCAGCAGCAATTTGATTAAAGAAAAAAGCCGAAGGATTTATTGTTAGCAGTTCAGGAGTATTCGGATTCGTTGCACTGAAAAAACCTTGATCGCCAAACCCAATTGCATTAGCAGTCGTCCCTACAAACGAACCCCTAACATCCAAACTGGCATTTCTACCAAAAATAATCCCATTCGGATTAATCAAAAACAGATTAGCATTACCCAATACTCCAAGCTTCCCAAAAATCCTTGAAGCGTCACTCCCCGTCACCCGACTCAGAATATTCTCAATCCCACTTGGATTAGCAAAATACGCCTCTCGTCCTTCACCGATATCAAATTTTGAAAAACTGTGAAACACGTTAGCGCCGCGAATCGCTCCACCATCAATTCTGTCAGCTTGCGGGCTTGTTGGTGTGACCACAGAACTTTCAGCACCCAGCGTATCATCAGCTATGGGCTTGAGTTCTTGAGCGAGAGTGGAATTAAAAGAGAATGCGAGTGTCTGCAACACGGCGGCGCTGAATGCACACACCGGAGTAACCCCTAACCTCAAGAATAACCTGCACCTACAAGCATTCATTCTTAACAAGCGACACCCCCTAGCACTCCTTTGCAGTTGCACTCTTTTTTGAGTAAACCACATTTTCTGTTCGTCAAAGTAATATCTACTTACTTCTCAGCTTCAGCGCACAAGTTTTATGCAAACCCTGCTATTTCTTTACAAAGCTTAATAAACTCACATAAGAAAAACCCCGCAATGTCAAATGACAGTGCGGGGAGTGTTGTAATTGGTGTCGCGGCACCTACTTAGTTCTCAGTTTTTCAAACAGAGTTTTACGCATAATTGGCAAATTATTTACAAAAATTCATTAGTGGATTTGCAGTCGTGATTTATACGCACCATTTCCAGCGCCCGTTTTTTCTGCTCTCCTTGGTTTGTCTTAAGTGCCTGTATCGGCTGATGTTAAGGCAAATATAACCGCCCCTCAAATATTTTCTATCTGTTGACAGAGTGTCACTTGTTCTAGTAAATCTACTGAAAAATCAAAAAAATAGTCACAAAAATTATAATAATTCAGTTTTTTTGTTACGCATACGTAAATTTTGAGTGCTATTAAGTCTTGGAAGTGCTACTTTTTCTCAAAAAGCCTTAAGAATTTTTTCATAATTACCTAATCGTTTACCGATTACACCCGCTTTATGGGGAAAGATGGCGCGTACTTCGACATTGGGCGGGAAAGTTCAAATTTGTTCGAGTTGCCCAATCTGCGATCGCGAAGCGTCTCCGGAGGAGAATCGCTTCCCCCAAAATTGCAGCAGGAGCGGTTTGAAGACTACAAAGATTTCTTGCAGACGGCTCTACTGACAATGATTGTGGGAACAAAACGCTCTGAAGGTGGTGCAGCTTCGCTGGTAATGACCGATACAGTGCGGTCAAATTTGGCACTGGCAATTACAGCCTTTTTCAGTGATGACCAAATCCGCGTTAGCGAAGCTTACCGAAGGTATCGCTATGTGTAACGACCTGCAATACTAATCGCTTAAACCTGCAATCAAGACTTTTTTAAACCAGGATTAACTGCAACTATAATTGCGCTTCAACCAGGATTAATTGCAACGTTCCCTTGATTAAATGCAACCAACCTGCAATCATCCGTTTGAACCAGGATTAACGGTATCGCGGAAGTCCCCACCCTCAACTCTTAGTAGGGTGGGGATAGTGAGCGGGCAATAACGAGAACATCTTCAACCAAATCAAGCCGTAGGTTTGACAGGGCGGAGGATGGTCGAGGAATTGCCAATCCTTATGTCAGGAAGAGACTTTATGTAATCTTGAATGACCTCGGACATAGACACACCTAGGAAAACGGCGTAATTCTCTAGTCTTTCCTTTTCTTTGTCTGTCAAACGAACAATAATTTTATTTGTTCTAGCCATGTTTTTGAAATTTTTGTTAGTCTTATCGTATATACGTACAGATTAACACAAATGAGGTAAGAAACAAGCAGTGGCAACAAGGCGGATGACTTTTCGGTTATACCCAAATAAGCAGATAGAACAGTCTTTGCGGTATCACCGAAAGCTTCACAAAGACTTGTTCAATGCTGCTGCGTACAATAGATTCACTCAATATCAAAAGTTCAAGCATTCTGTTAGCTACATGGAGCAACAGAACTCTTTGCCTGCGTTTAAAGAAGTTTGGACAGAGTACAAAGAAATAAACTCCCAAGCTTTGCAAGCAACATTGAAACGTGTTGATTTTGCATTTGAACGTTGGTTCAAGGGATTAGGAAAGCGTCCAAAATTTAAGTCTATTCGGCATTACTCAGGGTGGACTTATCCAGCAAAGACTGGTTATTCTGTCGAGTCCAACGGCGAGAATGGATACCTCAATCTATCTAAGATTGGCCGTATTCAGATGCGGGGAAAGGCTAAGTACTGGGGACAGCCTACAACTTGTACCATTGTTCACCGTAACGGGAAATGGTATGCATCTATCACTGTTGACGTATTAGAGCAAGTACTTAACAGTAAAGTTTTACCAGTTGGCGCAATTGGTATTGACTTGGGTTGTAAGTCGGCGCTGTCCATAACTGATGGAACGACCCATCAACAGATTACTGCTCCTAAGTTCTTGCGGAACGCCGAGCATCAAATCAAAAAAGCGTCTAAGGAAAAGAGACGTAAACAAGCACCAAATAAAACAAAAAAGATAAAAGCTTCTAGAAGATGGAAAAGAGCTAAGAATAAAGTTAGTAAGCTTGTTCGCAAGGTTGGGAACCAAAGGCACGATTGGGTACATCAAGTTGCAGCAGAAATAGTAAGCGGTAATAGCTTCGTTGCAACTGAAAAGCTAGAAGTTAAGAACATGACAAGTATTGCCAAAAAGGGTAAACGCAAAAAGCTCTTATGCTGGGCTAAACAAGTCAATACTTGACGTTGGGTTTGGAATGCTCAAAAGCACTATCAAATACAAAGTAGAGCAGATTGGTGGTGTATTTGTAGAAGTCCCAACTAAGAAAGTGAAGCCTAGCCAAACCTGCCCTCCATGCGGATATCAGCACAAAAAGACGCTTGATATTCGCGTCCATGAGTGCGGCGTCTGCGGATATGTACAAGACAGAGATGTTGCCGCTGCTGAAGTTATGCTTTACTGGTCAAAAGGAACTCTACCGGGGTTTGGAACAAGCCGCGCTAACGCGCCGCTTCGCTAACGTAGACGAGTAAATGTCCTTAGCTCTACTTCATCCACCAGCAAAAAAGCTGGAAGTATGAAGCAACTGGGACGCGCGAAGCGTCAGAAATCTACTCTTACTGGGCGGGATGTAGAAACCCGCCCACGGGCGAAGTAAGGGCGGGTAGTTCATTTAGGACAGTTAAGACAGTTAAGACAGTTAAGACAGTTAAGACAGTTAAGACAGTTAAGACAGTTAAGACAGTTAAGACAGTTAAGCCGATACTGCCGGCTAGACTCACCAGCACACTTGGTAGTTTGTCTAGTGGCAATACTTCTCGGTTAAGCCAAAAATCAGGTAGATTAACTGTTATTCCCTAACAGGCGATTGCAAAATCAAGTGCATCTTAAAGAATTCTCGTTCATATCTCCAGTCATCGAATCATTTGAGATTGTAGTACGCCCCTTGGCGACGCCTCAAACTCCAGGGGCATTTTTAGCTGACTCCGACAGAAGCCCCACACTGTACCTGTACGGCTGTCAGTGCTGGGATGAATGACGGGGCAATGAGGAATTGACCGACGAGCGATATTGAACGCAGTTCAATCAGCAATGTTGGTCTCGGACGAATTGCCTCTCTCTGGGCTTGGCAACGAGTCAATGAAGTCTTCAAGTATTTGGGTCATAGTCTTGTCTTTCCAAGCCGAATACAAACGAAACTTATTTAACCTACGTTCGCTGATTCGTATTTGTAGATATTTATTTTTCATATAAGTAACTACATTGTCACAACGTTTATGCTAACATAGGTGTAACAAAGGAGGTGATAAACAAATGAGGACAGCATATCAATACAAGCTACGACCGACAAAGCAACAAGTTGTTGAAATCGACAGATGGCTTGCTATGCTGTGTTCACAGTACAACTATCTGTTGGCTCGACGTTTCGATTGGTATGAACAAAATCGTTGTCCAATCGACGCTTGTCCTCTTGTTTGTCACTTGCCTGAGTTGCGAGAGAACCCCGACTATTACTCACAAAAGAAAACTTTACCCAATCTCAAAAAGACTCATCCTCACTACGGTGAGATTTATTCACAAGTTCTACAGGACGTAGTTAAGCGGGTTAAGGTAACTTTTGACCGTTTTCTAAGTGGCGACAGTAATGGAAAAAGAAGCGGTAGACCCAGGTTTAAACCTCGTGACCGTTACCGGACTTTTACATATCCACAGATGAAAGACGATTGCATTCAGGGTAACTTGGTTGTCCTCCCAAAACTTGGGAGCATCAAGCTTATTTTGCATCGTCCGATACCTGAAGGATTTAAGGTCAAAACGGCATCAGTCACTAAAAAAGCTGATGGATACTATTTAACTTTGAGCCTAGAAGACGAAGCAGTTCCGACTGTTAAACCAGACATCAATCCTGAATTAATAACAGGGATTGACATGGGGCTAAAGGAGTTTTTAACCACTTCCGAGGGTGAAGCTGTTCCTATTCCCCAGCATTACCGCAAGTCTCAAAAACGTTTACGAGTCATTCAAAAACGCGTTTCTCGCCGTAAGAAGGGTAGTAGTCGTAGACGTAAAACAGTAAAACAGTTGGGGAACCAACATAAGAAAATTGCTGATAAACGTAAAGACTTTCACTTCAAAACAGCCAAACAATTGCTGTCAAGATATGACGTTGTTGCTCATGAAGACCTCAATCTTAAAGGACTTTCAAAATCCAGACTAGGTAAATCTGTACATGATGCTGGGTGGTCTAGCTTCCTGTCGATACTGTCAAACAAAGCCGAAAATGCTGGTTTGCTGGTAGTAGCTGTAAACCCTAAAAACACATCACAAGATTGTTCTAGTTGTGGGGTGAAAGTACCTAAAAAACTGCATGAAAGATGGCATTCTTGTCAATGTGGTTGCAGTCTTGACCGTGATCACAATGCAGCGATAAATATAAAAAATAGAGCCGAGGGGCATCCGGTTCTTAAAGCTCATCGAGTATCCGAAGCAATAGCTGGATTTGGTGAGAAGCCCACACCGTAATCTTTGATTCGGTGTGGGAGTATGTCACATGATGGATCTTTTTTGAGTTGGATTTACCCAGATGGGAAATCTCGCAAAAAAGGTGGACAAAAGATTCAAGTACGAGTGAGTTTTCTCATGAATCATTTAGGATTACTATATTTAGCTATAATATTTTTTCAGTTTAAAATAATTTTTTGCTAACTTTCTTAACTAACTTAACTTTCCTTGCATTTTCGCTTCTTAGTTGAGAAGATTTAAATGCGTAGATACCAATAGCAGTACATCAGCAATTATAGAAAGAATTTAATAGGTAAACAGGAATTAGAAACCTGGGCAATAATTCTTTCATTTATAAATGGCATCTGCTAAATAGTAAATTTTCAAAAAATCAAAGAGGTAATTTATGACCAATATTCAAGAAGTACTACCTGCTTCAGAATTTCTGAAAAAGAACTTAGGTATTTCCGAAATTCCCGTTGAAGCATACCTCAACTATGGATATGCACTGCTCGCTATTGCTGGTGCCGATGGAGAAGTTTCAGAAGCCGAACTTAATTGGTTACTAAATCATCAGCGCTTGGCTGGCGCTCCTGAAGAAGCAATAGAGAAATACAAAACATTTGAATACAAAAATGCTGACGCGCGAAAACTTGCTGAGTAAGATTACAGTTGATGTTCCTACTTGGTCGAAATCAAGGTCATTGCTGTATCATGCAATTCAAATGGCTCGCGCTGATGATGATTACTCATCTGAAGAGCAAAAAGCTGTTAAGAAGGCAGCTAAACTGTTAAAGGTTGAAGATGATATTGCGCTTGCTCTCATCGGCATAGTAAATCTCGTTGTTCCAGAAATAGAGTTTATCGCTTGGATAAGTGCTTATACGCCCACAATTGTTCAGATTATTGGGGTTTTCTTTATCAGCAATGTTTTGATAGAAGTCGCCTACTTCATCCTTGATGAGTTCTACCTAAAAACTACAGATTCAACGGGAATACAGCGACAGAAACGGCTGACGCTCATTCCGTTAATGCGGAGTTTCGCGAAATATTTCATTTATTTCACTGCCGGAGTTACCATACTCAAGCTCATTGGCATTGATCCTGCGCCTATCTTAGCAGGTGCAGGAATTGTAGGTATAGCAGTTGGTCTTGGGGCACAAAACCTGATTAATGATGTCGTTTGTGGATTTTTGATCCTGTTTGAAAACTATTACTTGGTGGGTGATTATGTTGAAGTTGGGAAAGTAGACGAAAGAAATATTGAGGGGATTGTGGAGGCGATTGAGTTGAGAACCACTCACGTCCGACATCCCGATGGTCAATTACAGATTATTCGGAATGGGGATATTGGATCAATTATCAACTATTCTAAACAGTATATATATGCAAGAGTGGAAGTTAGCGTTTCCTATGACTCCAATTTAGATTATGTGTACAGGGTGGTTGAGAAGGTAGGACAGCAGTTAAAGGCGGATGAGCAGGATGTTCTGGAACCCACGCGAGTAGCTGGAATAGAACATTTTGGTGAGCATAACCTGTTGCTTCTGACGCTGACGAAGGTTAAGCCTGGAAAACACCTTCATATTCAGCGTGTTCTCCGCAAGATATTAAAGGAAACTTTTAGCCAGGAAGAAATTGAACTTTGTGGTTTTTCCAAGGATTGATGTCGCAATGGTAAGACTCATCCTGAATCGTCTCGCCTCTTAAGATTTACTTTATAAATCACCTCTAAGAATTAACCTGTTGTTTTATTAACTGTCTTATCAACCCCTCTCAAATATCGGTGGACATAATAATCGGGGAGTGTGATTCATCAGGAGAATGAAGGAGAAATAATGAGCGTTCTTGGTGGCTTTGGGTGGTGCAAGCCAAGGCTATTTTATTCTAAAGATTAGGATTCGCACCTTACCTCTACCTCAGATTTTCGCGTTTAACTCGTAACTTTACTCTGAAATTATATCGTCACCAGATGTTTGAAAAAATGGCACAACCGAGGGCGTTTCTGCTCTGGAGCAGAAATACATCTGCAACTTTTTAGAATGAAATAGCCTGGGATAATTAAGGCAGTTAAAATAGAATATTAGTTCACAGTAAAAATTATACAAATCATAGCAATTTTGTATAAACACATTGTTAATTTTATATAAAAGTATAAGTATCAGAGTAAAAATACCTGAATTTTGAATGACCCACTTAACTATGAGATATCAAGTCGGTGGTAGCCTGAAGTATGACGATTCTACATATATTGTCCGTCAAGCAGACGAACAACTTTATACTGGATTAAAAGCAGGAGATTTTTGTTACGTCTTCAACTGCCACCAAACAGGCAAATCATCCCTACTACACCGGACTATTCATCGCTTAGAAAAAGAGAATTCTACATGTGTTTACCTAAATATTGCTTTATTAGGCAGCAATCAAACTATACCTATGCAATGGTACAAGGACATTATTTTCAGCTTGTTTTACAAGCTAAATCTGACAGAGCGGGTCAACTTTGCGAGTTGGTGGGAGCAACAATCAGAGCTTGACCCTATGCAAATACTGCATCAATTTGTTGAACAGGTGTTGCTAACAGAAGTTCAAAACAATCGCATTTTCATCTTTATCGATAATATTAATTGCCTGCTAAGTTTGAGTTTCCCGATTGACGATTTTTTTATCTGGATTCGTTACTGTTACGATCAGCAAGCACACAACCCAAACTTTAAACGTTTGGGTTTTGCTTTATTTGGTGTAGCCAGTCCATCTCACCTAATTGTTGATAAAGACCGAACGCCTTTTAACATTGGTCAAGCAATTAAGTTATCTGACTTTCAACTGCATGAAGCCGCGCCCCTGCTTCAAGGATTAGAAGAAGTAGTCAGCCAGCCTCAAGCAATACTGCTGCATATTATTCATTGGACAAGAGGACAGCCATTTCTCACCCAAAAACTTTGTCAGTTAGTTCTTGAAGTTGCTGAAAGTTTTAAGGGAACGATTACCATACCGAATGGTGCTGAAGGATTTTGGGTAGAACAATTGGTGCGATCGCGCATTATTCAACATTGGGAATTCCAAGATGAACCTGAACACCTCCGTACCATAAGAAATCGCTTACTTCATGACGAACACAAAGCAGGAAAGTTATTAAGCATTTATCGACAGGTGTTACAAGTAGAGGAACTAAGGAGTAGGAACCTTATAGAGAACTTAGTACCAGCCGATGAAAGTGAAGAACAAACAGAACTGTTGCTATCTGGTTTGGTGGATAAGTACAACGGCTACTTGAGAATTAAAAATCCGATTTACCGGAGTGTTTTCAATTTTAGATGGGTATCAACACAGTTAGACAATCTTCCTCTTTCTTAATCAGAGCCAGCAATAAGAATGCATCTGGTAGATAAGTTCTGCATTACTCATCCTATTGAGGAGTATAAGCTATTACTACCGCGATCAATTGTCATATAGTCTGCCTCTGAAGTTTGCTTATGTATATTTCTTCCAAGTTTCGGTAGCTAAATAGTTCAAAAACTATTAATACTCAATCTTTAAGTTTTTAGAAAGCGATATTGTTTTTGCAACACAACCAATCAAAAAATGACGAATTATATAAGTAAAATTTATTGTGCCTGTTTTGAATACTGGAGTATAAAAAAATACAATTGCTACGGTTTCATAAAAAAGTTTTTGCAATACAGTTACAGAAACACTAGAAGTGGGAAAAGTAGGAAAAGTAGGTAAAGCAAGTAAATTCATTTAAAGTGTTTACTATAAAGCTAATATGGTGTAATTTAATTTGTTGGAGTTTTAATGGTTTTCATAGAAAAATCAATTGAGAGTGTATGAGAGATAGCTCAAGTAAATTTAAATTCCAGTCTATTAATGTACAATCAATAACTAGCCTGCTTTTTATAAATTTTGAACATCAGTATTTCTACGGATGATTATATCTTCTAATCGTATTAGAAGTATTATGTAAATTTATAAGTAACATAGTGCTGATAAATACAAGCCTACGTAAAGTTATTGCTGAAAAATTAAGTACAATATATTACATTACAATTTTACCTTAAGCATATTTTAGATGCTAGTGATTATTGTAAGTAGGATGTATAAAATGAAGCAAAAAGTAACGAAACGAAGACGAGGAGTTGTACTAACTCCCATAGGAGTTAAACGGTTACAGTCAGCAATTCTTTCCGTGGAGATAGCACAAAACAAAGGCGATCACTTAACTCTAGAAGAACTAAGCTCGCGCATTCATGTTTCCACTAGAACTCTGAGTAAATTATGGTCTTTAAGTGAAAGTGTAGACCAAAAAACTGTAAAACTCTGCTTTAGCGCTTTTAATCTGGAATTACACAGCGAAGATTACACTCTCGTCAATGAAGCGAATGAGACTGAAACATCTGATTTATCGTCTTTTAGTTCATACACACAAGAAGATTCATCTCGAGTTTCCGAATTCACCTCATTTGTCGAAGAACATCACTCACAAACTGAACACAGAGAAAATCTTTGGTCATACCCGGATGGTCCCGTAGCTCTAGATTCTCCCTTTTATATTGAACGTCCCCCACTAGAGAAAAAGGTTTATCATGAGGTACAAACTAGTGGCTGCGTGATTCGGATTCGCGCCCCAAAACAGATGGGTAAAAGTTCTCTAGTATTGCGGTTGTTAGCCTTTGCACACAAGCAAGGATATCATACTGTGAATCTGAATTGCTACCAATTTGAGAGTGAGTGTCTAACTGACTTAAATAAGCTGTTGCGTCGTCTTTGCTGGCGAATTGCAACAGAATTAGGTATTGACCCCAACCTCAAAGAAAAATGGGATGAAGAAATTGGCTATAACTTGAGTAGCAGCTTCTATTTACAAAACTATTTGCTCAATCAATGTCAAAGCCCAGTGGTTTTGGTGTTGAATGAAGTTGACCATTTTTTTGAATATCCTCACATTTGTCATGAGTTTTTTGGTTTATTGCGATCTTGGTGTGAAGAAGCACGACACAATCCCAACTGGCAAAAGCTGAGGTTAGTAATGGTTTACTCTACAGAAGAGTACATCTCTCTAAATATTAACCGCTCCCCTTTTAATATCGGTCTACCTATTCGTCTTCCAGAATTTACCCGACCACAAGTAGAAGATTTAGCTAGGCGGTATGGTTTAAACGGGAGTTTGCTTAACGATGTTGACCAACTTATGTCACTCCTAGGGGGACATCCAGCATTAATTCAGATTAGTTTGTACTATCTTTGCTTTCAAGAAATGACCCTGCAAGAACTGATAGAGGATGCGATCGCCAATGGTGGGATCTACTGCTATCATTTATGGCGACTTTTTGTCAAACTGCAAGAAAATCCTAGACTGGCACAGACTTATGCTAAAGTTCTGGAAGCAAAGCAAGGTATTTCTCTTAATCCTATTGAAGCTTACAAGCTTGAAAGTTTGGGATTAATTCGCTTTGAGGGCGATCGTGTCTTACCGCGTTGCGAACTCTACTGTGCCTATTTTGCAAAGCAACTATCTACAATAGTTTGACAAAATTCCATAATCAAGGAGATTTGAGAGTAACAATTCCCCTTAATTATCGGATGATGTTGCCTATCGCCTCTGTTCAAAACTACCAAAAATTGAGGATTAAACATAGATAACTGATAACTGATAACTGATAACTGGTAACTGTTAAATATGAGATATCAGGTAGGAGGTAGTCTCCGCAGTGACGATCCGACATATGTTATCCGTCATGCAGACGAAAGACTTTATGCCAGTCTGAAAGCTGGTAATTTCTGTTACGTCTTCAACTCTCGTCAGATGGGCAAGTCATCTTTGCTACAGCGCACAAGTTATCGTCTTAGGGAAGAAGGGCATAGCTGTGTTTACTTGGATATGACCCGCTTGGGTGTTGAAGATACCACACCAGATCAATGGTACCAAGGCATTATTATCAGCTTATTCTACGGCTTCAATTTAGCGTCACAAGTTGACTTTAAGCGTTGGTGGGAGAAGCAAACAGGCATTTCCTCGGTGCAAAAACTACACTTGTTTGTTGAAGATGTTTTACTACCAAATGTTCACACTGAGCGTATTTTCATCTTTATTGATGAGATTGATAGCCTGCTGAGTTTAAGTTTCCCAATTAACGACTTTTTTGCCTGGATTCGTCAGTGCTATAACCTGCGACCACAGAACTCAAACTTTGATCGCTTAGGATTTGCACTATTTGGTGTAGCTAGTCCCTCAGATCTGATCGCTGATAAACGCCGCACGCCCTTTAACCTTGGTAAAGCAATTGAGTTACAAGGCTTTCAACTACATGAAGCCACGCCCCTGCTTCAAGGATTAAAGGAAGTAGTCAGTCAACCACAAGCAATACTGCAACAGGTTATTCATTGGACAGGGGGACAACCGTTTCTCACACAAAAACTCTGTGATTTAATGACCGAACTTGCTTCTCTTACTGCTACAGGAATGATTACCCTGCCTCCAGGTACAGAAGCATTTTGGGTGGAGGAATTAGTGCGATCGCACATTATTCAAAATTGGCAATCACAAGACGAACCCGAACATCTGCGTACTATAAGAGATCGCCTTCTATTCAAGGAACAACAGGCAGGGCGGTTGTTGGGTATTTATCAGCAACTGTTGCAAGCTTCTTCAGCAGAAAATGGAGAACTCTTAAAGAATTCTGTCCCAACTGATGATAGTCGAGAACAAGCAGAACTGTTGTTATCTGGTTTAGTGGAGAAACACAACGGCTATCTCAAAATTAAAAATCCTATCTACCGCCATGTTTTCAATAGTGAATGGGTGCTAAAGCAATTAGACAATCTCCGTCCTTACTCGCAGACATTCAATGCTTGGGTAATCTCAAACTATCAAGATGAATCGCGTCTACTCCGAGGACAGGCATTGAGAGATGCCCAAAAATGGTCGCAGGGCAAAAGTCTGAGCGATTTGGATTATCAGTTTTTAGCTGCAAGTACTGAATGCGATCGCCGAGAAGTGCAAACGGCATTGGAAGCAGCACGTGCTAAAGAAGTAGAAGCACGACTCATACAAGAGCAAGCACGACTCGTACAAGAGAAAAAGACAGCTAGATTGCAAAGGTTGTTGCTAGTTGGAGTGTGTATTGGGTTGCTCGTCTCTAGCAGTTTGGGGATAGGGAGTTTTGTTCTGTATCGTCAAACCAAGAAAAGCTCAGTTCAAGCTAAGAGCAGCGAAATTCGAGCGCTTGTATCTTCTTCTGTTGGACTGTTTGCCTCGAATCGCAGATTAGATGCGCTTGTAGAAGCAATTAAAGCCAAAGACAGACTGCAAAAGCTAGGAATAGCAAACACAAATCTTGCACCTCTGGTTGAAGATGCACTAAAGCAAGCAGTTTATGGAGCAGATGAATACAACCGTTTTTCGGGTCATACAGCAACTGTTATGGCAGTAGATGTTAGTCCTGACAGTTCTCTAATTGCCTCAGCAAGTATGGATAAAACAATTAAGCTTTGGCGACGTGATGGTACACTAGTTGCAACTCTCAAAGGTCATACCGCAGCAGTTAAAGCAGTTGCTTTTAGCCCTGTTCGCGTAGCGTCCGCCCAGGGGTTTGGTCAGATACTTGTCTCCGCAAGTGAGGATGGTACTATTAAACTTTGGCAGCGCGATGCTAAAGACGCATCGTGGCGCATTTCTAGAACATTCAAAGGTCACACAGCTTCAGTCTGGGGACTAGCGTTTAGTCCGGATGGTCAAACTATTGCCTCTGCTGGTTGGGACACAACGGTGAAAGTCTGGAAGCGAGACGGCACTTTGCTAAGAACGTTTCAAGGTTATAAAGCTGGGTTTTTGGGAGTTGCTTTTAGTCCTGATAGTCAAACCATTGCAGCTGCCAATCTAGACAGGACAGTAAAACTCTGGAGACGAGACATCTCAGGCTGGCAGAATGCCAAAACCCTACAACCTCTCCAAGGGCATACAGGTTGGGTTGTCGGTGTAGCTTTCAGTCCTGATGGTCAAACCATTGCTTCGGCGAGTGAAGATACAACTGTCAAACTTTGGCAGCGAGACAGCACAAATGGCAGTTATCGCCAGTATAAAACTCTTAAAGGTCATAGTGCGGGAGTTTCGAGAGTCGCTTTTAGTCCGGATGGTCAGACTATTGCCTCCGCTAGTCTCGACAAAACCATTAAACTTTGGGACATTGATGGTACAGAACATAGAACGCTTAGAGGACATAGTGCATCTGTTTGGGGAGTTACTTTCAGTCCTGACGGCAGCTTTATAGCTTCGGCGGGGGCAGAAAACCTTGTTAGACTCTGGCAGAGTGAAAATCCATTCCAAAAAAGTGTGATAGCTCATAAAGCAGGAATTTGGTCAATAGCGATCGCCTCCGATAGTTCCACCATCGCCACAGCCAGCCACGAAAACACTGTTAAATTTTGGAGTCGTCAAGGCAAATTACGGAGAACTTTGACTGAAGAAAGCGTAATCTTCCAGGTTTCTTTCAGTGAGGATAACAAGTTAATTGCTCTTCCTGGTAATGATGATACGGTAAAACTCAAGCGGCAAGACAGTAAATTAATTGCTAGTTACAAAAACCCTGATGGCAAAATTACAGGCGCGGTATTGAGTCCCGTTCGCGTAGCGTCCCCGCAGGGGTTTGGTCAAGCGATCGCCATAGCTAGTGTTGACAATAATATCCGAATATGGTATGAAAATCGCCCGGCACCACAGATTCTTAAAGGACATCAAGCCGAAGTATGGGAAGTTGCATTTAGTCCCGACGGTCGGCTGGTTGCCTCAGCCAGTGGCGATGGTACTGTTAAGCTATGGACGCTGGAGGGTAAGTTGCTCAAAACCCTTGTCGGGCATTCGGCAGCAGTATGGGTAGTTGCCTTTAGTCCTGACGGTAAAATGGTGGCTTCTGGAAGCGGTGACAATACTATTAAGTTGTGGACACTTGACGGTGAGCCAGCGCTGAAGGAGGGTATCCCTCCGCAGGCGACTGGCGTAAGCGCAAAGCGCAGGCTCCGCCAACGCGAAGCGTATCCGAAGGATTCACCCCGAAGGGGCAAATTGCTCAAAACATTCAAAGGTCACACAGCTGCGATTTGGGGGGTGGCGTTTAGTCCCGACAGCAAGATACTTGCTTCTGGGAGTGGAGATGGAACCATCAAGCTTTGGAAACTTGTGAGTCTAGAGGACTCAGCCTCTGCGGAGGAAACAGCGTCTGTGCAGGAGTTTGGTACGGAACTCACGACCCTCAGAGGACATACCGCAGCGATTAGGAAAATTGCTATCAGCCGCGATGGAACTTTGTTAGTTTCAGGAGGCGATGACAATACACTGATTATTTGGAACTTGCAGCGCATTCTCAATCTAGATGTACTGGCTTATGGTTGCGCGACCTTACACGATTATTTGAAAACTAATATAGCAGTCGAGAAAGGCGAAACTCCTGCACAGTCGCACAAGGAACGCTCGCTTTGCAATCATGAACAGAACTATTAGAAATGTTTCCTGACGGCGATGGAGATAGCGTAAAAATTAAATCTTTGTGATTTTTGATTGGTTCTCTTTCCAACACCCGGTGCTCCTCTGCTCCTGTGCTCCCCTGCTCTTATTACTGGTTGTACCAAGCTTGTCGCCACTGCTTCATTTGTTCAATTTCTTTCTGTTGAGAGCTGATAATACTTTGAGCCAGTTTCTTGATTTCAGGGCGCTTGGACTTACTCAAAGCATCTTGCGCCATTGTTACCGCTCCTTCATGGTGGGGAATCATTGCATTAATGAAGCGCAAGTCAAACTCGGCATCACCCGCCCCTAAGTCCATGTCCATTCGCATAGCTTTAGACTGCTCAGGAGACATTGCCATCGTGTGATTCATCTGAGTATGCCAAGCCGTTGGTGTACCAGGTGCTTTAGGATACCATGCTGTGCGCCACTGTTTCAACTCAGCAATTTCTTTGTTTTGAGCTTTGATGATTTCGCCTGCCAGGTTTTTGATTTCAGGACGTTTTGATTTTTGCTGGGCTTCTTTTGCCATCTCCACAGCACCTTGATGGTGTGGAGTCATCCCATCAATAAACCGCAAATCGTAGTCAGCGTCCTCCGGACCTAAATCCATGTTGTGATTCATGTCACTAGTATGATGCATACCACTACCGTGGTTCATCTGCTGCTTGTCGCTTGCCTTAGTTGCAGTGGCGTTTGGGGCTTGAGTTTGGTTTTGGGAACCAGTTGTAGAACAGGCTGTTAGGGATGCGATCAAGACAAATGTGAATGTAAAAAACCCAGTTTTCCAAGAAATAGGTTGCATAGACTTGACATTCATCTAAGACTTACCAAGAAGTTTTCTTCTGCTATTATGAACTCTCCAGTCAGCTGGAGTGTCAACCGTCATGTTCTGTCAAAGTAGCTGACTATTAGGGCAAGAACTGCAGTGAACTACCTACACTCCCCCCAGGGGTGAGTGTAGGCTTCCGGCTTCATTGACAGATGCCCGTCCACCTTTCGGCTTATTGGTCTTACTCCGCCTCGGCACGGCAAGAACGGGGTTCCCTCCGTCCATAGATAATATCCGAATACCTTCATTCCTTATGTTCAGTGCTGCGTTACCATCACGGTCATGATGAGTGTTGCATTTGGGGCAATCCCATTCACGTATATCGAGCGTTAACTCATCAACAACATGATCGCAGATTGAACAGGTCTTTGAACTGGGGAAAAATCTTCCTATTTCTACAAGTTGTCCTTCTTTACGCTTTAACTTGTAGTCAAGAAAGTTAATAAATATTCCCCAGCCCACGTCGGATATTGACTTTGATAGCTTACGGTTACGTACCATCCCTTTAACATTGAGATTCTCTACAATGATGACTTGGCTTTCGTCTACCAGTTTCCTACTTAACTTGTGTAGGAAGTCCTGGCGGGAATTCGATACTCGCTCATGAACCTTGGCTACGAGTTTTTTGTACTTGTTTCTTGAATGACTCCCTTTTACTTTACGGGCAAACTTTTTCTGCTTTCTAGCTAGATTCCTTTCATGACGTTTTAAGTGTTTTGGATTGGAATACTTGGTAACTTCGTTGCCGTCATGAACAATAGCAAAGTCTTTCAACCCAAGGTCAATACCAAGTGTTTTATCACTCTTACATTGACTACCACTGTTTTCCACTTCACACAAGATTGAAGCAAAATACTTATCTGTAGGTGTTTTGCTGATAGTAACTGTCTTAACTTTTCCCTCAACAGGTCTATGAAAAACTGCTTTGACAACACCAATCTTAGGAATTTCCAAACAGTCTCCCACAACTTTAACATTCTGAGGATACTGGATTGATTGTTTATGGTGCTTTGACTTAAACCTTGGAAACTTAGCTCTACCCTCAAAAAAGTTGGTGTAAGCCCTGTTCAAATTGATTGCTACACACTGCAAAACAGCAGAATAACAATCTTCTTTCAACCAAGGATGTTCTACTTTTAATTGAGGCAAGTAAGCTTTGTATACACTCAGTTTTAATGACTTTCCAGTTTCTTCATAGTGTTGGATACAGGCATTTAAGGCGTAGTTGTAATACCATCTTGCACAACCAAACGACTTGGCTAAAGCTATTTCTTGTTCAGTTGTTGGGTATAACCTGACCTTAACTGCTTTCAACACTATAATCACCTCCTTCTTACATCTATGCTAGCATTTACGAGGAGATAATGAGGATATTTTGAGGTGATTTAATGAAAGATGATTATTTAAGAATAAGGATGAGCAAACGTAGAATGGATAAACTTCGTTTATACGCAACGATGAAAGATACAACAATGACTCATGTTATTGAAGATCTCATTGACTCGTTAAAAGTCCCAGAGATTGACAAAAACGAGGGCACCCCACTCCCGCGCTAACCGGGGCGTCAGCATAGGTCGGGGGTACACCTCGTTTTTGTCCGGTCATTCATCCCACGCCTCCCTCCGGGTAGGACGTGGGATGAATGACCGATTAAGCTAAAACTTCCAGAGTATTTCGTAATCTAACTGTTTTACCTTGTTTTATGATTAACTTCCATAAGCTGTTAGCAAATCTCAAAAATATTGGGGCGTTAATTTTAACTATTTGTAACTAGCCCAATCAATAAGGTAACCTCACCTTACCTTCTTCTTAACCAAAAAAGAGGAGTATTTGCTTTATAGGCAAAAATTTTATGTTTGAGAACAGCAAATGCTCAATTTCAAGCGTAAGCGATATCTCTTACTTAGCCTGCTGGTAACAGCGGTCATAGTAGTAAGTGGTATCCAGTTAGCCA
Organism: Kalymmatonema gypsitolerans NIES-4073; assembly: GCF_002368435.1. GTDB lineage: Bacteria > Cyanobacteriota > Cyanobacteriia > Cyanobacteriales > Nostocaceae > Kalymmatonema > Kalymmatonema gypsitolerans. Next base: position 2,201,314 of record NZ_AP018268.1, read on the forward strand.
GCGCCAGGCTTGCTACCACTAGTCCTGTTGGTGACCTTCCTGATAGTGGGGCATTACTACCCACAGGTCAAATTATTACACCAACAGCTGCACCAGGTTCCACTTTTACAATCCTTGGCACTGATCGGCGTTCAGATGATAATGCAGCTGCAGCCGAAGCTGTAACAACTGTCAAGAGTCCAGATGGTAAAACTTTACTAGTTCTAACAAGCGGCTATAACAAGAATTTTCGGGATGAAAAAACTGGGGAATTCTTTACTTATCCAGTGTTAGACCCTCAGACAGGGTTGCCAAGTACCGTTACAACCCAGAAGGCAGAATGGGTGTTTGTGTTTGATATCAGCAGCGGTAACTTGGTTAAGAAGCAACAAATCAATATTCCTAACACTTACAATGGCTTGACTTGGGCACCAGACGGTCAGCGGTTCTACGTCTCAGCGGGGATTGACGATCGCATCTATATCTACAAAAACGACGGCAGCCAGTACGTCCCAGATGCGCCCTTCATCCTTCTAGGTCACAACACAGACCAAACTGCACCCTTTCCTAAGTATGATGGTGGGCTGTTAAAAGACTCGCCAGCTCAAGCGGCAGCAGGATCACAACAAATCGCAACAGGAGCAGTTGTGGCAGGACTTGCCGTCAGTAAAGACGGCAAAACCTTAGTAGCTGCTAACTTTCAGAACGACTCTGTGTCGATTGTTGATACTGACACCCGGAAGGTACTCCAGGAAGTTAAGTTTTTTGTACCAGGTAGTAAAGTAGCAACAGGGGAGTATATCTTCGATGTTGCAATTAAGAGTACAAAAGACGGTGCAGCGGCTAAAGTCTTTGCAAGCAGTCAGCGCGATGACGAAGTACTGGCTGTTGACATTTCTACTCAGGCAGTGAGGCGCATCCCCGTAGGTAGCCAACCTAACAAAATACGGCTTTCGCCTGATGAGAGCCTATTGTATGTGGCTAACGGCAATAGTGATTCGGTTTCCGTAATCGACACAATTAGTAATAAGGTCGTACGGATCATCAACTTATCTCGACCCAAGGATAAGTACAAAGGAGGCAACCCAAACTCTCTTGCTTTCAGCCCGGATGGCAAGACTCTCTACGTCACTTTAGGTGGTGAAAACGCGGTAGCGGTGGTGAACTTGGGGAACAGTCAGGTAACTGGGCGCATTCCCACCGGCTGGTATCCCAACTCAGTGAGTGTGAGTGACGATGGCACAAAACTCTACGCCGTTAATGGCAAGGACAATGCTGGTCCCAACCCCTCGAATGGTCGGACTACAGCAGTAGGCAGATCCCGTAACACAACGTTTAGAAACGAATACAACTGGGCGCTGGAAAAGGCTGGTATCGCCGTGATTCCAGTCCCAGACCCCGGCACCCTGGCTACTCTCTCGCAGCAGGTAGACGAAAATAACGGTTTCCAAAACCGCCGTGCCGACGAGATCATGGCTTTCTTGGGTAACCAGATTAAGCACGTTATCTACGTAGTCAAAGAAAATCGTACATACGACCAGGTACTCGGCGATTTACCTGTTGGCAACGGCGATCCTGCACTCACTTTATTCCCGCAAGCGATTTCACCAAACCATCACAAGTTGGCACAGGACTTTGTGACTTTTGATAACTTCTACGATAGTGGTGAATCAAGCGGCGTGGGCTGGAACTGGTCTACCTATGGACGGGTTACGGACTACACTGAAAAAACTCAGTCAGTGTCCTATGGCAACTCTTCCGGTACTGACGGTCTCACCTACGACTACGAGGGCACAAACCGCAACATCAACGTTGCATTGCCACAACCGTCTAAACCTTCACCACAATTGAGTACGCGGATAACGGAGATTCTCGATCCTTCAGGCAGTTCCTCGATTTTGCCTGGTAATAAAGACGTTAATGCCCCAGAAGGCGATGGCGAACTAGATTCAGATGCAGTTGGTGGCTACCTATGGGATGCAGCACTGCGTGCTGGCAAGACTGTCCGCAATTACGGCTTCTTCATCGATCTTGCCTATTACAATACTAGTAACGCGCAAGTCGATCCCACAAAGCCCGACCCCAATAACCCACTCTACATCCCCATCTCCCCGACGCCCTTCGCTGATAAAATCCCGCAGGCACCAGTGACCAAAGTCGTGTTGCAGGATAAAACTGACATCTATTTCCGAGGTTACGACCAGAAGCACCCAGATATTTATTTGTACAACGAATGGGCACGCGACATTGATACCTATCTCCAGAAGAATGAGCTGCCCAACTTGACACTAGTACGTCTGCATCACGACCACTTTGGTAACTTCAACAACGCTGTGGCTGGTTTGAATACTGCCGAACTGCAAATGGCTGATAATGATTATGCCGTCGGCTTGCTAGTGGAAAAAATCTCCAAGTCCCCTCTGTGGAAAGATACAGCCATCGTTGTGATTGAAGATGATTCCCAAGACGGACCTGACCACGTCGATGGTCATCGCTCGGTAGCCTATATCATTTCGCCTTACACCAAGCGAAAAGCCCTCGTCAGCACTAACTATAACACTGTCAGTATATTGCGGACAATGGAGGATATATTGGGGATCGGCTACCTGGGGATCAATGATGCCAATGCCACGCCGATGTCGGATGCATTCACTCAACAGCCCGACTTTACTGCCTACACAGCTGTTGTACCTGGTAACTTGTGCCGCACACCTGTAGATCCAAACCTCGTACCAGCTTGCAAAGATCCCAATGTAGTGAAGACTGCAGCTATTCCTTCCCTGCATAACAAACCGTGGTGGGCGCAAGCAACCAAGAACTTCTATTTCGCAGTTGAAGATAAGCTCGATCCTGAGAAATTCAACCGCGTGCTCTGGTCTGGTATTAAAGGCGACAATGTGCCTTATCCAACAGACCGCAGCCATGTCAACCTCCGCCAAAACCGGGCGCAATTGCTTGAAAAATGGCGTTTGAGCGAACCTCACCTCGCTGCTCAACCAAACTAATAAGTTTTCACGTTTTTGTGTAACAAGGGGTAATATGAACATCCTTGTCATCAAGGTGGAAATAGCCTAAAAGCCTTACATTCTAAAGCTTGAAGCTAATAACATTAGTGGTTTGTCAAGGTAACTTTGCGGAGTATGTAGTAAGCACTTTAGTGCTTAATTAATCACTTTAGTGATTACTATGTACATCTTTTTTTTCTGGAACCTAGCAAAGTTGCCTTGGTGAGGTACTAGGGGCAACACAACCCAGTACCTAATGACTCTTAACTTATTGCTTGCCTAAAGTTAACCTAATCAACGCCTTGATCTAATCTATCCTTACCGAAAATATCTGTTAATTTTTGACATACTTGCAATCTGAACAATAGCTCTCAGAATCGTTGTCTATAACGCTGATCTGGAATCGGAGATGAATTAATGGTGTCAATTCGGGTGCGGCAAATTTCATTTGTCATTGCTGCTGTACTTTTGGGCTGGGGAGTAGGAATTTCGGCACAAGCTGCGCCGAAAACACTGACGATTTATTCAGGGCGAGAAGAGAAAATCATGCGTCCCCTGATTGAAAAAGCTGAGAAAGATTTGGGGATGGATATTGAAGTGCGCTATGGCGACTCCACTGAATTAGCGATCGCCTTAATCGAAGAAGGTAAGAATAGCCGTGCTGATTTGTTTTACGCTCAAGATGCCGGTTCCTTGGGAGCTGTCGCAACCGAAGGGCGAACCCAGGCTCTCCCTACCCAGCTACTGAACAAAGTTGATGGGCAATTTCGCTCTCCCGCAGGGCAATGGGTTGGTATTTCTGGACGGGCGCGGGTGATTGACTACAACACCAAGCTTGTCAACAAGAGCGAACTCCCCGCAAGTGTGATGCAACTCACCGATCCCAAGTGGCGCGGTAAAGTCGGGTGGGCACCTACTAACGGTTCTTTCCAATCATTTGTGACTGCCATGCGGCTCATGCAGGGCGACCAAAAAACCTTGGAGTGGTTGAAGGGAATGAAAGCCAATGGAGCCAAAGCTTACAGTGGCAATTCTGCCATTGTTGAGGCTTTGGGACGAGGAGAAATCGCCCTGGGGCTAGTTAATAACTATTATTTATATCGGTTTACCAAAACTGATCCCAACTTTCCCGTCGCTATCCACCATACACGCGGTGATGCGGGAGCGTTAATTAACGTCGCAGGTTTAGCAGTATTAAATACAACTGACCAAAAAAGTGATGCAGAAAAGTTTATTGCCTATATGCTCAGCCCAGAGGTGCAAAAGTACCTCACCCAGGAGTTTTACGAATATCCGTTGGTGAAAGGTATCCCAGTATCGCAAAAGCAAACTCCGCTCAATCAGCTACAGACTCCCCAGCTTGATCTGAACAAATTATCAGATATGAAGGGAACGCTCTCGTTACTCCAAGAGGCAGGTTTGTTGTAACTAAGTACAGCTTTGCATTAATTCGTAGCGTTTTAAAACGCAGAGGGACGCGGTGAACCAGCGCTATGCAGGAGGGTTTCCTGCAGCAGGCGACTGGTGTTCGTCGAAGACGTGCCGAAGGCATACCCGAAGGGAGTCAGCGCAGAGTAACGCAGAGCCTTTCTGAAATTAATTCGTTACGAACTTGTGAAATTCTGTACTAAGGGCGAGAAGAAGCAGAGGACAAATCAATTCAAAATTCACGCATTCATAAGGTACGGCATTAGGAGTCTCTTCCTTATCCGCTCCATCTCCCCCAGCCCGCCGATCCCTACCAGAAGCTATGCAAGTTAAAGGCAGAAAAACTCATCAGCCACCTTTGTTTCTTGTAGGCGCAGCCTCATTGACGGCTGTGGCGATCGCCCTGCCTTTGACTTACTTAGTCATACGGACGGCTGGTGTGGGATTAGAACAGTTGTTTTCCTTGGTATTGCGTCCCCGCACGCTTGCAGTTTTGTTAAACAGCGTCGGCATAGCCGTGGCAAGCACTTTATTTTCCGCTGCGATCGCAGTGCCACTGGCATTTCTTACAGTGCGGACAGATTTACCCTGGCGGCGATTTTGGCTGATTGCTACCACGTTACCTCTAGCAGTGCCTGACTATGTGGGTAGTTTTGCCCTGATTGCTGCTTTTGGACCAAAAGGTAGCTTGTTGCAAGTCTGGCTAGAACCTTTAGGAGTGCAGGAGTTACCAGAAATTTACGGTTGGACTGGAGCAATTTTGGGATTGACTCTGTTTTCCTATCCATATTTACTGCTGAATGTCCAAGCTGGATGGCAGGGTATCGACCCAGGGATAGAGGAAGTTGCAAGGAGTTTAGGTTACAGCCGGCGGGAAACCTTTTTTCGCATTATGCTGCCTGCCCTACGTCCGTCAATTGTGGCAGGGGGATTGCTAGTCGCGCTGAATGCCTTGCAGGACTTTGGGACAACTTCAGTGATGCGGTTTGATACATTTACGCGGGCGATTTTTGTGCAATACAGATATACCTTTGATCGCAATCAAGCGGCGGCGCTGGCTTTGATGCTAGTGAGTTTGGTGTTGCTGCTGTTGTGGTTGGAATACAAAGCGCAATCGCGGGCTGCCTACTACAGTCGTACCGCTAAGTCCTACCGTCTAGCACCATTGGTTCATCTTGGTGTTTGGAAAGTGCCTGCAATTTTGTTTTGCCTCGCCGTGGCTAGCCTCGGTCTAGTATTACCAATAGGTGTCACTTTGTTTTGGCTGGTGCGCGGATTAACAGCCACAGGGCTGAATGAAATTGTCTCTTTAGCGAATGTAATGCAATTAGGCTGGCACTCGGTAGTAGCGGCGGGATTGGCAGCGATCATATCCACCCTCTGCGCCTTGCCAGTGGCAATCCTTGCTGTTCGGTTTCCTAGCCGCATCAGTACTACCATTGAGCGCACAAGTTACATCGGCTTTGGCTTACCTGGAATTGTGGTTGCTTTATCGCTCGTCTTTTGGGGAGCAAATTACTTGCCTTGGTTGTATCAGACTTTGCCGATGCTGGTCTTTGCTTACTTAGTGTTATTTGTTTCGCAGTCTGTAGGCACTGTGCGGAGTTCGCTGCTTCAGCTTAATCCTCAATTAGAAGAATCGGCACAGAGTTTGGGCAGAACAGAGTGGCAAACTTTCAGAGAAATTACATTGCCGCTAGTAAGTCCGGGGGTACTAAGTGGAGCAGCATTGGTCTTTCTAAGAGCAATTAAGGAGTTACCAGCGACGTTGCTGTTGGCTCCGATTGGCTTTAATACCTTAGCTACGCATATCTGGAAAGCGACTGAGAATGTTTCCTACAGTGATGCTGCTGCTGGCGCACTCGTCATGCTGGTGATTTCCATCAGTTCCACGTTGTTGCTGTTGTCTCAAAATCGCGGCAAAGCACTCACCGTAGAGGCAAGCCGTAGCCTGCAAAGGGAGGTGGATTAAAGCAAATGTCCAGGGAAAGAAAGGAGGTTGAGCGGGTTTTATGACCTCATCGGCAATTTTACGTTTGGAGAATGTGAGCCTAAAGTTTTCCCAAATGACTGCCCCAGCTGTCGCTAGGGTAACTTTGGCACTGGCACCAGGAGATGTGCTGGGGTTACTCGGACCTTCTGGATGTGGGAAAACCACGCTCCTGCGAATTATTGCCGGGTTTGAATCACCGCAAGCGGGAACTGTGGAGATTGCTGGGCAGCTTGTCGCAGGCAATGGTCATTGGGTACCGCCAGAGCAGCGGCACGTCGGCATGGTGTTTCAAGATTATGCCCTATTCCCGCATTTATCAGTGGCAGAGAATATTGCCTTTGGTTTGCGGTTTGCTAAAACCATTCGCCGGCAACGAGTGGCAGAGTTGCTGGCACTGGTGAGACTCACAGGACTGGAAAACCGCTATCCTCACGAGCTTTCTGGCGGTCAGCAACAGCGGGTAGCGCTTGCTCGTGCTTTAGCTGCACAACCTAAACTCTTACTATTGGATGAACCACTGAGCAATCTAGATGTACAAGTGCGGCTGAAATTGCGGGAGGAAGTGTTAGAAATTCTTAAAGCAAAGGAGATTTCAGGAATTTTTGTGACTCATGACCAACAGGAAGCACTGGCGATCGCTGACCAAGTTGCAGTCATGCGCCAAGGCTCTTTAGAGCAACTAGGGACGCCAGAAGAAATTTACAACCAACCAGCTTCTCGCTTTGTCGCAGAGTTTGTCACCCAAGCGAACTTTCTGCCAGCTAGGCGTAAGGGACATCTATGGGAAACAGAAATTGGATGTTTTGCTTTTCAAAATCAGGATTCAAAAGACGATATTCATCCTTGCGAAGACAAGGGGGATTTGATGATCCGGGAGGAGGATATAATTTTGCAGCCAGATCACGATGGTTCAGCTGCAATTGAGACGCGCCGCTTTTTGGGTCGCGAGTATCGGTACTGCTTGCGAACTCCCTCTGGAAAAAAGCTATATGCGCGCACACCAACTGCCATAGTTCTGCCAATCGGCACGCGGGTGCGGTTGTCTGTAGTAGGGCAAGCGTTGAGATTTTTTCCCCACGGCTAAGCCGACTGGGTTTTAGAGGTGCATAAACCACAACTGTGAGGTATTAAATTTTATGAATTGGGAAATCTTTCTTGCCAGTTTTGCGGGTGCTCTAATTGAATTGGTCGAGATTCTTGGCATAGTCATCGTTGTTGGTCGAGTAGCGGGTTGGCGTAATGCCCTAGTTGGTTCAGGTAGTGGCATTGGTTTGACTGTGCTTGTCTCGCTCATCTTCGGGAAAAGTTTGACGCTCATTCCCGTAGACATTCTTGCAATTGTTGCGGGAGGTTTCCTGCTGGCATTTGGGCAGAAGTGGACGCGATCAATAGTCAAGTACTACGGCGGCATTCCCAAAAAGCGTGGAGATGACGAAGAAGACAGGCTGGAAGCAGAACTGGCAAAGGATGGCAACCAATCTGGCTGGAACTGGTTTGCTGTCGTCACCACATTCAAGGGTGCGTTGTTGGATAGTGTGGAGGTGGCGATCGCAGTCGTCACGTTGGGTGCTACGGGAGGCAAATGGATAGAAGCCATTGGTGGTGCAACAGTAGCAGCAGTTGGCTTGATTGTGCTTGCATTCTTGTTCAGAACCCCACTCAATCAAGTGCCTGTCAAGCCAATGAAGTTTGTAGCTGCTATGCTGCTGATGGGATTTGGTATCTATTGGTTGTGTGAAGGATTGAATGTGGAATTGCCAGGTGACAACTGGGCGATTGTTTGGTTACCGATGGCTTGGGGTTCTTTCATGGCGATTGCTGCTGCCCTCCTGCGCTGGCGGGTTGGATTGCACAAGCCTGAGGAAATTGTCAGTTAGCCAGCGATCTACTCAAGAATATATGGGAGTTGTCAGCTAAATTACAGTTTTCGTAGCAGTACAACAATGTTGTGCTCCTAGAGTGTGTTGCATCCAAATGAGAAGCGCTTTTATTGGCTAAAGTCGAATTATAAGTACTTTTTTCCTTACAGAGCGCTTCTTTCAAATCTAATATGAGTCAGAAATATCAACGTATATTGCCTCAAATAGTTTCTGTTTTCGGGATAGTGTTGCTCGCACTCCTAACAACAGGGTGCGAGCAGGCGCTCGAGTATTTGCCACCTTTGCCTCAACTACCAACAGGCAAACCCCAAAAGCCCCCAGTTCTTGCACAAACTCCCGCAACTACCAAAATTGAGGCAGCAGTTAGGCAAGGTATTAACAAAGAGCGTGTTAAATACAAACTGAAACCCTTACAAAATAACGACAAGCTAGCACAGGTTGCCCGGAGATACAGTCGGCAGATGGCTGCACAAAACTTCTTTAGCCACACCGGGGCAGATGGGAGTACGCTTGACAAGCGAGTACAGGCTGACGGCATTTCCTACTGGGTGGTGGGTGAGAATTTATTCACAAGTACGAATATTCCTCAACCTGTACCAGCAGCGGTGGAGGGCTGGATGAAAAGCCCAGGACATCGCGAGAATATTCTGCGTCCTGTTTTTCGGGAGACTGGTGTGGGAGTTTGGCGAACTGGCAACACTTACTACATTACACAGTTGTTTCTGCGGCGTTAGTTATTTTACTCCTGTCCCGCACAAAAATACTTAAATGAAAGAACCGTATAAGGCAACAGAGAGCGCAAAAGAATTCATTTTGAATTTTGAATTTTGAACTTTGAATTACTTATCACTCCCTCTTCCTTGGATACCGGGGAATGCAGGGATTTCCCCAGCAAACTTGCCCTGAAGGTATGTCACTAAAAACACTACTGCGAACGCCAATTACGGCATTAGCCCCTATTTTCACTCCCAATCCAATGAAGCAATCGGCGGCAATCCATGCCCCATTGCCAATGGTAATACTTGCTGTTTTCAACCCAAAGGCTGGGTCTTGGATGTCATGGCTACCAGTACACAGGTAACTCTTTTGAGAAATAACGCAGTGTTCACCGATGTGGATGTGGTCAAGGCTGTATAAAACGACATCATCTCCAATCCAACTGTAATCACCAATTGTGACTTTCCAAGGGTAGGTGAAGCGGGCAGTCGGTCGAATTAATACACCTTTGCCAATGCGAGCACCAAATAGCCGCAGCAGGGCGCAGCGTAGATGATTGAATGGGTGAGGAGTTAAGGGAAAGGCGATCGCCTGTACAAACCACCATAACAAAATATACCAACTCGGGCGTCCTCGGTCAAACCAGGATTGGTCATATTTACGTAAATCTACAAAAGGTTCGTCATTAGTCATTAGTCATTAGTCATTTGTCATTTGTCATTGCTTTCCCTGCTTCCCCTGCTTCCCCTACTGCACTTCTAAAGCACCGTTTGCCCTACTTCTTGAGGGACGGATGGTTGTTCAGCAACGGGGGTGGAGGTGGTATTTAACTGACCGCCATACTTGCGTAATTCGTAAAGTTTGACACCAATTTGATACTCATATTGACTGAGAAGCCGTGCATAAATATACCCAGCCTTACCATCCAAAAAACCACGCCCAATGATGTAGAACAAAACAAACCGCAAAAATGGTTTAAATGGCAGTCGCACCCACACTTTTTTCAAAAAGCGCTTGCGTTGTACGGCATCACCGAAGAGATTTGCGCCAATAGTACCGCTGTCATCTTTATCTGTAAGCAAATTGAGATAAACACGAGCTTCCCAATTGGAATAACGGTTATGTCGTTCTATCCAATGATAAAGGTCACGGAAATCCTCATGTATCATATCATTTTTCAGATATCCAGCTTTCCCATCTAAGATAACGTGTTCATGAACTTCGTTATCACCAGTGTTGGGAATCTCCTCAGTGTTAAGGTTTTCGTAGCGACCTTGTTTGTGCTTGAATAAACGCAAATTCCAATCGGGATATTTACCACCGTGGCGAATCCATGTCCCTAAGAAAAAGACTTGCCGATTGAGATAATAACCATTGTATTCGGGATTTTGAATTGCTTGGGCAATTTCATCCCACAGTTCCGGGGTGATGCGCTCATCGCAATCAACAATTAACACCCATTCGTTGCGGAAAGGTAAGTTTTCTAAAGACCAATTTTTCTTTTTGGGCCAGCGTCCATTAAAGTGGAATTGGACAACATTTGCGCCGTAACTTTGACCGATTTCGACGCTTTTGTCACTACTTTGAGAATCTACAATAAACACTTCATCAGCTCTAGTGACGCTTGCGAGACAGGCAGGCAAGTTTGCTTGTTCGTTTTTTGCCGGAATCAGTACGGAAACTGGTAATTTGGAAGGCATATAAGTTATTATTCGTTATTCTTTCTTCGATTTGAACACAAGACCCTGAATCGCAGCATTTAAGTAACCGATTTGACCATATGCATAGACAATTTTATCAAATCGTTCTGCTGGATCATGAAAATATTGTAGTGTTTTATACAAACCCCGCAGAAACCGCTCGCTCCCACGCTGCAATTGTCCTAAACCAGCTTTGCCAGCAAGTTGTTCCCGATAACACTCACTAATACCTTGCCACCAACCTCGGTTGAAAAACCAGGAACGCTTGAGCCGTTCTGGGGCGACATTGTGAGCGACAAGGGCGTTGGGAAGATAAGCAACTTGCATTCCCTGTTGAAGGGCAAGTTCGGTCATTTGCAGTTCTTCGTTTGATAATAATTTTGTCCCAACTCGACCAAGATGAGTATCAAAACCCCCTATTTCTTCAAGAAAACTGCGGCGTATGGAGTAGTTCAAGCCTCTGGGGGTTTGTCCTGGGTTGTCAATGTAGACAATAGCGTCGCCCAAGTCGTATGCCCCCAGATTGGCAGATAATCCAGTTGATAGCCAACGTGGGGGTTGGGTTCCTTCAGGCCATAATAGAGTCACTTTGCCACCGGCGATCGCCAGTTTAGGGTTCTCTTGATAAGCTGAGTACAAAACCTGTAGCCAGTGGGAGTTTGCCTCTGCATCGTCATCAAGATATGCCAAAATTTCAGAACTTGCAACTCTCGCGCCAGTGTTGCGGGCAACTGATAAACCAATGACAGGTTCAAAAACATACTTGAGGCGAGGATTCTGGCTTCTGTGTTCTACGACTTCGCGAGTGCGATCGCTCGATCCATTATCCACTACCACGACTTCAAACTCACCAACAAAATCCTGCGCCAAAAGGCTATCTATAGCAGCGCCTAGATAAGTATCTCGATTGTGAGTGCAGATGATGGCAGAGATTTGCGTATTTGGCGGCATAAGCTTTAACTTTGGGTTTTTGGATGTTGGTTGCTAGTTGTTGGTTCTTTTAGTAACTATTAACCACATACTCATGATAAAGTCCAACTTTAGCCTGCTGTCCTTCTAATCTCTGCCAAAAATGTCCGACTCCCCAACCAAGTTTTTTCCTTTGACTTTCTCCTGTAGGTATATCCCTCTGTGTAAATTCTGTGTAAATTCTATGTAAATACTTAAGTGAGTACATATACAATTCTGTGGTAACGCTTTACTATAAAAAAAATCACTTTAAAGCAGTGAAAACACACAAAAGCGAGGTAATAAAAAATGAAAGCACATAAAACGAACGTATTTAAAACAGCAACCAACACATTAGTATCCAAAGAACGAAAATTAAACAACACAAATTTTGGGTATTGGGAATTGTCAGACGAACTAGACGATGCTGATTTAGTAGCAATTAATGGAGGGATTTTTCTGTCTGGACCTTTAGTTAATCTGGGAAATATTTCTATACTTAGTGGAAATGGAAGTCAGAATGGAGGTTATAATACAACTTCTAATACCCAAAACGCCTATACTTCAGTCAACAATACAAATACGACAGATACAAATACGATCGGGAACTAAAGAACATCAATTTCGGGTATGAGGAACTGTCTGATGCTGATTTAATGGCGATCAATGCTGGAGCTGGTGTTTTGACCACAACGTTAGGAGGAAGTAGTGCTATTGTTGATGGAGCACTCCTACTTCTAGGGGGAACAAGTCTTTGGCGCGGTCACAGTCGCTGTACTACCTCACTATAGAAGCCTTAATTGTTCTAACTGCGCAAAGGTTGTCAAGAAAACATTGAGCACCGGGACGCATACTTGTCCCTACTGCGGACACATCCAGGACAGAGATCACAACGCTGCTCGAAATATATTAGAAAAAGCGCTAGGTATGGCGGCGGGTCACGTTGGAACTAAGGACACTGCGTTGGGCGGGGATGCCGACTTGTAGCATGTGTCCCGTACGCCTAGGCGAGAGATTGACCAATACTTGGGTTAATAATTTCTGCGTCACTCATCTGACGACGAATATCCTCGTCATGCCTAATCGCCTTGAGTAAGTCATCAGTCATAGCATAGATAAGTAGGTCAACCTAATTAAACATAAAACGCTCAACTTGGTACTGACCTTGCTCGGCTCTGTTTTTTATACCCTCAATAATAGCGATCGCGCTCTTCATATTCATCCTCAAAAACTCGACCGGCCAGTTCGTCACGCTTAAGATGTAACCATTCATCTTCAATCCGATTCATTTGAGGACTATAGGGAGGCAAAAAAAAGACGTACAAACGCAAGCTGAGTGCCAACGTTGGTGATGCTCCCGAGCCAAATGGCTTTTATGAACAGAGCCATTATCATGAACGATCACGGTGAGTTGTCCAGTTTCGAGTAAGCGATGTGCAGCAGCTCGGGCCTGCCAGTCCATAAGTTGCATATAGGTTGCTGTTTTGAGCGTTCCAACCATTAAGGCAGCCCGCAAAACGGACTTTTGGTTCCCAAATACCGAAGATGTTGATACGTCTGCCACGTCGTCTATTTTGTCGAATACGTTTTTGCTCTCCCCTTCGTCCATAAGTGTAATCAGTGGGGCTTTGGCAGTAGCAACCAGATTCATCCAGGTATTTTAAACTAACCAACCCGGCGTTGTGCCCACAGCTTAAGTAATTCCCAATCTCGGCGTTTGGCTTGTAAATATTCTGGATTTAGGCTCACAGCCGGACAGTAGCGGATACGTTTCCAACACCACCCCTTTTTTTGAGTAGTCGCCGTATTTGTTCGGCTCCTAACTCCACTTGTCGTTCCTCCAACAACTTCTGACTTAACTGGCGAGCACGCTCATCGGCGATTTTGTACCAACCATTTTTCTACTACTTGCCAATCTTCTTCTTGCCAACTTTGTTTTTTTCCCCGACAAGAGCGCTTCCCACAAACCCCCTAACCCTTGAAGTTGCCACCGCCTTCCTTGTCTGCCTTACCGTCTGTTGTGCCCAATCTAGATACTTTGCAATCTCCGTTACATTCCATCCGTGAGCATTTAGGCGTAAGGCGTTAGCGAAGCTCCTCCCTTTGGGAGGCTCGCTCTATGTTTGGTTCGACGTGGTACTCCATCAGCACAACGCGCGTTCTAAAAGTGTACGGTCTTCTTCCGCAGTCAGTATTATTCTTAACGGAGCGGGCATATGTTGTCACTTAATTGTTGCACTCAGTCTATTTTACGTTTTTTTAGGTTGACCTACTTAGTAATTATTTCCTAAACGCATATACCCCTCCTATTTTGACTCTGGAAGGGATTTTATTGCTTTTTTGACCCAGTTGCGCTTGCCCTGCATAGCACTGCGCTCCCCGCAATCGCCTGAATCTGTAGCAACTTGGGTTAGTAGTCTGTTTGATTAGTTCTAATGGGTTACAAGATCCCCGACTTCTTAAAGAAGTCGGGGATCTGACCCCTACGACATGTCAAAATAAATGACATAAACTACTAGGTGCAAAAGAAACCTTCTCGATTCTGACTCCTGAGTTCTGTGTTCTGAATTCTGTGTTCTTTCCTAGTCAAATTTCACTGCGATTGAATATGACCGTGCAAAATCACAAGACTTTCTGCCAATTGAGTCAGACGGGTTTCTAGATGTTGCTTTCGCCCCAACAGTTGGCGCAACTTTTGGTAACGCGCAATTGCCATACTCACGCTCGCAACTTGTTCCGCTGGACACGGACGCGACCAAACTTTACCAGAAGCATCCAAACCACACAGACGATACCCAGCACGGGGCGATTCGCAGGAAATGCTATCATCAGTCGCGCAAACTTCTTCTACATAGTCCATGAGGCGGTCAACTTCCGCATGGCGCAGTGTTGCGGTTCCTCCTGGTTCTCGTTGGTGTTCGTGGGACTCTAGCCAGCCATTGACAATCGGTCCTTCTAGATATATATCTTGAATCTGCCGGACGATTTTTTGCAGTTCTCTTTGCCAAGAGGCAACATTTTCCTGAATTTCTTGCAACAAATTCATTGCCAACGCGGGATTTGCTCCGTTGCGATGGCTAGTAAAGCTAGGAGTTTTAAATTTAGGTAAGCTTGGTGCTTTGCAATCGCTATCTTGTGCTGGAAAAGTCTGTACAGAGGTATCGTGGGTAGGTGAATTTTGTTCCGATTGCGTAAGAGGCTCCTCTGCGGACGGCTCAGGATTGGGTGCTGAGCGATCCTCACCCCCAACGCTGATCCGAAACGATAGAGATGGCTTTGTCAAACCATCCGCTTCGTCAGATCCAGCAGTGTTGCGAGTCCCTAAATCGTGTAGAGTTGCCTCTATGCGTTTTATGCCTGCTTTCATACCGATATCAAAGAAAGTGTGCTGTACCTTGTAGTGTTTAAGGATGAAGGCAGCTATGTTGAAGGACAAAAGATGAAAAATTAATCACACTTAATAATTTCATACTTTATACTTCATACTTTATAGTTACTTCATACTTAACACTTCAGCCTTCAGATGATGCTGGTGCTAGTCTTACTATTAAAAGTTATTTTGGCGACAAGTTGCCAGCCTTATGGTAAAAAAATAAGAGTAAAAAACCTTCTGCACTCAGCGTTTAGCCGTCAGCTAACTGATAGCTAATAATAGCTAATAGTTGATAGCCTGGTAGAATTACAACCCTTCTTAATTCAAGATACTAGGTAAACAGCTTTGAGTAAAGTCATATTAGTGACCGGACCAGCGCGCTCTGGCAAAAGCGAATGGGCAGAAACTCTGGCAATAAAGTCACAACTCGCGGTTATCTATGTGGCAACGGCACAAGAAAACTCAGATGATCAAGAATGGCAGCAACGCATCCAACAACACAAAGAACGCCGTCCTCAAGATTGGATGACATTAGAAGTGCCATATGAATTGTCTGCTGTTCTTGCTGAGGCGAAACCAAACATCTGCCTTTTGGTAGATTCTTTAGGCACTTGGGTAGCAAATTTCTTGGAACAAGACGAGTTGACTTGGCAAAACATTGTCCAAGAGTTTTTAGAAACAGTACAGTTAGTTGCTGCCGACATGATTTTTGTAGCGGAGGAGACAGGTTGGGGTGTCGTGCCAGCTTATCCTACAGGTCGAACCTTCCGCGATCGCCTAGGTTCTTTAGTACGTCAGTTAGGAGGTATTTCCCAAGAAGTTTACTTAGTGACTGGGGGTCATGTTCTGAATCTCAGTGTGCTGGGTTCGCCATTGCCAAGTAAAAGCGAGTAGAGTGACGGGAATATAACTAACATTTAACAACTGGTAACTCTTCTTAAGACTTTATTTACGATTCCTGATTTAAAAACGACAATTTAGAATCTAAAATTTTAGTATGGCATCAGAAAAAAACGTTAAAAGATACTTAGCTTACTGGTTCCAGCTAGGTAAAAAAGTTGTAATTAACAACGGTGCGGCAACCTTACAGCCGCGAGAGGTCATTAATGGTGA
Organism: Kalymmatonema gypsitolerans NIES-4073; assembly: GCF_002368435.1. Classification (GTDB taxonomy): domain Bacteria; phylum Cyanobacteriota; class Cyanobacteriia; order Cyanobacteriales; family Nostocaceae; genus Kalymmatonema; species Kalymmatonema gypsitolerans. The sequence goes on from NZ_AP018268.1 coordinate 2,217,450, forward strand.
GCGTTACAGTGACGAGTTTGAAGAGTGCTGGCAGAAAATTATTTCACCGGAGTCGGGCGACTGCTACCTGGAAGGAACACAGGAAACCATAGCGGAATTGCTGACGCCTGCTTGGGAGGTGTCTCCATGCGCTCGTTGCAGTATGCCGGTACCAGTGAGAAACGTGGGTATGCCCCCGTCGCTATGTCCCTGCTTCGATTTAACCAACTGGCCCAATACAGAATTACCACCGCCGCGATCGCCAGTCAATAACCAAGAGCAACTGACGGCAATTCGCGATCGCCTTTTGAATAATCTGTCATCGACAAATAGTTGAATACGTAATATATAATTTCACGCCAAAACGCTAGGAGCCATAGTTTTCCCAGCGTTTTAGCGTATCCCGTATACCACAAACCCGGTTTATTTAATAAACCGGGTTTTTGCGTATTGCTTTTACAGCACATTGTTCGTGCATGAACTACAACGCGCTTTGTCTAAAAGCCGAGACACTAAGCCCTTTTTACTTCTGAGTTCTAAGTTCTGACAACTGAATTACTGCTGTATGTATTTTTCGGAAATGATTCGCTTCGTAATTTGACAACTGTTTTTTCTAAACGTGGTAATTAAGTTGTCTGAAAACGCAAATGACTCTAATAGTGAGTTGCTCGTATCTTATAAAAGTAAGCAACGAGATGAGCGCCAAACACAAGAAAAGGCAATCAACTAAGAGCTAAAAACAAATTCAACTCAAATCAATTTTACGAGGTTTTCAATCATGTCTAACGCTTTATTTACCGATTTGTCCATTGAGCAACAAGAAATCGTAGCTGGCGGTATCCAAGCAGTTAATTTTGCCAATGGTAGCTTTTTTGCAGGGAATACATCGATTAAATTAACAGAAGCATCATTCGGTTCCGCAGTGGCTTCAACTCCTCATGGAAGCGCTTCAACAGTTGGTGGTAGCTATAAGCAAATTAGCCAGGAACAAAGCGTTTTCACAGGTGCTTTGCAATTACTTAACGTTAAGTAATCATACTTCAGGCTGCTGAATCAAAATGAAAATCGAGTCGCAGCCTTAAGCAAAAATAGACAATCAACGAAACGCTAAAACCTAACACAACTCAAATCAAATTCACGGAGTATTTCAATCATGTCTAACGCTTTATTTACCGATTTGTCCATTGAACAGCAAGAAATCGTAGCTGGCGGTATCCAAGCAGTTAATTTTGCCAATGGTAGCTTTTTTGCAGGGAACACATCGATTAAATTAACAGAAGCATCATTCGGTTCCGCAGTGGCTTCAACTCCTCATGGAAGCGCTTCAACAGTTGGTGGTAGCTATAAGCAAATTAGCCAGGAACAAAGCGTTTTCACAGGTGCTTTGCAATTACTTAACGTTAAGTAATCATACTTCAGGCTGCTGAATCAAAATGAAAATCGAGTCGCAGCCTTAAGCAAAAATAGACAATCAACGAAACGCTAAAACCTAACACAACTCAAATCAAATTCACGGAGTATTTCAATCATGTCTAACGCTTTATTTACCGATTTGTCCATTGAACAGCAAGAAATTGTAGCTGGTGGTATCCAAACAGTTAATTTTGCCAATGGTAGCTTTTTTACAGGAAACACATCGATTAAATTAACAGAAGCATCATTCGGTTCAGCAGTGGCTTCAACTCCTAATGGAAGTGGTTCAACAGTCGTTGGTAGCTATAAGCAAATTAGCCAGGAACAAAATGTTCTCACAGGTGCTTTGCAATTAATCAACATTAAGTAATTATCCTTCAGGCTGCTGAATCACAATGAAAATCGAGTCGCAGCCTCAACTAAAAATAGACAATCAACGAAACGCTAAAACCTCAGACAACGTAAATCAAATTCACGGAGTATTTCAATCATGTCTAACGCTTTATTTACCGATTTGTCCATTGAACAGCAAGAAATCGTAGCTGGCGGTATCCAAGCAGTTGATTTTGCCAATGGTAGCTTTTTTGCAGGAAACACATCGATTAAATTAACAGAAGCATCATTCGGTTCCGCAGTGGCTTCAACTCCTAATGGAAGCGCTTCAACAGTTGGTGGTAGCTATAAGCAAATTAGCCAGGAACAAAGCGTTTTCACAGGTGCTTTGCAATTACTTAACGTTAAGTAATCATACTTCAGGCTGCTGAATCAAAATGAAAATCGAGTTGCAGCCTCAATTAAAAATAGACAATCAACGAAACGCTAAAACCTCAGACAAATTCAATCAAATTCACGGAGTATTTCAATCATGTCTAACGCTTTATTTACCGATTTGTCCATTGAACAGCAAGAAATCGTAGCTGGTGGCGGTATGGAACAATTGAATTTTGCCAATGGTAGCTTTTTTGCAGGGAACACATCGATTAAATTAACAGAAGCATCATTCGGTTCCGCAGTGGCTTCAACTCCTCATGGAAGCGCTTCAACAGTTGGTGGTAGCTATAAGCAAATTAGCCAGGAACAAAATGTTCTCACAGGTGCTTTGCAATTACTCAACGTTAAGTAATTCTGCTTCAGGCTGCTGAATCAAAATGAAAATCGAGTCGCAGCCTTAAGCAAAAATAGACAATCAACGAAACGCTAAAACCTCAAACAACTCAAATCAAATTCACGGAGTATTTCAATCATGTCTAACGCTTTATTTACCGATTTGTCCATTGAGCAACAAGAAATCGTAGCTGGCGGTATCCAAGCAGTTAATTTTAGCAATGGTAGCTTTTTTGCAGGAAACACATCGATTAAATTAACAGAAGCATCATTCGGTTCCGCAGTAGCTTCAACTCCTAATGGAAGTGCTTCAACAGCCGTTGGTAGCTATAAGCAAATTAGCCAAGAACAAAGTGTTCTCACAGGTGCTTTGCAATTACTCAACGTTAAGTAATTCTGCTTGCGGCTGCTGAATCAAAATGAAAATCGAGTCGCAGCCTAAAGCAAAAAGAGACAATCAACGAAACGCCAAAACCTCAGACAACCTAAATCAAATTCACGGAGTATTTCAATCATGTCTAACGCTTTATTTACCGATTTGTCCATTGAGCAACAAGAAATCGTAGCTGGCGGTATCCAAGCAGTTAATTTTAGCAATGGTAGCTTTTTTGCAGGAAACACATCGATTAAATTAACAGAAGCATCATTCGGTTCCGCAGTAGCTTCAACTCCTAATGGAAGTGCTTCAACAGCCGTTGGTAGCTATAAGCAAATTAGCCAAGAACAAAGTGTTCTCACAGGTGCTTTGCAATTACTCAACGTTAAGTAATTCTGCTTGCGGCTGCTGAATCAAAATGAAAATCGAGTCGCAGCCTAAAGCAAAAAGAGACAATCAACGAAACGCCAAAACCTCAGACAACCTAAATCAAATTCACGGAGTATTTCAATCATGTCTAACGCTTTATTTACCGATTTGTCCATTGAGCAACAAGAAATCGTAGCTGGCGGTATCCAAGCAGTTAATTTTGCCAATGGTAGCTTTTTTGCAGGAAACACATCGATTAAATTAACAGAAGCATCATTCGGTTCCACAGTAGCTTCAACTCCTCATGGAAGTGCTTCAACAGTCGTTGGTGGCTATAAGCAAATTAGCCAGGAACAAAGTGTTCTCACAGGTGCTTTCCAATTACTCAACATTAAGTAATTATCCTTCCGGCTGCTTAACCAGAATGAAAGTATTTGAGCAGCCTCAAGCAAAAACAGACAATCAAAAACCTAACACAAATTCAATCAAATTCACGGAGTATTTCAATCATGTCTAACGCTTTATTTACCGATTTGTCCATTGAGCAACAAGAAATCGTAGCTGGCGGTATCCAAGCAGTTAATTTTAGCAATGGTAGCTTTTTTGCAGGAAACACATCGATTAAATTAACACAAGCATCATTCGGTTCCGCAGTGGCTTCAACTCCTAATGGAAGTGCTTCAACAGTCGTTGGTGGCTATAAGCAAATTAGCCAAGAACAAAGTGTTCTCACAGGTGCTTTGCAATTACTTAACGTTAAGTAATCATGCTTCAGGCTGTTTGATCATATTCTGCCTAGAACCTTATCGATTATTTTGTTTTTCTCACTAAGCTTCAGCTATCAGCTAAATATTCTTTTTTTATAAAATTTTCTTTTCTTGTATATGACCATTTGCTGATAGCTGCTCGCTTTAATTTATAAAACTACTTATGCCGTTACAAACTAAATAGACTACCAGATTATAGAGGTAAAATTATGCGTAAACAAATTGAACCAAAAAACTCAGAATTATTTCTGGACTTGTCTGAAGAAAAACAAGAAATTGTGACTGGCGGCGGAAGCTCTTCGATAGGATTGTACAATTTTGTCTTGCAAATGACAAATATTAGAACTTTCGCAAATAGCGAAGCCACTTTTTCAGATGGTTCCAGTAGTACTTCTTACAAACAAGAAACAGGATATATGCTCTCGCAACTTACTTTTGGATTTAGTGGAGGTGGTGGACGTCGCGGACGCAAATCAAAGAATTTGGGTGGCGGAAGTTTCTTAAATATGTTATTTGGGCTTCTGTCTCTGCTGTAGTTGAAGATTTGGTGTCTTAGTAAGTAGTGCGGACATACTATAAATAAACTGTTTAAGCATCTAAGGGTAATTACTAGGAGTAGCTGATTATTTACTCCTAATTTTGCAATTTATATGGAAAATTACTGACTATAAGTTGAAGCGCAATCTGATTGGTAAAGCTTAAATATTTCTACCTGGATTGTCTGTGTGTATTTTTCGGAAATTACGGTGACATTATTGTGTAATTAGTTTCTCCAAAATAGGCAATGAAACTGGCAGAAACACTCAATGCACTAGCTATTTACTTACTTTATAGTGTAACTAAAGCAACGATTACGCGTTTGCTTTATTGAAGCCAATATCACACGGATGATAGGTGCTTTTTTTTAATTAAGTGATAAAGAAATTAAGATAAGCTTTTTTGGTATATGAAATACGCTCATGTTTTACAACATAGTGAAGAAGATTGCGGCGCTGCTTGTCTCGCAAGTATAGCCAAACATTACGGACGCACTTTTACTCTAAATCGCATCCGTGAAGCTGTAGGAACAGGACAATCTGGGACGACTCTGTTAGGGCTGAAGCGGGGTGCAGAAACACTGGGTTTTAATGCTCGCCCAGTGAAAACCTCACCGGAACTCCTCAACAAGATAAAGGAAGCGCCCCTACCAGCAATTATTCATTGGGGAGGAAACCACTGGGTTGTTTTATACGGGAAGAAGGGGAACAAATGTGTCGTTGCTGATCCAGCGGTGGGCGTCCGTTACCTTTCCAAACAAGATTTAGCAGAGGGTTGTGCAGATTGGTTGATGCTGTTGCTGGAACCAGATCCAGTACGCTTTTTTGCCCAACAGAACGATCAAGTTGGTGGGTTTCTGCGTTTCTTCAAGCGGGTGTGGCTTTTTCGCGGAATCCTAGCGCAAGCATTACCCTTAAACCTCATTTTGGGACTGCTGTCTTTAGCTTCGCCTTTTCTGTTGCAAATCCTAACTGATGATGTGCTGGTTCGCGGTGATACTAAGCTGCTCACAACTGTGGCGATCGCCGTGGTTGTGATGAATTTTATCTCCAGCAGCCTTTCGTTTGTGCAGTCTAACTTAATCGCTCACTTTGCACAACGCTTGCAATTAGGGTTAGTCCTAGAATTTGGACGACAAATTTTGCACTTACCTCTTTCTTACTACGAATCTCGTCGTAGTGGAGAAATCATTAGCCGCCTGCGAGATATTGACCAAATTAATCAGTTAGTTGCCCAAATTATTGTTGGCTTACCGAGCCAATTTTTTATTGCGCTGATTTCTTTTTGTTTCATGGTTTTTTATAGCTGGAAACTCACTGTAGTTGCTGTAGTCATCGCTGTGGTAATGACGCTATCTACTATAGTATTTCAACCAAGCTTGCAGCAAAAAACTCGTGAGCTTTTAGTGACAGAAGCAGAAACACAAGGTGTGTTAGTTGAAAGCTTTAAAGGCGCACTTACCATTAAAACAACCACTGCTGCACCACAATTTTGGGATGAATTACAAAGCCGATTTAGTAAACTTTCTAACCTCACATTACGCACAATTCAGATTAGCATTATCAACCATACTTTCTCTAGTTTTATTTCCGGTATTGGTGGTATTGTTTTGCTTTGGTTTGGCGGTAATTTAGTCATTAACCCATTGGAAAATCTCAGTATTGGACAGCTCCTTGCCTTTAGCTCGATGAATGGCAGTTTTCTTGGTTTAATTGGTAGTGTTATCAGTTTTGTCGATGAATTTACTCGTGCTAAAACGGCAACGCAACGCCTGACAGAAGTTATAGATGCCACTCCGGAAAATCAAGGTGATGGAAGAAAACCTTTTGCGAACATTCCTGGAGATACTGACATTATTTGTACAAATGTTAACTTTCATTATGCTGGTCGGATTGATTTATTAGAAGACTTTTCTTTAAAAATTCCTGGTGGTCAAGTTGTTGCTCTCATCGGTAAATCTGGTTGTGGTAAAAGTACCTTAGCTAAACTTATTGCCGGCTTATATCCAATTGAATCAGGTAATATTCGCATAGGGCTTTATAACTTACAAGACCTTTCGCTTGATTGTCTGCGTCAGCAAGTGGTTCTCGTTCCGCAAGATGCTCACTTTTGGAGTCGTTCGATTATGGAAAACTTTCGCTTAGGAACACCTTATGTTTCTTTTGAGCAGATTGTGAGAGCTTGCCAAATTGCTGAGGCAGATGATTTTATTAGTAAGCTTCCGGATAAATATCAAACTGTTTTGGGTGAATTTGGTGCGAATCTATCGGGCGGACAACGTCAACGACTGGCAATTGCAAGAGCGATCGTTACAGATCCAGCCGTCCTCATATTAGATGAGTCTACTTCTGGACTTGATCCAGTGAGCGAAGCCCAAGTTTTGGATCGGTTGTTTGAACATCGTCGCGGTAAAACCACGATTCTAATTACTCACCGTCCTAAAGTGATTAATCGCGCTGATTGGATTGTGTTGATAGAACAGGGTAAGTTGAAACTTCAAGGTTCTTTGAAAGAGTTACGCTCTAAACCAGGCGACCATTTGGACTTTTTAATTCCTTAGCAAGTGGTTAATAGTTAATGGCTAGTCGTTAGTGGAACAATAACTAACTACTAAGAATGACCCAAAAACTCATCAGTAATTACTAATTCTCAATTATGCTTTATACTCATCATCAAAAACTGCTTCCCTCGGTTGGTACTGAAGACTTTCTTCCTCCTGTTAGCCGTTGGACATCTTTAGCTGGAATATTTCTCGTTGCGAATGTTGGTGCTGCGATCGCCCTCTCTTCATACATTAAATACAATGTCACTGTGAAAGCTCCCGCGACTGTGCGTCCTACAGGAGAAATCCGGCTCGTACAACCGTCCATGGAAGGAACTATTAAAAGTATCTTTGTTAAAACAAATCAGATTGTCAAAAAGGGCGATATCATCGCCCAATTGGATGATACGGAATTGCACATCAAAAATAACCAATTGCAAGGCAATATCCAGGAAGGAAATTTACAACTAGCTCAAATTGATGCTCAAATGAAAGCTTTAGATACCCAAATTGAGGCTGAAAAGAGAGTTATAGAACGAACTGTCGCTTCTGCGAAAGCCGATTTGGCACGTAATCAACGTGAATATCAAGAGCAACAAATTAGAGCTAGAAGCGAAGTGCTAGCAGCAGAGGCAAATTTACAAAAATCTGAAGTTGGTACACAAAAAGCAAAGACTGATTTAGTCTTTGCTATTAAAGAACAAGACCGTTTTGAACAGCTCGTTAAAGAAGGCGTAATTGCTCAGCGTCAATTCGACGAAAAGCAACTTATTGTCTTGCAAACAAAAGCAGCTGTTCAGGCTGAACAAAAAGCTGTGGACATTGCCAAGGCAAATCTTCAAACGGCTAAAGCTGCACTCAATCCGAGTGGAGCAATAGTGGCGATCGCTCAAGAAAGAATTGCTCAAGAAACTGCTAAAGGAGAAGCTGGTGTCGCTGCTTTTATCAGAGAGAAAAAGGCTTTAATTCAGCGACAAATAGAAATGCGAAACCAAATCAGACAATCTCAAAAAGAAGTGGAGAAAAATAATCTTCAGAGGAAAAATAGCGTGATTCGTGCCACCAGTAATGGCGTTGTTCTCAAGCTGAATTTGCGAAATCCTGGTCAGGTAGTAAACCCGTCAGAAGCCATTGCTGAAATTGTGCCGCAGAATGCTCCTTTAGTCATTAAAGCAATGGTTCCTGCTGCTGAAATTAAAAAGGTCGCCGTTGGTCAAACCGTGCAATTGCGAGTTGACGCTTGTCCCTATCCTGATTATGGAACGCTCAAAGGTGTTGTTGGTGCTCTCTCTCCAGACGCAATCACACCTCAAAGTAATAATACGGGTACAATTCCATCTGTTAGCTACTTTGAAGCAACAATTACACCAGAACGTCTTTCCTTCGGAAATCAGAATCGTAAATGCCTTATTCAACCCGGAATGGATGCCAAAGCTGACATTATTTCCAAAGAAGAAACAGCGCTTCAATTTATGCTTAGAAGGGCAAGATTAATATCAGATTTATAAGCACTCATTAAGATTTACCAATTCATATAGCAGTCCTATCTGCGAAGTGAAAATTACCTTGAAACAAACCGCCAAGCCTGCCCTCGAGCGAAGCGAAGGGACGCCAAGAACGCCAAGAAAAGAGACAACAGAGAGTTTTACAAATGATTTAGAATTGCTATAGTTGATGATTTATATCAAGTTCGGTTGATTACTTATCATTGCTGAAGAACCCCACCCCCGTAAAGCTACGCTTCACGTCCCCTCCCCGCAAGCGGGGAGGGGATAAAGGGGAGCCAGCGCCCTTTGGAGGGTTTCCCGACCTAGGCGACTGGCGTGTGGGGTGCAGTCAACGTGGGAATCATAACTAATTAGCTGAACATGATATTATATAGACAAGATTCCATCTCTTTGATCCCATCTGTGGTTAATTATTCTTTTTTTTAATGAACGCAATAAGTCTTACATTTTCAGTGAATTGATTGATAAAAAATAAAAATTAGAGATGATATTGGCTGATTTATCATTTCTTGTTAAAAACGATAAATGACTTATCTGAGATTTTGCACCTGTTGCAACAGTGAGTCGGCGAAGCCTCCAAACCCTCGTTACCAGGTTCAACCTGGTAACGAGATATTAGAGCCTCTGGCTCTTGTTAAGTGGAAAATCTGACTTATGACAAATCAATATATTAATGAAATGTGCAATAGCTGAATGACGAATTCTTAATGATTTTGTTCTCTATGCAGTTTTGAGAAATAAAAGTGACGTATTCTAACTATTATATTTTGCACAAAGATACAATGCCGTGCCTAGCCTTTCTTTATTATGCTAGGAAAATAAATAACATAACGATGTCTTGTGAGGCTAACATTGTGTACACCCATTATATTCTTAATTATCTACCTCGTCACCCTGATCCGGTTTCTAGCTTCTGAGCATACAACTCAAGAGGCATTACAGTGGTGGTCTTGTAGGCAATCTATAAAACTCTTTCAAGAAGCGGAGAAAATCCGAGACGGTTTGTTGCAAGAGTCTTTCGCAATTCGTCGTAGCCTAGAGATGTTAAGCGTAGATAACTTGGAGTTGTCGTTCAACAAAACTCAAGATTGCTTAAAACAAATTGATCAGTTCCATCAATCTTTAGTGCAATTAAGCGATCGCTTATTTCCAGCATACCTTCAAGATAGCTTGCCTTTAGCAATTCACTGCCTCTTAGAACCTTGGAGAACATCTCATCCACACCTATATTTTCATATTGATATGCCAGCTTATTGGCGACAGGAGTCAGTTGGATGCAGTTTGACAGTTGTCACAGCTTTAGAGGAGTTACTGAGAATAACTTTGCCAGAAGTTTTAACGCCAATATCAATTGATATCAGTTTAGAAGAACAGCAAAATATAGGTCAGTTGATTGTGCGAATAACTTATCCTGATCCTTATACACTTATTTCTTCTTCTAGTCTACCAGAATTAAAATATCTTTGCAAAAATTTTAAAATCTTAACATCAGGGAAATGCTTTTACCGTATCAAAAATCTCACCATAGTCTGGTACTTTTGCTGGAAGTAAGTTATAACTTGTAGTCGTTAGCAAACTAAATATAATTGATGAATTAAACATCAGCCGATTTCTTATCTTTATTTTATTTGTATATAATGATACATAAATAGGATTGACGAGGGTATAACAAATGAGACAAACTTTATCAGGGAAGGCATTGCTGAAAATTTTGGTTATTGATGACCACGAATCAGTTTTAGGTGGGACCATAGATGTCCTGCGAAAACAATACCCAGATGCGGAACTCATCACTGCTCTAACTGCTAAGAATGCTCTCAATCAAGTGATGAATTCGCAGCCCGACCTCGTGGTTATGGATCTTTCCATTCCGGAGAATACTGGGATGATGGCACGACCTGATACGGGCGTTCAACTTCTCAGGACTTTCATGAAGGAGTTCCCCAACTTGAATATTGTTGTCCAAAGCGCTCATGTCAGAACAATAGTACGCATTAGACCTGACATTGATGCTCATAAAGGAGGCTTCACTGTTGCGGATAAAAGTCTTTCTAGTCAAGAAATGTTAACGAGAGTTGATTGGGCATTGCAGGGATTAACTCATACCAAAGATATAAAAGGAATTCATTCTGGATTGGAAGTGAAACCAGAGTGGCTCAGGGTGCTAAGTCTAGCATTTGAGGAAGGATTACAAGATAAGGCGATCGCAGAGCGAATGTGTGTCTCTGAAAGGATGGTGCGTCATTACTGGAGTAAACTGCAAGACGCTTTAAACGTTTATCCTGACGATGGAAAAAATATCCGAATTCAAACAGAAATGACAGCCAGGGAAGAAGGGTTAATAGATTAGTTGTGAGTTCAGAGTTATGAAAAAGGATAAACTCATAATCTATGACGAATTTTATAGAGATTGAAATTGTAAAAAATATTGAATTGGAAATCAAAATAGATTTTTAGAATTTAAGTAGGTCGCCACAAATATACATTTTTTGTTTGTAGTAAGCGCTTTAGCGCTAAAGCACTTACTACAAGCGTTTCACGTCAATTTACATTTCTTGACATAAGTTTGTTTAATCACGCCGACCTACTTACAATAGAATTTTTACAAAAAAACCTGCTCAATTCACACTTCTAATGCAGCCTGGAATTTGGAAAATAATCAAAGATGAAATTGCCATTTGGCGTGTGGGTGCATTACCAGGCATTGCAGTGATTGGACTAGTGATTGTTGTTCGTCTCACTGGTTCTATGCAATCTTTAGAGTGGCTAGCTTTTGATAGTTTTCTTCGTCTGCGTTCTGAGGAACCTATCGATGAACGCATCCTGATTGTAGGAATTGACGAAAAGGATATCCGCAATGTCGGAAAGTATCCTATCCCGGATAAAGAAATTGCAGCGCTTGTCAGAAAATTACAAACTTACAAGCCTCGGGTGATTGGTATTGATATTTTTAGAGATTTACCTGTTGAGCCTGGTCATCGCGAACTTGTGGCTGCATTTAAGGATATCAAAAATTTAATTGCTATTGAAAAAGTCTTGCCTGAGCAAGTTGCGCCACCACCAGCATTACCTCCCGAACAAGTTGGTTTTGCAGACCAAATTACGGATAATGATGGCAAATTGCGACGCAGTTTGCTAGCTACACCAACGCCTAAAGAATACAAGCTCTCTTTATCGCTATCTCTAGCAAGTGCTTATCTGGCTCATAAAGGTATAACCTTAGAAAACGGTATTCGTGACTCGGCTGCTATGAGGTTTGGAAAAACCGAACTACCTCGGTTTTTGGCAAACACTGGGGGTTACGTGCAAGCTGATGATGGTGGAGTTCAGGTACTACTCAATTTTCGTAGTGGTGGAGAACGATTTAGAACGATTACTCTTAATGATATTAAAACGGGAAATTTTCAACCCGAGTGGATACGCGATCGCATCGTGATTATCGGGATCATCGCCCCAAGCATCAAAGACTGGATAACGACTTCTGCAATTCCATCTACCAAAACTGCACCAGGGCGAGTTTATGGAGTGGAAATTCAAGCACATGCCATTTCTCAAATCATCAGTGCTGTGCTTGACAAACGACCACTTTTACAATCTTGGTTAGAAGGGTGGGAATATGTATGGATTTTGGGCTGGGGTATCTTGGGAATTGGTTTTGCCAGACTCACGAAATTCCCGTGGATCAATCTTTTAGCTGTTTTCATTGCTAGCACTTATCTTGTCGTCCTGAGTTATTTGTTCCTCCTGACTTGGGGTTTGTGGGTTCCAGTAACACCAGCAATGCTCGTTTTAGTTTTGAATGGTATAGGCATGACCGCCTTATATCAATACGACCAAGCTTGGCGTTCTAGAATTAACGCTCGCCAAACCGTGATTGAACGCACATTTGAAACGATTCACAACGGACCATTGCAAACCCTTGCTAAAGCTTTAAAGCGTGTCAGAGACAGAGATTTACCAGCGAACGAATTACTTGGCGAAGTTGAAAAAGAACTTGAAAAATTGAATCAAGAACTGCGGGGAATTTATGAATTTTTGCAACAAGAACCTCTTGCCCAAGATAGTTGTCTTTATTTAGGAAAAGGTCTGATTCTAAATTTACAAGACCCCATTCATGAACTTCTCTATCAAGTTTATAACCATACCTTAGAGCGGGATTTTCCCTGTTTTAAAACACTGCGAGTTAAAATCCGTACATTTGAGCCTATTGATAATCGACATTTAAATACAGAACAAAAGTTAGGACTGTGTCGATTTCTGGAAGAAGCTTTGTGCAACGTCGGTAAACACGCCACAGGAGTCACAAAGCTAGAAGTCACCTGTACGACTTATGAAGGCTGGTACACTTTGAGCATTATAGATGATGGCTTAGGCATTAACTCATTTAAAGAAGGTCACGGAACGCACCAGTTTAGGTCATTGGCGCGACAACTTAAAGGGAAATTTAGGCGATCGCCTCTTTCTCCTAAAGGCACTCTTTGCGAGTTATCTTGGCCCATAGCCAAATTGTACTTTTGGTAATTGTTACCCTGGGAAAATGAGCCATAATATCTTTACAATTTCGCCTTTTTATCAAGATTCTATTTCCCCTCTGGAATTGACATAACTGCATGAGAAGATATTAATAGTAAAACGTTAGTGATTGAATAGTTAACCGTTCTAATTAAAGTTATGTAAATTCCACTATATACAAATATTAAAGAATGTTTTAATAGGAATTTTCTACGTAATTTCCTCTATATTGAAAAGTCAGGGAATTCGTAGAAAAGCCGCTTTGAATTTTTAAGATTTTACTCTTGTTTTTTTAGTGCAATGCCGGAGAGGATATGAAGATGACTCAGAGAGAGTGGCTCTTGCACAAACTTTTTAATGCCAAATTTTTAACAAGTTGTGTTTTGACCATTACACTTTTGTTTACTCAAGCGGCGCAAGCTGCATACAAACCACCCCGCACTCAAAAGCCGCCCAGTGGTTATACGGACTCCTCAGGTGTTAGAGGGGGGTGCCAAGCAAACGATGTGCGCCCAGTCATCTTACTTGCCCCTGTGACACACGTCGGTCAAACGACTTCGCTTCACCCAACGTTTGCTTGGTTTGTACCTCACTCACAACACATCCCTATGGAATTCACACTCTACGAGTTTGATACAAACGACCAACCAAGCAAGCTCGCTTACAAGCAACAGTTACAAAGCTCGCCAGGGATTATGGCACTATCCTTACCACAGCAGGCACAAGGTTTAACTGTGGGTAAAAAATATCTTTGGCAATTGGAAAGTTTGTGCAACCGTAACCGTCCCTCGCGCAATTTACTTGTTCGCGCAGAGATGGAGGTTGTATCAATGCCATCAAATTTGAAAATTGCGCTTTCTAATCAAGGGGAACCCTCCGAAAGAGTTAATTTATATGCTGAAGCAGGTATGTGGTACGACGCTTTAAGCGAAGCTCTAGCCTCCACTAATAATAGACAACAGGCAAAAGTTGCTGCAAGTTTATTAGAAGACCTCGCCAAATCAGAGCAGCCACTACTAGATAAAGATTTGTCCAGCATTGCTCTGACTGATTGATGATGGGGAGAAAGCCAAAAGTTGAAAAAGAATTTAGAACTCAGAAGTCATTCGTCAGAATCAATCAGTGGGGGATTCAGACCCGCCACAAACGAAGCACCACCAAATTTTCAATTTAGTGTGGTGTTTCACCGTTTATTCATCCTCCAGTCGCACAGAATTCAATTCTGAATTCTGGCTCCTGACTCCTGAATTCTTTCTTGTTAAAACAGTAATGTTGAAGTCATTGTTTGAGTGAAATGAGCTAAACTCCAGTTAAAAGGGCTAGTACCGCAGGGCGGAAGTCAAAAGTGAAGCTAACAAGTCACGCATACTTATACCGTAACTCTTTTGCTGGTTTGTAATGGTGAAGCAGCGCTCTTGGTAGGGTTTCCCGACAGCAGGCGACTGCTGTTCGCCGTCAGGCGTGCCGTATCTCCTCCGGAGACGCTGCGCGAACGGCGATAGCCGTGGCGTTAGCCATAGGCATACCCGAAGGGTAGCTTTATTTCCGCTGTCATGTACTAGAACACCGATTCACTAATCCCAAAAACCCGGTTTCTGTTCCTGAAAAGATTAATTTTTCGTTGCCTGTAGAGACGCGCCATGGCGCGTCTCTACAAAAAAACCGGTTTTTTAGCTCCAAGTCTGAATACTGAATTGGTGTTCTAGTATCAATTCTTAGAAAAACCGTAAATTTCAATTTCTTCCTGACTAAAAGTTTCCTTTAATATCTTGCGGAGAACACGCTGAATATGAAGGTGTTTTCCAGGCTTGACCTTCGTCAGCGTCAGAAGCAACAGGTTATCTTCCCCAAAGTTTTCTATTCCAGCTACTCGCGTGGGTTCCAGAACATCCTGCTCATCCGCCTTTAACTGCTGTCCTACCTTCTCAACCACTCTATACACATAATCTAAATTGGAGTCATAGGAAACGCTAATTTCTACCCTTGCATATATATACTGTTTAGAATAGTTGATAATTGATCCAATATCCCCATTCCGAATAATCTGCAATTGACCATCGGGATGTCGGACGTGAGTCGTTCTCAACTCAATCGCCTCCACAATCCCCTCAATATCTCTTTCGTCTACTTTCCCAACTTGGACATAGTCACCCACCAAGTAATAGTTTTCAAACAGGATCAAAAATCCACAAACGACATCATTAATCAGGTTTTGTGCCCCAAGACCAACTGCTATACCTACAATTCCTGCACCTGCTAAGATAGGCGCAGGATCAATGCCAATGAGCTTGAGTATGGTAACTCCGGCAGTGAAATAAATGAAATATTTCGCGAAACTCCGCATTAACGGAATGAGCGTCAGCCGTTTCTGTCGCTGTGAATCATTTGAATCTGTAGTTTTTAGGTAGAACTCATCAAGGATGAAGTAGGCGACTTCTATCAAAACATTGCTGATAAAGAAAACCCCAATAATCTGAACAATTGTGGGCGTATAAGCACTTATCCAAGCGATAAACTCTATTTCTGGAACAACGAGATTTACTATGGCGACATACAGGACGTATTCCAAACATTTTTTGAAAAGTGGAATCAGGTGGCGTAAACGCTCGTATAAACGCAGCAGATTGTTAGAACTGGAGTATTTAAGACTAAGGGCATCAAGGGTGTCAACGATAGTAGCAACAGCTTTGACAATGAGTAAACCAACTGTGACGATGATATAGATTTTTAAGGCAATGTAAAGATATCTGGAAACGATTTCTGGAAGGTAGAAAAATTTAGCGCATAAGATAGCAGATGATATCCAAAGAGTATGAGTGATAATTCTTTTTAAGACCCTAAAAAAAGCCTCAGTACTCTCATCGTTAGCCTTGATTTGATCAACCTTCTTGGCGTAATCGCAAACCCAGTCTATACCCCGGTGTAAGGGTGGTATGCTGAACTTAACCAGTATCAGTAGGCTAACAGTTTTTAAGCTCGCCGTAACAAGCTTGACCCAGAATTCAGTCGGAATAGTGCGAATGAAGTTAAGTTGGAATTCCTTTACGTTTCCGCCTCGATAAATCACCATCCCATTCACAGCAATCAGCGCAAGACACAACACCACACAAATGAAAATCACAAGTCTGCTGATATTGCGGCGCAAGAAGGTAATATTTGCAGTTCTGCCTTGAAACCAAGAAACCTTAGCAAACTGCCTGAAGATTATTCCAATCACCCAGTTCAACAGGGAGAAAATGAGTATTAAAAATACAACTTCTGCCAGGAGAATTAGTATATTCATATTCTCAGCATCAATGTCAAATAATTGAGATAACGTGATTGATATTATCAACTTAAGCTAGCCCTGGCAAGATTAAGCACTTACGCCAAATACTGCAAAACTATTTAAAAAAATATCTTCTTGTTCAATTGAACCTTGTATGCCGCCTCTATCTTTATCCAAATAAGTAATTAAAGTTGTAGGTATTCCTGCCTTAATGAGTTTATAAGCAGCCCAAATTCCTGCAACTCCTCCTCCAACCACAGCAACAGGAGAACTCCTAAGATGCACATTTTCTAACCTTTATACAGCAAGGCTTTCACCAAAGCTAATAAAAATGTGCTTCTTTCATTTTTTGCGAGGAGGCTTAATACTTTTGAATGCGTGACTTTTGATTTTTGACTTCCCCCTCGTGGGGCGCTCACATCTTGCACCAGTTGCGTTATTGCAATTTTTGTAAGGTGGGCACTGCCTAGAGTTCCCTCAAAACCTTATTTTTACGTTATGGGCAGTGCCCACCCTACGGTTATTGAGAATGGTGCAAGATCTCAGAGAATCTAAATCAGGAAGTATATGATTCATTTTTACTTTTGCCTTTATGAAAGCAACATTTAATACGTATAAAGTCAGAAACGCTAAATGCTGATACGAAAATGTACACAACTAGTTAAAGCAAGTTGAGACTGCCAATGCTAGGTTTTTCAATTTAAATTGCTTAAAATTAATTAATAGTTTTTCTCAATTAGACTCAGGACACTCAAATTGAAAAAACCGTATATGTACGCAGAGAAAATAGAATAAATTCTTGATTGAAGAAAGATTTTTTTTGCTAATCACACTTTTCGTACAACTTTACTATTTCTAATTCTGGTGGTAGTGGAAAGCCAAAATTTTCATGATAATGAGGAAATTTAATTGAGAAAAGGCATAAAGGCTGATTTCGATAAAAAGCGGTTAAATAAAACACTCGAATAACAAAATCCTCTTTTTCACCTTCCTCTGATATAGAAAAATTGCCAGGAAAAATCTCGTCAAAGTAAATTTCAAGCTGTCTTGCTGTTGCCAAAAAATACTTTCCAATGATTTTAGCAGCATTATCATAAGCTGGGTTGGGAATAGATTTTCTGTATTGACTTTCGTCAAATCCCGCTTGTAAAAGAAATTCAAAAAAATCATGAAATAACTTGTATTCTTGGCTGCTATTAAAATCTTCCCAACCTTTTCTTAAACTCTCGTAGAGTTTTGGATATATCTTAAAAGCTAGCAATTTTCCTCCTAATTCAATCTACGCAAGAAATTTTTGTCAATTCTCAATCAAGGGAAAATGTTAGTAGGACTTACGCCAGGAAATACTAAATATGAGATATGGGTTTGAGGCATGAAAACCGGATTCTTGGATCATATTAAGTGCGATCGCCTATGGCGGGCACTGAGTCGCAAAGCGACACGCTACGCGCCGAGAGTGCCTGCGCTTTGCGCATACGTGCCATCGCGCTTCACGCACTGCCCCGAATCGCAATCGTCACCTATGTAGCGGTAATTGTCAAAACCCTGAAACAATCAAATTCTGTTCACACACATGATGTCCTATTTGTACAGTGCGTAAATCCTAGTTACATTGCTTAAACCCTAAGCTTATTTGATACTAGGGTTTTACGTGCTGGATATAGATTATTAATAGGGGCTTTTTTCCGGATATAAGAGGTTAATGCGCTTGTGCCGTAGTGCTGATTCTTCTTGTTGTAGCTGCTCTAACTGCTCTACTATTTCTTCTTCTACCCCCAGAATAGACGCCATTTCCCGAATTTTTATCTTCTCTTTTTCATGCAGTTCTCCATCAGCAGCACAAACCCAAATTGCAGTGAGAAGTATATCTCTCTGTGCTATGGATACTTGAGGAGAGCGAGCAATGACTTCTGCTAAATCTTCATCCGCCGAATATGTTTTTAGCTCTGAAATCACCCAGTCTGCTACTCCCCAAGATCCAGCGAATCCAATAGCCCAATCCCTTTCTTCGCTTGAGAGAACTCCATCTCCTTTAGCGCAACATAAAACTGATTTCATGTAAATGCAAGAATCCTCATTTGTAGGAATCTGGTTAAAACCAAAGAACCAATTAAGTATCCACGATGAACCAACTTTTTTGATGTCATACATAAGTTTTGATTTCTAGCTGCTAATTGACTGTAGCTTTGTTTGAGTGTCAGTTTTGAATAATATTATAATCGCTCATAAAATGCAAGGACAGTTAAGACAGTTAAGCAATTTACATGAATAAATATTTTTCAAAAAATTATAAGTTCAAGAATGAAAATGCAAGGTCAGATAAGACAGTTAAGACAGTTAAGACAGTTAAGACAGTTAAGACAGTTAAGACAGTTAAGACAGATAAGACAGTTAAGACAGTTAAGACAGTTAACTAGACAGATAAGCTTAAAAATATAAAAATAATTAATCAATGATTAATTAAGATCAATAATCATTATAATCAAATCTGTAGTTTCCAAAATTAATTGGACAATTCAAGGAAATAAAATGGCTACCAATATTTCAGAAAAAAAGAGTTATTTAGGCGCTTTGTGGTTTTTGAATGAGCAGTACAGTTTAACACAGCGTCCATTAGACGCTTATGAAGTTTACTTCAAAGCACTTCTTGCTTGTGCTAACGGCGATGGGACACTAACAGATGAAGAAAGAGATTGGGTGCTTGGACTTGCCGATGCCTGCGGTTGCGGACCTGAAATTCTTGAAAAACTCAAAGTTTATGAAGCTGATGAAGATATAGAGGCACTAGTTAGTCGTTCTCATACATCCAATGAATCGCGACGTTGGGTAATTTATGATGCGATCAAAGCTTGTTCTGCTGATAAAGAATATAGTGAACAAGAACGGAATGTAGTACTCATAGCAGCAAAGAAACTTGGAATCTCTGAAGACGTAGTTAAACAAATTGAAGAATTTTGTTTAGAGGAAGCCAAAATCCGTCAAAAACGGATAGCACTGATGTATCCTAATGGTTCACCTTTATAACTGAACTCTTCTTCAAGAAGAGGGAAATTTTCTGTCTGCCTGCACAGTCTAGAAATTTAAAGCCTGCTTGCGCAGGCTTTGTATGTGTAGCGAAATCATGCGCGGGTGTCAGCTATAACTGTCCGTTTTTTCTACGGGGTTCTGCTCGATTAAGCTAAAACCTCAGTTTGTAGTAGTGCCTTGCGTAATGCAGTTACTGCTTCTAAAGTTGAGAGACAAAAGCAAATGAAAATTTTTGAAACCACATTGCGGGATGGAGAACAAGCGGCGTTTATTCATCTTGAGCCCAGGCAGAAAGCTGATATTGCAGTTTCACTGGAAGCGATGGGCGTCGATATAATTGATGCAGGATTTCCCATCGCCTCAACGCTTGATTGGGAGGGTGCTTATGCGATCGCTGATGCAACCAACAAAGTCCAGTTAAGTGTATTGGCTAGACATATGCCAGAAGACATTAAAGCAGCCTACAGTGCGGTAAAACATCATATAGACCGCTCTAGATTGACGACATGGGTTATGCCGTATGAACTATACACTCGCCATGCGAATGACCGCAATATCCATAGAAGGATCATTGATTCATCGCGTCAGGCAGTGATCTATGGGCGAGATATTTTTCCGGCTGTACAGTATTATCTGATTTACAGTGGTAACCGAGACAAGTATTTTCTGAGTGAATTGGCTTGTGAAGTAGCGGATGCTGGTGCGACATGCATAGCAATTGCGGATAGTCAGAGTACTATGAATCCAGATAGTCTGGCATCTTTGGTGAGTTTTATAAAAGAGAGCTTACCGGCAGGTATCGACCTATCTATTCATTGTCATAATAATATGGGGCTTGCCCTCGCCAATACTGTGGCAGCGATTAATGCTGGTGCCAATCAGGTGGAAGCAACTATAGGCGGAATGGGTGATGCTGGTGGAAATACATCACTTGAACAGATTCTGGCGTACGCCAGTTATTTTGAGAAAAATAATCCATTATTCGACTGTGGCTGCCGTCTTGACAGTCTTTACAAGATTGCCTGTGAGTTGAGCAAGCTGACTGGTTTCCAGTTTGCATCAAATCAACCGTTTGTTGGCCCAGACACTTTTACTGTTGAAACAGGCATACACCATTCACTTGCTCAAAACATTCAAAACAGCACATTCGATCCGAAAGTTATTGGTCGTAATATTGAGTCTATTGTTGGAAGACACAGCGGACTTGTGGGACTGCGTGAAAAACTGCAAGAGATTGGTGTAGACACCTCGTCTATAAACTTTCATCTTCTTTACTCAAAAGTCATGGAAGCTTCACAGACAGAAGGTACAGTATCTAACGATACACTACTCCAGTTAGTCAAGGAGATGTAATACATGGATGTCACTGTTATTAAATATGGCGATGAAGCACTTTTAGAAATCAAACGGCACCTTAGCGAAGGACAGCCTGTTGTCTTGCCCAACCCTTCTCCCTTGCCATATGTGGTAGTAGCTGTTTCTCCAGTAATCATCAATAGCGTCAAACGTAGATCGCTCGATCAACATGTGGCTTCTTTCATCGGAAGGTTCGAGGCTGTAAAACAATATTTCAATCTCGACCAATACGGCATGGAAATAGCTGAAAAATGTCTTGTTGAACAAAAAATGACAGTGCTGTGTCCAGTAAAGAACGATATTGAGGTGCCGGCATTCCTTCTACCCTCCCTAAATAAAAATCATGTTCTGTTGTTTGCTGCCCATTTGGCTGGATTACAGCAGTTATGCCTTCAATTTCCTTCACTGTATGTTAGCAGCGGGAACGTAACAACGATGGAGCCAAAACAATTTTGCACAGATGTGCAAGCCCAGTTCAAGGAATTTGGAAACCCTGAATTCAGATTGCTCCTAGTAGATGGAGATCATTTCCGGGACAGACATCAACGCCATGGATCAACAACAATGGTCATGGTCTCGCGTACGGGTGAACTTTCTGTTAAGCGCAAGGGCATACAGCAGCTACACCTGGATAAAAGCTAACAGGGCGTTGCACCTGACACGCTCCATCCATTGCCGTCGGTGAGCTTTATCGTTGCAGCTCAAGTTATCGCTGGGGACACAGTCGCGAAAGAGTCTGTTGTATTGAGATGATTTGGAAGCTTAGGTTAAGGGCGTTAACTTAAGTAAAGGTTATTTAGTCAAAAACCATTTTTTTAATCTAGTACGGCTTTTAACGAATTTGTCAAAACCTCAACAATCTTTAGAAAACAATCATGTTAGAAGTCATTAATACATATAACCACGGATTTGTAGCTATTCCAGTTATTATCGCCTGTAAAAAAAGAGGTTTATTCAATTTACTTGCCCGTGAAAGAACTCTCTCTTGTGAGCAAATGAGCGAACAACTGAAAGCGAATAGTGGACATTTCCAGGTCGCTTTGAGGATGCTTGAATCTCTGCATTGGCTTTCTCGAAACGAGCAGGGGAAATACTCTTTGACCCCAGAAGCAGCCAATTATAAGGCAATTCCAGAAGATGTCCTTCAGTTGTATCTACTGCCAATAGAATCATACTTGCAAGGAGAACAGCCAGATCTGCTCAAAAAATGGATTGAGTACTCTTGCCAACGGTGGAATATAGATAACCTCTTAATTGCCGATTTTTTAGATGGACTTCTAGTTATTCCACTGTTACTGGCACTCCACAAGTACAACTTGTTTGAGGAGTCTGAAAGAAAACCTTTGTTTTCCTCACTAAGTTCTCCGATTCAAAAACATTTGATCAAGTTATTTACTAACCTTGGTTGGATTGAGCTTAAAACAGGTCATTTGACCTTCACTAAATTGGGTCAGTTTATTAAAGAGCGAGCTTTGAATACTGCCATAGTCGCTTCCTATACTCCTATGTTATCCCGTATGGATGACGTATTATTTGGCAATTGTCTTTCAGTATTCCGAAGAAATGCTTTAGGGCAAGAAAGTCACATTGATCGTACTCTTAATGTAATTGGAAGCGGATTTCAACACCAAAAGTATTTCACCGACCTAGAGGAAAGCATTCTCTCAATATTCAATCGGTTTCCCTTGGAAGAACAGCCTAAATATATTGCCGATATGGGGTGTGGCGATGGAACTCTCCTTAAACGAGTATGGGAAACTATCCGGTTCAGATCTGCTAGAGGCAAAGCAATCGAACAATATCCCTTATTGTTGATTGGAGTAGATTATAATGAAGCTTCTTTAACAGCCAGTGCACGAACTCTTGCTGACCTTCCTCATATAGTTTTGCAGGGAGATATCGGGCAGCCGGAACAAATGGTGGAGGATTTAAAGACTCATGGAATTCACGATCCAGAGAATATTCTGCATATCCGCTCATTCCTCGATCACGATCGCCCCTTTATCTCGCCTCAGAAAACAGAACAACTGGAGATTCGCAAACACATACCCTATCAGGGAGTCTATATTGATCCCAGTGGCGCGTCTATTCCTCCCCACATCATGATACAAAGCTTGGTAGAACACCTAGAAAAATGGTCTTCTGTAGTCACCAAGCATGGTTTAATTATTTTGGAAGTTCACTGTTTGGAACCAGAGATAGTTTACCAGTTTCTAAACAAAAGTGAAAACTTGCATTTCGATGCTGTTCAGGGGTTTTCCCAACAATATCTTGTAGAAGCCAAAGTTTTTCTCATGGCGGCGGCGGAAGTTGGTCTATTTCCAAAATCGAAGTTTTCTGTAAAATACCCGAAAACTTTTTCCTTTAGCCGCATTACCCTCAACTACTTTGAAAACAGACCCTACAAGATTCGTCATCCACATTTATTAGATCTACCCGCTTTAATCAACTTGGAAACCCAGTGTTGGCCAAAGCATTTACGAGCGTCTGCTGATGACATCCAGCAAAGAATTGAGCGTTACCCAAACGGGCATCTGGTTGTAGTTTGGGATGAGCAAATTGTAGCTGTGATGTATTCTCAAAGGATTACCAACGCTGCGATTCTACAAAACACGACTTACCAGCAAGTACCGTTGCTCCATAATCCGCAGGGAACAGTCATCCAATTGCTGGGCATAAATGTTCTCCCCGAATTTCAGGAACGAGGACTGGGCGATCAATTGCGAGAGTTTATGCTCCAATACTGCACCCTCTCTAGCGGGATTGAGAGTGTAGTAGGTGTAACCCGTTGTAAAAAATATGTTACTCACTCTCATATGCCAATTACAGAATACCTTAAACTGCGAAATGAGCAAGGTCAGCTTTTAGATCCAATTGTGCGATTCCACGAGTTGGGAGGAGCCAGAATCAAAGGAATCATCCCCAACTATCGTCCAGAAGATACGGACAATCTAGGAACAGGAATTTTAATTGAATATAACTTGCAAACATACCAAAGTAAATTTACTGAATCAGCAGTCAAAAATAACTTTTTAAGTGTAAAAAGCTGGCCAGAGCCATCTTTAATTGAAGAAACGCTAAATACAAGGTCTCAATCAATAGAAAACGAAGCCTTATGCGATATCGTTGAGGACTGTATCTCTCAGATAATGGGTTCTCAATATCAAGCAGCTTATGCAAGCTCCAAAAAACTTGTGGATATGGGATTAGACTCCCTAGATTTATTGGAACTCCAAGCCCTACTGGAAAAGCGTTTAAAAGTGCAACTCGATTCCAACTTTTTTTGGCAGTATGACACTCCAAATAACATCGTAAGTTACTTCACCCTTTGAGAAGCCACGCGCCGCTAAGCTAGCAGCAACTCGACCGATGAACTCTGCTAGTTGTCCATAAGTCAATACAGTTCACTTAAGGATTGATCCTCCCTAGCCCTCCTTAAAAAGGAGGGAACTAAGCCCCCTTTTTAAGGGGGTTGGGGGATCTTAACAAAACTAAACACCACTAACTGAACCGTATTGGTCCATAAGTCACTATGCGATCGCTCAGCCCTAATCACCTATGAACCAAATTTAAATGCCTTTGCCCTGGTGGTGTATAACTTTTTGGTTCATAGGTATCGATAAACTGTCGCTGACAGACTTGGCACAAGTAGTTCTGTTTTCCTTTGCGCTGTCCATTTTTGCTAACTGTGGTTGAACCGCATTCAGGACATTGGATCATATTTCTATTGTGCAACGCCACAATTGTAGATAGTTGTTTTTTAAAGTAAGCGCGGTAAAGTTCGCAACGAGGAGAAATGCGCGAGCCTTCATAGCAGATCAATCCCAAGCAATCGAGCTTGTAAGCCTCAATCGGATTCAGATAAACACTTTCGGATGCTGTTACAACTTTAGTATATGCCTCTATCAAACAGGGGTTTTCTTGCAGCGTTGTCCACTGTCGCAATAAATGAGAGCGATAAATGCCGCCGTTGGCGATTGCCTCTGGCACTGCGCTCTGCGCAATCGCGTCCTCTACCAGTTTTTCTAGGGTCATGCCTTGATAGGTCAGATAATATAAGCTAATCTGAATCAGTGCGGGATGTCCGCCCACTAGAGATATCAATTGGGCAGCCTCTTTACCAGAATTCCAGCTTAACCCGTGCCTCTGGGCTAATTCCTTTACTTGTTGCTCAGTAAAGTCCCTCAGGTACAACGGTAACCCAATGTTAAATGGAGAACAGTTGATATCTAGGGAAGCATACACTTCTGTGGAGTAAACCACCACTAGTCTGAGTTTCTGCCAGTGAGTATTCACTCGTGCTTCGTCGTACCATGAGCGTAACAGAGGAAAAAACTCTTGAGCAATTTGAGGATATTCAAAAAAGCGGTCAAACTGCTCTAACACCAGAACTATTGGACGTTTGATTTGCTCCAATAAGTAGTTTTTCCAGTAGAAATTACAATTCAACTTACTGTCAATTTCACTATTCCAGTAGGCATCCAAATTGGGAACAATACCTAATTCTTTTGCCACTCGCCAGCAAAAATGACGCAAAAATAGGTTTAAGTCACTCAAGAATAGCGCATCGATTTGATTGCAATCTAGTTTTACTGTATAATACTCCTGCTGTTGAGCAAAAGCACAAAGCCGCAGCACTAGAGAACTTTTACCCATCTGGCTTGGAGCACAAATCCGAATCACACAGCCTGGTTGAGTGATTTCCTGATAGCCCAGTTTCTCAACGGGTGGTCGTTCAATATACAGCACAGAATCGAGGGGAATTAAGCCATCTGGGTACAAACAACAACCTCTAAACTTGTCATGCTGTTCATTAGCAAAGGTGTCTTTGGGTATTGATTGCAATGCATATATCTCTTTTGTGTCCGAATTATATGATAAGGCTTCAGTGGTTTCATCCTCATCCATCTCCTTGCTGATGGTGTAATCCTTTGTGCATATTTCTAGGTCAAAGGCACTAAAGCATAGTTTGAGCGTTCGCCGATCCACACTTGCATTCAAAGACCATAACCGACTCAGGGTTTTCATTGATACGTTCATGCGTGCGCTTAATTCTTGCAAGGTGAAGCGCTCGCCGTTGTTGTGGTTTTTCTCCACTGCTTCAATTGCCGTTTGTAACCGCTTTAGTCCAACAGAAGTCAAGAAAACTCCCCTTCTTCGTCTACTTTGAAATTGTTTCATCTGGCTAACTCTACAATTTACTCTAAGGAAACTCTGTTTTTCTATCTGTGAAGCTATGCCTATTACTAAGGATGTCTAAAAGACGGAAATACTATTTTGTTATTTGATGTCAATTCACCCAGCCTCACTGAGTCTGCCGCGCCCCCACTGTATGCGGAGCATCAGTGGTGGGTTGTTGACTTTATTCCTCCCAATTCTTTTTCCAAAAACCTTAAACTCAGGCTATCAATGAAAAATAAGGAACTGATAGGGACGCTAAAATTTTTTCGATTGGGCGGCGATCGCTCAAACAAAAAATTCATCCTCAGCCTGCAAAGTCCATCCGAGGGCGCAAGCGATCGCTCCTGGTAAAGTCACTGGATTAAACGGCTTAGCAATTGCCTTAACCACACCAAGTGAGTAAAGTTTTTGTGATGTAAACCAAGCCGCTCTCACGCTTAAGAAGATAACTGGAATGGCTTTGGTTAAAGGGTTTGCTTGGAGTCTATGCAGAAAGGTGATGACATCCATACCCGGCATGGAAACGTCAAGAAGGATCGCATCAGGACGTTCTATCGCTAGCTGTTTCAGCCCGGCTTGAGCTGAGGCGACAGTTACAACATTCCACCCTGCTAGGTCGCTTAAACAGAGTTGTACGAGTTCTCGAATAGTTGCTTCATCATCAATAAGCAATATCTTCTTGGTTCTCATTCTTACATTACTTAAAGCAGCGTAAAAGGGACTGAGGATTGGGGACCCTTGGATTGGGGTAATGCTAAGGGAGCCTCAAAATGTGTCCGGGGAAATATTGCCCCGGACACATTTTGAGATATTTTCCCAGTCCCCAGTCCGTAGAGACGCCCTAATTAGGGCGTCTGTACTCCCAGTACCCAATCGGTGGGAGCGGCAATTCCTCCCCACCCGTCATTAGGTTTAGGACTCCTTGCCGCGACCCGTTAAAGGGATTGACTAATTGAGATTAAACCAAGAAGATAAGAAACTGATAAGATTGACACTCCCCTGGCTATCAAAACTATGTCTTCAAAACCGTGCATGAAACTTTCGCCTCACACGGCTCCTCAGTAATTTGGTGCTTGTCCAAGCGCATACCTCCAACCGAACCATCTTCGGTTGTTTTAGTGTCATGGCAATGTTTGTGTAAGACCTGGAGGTTTTTGTATTCATCTTTTCCTCCCTTGCTTAGGGGTGTTATATGGTCAACCTCTAACAGGTCTTCTTCTCTGAAATACAATCCGCAGTGAACACATTTTCCTTTGTGCTTCTTCAGAAGTGTTGCCACTCTTTTAGGTACTTCTGGATGTGCGCCCATTCTTGAACTCCAGTAAATTAGGTCGCCATTGTATGGACTGGCTATGCCAGAGACTTTTATATGCCGAATAATTGGTGTCTCTACGTGTTTTATTAGAGTTATTAGTTTTTTACCTTTATTCGGTGTGGCAAATACCCAATTGTCATTTCCAACAGTGTGCCAATATTTTTTTGACACCCAGTAACCTGATTTATTGGGATGACGGCGTTGTGCCCAAGCTCTTAGTTTTGGATACATGAGATTATCTAATTCGGAGTAAGTTTCCTTGCTCACGACTGTGGAATAGTAGTTTGACCATCCTCTGATTATTGGGTTTAGCTTCCCGATTAGTGCCTCTTGTGGCGCTTGCTTGTGGTCGTTGATGATACTAGCTATTCTTTCGTAGTGTATCCTCTGCTTTTCTGTGCTTGGGGTGATGATTGTTTTGAAGCCTTTCAACAGTTGCTAGACACAATCGAGCACAAGCGAAGGCGCTGAAGCTGGCTGGATGTCGCTTCAATGGTCAATTGCCCCTAATGCTTTCAGGGTAGTTCTTTGAGCCACTGTCAACCCGGTTGCGCCTTGAATATTCATGCCTTCATACAGGCGATCAACCGTCAACGTTTCGATACAGCGTCCTGTTTGCACGTCCCAAAGCTTGATTGTGCGATCGTCACTCCCACTGAATAGGATTTGACCGTTAGAGCTAAAGATCACTGAATGGACCCAACCGCTATGTTCATCCAGGATGTGCAGGCAATGCCCCGTTTGCAGATCCCACAGTCGAATGGTTTGATCAACACCGCCACTTGCTAAGATTCGACCATCCGAACTGTTGGCGGAGCCTGCGCTTGGCGCATAGGCAAGCGTCCACACAACTCCCGTATGCCCCTGCAAAACCTTCAGACATTCTCCAGTTTGCACATCCCATAATCGAATGGTTTGGTCATGACTGCCGCTTGCCAAGCGTTGACCACCCGGATCAAATGCCAGTGCGAAAACTGCGCCCGTATGTCCTTGCAATACCCTCGAACATTCTCCAGTTTGCACATAAGACAGCCGAATCGTGAAATCAAAACTGCCACTTGCCAACCATTGACCGCTCTTGTCAAACGCGATCGCGCGAATACTGCTCTGGTGTCCGCGTAACACATGCAAACAGTGATGCGTTTGCACATCCCAAAGTCGCACGGTGCAATCATAACTACTGCTTGCCAAAATCTTTCCCGTTGGGCTAAACAAAACTGTCCACACAGACGAGTTGTGCGCTGACCATCGATCAAGGTGCCCAGTTTGAATATTCCATAGAGCGATCGACTCATCATGTCGATTGATCGCGAGAGTTTGATTATCGGAACTAAAGCTGACGTTGCTAAATGATGACATCCGACCGGTCGGGCTGGAAAAAGTTTTGTAGGAGTGAAGTTGCGACAGATTGCCATCTAGTTGCAAACGCCACACCTGAATCATTTCATTCTGACCACTACTAGCAAGCAGTTGACCATCTCCACTGAGACTCAGGGAGTGAACTCCACCCGTGTATCCACGCAACGTTTTCAGGTTTCGTCCACTCTGTAAATGCCACAGCCGCACCGTCTGGTCTTCTCCTGTACTGACCAACAATTGACTGTCGGCACTGATGGCAACCCCATAAACATCGTGGGTATGACCCTCAAGTACATGAATGGATTGCCCGTCTTGCACATTCCACAGGCGTAGAGTGCCATCGCGACCACCGCTCACTAAGAGACGACCATCCGGGCTAAAGGTGATGTCCCAAACAAAATCGGCATGTCCATGCAGCAACTTGGCACTAGGATTTATGGAATGGGGTTTTGGATGTCGATCATGGGACAGATAATTACTCCATAATCGAATCGACCCATCCCGGCATCCGCTGGCGAGTAGTTGACCATCCGGGCTGAATCGCATACACCGAACCCCGCTGGTATGCCCCTGTAAGACACTCAAGCAGTTCCCATTGCTCACATCCCAGATCCGAATGGTTGTATCATTACTGCTACTGGCTAAGGTTTGCTGATCGCTCGCGAAGTGGACGGCGTAAACACTCTGGGTGTGCCCTTTCAAGACACGGAGACACTGCCCTTGCAAATTCCACACGCGCACCGTCTTGTCATCGCTGCAACTCGCTAATTGCTGACCATCGGGACTATAAGCTACTGACCAAACACAACCTTTATGTTCTGTCAGCACCTGCAAGCAACTTCCACTCTGGACATCCCACAAGCGCACCGAACTATCACTACTGCTGCTCGCTAACGTTTTGCCATCGGGACTAAAGGCAACCGACCAAACCCAGCCTTTGTGCCCGGAAAAGGTGTCCAGAAGTTGGGCTGTGCTAATGTTCCAGAGATAGATGTTGCCATTGGCATCGCCAACGGCAACTGTCTGTCCATCTGGACTCAGGTCGATCGACCTCGCAACACTGAGGGTTTCTGAAAAGATTGATTTCGCTAAGTCAGCATTCTGAAAATTGACTCCTGTTAAATCGACCTGCCGCAAGTCTGCTTGCTGCACCACAAGACCAGAAAAATCTGAACCGCGCAAATCGACTTGAAGCTGCACCAGCAGGTTAATCAGGTTGCCTGCGGTGTACCCTGGTTTCTTCCCCTGTTGCATTAATAAGTGCCTTGCTTGCGCCTCGATCGCCGCCACACTGCCAAAGCGAGACAGCAACCGTTCCATCACAGGTTGCATAATTAAGCGCGTCTGAATCTCTCGAATGTAATCTTTTGCTTGTACTCGCACTAAGGGATGCGTTTGCCAAACGTTAAGCTGCTGCCTCTCAAATTCGATGCAAATCTGCTGCACGAATCGTTCTGTGACATATTCCATCACTACGGGTTGCAAGAAGAATAACCCATCGGTCTTTTCAATGAGCGATCGCCGAAGTAGTGAGTTGATCAAATTAGGTACACTTTGTTGAGCAGCAGAATCAACCACGTTCTCTCGAATGTCTGAAATCGAGACTGGCTCTCGATGAATTGCAAACCAGGACAGTGTCTTCTGTTCAGCTTCACAGAGGCGAGCGAACTGACGGTCTAGCAAATCGCGGATGTCTTCAAAAACAGCCAATCCCTGACTGAGATAGGGCAACACCTCTGGAATGCTGCCGTTAAACAAATCCTGAATTGCGCTTGCTACCAGTTTCAATGCCAGCGGATTGCCGCCGTAGTGATGGATCAAAGTCTGCCATTCGGCTTCTGAACCTGTAAACGCTCCTTTTTGCCGAAAGATAGCACGTCCGTCATCTGATGTCAGCCCACTCAAGCTCAGCGCTCGCACCAGCACCTGCGCACCTTCCATCAGTGCTATTTCGCGTGGCTTTTCTCGACTAGTGAGCAACAAACAACTTTGGTGAGACGTATCACCAATGGTTCTGAGCAATTGTCCGTAACCTTCGTAGCCCGAGAGCCATTGTCCCACTGCCTCACGCTGCAAAATGGTCTCAGCATTATCAAGGATCAATAAACACCGACGCGACCGCAGATATTGCATCAGTTTGGAAATTTGCTGATCGAGCGTCGTGGGAATGATGGGATCTTCCCCAAAAAGCGGCATGAGAAACGTAAGCTTGCTTGACAGGAGTTCATCCAAAGGTGGTGCATTAGCCAGGGAGCGCCATACGACAATCTCAAATTCTGTCTGCATTTGAAGCGCTGCCTTGACGGCGATCGTACTTTTGCCAATGCCGCCAATGCCCAATAGCCCGACTATGCGGCAGCGCTCAGATACAATCCACTGCCACAGTTGTGTCAGTTCTACCTCACGCCCATAAAACGCTGAGGCATCGACTGCCGTATCCCAGTCCTGTTGGGGATTTGTCCAGCGGCTCAGAGTCTCTTGGGATGAGGCAGGGGATGTCAGGTCTGCCTGCATCAATTCCAGCCCAAACGCCCGGAAGAGATACTCTAATGACTGGCGATCAACCCCCAGTTCGCGCTTGAAAATGCGAGCGAGGGTATTTAGGGAAAGTCCGGTGCGATCGCTGAGATCTTCCTGGCTGAAGCGCTTACCCCAGGTTTCGTCGGATTCCGCCTGCTGTTTTGCCGTCTGAAACTTTTGCCACCCTTGAGGCGATAGGATGGCTCCTCGCACTCGCCCTGAAGTGGAGCGACCTCGTCTAGTTTTTGATGGGTTGGAATCCATAAGTAAGCCGATGGTGCAAACGAACTAGCGCTTTTCTTAAATAAGTTATCAGTCCTGAGTCAGTCAGGCGGGCGCTTTGGGGGATGCGCTCACCGCCACCAACGCATAAGGGTCCAATTGGTGGGGGACGCGCGACCACTCGTATTTAACTGATAACTGTTTACTGTTCACTGTTAAAATATCGGGCGTTTCTTTAATCAAGGACTCACGGGGAGTTTCAGCAACACAGATAAAAGGCAAATGATTCCATTTTGGTTAAAGTATACCAGGTTTAATTGCTTGTGGCTCACTTAGGGGAGATCCAAAAAATAAAATATCCAGCCGTGTCTAAGCGTTGTTTGGTTGCGGTAGTTCAATCTAGGTTATGCCGGGATGATATTTTATTACTTGTAAGTGCCTAGGGTGGCGTTCCTCAAGCACAGTACAATTAAATCACGTTTTAACTCAAAGAACTTGAGTGGTCTAAATTGAGCGATCGCAGAAGAATGAAGTTAACCGAGGTGGGCAGCAAGCTCATCAATCTAAATGTAGTACCGTACCAACCAACAAGTTTTGGAGGATTTACAAATGAAGATTTTTGTTGCCGGGGGAACAGGAGCGATCGGTCGCCCAACGCTCGACCAATTACTTGCCAGAGGACACAATGTTGTCGCGCTGACCCGCACCCAAGAAAGAGCACAGTCCTTAGCGGCACAGGGAATCGAACCGGCGATCGCGGATGTGTTCGACGCAGAGTCAGTTAAAGCGGCTGTCATTCGCGCTCAACCAGAGGTGGTGATTGAACAACTCACCGCTCTACCCAGAACTTACACTCGCGAATCCATGAATGCGACAGCGGCTCTGAATACGCGGATTCGGTCAGAGGGAGGAGCCAATGTGCTGGCGGCAGCAAAGGCAGCAGGGGTGCGCCGTTTCCTGAAACAGTCGATGGCCTTCTGGGGAATTCCCGGTGCTGGATTGGCAGATGAGGAAACACCGTTATCGCTTGATGCCTCCCCCGCTGTTGCCGCGGATGCTCGCCTCGTCACTGAGACTGAGCGTCGTTTGCTCCAAACACCTGATCTGGAGGGAATCGCTTTACGCTATGGCTTCTTCTACGGACCCGGCACCTGGTTCAACTCGGATGCTGATGTAGGGCAACAGGTGCGGCAGCAACAGTTTCCGATCGTCGGCAATGGGGATGGCGTCTGGTCGTGGATACACATTGAAGATGCCGCGATCGCGACTGTTGCCGCCTTAGAGCAGGGCAACAGGGGTGTTTATCTGATTGTCGATGATCAGCCTTTAGCGGTGCGCGACTGGCTACCTGCGTTTGCCCGATCTCTGAATGCTCCACCCCCGCCACGGGTATCCATTGAGGATGCTCTAAAACTGGAGGGTGGTGCGGACATTGTTTACTACCAAACTCAGATGCGAGGTGCATCGAATGCCAAGGCAAAACGCGAACTGAATTTTCAGCCTCGACCGTTGGAATGGATTGTTGACACTACCGTAGCTCATGGCAGTTAACCAGTGAAGGGAGAAGAAGATGAAGATTGCTCAATATGGAACAGTGATCGTAGTCATGCACGCGCTCCTTCATGGACTGCACGGCTTAGCGCATAACGAAATCCCAGTTCCCCTTTCTCTGCTTCAGGGTTTGTTTGTGGGTGTTGTGGTGATATTAGCTCCCATTATTGCAGCCGGTTTACTCTGGACGCCGTTCTACCGCATCGGTAGCTGGATCTTGCTGGGTTCAATGGCAGGCTCACTCCTTTCTGCAATCTACAATCATCACTTGGTCATTAGCCCCGCAAAATGTTTCTCAAGTTTCCTTTGAAGGATGGGGCTTGCTTTTCGCTCGTCACCGCTTACCTGATGTTAATTGTCGATGGATTGGGATGTTGGATTAGTGGATTGGCGTTGAGAACGACTCAGCCACCAGAGAAGGCGATATGAGTTTCTCTTAACGGTTTTAACCACCATCGTCCCCTACTGTTCCGGTTTGCGTACCGCTGTGGGAATGCCATGAGTGAAAAACACTGCTGATAGAGGGTACGTTCTCGTGTTTTGACAACTCACTGCGGATGGCTCAAAACATCATGAGAAAACTAGAAGGAAAGGAGGAATTCATGATCACTGCCAAAATTCTCGCTTTTGCCGGGAGTGCTCGCCAAGATTCTGTCAACAAAAAACTGGTGAAAATTGCCGTTGAAGGAGCTAAAGCCGTAGATGCAGAAGTGACTTACCTGGATTTGGGCGATCTGCCCTTACCGCTCTATGATGGGGATTTGGAGGAGGCTGAGGGACTGCCAGAGAATGTCCTCAAGCTCAAGGTCCTCATGAAAGCGCATCAGGGGTTTCTCATTGCCTGCCCAGAATACAACAGTTCGATTACCCCACTGCTGAAAAATGCGATTCTCCTGACGGAGAGGCTACGCCAACGATTGGGCATCGCGTCCTGAACCGGGCGAACCTCCATTGGCGTGTTTCAAAGAAAAGGTTGCGGTGTTAATGAGTGCTTCCCCTGGAACTTTGGGAGGCTTACGAGGATTAACTCATGTCCGTTCCATTCTTGGCAACATTGGGGTTCTGGTGTTGCCAGATCAGCAGGCAATTGGGAACGCTTATCAAGCGTTTGATGAGAATGGCAATTTGAAGGATGAAGCCCAACAGACAAGTATCTTGCAACTTGGCAGCAAACTCGCAACGGTGACTGCCAAACTCAATCTCCCTGTCTAAACAAAGTTGAGCATTTCAACTAGTGAAAAAGTTTGACCCGTAGATTTCAACAACATTGGAGAACAATTATGACTCAAGCAAAGCATCCTGCTGATCCAACCCCTCCAACCCTGGAAGGGAAACTGGCTCTGTTACGGAAATTAAGGGATGAATTGGGCAGCGGTGATACCATTCGTCGTCTCTTTTTTGGGGACCTGGAACCCATTGCCCTTCAACCCGGAGGAGCGAATACCGTGGTTCATCTTTACAACAAAGCCAATGATGTCACGATTGCCTATTGTACTTCCTACGATGTCTTTCTGGCTGCCCGTCCGGGACGAGTTACCGAGTTTGACCCGGCTGAGATCAAATAAACGACTGGGCTGACCGGATGCAAAATTTTGGGTTTTGTCGCAAGAATCGTTGAGCACGATGATCTCAGGCAGAAAGTGCCGCCACTTGAAGCAGGTGGGAACAGCCATCTAAGTTGAGAACAACTCACTGCGGATGGCTCAAAGCTCAACAACCATGTTCTTTGTTCTTTAAACAATGAGAGGTGTTGTCATGAAAATTGTTGTCATTGGTGGCAGTGGGCTGATTGGTAAGAAGCTTGTGAGCAGGCTACGTGAGCGCGGACATGAGGCGGTGGCAGCATCCCCTTCTTCAGGTGTCAACGCTGTTACAGGTGAGGGACTGGCTGAGGTGTTAGTGGGTGCTCAAGTTGTTGTCGATGTGACGAACTCACCCTCCTTTGAGGATACGGCGGTGTTGGAGTTCTTCCTTCAGTCATCCCGGAACCTGCTTGCGGCAGAGGCAGACGCGGGTGTGGCTCATCACATTGTAGTATCAATAGTCGGTGCTGATCGCATCCCGGATAGCGGCTATATGCGTGCGAAAGTCGCTCAGGAAAAGTTGATCCAGTCCGCAGCAATACCCTATACCATCGTTCGCGCTACGCAGTTCTTTGAGTTCATCGAGACGATCATCGCTCAATTCCCCACCGATGGGCAAACGGTTCGCTTGCCCTCTGCCTTTATCCAGCCCATCCTGTCGGAGGACGTTGCTGACGCGCTGGTCGATATCACACTGGGAGCGCCAGTCAACGGCATTATCGATTTAGCGGGTCCAGAGCGGTTCCGTTTCGAGGAAATCATCCGCCAATTCCTGAGTGCAACTCACGACTCACGTCAGGTGGTTGTAGACAGTCACGCCCGTTACTTTGGTGCAGCGTTGAACGATCAGCTCGTTCCGCAGGGCAACTCGCTCATCGGCTCGACCCGTTTCGAGGACTGGCTCAACCGCTCTATCGCTTAAAGATCAGCAATGAGAATTCAATGCTGACATAGGTTGAGTTGAGGACACAAAGCCCAACATCCCGCAACTGCGTTCGCGCGTGCAAAGCTCAACTCAACGTACACATGTCTAATCCGCTCACTGCTTGATTCAGCATGAGACCACATCAGGCGGATTTATATCCACCAGTTTGTATTCACCCAAGGAGAACGGAAGTGTTTACTAGATTTTTCGGCTTTGTTGCATTCATAACTCTCTCCATATTCATAGCGCTCTCCATATTCGCAACTCTCCCCGTATTCGCAGCTTCAGCCAATGATTTATCTGCTGATACGTCTAATGATACGTCTAAGGTAACGCTGGTCTTTGATCACGCCCTTCCCAACGTGCCTGGAAAGAGTGTCAAAGGCTTGCTGGTCGAATATGCGCTGCTGTGGCTCAACACCCGCACATATCCATGCAGCCTCGGCTTTTGTCTATGCAACAGTGCTCTCGGGTGGGATTCGTAGCAAAATCAATGATAATCCGGAGCAGGTGTATCACGCTGGTGAGAACTTTTTTGAAGTACCTGGCGATCATCATCGTGTCAGCGCAAATGCCAGTGATACTCAACCCATGCGTATGCTAGCCGTCTTTGTCGTCGATACCAATGAAGAGAACCTGACCACACCGGACAGGTGAGACGCACGCATTGCACACAAAGATTTTTATAAACACCCTCTAAGACCACACTGCTGAAAAACAGTGTGGCTTGGTTAGTTATAGTGATTTTAAAAGTTAAGAAATTAAATCATCGATAAGTTTTGATGCGTCACTGTTTTTTAGTGACTTGCGTAAGCTAAAAAACCAGATTCCAGGATTCCGGATTCCACTCAAATATTTTTTCTTGCGATTGGCGCAACCCACTCCCCCAAACCGGGATTGGGCTGTCTTTGCACTGTCCAGGTTGCGATTCGAGGCAGTGCGCGGGGTGCGATCGCTCTCCAAATTCCTCTAAGAAAATCCCCGTAATATGGTAAAATAAACAAAACAAAGCGCCCCTGTCTGGAAAACTAGGCGCTTTTGTTTGAAAAATCATATTTCTTAAAGCCATGATAACAGAAAACATCACGGATGCGATCGCCTGCCCAAAATTTTCTGGCATTTCTGGTGAAATCGACGAGAGATTTCTCAGAGTGAAAGAGTGGTACGAGTTTATTAACGAGCAACAATTAAAGTTTGGGCAGTACCTCGCTGAGCTAAAAGCAGAAACAAAGCGCCAGTATGTAAGGGGACTAGAGAGCGTAGGACTGGTAAAAACTCAGTTGAATAAGTTCATCAAAGCTGCTGAGATTGCCGATAATCTCCCCAGTAAGTTGTCCCCAAAACTTGGTTTATATGTCTTGCTCCAACTCGGACAGAAGCGAAATGGGGACGCCGTCGAACACTTGACTGAGAACGACACCCAGTTATCTGCTGCTCAAAAAATTAAACAGCACCAGAAGCCACCACAGCCAAAGATGCCCAAGCCTGTGATGGGATGGGAGAGGAATCGGGAAGGCTCGCGCACTCTTGTATTACGCCTCACGGATGGGGATACGGCACTAGCTATTGAAAGCGGGTACAAAAAATCAGGCTTACCGCTCCCCTTGTATCTATCTAACCTCATCCGGCAGCATGAGGAAGTACCCCAAAGCTGGCAGGGGGCACAGGAGGAATTAGCACAATATATGGATACTCAGAGCGAAGAAATTCAATCGCTGCTCAGCCAAATCAGGCAAGCCAACGAACTCATCAACAGGCTTCCGAATCCAAAAGACGCAACTGAAATAATGATGCTGCGCACAGCCAGGGAGGAAAGAGAGAAAGCAGAGGAGATATTGGGCGCTCTCTATTTTTAGCGGCTAAAAAGCGATTGGCTGAGTCCAGAGGACACGCTTCGCGAACCCCACTGCCCCGAATCGCAATCGCCTGCGGCACTGCCCAAGGGGCAATTGCCTTTAGCACTGCGCTCCCTTGCATCGCCCTCTCATATCATGTCCGACTAATGAGTTATGATTTCCACGTTAACTGCACCCCACACGCCAGTCGCTGTGAGTTCGGGAAAGCCGTCATTCGCGCTGGCTCCCCTTTATCCCCTCCCCGCTTGCGGTCCGGGGACGTGAAGCGTAGCTTTACGGGGGTGGGGTAACACCAACGTGAAATCAAGGCTTGAACATTAAGTTGACACCAGTGGCATCCGGTCCCCCCTGAATACAAAGAACGGGTGGGGACACTCCGAAGTTCCGAGCCTCGCTCCGCGAGGAGCTAACGCGCTTCGGAGGAAACCGACCCTCGGACTTCTCTCCATCCCACAAGAAAATTTGGGATATTTTTTTATTTGGAAGTCCCATTATTAATTTTTTCTTAAACAAACGGAAAAGACATTGTAGAAACTGTATAAAATCTTAACGTTATCTTCGTAATCTAGCTATGCCACCAGACGACTACTCCGGTCAAAATCTCCGTGGGCGCTCCTTTAGAAATCAAAACCTTGAAGGGGCAAATTTTAGCTATGCAGATATCCGAAGCGCTGATTTTACTGGTGCAAAACTCATAAGTGCAAACTTCAGTCATGCCAAAGCGGGATTGCAAAAGCGGTGGGCGGCGTTCTTAGTGCTTGTTTCGTGGTTAATTGCTGGATTGGCAGGATTTTTATCGGCTTTTCTTGGAGCATTAATAAGTTCTAGATTTAACAATTTAGATTCAAGCAATCAACTTTCAAGTTGGACTGCCTTAATAGTAGTCATCGTTGTCTTTGTAATTAT
Source organism: Kalymmatonema gypsitolerans NIES-4073 (assembly GCF_002368435.1). GTDB lineage: Bacteria > Cyanobacteriota > Cyanobacteriia > Cyanobacteriales > Nostocaceae > Kalymmatonema > Kalymmatonema gypsitolerans. The sequence goes on from NZ_AP018268.1 coordinate 2,255,626, forward strand.
AATTCGCCAAGGGTTAAATTCAGCCGGAGCCTTCGCCTTCGCCGGAGCCTTAGCCTTCGCCAGCGCCTTCCCCGGAGCCGAAGCCGGAGCCTTCGCCAGCGCCTTCCCCGGAGCCGGAGCCGGAGCCGGAGCCGGAGCCGGAGCCGGAGCCGTCACCGGAGCCTTAGCCTTAGCCTTCGCCTTCGCCATCGCCGGAGCCGGAGCCATCGCCGTCGCCGTCGCCTTCGTATTACTCAGTATTTATATCAGTTGGCGATCGCTCAAAGGAGGTCAACAACCCACCACTGACCCCTGTTAGGGGTACAGTGGGGGCTTGTCCAAGCCCTAGTTGACCCGACGCCCTCTTAGGGGAGCCGTTACTGGCAAGGTTAAAGAACCTACCGTAGGATACGCAGCCAGTCTTACGCTCTAGAACGAAACGGTTAAACAGCTATTTGGGAGGCAGTGCCGTAATAGAAAGTACCGACCAGTAACACCGTCCAGGCTAACATCACCCGAAAGGAGGCTCCTTGTGAGCAAAGTATTAGTAATTGACACTTCATTAAGACCACTTGACCCGATTCATCCCGCACAAGCAAGACAACTTCTTAGAAATGGTAAAGCTGCAATCTTTCGTCGATTTCCCTTTACCTTGATATTGAAACAAGCGCGTCCCGAAACATCAGTACAACCGTTAAGAATCAAGATTGACCCTGGCGCAAAAAAAACAGGAATAGCAATAGTTAACGATATCACGGGCATTGTTGTATTTGCAGCCGAACTACAACATAGAGGTTTTGCAATTAGGGAATCTCTCACCTCTCGTAGACAACTACGTAGAAGTAGAAGGAATCGCAAAACTCGTTATCGCCAACCACGTTTTGATAACAGAAAACGTTCAAATGGTTGGCTAGCTCCATCCTTAATGAGCCGTATTCACAACATTGAAACGTGGGTAAAAAAGCTAATTCAACTAGTACCAATTACTGCGATGTCTCAAGAGTTGGTTAGGTTTGACACCCAATTAATGCAGAACCCCGACATTCAAGGTAAAGAATATCAGCAGGGTACGCTTGCCGGATACGAGACACGCGAATACCTGTTAGAAAAGTTTGGTAGAAAGTGCGCGTACTGCGACAAACAAGACTTGCCTTTACAGATTGAACATATCGCTCCACGGGCAAAAGGAGGCTCTAATAGAATCTCAAACCTTGCATTAAGCTGTGAGAAATGTAACCTCAAAAAAGGGACTAAAGATATCAAAGAGTTTCTCAAAAAAGACCCCGTTCGGTTGAAAAAGATTGAAGCGCAAGCTAAAAAGCCCCTAGCTGATACTGCGGCAGTTAATGCAGCTAGATTCAAATTACTTGAAGTCTTGAAAAGCACAGGACTACCAGTAGAAACTGGCTCAGGCGGCTTAACAAAGTTCAATAGAACTCGACAGAACTTAGAAAAAACACATTGGATAGATGCCGCAGTAGTAGGTAAATCAACTCCAGAAAAACTAATAATCTCATGTGTTAAACCATTGTCAATCCAAGCTGTTGGGCATGGCTCTAGACAGTCATGCCGAACCAATAAATATGGGTTTCCGAGCCGTCACGTACCCAGAGAAAAAATACATTTTGGTTTTCAAACAGGTGACATCGTTAAAGCGGTTGTCAAGACTGGTAAAAAGGTGGGTACGTATGTTGGCAAAGTAGCAGTTCGTTCATCAGGTAGTTTCAATATCTCAACCAAAAACGGATTAGTACAAGGAATTTCCCACAAGTTTTGTAAACGAATTCATGCAAAGCATGGTTACTCATATGCAGTCTAAGAGATTAAAAATTGTTCGACTATCCCCTTGATTGTTTGTGCCTACTCCCGGAAGCATTCAGGGGATGTCTCACAATTTTTCCCCATTCCTCTCAACACTGATTCGGGGTACCGAATACAGTGTGAGTCTCCTGGGGGTGTGAGATGAAAAGTATGCCGTTATTCGCAACATGGCTGTTGTTTTTGCAGCCCTTGGCGGTACAAGTTTTCGCAATTCAGACTTAAGCGATGCTAATTTTACCGGAGCCACGCTCAAAAATACAGATTTTAGAAAAGCTAATCTGACGCGTACTTGTTTCCACAAAACCAAAAAACTTGACCTTGCTCGTCCTGGTGAAACCTATCTTCAGAAAGCACAACTACCAGGAGTGCTGGTGACAGGACAGGGACAGGATAAAAATTTTGACCGCCAAGACCTACGCGGGGTCAACTTTAAAGGAGCTAACTTGGTAGATGCCAGTTTTATTGCTGCAAACTTAAGTGAAGCTAACTTACAAGATGCTGATTTATCGAGAGCAAAACTGGTACAAGCACAATTAGACGGAACTGATTTTACAGGCGCTATTCTCACCGGAGCATACATAGAAGATTGGGGCATTACCAGTGACACCAAATTTGATGGCGTGCGGTGTGAGTGCGTTTATATGGGCCTCCCCACCAAAGAAAACCCACACCCCCTGCGTAAACCAGATAACAGAGAAGAGGTCTTTGCAGATGGGGAATTTGGTGATTTTATCAAACCGATTGTTGACACACTTGACCTTTATCATAACCAAGGTGTTGACCCTAGGGCTATTGCGATTTCATTCAAGCAGTTAGCTGAGAACCATCCAGACGCAGAACTTGAAATCGTAGCAATGGAGAAACGAGGCACAAATAAGTTTTTACTTCGTGCTAAGACTGCGCCAAATGTAGATAAGTCAGAACTGAGTGCTGAATATTTTGATACTTATAATCACATTAAAAGCTTACCAGAGCAAGAAATAAAATTACTATTAGCAGAAAAAGAAAACCAAATTCGTAGATTAGAAACTATGGTAATGACGGCGCTGGAGCGCCCTAACTTTTATTCAAACGTTGAACAGGTAGGTACTATGACTAATAATCCTAGTGGAATCTCTCAAAATGTCAGCGGTGGTAACGTTTACGGTGGAATGCAGGCAGCACAGGGTAATAATAATCAGCAAACTTCAAACACTTACGCATCCGAACAAAAACAAAATTTAGCTTCAGCAGCAGCAGAAATACAACAGCTACTAGAACAACTAAGTCAGTCAATTCCTACTAATACAGTGTCTGGAAGAATGGCTGTTGCTACAGAAGCTATTCAACGCATTGAAAATAATCCCACTTTGATGCAAAAAGTCATCAGTGCATTAAGGGCTGGTGGTGCAGCAGCTTTAGAACAATTGCTCAGTCATCCAGCAGCCAGCTTTGTCATTGCTGCATTAGAGGATTGGGATAACCAGTGAACAATTAACAGTACCAGCCGCAGTTATCAGTTATCAGTTACAGCGCTTTCAAAAGCATAGACCACAAAGGGCGATGGTAGGGGCACAGCACTGCTGTGCCCCTACAACCAACCTGTGTTCTAGTCAATAGAAAACTGCTGTAATCCCCATCAGGTATTGATGGGGATTTGTATCTGACTTTTCCCGTTAAGTCTGTTTTGCAAACTGTCAACCTTCACACAGGTCATGCAATTTTAACCAGCCTCGCCACAGTACCTGAATCCCAATAGGTGTTTTGCTCCGATGTTCAAGGTAGCCACCAAGCCGAGCAACAGCTTTAACCGCCCAACTAACTGTTAGCACTTTGGGAAGTTTGGGAGACTTAGCTTTTAAAATCCTGAGTTCAAGGGGATTAAGAATTTCAATTGCCGGGGCTAAGGGCTGAGTGCGGTGGAGGTAAGTCAACCGTAAAAGCTCAACAGCAATTACGCTTAAAAAACCAATTAGAGTTTTCATGCCATCAGCAGCAAGTCTGTATTTTTCTACCTGACATCCCGACTTGAAAATTTTATGGTATTCTTCCACACGCCAACGATACGTATACCAGCGTAAAATTGTAGAAGCTGTCTGGATATCTGCAACCACTTCTGTGGTGAGCAACATCCACTCTACAGGTGTTTCATCTTCTGGACAATCAATTTCTGTGGCATAAACCGCATATACGGGTAGAAGGTCACGGTTATCAAAACGATAGGGAGTACGGAGATTTACCGGACAAAATCGTACAGCCAACTTGGTTTTACCGGCAGAACGTTGTTGAGTCTGCGGTAATTCGATTTCCTGTTGGAAGCTGATAGGTTGTGCTTCTAATTTCGACCAAAGACGCTCATTATCAGAATCTAAACTGCGGTTATGAGCTGCGCGAACAATAACTCCTGTGTGCTGAAGTTGGCGAATTTTATCAAAAACTTCTGTGATATCACCTTCACGGTCAAAAACATGAATCACTCGTGTGTGCTGACTCACACGGTTTTCTACAGTGGTCAGGGCTTCTACCCATTTATAAGATTCTTTTTGTTGAAAAGGGCGATTGCGGGCTTGCTTACGAGCTGCGACTTGTCGTTTTTTCTTCTGTGTCGTGGTTTCATCTAGTGGTAATTTCGGCTTTGGCTCCCGATTCCAGAGTTTTTGCCACAACAGACCTATGGATTGACCATTCTGAGGCTCTATGGCTAAGGCACTGTGTAATATTAAACCGTTCCCTCCCTTACCAATTGGGCCGTAACCTTCTTTTTTAGCTGCAATACTGCCATAATCAAAAAAAGTCGTGTCTCCGACACACAGCACTACGTCGCATTCTGCAACAGTTTTCGCCGTCATCTGACAGTGCGGTTCAATTACGCTTGAAAATTCCACTTTTGGATTAGCAAAAACTCATAGGCTCTCTTGAGTACTGTTCCGCTGCTGAAAATTTCTGACCGTGCTTTGCCAAATCCAAGGCTGAGAGCATAACCTATCGACATTGCACGCTCATTTAATCGGCGATAGCGTTAGCGGAGCGGCACGAAGTGCTAGCGCTGCCGCCTCCGGCAGTTCGCCCAGTTCTAAGGTTGCAAAATTCTTCTCCCACCAGTCCAGCATTGCTCGTTACCTTTAGCACCCGGTTTTAATTACTGTACCGTATATGCTGTGTTGTTTTTTAAATCCTTAGTCAGCAAGCTTTTCGAGACTTAACGGGAAAAGTCAGGTTCTAAAAGATGTTCCAATTGTGGGTACATTAAAGAGGATTTAACTCTTGCTATTCGTGAGTGGGAGTGTCCAGAAGGCAAGAGTTTTTGGGATCGTGATATCAATGCAGCCCTTAACTTAATGCTATTCTCTGAGTCAAAAATACCCCTGGAATCCGTGTCAATTTACGCCTGAACAGCCAGTTGAAAGACTGGGGATCACCCGCAATAGTGGGTGAGGTCAGGAAGCCCCTAGTTTCGCTTCGCGAAACTAGGGGTACTTCACGTATCGACACTACCGAAGTTGGAGCCGGAGACACTCTAGAGCTAGTGAGTCGGGATGATAACAACATCACTGTTGCCGATATCACTCAACTTTATGTTCGTAAGCAGGACAATCCAGAATTACTTCATCACGCAGTTCACTTGAAGTATATCAGGTCTAACGACTTTCGGCTCACTTCCTGTTACTTTCCTCCAATCCGAATGATTAAGTCGCGTTTTAACTCAACTAACTTGAGTGGTCTAAATTGGGCGATCGCAGAAGAATGAAGTTAATCGAGGTGGGCAGCAAGCTCACGAACCTAAAGGAGAACAAGATGAGTAGCAATCAAGTAAACAGTCAAAACATGAAACTCGAAGTTGTGGTATTGCCCGTCTCCGATGTCGATCAAGCCAAGGACTTCTATAAAACGTTGGGGTGGCGGCTGGATGCTGACTTCGTTACCAGTGAGGACTTCCGAGTGGTGCAGTTGACCCCTCCCGGATCGGAAGCCTCAATCATCTTTGGTAAAGGAATTACGTCAGCCGCGCCGGGTTCAGTTCAGGGTCTGTACCTCATAGTTTACGACATCGAGGCCGCCCGCGCCGAACTCGTTGATCGCGGTGTCGAGGTGAGTGAGGTGTTCCACGACATCGGAGGGATCTTCCCCCACGCTGGAACCGAGGGACGCTTACCTGGTCCCGATCCGAAACGCCGAGACTATGCCTCATATGCCTCGTTCAGTGATCCAGACGGCAACGGTTGGGTGCTCCAAGAAGTGAAGACGCGGGCTCCCGGACGTTGACGGAACATCAATCGATTAAGGATCAAAAGGAGCTACAAGTAACAACTTTTTCGCTCCTTTTGATACTCACCATCAGTGCAGTAGTCATGCACTAACCGAAAGAGCTAAAGCCAACAAACTAAACAACACCTAAAACGAGGACACAAGATGAAAACGCAGAAAGTATGGTTCATTACCGGAGCTTCCAGAGGCTTTGGGTTAGAAATTGCCAGAGCAGCCCTGGCAGCGGGTGATCAAGTAGTGGCGACGGTTCGCAGTCAGCCCGCACAACTCGCCACTACCCTGCACAACCACCCGGATCTTTACGTTGTGCAGATGGATGTCACCCAGGAAGACCAGGTACAAGCGGCTGTCAAGCAGGGCATTGCCCGTTTCGGTCGGATTGATGTCTTAGTCAATAATGCCGGGTTTGGCATGGTCAGTGCAATTGAAGAAGCCACGGATGCCGAAGTTCGCAAACAGTATGACACCAACGTGTTTGGGTTACTGAACGTGACTCGTGCCGTGTTGCCGTACCTGCGCCAGCAAAAGTCCGGGCGGGTCATCAATATCTCGTCGCTGTTTGGCTACGATGCGATTCCGGGTTGGGGATTGTACGGGTCCACTAAGTTTGCGGTCGAAGGTCTCTCGAAAGGGTTAGCGGTCGAACTGGCACCGCTCGGCATCCACGTCACGGTAGTGGCTCCCGGTCTTTTTAGTACTGACTTCCTGAGCACTGAATCCTATGTTGCCGCTAAAACCATTATCGACGATTACCAGGAAACGGTAGGACCGATGCGTAGCGGAGCCTCGGCCCTACACGGGCACCAGCCCGGTGATCCGAAAAAGTTTGCCCAGGTGATTATTCAACTTGCCAATACAGAACGTCCGCCGCTGCATTTGCCCGTCGGGAAGGACACAGTCGCGATGTACCGGGGCAACGCCGCGAAAATGGCACAGGAAATCGAAGCATGGCTGCCAGTCGCTACCAGTACCGACCATGACCACCGCATAACGGCTTCGACCATAACCTGACCCTAACTCTAACCCTCGAATGATTTGCATTGATTTGACACTTCAACAAGTGACATCCTCCCACACTATACCGCAAGCGGTATAGTGTGGGCGTATCCCTTGAATCACTTCTTAGGTTTCCTGGTTACTCCCTTACGGGGTTTCGACACTTGCCTAGACTGATTTTCACCAGTCCCCGGTAGATCGTCTGCACAGGCTGTTTCCGTTCCGGTGTGTCCCACCGTACGTCGGAGTTGAATTCCTCGGTTTCTGATATTTTGACCTGCTGCTACGTCCCTATCTGTCTTGTATCCACTGCGGAGGACAATCATGGATTCTCACACTCAGGTCTTTTTTGACTTCGCCATTGCATTCGGGACACAACTGAGAAGTCCCCCTTGCATCGACTTCGCTGAAGAACTTTCCACGCTTCCAGCACACGTACTTGACGATGGTTCTAAATTGACCGAACGCAGCCGTGGCGCATATGCTTCCCAAACATTCCTTTAGCACTGGTTCGATAATCCAAGTCTTCCATGAAGACCATATCCCCACCATCGCAAAGGGTGTGAGCCACTTTAAAGTGAAAGTCTTTCCGAGTGTTGTCGATTTTGTGATGAAGCCTGGCTACTTTAAGACGTTGTTTCTCGTAGTTTTTCGACCTCCGTTGTAATCTCGCCAGTCTGCGTTGCAGCAATTTCAGCTCGCTTTGCAGCTTCTTAAAAAACTTAGGCGGTCTTACGATAGTTCCATCACTGGTTGCCAAGAACTTCTCCAACCCCACATCCACTCCGATGGGATGTCCGTGAGGGATAGGGTCGGGAAGGCTGACATCACATTGCAGGGAGATAGATGCATACCATCTATCAGCTTTTCTCAAGATTCTGACCTGCTTAACCGCAAACCCTGCTGGGATAGGTCGATGCACCTTTGTGGGAATTGCTCCAATTTTGGGCAGCTTAATATGCAAGTTCGTTACTGGAGTCTCTTTGAATTGAGGAAACAGCAACGATTTGAACTGACCAAACTTCTTAAAGCGAGGATTGCCAAATCCTCTTTCTTGGAAGTATTTCCAGGCGATGTGCAACTGCTTAATAGCGAGCTTACGAACTTGAGAAGGAACTTCACCCAACGCGCGGGAATTCTTTCTTGGCTTTGGGCAAGTTGTTAAGTTGTTGAATTTCGCCCGGAAACTTCAATTCGGGAGAAAGGATATACTCTTTTTCCAGAGAGCATCTATCTACCAAACACTTGCGACCAAAGCACCAATCTTTTATCTCCCGAAGCGCATAGTTATACGCTCCTCGGCAGATTTCCATCCACTCAATGAACTGGTGTTCTTGAGTGGCGCTAGGATAGATTCGGTAACGGTAGGTAAGTGTCAGCATTCCAGTATTATACTGAATTTACTAGAAGCGATGCAAGTATTAAATGTTAATTTAAGGGGCGTCGAACCCCTTAAATTAACCTGGTTCTGTCCATGTATCCCCACGCGAAATCTTCGATTTGGCGCGAGGTCTTATAGCTTTCCCAGACCCCCACGAGAAGATAAAAAGTCACTGGACATCAACGTCAATCAATCTAGGGAATGCCCCCTATGTCCAAAGAAATTAAACAAAGCTGCCGACGCTTTCTGAGAACGGTTGGGGTAAGCATTGTTTTCTTCGCAACTATAAACCTTGCCCCTCTTTTCTTCCCCGCAGGAACCATCATACACACGACTTCTAAGGACTTAACCACCATGACCGACTACACCCCGTTCGCTACCAGTGCCTCTGCCCAGAGCGCCAGGGATATTATCGGACCATCCCCGTTGATCGAGATCAAAAACGAAGCACCGCCCAAGCTGATTGTTGATCCGTTGCTTCCCAAACCACTGGCTCAGGGTCGCGTCTTCATCCAGTATCGGACGGAGAATCTGCGCGTGTTGCCAGTGTTCGGCGAAGGTGCTCTCCAAGTACGCCACGCATCGGTCATGTCCACATCACCGTTGACGACGCGCCGTGGCATTTCGCCGATACCAGTGGTCAAACGATCATCCTGGTTGGACTGGAACCTGGTTCACACAAGGTGTTGATCGAACTAGCCGATCCCACGCACAAAGTCATTACCAGCGAAAAGGTGACGTTCACGGTGCCCAATCTTGAGCGATGATAAGTTGAGGTGATTTATGTCTTACGCACTATGGCTAATACCATATAATCAAAATTTTGTCAAGGCGTAAGTTCTATGACTGAAAACAGACTGCAATTGCACTGTGCCGTTCAATATATTCGGCCCTCGTTCCACCAACCCCTCAAAAGCATAAAGGAGTTTTACTATGAGCACTGAACATAAAGTTGCTGTTATTACCGGCGCGTCGCAGGGCATCGGCGCAGCCCTTGTCAAGGCGTACCGCGATCGCAACTACCGGGTAGTCGCGACCTCGCGCTCGATCGAGCCGTCGGACGATGATGAAGTCCTAACGGTACCCGGTGACATCGCCGATCGAAAAACTGCCGAGCGTGCGATCGTCGAAGGCGTGACCCGCTTCGGGCGCATCGACACACTCATCAATAACGCTGGCATCTTCATCGCCAAGCCATTTACCCAATACACCGAGGATGACTATGAGGTGTACCTGGGCACCAACGTCACTGGCTTCTTTCACATGACGCAACTCGCCATCGCCGAGATGGAGAAGCAGGGCAGCGGTCATATCGTGCAGATCTCGACGAGCCTGGTTGACAACCCGATCGCCGGCCTACCATCCGTACTCGCGTCGCTGACGAAGGGCGGACTGAATAGCGCGACCAGATCGCTGGCGATCGAGTATGCCAAGCGTGGTATCCGGGTGAACGCGATCGCGCTGGGTACCATCAAGACGCCAATGCATCCTGTCGAAACCCATGCACAGCTCGATGCCCTGCACCCGATCGGTCACATGGGTGAGATCTCGGACGTCGTCGATGCGGTTCTCTACCTCGAATCAGCCAACTTTGTGACGGGCGAAATCCTTCATGTCGATGGTGGACAGAGCGCGGGGCACTGATACCGCCTTGCAATCAGAAAAATGGCTCTGACGCTCCCAAACAAGATTGCTTGATCGTCCAACCTGCTAACCGAGGAACGCACACCATGACCCCACTCGAAAAAGGCATGATCTACGAATTACGCATTTATGATGCCATGCCCGGACGACGAAGAGCCCTGCTCTCGCGCTTTCAAAACCACACGTTACAGATTTGGGAAAAGCATGGCATCCGCCAGGCAGGATTCTGGACAACGCTAATCGGCGAGAACGAGAGTAACCGGCTCACCTACCTGCTTGCCTGGGACAGCATGGCTGAGCGCCAGGAGCGCTGGGGTGCATTCCTCGCCGACCCCGAATGGATCGCGATCAAGGCCGAAACCGAGAAGGACGGTCAACTTGTGCAGAACATCAGCAACTCGTTGCTGGCACCGACCGCCTTTTCCTCGGTGAAGTGAGCGATGGGGCAAGCTACGGAACTCGAACCCGTAGCATCCCGCCTGTAGACTCCTCCCCACCATCACAACTGAGTTATGCGGACAGACAATCACTTAAAGACATATATCTTGCTTCTATTAGCAAGCGTGGGAGATACTTATGTGGCCTAAAACAGAACTGATAGATTTGCTCAAGATCGCCCATCCAATAATTCAGGCTCCGATGGTTGGCGCTTCCACACCTGAGTTGGTTGCGGCTGTTTCTAATGCAGGAGGTCTTGGCTCGTATGGTGGTGCGGCCACCGCACCAGCCAAACTTCGCTCCTTTATCAGGCAAATTCGAGAGCTGACAGATCAACCCTTTGCAGTGAATTTGTTTGCCCCAGCTGTTGAAGCGTATCAACTTACGCCTGAGCAGCAAACACCGATGTCTGAGCTATTAACAAAATGGCACAACGAACTTGACGCCGGACCTGTGCCCGAACCAATACCGATACTAGGACCATTTGTAGATCAACTTACTGTCCTGCTTGAGGAGAAAATACCTGTTTTTAGTTTCCACTTTGGACCTGCGCCAATTGAGGCAATTCGTGAGATACACGCTATAGGCTCAATTGTATTAGCAACCGCAACAACTGTCAGTGAAGCAAAAGCTCTGGTCGAAGCAGGAGTCGATGTCATCATAGCCCAGGGCTTTGAAGCCGGAGGTCATCGCGGAACCTTCGCGGTACCTTATGAACACGGATTGATTGGAACAGCAGCCTTAGTGCCACAGATAGCTGATGCGGTATCGGTTCCCGTCGTTGCGGCGGGCGGAATCATGGATGGTCGTGGAATCGTTGCTGCATTTGCACTTGGGGCAAGCGGGGTACAGATGGGAACCGCCTTTCTCGCCTGCCCTGAGAACAATATCCCAGAAGTCTATAGGCAGGCGGTACTCAAGTCTAAGGACGAAGACACGGTTATTACTGAAGTATTTTCCGGCAAACCCGCCAGAGCAATACGAAATCGATTTATACGTGAAATGGAAAATAACAGGGACAAGGTGCTACCATTCCCGGCTCAGATGTCTATAGGGCGGGTTTTGTATCAGACTTCTGCTCAACAATCAAGTCCAGATTTTGTCAGTATGTGGGCAGGACAGGGAGCAGCATTAGCAGAAGCTCTCCCGGCAGGTGAGCTGATCGAAAAAATCATACAAGAATTTCTTGCCGTAACTGCTTCTTTACAACTCAAGTAATAAGTTAACAGTTCAGACCAAAGTTTATCTCCTCACAACCGCTTGCAGTGAACCGCCAATTACGTTGTTGCTGAGAGTGAAAGTTTTATCGCTATCACAGGAATTAGCCCTTACCGTACATTGCGAGTTCGACTGCTACTCACACCCCTTATCCAGATGAAGAAAACGGGCTAGGGCAGTTCTTAGGCTATGGACGCATCAACTTCTACGGCAACTCAAGATAAGTAGATTCTCACCAACTGATTCCAGGGATGAATTGGACATCAGGTGACAACTCTCGCCGCTAATTGCAAGCAATGTAGCGGGAGCATCTCAAATTCACAAATGAGACTTGCTGCTTCGCAGGACTTGTATCCAAGTATCCTCCACAGCCAGGAATCGGTAGTCCAACCGACTCATGTTTTAAAAGATTAAGGGCTGAGTTCCAGTCCCGGTCAATAACTAAGCCGCAGGAACAGCTATGAACACGAACCGCAAGAGTTTTCTCGACTCTTTCACCACACCTCGAACAATTGATACTTGTCCCTCTAGGGTCAACTCCCCTTGTATGCTTGCCGCGTCTGACCGCTACTGCTTGCATGATTTGGAGGAATGCACCCCAGGCAACATCTAGTATCGACTTAGCTAGTCGTGTTCTAGCCAGTCCTGTGATGTTCAAGTTTTCAAAAATGATTAAGTCATACGAATTAACCGACCAATGAGCGACATGATAGTGAAACTCTTTTCTTTGTCTTGCAACGTGCAGGTGAAGCTTAGCAACCTTGTTTGCTTGTTTTTGGTAGTTCTTAGACCATGCAGTTTTATGTGCAAGTTTGCGTTGTTGACGGGCTAAAGTTGCTTGTGCTTTCCGATAATACTGTGGTACAGCAACACTTTGTCCATCAGCAGTAGTTAAAAACTTTTCCAACCCGACATCTATGCCAGTAGCGGTTTTAATTTCATCAACAGGCAATGCAGTAGGGACAGTTTTATCTTCCAAAGAGAAACTTACATACCATCCGTCAGCTTTACGCAAAATCGTTGCTTGTTTAATCTCAAATCCATCGGGGATTGGTCGATGCAGGATAACTTCAACCTCGCCAATCTTGGAAAGCTTGAGAACGTTACCTGTTAAATGTGCGCCTGCTTTAGCTAGTTCGGGCAGAAGCCCCGCGCTGTAATATGCAGATTCAGCGACGGGATGAATGCCCGGACAAAGAGAGTGCGACCCCAGACTTATATCAAGCTTGTCTTGATGCAGGAACGGGGTCAGCGCTCTCTTTGTCTATCTCCAGGTTTGGCAACGAGTCAATAAGCTCTTCGACCACTTGTGTCATCGTTTTATCGGTATGGGCAGCATATAAACGTAGCTTATTTAACCGTCTGTCAGATAATCGTATTCTTATAGAATTTGGCTTCATTTGTATCACTATTGTTAACACATTCATGCTAGCATGGATATATGAAGGAAGTGATAAACAAATGAGGACAGCATACCAGTACAAGCTACGACCGACAAAGCAACAAGCCGAAGAAATAGACAGATGGTTGTCTATGCTTTGCGCTCAATATAACTATTTGTTGGCTGACAGATTTAATTGGTATGAGCAAAATCGTTGTCCAATCAATGCCTGTCCTCTTGTTTGTAGCCTTCCAGAGTTAAGAGATAACCCCGACTATTACAGTCAAAAGAAAACTTTACCTAGCCTCAAAAAAACGCATCCGCATTACGGTGAGATTCACTCACAGGTTTTGCAGGATGTGGTCAAGCGAGTTAAGGTTACTTTTGACCGATTTTTGAGCGGAGATAGTAACGGCAAGAGAAGTGGCAAACCACGGTTTAAACCTCGTGATCGTTACCGGACTTTTACTTATCCACAGATGAAGGATAATTGCATTCAAGGAAGTTTGATAAATCTCCCGAAGCTGGGGAATATTAAGCTCATCCTGCACCGTCCTATCCCTACTGGATTCAAGATAAAAACAGCATCTATCACCAAGAAGGCGGATGGGTACTATGTAACTCTGAGTCTAGAAGACTCCACAGTTCCGACTGTTAAACCTGATATTAATCCCGATTCAATAACAGGAATCGATATGGGTTTAAAAGAGTTTTTGACCACTTCGGAGGGAGAGCCTGTTGCCATTCCTCAACACTACCGCAAGTCTCAAAAACGGTTACGAGTTATTCAAAAGCGGGTATCGCGTCGTAAAAAGGGCAGTAATCGCAGACGTAAAGCAGTAAAACAGTTGGGTAAGCAACACAAGAAAGTTGCTGACAAACGCAAAGATTTCCACTTTAAAACAGCAAAGCAATTGCTGTCAAAGTATGACGTTGTAGCTCATGAAGACCTCAACGTTAAAGGGCTTTCAAAATCCAGACTTGCCTTATCTGTGCATGATGCTGGATGGTCAAGCTTCCTGTCAATACTATCGAACAAAGCCGAAAACGCTGGTTTGTTGGTAATTGCTGTGAATGCTTCTGGCACTTCTCAAGACTGTTCTAGTAGTCTGCCAAGGGAACTTTGCAGGGTAGCACATCTTACTGATAAGCTACTTAAAAATCAGGAAATAGCATGGCAAAGAAGTACATTGTGGATTTGAGTGAGGACGAAGTTTCTCAGCTGCAAGCATTAATTAAAAAAGGTAAGCACAAGGCAAGAACCATCACCCGCGCAAACATTCTTCTGATGGCTTCTGAGGGAGAAACAGATCAAGCGATCGCTGCCATTGTTCGAGTCCATGTTACGACAGTGGAACGGACACGAGAGAAATTTGTCATCGGTGGGTTAGATTTTGCACTCATTGATGAACCTCATCCACCGAAGATTCGTAAACTTGAAGGAAAATCAGAAGCGTTTTTGATAGCTACAGCTTGTTCTGACGCACCGTCTGGACGGGTAAGATGGACAATGCAACTTTTGGCAGACCACTTAATAGAAGTTGGTATCGTTGATTCGATTTCAGATGAAACTGTTCGTCAGACCCTAAAAAAAACGACATTAAGCCGTGGCTGAAAGAACAGTGGTGCATTCCCGAAGTAAACGCCGAGTACGTTTTACGGATGGAAGATTTATTGGATTTATACAATGAACCATATGATCCCAAACGTCCAGTAGTCTGTTTTGATGAATGCTCATATCAACTGGTGGAAGAAGTCAGACAACCATTGCCACCTGAACCAGAGCAACCAGAACGCTATGACTTTGAATATAAACGCAATGGAACAGTAAATTTATTTGCTTATTTTCAACCTTTAGTAGGGTGGAGACATATTGAAGTAACTCAACGGCGTACAAAACACGATTTTGCAAAACAAATGAAAGATTTAGTAGATATTTATCACCGCGATGCTGATGTTATTCGTTTAGTAGTTGATAACCTTAATATTCATACTCCAGCAGCCTTGTATGAAGTTTTTGAACCTCAAGAGGCACGTCGAATTGTACAAAGATTAGAGTTCCACTACACTCCTAAACATGCAAGTTGGTTGAATCAAGTAGAGATTGAGTTATCTGTTTTATCTCGCCAATGTTTAGAGCGACGAATCCCGGATATACAAACATTATCCTCTGAAATTGCTACTTGGGAGAAACAACGCAATCTTCAACGTACAAGTGTCCATTGGCGTTTTCAAACTACAGATGCACGGAGAAAGATGGAGCGTTTATACCCGACTGTATGACCCAGCAAATTTCCCTTGGCAGACTACTAGTTGTGGAGTGAAAGTTCCTAAAAAGCTACATGAAAGATGGCATTCTTGTCAATGTGGTTGCAGTCTTGACCGTGACCACAATGCGGCTATCAACATTAAACAAAGAGCGGTAGGGCATTCCGTTCTGAAAAGCTCAGCGCCTCCTAAGCAATAGCCGGATTGGCTGAGAAGCCCGCGCTGTACACGAAGTGTCAGCGTCGGGAGTATGTCACCAGAGTTAACACGTGGAAAAGTAAACGAGCAGATATCACCGCGTTTTTTAAACCGTGGTCGCCCTCCTCTGTTGCCGTTCAAGTCTTGCACTAACCACTTCTTCCACGCCCTATCCAACCTTATGAGGTTTTGCTGTTGGCAGTCGGAATAAATGCTCTTGTAGTCAGGAAATAGTTCTTTAGTTTGCTTGAGGTTGCTTGCTTGTGTGTAGTAATCCGGTTTATCTGGTATTTCGCCAATTGCCTCCGAAACCAAGCTACATCGGTCAATTTGTAACCTTGTACGTCTTAGCCAGTCCAATCTCTCCCCTAGCGCGTAGTTCCAATGACGACGCAGCAACTCGCCCCAAGTCTCAAGAATGACAACTTGTTCGGGGATGGGATTGAGTTTGTACTGGTAAGTTAGTAGCATAAGGCGATAATACCATTTAGCGGCATGACTTACAACATAGGACATAGAACAGTTTATAGCCTCAATGTTCATTTAGTGCTTGTCACTAAATACCGAAGAAAGGTTATTAATCAAGCAATGCTTAAACGATTACAAGAGATATTTGAGAATACCTGCGCTAAGTGGAGAAGCAAAGTTACAGAGTTCAACGGAGAACCAGATCATGTTCATTTGGTTATCAGCTACCCGCCAGACGTTGAAGTGAGCAAACTAGTCAACAACCTCAAAACCGTTTCTAGCCGTTTAATCCGCAAGGAGTTTCATGAACACGTTAACCAGTTTTATAACAAGGCCGTATTTTGGACAGGTGCGTACTTCGTTGCGTCTTGTGGAGGTGTCACGCTCGAAGAACTTAAATCTTACGTTGAGAAACAAAATAGTCCGAGCAATTAAGAAAGCTGATTTCGGGGGTATCGAACCCCACTTAATCAGCCCTCCTATCCCCCATCGCCGCCAATTGGATTACCAATGTGGCGGGAGTACCTCGGAGGTTTAGATGGATGGATGAGAGGTATTCGTTCAATTTATCCCACCCCTTGGTACACCAAAGCTAAATTCACTTGAATGTTGAACGTTCAGGAGAACACATATCTAAGTCGCGTTTTAACTCAACTAACTTGAGTGGTGTGCACTGGGCAATTGCAGAAGAATGAAGTTAACCGAGGTGGGCAGCAAGCTCACTAATCTAAAGGAGATTACCCTCCACATGATTCTACGGCGCAGGCAGAACTTCAAGTTCCCCCGCTTTGGGGGAAACCAACAAGAAGCAACCTGAGTTAATTCGATTTTGAAAGCGAGGTAGGCGCGATGAAGACGAATTTTGAGAACAAGTCCTTTGAGGATGAACGTGAGAACTATCAACGTGAGACTGATAGCCGCGATATTTTCGCCGAACGTGTCCGCAGCAACCAGCGCAAGCTCACCTCTGAGCTAAGGCACCAGTACGATTTTATTGTTTGCGGATCTGGATCTTCTGGCTCGGTGGTTGCCCGCAGACTGGCCGAGAATCCGGATGTCAGCGTTCTGCTGCTTGAAGCTGGAGGCACCGATGAGCTGCCAAGTGTTATGGAAGCAAATCAATGGCCGATGAACCTCGGAAGCGATCGAGACTGGAGCTTCCAGGGCCAGCCGAATTTACATGTGAACGGTCGTTCGATTCCGTTCTCTATGGGCAAGGTACTCGGCGGTGGCTCGAGCATCAACGTCATGGTTTGGGCACGCGGACACAAGCATGATTGGGATTTCTTCGCATCCGTTGCCAACGATCCGGCCTGGAGTTATGAATCCGTCTTGAAGATGTATCGCCGCCTGGAAGATTGGCATGGCGTACCAGACCCAATGTATCGCGGAACGGGAGGGCCGGTATTTGTCCAGCCCGCGCCAGATCCAAACCCGATCGCACCCGCAACGGTCGAAGGAGCGCGGGTGGTGGGTATTCCTACTTTTGAAAATCCGAACGGACGCATGATGGAAGCGGCGAAGGGCGCTTCTATCAGCGATGTGCGAGTCCGCAATGGCAAGCGCGAATCGATATTCCGCTCCTACGTCTTCCCTTATATGGATCGCCCAAACCTGACAGTTCTCAGTCATGCACTGGTCACACGGCTGACCTTCCAGGGCAAGCGGGTCACTGGCGTGGAGATCGCTTATCGTGACGCGATCTATCGTATTGGTGCGGCAGTCGAAGTCGTGCTGTCGCTTGGTGCAATTCATACGCCGAAAGTGCTGATGCAATCCGGTATCGGCGATGAGGTCGAGTTGCGACGATTTGGAATTCCTGTCGTGCAGCACCTTCCCGGTGTGGGGCAAAATTTTCAAGACCACGTTGCATTTGATTGTGTCTGGGAATATCAAGACGCTCTCGAACCAAGAAACAACTTGTCCGAGGCAATCTTTTTCACGGGCGACCAGTCCGGGCTTGACAGTCCAGACTTATTTGTCTGTCAGGCCGAGGTGCCAAAATCCAGTGTCGAGAATGCCGTCCGGTTTGGGCTGCTTGATGCAGGCTGGACGTTATTTGGGGCGATCGCGCACCCCAAAAGCCGAGGCCGTCTGCGCCTGACGGGAGCCGAACCATCCGACCCGATTCTGATTGATGCAAACACTCTGTCTGACCCGGATGATCTCAAAACCGCGATCGCCTGCGTAGAACTCTGCCGCGAAGTCGGTAACTCCGCTCCGCTTCGTCCGTTTGTCAAGCGTGAAGTAATGCCAGGTAATTTGAAAGGGGCCGAACTCGAACGCTTTATTCGAGATGCTGCGACAAGTTTCTGGCACGAAACCTGCACCGCGAAGATGGGTCGAGATTCTATGTCGGTGGTGGATAGCAACCTGAGAGTGTATGGAATCGACAATCTCCGGATTGCTGATGGATCGATTATGCCGCGAATAACGACCGGTAACACGATGGCTCCCTGCGTGATCATCGGGGAGCGGGCAGCGGAAATTTTACATCTCGAACACCAGTTGCAAACCACCGTAAAAGCAGACTCAGGCGCGCAATAAAACCACCGCACTTTTCATTGGCGGACGCACATCTAAGTCGCGTGTTAACTCAAAGAACTTGAGTGGTGTGCATGGGGCGATCGCAGAAGAATGAAGTTAACCGAGGTGAGCAGCAAGCTCACCAACCAAAAGGAGAAAAAAGATGAGCAGCAATCACGTAAACAGTCCAAACATGAAACTCGAAGTTGTGGTGTTCAGCGTTTCCGACGTTGACCGCGCGAAGGCATTCTACGAAAATCTCGGCTGGCGGCTCGACATCGACATCGCGGAGGGTGACTACCGCAACGTGCATATGACGCCGCCCAACTCGGAAGCTTCGATCATCTTTGGCAAGGGAGTCACTCTAGACAATCCTGGCTCGGCGCACAGCCTGGTCCTCGCCGTGGACGACCTCGACGCCGCCCGCAAAGACTTGATTGCTCGCGGTGTCAACGTGAGCGAGATCTTCCACTACGCTGGCGGACCCTTTAACAACGCCGTGGAGAACCCGCGCGTCAGCGGGCGCGACCCGCAAGGTCGTTCCTACTTCTCATTTGCCTCGTTCGAGGATCCGGACGGGAACCTCTGGCTGCTCCAGGAAATCACAACGCGACTTCCTGGTCGTCTGTGGGACTCGACGCCAGCACAAAATTTAGACGTTGCAACTCTTGCAGATCTTCTCCGCGAGACGGCAGAGCACCACGACCCCTACGAGAAGACTCACGCCGAGCATCACTGGTGGGACTGGTACGCACCTTATCTGAGTGCGCGTCAGAACGGCAGCAGTCCAGAAGAGGCAGCCGCCGCTGCTGATCGTTACATGGAGGAAGTTTTTCCTGTTCCTTCTAAATGATGCGGTCAGAATGACATCCGCCAGGGCGGGTTCTGGACGACCCCACAACTCGCCCCACTATCACAGCTGAGTCATGCGGACAGACAATACGCAACGTCAGTTAAACCCGATTGGAGAAAGATCAATGTCTGAAAAAACCAACCAACAACGCCGCCGCTTTTTGGGCATTGCGACCATGACGATTGCGGCTACACAGCTAGGACAATTTGGTTCTGCAAACGCACAATCGAGCCAAACCAAACCAAAGGAGACCACCATGACTCAACCTGGAACCGCGCACACCGACACAAAGGCAATCCGCCCCTCTGCCCAAAGCGCGAGGGACATCCGCGGTGCTTCACCGTACGTCGAGATCGAGAACGAGCCCGCACCCAAGCTGATCGTAGATCCTCCGCTTCCCGAGGGGCTGACCCGGGGCATCTTTTGGGCCCAGTACCGAGTGGAGAACTTGCGCATCGTACCCGTGTTCGGGGCGGGTGCCCGCCAGGTATCTCCACGTGTCGGGCATCTGCACATAACCGTCGACGACCTGCCCTGGTGGTGGGCAGATGCGAGTGACAGCAACACAATCGACATAGCCGGGCTGCCGCCCGGACAGCACAAGGTGAAGATCGAGTTAGTTGACCCTAACCACAACGTCTTCCCCGGACAGGTGGTGACACTGGCGTTCACCGTGCCTGACTACAAGAGCGCACACTCGCACTAACGGGACCTCTATGCCCGACTCGCTTCGCCGGAGTAGAAGAGCATGCAAGACCGCTTCGAGCTTCGGCGCAGCAGGCAATTGGACCCCAAGCACTGGTGGGAGAGAGACCAACGCTCCCGGTGTAGATCGAGTTTGCCCACCAAAGCTATCGGTACCAATGAAACTGGTTTCTGTTCTGGATCGAAGAGCACGACAGTCTACTACCGCAATCAGAAAATTGAACTGACTACGAAAGAGTTCAACTTGCTGGAATATTTAATGCGGCATCCTAACCAGGTAATGACCCGTGATCAAATTCTAGATGATGTTTGAGATTACGAAAGTTCCGTAATTTCCAATGTGATTGAAGTCTATATTCGATACTTGCGAATCAAGCTAGAAGCACAAGGTGCAAAACAATTAATCCACACAGTACGTGGTGTCGGCTATGTGTTGAGAATCCAGCCGCATCAAAATCTAACCGCTTTTTCTAGGCTAGACACACCAATACCCACATTTGAAACGAATAACCGACTTAATTAAAGCAAGTTGAGTTAAACCCAATTGGAGAAAGATCAATGTCTGAAAAAATCAGCCATCAACGCCGCCGCTTTTTGGGCATTGCGAGCATGACGATTGCTGCTACACAGCTAGGTCGATTCGGTTCTGCAAACGCACAATCGAGCCAAACAAAGCCAAACGAGACCACCACCCAACCCGGAACCGTGCACACCAACACAACGGCAATCCGCCCCTTCCGCATCAACATGCCGCAAGAGGCGCTTGTCGATCTCCGCCAACGCATAGCGGCGACCCGCTGGCCTGACAAGGAGACTGTCGCTGACCAGTCGCAGGGCGTGCAGCTCGTGACAATTCAGAAGCTGGCCCGCTATTGGGCGACAGATTACGACTGGCGCAAGGCCGAGGCAAAGTTGAACACCTTGCCGCACTTCATCACCGAGATCGATGGACTAGACATTCATTTCATTCATGTTCGTTCGAGACACGAAAACGCGTTACCGCTCATTGTCACGCACGGTTGGCCCGGCTCAATCATCGAGCAGCTGAAGATTATTGATCCACTTACTAATCCCACAGCACATGGCGCGAGCGCATCAGATTCCATGTGGTGATTCCGTCGATGCCGGGCTACGGCTTCTCCGGCAAGCCGACTACTACGGGCTGGGGCGTCGAGCGCATGGCACGTGCCTGGGACGTGTTGATGAAGGGGCTGGGCTACACCCGCTACGTCGCCCAAGGCGGCGACTGGGGTGCGTTTGTCGTCGATCAGATGGGTGTGCAGGCACCCGCGGGATTGCTCGCCATTCACACCAACTATCCTGGGACAGTTCCAGCCGACGTCGACAAGGCGCTCTTGGCCGGCGAACCACCTCCATCGGGTCTCTCAGCTGAGGAACGACGCGCCTACGAGCAGCTGGACAGAACGTTAAAGCACAGAGTCGCCTACGCCACGTACATGGCGGCGCGCCCGCAAACGTTGTACGGCATTGCGGATTCGCCCGTCGGCCTGGCTGCCTGGCTTCTCGACCACGATGATGCTGACGGACAGCCGGCCGCAGCGATCGCTGCTGCTTTGAACCGGACCACGAGCGCCACGGGCGAACTGACGCGTGACGAGGTCCTCGACAACATCACGCTTTATTGGCTGACGAACACAGGGGTCTCTGCGTCTCGCCTCTATTGGGAATATAAGGGTGGCTTTTTCAACGCCAAGGGCGTCTCCATTCCGGTGGCCGTGAGCGTCTTTCCTGGCGAGGCATACCAGGCCCCGCGGAGCTGGACCGAGCGGGCGTATCCCAAGCTCATCTACTATAACCGAGCGGAAAAGGGCGGCTACTTCGCGGCGTGGGAGCAGCCAACGATTTTTGCTCAGGAACTCAGGGCGGCTTTCAAGTCATTCCGCGCGTCAAAATGACTGCTTCGGAAATGACTTCGTCCGCTCACCCCATTTCATCTTTGGTGATCGGCTCTTACCAGAGATCATTTTATCACCTGAAGAGATCATTTTATCACCTGACATGAACAGTAAATTATAAAATAATGAAAAAAACTAAAAATATCCTTGCCAGTACGATCGTTAAAGCCGCCGCCGTGCAGATCAGCCCCGTGCTGTACAGTCGGCAGGGTACCGTCGAGAAGGTCGTGAAGAAGATCCGTGAGCTGGGCAAACAAGGCGTCCAGTTCGCGACCTTCCCCGAGACCATCGTTCCCTATTACCCCTATTTCTCCTATGTGCTAGCCCCGTTCGCGTTGGCAAAGGAACATCTGCGGTTGCTTGAAGAGTCGGTTACGGTGCCGTCTGCTGAAACCCGGGCGATCGCCGAAGCCGCGAAGGAGGCGAACATGGTCGTCTCGATCGGCGTCAACGAGCGCGACGGCAGCTCTATCTACAATACGCAGCTTCTGTTCGATGCAGACGGGACGCTGATCCAGCGCCGCCGCAAGATCACGCCAACCTATCATGAGCGGATGATCTGGGGCCAGGGTGACGGCTCGGGCCTGCGTGCCGTCGATAGCGCAGTTGGGCGCATCGGGCAGCTCGCTTGCTGGGAGCATTACCTGCCGCTCGCCCGTTACGCACTGATCGCCGATGGCGAGCAGATCCACTCGGCGATGTATCCGGGATCGTTCGCCGGACCGCTGTTCGCGGAGCAGACGGAAATCAACATCCGCCAGCACGCCCTCGAATCCGCTTGCTTTGTCGTCAATGCGACGGCGTGGCTCGATGCCGATCAGCAGGCTCAGATCATGAAGGATACGGGTTGCGCTATCGAGCCGATTTCTGGCGGTTGCTTCACCGCCATTGTGAATCCGGACGGCCGAATCATCGGTGAGCCGCTCAAAGCGGGCGAAGGCGAAGTGATTGCCGAGCTTGACTTTGCCCAGATCGACGCCCGCAAGCGGCTCATGGACGCGCGCGGTCATTACAGTCGCCCCGAACTACTCAGCCTGTTGATCGATCGGACACCCGCGTCGCCCGTTCATGAGCGCACCGCACACCCGAAGGCCGAGGCCATGCGTGCGGCTACTGGTGAGGAGAGGGCCGTCGAGCTCCCGTAAGAGCGCCGTTTGTCCAGCAAGCACTGCCGCGCCGGACAGCGAGGGTTGAGACGTTGTTCTCGTCGCCAGTGCCCCCGAAACTCTAAACGCATCCCAATCCATCTGAACGCAATTAAAAGGTAAATGATATGACGATGAAATCCACACATAGCAGTCCGATCCTCGTGACCGGAGCGGCCGGCGATCTCGGTGCCATCGGCCGCAACCTCACCGCAATGCTGCTCGCCAAAGGGCATAAGGTGCGCGCCTTGGTCCGGCGGGAGGATGAACGCGCTGAGGGCCTGCGCCAGCTCGGGGCCGAGGTCGTGCAGGGCGATCTGACCGACCTTACCTCGATGCACCGTGCGATCAAAGGTTGCGCGCGCATCTATTTCGGAATGTCGGTCTCGGCGGCTTATCTGGAAGCCACGGTCAACACCGCCGCAGTGGCGCGCCACCACGGTGTCGAGGCTTTCGTGAACATGTCGCAGATGACGGTGACGCAGATGAGCATCACCGAGACCACCCCCAGCCCGCAGCATAAGCTGCACTGGCTTGCGGAACAGGCATTGGCGTGGTCGGGGCTGCCGGTCGTCACGGTGCGGCCGACGGTCTTCCTCGAAGGCTTCTTCCTGCGTCTCGCCGCTGCTGGCGTCCGGGACAGCGACGAACTGGCGCTGCCGCTGGGTAACAGCAAGACCTCGCCTATCTCGGCTGTTGATGTGGCGCGTGCCGTTTCCGCGATCCTCGACGCCCCTGCCTCGCACATTGGTCATGTTTACAATCTGACCGGATTTGAGTCGGCTGATCTGGACCACTATGCGCGCGTCTTTTCCAAGGCACTCGGCCGAACCATCCGCTATCGTGACGTGCCGCTCTCCGGGTGGACTGATACGCTTCGTGAGTTTGGGGTGCCAACGCACCTCCTCAACCACCTCGCGGTGATGACCGAACTTCACGCGCAGGGGCGGTATGACCGCATGACGGATGACCTGTTCAAGCTCACCGGCAAGACGCCGACGAGCATGTACGACTTCGTGAAATTGCACGCCGGTGAATTCACGCGGAGTGAAGCCACGGCTTGAGGCCAGCCGAATATGCCCTGCCAGTCGTCTTGTCATTTATAAGATCTACATGGGCTACTGGTTCTTCTACATGGGCTACTGGTTCTTCGGGCGGCCCACTCTGGAAGATCTCCGCCAGGACCTGCGCGCCGTTATCAGGAAATGCCGACCAGACTGGGACATTACAACACCTGAATTGAAAGCGGCGTGGCAGGAAGGCCGCAAGGAACTCTTCTACCCGTACGGCAAAACCTACGCCCAAACTCTCGGTGAACAGGATTAGAAATGGATTTGAAAGAACAGATGGCAACCCGCGAAAGCTCTGGGACGGTCAGCGCCGAGCAGCGGTTGTAAGCACTTGGCATCAAGCTTCCGGCGCTGCCTGAGTCGTTCGGTGCCGATGTGGAAGCCATGGAGACGGGCAATTTGCTGTTTCTGTGGGCTGGACTCTCTCTGAAATATCCTGCATAGAGTTTTGTCGTCGGAAGATAAGCAAGTTGAGTTGAATCCAATTGGAAGAAGATAAATGTCTGAAAAAATCAACTATCAACGCCGCCGCTTTTTGGGCATTGCGGCTATGACCATTGCGACTACACAGCTAGGTCGATTCGGTTCTGCGAACGCCCAATCGAGCAAAACAGAACCAGCAGTTTTGTCCATGATGAAGTCGGGGACAAACACGTCGTTCGGCTCACTGAGGCAGATCGATGCTGGTGTCTTGAATGTTGGATACGCTGAAGCGGGTCCCGCGAATGGTCGTCCGGTAATCCTCCTGCATGGATGGCCCTACGACATTCACAGCTATGTCAATGTCGCCCCTTTGTTGGCATCGGTGGGGTACCGGGTGATCATCCCGTATCTGCGCGGCTATGGCATGACGCGCTTTCTTTCAAGCGAGACGTTCCGGAATGGGCAGCAGTCGGCGATCGCTGTCGATATCATCGCTTTGATGGATGCGCTCAGGATCGAGAAGGCGATCCTCGCTGGTTATGATTGGGGGGCGCGAACAGCCAACATTATCGCGGCACTCTGGCCGGAGCGCTGCAAGGCGCTCGTCTCCGTGAGTGGTTATTTGATCGGCAGCCCTGAAGCCAACAAGACACCGCTGCCGCCGAAGGCCGAACTCGAATGGTGGTATCAATTTTATTTCGCGACGGAGCGGGGCCGCGCCGGCTACGAAAAATATCGGCATGACTTTAACAAGCTCATCTGGCAGCTCGCCTCGCCGAAATGGCACTTCGATGACGCGACGTTTGAGCGCAGCGCCACGTCCTTTAACAATCCGGATCACGTCGGTATCGTCATCCATAACTACCGCTGGCGGCTCGGCCTAGCCAAAGGCGAGTCGAAGTATGAAGAGATTGAGAAGCGACTCGCGGCAGCCCCCGTGATCACCGTGCCCACCATCACTCTTGAAGGTGATGCCAACGGTGCGCCGCACCCGGACGCCAGTACCTACGCCAAGAAATTCTCGGGCAGATACGCACACCGGGTCATCAACGGCGGCGTCGGGCACAACCTGCCTCAGGAAGCGCCCGGGGAGTTTGCCAAAGCAGTCGTCGAAGTTGACGGTTACTGATTGGGTTTAGCTTGCAGCAAAGAGAAAACACCATGACCAAACTGAAAAAAGTACATTACAAAACCAAAGCCCGCACCGCAGGTGCCTTCGTCCTGCTCTCGCGACTCCTCGTCGCGCTCTTTGCGGCAACGGTGTTTCTGGCACCGCCCGCTCGCGTGTTTGCGCAGCAATCCGCCCAGACCGGCGCACAAACCCAGGTCGCGGCCAAGGCGATCGCGACCAAAGACAACGCAATCCGCCCTTTCCGCGTCCACGTCCCGCAAGAGGCGATCGTCGATCTCCGCAGGCGCATCGCGGCGACGCGTTGGCCCGACCAGGAGACAGTTACCGACCAGTCGCAGGGCGTGCAACTGGCGACGATGAACGAGCTCGTCCGTTACTGGGGAACGGAGTACGACTGGCGGAAAGCCGAGGCGAAGCTGAATGCCTTACCGCAGTTCGTAACGAATATCGGCGGTCTGGACATTCACTTTATCCACGTCCGCTCCAAAAATCCTAACGCTTTGCCGTTGATCGTCACGCACGGATGGCCCGGATCGGTATTTGAACAGCTAAAGATCATCGGCCCGCTGACCGACCCGACGGCCTACGGGGGTCGCCCGGAGGATGCCTTCGACCTGGTCATCCCGTCAATTCCCGGCTTCGGCTTCTCCGGCAAGCCGACGGGCATCGGCTGGAATCCTGACCACATCGCCCGCGCCTGGGCGGAGCTGATGAAGCGCCTCGGGTACACCCGCTACGTCGCCCAGGGCGGCGACTGGGGATCCCCTATCTCTAGCGCGATGGCGCGCCAAGCACCGGCAGGATTACTCGGCATCCACATCAACTTGCCGGCGACGATTCCGCCCGACGTGGCCGCGGTGCTCGCCGGTGGCGGTCCCGCGCCGGCGGGGCTCTCCAAGAAGGAACGTGCGGCGTTCGACTCACTCGACACGTTCAATAAGAAAGAACGGGCTTACGCCGTGATGATGGGCACGCGGCCGCAGACGGTCGGATACGGACTGACGGACTCGCCGACCGGACTGGCGGCGTGGATGCTCGGGCATCCAGGTTTCGCGCAGTGGACAAGCAGCAGCGGCGATTCCGAAAAGTCCCCGACGAAAGACGAGGTGCTGGACGACATCACGCTGTACTGGCTGACGAACAGCGCGGTCTCGTCAGCTCGGCTGTACTGGGAGAACAACAATAGCATCTTGAACGCGGCCGCGCAGAAGACCGCCGAGATCTCGCTCCCGGTGGCCATCACGGTATTTCCGGGGGAGATATATCGAGCTCCACAGACGTGGGCCCGGCGCGCCTATCGCAACCTGATCTACTTCCATGAGGCCGACAAGGGCGGCCACTTCGCGGCGTGGGAACAGCCGCAGCTCTTCTCTAAGGAGATCCGCGCGGCGTTCAGGTCACTGCGTTAGTTGGAGAGAGACAAATAAAAAATCACTGCACGCTAACGACCAACGGCGGATTCAAAGCTTAAGTACTCTTTCTCATAGAGGTTTATTAAACATGTTCGATCTCGACCAAACTATCAAAGATCGGCACTCAACCCGAAAATTCTTATCCAAACCCGTGCCGCGAATTTTACCTGAAACAGCAAGAAGGCTCACACTGTACCTGTACGGCTGTCAGTGCCCTTGATGAATTGCGAGTGAGTCGAGTTGCGTAGTTTGATTGTATTTGAGTGTAGCGAAAACAAAGAAAACTACAGCGACGAGACGAACAAAATATTCTGTGCGTGGATAGTACAAGCAATGAATGATATGTTACTATGAATATGTAAACACGGTAAGGTCGATACCATGTACAGAGCAGTAAAAGTTAGAATCTATCCTACAGATGAGCAAGAATCCTACCTGGCTCAATGTTTTGGTAATACTCGTTGGTTGTGGAACTATATGCTTAATGCCACAACTATCGCTTATAAAGAAACAGGTAAAGGTCTTTCTAAAGCTGCAATGGACAAGTTGCTTCCCGGTTTGAAGAAAGAATACGAATGGTTGGGTATTGCTTATAGTCAAGTCTTACAAAGAGTAACATTCAACCTTTCCAGCGCATTTGTCAATTTCTTTGAGGGACGCGCTAAATATCCTAACTTCAAATCCAAGCACGGTAAGCAATCAGTTCAATATCCCCAAAATGTGAAACTCATGCCATTCGATTCTGTGATTAAGTTTCCAGGTAACTTGGGGTTAATGAAAACCGTGTTTCACAAACAACTACCATTAGCAAAATTCACAACTGTAACTATATCAATAAATGCTGATGGTAGGTACTACGCTTCTATCCTTTTCAATCAAGAAGACAATCCAGTAGTTGCAATCAGAGATGCTATTGGAGTTGACTTAGGGTTAAAAGTGCGATTCGTTCACTCGAAATGGGTAGCAATACTCAGGGATGAGTGGCAAGGTAGAAGAGGCGGATAATCGGAACAAGAACCTTGATAACTGAATGACCATGAGGGTGATTCAAAGGGAACCATAGTTCCCAGAAAAGTCCCTCCCTGCAAGTGCAGCGGTGACAGCATCACCCCTAGGGTAGCGACTAGCCATCAATCCCTAAAGCGGGGTGAAAAGGAGGTAAAACTAGTAGCCTAAACTGGTTCCCTTCGAGCATGAACCCATGAGTAGCGCAAGCGAAGATGCGTCTCAACCGTCGTTACTAAGAACCAGCGAAATAAGGCTATACGCGCTGGAGCCAAAAGGCAACGGATAAGGGGGCTGGCAAATTTCTAGTTGACCAGCAAAGCACTCCCAATAAACCCGGCGGATAGCATCACTTCTAAAGGTTCAAAACAATGGTCATTCGGAACGAAGTAACCTAACGCTCGCTCTTGGGGAGGTCGATACCCAAGTAGGTGCTAACCGTATGCAGCGTATAGGAAAGATTGAGTTTCAAGCGAATGCCCCGTGTAATAACAGGGATATGCTGACAAACTCACGGCGACTTGGAATGTAGAGTCACAGTAGCAATATATATGTCTAATACACGACGAGTTATTTGCGAATCCACTAATAAGGATGCTCTTCCCCTGAAGGACATACCGATTAGGGAGGTAAGCAATGACAAATCGATGGTGGAATGGAGACACGTCAACTGGCGCAAGCTAGAAAAACGGGTCTACAAGTTGCAAAAAAGAATCTACAGAGCCTCAACGCGTGGTGATGTCAAAGCAGTTCGCAGACTCCAGAAGACGCTGATGAAGTATTGGTCAGCAAAGTGCCTTGCGGTCAGGCGGGTAACACAAGACAATCAAGGCAAGAAGACGGCAGGTGTGGATGGTGTTAAATCACTAACCCCAAAGCAACGATTTGCCTTAATTGCCAAACTAAAGCTAGACTCAAAAGTCTCCCCCACCAGGCGTGTATGGATTCCAAAACCTGGTAGGGATGAGAAACGACCTTTGGGCATCCCGACAATGAAAGACCGCGCACTGCAAGCGTTAGTCAAACTGGCTTTAGAACCAGAGTGGGAAGCGCGATTTGAACCTAACAGTTATGGGTTCAGACCAGGACGCTCATGTCATGATGCAATCGAAGCAATATACCTTAGCATCCATACCAAACCAAAATTTGTACTGGATGCCGACATAGCAAAATGCTTCGATAAAATCGACCACTCGGCACTGCTTTTAAAATTAAATACGTTCCCCGCCATCCGCCGACAAGTTCGCGCATGGTTAAAAGCGGGAGTGATGGATAACAAGCAGTTCCAAGAGACATCTGAGGGTACACCGCAGGGTGGAGTAATCTCACCTCTACTCGCTAATATTGCCCTCCACGGGATGGAAGAATGGATAAAACAGTACGCGGAAACGCTACCTGGGAGGTCAGGGTACGGAAAACGAGACAAACGTAGTAGCCTTTCCTTAATCCGATACGCCGACGACTTCGTGATTCTCCACGAAGACATAACCGTTGTTCAAAGATGCCGGATCATCATATCTGAGTGGTTATTAGACATGGGTTTGGAATTGAAGCCATCCAAAACACGCCTAACTCATACCTTAGACAAACATGAGGATGAAGAACCAGGGTTTAATTTTCTTGGTTTTAATGTCAGGCAGTTTCGAGTGGGTAAGTACCACTCAAAACAAGGCTTCAAAACAATCATCACCCCAAGCAAGGAAAAGCAGAGGATACACTACGAACGAATAGCCAGTATCATCAATGACCATAGCCAAGCACCACAAGCGGCGCTAATAAGTCGGTTAAACCCGGTAATAAGAGGATGGTCAAACTACTACTCAACCGTGGTCAGTAAGGAGGTTTTTTCCTCATTAGACGACCTCATGTATCCAAAACTTAAAGCTTGGGCAAAACGCCGCCATCCAAAAAAATCTGGCGAATGGGTGTCCAAGAAATATTGGCACACTATCGGTGGTGATAATTGGGTATTCTCCACTTCACCAGAAGGTAAAAACCCAATGCGATTATACACACATGCGGAAAAACCAATCATCCGTCACGTGAAAGCAAAAGGGGAAGCCAGCCCATACGATGGCAACCTAATTTACTGGAGTTCAAGGATGGGCGTACACCCAGAAGCATCCAAAAGAGTGGCAACGCTCTTAAAGAAACAAAAAGGAAAGTGCGCTCACTGCGGATTGTACTTCCGTGAGGAAGATGTACTGGAAATTGACCACAAAACGCCTTTAAGCAAAGGTGGAAAAGATGAATATAAAAATCTCCAGATACTACATAGACACTGCCACGATATTAAAACAGCTAATGATGATTTGGCTGGAGGTATGCAATTGGACAAGCACCAAATTACTGAGGAGCCGGATGAGGTGAAAGTCTCACGTCCGGTTTTGAAGACGAGTCGCTCTGGTGACGGAGCGGCTTAGTTTAATAACTTCGCCATAACTTCTGAGGGTTCTAAATACGACTTACCCAAGAAACAATTAGCAAAGCAAGAATTGAATAGAAAGCGTAAACAACGTAAACTAGCCAAGAAGACAGATAAGACTTCAAACAAACGTCGCAAAGCTAAAAGGTTAGTTGCAAAAATTTCTAGCAAAATAGCCAGAGTAAGAGAAGATTTTCTACACAAGCTATCTCGCAGTCCGGGCATACGAAAACCAAGTTATCTGTGTAGAAGATTTGGCAGTTAAGAACATGGTCAAAAATCCCAACCTCTCCAAAACTATTAGTGACCAAGGATGGGGGATGTTTTTAACCATGCTTAAATACAAAGCTGAGAGATTTGGTCACGCCTATCAAGAAATAGGTCGTTTCTTCCCATCATCTCAGCTTTGTAGTGTGACTCTACTACCAATTCCAATGCTGCAAAATGGTTATGATTCATTGGGTGTTAGGTTTGTAGATTGCCCCCACTGCCAGAAACAGCATGATAGAGACATCAACGCTGCAATAAATATTAGAAATGAAGGATTGCGATTATGGGCGTTAGGAACTAGCGCTTCTGCCCACCGAGGGGATGTAAGACCAAAGTCTTCAGGACGTAAAAAATCTATGAAAACTGAGGCAACCCCCAATGAATTGGGAAGCCTACACTGTACCGTCAGGGAGCGTGTAGGTAGTTCACTTAATGAAGCTCTTGCTCTAGCACAGCTCGCGCCGTCGAATTCCAATACCCAACTATGGCAGGTAGTATTTGCTTTTATGTATTCGCCGCGATCGACTGAAAACGGCTTTGCTAAAGCAAGCTCAGCATTTTGACTTTTCTCAGTTACCCAAAATCGCTCAACTGCCGGAGGCATTCCAGCATTACCGTCAGGAACTGGGTGAACAAGTGTATGGAGCAATGGGGATTGATCGTGAAGATACAGTGAGTCGAGAACGAGCCGTTCTACGTAAGGAGCGAATTTTTTGGTGCACCAGTGGTCGGTATCGTCTGCATGCACCAAGAATTGGGCTATGCGGATGCTTTAAGTGTAGGGCACTGATCCAATGGCAGTGGTAAACTCTGAACTGCGAGTACATGGAATTGAGGGCTTGCGGGTCGTCGATGCCTCCATCATGCCAACGCTGACGACAGGCAATACGAACGCACCGACTATCATGATTGGCGAGAAGGCAGCCGATTTAATTAAAGCCAGTCGTACTCGACAAACTGTAATGACCAGCTATCATATGAGGTAACCATGGAAACAGCAGATGTAATTGTGATTGGAAGTGGTCAGGGTGGAGTTCCACTCGCGGCTGACTTTGCCAAAGCAGGTCGAAACGTCGTTCTATTTGAGCGCGATGCGTTGGGCGGCAGTTGCATAAACTATGGCTGTACTCCTTCTAAAGCCTTTCTAGCTGCTGCCCATGCCGCAGGTCGCGCTCGACAAGCCGCAAAGCTAGGCATACACGCGCAGGTTGAAA
Organism: Kalymmatonema gypsitolerans NIES-4073; assembly: GCF_002368435.1. GTDB lineage: Bacteria > Cyanobacteriota > Cyanobacteriia > Cyanobacteriales > Nostocaceae > Kalymmatonema > Kalymmatonema gypsitolerans. The sequence continues at coordinate 2,287,759 of NZ_AP018268.1, forward strand.
TCGATTTTTCTACGGTGATGGAGCGTGTGCGTGGCATTCGCAGCCAGTTTAACCAGGGTACCAAACGGCGACTAGACAGTGCAGGGGTTCGAGTTATCTGCGCTGAAGCTGCTTTCACCGGAGAGCGAACCGTAAGCGGCGGCGGTGTGACTGTGCAAGCTCCGATCATTGTTATCAACACAGGGACATCCTCCACCATTCCTGACTTTCCCGGCTTAGCTGGAACGCCTTATCTAACCAACCGAAATTTCTTTGATTTGCAGCAGATTCCGCCCCGGTTGCTCGTGGTCGGCGGGGGCTATATTGCCCTGGAGTTAGGGCAGGGAATGGCGCGTTTAGGGAGTCAAACGGAATTGATTGTGCGGGGCGATCGCCTGCTGGCTCAAGAAGAATCCGATGTCAGTGCTGTGCTTTTGGATGCATTTAAGCAAGACGGAATTGGACTGCATTTCAATGTGACTGTTCAGCAGGTTGGTTATACCAACGGTGTGTTTACCCTAACGCTGAACAATGGTGAAGTACTCGATGGGGAAGCATTGCTGATTGCGATCGGGCGCAAACCGAATACTCAGGCATTAAATTCTGCAGTGACAGGCGTTGAATTGGATGCACAAGGGTTTATTAAAATCGATGATCAATTTCAAACGACTCATTCTGGAATTTATGCGATCGGAGACGCTGCCAAGCAGCCTGCTTTTACCCATGTTTCTTGGGAAGACTATCGTCGCTTGAAAGCCATTCTGTGTGGCGAACACCGGACACGCAATGATCGGGTGTTAGGCTATGCCGTCTACACAGAGCCGCAAGTGGGTCGGGTAGGGATGACGCTAGAGCAGGCTCAGAAACAGGGCATTACTGCCCGCGAAGTCACCCTGCCGATGGCTCACATCGCCCGTAGCATTGAGTGGGGGCACGATCTGGGTTTCTACCGCATGGTCATCGACACCCACACAAATTTGATTTTAGGAGCAACGCTGGTTGGGTACGAAACGGCTGAACTCGTGCATGTCTTTTTGTCACTTATGGAAGCTAAAGCAACGTGGCAGGTACTCGAACAATCGGTTCACATTCACCCAACTTACGGTGAGGCATTGCCCAGTCTCGCAAGGCTACTCGTTGGAGATGATATGCCAACCTGTCCCAATATGTAAGAAAGGAGCAACCAACAACTACTAACTCGAATATGGGCGATCGCGCAAAGCGCAGTGCCCCGAATCGCGATCGCTCCTTTGTACCCGCAAGGGGTCGCTTTTCACATGTTGAACTATCCAACCAGGACAAAGAACTAATCAAGTTTTCCATACTCATGCGGAGGCACTAAAAATCACACAAGGCACTTAAGGCGTAAATAAATCCCCAGCCTTATAATCACTAACATTACTCAGTCCAACCTAGCATTTGGGCTATTTGTTCGCAAATCAGCGTTGGATCGAAGGGTTTTGTAATAATTCCGGCTATATCTAATTGAGCAAAGCGGCTGCGCTCGTTTGGTAATACTTTGGCAGTTAGCAAAATCACCGGAATCATTTGAGTTGTTGGGTTGGCTCTGAGTTGCTGGTAGAATTGCAAGCCATCCATGTCAGGCATCGATACGTCAAGGAGAATGACATCAAGAGCATACTCCTGGGCTTTGTGGAGTCCTTCATAACCGGATTGGGCGGCGATCGCCTCCCACCCTCCCAAATCCTCCAAGCAGGTGCAGGCAAGTTCTCGCAGCGATTCTTCATCATCAATCACAAGGATGCGTTTGGTCATGATTCTCTAATCATTCCTGCTGGTGGTATTGGCAAGGTGAAATAAAACGTGCTACCTTCACCGAATGTACTCTCTACCCAAATATTACCATCGTGCTGTTGGACAATACTTTGACAAATCGCCAAGCCTAAACCAGTTCCTCCCTTGGCGCGAGCATCAGAGACATCAACCTGCTGGAAGCGTTCAAAAATCTTTTCTAGTTTGTCGGCGGGAATGCCTCTGCCTTGGTCTTTGACTTGAAACAGAACTGAGTCGGTCTGTGGTTGGGCAGACAAGATAATAACCGAGTTCGGGGGAGAAAACTTGATGGCGTTGCTCAACAAATTGGTCAGGGTTTGGATGATCGAGTCGGGGGAAGCCCACACGCGAGCTGTGGTGGGAGTGATCGAGAGTGTAATGGCTGCTGCAATAGCGATTGACTGTACCCCTTCAACTGCTCGTTGCATTAAATCTTCTGCCTGACACACTTCTCTGACAAGCTGCACTCGCCCCGAAGACAAGCGCTCCAAGTCAAGGATATCATTTACCAAACGCACCAGGCGATCGCTGTTCGTTAAAGCTTGCTGGAGCATCCGTTTGGCTTTTTCGGGTTTGTTGTCGTAGTTACCAGTATTGAGCAGCCCTAAAAATCCTTGGATGGCTGTGAGCGGGGTGCGAAGTTCATGGCTCACGATGGAAATGAATTCATTTTTCATCTGCTCAATAGCGTGCTGTTCGGTGATATCTTGGATCTGGGCGACGTAGTACAAAGGTTCGTTCTGGGAATCTCGTACCAGCGAGAGGCTCGTTAGTCCCCAAGCGATGCGTCCTCGATTGCACAAGTAGCGCAACTCGACTTGAGCATTGCGATTCTCGTTAGTCAGGACTTGCTCGATGCAGTGCTGAAGCTGATTAACATCTTCCGGGTGAATTAGCTTAGATGCGTTCAGGATTAGAGTCTCTGATTCGGAGTAGCCAAGCATTTCAGCTAGCATCGGATTGATAGAGAGCCAGCGATCATCCAATCCCAGCAGCGCCATGCCAATGGGGGCATCATGAAACGCATGGCGAAACCGCTCTTCACTTTCACGCAGAGCTAACTCAGCTTGTTTGATATGGGTAATATTTGTTACCCGCACTAGATGGATGACTTGATTAGCAATCGAAACGCCCTTAGCAGCCAGGTTGCCCCAAAAGAGATTTCCTTTTCGGGTTACGTATTCCATTTCCCGACTCCAGAAGCCTTTTTGGTCAATTTCCGCAATGATTTCGTCCAGTTCGTCCGAGGTAAATGGACGAACCTGAAGTATATGCCCTCTGATGCCAATCAGTTCGGCTTTACTATCCGCTTCAAACAGTTCTACTGCTCGATGATTGCAGTCAGTGATCAGCAATGTTTCAGGATCGACCAGAAACAGAGCATCGGCAGATTCGTTGTAAATCGTCTCGCGCAGGTCTTTTTGCTGTTGCAGTTCTAATTCTGCCCGTTTGCGCTCCGTAATATCAAGTATCGTTCCGAAGAATTTAATCACCTGCCCTTGCTCGTTCACGACAGCCTCGCATCTTCGAGAAACGTGCCGAACTTCACCATTAGGGCGTACAATCCGAAAATCCAATTCCTCGCCTCTCCCAGTCCCCATCATTTGCGCGTAACTCTGTTGCACTAATGCTCGGTCATCCGGATGAATTTGCTGGATGTATTGTTCGTAGGTTGGTTCGCTTTGAGTTGGATCAAGACCAAAAATGCGAAATTGTTCTTCCGACCAGGTAATTTTCTGTGTCATGACATCAAATTCCCAGCTTCCGACATGGGCAACTCGTTGAGCGGCTTTTAAAGTCGCTTCACTCTCTTGTAAAGCGGCTGTCCTTTGAGCAACTTGCTTTTCTAAAGTACGATTGTAGTCAGTTAAAATCTGCTGAGCTTGTTTGCGTTCTGTGATATCTTGAATTGTAGTAATCGCATAGGCAAGGTAATCCTTTTCATCAAAGACGGGTGTGCCTCGACTCTCGACGGGAATAATCCTATCCGGTTGGTGGATTTCTATATCATCCGCGATCGCCTGCTCGCCCCTCAATGCTCGTACAATTGGTAGTTGATCACTTGGGTATTGCTGAGATGTTCCCGCAACATAAAGTTGATAAACTTCTCGCAATTGTTCTGCTGTAGCTGACGGCACAACTCCTTTACCCAATAACTCCACAGCCATTCGATTGGCATAGCAGGGTCTACCCTGAGCATCCAGCACTCCAATACCTATGGGTATTGCCTCTAGAAATTGAGTCAGCCTCCTCTCATTTTCACGCACTTCGGCATAAAGCTTGGCATTTTCAATCGAAATTGCTGCCTGGCTCGATAACAGTTTCAAGACTTCCAATCTATCTGGCGTAAAAGCCCCAGTTGTCAGATTATTTTCCAGGTACAAAATACCTACCAGTTTGCCTTGATTTCGCAGGGTAGCACACAAAATTGATTTCGGTTGCTGTTTAACAATGTAAGGAGTATGAATGAAATTGCCTTCACCAGAAGCATCATTCAAAACAACGCTTTCTTGGGTACGGATAACGTAATTGACGATCGCATCACACAGCATTGGGGTATCACTGCTGCCACCAACTGTTTCAACGGGGATGGATGGTAAAATCTTGAATTCATTATTATCAATTCCTGATGCCGAAATCACCCATTGCCCATTGTTGTTCCCTGGCTCAAGCTGCGATCGCAAAGTTAGGAGATAACCTTTCTGTGCCCCTGCATTTTCCAGGACAATTTTCATCATCTTTTCTAACAGGGTACTTAGCACAATTTCACCCGACAGGGTTTGTGAGGCTTTGAGAACGCTGCTCAAATCGAGTTCAGTAGATGTTTTCGAGCCGCTGCTTAAAATTGCATTACTGTAAGGCTTGATGCCCTCGCTCGAAGCTGTTTTGGCAAAAAATTGGGGATACCGTTGTTCTAAATCTCTTACTTTCGCAGTTGCTCCCCAGCGTGTGTAGGTGTAATGAGCCTCTTGCATATAAGTTTGGGCAAACTTCAACCTACCACGCGCTAAATAAAACTTGGCAGCTAACTCATAAGCTAAGGCTTCTTCTTGGATATATTCGTTTTCCCTTGCTCCTTGAATCGCTTGTTCGTAAAACTCCTCGGCTTCAAAAAATTGACCCAAGACTCGTGCTTTCTCTGCTTCGACTAGATAAAATTTATGCAGATAATTCATCGGGGCATGATATGCCCATTTCTGCATTTTCTCTTGATTTGCATGAACCCGATTGAGCCAAGTTTCTTTTTCGGAGTTTGAAGCCTCGACAAATGCGCTCAAATGTGCTAAAGAATCATAGAAATGCAGTAAACCAGTAACTAGCATTGTAGCTAATCCTTCTAGATACTGTTTAGCGAGTACTGCATTATCGACGGCTTGCCGAGTGTCACCAAATAGATAAGATAATATGAGTTTATTTAAGTAAAAAAATAAAAGTTCTATTCTGTTATTGGCTTTAATAGCAAGTGGCAGGCTTTGCTCCTCGTTGTAGGCATCACCCAATAACTGGATGGGATTTTCAGCTTGATCCAACAAGTTGAGGACTGCCTGTCGAAAGATTGCCGTCCAATTAAAAGATGCTTCCTGCTTGATTCGAGCGATCGCTTTACTATAAGTTGCTATCTGTTGTTCTAGCTGGGTAAGTTCGTGACCGAGAAAGTATAAATGTTCACACACGTAACAGGCGCAATAGCCAGCATATTCAAAATCGCCGATTTCAACTCCGCTTTGATAGCCCTCAATCAAAACTGATATTGTTTCCTTGAAATGCTCTTTCCAATGCATTGAGTGGGCACCAAATCCCAAGCATATTTTAGCTTTTACTTTCTGAGCATTTAACCGTTCTCCCAACTTTAAAGAGAGTTTGCCAAATTTATAAGCTGACTCAATGTCTTGGAGTATTCCACACAGAACTACTGTGTATTGACCATAAGCAAATGGTGACAATTCTGTATTGCCATATTTAATAGATAAATTAATTTTTGATAATGCAATCAGCAAGAAAAGATTAGGAACCGCTATAAACGAAGCTGACGCTATACTCGATAGGACAACCATTGCTGCTAGCTTTTCGGGTTCGGTCATCTTTGGTAGGTTGATTAATTCTTCGATTTCCTGCCCAGCCAAAAGTGAAGCTGTTTCCTCCATTCCTCTTTGAATATCTAACTGGCTCGGTTCTTCTGGTAATATCACCCCTAACAGATTCAGCACTTGCAGTCCAATCTTAACTGCTTCTTTCAGGTTGCCCTGTGACACAGATGCTTGAATTTTGACATCATAAACTTTGACTTTGTGCAGCACTATTTTGGCATTGTTAAACACAACTAAAGCCAATTGCTCCATCGTGATAAAATCCCCGTTGAGGTACGCCGCCTCTGCAGCTTCTTCGTACAAAGCTAAGGTAAGGTCATACTCGCTGTGCCAACTATCTGCATTCAAAAGTTTTAGCCCGACATTCAAATACTCAACTGCTGCGCCATAAGCCGTTGCTGCTTTGGCTTTATGACCTGCCATCAAATTGAGTTTGGCTATTTCATTTCGCTCTTGTTGATCAGTTACTAATTCAACCCCAAGATTGAAATGATCGACAATTTCAAATAATTCATCTGATAAAGCATCGGCTGAGGTATTTTGTAACAGCAGGCGAGCGATTTGTAAGTGAAGGATTGTTTTTTGTCCATCATCTATCAAGGTATAAGCCGCTTGTTGTACCCGGTCATGGAGAAAATTATAATTTTGAATGAATAGGTTTTCATCTAACTCAGATGTAGATAGGATTAACCCGGATTGAACTGCCGTCAGTAAGTCAGAAAAAACTTCACTTCTTGATTTCTCACAAATGATAGAAAGGGTTTTTAAGTCAAATTCTGCACCAACACAAGCCGCTAAACGCAAAACCTGCTGTGTGGATTCTGGCAATTTTTTTAACTGACCAATCATCAACTCCACCACATTGTTAGTGATATTCGTTGCCTGAATTTGAGCTAAGTTCCATTGCCAAGCATTGCGTTCAAAATCAAAGGTAAGGAGATTGTCGGCGTGCAGTGTTTTCAAAAATTGATTAACAAAGAAAGGATTACCGTCAGTTTTACGCGCCACCAGTTCTGCCAAGGGTCTGACGGATGCCGCATCACTATGCAGTGTATCAGCAATTAACTGGTTGATAGGCTCACCCTGTAAAGGAGCTAAGGTAATAAAATTGACAGTTGCTCCAACATGACGCAACCTATCAACAGTCATCATCAATGGATGGGTGGAGTTGACTTCATTATCTCGATACGCTCCAATCAGAAACAGATATCGTGTATCCGCATCCGTCATCATCAGGTCTATCAACTTGAGACTGGCGGAGTCTGCCCACTGCAAATCATCCAAAAAGATGACTAAGGGATGCTCTTTTATACAAAATGTCCGGATGAAGTTTTGGAAAACGAGATTAAAGCGATTTTGCGACTCAGCAGCGCCTAACTCAGGCACGGACGGCTGTTTGCCGACAATCAGTTCCACTTCCGGAAGTACATCAATAATCACCTGACCATTAGAACCCAAAGCACATCGAAGTTTTTCTCGCCATTGCTCAAGCTGTGCTTCAGTTTCAGTTAACAGTTGCTGTACCAATCCGGCGAACGCGCTCACAATGGCTGAGTAAGGAATATTTCGCTTAAACTGGTCAAATTTACCAGTTAGGAAATAACCGCGTTTTTCAGTAATGGGTTTATAAATCTCCTGTACTAAGGCTGATTTTCCGACACCGGAATACCCTGCAACGAGCATCATTTCACTACTCAGGGCAACTCGCTCAAATGCTCTCAGTAAAGTTTCAACTTCCGCTTCACGTCCATAGAGTTTTTGGGAGATTTGAAACTTGTCGGAAATATCAGTAGAACCGAGGAGAAACGGTTCAATGTTGCCAGTTGTCTGTAACTGGTGAAGGCATTCTTCTAAATCAGCTTTTAGTCCCCAAGCACTTTGGTATCGTTCTTCTGCCGTTTTCCCCATCAATTTCATCACAATATCTGAAACTGCCTTGGGAATGGCTGTACCGCCCTTCCCCCCTAGCTGATGCGGTGGAATGGGGTGTTGGGCGATATGACAATGCACTAACTCCAGGGCATCATTCGTTTCAAACGGTAGTTTTCCCGTTAGCAGTTCGTAGAAGGTCACACCGAGAGAGTAAAAGTCGGTGCGGTAATCAAGACTTCGGTTCATTCGTCCCGTCTGTTCCGGCGATATGTACGCTAAAGTGCCTTCTAAAACATTGGGATTTTTCAGAGTCGGATTAGAGCGGGTGATGAGAGTGGAAATGCCAAAGTCAATAATTTTGAGTTGTCCAGTTTCTGGGTTGAGGACGATATTGGAGGGGTTAATGTCTTTATGGATGACATGGTAGCTGTGAATGCTGCCCAAAATCTCAGCCGTTTTGATGGCTAGCTTGAGAAATTCTGGTAGGGGAAAGGTATGTTTTGCGCCTACAGGGGCATTCATCAATAGATTTAAGGATGTTGCGCCAAAATCCTCAAGGATGATAACTAAAGTTCTCTCTACTGGTTCTAAGGCATAAGCCTTAATCGCACCATCTACGTTCAAGTTGCGAGTGATTTCATATTCCTGCTTATATCGAATCAGTTCAGAGGGTGTAGGATAGTCCTCTTTCAGAACTTTGAGAATAACGGGTTGATTACCTTCCTCTCGCATAGCTCGATACACCAAGGAATTAGCACTTTCGTAGATTTGGGCAAGCAGCTGGTAGCCTCGGATGGTAATCATTAACTTAAGTTACGTGGATCTGATAGTTGAATGAATTAATGCGCAAATTACGAATTATTTGGTTAGTTCCCAATCCTCCGTTTTAGGGTTTTTAGTTCTTGCTGTAAGCGCGAGCGATCAATGCGACTGATGACACGGGTCACTAACTCCGGTCCCACCACGGGCTTGCCGATAAAATCATCAGCTCCCGCCGCAAATACCTGCTGGATCGATTCTAGGTCTGTATACGCAGTAACCACCAGTACCGGCAAATTTCCCCACTTAGGATCTTGTCGCACCACGCGGCACAAGTCAATCCCACTATATGTTGGCATTTCCAAATCGATCAGGAGTAAGTCAGGCGTTGTCGTAGTTAGTACCTCCCAAAATTGTTGGGGGTCTTGCAAGGTCTTCACCCTGAACCCCCAAGGTTGCAGCAGATTGCTCAATAGCTCCAACGCTACCGGATCGTCGTCTAAAATCATCACTTTGGCTTGGGGGGCTTGAAATTGAGGCAGGACTTGGGCTAGAGCTTCAAATACTTCCGCAGCGGCGACTGGCTTGTGCAGAAATCGGTGTGCTCCCAAACGAGAAACAGCAACTCGCTGTGTTAGATTGTCTTGCTCAGCCATCACCACAATTGGCGTGGTGGGAAGCTGCTGCTTGAGTTTTTGCAGCTTCTTTAAACTGTTTTCAAGCGGATCTTGCTTATTGAAATTGAGCAAAACAGCGTTGGGAGATTGAGAAATCTGCTTTTGAGCGATCGCGCAACTGGGAACCACTTCAATCCGCACTCCCCAATTCGTCGCCTCGGTTTTCAGTTGATTGGTCAAGGATTCATCATTAATGACCAGCACCAGAGGAATATTCGTTGGCTCAAGCTCTTCAATAGTTAGTGGCGTGGGAGGTTTACTAAGCGCCTCTTTGAGTTCGGTGACAAGTTTTGAGAGTTGAGGGGCTTGCGTTGGCGCTAAAGGTTTGTCACCCATGAGGAGATGTTCAATCGCCTGCGCTAACTTCGATCCCGTCTCGTAGCCAAACGATCCCAGTGTCCCTGCCAGCTTGTGTGCTTCGTTGCTTGCACACTGCCGGAGTTCGGGCTGCAATTTCCCGAAGCGCAAGGCTTGTTCTACTTGTTCTAGCAAAATCACTCGTTGGGCAAACGTATCTTTGTAACGTTCTATGACTTTGTTGACTGAAGCAAGACCCATTTGACGTTTTCCTTTCCCTGCTTCTCCAAGTCTGTGTGTCTGTTCGCCCTGTTCACCAGACAACACACCCTTTGCTCCCCCACTGTTGGGTGGACTCTTAAGTCGATAGCCCAAGCCATAGACGGTTTCGAGTAGATCGGCAAACATTCCCTGAGCCTTTAGCTTTTGCCGCAAGTCTTTAATCAGATTGGTGACAGTTCCTTCGCTAGGTATGGCATCAATTGACCAAAGGCGATCAATGATGTCACTGCGGCTAAAGACACGTTGCGGATTACGCAAGAACAGCTCGAGCAGGGTATATTCCTTGGGGGTTAGAGATATAAGTTGCCCTTTGTAAGTCACTTCTGCCGAGACGGGATTGACGCAAAGATTCTCCCACGTCAGTACAGCAGGCATTAGCTCGGTCTGTCCTCTACGCAGCAACGCCCGCATCCGTGCTAGCAACTCAGACAACTCGTAGGGTTTAGTGAGATAATCGTCTGCGCCCGCATCTAATCCCTTGACCACATCGGCACTCTGATCTTTAGCGGTGAGTAAGAGAATCGGTGTTTGAACTCCCTGAGCGCGAAGTTGACGGCAAAGGCTAATCCCATCGAGTTTGGGAATCAGCAGATCCAACAAGATCAAGTCAAAGTTGCATGATGTTGCTAATGCCAACCCATTTTCACCATCCGTTGCTAGTTCAACTGTGTAGTACTGAACCGTGAGAACCTCATAAAGTACTGCTGCCGTTGGGCGATCGTCCTCTACCAGCAGAATTTTCACAATCTTTACAAATGTACATATAAGTTTTATAGATTGATATTATCAGTTTCAGTAGATTTATGATACTATAACGCCGCTCAAGTCATAATGGTTGACAAAAAAGATGTAATATGAGTGGAGATTGCGCGGATCGCAGACGCGCCAGAGGCGTATCGCATTATAAAACAGAGGGCAGGATGATTCTATGGCAATTACCGTTGAATTAACTCCAGAAATTGAAGCGCGTTTGATAGCTCAAGCCGCAGCGCAAGGTATGACAGCAGAAGCTTTTTTGAAAGCCGCGATCGAAAATTTACTGAATGCTGAACCTCTGGTATACCGGGTTGGGACTACCTTAGTTGTTCAATCTACTCCAATTGGCAACCTGGAAACCTCTGTTGAGCAAATGCGGGAAGAACGAATCACTGGCTTAATTGCAGATTATGAAAGTCCTGTTTGACACATCTGTATTGGTGGCAGCTTTTGAAGTTAGCCATCCTCGGCATGGTGTTTGTCTACCGTGGTTGCAAAGGGTGCAAGAAAAGGAAATTGACGGCTATCTCTCAACCCATACCTCACATCTTGCACCTAACCGTATAAGCCCGTACAAACCAAAAACATGTGCGATAAAGCTACATTATTTTTCTTGGCTTTTCTCGCTAAATAAGGGACTTTTGCTTTCATACTGAGTGACGAAGTACTATCAATTTTTCTTGGTGCAAGATGTGAGATACCTTTGCGCTCACTTTATTCCGTTCTGACTCGCTTAGGGATTTCCAAGAAATAAATTATCCATCTTGTCGGGTGGGCGTCCCCGCCCGCCCAGTTTATAGGACGGGCTGTCCGGCCCATCCCACAAGAAAAAGTTGGATATTTTTTTATTTGGAAGTCCCTTACCTGTAAGACCACCAATTTCGCCAGCAATCGCCCAACGCTTAATCGACGAGAACCTCGATTTGTTTGCCGCAATTGTGCTCACTGCTGATGATTACCAACAAGCGATCGCCTGTATGGTTAGGTTAAATCTTCCGGGTGGCGGAATTTTTGATGCGCTAATTGCCCAAGCTGCTCTCAAAGCTGAGGTGGATATATTACTCACGCTCAATCCAAGCCACTTCACTCGACTGCGGCAAGATTTAGCTCAAAGGGTGCAAGTGCCGTCTTGAGTCTCAGAAATTAGAGTACAAGATATTGACCACTGTGGCATAGTTGCAGGCATAAAAAGCCTACCTACAACCAGTTACCCACGAGGATGAATGGTGCCCAGTAGTAGGGATGCGCATACTTACGACTAGAAATCAGTGTCTGTTGCGCCCTACGCAAAGCCTCCGCTTTACTCACTCTGTTCTGGTACCATTCTGCATAAAATTTTTTCACTAAAGTGACAGTAGCAGCATCGTTAATCGACCAAAGGGAAGCGAGAACACTTTTCACACTAGCGTTTACCACCACACCAGCCAAACCAAGACCAACACGGTTATCTCCAATAGCACTTTCACACGCAGTCAGCACCAGTAAATCTACTAACTTAGAACTGCGAGCAACAGTACCAATCATATTATCTAGGTCAGTCATAGTAAGCTTGGCATTATTGCCTGTGACGAGGAAGCTATCTTCGGGAACTGTGCCGAAGGTACCGTGAGTGGCAATATGAATAATAGAGTAAGCAATTTGGCTCAGTTCAGCTTGCAGATGAGCGTATGTAAAATTCTCATCCAATAATTGCTTGCTATCGGGAATTTGTGCCACAACTTGATTAATTTCTTGTCTGACGTTTGTTAGCGCCTCATATGTTCGACCATCAACTACCGCATCTTTGGTTAACCCTACAGCTAGCACCCGTAGATTTTCATGGTTCACTTTTTTAGTATTTATTAAGGTTAGGCTGGGGGTTGTGGCGATCGCATATCTCTGAACTAAGAATTCCTCACCATCATGCAGCGCCGCCATTGGTACAGTGCGAAGAATTCCATCATTGATAAAAACCAGAGTTTTAACGTGCAATGAATCTAAATCTTTGGCGAAAGGACGAACTATCGAGTCGTACAGACTCTGTGCTTCTTGGGCGTTGTAAATTATGCTACTACGTCTCTCCAAACCTCTACGAAATTCGTTGATTTGTTGTCTCAAGCTTTTTCTATCAATATATATCCATTTCAAGTGCTTTTCACTGTTAGGAAGACTTACTATAATCGCAATACGGTTTTCCAAGATAATCGAGTAAAAGACAGCAGTTGTTTTATCTGTATCTGCTTCAACTCTTTTTTTATGAGCTGGTGTTAAGAAAGATTTCCCGAAGTAATTTTGCAGTTCTACCAGTTTTAAAGCTTCAACGTTGGTTAGTATATCACTCAGTTTAGAATTATCATTTTTTTTAGATGCAGCTTCTACTAAACTTAATTTTAGTTCAATCAACTCGCGGTAAATTATTTCAAAATAGTCGTGCTCCGGCTCCTGTACATTTGAATCAAAAATGACAGAACGACTGCGGAGCAATTTTAAAGTAGTAATAGCTGCTTTATAAGCTGTGATTGCCTTGAGAGGTTTATTTTGTGCTTTTAAAATGCGAGCTACTTGCCACTTCCACAAATACAAACTATCTTTAGCATTCACCTTTTCAGCAACAGACTCTGCTTCACGAGTTAACTTCAGTGCTTGCTCATAATTATGGCGACACTCAGAAAGATGAGCAAGATGACCCAAAGCAAAAGATAAAGCGCGATTATTTGGCAAACGTTGAGCAATTGAAACGGCTTGCTGAAGTAGCTGTTGAGATGTGATGTATTCTGTCTCTAAAATTGGTTCTGGGCATTTAAATAAGGATAAAGTGACATCATTATCCAAAGCTTGTACAAATTTAGCTAATTCAATGACTGCATAAACTTTATCTTGGGAATCTGGTAGTTGTTCTAGCAACACTAAAGCTTCTTGCAATTTTGCTTTAACTAAGTTTGATTGTTTGGTGCGCTTTGCAGGCAGAATCGAATTTATAAGTAAGCGTATTTCCTCTAGCTTATTCTTGTGCTGACGGGTAATGATAAGGCTTTTTTGGAAGTATTTTAAAGCTTGGTAATCATAATTAAAACCTTGTTCTCTTAATATATCCGCATCGTCATCATCTCCCAATTCCACAGCGGAGTTTGCCCGAAAATAGTTGACTTGAGCAAGGCTGATGTATGTATTTCCTAAATTTTTCAAAGCAGAAGCACGATAGACAGAGTTTTTAATTGTATTAGCAATTTTTAAGCTATCCTGTAAATCTGTAATTGCTTGCTTGTAATCACCTTTTTGTTGATAAGCTTCCCCTCGGCTGCTCAAAGCCAATGCTTCTAAGACACTATTGTTATGGGCACGAGCAATTTGCAACACACTGTTTAAAAGAGCGATCGCCGCTATTGGTTGCCCTAAGTTCTTATAAGCTTGAGCTTGCTGGGTAAGCATTTGCCCTACCTGTAGCCAATTTTTGGTTTGGCGATAGTAGGCAATAGCCTGTTCGCTTTCTTCTATCTGCTGCACTAGTTGACTAGCATCCCGAGTTTCTGCCGTTACTACCTCGCCAACTCCCCATCGCCAAGGTGATAATGGAGTGTGATTCAGCCATAAGATTGATGAAAGACTATACAGTAATATCAGTTTTAATGAGCGACGCACACTAGATTTCTGGTGTTTGCTTGGCATAAAAGTGCTTTGATCATATATAAGTTTTGGACAAATTTGGCAAGCACTCCAATGCAGGACTTATATCAGCAATTCGCAAAGGAAACTGTTTGCTGCAGCACCCGAAATCTGTCTGTTTATGGCTTTTCCATTGATTTTTGTTTTGAAATTTATGATTATCATTGTGACTTAATTATTGTAAATTTTGGGTTAAAATAAACATTTTAAATGCAAAAAATCTATATTTTAAAGTAGTGATAACTTTTCATAAATACTGAAATATTACTGAGAAAAACATGGAAAAAATATTTGCTTTCGTAGAAATACTGAGATGAACAAAAGTTAGAACTGATTTATAAAGTAAACCTTAAGTTGTAGGGTGCGTTAAAGCCAGAGTACGACACCAACTTTTGCGATGCCCTGCGGCAAGATCTTACTATCTCAAACTTTCAAATCATTACATAGCCGTAACACATCCTACTTAATATTTACTTTATAAATGACCTCTTAAGTCAGTAGAAGGCTGAAAGGCAAACAAGTATATTGTTATACAAAAAAGAAGAATACTGTTATTTTCCTGAGATTCAAAAGAAATGTTATTTCTACTGAGGGAGACTTTCTGGCAAAAGAAATTTGCTTTTTTCCGTGCCACTATAGAGAATAGAAAGCCAAATTCAGCAAGAGGAAGGCAAAATAAGGCTGTGCAGATAACATTTCTAGGGACGAGTTCCGGTGTACCTACGCGATCGCGCAACGTTTCCAGTGTCGCCCTGAGGTTACCACAACGAGCTCAGCTGTGGTTATTCGACTGTGGCGAAGGGACTCAGCATCAACTTTTGCGGAGTGACCTAAAAAGTAGCCAACTCTCCCGAATTTTTATCACCCATATGCACGGCGACCATATTTTTGGCTTAATGGGTCTTTTGGCTAGTTGCGGCTTAGCTGGAAATGTACAACGTGTTGATATCTATGGTCCATCTGGATTAAATGACTACTTGCAAGCCGCCTCGCGTTACTCTCATACTCACTTTTCCTATCCTGTCAAAGTTCACGCTGTACGTCCAGGGGTGATTTACGAAGATGATGAATTCACTGTAACGTGTGGTCTTTTGCATCATCGCGTGACCTCCTTTGGCTACCGCGTCTGTGAGAAAGACCGAGCAGGACGTTTTGATGTAGAAAAAGCCAAAGCGTTGCAAATTCCTCCCGGTCGCATTTACGGTCAACTCAAACGCGGTGAAGTTGTCACCCTTGCTGATGGGCGAGTGATTAACGGTCAGGAACTGTGTGGACCCACGGAAATTGGACGTAAAATTGCTTATTGTACAGATACAGTTTATTGTGATGGGGCTGTGGAATTGGCACAGGATGCAGATGTATTAATTCATGAAGCGACCTTCGCCCATCAAGATGCAGAGATGGCTTTTCAAAGGTTGCATTCCACAACCACAATGGCGGCGCAAACCGCTTTAGCCGCCGGAGCGCGCCGACTGATTATGACACATTTTAGTCCCCGCTATGCTCCTGGAAATGCAATAGAGTTGAAAGATTTACTTGAGGAAGCTCGTGCGATTTTTCCTAACACAGAGATGGCATATGATTTTATGAGCTATGAAGTACCAAGGCGGCGGGACAAGGAGTTATATAAGACTGAGGCGATCGCTTAAATGCAGCCATAAAAACGCATCCTACATCTAGATGCTTTAACGGACTTGGTATGAGAGATTTCCTCAACACAAGGGAATCTCTTTATTTTCCGCTCATTTTCTCTCATTTTTACGAAATCTTTAATTGTTAAAGTCAAGAAAATTCAAAATCTGTCGGTATCTTATCTCTTATTCAGTAAAGTAATACACAAATATATAAATTTAAATAGACAAATATCAAGCTTTTAAGCTACTTGATAGCAAATATATTGTATACGATTGTCATCTTTATCAAACTGTGACTCACACAAAAATATCACACATACTTGCCTGTTACTATTGAACCACTCATTCTATTATTGTTCAACGCCAGAACTTCAAATATTCGCTTTACTTATCTTGTTATAATAAGCATTTAGAGTTAATAGCAAAATTTAAAAATGTAGTTCTGTCTCTGTGTATTTGCAAGTATCATGAAATACTAAATAGGCTTAAGCAGAGTACAACATTAAGTATGTTTTACTTTTGTAACCGTCGCAAAATTTATCACCAAAGGAAAACTAACCCAATCATTGTATAAAAGACTTACAGTATAAAAAGCTTACAAAATAACTAGAAAGCCAAAAAAGATCGACTAGTAACGATATGGTAAAGATAGGCAAAATGGGTTGACTATCTCTATATTGTCACTTAGGTTGAAATGAAACTAAAAAAAATCAGCAGAGGTGACATCTTCCAAGTGTTGTAGTCTGAAAAAAGATTTGCTATTTTTGGTGGATGTTGTTCCAAGTCAGAGAGAGTAATTAGCAATCTATGTCTTACTTTTGAACTCATGAGTTAAAATTAAGGGCAATGTTATCGCCAAGTTAGAATCGTGTATGGTGTAGGAAGAAAAGAAGGAGTTTATGAAGTCACAAAAGTTGAAAATAAATGTCTTGTGAGCGACTCCCTCCTGCACTTGTTTGAACTCCTAAAAAAATTTTCTCACCATCTTGTAGAAAAAGTAATTCGGTATAATTAAGAGGACTTTGATTGTGGCTGACATTAGTCTGGAGCGTGGGCAAATAGTTATTGCTTCCCCACAAAGCAAGGTTAAGAGCAGAAAACTCTCTACAATTCTGCTTCGCCGACGCTTGCAAATCTTGGGTGTTTCTGGGGTAGTCATGTCGGTTGCTAGCCTTCTGGCTTTAACTGCAAAACCGACGTATCAAAGTACTATACAGATACTGGTGAGTTCTCAGCTTAATCAAGGGGTAGGAGCAAGTCATATCCAAGAAGGTGTAGAAAGCAATTTTACTAACCCTAATGTTGATATGATTGACTACACTCTTCAGCATAAACTGATGCTGAGTTCCACGTTGATTCAGAAGGCAGTTAATTTGCTACGTTCTGATTATCCATATTTGACAGTAGAAGATATCAAGGGCAAGAAGGGTCAACAAAGTCCTTTGGTTATCAATTTATTAGAGCGACAAATAGCAGACAATAAAGTCATTCATCAAGTCTTTGAAATGTCTTTCAAGGACAAGGATGCAACGAGAGCACAAAAGGTTCTTCAGGCTCTACAAAACGTGTATCAAGAACATAACATAGAGCAACGAAAACAGAGTCTTTCTAAAAGGCTTTCTTTGATCAACGAAAGACTGCCGAAAATCAAAGACAAAATGGTTCAAGCTCAGAAAAATGTAGAACAGTTTCGCAAAAAACATCATTTACTCAACCCAGAGGTGCAAAGCAAAATTCTTCTGGAATCTCTTGCTGATATTAAGAAACAGCTCTTCATCACTCGCGCACAGCTTAAAGACTTACAAGCTCGTTACGACAACTTAAAACAAGAATTGCCCTCCTCACCGGAAAATGCACTTATCTCCTTTCGTCTGAGTCAGTCAAGTCGCTACCAAACACTACTTAATGAGGTTCAAAAGACTGACTTGGCTTTAACTCAAAAGCGGTTGCGCTATACAGATGACTATCCAGAAGTTCAAAAACTGATACAGCAGCGGCGTAGTCAAGTAGCGTTACTACAAGAGGAGATTGACCGATGGCGCTTTTCTCCCGTCCATAAAGGGCGATCGCTAGGAGACAAAGCACTGCAAACAATCTCAGCTAATTTGTTCCAAGAGAAACAATTGGGTACAGAAGAACCACTACTGACGGGAGGGCAAGTCGCAGAAGTTGACTTGAAGCTTGTGCAAGAGCTAATTCAGGTACAGACAAATGTCTTAGGGCTGCGTGCCAATGAAAAGAGCCTCGCTAACTCAGAGGCGCAAATTCGCGCGGAACTGACCAAATACCCAAGTTTGATAGCAGAGTACAACCGCCTACTGCCAGAAGTGGAAACAAATCGTAAAACACTTGAGCAACTGATGGCAATGCAACAATCTTTAGGATTGATGATTGCTCAGGGAGGGTTTGATTTGCAAGTATTGGAAGAACCCCAACGGGGAACATATTTGGGTAGCAGTAAGCTATTGATATTACTTGGGGGAGTCTTATTAGCACCAATTTTCGGTGTGACAACCGCCTTGATGTCAGAAATCTCTAACGATGCCATCTCTTCTCCAGAAGAGTTACAGAGGCTGACAAACCTCCGTTTATTGGGGACAGTCCCAGAAATTTCACTGCTAAGTACAAAAAAGAGGTTGTTCCGCCTGCCTTTGCAACGAGTACTAGCTGGCTTTTCAAAAGAAGCCATATCTGACGAAAAGCAACTTAACGTCTACGCCTTATTGCCCTCCCACGAAACGCTCGATATGGCGTACCAAAACATTCAAATATCAAAGCCTTCTGTTCCCTACAAGTCTCTGATGTTCACTTCAGCACGATCTGGAGAAGGGAAGTCAACCTTGGCGCTGGGACTTGCGGTGAGCGCTGCAAGGATGCATCAACGGGTTCTATTGATTGATGCCAACCTGCGACAGCCCAACCTGCACAAAATTTTGGGATTAACCAATGATTGGGGACTATCGCTGTTGTTAGTTGAGGAAACAAATTCCTCAGTTAAGGAATACATCCAGCCCATCCATCCCTCTATTGATGTTTTGACTGCTGGACCTACACCAGAAGATACAGTTAAGCTATTAAGTTCTGCACGGATGAAAGAACTGCTTGAGTTTTTCGAGCAAACTTATGACGTTGTGCTAATCGATACTTCTGCCATTCTCGCCACAGTTGATGCCAGTATTGTCGCATCTCTGTGTAATGGGATTGTTATGGTAGGGCGCATGGATCAAGTGACCCGTAATGAACTGATTCAAGCGACAGAAATCCTGAGTAAGTTGAATCTGATTGGGATTATTGCTAATGGAACGAAGCGTTCCCTGTAAGAAAAAAGATTGTTGTAGTGCATTCAATTAAGAACCGCTATAAATACCCTTCTTTCTCAGCAAATTTACGTAAACGAGGAAGACACTGGCGTTGATAAAAGCTGCTCAAAGTGGAAACTGGCAGCCCAAATTCTGCTGACAGTTCCTTCCAACCTACTTCCGGCGGCAAACGTTTCAAAATTAACATTTGACAATTCACTTGCGGACGCCCTTGAATGTGAGTTTGGCGCAGTTCTCCGTCCTCATCTTTCTCTGCCCACAACCTAACGTTTTCTAAAATGGGAGGAACATCAGGTTCAGCGGGAAGGGTATCTACAGGGTCAATGATTTCATTTGCATCACTTGAGCGACCACTATTGATATTAGGAGAGACTGTTCTGGCTTGTTGTCGCTGCTGGCTGCGGTAAAAGTCTTGCAGTCTACGTTTCAAGTAGACATTCAACCAAGTTATGACACTACCCAAAGAGGGATCATACGTTTGACCTGTTGTACCTTCACAAATGTTACGACAAAAATACAACCAGGTTTGTTGCAGTGCATCCTGATAATGGAGAGTACTTTCCCTCCATAGTTTGCTAGCACTCAAGCGAATGATTCGCGTGAGCAGTTTTTGACGTTCTGGGCTTCCGGGTGGGTGTCCACAGGCTTCGTCAACTAAGTGGCGTAACAGTTCCTCCAGTCGGTCCATAGCAGTTGTGGCAAACAGAGCAAGCATTTTTTCAGTATTGCTTACAAGGGGATCCTGGAGCATTACCCCTTGTCGTGATATTGTCTGCTTTGCTGCTTTTGTTGCTAACTTATAATTCCTGCTTTACCTCACCCCAACCCTCTCTGGAGAATTCAAAGTATGCCTACGGCACGCTACGCGAACAAAATTCACGCGTTCAAAAAAAAGAATTCTTAATGCGTGAATTTTGAATTTATAATTTTGAATTTGAACCCTCCCCATCCTCCTCTTCAGCGGATGAATTTCAAGCTTTCGGCTTTTTGCACAAAGAAATCAGTGAAGATACTCATAACAGTGCGCTGGCGCAATTTGATATTGGCATTGATTGACATACCTGATTGCAGTGGGAGTTGACGATTATGAATCAGCACTGTTTGCCTATCCAAGCGTACTTTTGCAGGAAAACGGTAGAAATTATAAATTTGGTCTGGAGGTAGGGCATCTGAACCAATCGAAATGAGCTCGCCCTTGATATCACCATACTGTTGGAAAGGAAAGGAATCAATTCTCACATCGACATTCTGTCCTTCTTTGACAAAGCCGATATCGCGGTTGGTGATGTAGACTTTGGCAATCAAGTTATCTTTGGGAACAATTTTCAGAATTGGTTCGCTGGAGTTAACCACAAATCCTGGAGTTTTGGCTTTGAGTTCAAAAACAGTTCCGTCCACCGGAGAGGTAATTTTCTGATATTTCAAGGTAGATTGGGTCTGACTTATTTGACTGTCAATCTCGTTGATTTTCTTCTGATTTTCCAAAATTATCTTGGTAAGCTGGCTGTCGATTTCGGCTATGCTCTTGTCATTTGCCGTAATTCGTGATAATAAATCTTCTTTAGATAGTGCCTCAGTATTGCGAAGTTTTTCTTGTGCCTGGGTAATTGCTAACTTTAATTGCTGCTGTTCTTTCGTCAGTCGGACAACTTCCGCCTGGGATTTGAGAACTTCCTGCTGCTGTGTCAAGAACCTCATCCGGGGAAAAGCGCCCTCCTTCATCACCGGTTCCATATCCTTGAGAATTTTTTGATTAATTGCCAGCATATCTTTAGCACTGGCTAACTCCAATTGGTTTTGGCTTAATTTCTCTTGCGTCTTTTCTTTTTCTAGCTGAACGTCCGCCAAGCGTGAACTAAAATCCAACTGGCGACTTCGCAAGCGCAATTGTTGATCTGGAGTCAGAATAACTCCCGCAGTAGAACCGTTTAACTGCGATCGGTAAACCTGATTTTCCGCAGCTATTGCGGCGCGACTCTGGGTTAAGGAGGCGATTTCTGGTCTAATATTCAGTGTCACTACATTCTTGAGGTTTGGTGACACACGCCCCATGAGATGGCGGCGGTAAAACTCGTTTTCTTGCAGTAAGGCGGCGCGATTTTTTTGGAATGATATGAGCTGCGCCTGTGCCGTGGTTTGTTCTAGGCTAATCAGGAGTTGACCTTTTTTGACTTGCTGACCGTCTTTAACGTGAATTAGCTTGACAACACCACCGACAGGAGCCTGAATATCAGTGACTGCACCTTGTGGTTCTAGCTTACCACTAGCGGGAATTGCCTCATCAATTTTAAACACTGATGCCCAAATGACTGTAAAAACAGTAACACCAACAATTCCCCAGGCAATAGTTCGCGACCAAATAGGAGATTGTTGTAAAATAACGGGTTGGTCAAAGTTATATTCAGTATTCATAATATTTTGCTACTAAGTTATTGGTTGTTGTAGAGACGTGCCATGGCGAGCCAGCGCTCTTTGGAGGGTCTCCCTCCGTAGGCGACTGGCGTCACGTCTCTACATTTGTTAGTTGTTTTCCCACTAACTACTCTCTACATCTGCGCTTCTTGTTGCTGATACAAACAGTAGTAATAACCCTTCAGCGCCATTAATTCTTTGTGGGTTCCCTGTTCCACCACTGCGCCTTGATCCATCATCAGAATCACGTCAGCATTGCGGATGCTACTTAATCTATGAGTTATAAAAAATACTGTTTTTTCTTTGAAGGCTGACGCCAAGTTGCGGCAGACTTGTCCTTCGGCGTTGTAGTCTAAGGCGCTTGTGGCTTCATCGAGGATGAGCAATTGGGGATTTTGCAGGACGGTACGGGCGATCGCAATCCTTTGTCTTTGTCCCCCAGAAAGCCCTGAACCCCGCTCACCTACAGATGTGTTATAGCCGTTGGGCAACGACATAATAAAATCATGGGCATAGGCAATTTTGGCAGCAGCAATAATCTCCTCATCACTAGCATCAGGATACGCCAAGGCAATGTTTTCTCGCACTGTCCCGTCAAACAACAAGGTATCTTGTAGCACCATCCCAATCTGACGCCGCAGAGAGTAAAGTTCCACTTTGCTGATGTCGTAGCCGTCTATCAAGATTTTCCCTGACTTCGGTTCGTAAAGCCTTTGTAGCAATTTTAGCAGTGTACTTTTCCCAGAACCGCTTTGACCGACAACGCCTATAAAGGAACCAGCAGGAAAATCTAGGTTGATGTTGCACAGTTGCAAAGGTCCATTCGCACGAAAGCTGAAGGAGAGATTTTCGTAGCGGACGTTCCCTTCAATTGCGGGCATAAGGATATTTTGACGTTCGCCTTCTGTTTCTTGGGGTGAGTCGAGAATATCGCTGAGACGTTGTAGGGACAGGGCAGTTTCTTGGAAATTCTGCCACAGTTGCACTAACCGTAGCAGAGGGCTGGTAACATAGCCGGAAATGATGCGGAAGGCAATGAGTTGTCCCAAGGTGAGTTGCCCGTTGAGGACAAGATACGCCCCCACCCACAGCACCAGCAAGCTGGAGAGTTTATTGAGGAAATTGCTTAAAGAACCAGCAGTTGTTTGAGTAGAAATAGTCTTAAACCCAGCACTAATATAGCGGGCGTAGCGTTCTTGCCATTGCCAACGCGATCGCATCTCCAAATTTTGCGCCTTGACTGTCTGCATTCCCGCCATTACTTCCACCAAGTAGGAGTGTGTCTCGGCGTTGCGTTCGGCTTTTTCATGTAACTGTCGCCGCATGACTGGAGAAACCAACAAATTCAACAAGGCAAACAGCGGTACTGTTGCTAGTGCTACTAAAGACAGCACCCAGCTATAAATCCCCATCACGAAGATGTAGATGACTGAAAAGACCGCATCCATCACCACCGTTAAAGCCGTACCTGTAAGGAAGGAACGAATGTGTTCGAGTTCATTAACTCGGGTTGCCAATTCCCCCACTGGACGCCGATCAAAATAAGATAACGGCAGACGCAACAAGTGATTAATAACTTCAGAACCCAGCGATAAGTCAATACGGTTAGTGGTATCCACAAACAAATGGGTGCGGACATTAGTGAGTACCGCTTCCACCACCGACACCACAATCAAAAAGATACCGAAAACTGTCAGGGTGTCGGGGCTGTTGCCAACCAGGACTTTGTCGATAATCACCTGTGTGACTAAGGGATTCACCAACCCAAAAATTTGCACCACGATAGAAGCAATCAGCACTTCAATCAGGACCTTGCGGTGGCGACGTAATGCAGGCACAAACCACGAAAGACCAAACCGCGACTTGGGCGTTTCTTTTGTCGGTTGCAGCAGCAGCACTTCGCCTTCTTGTCCCCAGGTTTCGGCAAAGTCTCGGGATTTGCGGCGCACTAGTCCCATTTCTGGAACGGCAATGAGTAACTCTTGGTTGCTGGTTTTGTAGATAATAGCAAAACTGTCTTGCCAGGAAATCATCACCGGAGGTTGCAAGCGACTAACTGTAGACGCCGGAATCTTGACTATCTGGGTTGTCAACCCCATCAACTCTGCTACCGCCGCACAAAATTGCAGAGATATACTGCTGGTGCGTTCATACTGTTTCGTCACAACCCGCCGCAGCATATCTCGGCGGAACGGCATATTAAAATACTGGCTCAACATCTGGAAGCAAGCCAAGGATGCATCCACCGGACCTCGTGCCCGGATGTAGGGGTACTTTGCTCGTTTAGACTGCTTGGCTGATTCTGGTTTTGTGGCAATCTCTGGGGCGTAAGGAATTTCTCCTAGCCAGGAATCTGCTGTTGTTGGCGTTGGTGGGCTTTCTGGTAGTGCTGGGAGCAAAGATTTAGGTAAACCCACCAGACGCATATTTGCGTTGAGGTACAGTTTGGGGTTAGTACCGTTCAACTCTAGAGGGCTACCTACCGGAAACTCAGCTTGAGAACTGCTGCTCACTAGCCACAGATAATCCCCCTTATAAAGAGGGGATCTCATATCTTTTGCTGCAGGAAGCGTGAGTACAATAGCAGCTTCCCAAGCAGTTCGCGATAGTCTCACTAAATCAGTTTTGCCATCAGCCCGCCGAGTGAGTTCTTCCCCCAACAACTCATACACTTCTACTAATGCTGCATTTCGGTGCAACGCCTTTGCAAAAGCCGACTCGCGCTTGATTACACTGAGAAAATCGGCGATCGCTAAACTGAAGCAAATCACTTCTGTAGAGGCGATCGCTGTTTCACAAGCCACGCCCCGCACATGACTCACCCAACCCACAACTTCTCCTGGTTGCAGCAACTTCAATGTGTCAGGTTTCTCTGTACGAGGGTCGAAGCCTAACAGGCGGGCTTGTCCAGAGTAGATAATGCTAATCTGTTGGGGCATGACTTCCCGCGTCACTATCGCTTGGCCCATGCGGTAGCGCAAAAATTGTACTTTTGTTAATAAATTTTCTAGTACATTCTCAGGCAGATGTTTGAAAGGAAATACATCTGTAAAAAATTCTTTAATATCAATAGTGGTATTGGTCATATGCTGCACCAAATTTTTATAATTTCTCGCCATCCCCTTCTGTTCTAAGCGACGTTCGCCTCCTGAACCTGTGCTGGTTTGGCATTGACTCCCATCCAGATTTTCTCTTCAGGCGAGAGTTGAGTGAGTTGCTGTTTAAACCAAGCTTCAAAATTCTCCTGCAGCAATCTTTGGCGCATGAAATTGTCTAACTGTGCTGGAACTAGCTTTTCAGTGCGCACAATCATCCATGATTCTCCAAAAGGCACGGGTGGCTGAATCACACCGACTTGACTTGTGTAAAGTAGCTGGGCAAAATTGGGAGCGACACTACCAAATTCCACTGGACCGATGATTCCGCCCGTTTGGGCTTCTGGACCCGTGGAATATTCAGCTGCAAGTTCAGCAAAGGATTGTTCTCCTTCTTTAATCCTAAAATAGAGTTCGTTGGCGGTTCCTCTTTGTTCGGTTCTAATTAAGGAGTAAATAACTTTATCTAGCTGTCTTTTGCGTTTGAGAAAGTAAGATTCTAGTTGATGTCCCCAAGAGGCTTGTTTGAACTTTTCAATTCTCAGCTTTCGCGTTGCCATGAGTTCTAACTGTTCTTGGGTCAGACCATAACGTTCCCGCCAAGCTTGTCTTTTATCTTCGCTTGTCAAATCCCAATGCTGATAAAATTGCTCTAGAGCATCAGCCGTTTCTTCTTTTGTACAAGTGATTGGTGCAATGCTCCCAAAAGGAGCCGCCCCTTGGGCGATCGCCTGCTCAATAATGCTCTCGCATATTAATTGCGGGATGAGGTTATAACTAGCTAGTAAAGGAATAATTTCAGAAGCTGCGATCGCGCGATTACCAATTTGTAAAACTGTAGTCATATTTCTTGTAATTACTCTTACAAGCGCGTGCAAAAACTCACAAAATGCAGTAATTTGGAGTAGAAGCGGCAAAGTCCAAGTATGGATCTCTGCCGCTGTAATCTAATTTGAGCTTATTGGAAGCATTGTCATGCAATGCTTTCAATTACTTCTTACAAGGTTTACCTTCTACCATGACACCTCTAAACCGATAATTAAGCTACGAGTAACTGATTAGGGGTAGTGAAATGGTCGAAAGTGAGGTTATAGTTGGTATTGCCACTGAACTGATACACTTGGGCAAAGTAGCTACCAGCATCATCCAAGCGGATACTCTCAGGTGCAGTACCAGCTCGTGTAGAGGATACAATTGTATCGCTTGGGTCAATGATGCGATTGTTGTTCGTGTCTGCAATCACCCGGAGATCAGCATCACTGCTGAGTCCGCTCAGGTTAATGTTAACACCCTCAAAGAATCCGAGAGAGAAGTGGTAAACATCAGAGGTATCGCTGTTATCAACGCGACCAGTGCGGGTGACATCGGCTGACAGGTTACCAAGATTAACCTCTCTGGGGAGAAGGTTGCTTGGATCCTTAGTAGACAAAGCTAAATCGTAAGTCACATTGCCACTGCTGGTTGAGCGATTGACTTGGGCAAAATAG
The DNA here is from genome assembly GCF_002368435.1 of Kalymmatonema gypsitolerans NIES-4073. Classification (GTDB taxonomy): domain Bacteria; phylum Cyanobacteriota; class Cyanobacteriia; order Cyanobacteriales; family Nostocaceae; genus Kalymmatonema; species Kalymmatonema gypsitolerans. Next base: position 2,313,853 of record NZ_AP018268.1, read on the forward strand.
GTACCAGCAGCTCGATCTGCAAGATTAATCGAGTCATCGTTGTTACCTCCTCGAATGGAACTTCCGATCTCCTGATCGCCCGCGTCAAATCTACCGTTACCGTTGTCTCGATACAATTTCAAATTGGCATTATCGCCATTGGTAATACCTGTGAGAGCCACGTTGATGTTACTGGTGCTGCCGATTCTAAACTCAAACACATCAGTAGGTTGCGTTGGAGTTAAAGCGACGTTATTGCGGATAACAGGGTTACCGTTAGAGGGCAGAGTACCGACATCGAAGTTAGACATTTTTTAGTCCTTTTAGATTTTGATAGTGGTTTGGTCGAAGTAAGGTAAGTTTTGTTTCAGTTAGATGTAATTTCTTTTGTCTTTTACGTAACTTTCCTTGAACTTTCATTTACTTATTCAGTGGTTTTTCGGAGTTTTACGCAATTCTTCAAAAGATTTTTTTTCTAAGCTGTAACTTTCCTTGAACCTTGATTTACTTATCGGGGATTGTTCGGAGTTTTACGCAAATATTAATAAATTTCTTTTATCTTTTACGTAATTTTCCTTGCTCCCTCATTTACTTATTCAGGGGTTCTTTGGAGTTTTACGCAAATCTTCAGAAGAAATTTCTTTTGTGTTTTACGTGAATTTCCTGGAACCCTTATTTACTTCATCAGTGCTTGCCAGGGCAATTACGCAAGCAGCGAAAAACATTTACATTTCTTTACAAAAAAATCTATGGAGTGCGATGGCGCAAAGCGCCCACTTCGCGATCGCTCATCAGAGAAAACTGTGGCAAACTGTCTATAACAATCGGGCTATGATGTCCTTGGGGCAAGGCTGTGCATACAGTTACGAACCTAAGTATATGCCCGTGTCAATCAATCAATACTGATAGTTATAACTATTTTCATTTGAGGCAAAAATACCTCGTATCCCTGAATTTGGTATTCTGTTTCTGATAGTATAGGCTGATTTATATGAATCCTTATGAGGGATTGAAATAAAGTTTAAACTGGTTACAAAGTGTTAATATATTCTTCATAATCATTTACAAAGAGCTTCTAAGTCAAAAAACCCGGTTTGTTTGAAAAACCGGGTTTTTTAGACTATTGAATTTAACAGTTTAGACTCACAATGCAGCTTGATCCCCTACTGCCGATTTTTTACGAAAGTCCAAAAAAGACAAAATGCTGGCAAACTTAAAATTAAATTGCCTTTTTTTCCACAAATGCCAGCCGCCCTTCCTTATAAGCTTGCCTTAGAGCGACAGCTTCTGCCACAATATTCTGTGCGCTCAAACCCTCCTCATCCATCATTTTTTGCAGGGTAGTTCCAGTTTGTTCCTCTGTTTCGTGTATCGGCGGAATTTGGCAGTACCTCCCTCCATTCTTTGTCCGTCGCCAAATACTTGGTTTTTCAGGTTTTAGTTCTCTAGAGGTGCGCTTTTCTCTCATGAGGGAACGCACAGCCTCTTGGGTGATTGCAGTTAAGTCTAGTAGCCTGTCTATGACTTGCTTGTACTTCTTGTTGTTTTCTGCTAGATGATATACGGTGCTTGGTTCAATTTGTGCTAACTCTTGGGGCGAAAACTTTTGAAATGCAGCCGCAATCTTGAGATATCTTTTTTCCTCGCCTTTCCAACCCTGGTCAAGAAGTAGCTTTCTATACTCCCTCAATGACCGCTTCTGTTTTTGCCTAGCTAACCAAAAAGCATGACGCAGAATTGTTTCGGTGGCATCAGCTAGCATTTCAAAGGAAATACTGTCGTCAATCAGCTTTTTGACAGCATTAGCTTGTTCTTCAGCTTGTTCTTCTAAATATTGTTGCTCAAAGTCTGATTGTGCAATTGCTTGTTCGCTACCTTGGGCTGCAATTGCGCTCTTCACTTGTGTCGTCATGGTATGAAATAATACTGTTTTTTTAGAAGTTCACTATGGGTGTAGAAGAGTAGGAGGAATCTGTAAATTCAATCTTATTAAATAAAGAATTTGGTTGATTCCCTGTATTATGCTGATGAAGTAGGATTTCTAAGTCATTCTGCCCCTTGACGGCGAGTGTCACCGAGCGATTGGCAATGCCTGTGCCCCGAATTGCGATTGGGCTCGTGCTTCCCACTGCGCTCCGCGCGAACGCGCGGAGCGTGCCCAAAGGGCATTGGCACGGAGTGCCCGCCTGCGGCGATCGCCTACTTTGTTTTCACCATCATCATGTCATTCAAATCCAAGCTTCACAGGTAGACCAGTGAAGCGCCGCTATATAATGCTTCACAAGGACACTAACGAATGTCAAACGGCTGAGCATTTGTAACTCCTACCCCAATCAAGGGCGATTGCTGGTTGTAGTGCAGTGCTTTCTTGCGAACGCGCAGAGCGTGCCCAAAGGGCATTGGCACAAACTGCCCGCATGATTGCGATGCTCCCCAAGACCAAAAGTCTTTCTACTAGAACAATTGTACTATAATACTGGAAAGAGTAATCCCCAAATCTACTTTATTTTTTTGAAATTATTAGTATTTTTTTATACTAATAAATATTGATTGCTCGCTTCTTATGCATATTTAACAATAGAAAGCGGATTTGAGCAGAAAAATGTTTGACAAAGGTACTGGTATCCAAAAAAGAATTCTTTCTTTTGACGTAATGATTTTAGGGAACTTTAATATTTCTTTTATAAGTCTTTAAGATCTCCTTACATCTTAAAGTGACATCATGATTCTGTCTGTTGGAACTCGATTCCCTACAAAGAAACCAACTTTACAATTTGGTGCGTACGGTCAAATTGTTAAAGAAATGCAGAAAGCCCTAAACCAAAGGCTCGTTCAACTAGATACCGTATCAAGATATCCTTTATCAATTTCTACCACAGGTTACTTTGACCGACAAACCCGAGATGCTGTGAAATACTTGCAGTGTCTTGCTTTCTTAACTATAGACGGGGTTGTGGGAGAAAAGACTTGGGCATATTTGTGCCAGGGATCTGGTAGCTTGCCAAAACTTTGTATTGGCAATACGGGAACTATAGTCAAAGCTGTTCAAGAAGCCCTCAAAGCTGGTGGCTACTACTATGGTGCCATTGATGGTATTTTTGGAGCAAAAACTGAGCAAGCAGTCCAGGCTTTGCAAGCAGAACACTTTCTGGCAAGCGATGGCATCATTGAACTATTCACTTGGTATGCGTTGAGCAAGTTAGAGACCCATGCCTCTCGTTGCAGCCTGAATGCATTTCGTGGGTATTAAATGTTTATATTGACTGAAATTTAGTTAGGTACATGAACAATTAATCGCCCTTATAGAGTGTTTTAGCGGGTGACGAACGTGGTTGATACAGTGTAAATTACTACTTTAACTGTTAATTAAATTTTTTAAGCATAATTCAGAACGCAGGACTGAGAAAAATTTTCTTTCTCCTGAGTCCTGAATTCTTAATTTTGGATTGTTGAGTTCTGAATCCTGCGTTCCTTACCCTAAGTGCTATAAGCAAAACTTAATATTAATCCATCAGAAATGTCAGCAGTTTATCTGAAAAAAGGAGATTCATTCATATATGAATTAAAAAGCACTTTTTAACAAAAAACTGATGCTAATGAAAAAATTAGCTTACGGCACAGTGCTAGCTTCTTGCTGGCTAACATCATGGGTTGTATCTTCTTTAGCTGTGAATGACATCGTATCTTCCCAATCAGTCAATACTAAAACGATAACTGTGAAGAAAGCTGAGTTTGGGGTTTTAAGAGATGATACTAACAGCATGAGCTTTATCCCCACAACTAAAGTGCCACTCAAAGAGGGAAAACGCTATGGATGGCGCATTCAGCTTCAAGACAACCAAAATGAAGTCACATGGCGAGAAATCCTTCGATTACCAAAACTGCCTAATACTTGGAGTACAGCAAGTGGTGAAAATTTTTCAATATCACCTAATGGTAGGGAAGCAGTAACGAAGCGCACACAGTTAGCAAACAAAGGAGTCATTGAAAACTTTTGGACTATTGCTTCTGGCGATCCTACTGGGAAACATACGATTGCCGTCTACGTTGATGACCGTCGCATTGGTTTTTTCGAGTTTGAGGTTGTTTCCCCTAAGAAAAAGTAACAGTCAATTGATTATCCAGTAGACATCTATATTTTGTGCAGAAGTTCATAAATTTTGACTGTTGACCTAGGACAAACCAAGACGTAAAGTAGTAGCGGGTTACGACCTTCGACTAGGTCGCATCTGTACTAAAGTATCTTGTATGTCACCACATCTTACTCCTCCAACAACAAAACCACGGATTCCTCATTTTTCCTCTGGTCCTTGCGCGAAACGCCCAGGCTGGTCTGTTTCCAAGCTGGAAAACGCCTGTGTAGGTCGCTCTCACCGTTCTGCGGCTGGCAAGGCTCGTATAGAGGAAGTCATTGAGCGCTCCAAAGCGATTCTCGGTGTTCCTGCCGATTATCGCTTAGGAATCGTTCCCGCTTCCGATACAGGCGCAGTGGAAATGGCATTGTGGTCACTGTTGGGAAAGCTCCCCCTTGATATCTTGGCATGGGAAAGCTTTGGTTTGGAATGGGTTAAAGATGTCGTAGATGAATTGAAGTTGCCTGATCTCAACGTTATTAAAGCAACTTATGGCAGTTTGCCAGACCTCAATCAAGTTGATTTGAGTCATGATGTCGTATTTTTATGGAATGGCACAACATCAGGTGTTAGGGTACCCAATGGCGATTGGATAAAAGGCGATCGTCAAGGTTTGACCATTTGCGATGCCACCTCTGCTGTTTTCGCGATGGAAATACCTTGGGAAAAATTGGATGTTGTCACCTACTCTTGGCAAAAGGTACTAGGAGGAGAAGCGCAGCATGGAGTCATCGTGCTTTCACCCCGCGCTGTCGAACGCCTGGAAAGCTATGTACCTGCTTGGCCGATACCGAAGCTTTTTCGCTTGACACAAAAAGGCAAGCTGATTGAAGGAATTTTCAAAGGCGACACCATCAACACGCCATCAATGCTGTGTGTAGAAGATGCGCTTGATGGATTACTTTGGGCAGAGAGTATTGGCGGGCTTCCAGGGCTGATTCGTCGTAGTGAAGCAAATTTAGCAACAATTGCCCACTGGGTTGAGCAAAGCAGTTGGGCTGCATTCCTGGCAGAGAACCCAGAAACTCGTTCTTGTACCTCGATTTGCCTCAAGATTGTTGATGATTGGTTTACAGCCTTAAGTCCAGAAAAGCAGGCAGAGTCCGCCAAGAAATTGGCGAAACTTCTGGAAAAGCAAGAAGTTGCTTTTGATATCGCATCCTACCGCGCCGCACCGCCTGGAATCAGGATTTGGGGTGGAGCTACAGTAGAAACAGCGGATATTGAAGCGTTGCTACCCTGGTTGGATTGGGCATACGCTACTGTGAAACAAGAGTAGGAATACCTCTTTTCAAGGTTTCAAGAATGCTGTTCTGCCCATTTCTCCCACAAAGGACGCACATCCTTTGGCTATCCTTCATAATTGAGCATCTCTTCTGAAATCGTCACCCACGGCTGAGCGCTACGTGTCCAAAGGTTACCCACAGGGCGTAACCAACTTGTGTCATCTAGCGTTCCAGCTTTGACGTTGATGGTTTCTTGACTATAAGTCCGCTCATGAAACAGCCGTGTCCCACAATCACCGCAGAACAGGCAAGTCACCTCACGTCCACTATCGGCTTTACGAGTCCAAGCTTTCGGTTGTCCTTGGACAATGACAACAGCATCTCGTGGTACAGTGAGGGACATTCCAAAAGCACTGGAGGATTGTTTCTGACACTCCTGACAGTGGCACAGATAGAGAGTTAACGGTTCAGCACCGATTTCATAACGAATTTGTCCACATTGACAGCCTCCGGTATACGTCGCGCTCACAGCTTTTCTCCCCTTTGCAATTTAGTGCTGCCTGATTCTACCGAAAGGTGCTCCAATCTTGAAGTTAAATTTCTTGTTGATTTTTTCCGGAATTGGTATGTCTTTTGTGGTAGATATTATTAGCGTAATCACTTATATCTAATCTCTTATAATTAGCCGAACGGGACATAACCCACTGTCTCTTATTAAAGCCCAGTCGTTGTGACTGGGCTTTTGGCTATAGACACCGACGTGGAAGTTGATTCCTTATTTGGTAGTGCCTTTGGCAAGTATGCGGGCTGCGCCAACCAACGAAGAAGCCAGTTAACATCGACGCGGTGATTCCATTAAGTGTCGTTTGGTAGTAAATCATTTTTGAGTGTGGCATGAGTTCTACAACAGACAAAATCCAACACTCCTATTAAGGAGTGCTATTTTAGAGGCTTTGTGATTTACTCCGGGTTTTTGAGTGTTCATCCGAAAAAAATCTGAGCGTGAAGAATATTTATACTCCGGCGTTGTTTTACGTACTGTATGATGAGAATAATTTTTCACAGTGGCTCCAGAGGGCATACTGTGCGAAACCAAACTTAGTGATGAACTTGAAGCTTTTTTGGAGAAGCTGGTAACAGCAGACATATTTTCTGTGGAGTAGTCTGCTATACTAACACAAAGTGAATCTGCCGTGTTCCACACGTAAAGAGTTCATGAGTTTAATATAAGATGTTACAAATAACAGATAGTAGAAGTATTAGAATTGAGACAATAATATAGAGAATTATTACATATACCATTTTTGCCACTAAACAAGGCAATCTAGATTTATTGAGAAATTGCTCCGTAAAAACAAGCCATGCAAAACCCAGGCAGATCACAGACAACCGGGCTGATTTTAGAGCTGTTTCATGTTCAAACCGACACTTCTTTTGAATTGCCGCAGAATTTTTCTGTTATTCGCTTAGGCAAGCCAAAAGACAAAATCATGCCAGATATCAATGTTTCAACCTTGCCAAATGCCGATTTTGTATCTCGACTTCATGCAGAGATTCAAGTAGAAAAAAATACTTATTATGTTGTTGATATGGGCAGCGCCAATGGCACCTATCTCAACAATATCAAGCTAGAGCCTACAAAGCGCTATCCGCTGAAGTTGGGAGATAAAATAGACTTAGGTCATGGCGGTAAAGTAACATTTATATTTCTACATAAACAAGAAATAGTTAATCCATCTGATAATACCATACTGAATAATCCACCCACAGTGCTTCAGATTGAATTGGTTCCGAACACGAAGCCATCTGCAAAGGAGCGTTTGGGCAAGGTTCTAGGTTTGGTGATGATGGTTGCAGGAATTTTGATTTTAACAGTGAATACTCAGATTGGTATTTCTGTACGCATTCCAGGTGTCCTTCTATGTGTTGCAGGGGTTGTAGTCCTCACCTGGCGTCGTCAATACCAGAATTTAGCATGGTTTTTGATAGCCCTAGGAATTACAGTCATGCTTTTTACGGCTAATGCCTTTACGCTAGTATCTCTTGTCGCCATACTTGCATCCTGTGCTTTATTAATAACTGGATCTCAACTGTTTACGACTGGGAAAATCTTGAACTATAGTTTAGGCTCAAGAAATTACTAAAGAAATAGTCACAACATAGGTGTCATGCTGCTTGAGTTGTAGCTATGGTTTTGACACCACTACGTAGTAATGCCCCGAACTTTAGTTGTGGGGCGATCGCACTACGCCTCTACAATATGGTGTATTCCACACAAATAAAAACTGCTTTTTACTGATACTCTTGAGCGCGCCCGACAAGAGCGCAACAGCAAGCCATCAGTTGCAGTGAGGAGGTAAGATGATTTTAGAAGTTGCAATGCTTAATGTTCGCAGCCCAATGGAAAGCGAGTTTGAAGCCGCTTTCGCCAAAGCATCTGCGATCATTGCTTCGATGAGAGGATACATTTCTCATGAACTCCACCGCTGCATCGAAGTGCCAAACCGTTATTTGCTTCTTGTCCGGTGGCAAACCTTAGAAGACCATACTACTGGGTTTCGTGGATCACCTGAATATGATCAATGGAAGCAGTTACTTCACCATTTCTATAACCCGTTTCCGAGGGTTGAGCATTTTGAAGGAGTATTACGATACCACGACAATAGTACTCAGAACGCAGAACTGAGAATTTAGAATAGGCAACGAAACATCCCATAAATAAATTTAAGGGATGCAGTCTGACTACTGAGTTCTTCTTAATTATTTTTCGGGTTGAAATTGGTCTTTTTGTGCCCCGCATACAGGACACAGCCAGTCGTCTGGTATGTTTTCAAAGGGTGTCCCAGGTTCTACTCCCCCATCTGGATCGCCCACTTCTGGGTCATATTCGTAGCCGCAGACGTTGCATATATATTTTTCCATTCTTATCCTCCGTTGATGAAGTGTCTGCCTTGTCTCCATCTTACCTGTGTAGGGCTTTAATTCGTAATTCGTAATTCGTAATTCGTAATTTCATTGGTCATACGAATTACGAATTATCAATGACGAATTGTTAGCGTAGGGTTGTTAAAGGCACACCTAACCATCCAGCGAAGTTTTCTTTTTGTGCAGTAGAAGGCTTTTCTACTGCTTTTATTTGATGCTTACTCCAACGTGGGGAAGCCAGGGTGACGTTGAGAGTGCAGAGCTCGTCTTGATGGAAAATTGTCACCTGGATGATGTCTTTGGGTTGGTAATCTTTGAGGCGATCGCCTAACCCATTTGCGGCTAACCGCAAACCATCAATAGCCAGCAATTCATCGCCGGGATCAATTCCGGCGAATTGTGCGGGTGAACCGGCTTCAACAAACTTAATGATCTCGCGTCCATTTTCACTATGAACCTTGACACCTAAGTAAGGTTCTTCCTCTTTTTCCGCAGCTAATTGCAAGCCAAATGGTTCGAGGTATTCGTTGAAAGGCAAATCTTCAGTCCCATCAATATAGCGTTTGAAGAAATCAGTCAAATCCACACCAGCACTCAACTCAATGACTTCCTGCAACTGTTCTGGAGTGTAACCAATTTCATCTTTGCCAAATTGATGCCACATTTTTAGCATGACATCGTCAAGCGATCGCCCATTTTTGTGTCGCGAACGGATCAGCAAATCTAGCAACAACGACACGACTTCGCCTTTTAAATAGTAGGAAATTTGGCTATTGCCGCTATTGGCATCCTGACGATACAGTTTAATCCAGGCATCAAAACTCGACTCCGAAAGCGGTTGTACCTTCCGTCCTGGAGTCGTTTCATAGCGACTAATGTCCTTACTCAAATTATTCAAGAATGACTTCGCGTCATAAATTCCCGCCCGCCAGGGAATCAGCAAATCGTAGTAACTTGTCGTCCCCTCACAAAACCACAGTGATGATGTATAGTTTTCTTGGTCGTAATCAAAAACTTCAAACGCTTTGGGGCGAATACGTTTCACATTCCACAAGTGAAAGAATTCGTGTGCGACCAATTGCAAAAAGCGCTCGTACTTTTCGCGATCGCGAAAACCATACCGCTGATAGATGAGTGAACTGCAGTTTTTATGCTCCAAACCGCCATAAGCTTGAGCAAATAAATGCAACAGAAACACATATCGTTGGTATGGCAGCCCACCAAACATTCGTGCTTCTACTTCGATAATTTTCTTAATATCAGCAATCATCTGCTGCACTTGATAATTGCCTTTTCCCCAGATTGCCAGTTCATGAGGTTTTCCCAAGACCTCAAAGTGATGTAACTGCTGCAGACCAATCTCAAAGGGACTATCTACAAGTGTGTCAAAATCTGAAGCACAAAAAGTGTTTGCTTTGTGTGGAACTGGTGGTAATGCTGTAGTAACCTGCCATTCTGGGTGTGGCGGTACAACAGTTACCTGAACTGATTGCCCCTCCCAGCCAGGTATTCTAAAAAACAATGCCGCACCATTAAAATAGCCGTGGCTAGAGTCCAAGTGATTTGTTCGCACTGATAGCTCATTGGCAAATATGCGGTAATGTATAGTTATTTCTGAAACATCGTTTGTTTCTACTTGCCAATGATTTTTACTGATTTTCTGCCAAGACAAAGGCTTGTCCTTCGCAAAAGCAGCAAAATATTGTAAGTGCCTGGCATATTCTCGCACTAGGTAGGAGCCTGGTGTCCACACGGGCAATTTCAAATCCAAAATCGGCGATTGGTAGCCCACCAGACGCAACGTCACTTCAAATAAGTGCGTTTCTGGCTTGGGCATTGCCACCTGATAGTGAATTGTCGGCGCGGTTTGCTTGCTGTAAGTGTTAGTGCGAGGTGCAGTTGCTTCAGTCATCTTTGGTTGTAAGTAAGAATTCTGAGTTATCAATTATTAGTTAATAGTTAATAGTTAATAGACAATAGTCAATAGTTGCAAGTCAAAAAGCTAGCTTACTGCTTTTTCTCAGCACTTAACACTTATTTATACTTTACCAGCTAAATTGAGCAACTGTTTGAAATTGATAAGAGATTCTACGTAATTGGTATTGTCTTTTTTAATTCAACCCGAATCGTACAGCTTTTCCATAAATTTAGTGGTTTCTAAGGACGCTGATTTGTCTCACGTTTGCTAAATTTCTAAAGGGTATGTTATGTATTTCCCTAACATTCTGCAAGGCTTGATCGCAGCTTTCTTCTAAACGAACAAGGGTGCGAGCAACTTTTGCTAAAAACCTCTATCTGTATGTTCTGCATCAAAGTTTTACAAAAAATTGAGTCAGGAACTGGGAATAATAATTTGCTAATATTACGTTCTTCCAACGGTAATCTTGGACAAAGTACAATATCAGATTTTGCTCCTACTCAGATACTACCTCTTAAGTAGATCTGTGTAGGTTTCCATTAGAACACAATCTATCGGAAATTGAAATCAGCGCTTTCACTGAGATATAGCAGTTCTGGCGTTGCCTACAACACGGCTATAAGCACAGCATTGCTCACTGATGTCAACAATCATTTTCAAACCTTTATCCCACAACAGGTAAGAAGGCAGAAGTACGTTCTCAGTAGCGGTGCCGCAGGCATACGTATTTCTTTTTGTCCACAAATAAGTACATTTAGCTTTATACCGTTTGGCAGAGGGCAAAGAACTTGCTTTGAAACAGAAATAACTTTTCTTCTTTCTGCCTTCTGCCTTCTGCCTTTCTTTGGTAAATAAAAGTAAAAAAAACTACAAATAATTAGGAGATTGTTTAGGAATTGGTAATGGATAATCGTGAGTCAATAGTCAAAAATCTATAGTTTTGCAGCTAAAAGTTAGTAGACTATGAACTTAAAATTTTAGACCAATTACCAATTTCCTTTTCAGAAGTTCCTTAGTCTTCACTTCTCAAAGCTTGGGCGACAAGGTAAACTTTAGTCCATTCACCCATTGCCTGATGGGTTTTGAGTTTTAACTGAGAAGCGGTGTCTTCTATGGAATGACCAGCTTTACGCAACTCCAGGACTTGGCGCTGCAAGGGTGTCAATTGTTCATGCAATTGCTGCCACTGCTTTGGTGTTAGCCCCAAGTTGTGTTCTTTCAAGGAAATTGACAGCCAGCTATCTACCAGTTCTGGTTTCCCTTTGAGGGCAAACACGCGTACAGCATGGTAACTGATTTTCTCTCGCAGTCGGTATACATCCTTGATTGGCTTATTTAATTTTTTGGCAATCTCATCTTGAGACTTACCTTGCAGGTAAAGCCGCAACCACTCTACAGCTTCTTGCCCAAGATTTTCTTGTAAATAATCCTCAAATTCCTGCTTGACTGTTTGACGCACTGCTTGTTGTTCTTCGGCTGCTTGTGCTTCTTGATATTCGGCGACAGCCTGAGTATCAACTAAGTTAACCCGATTGTCGCTGTCATCTGTGAGAATCTCCTCAGAAACCAGCCTGACTAAGTCATTGCTGGGTACTTGGGTTAAGCCACCACGTTGAGTCCTTCTCAGATAATTTACAAAACGATACACCAAAAGCGGTTGGTTGCGTATTGGTCGCAAACAATATTCTTCTACACTGGCAAACAGCAGGGCATTCCTTAACCGCTCATCACTGGTACATTGAGTGATGTCAGTCATTTGCTGTTGTATGTAATTATCACTTTGGAGTAGTTCTTGGATCACTTCTTGCAGCACATCCAGCACTGTGCGGGAGCGATCGCGACTCAGGGCGATCCAAGTCTGAATCTTATGGCGTAATGTCACCAAACTCCCCAACCGAGTGATCAGGTTGCGGTAAGCACGTTCTCTGCCAATTCCTAAGTAGCGCTGACGCAAAATCTTGTAGCGGTACTCCATTGCTTGTTTGGCGATATCCAGTTCTTTTGGATGAAGTGTCTCATAGCGATCTAAATCACTTCCCAAAAGCCATTTGACTATACTTTCTCGATTGGCAACACTTTGTTCTGGACATTCCATAGCCAGCTGCTTTTGCCAATATTGCACCAGTTTTTCCGCCGACAAAACCATAGTGAGATTGCGCTCCTCGAAACCCTGTTTTAAAGTTTGCATCACAACCCCCTTTTATCCCTGTTTATTTTTTCACTAGCAGCTGCACCTGATTTGATGATGTCCATGATGACATTTGATGTGTTTCCACTTTTATTACGTTTTGGCTCACGAGATTTATGCAGGAAGTTCTAAGTTTTGATGCATCCACACAATCAAAGAACTACAAAAAATCAATCTTTGTGAGCTATTCTCGCCACTCTCCCTAAATTTAAACTTTTGTAAACTAGGAGACGTTGTGTTAACGAGGTCAAAAGCGATTTCCCTTTAATTTAGGGCGATGCTGGGTATTCTGGTCACAGGTTAGGAAAAACTAACATTTTGCACCTGATACCTGCTGGCTAATTTTATTCACCTGTTTAGACGTTGTTTTGCGAATGTATGTTTCACCCTCTAGAATTCCCTATCCGAAGTATACAAAATTGCCATTTTTTATACCAACATTGAAGCGTTTACGTATATTTACGATCACTTGCCGCTGACAACTTGGCTTTTGCCTTGACAAAAATTTTCTTATATGCATTTGGCTTGACTCGATTTGCTGAAAGTCAGTTAAGCTTGGAAGCTAACCTTTGTGTATTCTTAAATAGATATAAGCAAAATCAACTTATGCACTTTTGGGATGTCTAAACGAAACAATGGCTACAAATCTCTCACAGACTCAAATCACGGTTCAGCCAACAAATATTGCGCCTTCAGTATCGTTTGACCAGACAACGACTGTGTAAAGTGCTTAAGTCTTAGGGGTCTACCATTTCGATGTTCAAACGCGGAGCAGATTTTCTTCTATAGGTTTTTATCCGCTTGTATCCGTATTGGAAATACTGGGTTGAAAGACTTACTAGTGCAGCACGGCAAAAATTGACTTATAAGGGTTTGTTGTCAGAATGAGTTTGCAAAGCACCACTTGTAGGACTTTGGCAAATCCATCATATCAAACAAAATGGTCTTGGTGAAAAATAAGAAAATGCAATAGATTTTATCATTTATTGATTTTTTTGTAAATGTCAAATATATGATTCCTCTTCACATTAGAAACAACAGTATACTATATTATTTTGAAAAAGCGACGAAAAATTTAGAAGTACCCATGAGGGTACTCTTATAATCTGCTGGATGTTGAAAAAGCTAGGTTAAGAGCGAACATCCTCATAAAACTGCTTCAGGTATTGTGGCGAAACGCCCAAACCCCAAAGAAAGCCAATATAAAGATATATGGCTGTGGCTTTCAGGAAACCCCAGTGTGCCACACGGCGATCGCTACTTTGGACAATGCGGTTCACCAGGTGGATTCGCCCCTGCTGCACCAGCTTCAGGCATAAGTCAGCTTCTTCCATAATTGGAAGATTGCTGTCAAAACCCCCAGATTTCCAAAAATCCGCACGGCGTGCAAAAATGACTTGATCCCCAAATAACAAGCGCAGTCCTTTAAAGAACAGGTGTGGGCGAAAAAGCAATGGCGCGTAATAACTTTTTACAAAGTTGTGCAGTGACACTCCCCAACGCGTGATTTGATCACCTGTCATTAAAGAAATAAAACCTCCAGCAGCAACAGTTTTGTCTACTAGTGTTTGTTCAATGATTGCCACAAGGTCATCTGGAACCAAGGTGTCTGCATGCAAAAAGCAGAGGATTTCTCCCGTTGCAACTTCCGCACCTTGGTTCATTTGTGCAGCGCGTCCAGATTTTTTAGCAACAATGACGCTCACTCCTGCTTTCTGGGCTATGGCGACAGTTTCGTCAGAACTGCCACCATCTATAACCAGCACCTCACGAGCGGCGGGTACCAGTATACTGAGATGGCGTAGTGTGCGTCCGAGACATTGAGCTTCATTGAGGGTGGGGATAATAATCGAGACACTAGACATAAATTAGTCATTAGTCATTAGTCATTAGTAAACATTAAAAAAAGTTGGTTATCATGTCTTTTTGACTGTGAACTACCGACTATTGACTAAACTACTAACTACCTGCGTACGATAGGATTTTCCACCGCTTGTCTGTACTCTTGCACTTGGTCTGTGTAACCGATAGGCAGAACGGCTTCGACGTTTTCATGGGGACGAGGAATAATGACCCAAGATTCCAAGGTACCGCCATGAACTTGTTCTACTGCTGCAATACCAGCTTGCATCGCGGTTTTTACCTCAGATACATCCCCACGAATATTAACTGTAAAACGAGCGCTACCCACTCTTATATAACCTACGAGGGTGACTCGACCAGCTTTGACCATCGCATCTGCCGCTGCAAGCACGGCAGGAAATCCCTTTGTTTCTATCGATCCAACTGCCTGTAGTGACATTGCTTATCTCCTAAATAAATAATCAAGTAAGTAGATCGGGTAAGACAGGGATATCGCTCCCCCCTTTCCCCTATTAAATTTGAGGGTACAACTTTAAGAGCACTCGACTCAAGCAAGTCACTATGCTTACTGAAGAAGTAGCTTTATAGAAGGTGTTCGCACCCATCGTAAGCGTATATTTTTTTTGATGGCAGTACAAGTAGCTCAATAATTTGCTTTATAGTTGCTTTATAGTTGCTTTATAGTTGCTTGTCAATACTCAGGACTAAAACGCAGGTAAGAAATTAAGAAGAACGCAGAACGCAGAACACGGAACACAGTAATCAGAATATCCCCATAAGGAGAATCCAGGGGATTTCATAAGGAAAGACTTTCTTTGTCTCCACAAGGAGAACCCGCTTTCTTGAGACCAACACTCAGGTTCAGAACTCTTAATTCATCTAAGAGAGACCGCCTTGAATATTCTGACTTCTAAGTTGTAACTCCTGAGTTCTTTCTTGGTCAAAGTATAAAACCCTTCTAAAAAATGCTTCCCCATTCCCCCTGAGTTTATCAAATGAATAATACTGGCAAGAGGTGTGGTTTTTGTCAGAAAAATCTTTCTACGTAATTATCCGTAATTTTAATGTTGTTAACTCAATTTTAATCTAATCATCCTTGACAATATAAATCATAAATTTTTAGACTAAATAAGTGTTTAATAAGTATATATTTATTAACCCTAAAAACTTTAAAAAAAGCAGCACATTATACGAAAATAAGTGCTATTAATGATATATTTTTGTGTTTTTACCTGCTTTGCACTAAGGTGATTTTCCTCTGATTAGAAGCAGTTCCAAAGAGTATAGCTAATATGCATTTCGCACTTTACTAATTTATTGATTTTGCTACTTATAGTGCAAAATTTTTGACAAAGAAATGGTCGTAAGTTTTATTGTTGTTTGATATTATTAATGAAAAGATGCAATAACTAGATTTCTACTATTAGTAGGAGTCAATATCACTCGGCAATAGTTCAGTAAAGTGGCAGAGCTTTGTCATTCAAATACCTAACATAATTCTGCTGTCAATTAGTGGAATTAAAGCGACAAAGCAGTTATTCTCAGGGGTTTGTGTTTGGTTTTTATAAGTTGAACCACCAGGCGTCAGTGGTGGTTGGTGGATTGATTCGTTTTGTCTGGTTAGTTGCCACGGTAAAGAGAAATTGTCAGGTTCATTTATTTGGCTCTATTGAGGTAATACTAGTTGTTTCACTATTAATGCATATGAATTTTCATCATCCACTAGTTTCAGTCATTATTCCTGCATATAACGCAGAAAAATTTATTGCTGAAACACTAAAATCTGTGATTTCTCAAACGTATAAAAATATTGAGGTATTAGTAGTTGATGATGGATCCCAAGACCGAACTGCTGAAATTGTAAAATCTTTTGTCCAAAAAGACCATCGGATTATTTTTTTACAACAAGCAAATGTTGGAGTGGCTGCTGCGCGGAATTTAGCCATTCAAAAGTCTAGTGGAGAATACATTGCACCGATAGATGCTGATGATATTTGGGATACTCTAAAAATAGAAAAACAACTGAAATTGATGTTGGAATCGGAATCATCAGTAGGGTTAGTTTATGCAAGGTCAGTGTTTATCAATGAACACGGTTCAGTGATTGGTAAATACCACAAAGCTGATGATTTTTTCGAGAGTCAAATTGTAGAGGGAGAGGTTTACACAGCTTTGTTGTACTCCAACTTTATGGCAAATGCCAGTGTACCTTTGATCCGCCGTGCTTGTTTCGAGCGAGTTGGTTATTATAACTGCAAATTAAGAGAACAGAATGCTCAAGGTTGTGAAGACTGGGATATGTACCTGCGGATTGCTGAATTTTATCAGTTCCGAGTTGTGCCAGAGTTTTTAGTCGGATACCGTCAAGTCGTTGGAAGTATGTCTGCCAACTATTTGACAATGGCAAAGTCTTATGAACTAGTTTGGGCAGATGTGAAGCAACGACATCCAGAAATTCCCAATTATATTTATCAATGGTCTGCCAGTAATTTTTATATATTCTTGTCAAATAAAAGCTACACTTGCGGTAACAACTTAAGTTGTATCATGTGGCTGCATAAAGCAATAACCAAAGATTCTATGCAGCTTCTCAATACGGGATTATATAGGGTGTTGATTCCTTGTATTATAAAAATTTTATTGAAACCAGTGACATCTTTAATTTGGAAAGACCATAAAGCTTGGTTGAATTTTAAGCAACAGTTTAAGCAGAAACAGCAAGGAATTAAAGTACTGGCAATTTCAGATATGAACGGGCAAATAAATATAGAAAGCCGACAAAGTAAGAAATTGTATGATACAGTTTTGCAGCACAGATGGTCTCAAGTCTTTCAGACTTGTCAGACTGTATTAACTCCAAAGAAAACGATAAAACAAGCTTGAGGATTTCCTGCCAATATGTTTGCACCAGAGCAAAAGACAATGACAGAAGCAAAGGCAATGAAAAGTCTATTGCCACTGCTTAAACTGTATCCTTGGGCAATTCCAGCAATGATCGCTTTAGGAATTTTAGCCTCTTTGTCTGAAGGATTAGGAATTAGTCTATTTATACCTTTTCTCCAAAGTTTGCATACAACAAACTCGCAAGGGGGTAGTAACTTCTTAGTAGGTTTTTTGAATAGATTATTTATTAACGTTCCCCAGGACAATCGTCTAGTCATTATTCCGCTCTGTATTCTAGGATTAGTTTTCCTAAAAAATTGCCTTTCATATCTTAGCGGGCTTCTCAATTATTGGCTCTACTGGCATATCGGTCATCAGTTACTCTCGAGGGTTTTTCAGCAGTTTTTGAGCGTTAGTTACAGCTTTTTGGACTCTCATCAATCAGGTAAATTGTTCAATACGCTAGATGTCGAGACTTGGCGAACCTGCGACGCTATATTTCTCATAGTTAATATTGCTATCAGTCTCTGTACAGTTTTTGTGTTTGTCATTCTGCTTATGCTGACATCTTGGCAACTCAGTTTGTTAGTTGCTGTTGCCTTGGTGCTGATTTCATTGAGTATTCAACAAGTGACGCGCAAGGCAAAAAATTTGGGGAGACAGGCGGTAGAGGCAAATAACAAACTTGCTAACCGGGTGATGGAAGGCTTCTACGGCATGAGAGAGATTCGTGCTTTTGGTCATGAAGATTACGAACTGCAGCGTTTTAAGCAGGCATCAACTCATTTACGTAGTATTTCTATAAAACTATCTAACTTCTATGCAATTACGGGTCCGCTATCGGAATTTTTATCAGTTGCTTTATTAGTTTGTATTTTAATTATAGCTCTGCATTATAAATCTGATATTTCTACTTTATTAACATTTATTTTTATGCTTTATCGCCTCCAGCCAGTTGTGAGGCGGTTAGATAGTGACCGTGTTAATTTTCTTGGTTTATTAGGTGCTGTAGAGAATGTCATGTCCTTCTTGAACAGGTCTGATAAACAGTACATTGAATCAGGTGATATTCAGTTTCAAGGTTTACAGCGAGGAATCACTTTTGAGTCTGTTGATTTTCGCTACAACGCCACAGAAAAACCTGCACTTGCGGATGTTTCAATTTATATTCCACAAGGTAAAACAACTGCGATTGTTGGACCATCAGGTGGAGGTAAATCAACAGTCATTCGCTTGATTTGCCGCTTTTATGACATTACAGAGGGAGAAATTTATGTTGACAATTACCCTCTAAAAAAGTTGAATTTATCTTCTTGGCGGAGTCGAATTGCGATTGTTAGTCAAGATGTACACATATTTAGTACAACAGTGGGGGAAAACATAGCTTATGGTCGATTAGATGCTACTAAAGCGGAAATTATTGCCGCTGCTAAAAAAGCGAATGCCCATGAATTTATTAGTAAATTACCTGAAGGCTACGATACTGTAGTTGGCGATCGCGGAATTCGGCTCTCAGGAGGACAAAGGCAGCGTATCGCTTTAGCTCGTGCGATCGTTCGTGAACCAGAGATTTTGATTCTGGATGAAGCGACTAATGCTTTAGATAGTTTATCTGAAAATCTCATTCAGGAAGCTCTCAATTCCTTTAGTCAAAATCGTACAGTGATTGTGATTGCTCACCGTTTATCTACTATTGAGCAGGCAGACCAAATTATTGTGGTGCAAGAAGGACGGGTTATAGAACAAGGCAATATCCAGTATTTACTCAAACTTAATGGATTATTTGCCAAGCTCTACAATCTGCAATCTGGTGGCGCTCAAGTTTAAATATTTAGAACTAAAAAAAATAACAATATTGTAGAAAATGATGAAGAATCAGCCTCTAGTTTCTGTGATTACTCCCTTCTTAAATGCTGAAAAATTCATCCAAGAAGCAATAGAAAGTGTACTCGCTCAATCCTATGAAAATTGGGAACTATTGTTAGTAGATGACGGTTCAACTGATAAAAGTAGCGCGATCGCCCAGCAGTATGCTTCTCTGTACCCACAAAAAATATATTATCTCGAGCATGAGGCTCACCAAAATCGCGGTAAAAGTACTTCTCGCAACTTGGGGATCAGCAAAGCTCAAGGCGAGTATATTGCTTTTCTAGATGCTGATGACGTCTATTTGCCACAAAAACTAGAACAGCAAGTGGCAATTTTGTCATCTCAGCCTGAAACTGGTATGGTCTACGGACCTACTCAACATTGGCACAGTTGGACAGGAAAACAGGAAGATTACCAACGTGACAATATGAGACCACTTGGTGTTCAGCCCAATACTTTGTTTTATCCGCCAAGCTTGTTGACTCAGTATTTAAACATTGATGGGATCGTACCCTGTACTTGTGGCTTGCTGGCGCGAAAAGAGGTTATAGAAGCTGTAGGGGGATACGAGGACACAATTCAGCATATGTTCGAGGACCAGGTGTTGCTGGCAAAAATTTGCCTACACGCACCCGTGTTTGTGGACGGGAACTGCTGGGATCGGTATCGCCAACACCCAGATTCTAGTTGTTCTCAGGCAATGCAAGCAGGAGACTATCATTATTTAAAACCTAATCGACCACATCAAATTTATTTGAACTGGCTGGAGAAGTACATAACTGCACAAGGAGTTAAAGACGCTGAACTTTGGAACGGGCTGCAAAAGGCTTCGTTCCCCTATCGCCATCCCGTGTTATACTTCCTGTCGCGAGTCCAAAAGAAACTCAAGCAAATTGCACGCAAAAGATTACCCGGTTCCATCCACCGCTTTGTAGGAACGCAATTGCTTCGTGATAAATATATCCCCCCTACGGGAGATGTGGATTTTGGTAGCTTGCGGCAAGTAACGCCCATGAGTCAAGTGTTTGGCTATGACAGAGGTCAGCCTGTTGACCGCTACTACATTGAAAACTTCCTGACCCTTTATCAAAATGATATTCGCGGGCGCGTGTTGGAAATTGGCGATGATGGCTATACGAGGCAGTTTGGTGGGAATCGCCTGACTCAAAGCGACGTCCTTCATGTCACAAAAGGCAACCCCAAGGCGACTATCATCGGCGATCTTACGGTCGGCGACAATATTCCATCAAATACCTTTGATTGCTTTATTCTGACGCATACAATACAACTCATTTACGATGTCCGGGCGGCGGTTGAGACGGTTTACCGCATCCTCAAGCCTGGAGGAGTCGCCCTGGTGACAGTTCCCGGTATTAGTCATATTGGCGACAAGCAGTGGGCTGATTACTGGTGTTGGAGTTTTACTGCTTTATCGGTACAGAAGCTGTTTGAGGAGTTCTTTCCAAAAGAAAATATTCAGATTGAGACTCATGGTAATGTGCTAGTTGCTACTGCATTCTTGTACGGGCTGGCAACAGAAGAACTGAAGAGGGAAGAATTAGACTACTGCGATCGCAATTATCAAGTTACGATTACTATCAGGGCGGTAAAGCCACAGACAGCGTCAACGACCCACGGCTTCTAACCGTGGGCTGGAAGCCCACGTTCAAGTCGATAGTTGACCAGGCTAAGTACTTTGCGTACTACGTTAACGGCAAGTGTTCAAGTTCCTACCAAAGAATGCGTAGCCAGTTCTTTGCTCTAGAAGTCGAGGATTAAACAGATTTATTGGGTTAAGTCAGTGTCCCCGACATAGTACCGACCGTTAACTTTGCCGAGGCTAACTTTACTGGAGTAGCAAGGCGATTCCCGGCATATAGGGAAATGGGCAAGTACTACTCCTCTGCTTGTCCTCCCCGGTTAGGGGACAGCATTTAAAAATGCCGTAGAAAGCGAAGCGAGTACCGTGTTTCCTCCCACAGCCTCGTTCCAGTGGGTTTCCAAAACGAACGCGAGGTTTTATGAAAATACCAGGAGTTGGCAAACTCAAGCGAGTGGTTAAACGCGTGCGGGGGCGTTTCGCACCGGGAGGTCTGATTTTGATGTACCACCGCATCATTAAGCTAGAATCTGACCCTTGGTCAATTTGCGTCAGTCCCCGCAATTTTGCCCAACAGATGGAAGTGTTACGCAAGTTTGGCAAAGTTGTCTCGTTACAGCAATTAAACCAGACATTGCAACAGGGCAAGACTCCTCATTGGCAGATAGCTGTGACCTTTGATGATGGTTACACAGATAATCTGTATAATGCCAAACCTGTGTTAGAGCGTTACGACATTCCCGCCACCATGTTTCTCACCAGTGGATATATGGAGCAAAAACGTGATTTGTGGTGGGATGAACTCTCTAGGTTGTTGCTGGAACCTGGAACTTTACCAGAAGTTCTGTGTTTAGAGATTAACGGGACTACCCATCGCTGGGAATTAGGTACAGCAGCCAACTACAGCGAGGAACAATATCAGCAATATTGCTTTTGGAAAGCAATGGGGGAAGATAACCCCACCCCTCGCCATGCTCTTTACCGCACACTTTACTGGCTGCTATCGCCCTTGCTCCCGGAAGCACGACAAAACGTTATGGATGAACTACTGGCGTGGGCTGATTCTGTCCCAATACTGCGCCCGAATCACCGCATTGTGAATTTAGAAGAAGTGTCTGCTTTAGGAAAGGGCGGGTTGATTGAAATTGGCGCTCATTCTGTGACACACCCATTTTTGTCTTTTCTACCTACCGCCAGACAGAGCGAAGAGATTCAACAGAGCAAAACTCATCTTGAGGAGATTATAGGACAACCAGTGGTGAGTTTTGCATATCCCCACGGCAACTACTCAGAGGAAACAACAGCTTTAGTGCGGGAAGCCGGATTTACCAGTGCTTGCACAACTTATCCTCGGACTGTACGGCGGCGGTGGAATTGGGCAAGGAACAGTGCCGGAAGCGATCGCTTTAAATTACCTCGCGTTGTCGTTGAGGACTGGGATGGAGAAGAGTTTGCCAAACAGTTGTCTGAGTGGAGAGCAAACTGAACGAGGAATAATGTACGGAAAATTTCTATATAATTAAGAGTTATATCTCAGCACTCCTGATTGGGTTGTTCGTATGAAATTAGATCGTATCACCACCAATCCCAATCAAATGAATGGACAGGCTTGCATTCGTAATCTTCGTCTTACAGTTCGCCGGGTCATTGAGTTATTAGCGATCTATCCTAATCGAGAAGAACTGCGTCAAGAGTTTCCAGAACTGGAAGATGAAGACATTCGGCAAGCGTTAATTTTTGTATCTTCCTACTTGGACGATCGCATTATTCATCTGTTGTGCTATGGCTCCCAAGGACAAGCTACCGATTGTCAATTTGGCTCAACAGCTTAACCCTGTTTTGACACATCATCCTGTCCTGTCGAGTGATCGATCAGGATGGAGTGGAATATTTTTCGCCCACTTTCACCATCCCGCACATGAAAGTCCAGAACACCGGTGGCAACAGCATCTCATTGGCATGACCAGTGTTAAGCATTCACTTGAATCGAAGCATCGATTGAATGGTCAGCGCCAGAACAATTACTGTAGACCTGATGAGATATTGCTTGTTCCATCTGGAGTCAGTTATGCAGGTAGTTGGCAGCAAGCAGGCGAATTCTCGTTACTCGGTTTCTCTCCCAACTTCTTTGAAGAAGTGGCGTTTGAATCTATTCAGACTAAGCAAATTGAACTCATTCCACAGTTTGCTGTAACTGATCCATTTATCCAACAAATTGGATTTGTCCTCAAAGCTGATGTAGAAGCTGGACATCCGACTGGTCGATTGTTTGGTGAATCGATAGCAACTGCATTGGTTGTTCACTTACTGAAACAGTATTCAGTGTGGCAACCACAACTGCCATCTGAAACAACCGGTGGTTTAGCAAAGTACCAATTGAAAAAAGTACTGGATTATATTCATGCCCATTTCCACCAAGATACGAGTCTGCCAGACATGGCTAAAGTGTTGGATTTGAGCCAGTATCATTTTTGTCGTCTATTTAAACAATCAATGGGTATTGCTCCATATCAGTACGTTACTCAATGTCGTATTGACCGAGCAAAACAGTTGTTACTAAAGAGTCAATTGACGATTACAGAAATTGCCTTTGAAGTTGGCTTCACCAATCATAGTTCTTTCACCAGGGTCTTTCGCCAGTGTGTTGGTGTGACGCCTAAGACGTTTAGAGATTCACATTGAGCCACTCTGCGGTCTAAAGACACGCAGATTCAGGCAAAATTGAGACTAGCTTTTTGCTCGTTATAGCTATCTGGCTAGTCGTTTTACCTTTGTTGGAGACCCGCTCTAAGGGTGAATCAGACAGCCTGCTTTCAGACGCGCTTACTTGCTTGCGAGTTAAATGATGTTGCCACGCCTCCAACAAGAGCGACTCCGCCCTCGGATACTCGATAAAAGCATCCCGCAATGACAACTTATCCTGATTGACAAACCTACTCAAAAATGCGCTGAACAAGTCACGGTGATGTTCTGGAATACCTGTTACATCACGGTGAACTCTCTCTGACAGTGGTTTCTTGATGCGGCTACCGTCCAAATGAGTTTGACTCAGCGCCGTCTTTTGAGTAGAGAACTTTGTGAACGAACCGCCAGCACTCTCAGCCTTGCGTTTCAGTTCTGATTGTACAAATCCGGGGGACTTGGCAGATATCGCTTTTCCATAGCGCTTTTGCCATCCCTTTACTGATACGTTCTCAGTTTTTATATGGTTACCATGTCTCAAAATCTCATTAACAACACACCGATTTTGAGTCTTGGCATATGCAGCTTTGCGACGTTCTAACTCACGTTTCTTTTGCGCTGCTTTGCGATAGTTAGCAGACTTCCTCCATTGAGGCTTACCTTTTTTAGGTTTACCTTTCTTGACAAAAGTCTTACGTCCTTTGCGTGCCTCAAAGTCTGGTTCAAAGTTATCAGGATTGTTGGCACGTTGAGATCGCTGCATTTGTCGCTGTAATTTAGCTATCTCTTTGGAGAAAGTAGGAACTTTGTCCGCAAAGGGCAGTAAACCAGCGTGGTTATCTGCAACAAACGCAATATTAGAAACATTTAAGTCAAGCCCAATTAAACCAGTGTTAACGTAGTTTCTTTCTTTTTGGTAAGGTAACCCTTCATTAACTAGCTGGCAGTACCAACGTCGTTTACCATTCAAAATACGCCACAACAAGCGAACATATTTAACTGGAGATTCAAGTCCATGCCGAATGACTGGATTAGTAGAATCAATGATTGGTTTCAATATGAGTTTTCCCCATACCAGACAAGCATCTTTCCATCTAATACCAGTTTTGTTTGACTTACCTTCCATTGAACGGAAACGACTTGATCCTCTGTAACGTACATTTTTAGCACGTCCAACCATAATTCGTTCACTTGCCTGGAATGCACGAGTTGCTAGTTTTTGTTGAGCAGTAGAATCTACTTTTTCAGCTATCCACTTGGCGTTCTTGCTAGTTATACTGGCGAAAGCGTGCAAATCATATTCAGAGTATCTGTATTGTTCACGGGCTTTCTTAAAAGCTTCACTTCGTTTTTTTTTATGAGTTCTAGAAATTTTCCTGGCAGTCTTGTATAGCTCGGAGTTGCGGACTAATTCTAATCGCTTCATTGCCTCATTAAGACAAGCGTTATAAAGCTGTCTTCCTGCTTGAAAACGAGAGAGTAACTCTGCTTCTTGCTTGCTGTCTACAATTAACGGTATTTCTGTTATGAAAGATGAAGTTGTACTCCGAGCCACTTGACATCACCCCCTGTTTGTTTGCTACTATTTTTTATAGTATATCCTGGATATTCTAAAATGGCAACTGGAAAAGGTCAAAAAAGAGTTAGAAATTCACCAGTTTTTTACGATGAACTGAAAAAAGTCCATGAACTAATGTTTACTCCTACGGCGTGGCAAAAATTACAGAATAAGGCTAGACAGCAAGGCGTTAGCGTAAGTGAAATGATTGAAATTTGGGCAAGAAGTTTTGACGCTGAATAAATGAGCGCGTGTCGCATTTCATCTCCGATATAAATAACGTTTGATTGTTAATTCATTTAATTTCTTAACAATCAAACTTCGGAGCTTTCATGCTCCCGCGTTATTTTCGGTAAGATTTCAGCAAGATCTGCACAGTTTGAGCAAACCTTGTCAAGCCTTCGACTACGTGCGATCGCTACACTCAATATGCTGCGATGAGAAAACGCTATGCACAAAATCATATTCCAAGAACCTTGCGAGCCAAAAGGCAAGCGTCAAAAATCGCCTTGGTGGATGGCTCTCGTTTTCGCGATAGGCATTCTGACATTGGGTATGCTCGCCGCATTGTGGGGTTATTCAATAGGCAGTGGATACGAGCAACAGGTCGTTAATCCGCCCATCTATCCACCCGAGTGGTTCTTCTGGGGTATCTGGCTCGTACTATACCCCATGCTTGGAGTCTCGACGTGGTACGTATGGCGGCGTCGGCAAGAGCCATCTGCCAAAATTGCGCTTGTGGTCTTCGTCATCCACTTCATTGCAAATCTGTCGTGGGTTCCCGTAGTACACGCAACGCAGAGTACGCTTGCCGTCCCGGTACTCATGGACATTTTTGTTGACTTATTTGTATTTGCCACCGCGAGCGCTTACTGGCGTGCGTCGAAAACTGCGTTTCTCTGGCTGCTACCGTACCTCGCTTGGAACGTATTCACGACGTTCATCAAGATATGGAGGCTGCTTCTTAACGTCAGTTGAGTATTCGTAGACAGCGACGACATACGTATCAGGGTTGTATCGAACGGTGTCCCATTTGCCAGTTACATTATTCGGAACGGTTCTGATTTTTGAGTGAAATGAATTGGCAGAATACTTTCCACATTCTCTGGGGGATTGGGAACGATGTAGTGGGTGATGACCTGACCACCGTGAGCTTCCTCACCTGCTTCAATACCTGCCTCAACTGCTCTTCTCACCTCAGCAGTGTGTCCCCGGACGGCAACTAACATCCGACCGCTTTCTGCTAGCCCATAATAGACAATGGTGACTGCAGCAGCTTTCACCATTGCGTCCGCTGCTGCTAGCACAGCCGGAAAACCTAAAGTTTCAATGACTCCAACCGCCATTGGCATGGCTTTATACTCCAACAATTGGTGATATTCATTGTACAAGGAAGCACTCACAATTGCTGAACGCAGAAGTGAGAATATCTTCACTTCCAAGTGAACTACCTACACTGACCTGAGTACAGGGTGAGACGTGGGGCTTCTAGCCCTTTAAGCTAAAAAAATCTCCAATTTGTGATGATGCACCGAAACAATGGTGGGTTACGGCGCAATGCAAGTCCTGAATGTAAAACATCAACTGTCATGCACCTAACCCACCCTACACAATGGATAATTTATTTTTTGGTACTCCCTTAGGGGATAATTTATTTGTTGGAAATCCCTTATTACTCAATCCCCAATCCCCAATCCCTAATCCCCAGTCCCCTTTACGATTAATTTGTAGGTGCACTGGTGGCTCGTGTATCTATGAATGCCTGAGAAACTTTTGGTACATACCAGTTGACCTTCTCACCTTTTGCCAATGGAGTCACAGGAACATTGAATTCAACTGCTCCCGTACCTTGATTTGTGCTCACAACTAAGTTGGTTCCTTTCGGCACCTGAATGACAGCACCACCCGTCAATTCTTGATTTTGTCCGTTAGGGGTGAGGGCGATCGCCGTGACATCATTTGGTATATAAACTCCCTGACAGTCCCAGTTACTCTGAGTTGTTTGACCATTCCCTAAAAAATACAATCCTGCATCGTAGGGAAAATCATCATCATCAACATTTTCTGGTAGTGGTCCGTAGACAGCGAGAGTCTTTCCTGTTTCATTCCGGCACTGTCCCCAGTTGATCCCCGACTCGATAGTGTATTTTTGAAACTCTAGCTCATTGAGTCTAGTTTCGATTTGCTCTGGCGTCAAATCTTCAAGTTGCGTTTGTGTATTTTTCACTGAACGCAACTGATTAATCTCTTTAGTCAATGCTTTGTATTCAGGGCTTTTACTAAATTTTGGTGCATCTGCCAAAGAAGGCTCAGCAAACACTAAATTTGCCAACAATATTAGCACCATCAAAATACATTTGAAAGCTTTCATGACTTTTACCCAAACTGATTGACAAAAACATTTTTAAGCTTATGTCTTATAAGCAGAATTCGCAACATTGTACTTACTGCGTACTTACTGCCACTATGGCTCTGCGGCTTACGCCTTTGTCTTACTAAGTTAACAGCTTACAATACCATCTATACTGATTTTTTACAACCTTAATAAAAAGTTAATTATAGAAAGTATTTTTACGCTTACCGTATCTCTGCAATTTGCCTTGAGCTAGTCATACAGATGCTTTGATGATTCACCAAGGCTAAATTTGAAGTGACTCGATTGGGTTTTTATGTATTATCTGTTACTAATATTTTGTAGTTAAAAAGACTTCTTATCCTAAAAAAACAAAATTGAAGTATTCCGATGCACTTTATGTAAATTCCGCTTTTTTAAAGCAAGCTGATTTGTCATCTGTCAAAAGACTTGATTAAAAAAATGACTTAAGGTAGGATTTAGTTTGCCAAGAAAAGCAAACATAACAACTAAAATCATTTCATTCTTTAAAAGAAATCAGTTAGAATTGGGTTGCAAAAATCTTTGATTCAAAAGCTCTTTAATTCCGCAAAATCCTATCTTTATATGCGCCTTTCTCAAGTTTCAAACTAGCAAAATGAAAAAGGAAATATCATCGTATCAGAGTGCTCATGGCTTAAAGCCAAACTGTTTATCCTTTGGAGAAGTACTAGCGCAATCGTTTGCCGTCATAGCTCCCACGACAATCCCAGCATCCAACATCGGCTTAATCGTAGCACTGTCAGGAAACGGTACCTGGCTAAGCTTTCTCATCGGCTTGGTTGGGCTAGTGTTTGTCAGCATCAACATCAACCATTTTGCTAGTCGTTCAGCTTCGCCTGGCTCACTTTACTCGTATATTGTTAAAGGATTAGGTCCAACAGCAGGTGTGATTTGCGGGTGGAGTTTGGTGCTGGCATACTTATTTACAGGGATGTCAGTGTTGTGCGGTTTTGCCAACTTCAGCAGTATTTTGATTGGTCATTTGGGCATCCATCCCTCCAGCATTACATTGTTGGCATTAGGCGCAGGGATTGCTTGGTATGCGGCGTATAAAGATATCCAACTGTCTGCGATCGCCATGCTGTGGATGGAGGGAATTTCGCTAGTCCTGATTGCGCTGTTGTGTCTTTTGATCTGGGCGCACAAAGGTTTTGCACTCGATATGCCACAACTGACCCTAGAAGGTGTCACTCCTGGTAGTGTGGCAACAGGGCTAGTGCTGGTGATGTTTGGCTTTTCTGGGTTTGAAAGTGCCACCTCGTTGGGTGATGAAGCCAAAAATCCACTGCGAACTATCCCGAGATCTGTAATGGGTAGTGCAATTCTGGCTGGTTTGTTCTTCCTTTGCACAAGCTATATTGAAGTCCTAGGTTTTCGTGACGCAGGCATTTCCATCACCAAGACTGAGGAACCATTGGCTTTCCTTTCCCAACAGATAGGCATGGGATTTTTAGGAGATTTGATTGCCTTTGGTGCGCTGTTTAGTTTCTTTGCCTGTGTACTTGGTTGTATCAATCCTGCTGCCAGAATTTTCTTCATGATGGCTCGTCACGGATTGTTTCATTCTCGCTTAGGTGCAGCGCACTCATCCAACCGTACACCCCACGTAGCAGTAACGATGTGTTCGTTCCTGACGTTCTTGGTTCCGGCGGTGATGGCGCTCTTTCACATCAAATTGTTCGAGAGTATGGGTTATTTAGGAGCTATCTGTAGTTATGGATTTTTGACAGTCTACATCCTGATTTCAATCGCGGCTCCAGTTTACCTGCACAAGATGAGAAAACTGCGTCTGCATCATGTCGTGTTCAGTTTATTAGCAGTCGGCTTCATGATGATTCCTGTGCTAGGTAGTGTGGGAATTCCTGGTAGTACCATGTTCCCTGTGCCAGAACCTCCTTACAACGTGTTTCCCCACCTGTTTTTGTTATATCTGCTAATCACTTGTGGCTGGTTCTTTATGCAAAGACTTCGCTCTCCAAGAATTGTTGTGGAAATGCGCCAAGGAATTGAAGAAATTCACACCAGATTCAACGACAGGCAAAAGCTTTAATTTCAATTGGGATTTGGGGATTAGGGATTGGGGATTAGGGGTTGGGGGGTACAACGCGAAAAATTATGTCCGGGGAAACATTGCCCCTCCCAAATTTTGGACATTTTTCCCAGTCCGTAGAGACGCCCTCTATGGGCGTCTTTACTCCCAGTACCCAGGGAAAAAAGCGGCATTTCTCCCTCACCATACGTACTCGTTGATGGGGGAATCCTTGCCGCGATCGGTTGACTTTACTGCCTCTAGTTCTAAGAGAATTATCCTTTCTCTGGCTGCAAATAAATAAACCTCTTGTAAAAGCCAATTGGATGATGCAGGAGACCACGTAACACCAGATGTACGCAGATAATTAACTAGTGTTACTCCCTTCCCAGTCTAAAATTACCTAAAGCTCTCTAACTCTTACCTCTGTGTCAACGGACACTTTCCTCAACGGGGGAACCCCCGCACGGAAGTGTCCTCCTCTGCGCCTCTGCGGTTTTTTAATTAAGTAATCTTCGGGCGGGAAGGGAGTAATCTCTGTGAATCTGTGGTTCTAAATATTCATTAATCATGCTTTTGCAATAAGTTGAATAGAATGGGGTAGTGCTGAAAGTTATGAAAACTTGAAATTTCGTTTTCAGCCATCTACCACAAAAAGAATTAATCAACTATCATAAGTATGAAAATAAAAACTTCATTTATCCGTCTATAAATATCGTTTTTTATTTTAGATTATATATAAAATAGAGGAATAAAATTTGAATATTCTAGAGTTTTCTTTACTAGTTTGGATTGGGTCATTAACCGCAGGCTTTTTAGGAGCGCTCACTGGTTTAGGGGGTGGAGTTGTTATTGTCCCCTTGTTAGTTTCAGTCTTTGGAGTTGATATCCGCTACGCAGTTGGTGCTTCCTTGGTGTCTGTCATTGCGACTTCCTTAGGTGCGGCATCTACATATATTAAGCAAGGCTACACAAATTTACGATTGGGAATGTTTCTAGAAGTAGCAACAACAATCGGAGCTTTAATAGGAGCAATGATAGCCACTTTTATTTCTGTTAAAGCATTGTCCATTGTCCTTGCTGTTGTTCTACTTTATTCGGCTTTCCTGTCACAACAACCCAAACTCGACAACCTTGAAACTGATTCACCAGACTCCCTAGGAACTTATTTACAACTCAATGGTACTTACCCAACTCCTGAGGGAGTGATGTCTTACCAAGTTCATTCTGTCCCCGGTGGGTTTAGCGTGATGTTAGTCGCTGGAGTTCTTTCTGGGTTACTTGGCATTGGTTCGGGAGCATTTAAAGTCTTGGCGATGGATCAAATTATGCGTATCCCGTTCAAAGTTTCTACAACCACCAGCAATTTTATGATTGGCGTCACCGCCGCCGCATCAGCAGGAGTTTACCTAGCGCGGGGTTACATTGATCCAGGGCTATCAATGCCGGTGATGTTGGGAGTGTTGCCTGGTGCTTTTTTGGGGGCGCAAGTCTTGATAGGAGCCAAAACTCAGACTTTGAGAATTATCTTCTCTCTTGTGCTGGTGGTTATGGCGTTCAAGATGGTCTACAACAGTTTAATGGGGGGGCTTTAGAATGACTAAAACTTTTGGTTTCTGGTGGGGTTCATCTACACCATCACAAGGTGAAGTGATTAAATTTCAATTGCAGCAGAAAAAACCAGACAGTGATATTCAAGACTTAGCCCAGCAAAGCGTTAGCATGGTGGCGAAGTTCCCCAGTGACTGTGAGGTAGATGCAAACAAGGAAGGTACAAAAACACTCAGCGAACTGCAATTTGAGGAGCTACTTAGTAATTTACTAAAATACGGGGTCATAATTGCTAGCAGTGTCGTTTTAATAGGTGGCATACTCTACTTAATTCGCCACGGTGGTGAAAGAGCCAACTATCATTTTTTTCAAGGAGAACCATCTTATTTCCGTTCTCCCACTGGTGTTGTGACTGCGGTGTTGTCAGGTAGTCGTCGTGGGATTATTCAACTTGGACTGCTGCTACTTGTTGCGACTCCTATTATTCGCGTGGTCATTTCTCTGTTTATTTTTCTACGAAAACGAGAATTTACATACGTTGTTATTACTTTGATAGTTCTGACTGCGCTAATTTATAGCCTTGTAGGAGCGTATTATTAATTCATAATTATTGGAAGGGTGCGTTACTCTTAAAATAATGCACTCTTTAACTATAGCTTCTTAGTTATTTTAAAGCGCTTTTCATTTATATAAACTACAAACAAATTGGTAGGGGCACAGCATTGCTGTGCCCCTACAGCTAACCTCTATTCTATCCAATTCAAAACTGCTGTAATACCAAGTTGCGTGCCTCGTTCCCAGCCTGAGGCTGGGAATGCCTACTGGGAGGCTCTGCCTCCCTTACTTGCGTTACTAGCCGCCGCACCACATTTCCAGCTAGAACCACCGAAACGAGATTTTAACGAGATTGTCAAAGGGTTGTGGTTTAAGTTGACACCAATGAGCAATGCTCTATGCCGCTACAGCTAACCTGTATTCTACCCAATTGAAAACTACTGTCAAGCTTGACATTGGCTCATCTAACCCAGGTTTTGTTGAATTAGCTGTACTAAATAATCTCTAATTAAATTAATTCCATCAGCAGGAAATAAGACTAATAAAACAGCACCTGTTAAACTAAACAAACCAATAATTAAAGCTAAAAATCTTCCAAAAAAACCAGGATTAATTTCAGCAAAACCTAATCTAGCTTGTCCGATAACAGAAATAGTAAGGAAAACAGTTCCCGCTATTAACAAAAAAGTCGTTAAAGGTGAATTAGTCATATTTTTAATAAAAAGCATTATCTTGATTATAGCTATTGCCTGCTTTGCTCAGTACTACGGATCTTAAAAATAAGAATCCTTATCAGCAGGTTCGCCTCGTCCCTCATCCCCTACACTCGGCGTGGCAATGAGAAGGAATAGGCATATGCTGGTTGTTTGATCCCCTACTAGACTTTTTCTTGGTTTTGCGGTTAAAGTACGGTTATGACATAGGAATTATGCATTATTATGACAAACCTCCCAATATTCCGTCAGGAGTCGATCGTAGCAGGACAAACTACCCCACAGCAGTTACAGTCTGCTGCTCTTGGGGACTGGAAACAAAATACGTTTAAAAAACTCAGAGGCGGATTTTTTCTAGTTCTTGGATATTTGCTCTCACCACTATGTTGGTGGAATGATTTGTTATTTAATTTGCCAATTGCTTATGGTTTTGGATATATCTGTAGTTTATTTTACCCTAAGTTACTCTTGCCTGGCTCAATTATAGGATACTGGCTTTCTAACATTATTGGTATCCTCTTGATGCAATTCGGAGCTATGGATGTTCTACAAAATCAACCCAAGGAGCGTAATTTCAAAAAAGAATTACTTTCGGGTGTAGTTACCTCAACCGTCTATACTCTTGTGATTCTAGCATTAGTTCAGTTGAAAATTATCGACGCTGCCGTGCCGTTGTTGGGTAGCTGATTTATCTGGTGCGTTAGCGTAAGCGTAACGCACCCTACATTATTTCTATAATGTTTTTGCATATTTTTGATATAGGTAAATGCACCAGCCATCAAGAATATATGCAATTTATAACAACTAAATACCTACTACAGGTGTTGATTTCTCAATGGCTTTAAGGTAAGGAAGCAATTCTTCTAAAGTATCAGCAAACATAAAAGGAACAGCGACTCCATCTTGAACAATCAGTTGCATGCAGTACTTAGAGTAAACAGGAATACCATTATTATTTGTTTCAACACATGAATCGGGTAAGGCTGTGATCACAACTTCATTAAAATACTTTGATACCACAAAAAACCTCTTTAGGAAAAATTATCGAGCATAGGTGTATTATTCCCAAAAGTTATGAAGAAGTTGTGAAGAAGTTATGGAGATGATGTGAATTAGGTGTGACGGTTTTGTTGCAAGTATGCAACTAGCTGCTCTCCTGCGGTATCAATGTGTCTTTTTAGTAACCTAACAGCAGCTTTAGTATCGTGCTGTTGACAAGCTTCTAATAATTGATAGTGTTCCTTTTGCGATCGCTCTAAATAATCCATCTGACTCATTTGAAGGCGGACGTAGCGGTCAACATTCAGGTGCAGAGTTTTAATGATTGTCAGCAGCCGAGGACGTTCGGCGGTTGCATAAAGCGTTTCATGGAATTCCCAGTTCAGTTTCGCCAACAAACCTGCATCAGTGACCTGGTCTGTCTGTGCCAAAATTTCAGATGCCTTTTGTAAATCTGATGCGGTTAATTTGGGAATTGCCAGTTGGATCGCTTTCACCTCCAACGCGCTCCTAATCTCGAATATTTCTTGCGCTTCTGCTGGAGAAAGTGCCGAAACCATTGCTCCTCTATTAAGATGGAGCGTCACCAATCCTTCTGCCTCAAGTTGACGTAGAGCTTCCCGCACAGGAATGCGGCTAACCCCAAACTGAGTGGCAATTTCATCCTGTCTGAGGGATTGTCCTTCCTGAAAAATTCCCCGCACAATTGCTTCTCGCAAAGCATCGGCAATCAAATCTGGGGTACTGCGCTGTTGTTGCAGCATATGGGCTGCTAGGTCATTTAAGTTCATAATTTTTTAAGTACATATTTTATATTGTATACAATTTTATGTATACAATATTCAAAAGCATTGGTCTAACAATCCCTTTTATTAACACCACGGGAGACAGTCATGAGCATTCGACCTCAAGCAGACCGGGTCATTATCTTCGACACAACGCTACGAGATGGCGAACAGTCACCAGGCGCAACGCTACTGGTAGAAGAGAAACTGGCGATCGCTCATCAACTGGCTCTACTAGGTGTTGATGTGATTGAAGCAGGATTTGCCGTAGCCAGTCCTGGAGATTTTGAAGCTGTCAGAACAATCGCTCAACAAGTCGGCGTATCGGGTGGACCGATCATTTGCTCTTTGGCAAGGGCAATTCGACAAGATATCCAGGCTGCTGCTGAAGCATTACAATCGGCGGCTCATCGGAGAATTCACACTTTTCTTTCTACTTCAGATATTCACCTGAAGTACCAGTTGAAAAAGTCTCAGAGTGAGGTTTTGGCGATCGCCGAAGAAATGGTCGCTTATGCCAAGTCTTTTGTCGAGGATGTAGAATTCTCACCGATGGATGCAAGCCGAACTGATCCAGAATTCCTCTATCAAGTGTTGGAACGAGTGATTGCAGCAGGTGCAACCACGATCAACATTCCTGATACTGTTGGTTACTGCACACCCAAAGACATGGCGGCGCTGATTCAGGGTGTTCAAGAAAATGTTCCCAATATTAATCAAGTCATTCTTTCGGTTCATACTCAAAACGATTTGGGTTTGGCGACAGCAAATGCTTTGACAGCAATCGAAAATGGTGTGCGTCAGGTGGAGTGTACAGTTAACGGAATTGGTGAACGAGCAGGAAATGCCGCACTGGAAGAAATTGTCATGGCGTTGCAGGTTCGCAAACCCCATTTCAACCCCTACTTTGGTCGTCCGGTTGATTGCGATGCACCTTTGACAAACATCAACACCCAAGAGATTTACAAAACCTCTTGCTTGGTTTCCCAATTCACAGGAATTGTGGTTCAGCCGAATAAAGCGATCGTCGGAGCAAATGCTTTTGCCCATGAATCTGGAATTCACCAAGATGGTGTTCTCAAACATCGCCAGACCTATGAGATTATGGAAGCGGCTGACATTGGTCTTTCTGAAAACAGCATTATTTTGGGCAAACACTCTGGAAGGAATGCTTTCCGAACTAGGCTGCAGGAATTGGGGTTTGAGTTGAGTGAAGCAGATTTGAACAAAGCCTTTATGCGGTTCAAGGAAATTGCTGACAAGAAAAAGGAAATGTCCGATTGGGATTTAGAGGCGATCGTTCGGGATGAAACGCAAATTCAAGTAGACAAAGGCTTTCAACTCGAACACGTCCAAGTCACTTGTGGTGATTGCACCTGTCCGACTGCAACCATCACAGTTGTGACTCCCAACGGAGAAATTTTCACTGATGCAGCAGTAGGAACTGGTCCAGTAGATGCTGTTTATAAAGCTATCAATCGAGTTGTGCAGATTCCTAATCAACTGATTGAGTTTTCCGTTCAATCTGTGACTGGTGGAATTGATGCTCTAGGAACAGTCACAATTCGCTTACGGCATGAGGAGCGCATTTTCTCTGGACAAGCTTCTGATACTGATATTGTAGTCGCAGCAGCTTATGCCCACATGAATGCACTCAATCGCCTTTATCGATACTTGCAAAGGCAGACAGAGAAGTCCCATGCTTCAGGTTCTGCCTCAGTTCTTAATTTTCTAATTTAAATTTCAGTAATCTGAGCATCAAGGGTTCGTCCGGTTGTTTGGATCTCCCATTGAAGCAAGAATCCTCACGTCTTTAGGCGCTCGGAGTGTCAAATAACCAGTTAGTTGATGCAAATGCGATCGCCTTAGTACAGCTTTGCATTAATTCGTAGCGTTTTGAAACGCAGAGGGACGCGGTGAACCAGCGCTGCAGGAGGGTTTCCCTCCGTAGGCGACTGGTGAACCCGAAGGGAGTCAGCGCAGAGTAACGCAGAGTCTTTCTGAAATTAATTCGTTACGAACTTGTGAAATCCTGTACTTAGTGTGATGTATTCACGTCTTCAGACACGGTGGGTTTCGACCAAGCATAGCGCTCAAACGCTTTGTCGAGTGGCGTTTGGGCAATATGATTGGTGTAGTTGTGGATGACTTTCACAGCGATACCAAGAATGACTTCTAAAACCTGCTGCTTTGTGTAACCAGCTTTCATAAAGGTCTCGATTTCGTCATCAGTAACCCAACCACGAGCTTGTACCATTCGCTGTGTAAAGTGACGAAGTGCCTGTAGTTTTGAGTCTTGCAGAGGTTCACCATTTCGCATGGCATTTATATCCTCGGTTGACAAACCAACCATTTTTGCCAAACCTGAGTGTGCTGCCATGCAGTAGTGACACTCATTTTCATAATTAACTGCTAGGTATACTACCTGTTGTTCGAGTGGACTAAAGCTGGTTGTGCTGAAAAGATCCCACAGAGCCATACCACCCTTCAAAAGTGCAGGGGCAAGAGCGCATATACCCTCTAGGTTGGGAATCAAGCCAAATGTTTCCTTGGCATGGCGCAGAGCTTCTTTGGACTCTTCGGGGGCGGTTTCCAGAGTGTAAATAGTGAATTCCATGAGATTGTATCTTGTGAAGTATTGGCATAACACAACATTGCGTGCTCAAGGGTAAAGACCTGATATTTACACTCATCGCACACTTGTTGCTGAGTAGACAAGTTTGTCTACACTCAGTAGAATACTTTAAGTAGACAAGTTTGTCTACATGGATAAGAAAACAACATATGGCATCAGATACCAACCAAATTTATGATCGCATCCTAGAAACTGCCTCCCAGCTTTTCTACCAGAAGGGGATTCAGCACGTTGGGATTAACGAAGTGATTGCAGCTTCAGACGTTGCAAAACGGACGTTTTATAAATACTTCCCCTCAAAAGACCAACTCATTTTGGAAGTCATGCGCTATCGCGAAAAGCAGTGGTTGGCTTGGTTTCAGAAAGCTGTTGAGGAGCGAGGAAAAACAGCTAAAGAAAAGCTACTCGCAACATTTGATGTGCTTGGAGAGTGGTATGCTCAACCAGACTTTCGGGGGTGCCCATTCATTAATGCAGTTCTTGAAATAGCAGATGCAAATCATCCGGCTCATCATGTTTCTATATCGTTGCGTGAAGGAATTCGCACTCATGTTATGAAACTAGCAATAGAAGCGGGGGTTCGTCATCCAGAAGCATTCTCTCACCAGTACTTACTGTTAATTGGTGGAGCGAGTCTGATGGCAACAATTGAAGGAACTCCAGCAGGTGCAAACTATGCCCGTCATGCTTTATCAATCCTTATTAATGAGAGTTAGTATCTGTAAGAATTGCCTCAAATTTAAATATGATGTTAGACATGACGAATGTTTGCCCTGCTATTTTCAACTGAGGTTTATTGCATTGCCTGTACCACTCTTGAGGCGATGTTGGACATCACTTTCTCGCGCTCTTCCAGAGGAGCTTTTGAACCGGCGATGAATACAGCGATCGCCACGCGTTTCCCGTCCGGCGAACTAGCAATTCCAACATCATTTGTTGCAGTACCTATGCCGAGAACATCTGCACCCGTACCAGTCTTGTGTGCGATCGACCAATTTTCAGGTAGCCCTGCTTTTAGCCGCTTTTGTCCTGTTGGAGAATCAGTCATTATCTTTAGCAACAAAGCGGTAGAGTTTTCGGACAATAACTGATTTGAGTTCAGCTTTGCCAAAAGGTCAACCATAGCTTCGGGAGTAGCAGTATCGCGTGGATCGGTGAGATACTTTTGGAGAGCAGCTTTCTTGACGCTATCTGGAATCTTTTCCACAGCTTCGTTGTATTTTTGTTCGTCAGCTAATTCAGGTTGAAAGTTTTTGAGTCCCACACTCTCCGGCTGCATCTGCTGCTCTAATCGATCAACGCGAATGTTGCGAATTTGCAGCTTACCTAAGATAGCATTCACTTGCTGTGGTCCACCAAGCAATCGCACCAAAGCGTCAGCTGCAGTATTATCACTTATTCCCACAGAGCTTTCTAGAACGTTTCGCAGTGGGATCTGTACTCTATCACCTTTGAATTCCTTGATCATAGGACTCGAGCCAGGAGCAAAGTCCTGACGCATAATGGTGACTAATTGCTTGAGCGAAATCTTGCCCTCGTCTACTTGTTTTAAGACGGCTATGGCAGAAGGAAGCTTATACACGCTTTGCATGGGAAAGCGCTGCTTACCATTGAGAAACCAACTTTGACCGCTATTAAGGTCCAAAACCCCGATGCCAACTTTACCTTGAGCTGCTGAAACATCAAGATTTTTTAACCGTTCTTGAAATAATCGAGTGTTGGACTGTGCTGGAGTGAGTTGTGCGCTTACTTTCATCATTCCACCTGCAAGCGGTGCGGTTTGATGAATTTGCTCTTGCTGTAAGGATGACTCAGTGATGCTTGAAAATGAAGAAGTTAGAGATGGTTGTTGTGCTTTGACTGGAAGCAACATCAACGAAAGCAGAATAACGACTCCAAACGAAAGGCAAAAACGACGTACAAAGACTGAAAACATCTACCGTTTAATTTCTAGGTGTGAATATTTTTCCTAGCCTATTATCTACTTTCTTGATGTCTGTTCTGTTTCTGGTAAAAACTGTGGTAAAATTGGAAATTAAATATAAATAATTAAATATAAATAATTCGCTCAATTGAGGATATAACATTTAACATTTATTTTTCTCGAATCCACAGTGCTAGCCCACCTCCACGACCGCGAGCTGCAATCAAGTCTTCTGTTACTAAAAAAAACGCAAAGAAGGGTAATTTCGCTACGGGTTGACTATAAAAATTCTCCGCCTGACCTTTTCCGCCTCGAATTTGACCGCTGTAAATCACACGACCAAACAGACTAAGTTGCATCTGGATAAAGTCAAACGCCAATAAGTTTTTCTTACCTGGATATTGTGCTGGACCTTGAAGCTTTAATAAAACAGCACCCAATTGAACAGAATTGCTAATTTCCGCTCTAGCTGGAGTCGCATCTGAAGCTTGTGTCGTATTAAAGGAAATATGAGTTGGAGCAAACTTAGGCAGATAAAAACCTTTGCCCAAAACAATTCCGGCTTGCTTTCTGACTTTTCTGGTTCCAGTGACAAAGCATAGCCGCCATTGACCAACCAAAGACTCAAAAGGATATGTCACTCGTTGCTGTTTAGCTGCTTTTTCCGCTTGCACCAAAGCATTGACTACGACTTCAGCACTAGGGCGATCATTCCTCTGTCCTTGATACGCAGTCGCGGCGAGTGAGAGTACGCTGACAAAATCAGGTGAGGCTTGTGATGTTAAATCGACTGTCATGAGGGCACTCCAGATTTTGCAACCTAATACTCTGGATAAATCATAACGTTAATATATTATCTGTTTTGCTGAATCAGATATAACCATTTGTTGAAATAGAGCCTAGAGCCTGAGATTTCTTCACACAGAGTTTATGTCAAATTATCACGAAGTACGCCATCTAGCTGAAAGTCTCACCCCTGATGAGCAAATGCGGTTGATTCAAGAATTGTCAAGCTTCATTCGTCAACGGATGACGATGACACCTAAGCCCAAGCGCAGCATTTTGGAATTGGAAGGGTTGGGTAAAGAAGTCTGGAATGACATTGATGCTCAAGACTATGTCAATCAGGAACGCGACTCATGGAATGGTTAGCCCAGTTACAAGGGTAAATTGTCGGCTTGGATACTGCACCACTGATTTATTTTATTGAAGAAAACCCGACTTATTTAATGATTCAATCCCACATTGTCTAATATATATGTTACAAAATCTTTTTGTTTTATGCCTATGTTGATTGGCAAGTCTTTTGATTTTACATAATCATTCGTTAATTGAATTAACTCAGACAATGTATTACTAATAAGTTCATCAGAAAAATTATTTTCTTTAATTGATTCTACATCTTTAGGTTTATAATCACGTTTATTAAGTGTTTTTACTACCATCAGCATCCCTAGATGAAACATTAATATACGAATGGGTGATGCATGTTTCCACTGTTCATTAATACCTAAGTTGTTTGATTTACTAGATGTAACAATACGAATAAAACTTTCCAATCTTTTCATAGCTTTCGCGCATAAGAGATACACTTCCAGACTTATTTTTTGACTGAAAACACGTTTATAATCGTTATCTTTCTTAAGAAGTGACGATGGTCTAGAACGTGCAATATCTGGCTCATGAAAAACTATTGCTATGACTGATTGAGCTAGGTATGGAATACTAATGATTCTATCCAGTTGCTTACCTGTGTTCTTATAATAATTTTTTCGACGGTCATAAAACCATTCATGATTTAGAAAGAAATTTTCTATGTCTAATTGTATTGGATCTGTAGCTTTTAAAGAGGCTGGTGGAATAGGGGTTTGGAAATTTGTTGCTTTGATAACACGGTCTCTAGTTTCTGGATCATTTGTAATAACTATTTTTATTAGGATAGCTCTCTCTTCCTTCAATGTGTTGCTGTCATCTTCTCTATTCTTTATATAATGATAAATTGTGTTTGTTGTTTGTAAACCATTGACAACTTGTACATCATCTAGGCTAATAGTTTTACCAGCAATACTTGCTCTTGAAGATAAAATAGTAATTCCATTATTGAGCCACCAAAAATCTATATCTTCGTTTGATTCCAAAGTTGCTTTAATATCTTTATTCACTTCTACATTACTACCTTGATAATCTCGAACATTAAATGCAAATATATATGTGCGTAACTCAGAATTCTCGTAAGTAACAAAATTATAATAATCTTTTAAAGATGCTAATATAACGTAATTATCTTCACCTCTAGAAATATAATTTTCAATAAATTTTAACTGTAAAGTATAGCTTTTTTCGAGTCGAGAAGAATCAATCAGTTCTCGTGCGCCAACAAAGCTAACGTTAACCTTGGCTCCGGAAAAATATCTACGAGTACTTTCTTTTAAAACTTCAGATTGATTGTATACCTTTTGATTTATAGCTGATACGTCACCTTTACTTGCATATACATATGTTATTTCAATAGAAGGATGTTGTGAAGCCAGATTGAGATACAATTCCTGGAAAAAAGCCACTTTATTAATTAAATCAGAATTATAATATTTTTGAATTTGCTCAATCTTCTTGTCTAAATCAAAAATATTCATTGTAGTTGAAAGCCATTTTTCAATAGCTCTTTCAGAAAAAGAATCAGTTCGTTTTGATTGAATTAAAAATAATTGTATGCAAGGACTTTTCTTAAAGTTGTCTAACTCTGTATCCTCACTCACAAAATCATTATTAATAAAAATGAAGAAGCCATCTATTCCACCATCATCACCTCCTCCTATTTTTCCATAGCTTAACTCGTCATAGGAGAGATCATATTTTTTTAATATTTGTTCAAATGTAAATATTTCAAAGAATTCATCATCAGGTAATACATTGTCACTTTTATTTATTTTTTGCTTGATAATGTTATCGAGAACTATGCTATCGTTGCCAGCCATGTATTTTTTCCTAACTGTATTATAAATAGATTTCCTTATAGAAATCAGTAAATAACTAAGTCAGTTGTCATTTTTACCACAATAGAATGCTAAATAGTTGTGATACAAATCACAAGCAGTATGACCGCCCATCACCGTAGGTTGGCTTGAGGCAAGGAAACCCAACATTACGGTTGCTTGTTTCTCCCCCTACAGGTGGCATGATAATTAATTCTCCGGTTGGAGTGCGTTCAAACCTCAAATCGCGGTTTGCCTGACATAGCTGGAAAAATTGCTCATCTGTCAGTTCAATGACTGGATTGAGATTAACTGTTAGGGCAGTCATAGGAGGGAGATTGAGAATTGAGGATTATATATTTATTTTTACCGATTATATTGTAGAGACGCGCCATGGCGCGTCTCTAGAACGTGAAATGCAATGCATCACATCCACAAATTCGCTGGATTATTCTTGTCATGTTCCCATTTGACGGGGTTATTAATAATGTATTCTCGAATCTGGTCTAGAGAACCATCAGCACGAATGATATGCTCGTAAAACCTTGTTTGCCAACCAAAATGCTCTTGACCGTTTTTCCTGCACCAACGGGTGACAGATGATTTGTAGGCGTTAATAATAACCTGCAATGAACCACGTTTTAGAGGTGCGAATTTATTTGATTGGT
The DNA here is from genome assembly GCF_002368435.1 of Kalymmatonema gypsitolerans NIES-4073. Classification (GTDB taxonomy): domain Bacteria; phylum Cyanobacteriota; class Cyanobacteriia; order Cyanobacteriales; family Nostocaceae; genus Kalymmatonema; species Kalymmatonema gypsitolerans. The sequence continues at coordinate 2,355,903 of NZ_AP018268.1, forward strand.
CTGTTGCTTGCGTTTGATTTTGGTGTAGAGACACGCCATGGCTCATCTCTATATTATGGGGTTTGTCTATAACCACTATGCCATGCACATGATTGGGCATAATGACATAAGCATCTACATATATATATTCAAAATGGCTGGGAATGTCTGCCCAATATTGTTGTGCTATTTGTCCTATTTCCGATAAGCGTACTTTCCCTTCAATGACATCACCAAAAAACCATTGGCGCTGATGCGTGCATATGGTCACGAAATACCATCCATTAGCAGCATAGTCCCGATTTGGCAACCGAATAGATTCAATTCGATATTTATCTTTGAACTTGGGCTTCATAGGTTGCGGTAGATTGTGTAAAGACGCGCCATATTGTGTAAAGACGCGCCATGGCGCGTCTCTACATTTGGCGTGTTTACACGGTTATAACCTACTCAATTCCTTCAATCCGATCCTTAACTTCCTGGTACAACTCAAAGCAGCAATTCTAAATGATATTTATCTTTGAACTTGGGCTTGATAGGTTCCGGTAGATTGTCTAAAGACGTGCCATATTGTGTAAAGACGCGCGATATTGTGTAAAGACGCGCCATGGCGCGTCTCTACATTTGGCTTTACACGGTTATAACCTACTCAATTCCTTCAATCCGATCCTTAACCTCTTGGTACAACTCAAAGCAGCAATTCTAAATGATATTTATCTTTGAACTTGGGCTTGATAGGTTCCGGTAGATTGTCTAAAGACGCGCGATATTGTGTAAAGACGTGCCATATTGTGTAAAGACGCGCCATGGCGCGTCTCTACATTTGGCTTTACACGGTTATAACCTACTCAATTCCTTCAATGCGATCCTCAACTTCCTGGTACAACTCAAAGCAGCAATTCTAAATGATATTTATCTTTGAACTTGGGCTTGATAGGTTCCGGTAGATTGTGTAAAGACGTGCCATATTGTGTAAAGACGCGCCATGGCGCGTCTCTACATTTGGCGTGTTTACACGGTTATAACCTACTCAACCCCTTCAATCCGATCCTCAACCTCCTGGTACAACTCGCGCAACAATTCCAAATTGTTCTCACTCGTCTCCCAATAACCCCGACCATTCACTTCCAACAAAGTGGAAACCATCTTGCGGAAAGAATGGGGGTTGAGGTTCAGCAAACGCTTGCGCATCTCTTCATCTTTGATGAAGGTTTCGTTGGCGTCCTCGTATATCCAGTTATCAACAGCACCAGCAGTCGCACTCCAACCCATCGTATTTACCAACCGCTTGGAGAGTTCCCGCACGCCTTCGTAACCGTGAGATAACATTCCCTCGTACCACTTGGGATTTAACATTTTGGTACGAGCATCCAAACGCACGGTTTCTGATAAGCTGCGGACTTGAGCGTTAGCTGTGGTGGTGTCGGCGATGTAGGATGCTGGTGTTTTGCCATCACCCCGCAAACTTGCCACAACTTTGGTGGGATCAGAGTCGAAGTAGTGGGAAACGTCGGTCAAGCTAATCTCGGAAGAGTCGAGATTTTGGAAAGTGACCTCAGCAGTTTTCAGAGTTCTTTCAAAAATCTGCCGCTCTTCTTCCATCGTACCGGGGTTATCGGCACTGAAGGCGAAGGATTTCCGCTTGAGGTACATTTCCTGCAACTCGGCTTCGCTGTCCCATGTGCTGTTTTCCACCGCCAAGTTGATATTTGACGAGTAGGAACCAGAAGCATTGGAGAAGATGCGAGTCGCTGCTTGGCGCAGGTTGATCCCCATTTCCTCTGCTTGTTCGAGGGCGTGTTTGCGAACATAGTTCATTGATGGTGGTTCATCGGCTTCCGCCGCCATCTTCACCCCTTGATCCAGCAGGTTCATTTGGTTGATGAACAAGTCGCGGAATACACCAGAACAGTTGACAACCACATCAATACGTGGGCGTCCCAACTCTTCTAGAGGAATCAGTTCCAACTTGTTCACCCGTCCAAGGGCATCGGGAACCGGACGCACTCCCACCATCCACATGATTTGTGCCAGGGATTCCCCGTAGGTTTTGATGTTATCGGTTCCCCAAAGCACACAAGCGATAGTTTCGGGATAGTGACCACCGTTTTCTGCTTTGTTACGCGCCAGTAGTCGGTCTACAACGATTTTTGCCGATTGTACAGCAGCCGTTGTGGGGATGGATTGCGGGTCAAGGGCGTGTATATTTTTACCTGTGGGCAAGACATCCGGGTTGCGGATGGGGTCGCCACCAGGACCAGGGAGGATGTACTCGCCTTCTAACCCTTGGAGTAATGCTCCCAATTCGTTGTCAGCGCAAACTTGCTGCAAGCAGAATTCCAGATACTCAAACAGCGGTTTCAACGCTGCGGCATCCACTTTGGTATACCCTGCTTTGTGCAGTGCTTCTACCCAAGGTTCTTTTTTGCCCATGTTAAAGAAGTTGAGCTTGGAAACGCGGGAAACTCGTCCTTCAGCGTCGATTTGCTCTTTCACAAGGGCGGAAACTGCCCCACGGGTTGCCATTGTGATGTCTTGCAGCAGTTGGACATCGTCTAAAACACCTTTGTCGCTGTTTTGGTAGATCTCGTCGATGTTGCGCCCGATGCTGTTGGCAATAATACGGGGCAAACTTTGAATTTCTTCTTCTTGACGATCCAAGCTGGCAATGTTGACGAGAGTGGCGATCGCCTCTTCAGCGGTCGGTGGTTTACCAATAACGTGCAATCCACAAGGCAACAGTCGCGATTCAATCTCCATCAACTTACGGTATACCAAGCCAACGATATTATCCCGCTCTTCAGCGGTCATATCTTTGGCATCTGTCTCTGGCAGGGCAATGTCCTTATCCAAGTTCACCATCCGGCACTTATCCATGATGGTGTTGACAATGGAAATACCGCGTCCGCTATCTTTCAAGGTTTGGTAAGAACCAATCAACTCGCTGAGTTCCTTCAAACCTTTGTACAAACCAGCATTTTCCGCCGGAGGAGTCAGGTAGGAAATTGTCTCGGCGTAGCTGCGACGCTTGGCAATTGTCGCCTCGCTGGGGTTATTTGCGGCGTAGTAGTAGAGATTGGGAATTGTGCCAATCAAGTTATCTGGATAACATTCTCCAGACATCCCCATCTGCTTCCCTGGCATGAATTCCAAGGAACCGTGAGTCCCGAAGTGTAGCACGGCATCGGCTTGCCAAAGCTGTTCTAGGTAAGTGTAGTAAGCCGCGAAACCGTGGTGCGGGCTTGCAGAACGCGAGAACAACAACCGCATTGGATCGCCTTCGTAACCAAAGGTGGGCTGAACACCAATGAAGACGTTACCGAAGTGCTTACCGTAAATCAGCAAGTTTTGCCCATCGCTGTTGAGATGTCCAGGAGGTGGTCCCCAGTTTTCCTCTAACTTTTGTGAGTAGGGTGTGAGTGCTTCATACTCACGAACTGGCATCCGGTAGGCAATGTTGAGTTCGGGGCTGCTGTACTGTGCCTGGGCGTCGTGGATCACTTGTTCCATCAACTCTTTGGCAGACTCAGGCAAATCCTGCACTTCATACCCGTTGTTCCTGAGGGCTTTCATCACCTCGTAAATTGAGCCGAACACATCCAGGTAAGCAGCGGTTCCGACGTTGCCTTTATCAGGTGGGAAGCTGAAAACGGTGATCGCAACCTTCTTGTGTAACTTTGGCTTGCGGCGCAGGTTAGCCCATTTGAGAGCGCGTTGTGCCACTGCTTCGATGCGGTCTTGCAGGGCGATCGCCTTTCCTGTTGTGCCATCTCGTCCTGATAATATAATCGGCTCAATCGCCCCATCCAATTCGGGAATCGCAATTTGCAATGCGACTTGAATTGGGTGTAACCCCAAATCGCTATCCTGCCATTCTTCGGTTGTTTGGAAGACGAGGGGCAGCGCTACCATGTAAGGACGATTCAACCGTTTGAGCGCGTCAATTGCCTTAGGATGGTCTTGGCGTGCTGGTCCACCTACCAGGGCAAAGCCTGTTAACGATACTACGGCATCCACCAGTGCCGTTTTGGTTGTCGGTTCGTAAAAGTATGCTTCCACTGGTTTGGAGAAGTCCAAACCCCCAGCAAACACTGCAATAACCCGTGCCCCCATAGATTCTAGTTCTTGCACCATTGCCACATAATGGGCATCATCACCCGTTACGAGGTGCGTGCGTTGCAATACCAACCCAACACAAGGCGCTAGCGGGTCTTTCAAATCATTGGGGATATCCTTACGGCTGTTGTGCCAATTGAGGTATTCTCTGACATCCTCAAACATTGTGGGGGCAAGAGGATGCCATACGCCCATATCGGGATAGACAACTGGTGCTTTGTATTGTACAGACGCGCCACCTCTCGTCTCTACGCCTTTTAAGACGTACTTATCAGCTAGCATCAGCAAGAAGTTTTCCAGGTTATCTGCAGAACCCCCTAGCCAATACTGAAAGCTGAGCATAAAATTTCGGGCGTCCTGTGCTTTGTCCATTGGCAGGTACTTGAGCACTTGCGGCAGTGTCCGCAGCAGCTTGAGCATCCCATCTTGGAAGCCCGCGCCGGATTTTTCCTTGCGCTTTCGCATGAACTGTGCTATTGCACTCTTAGATTGCCCCAATTGTGCCAAAGAGAAGGTGCCCATTTTGTTTAGGCGCATAACTTCAGGCATTGAGGGGAACACAACGGCAACGTCCAGGCGATCGCGGTGTGGTGCTACTGCTGCTACTAACTTTTGGGCTAAGTCTTCTATAAAAATCAGCGAGGCAATAAAGATATTGGCACTTGCGATCTCCTTTTGGAACTCCTCGTAGTTCTCTTTGTCTCGGAGTTCTTCAATCAAATAGCCACTAATTTCAATCGCCAGGTTGGGATGATTCTGGTTAATTTCCCGAACCGCTTGTGACAATGCACTCTGGTACTGGGACTCTAACACGACATAGACCACCTTAATTAAATGACGCCCCCGCAGGTTGTCAGGCGCAATATGTCTAATGGTGGACTTGACGTGAGTGAACATGCTTCCTCGGCTCCTTTGATGCGTGTTCTCGTTTGAGAAGTCCTCTTTGGCAAAAGCAGCCATTCAGACTTCCTCTCTTAGGCAATATGAGTTTTTTACCAGAAAATGCTTGCTCAGTGGGGATTTTGTCGCCTATCTGACACAAAATGATATAAAAAATGAAACAATTTGTAAAAATTGTTGACAGATTTGCGAAGTATTTACTCGCTTATTGTAAATAAATCTTAATAAGGTTTGATGAACTGCTCTATTTTCGCAATAGAAAGGGAACCAATAACCAATCACAATGGACTAATGACTCATGTAGAGACGTGCCATGGCGAGCCAGCGAGCAGTGCCTCGCTCCGCGAGGAGCTAGCGCTAACGGAGGAGGGTTTCCCTCCGTAAGAAACTGCGGTGCTGCAGGAGGGTCTCCCTCCGTAGGCGACTGGCGTCGCGTCTCTACAACTAATCTAATGACCAATGACCAATGACTGCTGATATTCTTATTCTCTCAAATGGTCCTGGGGAAGTGACGACTTGGGTGCGCCCAGTGGTGAAAGCATTGCGGCAAATACTGAGTGATGACCGAAATCAAGTGAGAATTTCTGTGGTTTTGTCGCCTTGCCCCAATTCTAGTGGCAAAGAAGCAGATATTGCTCGGTCTTTCCCCGAAGTAGACCGAGTGCAGCCAGCAGAGCATTTTTGGCAATTTTTGCTGTGGGGAAAGACATTTGAGAATTGGGACTGGCGGAAACGCGGTGTCGTTGTTTTCCTGGGTGGGGATCAATTTTTTCCCGTTGTCGTTGGCAAAAGGCTAGGCTATCACACCGTTGTTTATGCAGAATGGGATGCACGTTGGCACAACTTAATTGACCGCTTTGGAGTGATGAAAGCCGAAGTGGCTGCGCGTGTTCCTCAGAAATTTGCCCACAAGTTCAGCGTTGTGGGAGATTTGATGCAAGAAGCCCAGGCTGGGGAAGCAGGGGGAGCAGGGGAAGCAGGGGGAGCAGGGGAGCTCTTGAGCAGGGGAGAAAATTCCTCTAATCCCTCCACTCAGCACTCAGAACTCAGCACCGAACTCATTGGCGTACTCCCTGGCTCAAAGGCGGCAAAATTGACGCAAGGAGTACCTTTGACGTTGGCAATTGCGGAATATGTCCACGCTAGAAGACCGCAAACCAAGTTTGTGATTCCTGTAGCCCCAACTTTGGATTTACAAACTTTAGCTAGTTTTGCGGACCAAGAAAAAAACTCTTTTGTTCAAACATTTGGTTTTAGTGGTGCTTCTGTGATTGTCCCAGATGACAGTGGTAGGGGCACGGCATTGCCGTACCCCTACGATCATCCTATCCTCAAGACAGGAACAGGTTTATGTGTGGAACTCTGGACTCAGTCACCTGCACACGATTTATTATCCCAGTGCAGCCTTTGCTTAACCACAGTGGGTGCAAACACTGCGGAACTTGGTGCTTTAGCAGTGCCGATGATTGTTTTGCTACCAACGCAACAGCTAGACGCGATGAGGTCTTGGGATGGTTTGCCAGGTTTGTTGGCAAATTTGCCTTTGGTCGGTTCCGGTTTTGCTAAGCTAATTAACTGGCTAGTTTTGAGACGAAAAGGTTTACTAGCATGGCCAAATATTTGGGCGCAGGAAATGGTCGTACCCGAACTAGTCGGAAAACTCAAGTCCCAAGAAGTCGGAGAAATGGTTTTAGATTTTCTGAGTCATCCAGAAAAATTAGCCCAAATACAAGCGAAGCTGCGGAGCATCCGAGGTGAGGCTGGTGCAGCACAAAAGCTAGCAACTTTGGTAAAGGAAGAATTAAGCAAGTACCAGAAGTAGGGAAAGAAATAACTGTTTCATCTTCCTCATCTCATTCTCCAGAAGATTCTCCATCTCTTCGTCCGAGTTCATAAACACCAGAACCTATACAGGCAAGTATCCCCATGCTAATTCCCCAGCTTGGACCTAAACTGATTTCCACTCCCCAATTAAATAAAGCGCCAATCACTAGAAAGGGGACAATGCTGAAAAGCGAGGCGTAAAAAGCATTCTGTGATTCTCTCGCTTTCCTTGTTTTTTCAAATTCTGACTGACTCGTGTAGAGCGATCGCTCAGCAAAGTTAAACCAGCGGTTTAGTTGGTGGATAACCCATTCACTAGCTGAGGAAAAACCTAAATACAGCGCCAAAGACCACAAACTTGCTCCGGCGATCGCGATTGTGTCTAACTCAAAGCTGAAAGGCAATATTTCGGTCAGCATGGCTTGTGGGACTCGTGTGGAGGGTGCGCTTTCGCTTCTATTGAAGCTAGATTAATTTCTTAATGCAATCTTAAGCATAAATTTAACAGCATTTTTACTTATTGGCAACGATTTTACAGGTATAATTCATGGTGCATAAATTGACATCTGCCAATCTAAGTATATACTTACCATAAAATGTAATCACCAATACTCCTAATAATTATTAGGTAATCACTAGCAACGTAAACACCCACTATTCAAAGAAGAATTATTGCTTAAGTATAACTGCTGAAAAGTATCTACAATAGCTGTTTTACTCTAAATGTCATATTTTTTATTTTCAATTAAAAATGCTCTAATTTTGACAACTCAAAAAATAGTACTTGAAACGACTTGACATAGAAATATTTTCAAGTAATATATGGCGATGATAAGCAAAAAATAATACGCTTTTTCTTGTGATGCAGAAGGTGAACGCAAACAAAAGCAGATGTCAATCCCTAATCAAAATTCAAACCTCTGCTCCGGTTGGATGCAACATCAATTTACTGGTAGATCTAACGGCTAGAGGGCTAAAAAAATGAGTAAGTGGCGAGGAACAGTAGCACTTTCTGCAGTCAGTCTGTCTATATTAGGATTGAGTGTTGTAGGTTTCATCACTCTATTGTCAAAGTCAAAAACGGTTGAAGCTGTAGAATTTAACTCCAAGCAGATAGCAACGTTCAACAATTGGCAAGCAACTTCAATTCCTGTAAAAAATTCTCAGGCACACCAGTCAAAAGCATCTATAGAATTTAAATCTAACGGGCACCAGCCAAAAGCATCTCCAAAATTTAAATCTCAGCAGGTAGCAATAGCTAACAATTGGCTAGCAGCCTCTTTTCCTGTAGAAAATTTTCAGTCATATACATCCGCATTTGGCTACCGTCGTTCTGCGACTGGTGGCTCAAATTTGGAATTTCACGGTGGGTTAGATATCGCCGCCCCACAAGGTAGTTATATTCGTAATTGGTGGACAGGTACAGTCACAAAGATGAGCGACAAGGACGCCTGTGGTACATATATAGTCATTCAGTCTGGTGAATGGGAACACACCTACTGTCATATGGAAGGACAAGTTGAAACCGCAGATGGTCGCCGTTATTTCATAGATAGGGCTGGTGGAATTCAAATTTGGGAAGGTCAGCAACTGGGTGCTGGAATGAGAATTGGTCGGGTAGGGATGACCGGGCGAACCACAGGTCCTCACCTTCATTGGGGGCTAAAATATGCCAAACAATACGTAGATCCAGCAATGGTTTTGCGAGAAATGTTTTCCCAGCAGCAAATTGCCAGAAATCCATCGCAAAGGTGGACTCCACAACAATCACAAGTCATCATTGAGGAATCAAAAGCTGTAGGCGATTCGGGATATTAAATGAGGAAGTGTTAATTGTTAGTTGTTTTAGTAGCCACTAACTACTAAATGTAGAGACGTGCCATGGCACGTCTAAATGTAGAGACGTGCCATGGCACGTCTCTACAACTAACTACGTTCCTAACCAGACACAACTAATTGTTGCTTCTCTGGCAGTTGGGTATATTCAGAGACAATTTTACGGAATTGCTCGCCTTCTATTGTCTCCTGTTCCACGAGCAAATCGACAAGGCGGTCTACCAAAGCTCTGTTTTCACGTATAATGCGACGAGCTTCTTGGTAGCAGGTAGTTGCCATTGCTCGCACTTGTCGGTCAATCTTGATCGCCATTTCTTCTGAATACTCAGAGCGATTAACCCAATCTCGTCCCAGAAACACATCACTATTCTGAGTTTCCAGAGCCACTAACCCTAACTCAGACATACCATACATCGTTATCATCTTACGAGCAAGATTTGTCACAACTTTTAGGTCGTTGCTGGCTCCACCTGTTACTTCAGCTTCACCAAAAACCTCTACTTCTGACGCCTTTCCTCCTAAGGTCATCGTGATGTTGTCTTGCAGCCAAGCCTTAGTATAAAGCCCGCTGTCAATCATTTCTTCATTCAGAATCTGCTGAGAAAAACCACCAACTCCACCAGAACGGGGAATAATTGTCACCTTATTTAAGGGGTCAGAATATTTCAGGAGTGTAGATAACAGAGCGTGCCCAATTTCATGATAAGCAATCAACCGCTTTTTCTTGCTATCCAACAGCGGGTTGAGGGTAAGCCCAATTGTCAATCTGTCAATAGCATCGTCAATCTCTAGCTGCGTAATTGCGTCTTTACGTCTACGTGCTGTGAGAATTGCCGCTTCGTTGAGGAGGTTTGCTAAGTCCGCCCCTGTAAAACCTGGTGTACGACGAGCGACCACTTCCAAAGAAACCGATGGGTCAATTTTCTTGTTACGCGAGTGGACTTGCAAAATTTCCAGACGACCTTTGCGGTCTGGTGCATCAACAATCACTTGTCGGTCAAACCGTCCTGGTCTGAGCAACGCAGTATCTAGCACATCCGGGCGGTTTGTGGCAGCAATAATAATGATACCGGTGTTACCTTCAAAACCGTCCATTTCGGTAAGCAGTTGGTTGAGGGTTTGTTCCCGCTCATCGTTTCCGCCACCGATCCCTGCACCCCGCTGTCGTCCTACAGCATCGATTTCATCGATAAATATGAGACAGGGAGCATTTTCTTTGGCTTTCTTAAATAAGTCGCGTACCCGGGATGCACCTACACCTACGAACATTTCCACAAACTCTGAACCGGAAATGCTGAAGAACGGTACGGCTGCTTCGCCGGCTATAGCTTTTGCTAACAGAGTTTTCCCTGTTCCCGGAGGTCCGACTAACAGCACTCCTTTGGGAATGCGTGCGCCCACAGCAGTGAATTTTTCTGGTTGTTTGAGGAAAGTAACGACTTCTTGCAGTTCTTCTTTGGCTTCTTCAATACCTGCCACATCCTCAAATTTCACTCCGGTTTTTGCCTCCATCTGGAAGCGAGCTCTGGTTTTACCGAAGTTCATGGCTTGGCTAGAAGCATTCGTAGAGCGGCGGAGGAACAATAACATCAAAGCAACCAGTGGCAAAATCCACATCAGGTTGATCAAAAGCCCTACAGCCGCTCTACCATTAGCAGAGGAAACTTCCTCAAAATCAACGTTATTTTCTTTTAGCCTGCTAATTAACTCAGCGTTTTGTTCCAAAAGCCGCACTTGTATCGGTTGTGCATCTTGCTTTTGCCCTTTTAGATAAACCCTTGCTACCTGATCAGTTTCGTCAAGCTCTACTCTTTTAACTTCCTTATTCTCGGTTTTCCTGATTAATTCGCCATAGGATAGGGACTCGCGCTCTACTTTTTGCGCCAGCGCGGGAGTACCCCCTAACATTCCTGGCAACATGATTAAACCAGCTGCTAGCGCTCCAGTGAAAGCTGCGCGCTTTGCCTTTTGCTGTTTCATCAATGTCTTTTTCTCAAAATTTTTCATAATAATTACCCTTTGTTTGCTGCTCAATAACCGAGCACTCGTTTCTATGCCTTTTCCTCTACCAAAAGTAGAAATCAGGGGTTTCTAATCTTCTAGTGTAACTTCCAAAAAAAACCATTCCCAAGTTTTTCCTTGTTATATCCTTCAATGGCTGTGTTTATTAGAATTACTCTGTTTTTGACACATAACTGGAACTTTAGGAATTCCTTGCTAGTCGCACTCTTTGCTAAAAAGCCTTTAGTTGTTACTTTTACATTTTATCTGTGCTGTGTCCTCGCTCATTTAGCATAAAATTCTCTGCAAACTGCAATTTGACATATTATGTCACACATAGCTATACTATATACATAGTCGTAATGACTCCGGGTTAGAAATATTTAGCTTAGGCGTGTGAGACTTTTTATAGAAGCTTTTTACTGAACACGAAAGAACTCAGAATAATCGAGCCGAACGAGTGCATGAGTTCTGTACGACTGCGTGGCGAAGTATTGGGTTCAGTCCCCCCACTCATTGCATTCTGTGTTCTCTTGTTCTTCTTCAAGATAGTTATAGTTACGGGAATTTAATTGGACTATGGTGAAAATTGTTGGTATTGCTGGTAGCTTAAGATCCGAATCCTACACTCAAAAGGCTTTGCTTATAGCTACGCAACGGGTGGAAGCTCTGGGTGCAGAAGTTGAAATTCTCGATTTGCGGCAAATGCAGTTACCATTTTGTAATGGGGAAAATGAGTATCCAGATCACCCAGATGTTCAGCGGCTGCGCGATACCGTTAGTAGCGCTGATGGGTTAATTTTGGCGACACCAGAGTATCATGGCAGCGTCAGCGGTGTCCTGAAAAATGCCCTTGATTTAATGAGTTTTGACCAGTTGTCTGATAAAGTGACAGGATTGATTAGCGTGTTGGGCGGACAACCTAACAGCAACGCCTTAAATGACCTACGGCTGATTATGCGTTGGGTACACGCTTGGGTGATTCCAGAGCAAATTGGGATTGGACAAGTTTGGAAAGCCTTTAGTCCTGATGGTAAGTTGTTGGATGAAAAACTCTCTCAACGTTTCGACGAATTTGCTCAGAGTTTGATTGACAATACGCGCAAGTTGAGAGGCTTGTAGGAAAAGAATAAAGAGTGAAGATAGAAGAGTGACAAACTTTTTTCTATCTTCTCTCTTCTATCTTCTCTCTTGTGTGTTCTATGTTCTTAGTGATGGTGGTGATGATGCGCTACAGCTAACTGGGGATTAACCGCCACAGTTTGTTGTGACACCAACTCGGTAATATGAGCATTTGCCCATTGAGCTGCCATTGTTAAGAATTCAGAATTGTCGTTAACACAGGGCATCTGCACGTAGTTTAGATCAGGATGTTTTTTGTGTAGCGCATGAATGATGTGGTGTACATCCAACAGAGTTTCATGGTTTTCTGTAGCAAAGCCAATCGGCATAAAGACAACCGCTTTGGCACCTAATTGAATCAGGTTTTTCGCTGCTTGTTCGACATTTGGGAGCGTCCATTCAATTAAAGGTGTGTCGTGGTTTAGCCACCCAATGGAAATGAGAGGGTAGCGGTTGATTAACTCATCGCGTACTAAGTCGTAGAGTATTTGACTTTCGGTAATTCCAGACGTGAATCCTTTGGCTTTGTGAGGACAACCGTGGTTCATCAGCACAATGCCAATCTGAGAAGGTAGGTAAGCACTGGCTAAGTCAGCGGTAATTTTCTCTTCCACAAGACGCGCTATCAAATTGATGTAAGCTGGTTCGTTGTAGAAGGATGGGATATAGCGCAGTCCTTTAACCCAGTGTTCATCACCATCTGTCAACTCAGCGAAAGCGTTGTTGACTTGCTCAATGGCAATACCACTCGTGAAGATGGAATCGACAACCAGCAGTGGATAGATGAGTATTTTGTCAAAGCCTTGGTTTTTGATTTCTGCCAAGACTTGGTTGGGAAGGAAAGGGGCGCAGAAGTTGAAGGCTTTAAAAACTTTAACGCCTTCACCCCACTGTGCCTGTAGGTTTTTTTCAATCCCAGCGCGTTGTTGTTCAAATATGGCATTGTGTGGGGAAATAAAATCATGGTGTTGATGTCCCCACTCATGACGGTCAAATAATGCCAAAAGCCGTGCGAGGGGAGGATAAATCCAGGTAGGCACGGGTGCGAATTTTGCTGTCAGCAGATTTAAAGCTTGTTCATTGTAGTTAGCGAAATCTTCGTAGCTTTCGACTTCGCCGTAACCCATAAGCAATACTGCTACTCGGTCTTGACTTGACAATTGCTCAGTGGGCTGTAGTTTTTCTGGTGTGGCAACCACAATAGTTCCTCAATCCAACTTCAAAAGTTCTTAGTGTGTAGGGGCGCAATGCCTTGCATTGGTACTGAGTGCTGAGTGGAAATGACTCAGCACTCAGCACTCATGGCTCAGTGCTGTTCTTAATTTGTTGTTTTCCATACTCGTAAAATTCTATCCTATCCTGGGGGATAGGATAAAAAAGCAATTAATAGCAATATTTCTAATGACATACTCTATTAATTACTAAAGGTATATACAAAAAAAATACTCTTAAGGCGTAACCGAATAAAATCTAAAGGATGAAAAATAAAATACTTCACACTATCCTACTTTACGGAAAGCCCCCTACGCGATCTATGGGAAGGTGCGGGTTCCCACCAGTTGAGGAGCTATTTGGCAAATTGTGTCACGCTTGATAGACTGCAATTGCGATGTTGAGTTATTAATATGGGGACGAGTCATTGATCATTAGTAAGGAAAAAGTAAGGAAAAATGACCAGTGACACAAAACCGTGTAACTACTCACACCTACGAAATGCATCCTGAGAAGTGTTGATAAGAAATGTTATATTTACGACAGTAACACTGCAATCCCCCTTAAGGAAAAGCCGCTAATCCAAAGACAGATGAGTATAATTATTTGCCCTGGTATTCATGATTCAGCTTTAACTCAATGTTTTGTATCGGGATTGCTAGAGCAAGTTGTAGATAAAGAAAAAAGTCAATTATCAGCAAATATACTGATTGTGCCAGTCGAGGGTGGTTTAGCTTTATCAGCGTTTCACATATTGCAGCTTTTACACAAACACTTCCACAATAGGATACAATCGCCAATTGTATTCATTAGCTTTAGTGCTGGTGTCGTTGGGGCAATAATCGCTGCTCACAAATGGCAACAATTTGGTGGTCATGTTAAAGCTTTTATCGCTATAGATGGATGGGGAGTACCTCTTTTGGGAAATTTTTCTATCCATCGGATGAGCCATGATTATTTCACTCACTGGAGTTCTTCTCTGCTCGGAAGTGGGCAAAATAACTTTTATGCAGATCCATCTGTTGACCATTTAGAGATGTGGCGATCGCCCCAAACTGTACAGGGCTGCTATGCAGACTCTTTTTTTGGCGAATCACCGCCTCAAGAGCGCCTGACGGCTGCTGAGTTTTTGCACTTGCTTTTAAAGCGTTATCAGGATAATTAGTCCGGAAAATAGATTTGCCAATCAGGAGTGAGAAATTAGGAGTGGTTAGAGGAAGATGAAGGGGAGCAAGAGGCTAAGGATAATGAGGGGGACAAGGAAGTCGTAACTTACCCTACTTCCCTTACTTGCCCCACTTCCCCCACTCGCTCCACTCCCCCCACTCCCCTAGTTGCTATCCTTTGAAATTCTGATGTTTCCAACTGAACCTGCTGCTGTTAATAAAGGGTTTTCCGCTGTTCTCAAAAACCGTAGTTTCATGCTGCTGTGGATTGGGCAGTTATTATCTCAGTTAGGAGATAAAGTCTTTTTTGTTTTGATGGTTGCTCTACTGGAAAACTACCCACCCCTTCCTGGGTTTGCACAGAACACCATGTACTCAACTTTGATGGTGGCATTTACAGTACCAGCGATTTTGTTTGGTTCTGCAGGTGGTGTGTTTGTTGACCGCTTCTCTAAAAAATTCGTCTTAGTTGGCTCTAATGTGATACAGGCACTGTTAGCGCTGTTGATTGCGTTTTTGCCAAGGAATTTTCTGATTTTATTGATACTGACTTTTGCGATTTCCACATTGGCTCAGTTTTTTGCTCCTGCGGAGCAAGCTGCCATCCCTGTTTTGGTGCGAAAAGAAAATTTTATGGCAGCGAATGCTCTCTATAGCAGCACTATGATGGGAGCTTTAATTGTTGGCTTTGCGATTGGTGAGCCGATATTGAGTTTGGCTAAAAACTTGTTGGGACCAGACTATGGTCAAGAATTTGTAGTCTTTGTATTATACCTGATGTCAGGATTGGCCATACAACCAATTAACTTTAGAGAAGACAAATCTTCTGCTGGCGATCGCCAAGAGGATATCATCAACCCCTGGGCTGACTTTAAAGAGGGCTTGCGCTATCTCAAGAAAAATCGTCTGCTGTTGAATGCCTTGCTGCAACTCACAACTTTGTATTGTGTGTTTGCAGCGTTAATGGTGTTGACAATTAGATTAGCGGCAGACTTTGGTTTGAAGGAAAAACAATTTGGCTTTTTCTTGGCAGCCGCTGGGGTAGGTATGGTATTGGGAGCAGGGATTTTAGGTCACTGGGGTGAGAAACTCAACCAAAAACCCTTATCCCTGATTGGATTTTTGCTCATGGCGCTAGTTTTAGGAGTGTTCAGTTTTACCCACAACTTGTTATTCGCTTTTGCACTTTGTGCATTGTTGGGTATAGGCGCTGCTTTCATTGGCGTACCGATGCAAACTCTCATTCAACAGCAAACACCACCTACAATGCATGGTAAAGTTTTTGGGTTTCAAAATCATGCCGTCAACATAGCCCTTAGCGTACCACTCGCCATCACAGGTCCAGTCACTGATGCTTTAGGCTTGCGAATTGTGCTAGTGGGTATGAGTGTTGTGGTAGTATTTGTGGGCGTTTGGGCTTGGCACAATACTCGTCGAGTATTGCGCAATGTTATTTTAAAATGAAGAATTTCTGAGTCAAGAAAGAACTCAGGACTCATTCGTCAGTACTCAGAAGAAAAAAGGATACAAGCTTATAAATTGATTTATAGAAAACAAAAAAATTCTACCGAGACACGCACTGCGACAGCCTTGGCGTCTATACTAAATCCGCCAAATTTATTTGTGGAAACCCAACGGCGTTCTGCGTTACGATGAAAGATTATTGCTTTTTATTCAAAGAAGATCGTCGCTTATTTATTAAGCTTTTCTATTAAAATGAATTTTTAACTACAAAATTTCTGCATCAACTTAGCCCTTGCGTGAGGTTTGACTGTGCGATCGCCTACCGAAATTAGTTTCCCACAAACCGAAAACCAAAGCATCTCCCAAGTTTCTATCTCGCCAGTCGTGACGCCCAGACGTGCATCTGGTGGTTTCGCCCTGCTTGATAGCCTCAAGCGCCACGGCGTTGAGTATATTTTTGGTTATCCTGGTGGTGCAATTCTGCCGATTTACGACGATTTATACAAAGTAGAAGCGACCGATGGTGGTATTAAGCACATCTTAGTGCGACACGAACAAGGTGCCGCACACGCCGCCGATGGCTACGCCCGTGCAACGGGGAAGGTAGGTGTGTGCTTTGGAACTTCTGGTCCTGGGGCGACTAATTTGGTAACGGGCATTGCTACCGCTTATATGGACTCAATTCCGATGGTTATTGTCACGGGACAGGTGTCACGGGCGGTCATAGGTACAGATGCGTTTCAGGAAACTGATATTTACGGGATAACGCTACCAATTGTCAAGCACTCCTATGTCGTGCGCGACGCCAGAGATATGGCGCGAATTGTTGCCGAAGCCTTCCACATTGCCAGCACTGGGCGTCCGGGACCAGTTTTGATTGATGTTCCCAAGGATGTGGCGTTGGAAGAATTTGACTATGTGCCTGTGGAACCGGGAAGAGTGAAGTTACCGGGGTATCGTCCCACGGTGAAGGGAAATCCACGCCAGATTAACGCAGCGATACAGTTGATTCGAGAAAGCCGCCGTCCACTGCTGTATGTTGGTGGTGGTGCGATCGCCTCAGGAGCACACGAGGAAGTTAAACAACTGGCGGAATTATTCAATATCCCCGTCAGCACGACATTCATGGGTATCGGTGCCTTTGATGAACATCATCCCCTGTCTTTGGGAATGTTGGGAATGCACGGCACCGCCTACGCTAACTTTGCTGTTACAGATTGTGACTTGCTGATTTGTGTTGGTGCAAGATTTGATGACCGTGTGACAGGCAAGTTGGATGAATTCGCCACCCGCGCTAAAGTCATTCACATCGACATCGACCCGGCGGAAGTTGGCAAAAACCGCGTTCCTGATGTACCCATCGTCGGCGATGTGCGGAAAGTGTTGCTTGACTTGTTGCGTCGCGTTCAGCAAGCAGGTACAAAGGATACACCCAACCAAACGCAAGAGTGGCTCAACCTGATCAACCGCTGGAAGGAAGAGTATCCTTTAGAGGTGCCGCACCATGCTGATAGTATGTCGCCGCAAGAGGTGATTGTAGAAATCGCACGCCAAGCGCCCCACGCCTACTACACCACAGATGTAGGTCAACATCAAATGTGGTCGGCACAATTCCTCAAAAATGGTCCCCGGCGCTGGATTTCCAGTGGTGGTTTGGGAACAATGGGTTTTGGCTTACCAGCAGCCATAGGCGCTAAGGTGGCGTTCCCCGATGAAGAAGTCATCTGTATTAGCGGTGACGCCAGTTTCCAGATGAATTTACAGGAACTGGGAACAGCAGCACAGTATGGCATAAATGTCAAGACTGTGATTATCAATAACGGCTGGCAGGGAATGGTGCGCCAGTGGCAAGAAGCCTTCTACGGCGAGCGTTACTCCTGCTCGAATATGGAAGTAGGAATGCCAGACATTGAGTTTTTGGCAAAGGCGTATGGCATCAAGGGCATGGTGATCAAAAGCCGGGAGGAGTTAAAGGATGCGATCGCCGAAATGCTAGCACATGATGGTCCAGTTATCGTCAATGCCTACGTGACCAAAGACGAAAACTGTTACCCAATGGTTGCTCCTGGAAAGAGTAATGCCCAGATGATTGGCTTACCACGCCAGCCACAGAAAGCCTCACTAGAGCCAGTTTTTTGCAGCAACTGCGGTGCGAAAAACTCACATAATAACAACTTCTGTCCTGAGTGCGGGACTAAGTTGTGAAGTAATCCGGGTTAATTAATTCATTTGGGGTGGGTATTACCCCATACGTGTCAACTTAAGCTAAAACCCTTCTAAAATCTCGTTTCCAGGTTTCACCTGGAAATGCAATTGAAGCGGCTCTGCCGCTTTTAAGGCAGGCAGAGCCTCCTAAGGCTGCATTCCCAGCCTGAGGCTGGGAACGAGACAATCTCTTAAAGCTTGTTCTATACTGGTTTTCACCTTAAGTTGACACCTATGGTATTACCCACCCTGATTTCTTTTTGACTCCCCAGCGTCTTGTTGACTCGCTGTTTAAGCAGTTGTGTTCACAGTTCGCTTCATAACGTAGAGCGTGTGCGTTTTGTTGCCGAATTCCCTCGGTGGCGTTTTACGTGTCACCTCGAAACCTATTTTCTTCCAAAAAATAAATCCTGGCTCGTTCTCTTCAATAACACATAGCATCACCTGCTGCGCTCCATGGGCTGATACCCAACGCTCAAAAGCCCTATAAAACTGAGAGCCTAAACCTTTGCCTCGCTGTTGGGGAGCAAGCATCATTAGCCCTACCCACCAACTGCTGTCATCAGGATAATGCCGGATTGCTTCAATTAATCCCACCAAGACGTTGTGCGCGTCGAAAAAACCAAACATAAATTTGTCTTGCAAAGTTTTCCCTTCAGGAACAGCGAGAAATTCCTCACGAGCGGCAGAGGGTGAGGGCGGATGCCCGTCTGTAAGATAAGCAAAGTCCGCGCACTCCTCATAAAGCCGCTGAAGAACTTCTTCATCATTTGGTTCTAGTCGCTTTACTGTGTAGCCAGCAAGTTCCAGCGCAAAACCTGTAGAACTGTTTATACTCATCATTCAAGATGATATAATCTAACTTTGGTAATTATAATTATTCTTGCCTAGGGGGTGATACCTATGATGACATTGAGCAAGCAAGTAACTATCGCTACAGTCTTAGGAGATTCATCATGGATATTCGCCCCATTCGCCGCGAGGAACTGGAAGTCTTCGCTAATTTCAGTGAGCAAGCTGATCTAAACGAGCATTTTCTCAATTATTTGAGAGATATGTGGGATGAAAGCTACGTTCGCCCTGAGTGGTGCTTTGTCGCTGAAAAAGCAGGAGAGTTTTTTGGGCGTATTGTTTACTGGACTTTACCATCACTCGGCAAGCCTTTCATCTGTGATTTTTTGGAACTCCCTTGGAACGCCAACTATCTTGAAATCGGCACACAGCTTTTACAACAAAGCTTGGCACAGTTGCACCTTCATGATAAAGACAGTATGGAGTATCAACTCGATATTCCATCACCCTACTCCACATACCTTGAGAAACGAATTGAGCTGTTGGAAAAGTTTGGATTCTCCCTAAATAGGGAAACGATTCGTTTTGAATGGAAAGATACTCAGACTCAGATAACGCCATCAAATCGGCTGACTTTCCGTTCGCTTAATGAGGTTGGTGAAGATGCTTTCATTCATGCCATGATGCAAGTATCGTCACAAACTTGCGATCGCTCTATTTTGCATGAGCAAGCTAAACTGGGTTTAGAGCAAGAAGCACTGCAACGCTTTCATATGTCGAAGGCTTTCAAGTACAAACCGACGTGGTGGCAATTAGCTTACACCCAGGACGGTACTCTTGTTGGTTTGATTATGCCAGCGGAGAATGATGGTGGACCTATCATTGCGTGTATTGGTGTAGTCCCTGAATATCGGGGACAAGGCTACGTTAACGATTTGCTACAACAGGGAACCCTCACCCTTAAGTCCAACGGCGCTGTACGTATCCGCAGTGATGCTGATGTTAATAATGCAGCGATGGTTCGCGCCTTTCAACGCGCTGGATATAAGCAGTTTGCCTCTAGACGAGAATACTGCTATTCGATGAGGTAATCACTTCTGCCCTAAGTACAGGAGTAACTTGTAAAAAGTGCTGAGTCAGTTCCTGTGACTACTCAGCACTCATGACTCAAAACTCAGGACTACTTAGAAATTGGCACGTTATTAAATGCCGCTGTATCTGGCACAAACACGTCTAAACTGTTAACACCCTCGGGAATCCTTAACCAAACATAGGCATCAGCTGAGGCATTGGAACGCAAAGAAGATAGACCAACACTACCCGTTGAGCGCTGCAAGTTAACTGCTTTATAGGTTTCGCTCGTATCAGGATTACGCGCTGTTGTACTACCAACCGATATAATGTCACCGCCAACAACTCCATCCGAAGCAAGACGACGGATACGCATCTGCACATTCACCACATCACGATTGGCAGTTTCTGGATCTTTAATCCGCTTTACCGAAAGTAACTCCACTTCTGCCTTTTTACCAAAAGCAGGCTGTACAAATTCACCAGGTTTAATAGCAGCACCACTGGCGGCGGCTGATTGTGGCGTTGAAGGTGATACGGTTTCAATGTCGGTTGTGGGTTGTGCCGTTTTATCGCCAAATGAAGACGTTTCCAGTGGACTAGGCGTGATTTTAGAAGGAGCAGTACTGGTTTCTACACTGGAAGTCTTTTGGGTAGAAGTGGTGGCGCTACTGTTACCAGCATTAGCAACATTCAGCGTCTGTTGCAGGGTAAAAACTTGGTAAGCCGTATAGCCACTGCATAATAAAGCCAAAGTCGAGAGTAAGACAGCTACACTAGATAGGAATGTACTCACAGCGTAACCTCTACATCGTGTTTCTGCATATACAAGTTTGTCAATCTTTCGATTTTGTCATCGAATATTTGGGTAGAAACCCCGTCCTTATAGCACGGCTTTACATTCTTTGTGAACCATTACCGCCTTGGGGTTACTCAATACCGAGTACTTTTGCGTTGTACTTTCGTCCGGGCAATTACGAACTGATATTTTTCACCCCTTCGGGTTCGCCAGTTCCCTGGGCGCGGGAAACCCGCCTAAGTCCTCCGGACACGCTGCGCGAACAGGACTGGACTCACCTGTACGCATAATGGTTTTGCTCCGTAGAGCCTTCCCGAAAGGGAGTAAAGTTAGCTTCTCCCAAGGGGAGACGCTGCGCGAACGACAATGTTATTGGTCGGTACTTTCCAAAAGACACTAGCTTAACCCTCTAAACTTGTTTAATCTTTTGGTTCTAGAGCTTGGAACTAGCTTCGCATCCCAAGGTAGGAACTTAAACACTTACCAATAACGTAGTACTCAAGGTACTTAGTCTGGTCAACTAATCCGCTTGACTTGAGGCTAGAAGCCCTTAGCCTTTAGGCAGGGGTGTTGACGCCATGAGTACATTTGGTGAATGACTTGCATACTAGTTGTCTAAGTTACGAGTGTACTGCGTCAGTCATCATACCGATATACTTTTATCTTCGGAAAGAGGTTTATGTTTCTTTAACCAAACTTATTATTAACTTCAGGAATATGAGCGAGAAATGAGGTTTTTAAATATACCTTTGTTCAAAAATCTAGCTCTGGTCGCTTTCGCTGATACCAAGAATTCTCACCTCATCTCCTTGATTTAAAATTTTTCCTGCTTGTGATACGGGTATATTTGTATTCACGCTTAACCTGAAGAAATGATTAAAACGGGTTGGCGTTGTCCAAGGTGGTAAAGACTCCTTGCGCTTAGCCACAAATATCTTCTGAAAATTGGTTGTTAGTTTCCCTGTGTGAGAATCTCGTGCGGGAACAATGCAACGCTGACAAGGATTTATGCCTTCAAACAAGACTTCTCCCACTTGAAACTGCACAAAACGCCCAGTCTCTGTAAATAATTGGTCTTCCCAAAACGGTGGAACTCCACCAATCTCTATATTTGCTCGCATACGGAGTCGCATTTCATCAACACTGACTTCAGGAAACCAGGAAGCGACTTCTTCAAGTGTGCCTGTGCTAATCACAGTGGGTCCTTTGGCATTAATATCGTCTGGAAAGCCATTTATCGTGTTTTGCACAAATTTAACTGCAAAGCCAAAATAATCACTTAACCAGGCTTCCAGAGAGGTTCGCTGATCATCGACGTGAAAAATCGCTTTGTGATCAGTTGCTTGAATGTGTAACGAGAGTGTTTTGAACTCAGCATCAAACCTTGAACGCAGCAAGTGAACCTTGGCATTGCGCTTTCCATTGACAAAATGACCTTGCTCATCAAATAGGGCAAACTCTCGGTCATGCTGAAGTGCGCCGCTTTCAAGAATTTTTGCTTGATTGACATTAATTCCGTCGAGAGATTTTATCGGGTAAATAGAAATCGCTGCAAGGTAGGGTGACATAAATAATTCAAAATTCAAAATTCAAAATTCAAAATATGCCCTACGAACATACTACGCCGAGCGTGCGACGGCTCGTACTAATATTCCAGCGATTCAAGGCTCTTTGGGATTAACATATAGCAAGCTGGGGCGAATTGATGAAGCCAATCAAGCATCCCGTCGTGCGTTAGAGTTATCACAGCATTATCAGGCTTCACGACGACAGACTGTAGTAAGAAATTAACACTCACCAATCATAATTTAATAGTTGGTAACTCATTTATGCAGTACGTCAATCTTGGCAAAACCGGATTAAAAGTGTCGCGTTTGTGTCTTGGCACTATGACTTATGGCTCGCGTGAATGGCGAGAATGGGTGCTGACGGAGGAAGAAAGCCGTCCATTCATCAAACGCGCCTTAGAATCGGGAATTAATTTCTTCGACACTGCCGATATGTACTCACTGGGCGTGAGTGAGAAGATTCTTGGGCAAGCCCTGAAGGACTTTGCCAGACGAGACCAAGTCATCATTGCGACTAAAGTTTACAATGCGATGGGTGATGGTCCTAATGATCGGGGACTGTCTCGCAAGCACATCTTTGATAGTATTGATGCCTCACTACAAAGACTGCAAACAGATTATGTAGATTTGTACCAGATTCATCGCTGGGACAATGAGACACCAATTGAGGAAACTCTTGAGGCTCTGCATGATATCGTCAAGTCTGGAAAAGTCCGTTATATCGGTGCTTCTAGTATGTACGCTTGGCAGTTTGCGAAAGCCCTTTACACAGCTGATCTCCATGGCTGGACTCGCTTCGTCTCCATGCAGAACCATTACAACTTGGTTTATAGAGAAGAAGAGCGAGAGGTGCTTCCCCTAAGTCGGGCTGAGGGAATCGGGATCATTCCTTGGAGTCCTTTAGCGCGGGGTTTTTTGGCTGGTAATAGGCAAAAGGAAGGCTATGGCGAAACTGTGCGTGCCAAAACTGATGACTTTGCCCATAACCTTTACTACGATGAAGGGGATTTTGAAATTGTTGACCGAGTTGTAGACTTAGCAAAAGGACGCGGTGTCTCTCCAGCACAGATTGCCCTAGCTTGGTTGTTGCATCAACCTGGCGTCACTGCTCCGATCATTGGTGCTAGCAAGTTGCACCATTTGGAAGATGCGATCGCCGCTTTGGATATCAAATTGGACGACAAAGAACGCGCTCATCTGGAAGAGCCTTACAAACCACATCCCGTTTTAGGGCATCGTTGAATACATCAGTTTTTAGCACTGATGAATCAATTTGCAGGCTGTTTCCACACAGCCTCACGAGAGTTTGATTTTTATTTTTCGTCCGCTTAGAGTGACAATCATAGGGATATGTTTTGACAAATGGAAAGCGAGTAACCCTTATTAGGAACACAATGTAGAGACGCGCCATGGCGCGTCTCTACACACATGATTTTTTACACATCAACCTTAACTGAACCGTATTCGTCTAAAGTCCAGTTATTAATTCATCTTGATATAGTAAGCTGTGAGCCAAGTTCATATCTCCAACTAGCTTCTTTCCCTGACAATGCGAATTCCCTCCCAAGCTGGTATCCTTCCTGAATATCGTTCATCTAGTAATACCAAAAAGGTATATAGATCCAAAATCTCATCTCTTTTAGTTGCATAGTCACTGCTTACACCTTCACTCTGTTGAGCAGTTAACTTTGATTGCGCTTCATTTTTTTTATAGCTAGCGTCTTCTTGAGTTAATAGCCAGTCAAAGATAGTAGCAATGAACAACAAGTAATAGTAACTATTTTCAATAATTCTACTACAGATAGAGTTAAGGTCATATTTTAATTGGTTATATTTTATTTGAGCTTTTCTTAGTTCATTTTCATTTGATTGTACCTTTTTCAATAGTTCGTCACGAGTAGACTCATAAGTCTTATATTTATTTGTTTTCGTCAAATAATCCTTTTCAAGAATATCAAAATTACTTTTTAGTATACCTATTTCAATTGCTGCTTTATGAACCTTGCTTTTTTCACTCTCTATATATGTATAATGTGTAAAATTACTCAAAGCGTCACTATAAAGACGTAGATATGTTTCCCCAATTTTGTTATCTAGCGAAAGCTCTTCTTCTATTTTTTTTAGTTGTTTTTCTGTTTCCCAAAACTTACTTTCACTCTCATTAAACGCACGTTGAGCCTCAGTTATCATGCTCTCTGAAAGAATAGAAGTGTTTTTTTCTCTATCAAGAACATCGGCTATAGCTGGTTTAATAATCTTGCTAAGGGTACTGTTATCCACAACACAATTAATGTTAAAAGCATAAGTAAAATCAATTTTGTTGAAAATATACTCTGTATGTTTAAGGATAGTAGGAGAGGTAACTGCAAAAAGGGCTTTAGAAAGTTTAAGAAGATAATTATCATTAATAGCTTTTGCATTCTCACGAATGTTTTTGGCAAGGAGAACGTAAAGTACTTGATTAGAGTCAAAAACATTGGCAAGGGAACGAACAGTATCAAAGTCATGCCGACAGTAACTATTTAAATGTTCTTTCCATGATTGCCACTGAATTTGTTCTATTCCCGCAATTACCTTCTTTTCTCCATCTGTGCACCAGCATCCTACTTGTCCTTCCGTAAGTGGATACTCCTCTACTTCAGTTAA
This sequence comes from Kalymmatonema gypsitolerans NIES-4073, assembly GCF_002368435.1. Taxonomy (GTDB): domain Bacteria; phylum Cyanobacteriota; class Cyanobacteriia; order Cyanobacteriales; family Nostocaceae; genus Kalymmatonema; species Kalymmatonema gypsitolerans. Next base: position 2,380,604 of record NZ_AP018268.1, read on the forward strand.
AGTAGGCAATCTATACCTAAAACCCAGTACCGAATACTGCTCAGTTAACCAATCACAAAACTCTTGTGCATAACCGGCTCTTACCCCAACAATTGGTTTTTTTGCCTCTCCGGGTGGAAATCTATTACTTGTCCAATGCTCTGGTTGGCGATGTTCCCCTGATGTCAGCTTTTCATCAATAAAAAGCTGATATTCTGCACAGGTTATATAGTTCATGTCAATTTCGGCATTCTCATCAATTCGCAATAGATTCTTCAATCGCCGAGATAGCAATACATTAGCTGCTAAATTAAATCTTTCGTTCATCGACTTTCTAAATCAGCCTCTAACCTTTCTTCAAGTTGTTGTCTAACGTCTGAATCTACGCTTAAACCTTCTTCCAAACAATCATAGGCAAGTGCCATAGCTTCAACTGAAGGAGATGGCATAGCTAAGACTGTATTAATCAGGTTACTAGCATTACTTTGAGCAGCATAGAGACGGATGGTTTCAGCCCACCAAGAATTATGAATATTTGTAATTAATAGATTTTCTTGGTTAGATTGCTTAACCTGAACTGCTGCTAAATATTCTTGAAAACTTAAGTGAGCAAATTCATAAACGCCTAACTCCTTTTCCACTAACAATCCGTTAATATCCCGAACTTGCTGAAAAAACTCCTCTGGCTTTACCCCACTGCCAACTACCGTTACCAATATATCTTTGCTCAAAGAAACTCCATCTGAGAGCTTGAACTCACGAGTTTTCTGTTGCATTAACCTCAGTGCCAGCACTTGCAATACAGTTTGCTTTTGGGTAGCTGTTAGTGGATCAAGGATGTTTTTTGCTCTTAGACGCTTTTCTAGTAAAACTTGACAAATTTCCTTGTAAAGCTCAACTCGTTTTCCGGGAAGGGCACTACCGCGACGGTGAACTGTGGCAATCATCGTCAGTAATAAAGGATTAAGTGCCATTGCCGCTAGGGGAGTACTGTTCTTAATGCGATTAATTAAATCATCAGCCTGTTGCTTAGCTTCTTCCCTCACTCCCAAATCATCTTCCCCAGCACGACTCATAACCTCTGTTTCAAAGTACCAGTTCTGAATAAACTTTTGAATCTGGTTAAGACTGAAAGGTTGTACCTCTAAAACCGTTACTTCTTGTTGCAATTGCGCATTTTTATAGCCGAATGGTCGAGAAGTTAAGATAAAGGCAGTGTCATGGTATATCTGCATTTGTTCATCTACCCAACGGCTAACCTGCTGGCGCTGAGTTTCATCCGCTACTTCATCCAACCCATCCAGCATTACCAAACATTTGTTTTGACGTAATTTTTCAGCAAACCAGTGAGCGGGTAGATTAAGAGGCTTAATTTTTCGTTGTTGCTTTACTTGTTCAGTAATTAACTCTGCTAGAAGCGGTTGTTTATTGACAATTTCCTGACGTATATCTTTGAGATACAACAGCACTGGAATTAGTTTTAGTGCTTTCGGATGGTGTAGTCGCTCTTGCTTATTCGCATAAATAAGAGTTAAGTGTCTCAAAAGAGTAGTTTTTCCCGTTCCCGGTGCGCCCAGTACTACCATACGCCGGAATGCGGTATTATTGCCCATTGCTGCTAAAAAATCCCAAATTTGCTTTTCTCTTGGGTTATTCGTTTCACTTTTTATCTGCGGAATCATTCTGGAATTTGCCTGAACTGCTTCTTTCGCAACTACCTTGAGTGGCACAAATACCTTTTGCAATTTTAAAATGCGGTCTTTATCTAATCCCTGTGTTTGATAATCTCGACAGGTATAAATTAAACTCTGGTAATATTCACGCTGAAATGGTGAGGTTATTTCCCAAACCCAGGATTCAATTTGGTTCCAAATCAAATTTGCAAGATTTACTGCCAGTTGCTCTTGACCTGCATCCCACTTTGTTGAAATCTGATTTATAAAATTTAATAGAAACTTTTTTATAAGCAACAACAATGTTAAAATTACCGTCACAAACAAGGATATCACTGCTAGTATTGGTTTCAGTGTAAGAATAAAATGAACCGTAATTGCTAGCCCAAAACCAATGAGAATCAATAATAACAGATTCTGCAACATTGAAGGTAACTTTAGCATAGGTAGCAATTTCGCCCAAATTCCCTTGTTTTTTGAACGAGCAGGGTTGCCTACAGGTGCTAATGTCTGCCCGCTGAGAATAACCTTTGAGTTTTTGATATTTAATTTGTAGGCGTAACCTTGGACATAATCTCCCTCGATTGACTCATTATAATTGCCATCAGCCATTGGTATATTACGATTTTCAGGCTCTTTATTTTCTGTCATGGTCTAATCTCGGTGGTTCTCTTCGATGTCAAGGAAATTAAACGCCTACAATTCACAGAAAAACAAAGTGAGTTAATACTTAACTGTCCTTAGTTTTTTGCCAATCTTCCAAAGCACCAATTACAAAACTAGCTGCAGGATGGTTAAGAAATTGCTCAAAAGCTTGAACACCACCTGCCTTTAGCGCACTAATTATTCGTTCTGCCAAAGTGGGGTTATTCTGAATGTGCTTAATAGTTTCGGCTGCTACTTGCATCTTTCCCATAGTTGTATCAGTAGAATAGGACTTATCCAATTGTTCAAGCAGTTTTTGAATTTCTGCTGCTGCTTCAACAAGGTTTTGCTTCTCTGCAGCAGTGTAGTAATTTCCTTGGATATAGTTGCCTTGAATGCGCTCGTTATAATTGCCGCTACCCATGTTAATGACGCGTTTATCAGCCATATCAGATTTTTGTTCCTTTGGTTTAGTAGTTGTCGGGTTGTTAGAAAATGAAGTTTTAGAATTATTTCCGATTTAATTGTTGGGATCAAAGATTCTGGGATATTATTTGAATCAAAATTATTGCAACCAAACTTAAAAGCATTAGCATAATTCCTCCCTGCACCGATAGCGTCATAAAAACCCTACCAATTACCCAATGACACTGTAGTCCAGTTTTGGCACCAGTAAATTTGGTACCCCTTAACTTAGCATTAGTAAAGTCTACACCTGGAAGATCTGCGTAGCTAAAATTTGCACCCGTTAGATTTGTACCTCTAAAAGAACGTCCTCTAAGATTTTGACCGGAGAAGTCCTGGAGCATGACTAGGCTGGGTAGGGGTTTGTATTTATTATGCTTTGATACAAGTTGAGTATGTAGTTTTCCGGCTTTTTAGGCAATACTGCTCTTTTCTGGCTAACGTTTACTGGTGATATTTGGCAGATTTTGAGAGAGGCGATCGCCCCTCTCAGTTTTACTTGGTAACCAGGATCGGGGCTGCCAAGACTGTCATCCTCGGTGCCAGTATTTGTATTGTAGGCGCACTCCTTTTGATACAGCAGGTCTCCGCCTTCGGTGACCTAGTTCGTCTGAATCTACAAAGCAGAGGGGCCTCACATGAAGTAGGCTTTCTCAATTAAAGTAGATAACAGTCTAGGATCTGATTGTGTTGCCTCTCCCTGGATTTAACTTTGGAATGATGCGGGTTTTTGGTTTTTTTACGTCAATCTTGTTAGTATTTTTGATTTTTGTCCAGCAAAATCTATCAGTTGAGTGAAGTTTTGCAATACCACCTCTCTACTACTCTTTAGACAGGGGAAAACACCAGCCTTGAAATAAAGTGCCGACACCCTTGATCCATCTAAAGAAAGGAATAAAGACTATGTACGGCGATCGCGCAGGCGCTGACTTATCAGTTGGCGATCAGAAAAACTTTTACTTCGCTCACCCCTACTTAAGTCAGAAAACAGAGCAGATTCAACTGACAGCTCTTAAGCGGTTGTTGCAGAAGTTATCTACTTGCATACTCATCCCGTTACTCAGCGTTGGTATTGTATTGCTCAGTGGTTGGTTAAGCCCTGCTTATGCCTATGAGGGTTTGGCTAGTGTTGCCAGCACTCTTGTTGCCCAGGTTGACCCGGAATCTAATTTTGTTACAGAAGCTGTAGACAAAGTAGAGTCTGCTGTCGTTCAAGTGAATGTCTCCCGCACTTTGGGAGGGGATGTGCCAGATGTCCTCAAACCCTTTATAGGTGGTGCCCGGGGAGTTCCGCCTTCGGGACAAATTTTGCGGGGACTTGGCTCTGGTTTTGTGATTGACCCTACTGGTCTGATTCTGACTAATGCTCATGTTGTGGATGAAGCAGATACGGTCACTGTGTCGTTTCAAGATGGTCGCATTTTGGCAGGTAAAGTTTTAGGAAAAGACCCAGTGACCGATGTCGCTGTTATTCAGGTACAACCAGAAAATAATTTACCGACGGTTGTTATAGGTGATTCTGATAAAGTCCGACAGGGGCAATGGGCGAATGCCTCCGGCACGCTACGCGAACGCTATCGGTAATCCATTGGGTTTACAAGAAACCGTAACTGTTGGCGTAATTAGTGGAACTGAGCGCTCTAGCGTAGACATCGGTATACCGGATAAGCGTGTTGGTTTTATTCAAACTGATGCCGCAATCAATCCCGGCAACTCCGGTGGACCATTGTTAAATGCCAAAGGTGAAGTCATTGGCATCAATACTGCCATCCTTAGGGGAGCACAGGGACTTGGCTTTGCGATTCCGATCAACACCGCAAAAGCGATCGCCCAGCAGCTCATTGCCACAGGGCAAGTTCAACATCCCTACATTGGCATCCAGATGGTGGCTCTCAACCCGCAAGTTAGGCAGCAAATCAACAATGCTCCCAACAGCAAGATTCAAGTTGAAAATGACCAAGGAATTTTGGTTGTCTCTGTTGGAAGAGGTACCCCAGCAGCAAAAGCAGGACTGCAGGCAGGTGATGTGATTGAAGCAATCAATAGCGAACCAGTGACAAAAGCAAACCTGATTCAACGGCTTGTAGACAAAGCTGGAGTCGGCGGCAATTTGCAAATGGACGTTCGGCGAAATGGACAGACTGTGGCATTAACAGTCGAACCTGAGCAACTTCCCAACATTCAAACTCGGTAACTTGTCCAATTTTTGTATGTCACTCGCAAGAAAACGGCTGTAAACTGGTACCGATAATCTATTTACTTGTACAAGCTGCGATACTCCCAAGGCTTGACAAATTTAGAATCACTCCACACTCCTCGCCGACTTTCTCTTGCTTGGGTTTCGGCTTGTTGAATAATGTCTTTACTCGGACACTTGTTTAAATAAGAACGGTAAACAAGCGCTAACCCCTCTCTGACTAATACTTCTTGGATAAAAGTCCCATCAGACAAACGGACTTCAGCGACTTTGCGCCCGTAGCGATCGCTGTCAACAATATTCAATTTGACGCGATCGCCTCCTTGTTTCACGAGTTGCTGTACTCGTTCTTGCGCCTTGGCACCCCAATCAAATTGATCGCGCGCCAGGGAACTTTTACTTTGCTTTTCCTTTTTGGTATGCGCGATTTCCGGTGCATCTACACATGCAAAACGGACATTGAAATTCTCTCCCTTAGAGTCTTTCACCGTGAGAGTATCACCATCACTAACTCTTTCGACTAAGTCACCAGAGGGAAAAATTCGATCACAGCCGAGCAAACCAAAAATGAGGATAGCTGCACAAAGCCAAATAGGCACCTGTTGAGTGAGTTTCACAATTCTAAATTATTATATTTTCTGTCCAATGATAATAGCAAACCCAAGGAAGTTGGGGTTAAGGAATTCTCGCCTTATGATTTGTCTACTATCAAGTAACAGAAAAAATTAAGCCAACATCTAAAAAATACCCCGAACTCGTCGGGGTATGCGGTGCTTTCTTGTATGCAGCGTATTCCAGTGTTGTATTGTATTTTGATTTGAATCAAGCAATTTCACACCATCCCAAAGGCGTAAAATTTTAATTTGTCACAATTTACATAGCAGTTTTCTTTGAAAGGCTGGGGAAAAATAGGGAGTAGGCAAAAAGCTGGAATTGTTCACTACACCCCAGACTCAACTTCCGACAAACAGCCTGAATAATGAATGATTGTCAAATACAAAAACCCCGACTTAGCCGGGGTTTACGGTGTTTGCCAAAACAGGTTTCCTGTGACCTTTATATTTTCCTCTGAAAACAAGCGATCGCACGCCCTCCAAAAGATATAAAACGGAAATTTGTGATGTCCTATACATAATTAATCATTCAAAATGACTCATTAAATTAGGAATTTGAGAAACGAGAACCGCTATGATATTTCTCGTTTGAAATAAAGATACAGTTATTACGCTGCCTCAACGCACCCTACTAGTAAGCAAGAAATTCTTCCAACCTTGGTATATCCATCCAAGTTGATGTATTATTAGATTCATGCGAAAAATCCATCAATAACTGCGAATAAACCCCTTCTCGCAATGATGGAACTATCTCCTGCTTGCGTTCAATTCCTTGCACCCATTGGTCTATGACTCTAATAAACGCAGAAATGCGACCATCGGAGTAATTTTTGGGAAATAATAAGCGATTGGGAATTTCTATTTCGGTCAGCGGTTTTCCTGGTTGAGAACCCCAAACACGGAAGCCATGTATGTAATCTTTTTGATTTTCACTTCCTAATACTAAAGTACCGCGATCGCCATAAACTTCTATCCAATGAGTACGCGATGCATGAACCACAGCACTGATGGAAACTTGGCAAGGTGTCCCATCCGCCAACTCTAACATCAATAGACACGTGTCATCCGTTTCCACTGGTTTGAATTCTCCAGTGTTGGCGTCGCTTCGCTGGGGAATAGCGGTACTGAAATGGGCGTTTAATTTGCCTACAGGACCAAACAGCCAGTGAATATAATCAAAAGTGTGAGAACCCAAAGACCCCAATGCACCGCCTCCTTGGTCTTTGCGAGAATACCAGTTCCAAGGGCGTGCAGCATCAGCACGAGAAGAACCTAACCAATCTATTTTGATTAAGCGCTTTGAACCCACATAACCTTCTGACAACAGTTCAGAAAATAATTGCCATCCCGGTACAAAGCGAAATTCAAAGTCTACAGCCGCGATCGCACCTGTTTGCCCTGCTAACTGATAGAGTTCTTTCGCTTCGGCTGCATTCATGGTTGTGGGTTTTTCTAGTAAGACGTGTTTCCCAGCTTGCAGCACTGTTTTTGCCATTTCATAATGTAAAAATGGCGGTGTGGAAATGCTAACTGCTTGTACTTCTTGTAGTCCGACAATATCTGCAATCGTGTTACAGACGTGGGGAATATTGTAGGATTCTGCGATGGCTTTGGCTTTATCTAAATTTCGGTTATAAACAGCAACGACCTCTGTGTGAGGATGAGCCTGAAATCCGGGAATGTGAACTTTCTGACCAAACCCCGTACCAACAACTGCAACGCCAATCACAGCTAAATTAATTCCTTATAATGTGACTTTCTGAATTATACCAGTTTTGAGTGAAGCAAAATTATACTTCTAACTTATAATTTTTCTCATTTCAAAAATCTAATTGTGAAAGGGTAGCGATAATGTTGACCTTTATAAGCCTTAAATGCTGCAAAATTCACTAAACTTAATTGCGATACCATTATGACTGAAATAAATACACCAAGAGCAGTTATTAAATTATTAAAAACTGTTTCTAAATATTTTGCCGTTACATTTGTCGTTACTACCATACCACAAGTGATTAAAACTAGAAATAATGATGCAACTATTACAATGAGAGCATAAGCTGTTAGTGATAGTTGAAAATTTAAAGATTCTTTTCCTTGGAAATCAATCCAAGGATCTTGTGTTTTTTTCCAATGCCAAATTATCAATGGTGGCACAATATTCAGGAACGGCAAATATAAAGGAATACCGATGAGTAATAAGCTAGCTAGTGGCACCCACAACAAAGCCGAGAGATGACACAACATTGCCCATATACGGATTTGTTGCTTGGGATTTTCTCTCATGGCTTTTTATTTTTCGGTGGATTTGTTAAACAATTATCCACCGTACCATATTCAAAAAAGCCAAGCAAAATTTTCAAATATGAGAAGTTCTCGGTCTTAATTTTCGGGGTTGTTCTAGTTGCAAGACTGTGGGTTCTGAAAGTTCATTGATAGCCTCTAGTAGGAAATCTAAGCAACCTGTCACTTGGTCAGCCTGTTGCTGTCCCTCTGTTGTGACAATGATAGCAATTACCCTCTGGTCATCCGGTGTTTATGAATCAAGAAAACCGAACTACCTTGCCCACTAGCTTTTAAGTTAACCAAGGAAGCCGAGGGATGGAAAGCCTATTATCAAGCTATTATGCAGACTGTCAATTATACAACAAAATTAACCAATTTTAAACACTTTTGCATATATTTACTAGTTGTTCTTAATCAAAATCAAAACATACTAATTCTAAATACATGGGATTTGAAACTATCTCTTTCGCTACTAAATAGCCAGCAATAGTCCAGGTTTGAAATTTTCTTGCTTCTTTGCCAATCAATCGACCATTCTTACCATCGTAGTATTCGGGCCATTCATCTTGCATTAAGCGATTTTCTGCAAGAGCAATGGCTTTATGGGCAAGTTCTAAACGATTGCTTTTTTGAGCAGCAGCTACTAGTAACCAAAGTAAAACTGGCCAATTACCACCATTATGATATGACCAAGCGATATTTTTTGGATCACATCCTGTAACGATTCTCCACTCCATACCTTCAAGTGCTGGAAAACAGATTTTCATGGGCATATATCCCACCAAATCGCTCCAGCGTTGCTCAATTAAATCCATAATACACTCAGATTCCTGCTTGCTGGCAAGAGAGGTGATGATTGCCATGAGATTTCCTACAGTGAAAAACCGAAAATCCATGCGTCCAGGACCGAGATTTCCTGCTAAATAACCTCCAGTTTCTGGAAGCCATTCAGTTAACCAAGTAGGAATTGAATCAGCATAAATATTAAATCTATTTGCGACTTCTTTGCCAAATTCATCACCTTTAAATCGATAAATCTCATTTAAACGATTCAAATCAATCCAGTAGTATTGCCGCAGATGATAAGTCAGGCTTGCTAAACGTTGATTAACACCACGAATGCAAGAAGCATTTTCTTCATTAGCTGGGAGCAGTTCTTTTGATGCACGTAACGCTGCATAGAAGAGTACTTGAATTTCTAAAGGATGTTCGTAAACACCCATACGACGGTCAATCATAAAAGAGCCATCAGGAACCAACATCGTCGGATACATGGCAAACCGATGGACAAGACACATTTGTAAAATTAATTTGATTCCTTGTTGGAATTCCTTTTGATGAATAAGTGAAAGATCACCTGTTGCTTTCACATATGCCCGCAGTAAGATCAGCCACCACAAACAAGAATCAACAGGTGGAACTTTAGCAATAGCATGTTCTCCAAAATCAGCATCTAAATATTCTTCTCCATCTTGTAGTTGAACTTTAAAACTGGCTGGCATTAGCCCTGGACCAGGTTTAAAAGAGTCAATGTTTGGCTCATGACTTTGTAAGGAAAGAGTTTCTCTCAAAAAGTTGCGTACAATTTCTGGTTGGTTGTTGCTCAAAAAAGCTAACGCTGATAAGACAAAATCACGAACAAAACATTGGTCATAATTCAGGACGCTTAACCCCGGGTTGATAGCAGCTACTGTACCAATCGGACGACCATGATAATAAATAATGGATTTTTCAAGTAGTGTCCTAGCTTCTGACACTAAGTCATGCTTTTTCATAAAAAAATCGCCTTCTCTAAAGCTAATACCCAAAGGGTTTCTACGTCTGTTAACGCTGATACTATCTTGAAAATTGTACGTTACAGACTTTGTTCTAACTCACCAAAGCACTTAGAAATGGCTCTTATGAATTCTGGTGCGTTACGCTCACTATAACGCATCCTTTCTAAGGATGTAATTTGCCCATCGAAAGGAGTCGTGAATCACTCTAGAGAATGAGTAATTATAAATAAAAAATACTATTTATAGTACTTTTTTGCTATGGAATAATGAAAAAATCTGTTAATTAAGTCGGCACAAATAAAGTGAACTCGTTACAGGTGATGATTTAAAATTGGTATATTCGCTACAAACTTTTGTCATTGACAGTACTAAGTACAACATTTCATTAATACGAGCGCGAATTCTCTATACAAAGACTCTGCGTCCCTCTGCGCTGACTCCGCGCTCCTCTGCGTTTAAATAAAAACGCTACGATTTTACGCAAAGCTGTACTAACCCCTAGTCAAATAACAATGACAATCAGGTTTTTCAATCAGTGATTCAACTAAAGAATTCAGAGCAGTCGCAGCTAATAAACCACCTCCCAAAGTTCCTTCAATAGTGAGAAAAGGCACGGATGATTGCATCAATTGTCGCTTAGCAGCGGGAGCATGACTAAAGCCAATGGGCATACCAATCACTAACGCAGGAGCGATTTTCTGCGTTTGAATAGCTTTACATACAGATAGCAGCACACTAGGAGCATAGCCAATCACCAATATGCAATTTGCGGAAACTTGGTGTAATTTTTCGCGCCATTCCTGATGTTGCCAAAATGCTTTTTCTGCTTCTGTAGCTGTCGTGATGTGGGGGTTATCAATTAACGTTTCCACGCGGCATCCCAAATGAGCTAATCTCGTCATATCTAAAGCAGCGCCTACCGTTGGGATATCCACAACAACTTGACAACCTGATTTGAGGGCTTCACGGCTTGTGGCGATCGCCTGATGACTCAACTTGACAAACGACGCCAAACTGACATCTCCACAAGCCAAAACCAGCTTTGAAATCAGGTCTTGTTCAATTTCAGAACGGTGGGAAAGATCAGGTAGCAAACGTTGCAAGGATTCAGCAAAAGCTTCTGGGTGAGCATGAACTTGAGCATCCAAACCACTCCAGAGTTTTTCCAGTCCTCCCAGTCCTGCTTGAGTTTCTACATCTAATAACTTGAGTTGTGCCAAAACTTCAGCTTGCATGATTTCACAATCGCGATCGCGCCCCAATAACCCTTCCAATGCAGATGCTGTTTGCCGCAATTGTGAAATTTGCTGCATCACTGCGCGATATTGCTGCTGAAGTTGCGCCATTAAACTAGGAGTTGTATCGCTTGGTGATTCCACTTCCAAAATTTGGCGGATGTGGTTGAGTTGGAACCCTTGCTGTTTCAGTGCTACGATGCGTTGCAACCTGACAACATCATTCTTTGTGTAAAGGCGGTAATTGCTAGGCGATCGCACTGGTTGAGGGAGTAATCCCAATTGATGGTAGTGGCGAACCATCCGTGGTGTACAAGCACCACCCACTGCTTCGGTAAGTTCTTTGATGGTTAGATTCTTAGTCATTCGTTAGCGCTTGCTCAACCCAATGTCTGTTGTGTTTTAAGTTTACCCTTAACTTTTTCGCTAACTTACCTATCTTCACCCCAAAACAACTAGAAGAAACCGAAACTTAGAGATAAGGATAAGTCAAGAGCACACAATTAAGTCAACCAAAGGGGTGGGTTATGAAACAATTAGACAATAACTTCCTTTATACTTTCCGTCGCTATCATGGTAAGTTCACACCAGAAGCTTTAGCATTCAACGCCAATCTACAAGAATTTGCGACACGTATCACCTACATCTGCAATTTACAGACTAATGGTAAGCTCTCTGCAGAAGAGTCGTACCAGCAAATTAACGCACTCTGGGAACAGGTAAAACGCAGCTATTCAGCACTGGGGATTGGCACAGATGTAGCTGATTAATTTACGAGGAAATTTACTCCTTATCAAGAAAGTTACAGTGAATTTATCCCTTAAATCAACAGCTATCACTCTTAAAGCTAATTCAATACTTTTATCTGATATTCCAAATATTTCAAACAACAGGAGGCAAAGATTATGAAACGTCAACTAGTTGGATTACTTGCTTGTGCCTTAACGACAACTACCGCCTTAAGTGCATTTACTAAACCTGCCAAGGCAATCTCAGTGGGAGAAGCGCTGGGAATTGCAGCAGGCGGAGCCGCAGCCGGGATTCTCATCAATAACCAAGTCAAAGCCCACCATCATAGCTACCAACCACCGCAGGCTGAGTATGATAGGGGCTTGCGAGATGGCGAAGAACGACTGAAGTACGATAACCCTCGCCACTCTTCAGCTTATGACCGGGGATATGAAAATGGGATGCGCGAAAATTCTTATTAAGGTGTTTACTTGCCACTAACCATTTGATATCAGCGCAGGTTTCTTAAGTTGTCACAAATACTCTCTCATGCTAAACCTTGACATTGACATTAATGTCAAGGTTTAGCATGAGAGAGTATCTGCTGATTTAACTCTCATGCTCTACCCACAACGTTTAACCCAATTTACTAAAGAACATACAGAAGCTGTAGCAGCAATCCTTTGTGGAGTGCTGTTATTTCTGGGATGGTTTGCCTTACATCTTAATTTTTTGGGATGGGCGCTGCTGCTGTTACCCGCAGCTTACGTCATTGGTGGCTATGAAAGCGCCCGTGAAGGACTGACTACGCTCATCAAAGAAAAAGAACTGGATGTTGATTTGCTGATGATTGTGGCGGCCTTGGGTGCTGCTATTTTGGGCTTGTGGCAAAGAGAGTACCACTTAATTATTGATGGGGCAATCTTGATTCTGATCTTTGCCATTAGTGGGGCGTTGGAAGGCTACGCCATGCAAAGGACGGAGCGGAGTATTCGCTCTTTGATGAGTTTGACACAAGATACAGCAACAGTTTTGCGTTCGGGGCGGGAAGAAGTGGTTCCTATCAACCAGCTTAAGGTAGGAGATGAAATTGTTGTCAAACCAGGGGAACTCATTCCCACCGACGCAGTGATTGTTTCTGGTTTCAGTACCATCAATCAAGCCGCCATTACAGGAGAGTCTTTACCTATAGAGAAAACGGTGGGTGAGGAAATCTTTGCAGGTACGCTTAACGGGTATGGTGCGCTAAAGCTGAAGGTGCATCAACCACCGGAAAGTAGTTTGATTCAACGTGTGATTCGTTTGGTAGAACAAGCACAAACAGAAGAACCTCCTTCTCAACAGTTTATCGAGCGATTTGAGCGGGGGTATGCTTTGGTGATTGTAGTCGCTGGGTTGTTGCTGGCAATTTTGCCGCCATTTGTCTTAAATTGGGATTGGGAAACTACGATTTATCGTGCTCTTACCTTCTTGGTGGTGGCTTCTCCCTGTGCGCTGATGGCTGCAATTATGCCAACGCTGCTGTCTGGAATTGCCAATGGTGCAAGACAGGGGATTTTGTTCAAAAATGGCGCTCAGTTGGAAATGATGGGTAAGGTAAGAGCGATCGCCTTTGACAAAACAGGCACTTTGACAACTGGACAGGTGCAGGTTTTCAAGGTCATTCATGCTAGTGGATATACGGAAGAAGATGTGTTGAAGGTGGCTGCATCTGTAGAATCCAGTTCCGAACATCCCATCGGCGAGGCTATTGTGCAGGCGGCTCGTGATTTAAATTGGTCGAGAGCAGTTGAGGTAAAAGCTATACCAGGACAGGGAATTGTGGGTATAAAGAACCCCACCCCTAGCCCCTCCTCCGCAGTCGCCTCAACGGGGGGAACCCCCGCACGGCGCTGCTCTCCGCAAGCGAGGAGGGGTACCGTAGCCGGGGTGGAGTCTTCCGGACAGCAGCAAGTAATTGTTGGGAAAGTGGATTTTGTAGGGCAGTATGTTATAAATTTACCGGATGAATTGAAGGATTCGGCTCGCTGCTTAGAGGAAGAAGGAAAAACAGTCGTTTGGGTTGCACAGGGAGAAGAGGTGCTGGGTGTGATTGCGATCGCAGACTCTATCAGAGCAGAATCAGCAAGAGCGATCGCCCGTTTGCGGAAGCTGGGAGTTGAACATATTGTGATGTTAACTGGTGATAACGAGCGAACTGCTCACAGCGTCGCCCAAGCAGTGGGGATTGACAAGGTGTATGCAGAACTGTTACCAGAAGATAAGCTTCATGTCATTCGCCGTTTACAGAAAGAGTATCAAACTGTGGCAATGGTGGGGGATGGTATCAATGATGCCCCAGCCTTAGCTCAAGCATCTGTAGGTATTGCCATGGGCAAGGTAGGCAGTGATGTAGCATTGGAAACCGCAGATATAGTACTGATGGCGGATAGGTTGGAGAAAATAGAAGCAGCGATGCGTTTGGGTAAAAGAGCGCAGGCGATCGTTAAGCAGAATATTACCATCGCTTTGGGGTTCATTATTTTGCTCTTAATTGGCAACTTTCTGGGGAGTGTTAACTTACCCATCGGGGTGATTGGACATGAAGGTTCTACTGTAATTGTCACCCTTAGCGGTTTGCGATTACTGAAATGAAAGATGTGTAGTAAGCGCTTTAGCGCTAAAATGCTTACTACGAAGCCCTTAAATCAAAAGTAAGAGTATCAAACACTCACTAACGAGGCGTTAAGACTCACCCACGAGTATTAAAGACTCGTCCACGAGTGGTAAAGACTCGTCCACGAGTATCAAACACTCATCCACGAGTATCAAACACTCATCCACGAGTTATTGAAACTCACGAGATTAAACAAGAATGCAAAAGTCAATTGCATGAAAATCAAACCACAGATTAACACAGATGCACACAGATAAATAACTAGTGTTTATCTGTGTGCATCGTTCAGATCCCCGACTTCTTAAAGAAGTCGGGGATCTTGTTTTTTCACAAATCATTAGGGGATAATTTATTTGTTGGAAATCCCTTATCGCATCATCTTGCTCGCAACAACTGACCGGGGAGTGTCAAAGAAACAATTGTATTTATTTGAGAGCAAGGGTTTTATTTTTAACTTATCTTCATTTCCTTTCAGGGAAATTCCGGATTTGTTACCCACCATTTCTGCAGAACCCCACCCCTAACCCCTCCCCGCAAGCGAGGAGGGGAAAAAATGCTCTCTCTACACTAGTAAACAGAAAATAAACTGTCTTTGCCGCCCATAGGCAAAAAATACTCCCCCTCTCTGCTTGCGGAGAGGGGGCTGGGGGGTGAGGTTTTACGCCTGCTATCTTTGCCGCCCATAGGCAAAAAATACTCCCCCTCTCTGCTTGCGGAGAGCAGGGTGGTTTCATACAAAGAAAGAAAAAACCTTTTGGATTTGATTGGCTAAAGCACGTTGAGCTTGAGGGATAGTGCGAAAACCAAGAAATCTGGCAAGAGTGATGAAAAAATTATGTAATATTGCCCAGTTAACTGGTGCATTGCCACCTCGTCGTAGTGGAAAGTCTGAAGGGAAAGGTCACATCGCGAACCCAATGGAGCCGGTTTTCAATTCCCCAATGTTTCTGGGTGTCGGTTAGAGCATCTTGAGCCGACATGATCTGACTACAAATATAGAACTGACGCTCTTGAAATGATTGACCATCACGAATACCAGAACGTTCAACTTGGACAAAGGTTTTAAGTCCAGCCCATTGACTTTGTAATTTTTCTGGAGCGGCGAATACCTGACAACAACGCTTGACCGAGCGATCGTGAGTATCATCTTCTGTTGTAGTACTGCTCAAAGGTTCCTGTTTGTGTGACTGAGTTTGAGCCATTTTGTAGAGCGTCGGTTGATTTTCTTTTAATCCAATCATGTAGTCGTTGCCACCATTAATAATCAGCGATACTGTTTTTTTTGGCAATGCAAAGCATCAAGAGTGAACATCACTTGTTGAGCACAAAATTCGGATATTAATTGCTGTGCGATCGCCATCTCACTAATTTTTTTGTTCGACATTGGTTGCATCCTGAGTACAATGCCCCGCCCGTGACTATAAACTGATACTGTACTGATAAAGTTTTGGTAGGACTGACTGTAATCTGTTACTGTGCAGCGAATACCTTTACCATCAATTGCCAATCTTTCTCCTGGCATCGGTGGCACAAGAACTGATGCCCAATTATTGAATAAGTCGGTGAATGGCTGAAAATCTAATGTTTTCAGTACTCGTCGGAACGTTGAGTAGGATGGAAACTTGATTGTCTCATCTAGGCTTAACAGTTCAATCAAGCCTTGTCTGTGTACTCTGGTAAAATCTTCCAATGGTCGGTAGCCCCAATACCCTGTCATTGCTCCCAATAAGATCAACAATAATACCAACCAGAAGTCATGTCTTCGTCCCCGAATATGTCGATAGTCTGGGATTTGCTGCAATTGTTCGATGAGATTCATACTTTTTATTTATCAATTTTTCTCCACCCTCTACAAATTATTATTATTTTTCTTTCTTTGTATGAAACCACCCTGCTCCCCGCAAGCGGGGAGGGGGCTGGGGGGTGAGGTTTTACGCCTGCTGTCTTGCCGCCCATAGGCAAAAAAATGCTCCCCCTCTCTGCTTGCGGAGAGGGGGCTGGGGGGTGAGGTTTTACGCCTGCTGTCTTTGCCGCCCATAGGCAAAAAAATGCTCCCCCTCTCCGCAAGCAGAGAGGGGGCTGGGGGGTGAGGTTTTACGCGTGCTGTGCTATTGGCTCTGAGCAGGGATGCATTTCTGTGGGCTGCTCTGCGTCAATATAATCATTGGGAGGCAGAGCCTCCTGTACTGCATTGCGATGCAGAGCATAGGAACGAGTTAGAGTATTTTATAAACTATAAAAGTTATGAAGCAGGTAGTCAGGCAACTCAGAGAGCGAAACAAAATTGACTTGCACTCTCGCGGAATCAACTATCATCTTTGGAGTTTGGATACTACAGAGTACAAGAATTTACGCTCGAATAGTCTCCCCATTGCAGATGATTACAGCTTTTACATAGAACTTTATCTTTTTGAACGAGAGAAAGAGGATAAGCTGAACTTAGCAGAACTATTTGTCACCTTAGAGTGGCTATTTGGAAACAGTAGTGATTTCTTTGATGATTGGAAAGGTTCTTTCTGTTTTCCAATATTACTGGTGGTAAAAAAGCCGATAGGAGATTTCTTTTACTTGATGCGTATTTATGACCATCGGGGCACTGTCTACTTCAGTATATATAGAATCCTGGAAAATGGCAGAGATGATTATGATACTGAGAAATTACGTGACCCATTCGCTTTAGAGTTCTCCAGGCAAGAAATTAACTATTTTTTCAGCTTCTTATATGGTTATATAACTGGATATTTTCAAAGTCTAAAACAAATTCTTATCGTTCAACAATTTTTGAAAATAGTTGATTCTAATCTCATTCTATACGGTTATAAAGATGGTGAATATTTTGAAAAACAATATGATTCTCAAGAAACATACCAAGCAGCGATTCAATCGTTTGAGGAAATCTATGGAAGCTGTTTGAGAAGAACAGATGTTAATGCTATCTTAAAAAAGATAATCAGTGATGTTTAGACAAATACGCCGTTTTTCATTTGCATAAACAACAAATTACATGGTTGGGGCACAGCATTGCTGTGCCCCAAAGAGCCAACCTGTGTTATACTCATTCCTCAAGACTTCTCAACAATCCCTACTAAAATACTCATAATTCGTTCTCGGCAAAGACAGCTTTCACGTGATGAGTTTATAATCAAGCTCTGCTAAGATTTCATCAGGTTCATCGTTCATCTCAAAGTATGAGCCGAAGGTGTCATCTCGGTCTTCCTGAAGAATTTTGGATTTAGCCATGACGAGAAAAGCAACAGAAATAGAAAAGAAGGTAGCATCAATGTAACGCAAGCATAACAACCAAGGTAAACTGGTTGAATTGATTAATATAGTTAAGCCACTATTCCTTGACAACAGTGTCCTATGCCTGCATTTTTATTAGAAGTCGGTACAGAAGAACTACCCGCAAGCTTTCTTAGTAGCGCGATCGCACAATGGAAGTCGCGCATTCCCCAAACTCTAGCAGAAAACAGCCTCAGTTACGATGCTGTGGAGGTTTACGGGACTCCCCGCCGTTTAGCCGTACTCATCAAAAATCTACCATCCCAGCAACCAGACCGCGAAGAGGAAATTAAAGGTCCCCCCGCACAAGCTGCGTTTAAAGATGGAAAACCGACACCAGCAGCGCAAGGCTTTGCTAAAAAGCAAGGTGTGGAGCTCGACGCCTTGGAAGTTCGCGCTACTGATAAAGGGGATTTTGTGTTTGTACGCAAACTCACTCCCGGTCGTCCGGTTGCCGATATTTTAACAGAACTCGTTCCCCAGTGGATTTTCAAACTCGAAGGCAAGCGGTTGATGCGTTGGGGTGACGGGGATAAGACATTTTCTCGTCCCATTCGCTGGATTGTTGCTTTGTTAGATGAGGCGGTGCTGCCAATAGAATTAGATAATGGTTCGGAGACGATAAAGAGCGATCGCATTTCCCAAGGTCATCGCGTCTTGCATCCAGAAAGCGTCACAATTCCCCAGGCTACTGATTATATCACGGCGCTCCTTGATGCATATGTCGTCGTTGATCCCGATGAACGGGCAAATACTATCACCCAGCAAGTCAAAGAATCTGTACAAAAGTTAGATGGCTATGCAGAGATTTACCCAGATTTATTAGAGGAAGTCACAAACCTCGTTGAATTTCCCTCAGCAGTTATCGGTAAATTTGAATCAGAGTCTTTGAACTTACCCACTGAAGTGATTACCACTGTGATGGTAAGTCACCAGCGTTATTTTCCTGTGTTCAAAGCTAAAGATTCAAAAGAATTACTACCCAACTTTATCACTGTCTCTAACGGTGACCCCACGAAATCAGACATCATTGCTGTGGGGAATGAAAGAGTTATCCGCGCACGTTTAGCCGATGGTCGATTTTTCTACGACGCCGATTTAGAAAAACCCTTAGAAAGCTTTTTACCTCAGTTGGAAAAAGTCACTTTCCAAGAGGATTTGGGTTCGTTGCGCGCTAAGGTAGACCGCATTTCTAAAATTGCCCAGCAAATAACAGAACAACTGCAATTAAGCGAAAAAGAACGAGAAAATATCCAAAGAGCAGCTCTTTTATGCAAAGCTGATTTAGTTAGCCAAATGGTCTACGAATTCCCAGAATTACAGGGAATTATGGGACAAAAATATGCCTTAGCCAGTCAAGAAGATGAAGCAGTTGCCACGGCAATTTTTGAACATTATTTACCTCGCGGGGCAGATGACATTTTACCCCAAACTTTGGTAGGAGAAATTGTCGGTTTGGCAGATAGGCTTGACACATTAGTCAGCATTTTTGGATTGGGGATGATACCCACGGGTTCTTCTGACCCCTTCGCCTTACGACGAGCTGCAAATGCGATCATTAACATTACATGGGCGGCTAATCTAGCAATCAATCTGCAACAGTTACTAGAGCAAATTGCCGCAGATTTTGTTAAGGAACATAACAAAGATAGAAATCAATTAGTAGCCGCTTTACAAGAATTCTTCCTGCAACGTATCAGGACGCTGCTACAAGAAGAAAAAGGCATTGATTATGACTTGGTGAATGCAGTTTTGGGAGAAAATGACCCAGAATATGCAGAAAGGGCGTTAAAAGATTTATTGGATGTGCGCGATCGCGCCACCTTCCTCCAACAAATCCGCAGTGATGGTACATTAGATAACATCTACGAAACGGTTAACCGTTCGACTCGTTTGGCGGTTCAAGGAGATTTAGATACCAAACAACTTGATCCAATATCAGTAGTTCACAAAGAACTCTTCCAAAAATCATCCGAAGAAGCTTTTTACAATGCAATTGTGGATTTAGTGCCGCAAACTCAAACAGCACAACAATCACGAAATTATAGGCAATTAGTAACAGCACTAAGGGAAATTACCCCCACCGTCAGCAACTTTTTTGACGGTTCAGAAAGCGTTTTAGTTATGGATCCCAATCCAGAAATCAAACGCAATCGGTTAAATTTGCTCGGATTACTTCGCAACCATGCGCGTATATTAGCGGACTTTGGTGCGATAGTAAAAAATTTGTAGCATGAGTAAAAAAAAGTTGTGTGATTTTAGGAAATAAACGCTACGATAATGGAGCTTAACCAGGGACCTCTGCCACAGTCTATGCCCAAAAGCCACGTCATTGGATTAGGAAAGTCCGGTATTGCTGCGGCGAGATTGTTGAAACGGGAAGGTTGGGAGGTGGAGATCGGCGATCGCAACACCTCCCTTGACCTCCTCAAGCAACAACAGGAACTTGCCGCAGAGCAAATAACCGTTAAACTGGGATATTCCCTGGAACTCAATAATTCAGATTTACCCCAATTGATAGTTGTTAGCCCAGGCGTACCTTGGGACATACCTGTGTTAATTAAGGCACGAGAATTGGGCATTAAAACCATCGGAGAGATGGAACTCGCTTGGCAACATTTGCAATCAGTACCTTGGGTAGCAATTACTGGCACAAACGGTAAAACTACTACCACATCCTTAATTGCCGCAATTTTTCAAGAAGCAGGATTAAACGCTCCCGCCTGCGGTAACATTGGCTACGCTGCCGGCGAAGTCGCCCTGGCTGTGGGAACAGGGGGAGCAGTTACTTCCTCATCTCCCTCATCCTCTTCATCTCCCCACACTCAAATCGACTGGGTAATTGCAGAGGTGAGCAGTTATCAAATAGAATCATCTTGCTCCCTTGCGCCTCGCATCGGCGTTTGGACGACTTTCACACCAGATCATCTCAGTCGCCATAAAACCTTAGAAAACTACTACAACATCAAAGCGCACCTGCTGCGTCAGTCTGAGATACAAGTTTTCAACGGTGATGATCCATATTTAAAAAAGGTTGGTGAAAGTGATTGGCGTGATGCTTATTGGACAAGCGTCAAAGGTAAAGATGATTTGATAGGTTCCAAAGGCTATTACATAGAAGATGGCTGGGTTGTAGAGACAAAAGGCGGCGCGTCTCTACAAGATGAACCTATTGTAGAAGTTTCCGCTTTGCGGATGGTGGGAGAACACAACCTGCAAAATTTGCTGATGTCAGTTGCAGTCGCGCGTTTGGCGGGAATTGATAAAGATGCGATTTCTCGGGCTATCCGTGAATTCCCTGGTGTCCCTCATCGTTTGGAACACATTTGTACTTGGGAAGGCATTGATTTCATCAACGACAGTAAAGCAACGAACTACGATGCTGCTGAAGTTGGCTTGGTATCCGTTAAAAGCCCTGTCGTATTAATTGCTGGTGGAGAAGCCAAAGCTGGTGATGACACTGCGTGGATGGCAAAAATTAAAGCTAAAGCCGCCTCAGTATTGCTTATTGGGAGTGCTGCACCTGTATTTGCTCAACGCTTGCAACAAGAAGGATATAACAGTTACGAAATTGTAGAAACAATGGAGAAGGCTGTTCCCAGATCAGCGGAATTAGCAAAACAACATCAAGCGCCTGTGGTGCTACTCTCTCCTGCTTGTGCAAGTTTCGACCAATACGCCAATTTTGAACAGCGGGGTGATCATTTTCGGCAATTGTGTTTGGATCTGTTGAATTGGGGATTGGGGATTGGGGATTAGGGACTGGGAGGATTATGGACGGGGATTCAAACCCCGCCCAAATCCTGTAAGAACATCTTGCCAGTCCCCAGTACCTGATATCTTCCACCTGTTGCAACACTGAGGAGGCTCAGCCTCCAAACCCTCGTTACCAGGTTCAACCTGGTAACGAGATATTAGAGCCTCTGGCTCTTGTTGAGAATGGTGCAAGATCTGAGGTACCCAGTAAAGAGTCCCAAAGCGGCGTTTCTCCTCAAGGGATGTGCGAATCTGGTTGAGGACTCCGAGGGGCGACTGTTGAAATAGCAAGCCCAAATTGACGTATCCCCGAATTTTAGGGAAGCGGAATCCGGGGATTTTTTCAGACTCTAATCCGTTTAGCAGGAAATCCTCTAGCAGCGCCGATTTTACTAGGGTTAGGATTGGATGAGGTGAGTTTGAATCCGCAAGCTACCTCTACATTTAACCAGGCGATCGCCCAGTTAACAATGGCAAAATCAGAGGCAATTGTAGCATCAGCTATCAAAACATTCTGCAACTGAGGTGAGAGAAGTTGTCTGTCCAAAGGGCGATGAGTGAAGTCCAGGGTAAACGCATCTAATTTCCACAAATCTAAATCAGCCCAAATGCGCGGACTTCCACTGTCACTATTTTGGCTCCCTTCTCCCTTGGGGAGAAGGGTTGGGGATGAGGGCAATTCATTTTTACATTCAGCAACGCCTAAACTCTAGTACCCAGCCTTGTGGTAGTTTAAGGTTGGTTACAATTCACCTCTTGCAATAGATAACTTTGTCCCTCATGACTGGAGAGCAAAACCTTGGGAATAGAACTACGCAGTTTCGTATTTCTCGACAGCCTGCAACCTCAACATGCAGCATATATGGGAACGGTAGCCCAAGGTTTCTTGCCATTACCAGGAGATTCATCGCTCTGGATTGAAATCTCTCCTGGTATTGAAATTAATCGGATTACGGATGTAGCTCTCAAAGCTGCTTCTGTCCGTCCGGGAGCACTGGTGGTCGAACGACTGTACGGTCTATTGGAAATTCATTCTAGCTCCCAAGGGGAAACGCGAGCTGCTGGTGCTGCCATTTTGGCGACACTAGGAGTCAAAAAAGACGAATGTCTCAAACCGCGTGTCGTCTCTAACCAGATTATCCGCAACATTGATGCTTACCAAGCACAACTTCTCAATCGCACGAACCGGGGACAAATGCTACTGGCTGGGCAAACGCTGTATGTATTAGAAGTTGAGCCTGCTGCTTATGCAGCACTGGCTGCGAATGAAGCAGAGAAAGCGGCGGCGATTAACATTCTTGCGGTTCAACCTGTAGGTAGCTTTGGACGGCTTTACTTAGGTGGACAAGAACGGGATATTCTTGCTGGTGCGGCGGGAGCATTAACGGCGATTGAAAGTGTAGCTGGTCGGATAAATCGCCAGATCGGGCGTCAGGAATAAAGGAGAGAAAATGGCAAATCTTGAGCATCTGGCTTTACTGAAAGCAGGTGCAATCACATGGATCGAGTGGAGAAAGAAAAATCCCCAGATTTCACCAGATCTGAGCGCCGCGAACCTGCAAGGGGATAACCTCAAAGGCGCTTTCCTCAACTCCGTAAACTTGAGCAAGGTGGATTTAGGTAATGCTTTACTCGTGCAAGCAAATCTCAGCAGTGCTGATCTCAATGGTGCTAATCTCAAGGGTGCCAACCTGATTGAAGCTAACCTGAGCGCGGCTAACTTCAGTGTTGCTAACTTGAGCGGTGCTACACTGACACAAGCAGATCTCAGTCATGCCAATCTGATTGGATCTGACCTTAGCGGCGCGAATCTCAAAGGCGCTATTATCGCTGATGCTAACTTGATTGGAACTGACTTGAGAAGCGCTAACTTGAAAGATGCCGATTTGGGTACAGCAAAGTTAACCCGTGCTAACCTCTGTTATGCCACCCTAATCGCAGCTAACTTGATTGCGGCGGACTTGAGCAAAGCAAACCTGTACGAGGCGGAAGTGATGGGGGCTTACCTTTACAAAACTGACCTGTACAAAGCTAATCTAAGCAAGGCTCACCTAAGTGGTGCATACCTGTTACGGGCTAACCTGAGTGAAGCTGACTTGAGCTTTGCTGACTTGAGATGGACTAACCTCACAGGAGCGAACTTGGCAGGAGCGAATCTCACAGGAGCTAACCTTAAGGGAGCTAACCTTAAGGGAGCTAACCTCACCGGAGTGAATCTTCACCAGACAATTATGCCTGACTCTTGAACGCACCATGAGTTATCAGCAACAGCTGTTCAAAAACACTCAAAACCGCTAAAGAGCGTCTTAGCAAAGATATACAAGTAATGGTATATACAAAGTGTGGTATTTTGTGACTTTTGCAACCTATGGCAGGAAAAACAACGCGGCGTAATTTCTTAATCACGAGTGTTGCTATGAGTGCAGGCATTTTACCAGGTGCTGCGTTGCTAAAAGATAGACAGTTGCAAGAAAATACCACCAGCACCGCAATCCAACAATTTCCCAAGGATTTTTGCTGGGGTGTTGCTTCTTCTGCCTATCAAATTGAAGGAGCAGCTCGAGAAGGGGGACGTAAACCCAGCGTATGGGATAGCTTCAGCGCCACGACCGGAAGGGTTGTAGGTGGCGATACTGGTGCTGTAGCCTGCGACCACTACCATCGCTACAAAGCAGATGTGCAGCTCATGGCAAAATTAGGTATCAAGCATTATCGCTTTAGCATTGCATGGCCTCGCATCATTCCTGATGGTCGAGGAAAAGTGAATGAAGAGGGAGTGGATTTTTACAAGCGCTTGGTGGACTACTTGCACGAGTACGGCATCACTCCCCACGCTACCCTATTTCACTGGGATAGCCCCCAAGCACTGGAAGACTTGTACGGTTCCTGGCAAAGTCGGCGGATGGCATATGATTATGCTGATTATGTTACGGCAGTTGTCAAGCGGTTAGGTTCGCGCATTCAGCACTGGATGACCCTTAACGAAATCTGCTGCTTTACCCATATGAGTTATGACGATAAGCAGCAACCACCACACGCCCCAGGAAAGCGAGTCAGTAGTAAAAAGGAAGTATGGCAAACTTCTCACCACGCCCTACTTGCTCATGGGTTAGGGTGCCAAGCTATCCGTGCCGCCTCACCCGTTCCTTGTAAAGTGTCTTTGGTAGATAGCATTTCCGTCACAGTTCCGATTAACGAGTCCCCCGCTCATATTGCAGCAGCAAAGAGCGCATTCCACACCAATTGGGTGAATGGCGGCATTATTTTCCCTGCCCTCACGGGTGCTTACAGTCCAGCAATGTTGGAAAAGTTGAAACAAGATGCCCCGGATATCGAGTCAGGAGACTTAAAAATCATCCACCAGCCTCTCGACTCGCTTGGTCTTAACATCTACACTGGCACTTATGTTCGTGCTGCTAATAATCAGCTAGGTTACGAGTTCCTTGAGCTTCCCAAAGCCTACCCGCGAATGTATTTGCCTTGGCTGAATATCTTGCCTGAGAGTGTGTATTGGGGTATCCGTCATGTGAGCGAAACCTTGGGGCGTAATGACTTACCGGTGTTTATCACCGAAAACGGTTGCGCTGCACAAGATGAAGTGAACGCTAATGGTGAAGTCATTGACACAGACCGGATTATGTACTTGCGACAGTACCTCAAGTCGGCTGATCGAGCTATTCGTGAAGGGTATCCTTTAAAGGGGTATTTTCTGTGGAGTCTGATGGATAACTTTGAGTGGGCTTGGGGGTACTCTCGACGTTTTGGGATTGTCTATGTGGATTACAAAACACAAAAAAGAATCCCGAAAGCTAGTTATGACTGGTATGCCGAGTGTATCCGCCAAAATAAAGTTGTATAACTTTTAAGCAAATCTACCCTTGACAGTTAACAGACAATACAATGATCACTATATTTATTGCGTAAGCCGTAGCGTGCGTTGTCGCAAAGCGCAAAGCACCATCATCTGTTTTTGTCCGCTCATGGCTCAAAACCTGTCAAGCACTGAGAGCGGAATCCTACGCCAGTTCAAAGACCATCTCAAAGATTTAGTATTTTGAATAACATGAACAATCTTGTGACACCACCCGAAAGACAGGCAAAGATGCAACTGCATGATGGTCGTATGCTCGCGTGGTCCGAATGGGGACCTGTTGACGGTCTTCCAGTTTTGTTTTGCACCGGAGCTGGAATGAGCGGGTGGCTTGGTTTTGGGGCGAGCGACCTCCCAGGTCTCGGTTTGAAACTTATTGCCATTGACCGACCTGGCTTGGGTTTGTCCGACGCTCACCCTAACAAGACGTTGTCTTCTTGGGTGGATGACACGCGGGAGTTTATTCAGGTCAATGATCTACATGATGTTCTCGCCGTTGGTTTCTCTCAAGGTGCACCGTTCGCATTGGCTCTTGCAGGACGGAACCTCGTGAAGGCGATCGCAATTGTATCGGGTCAGGACGAACTTGCCCATCCGCGTGTGAGACCGCTCTTGCATCCGGATGTAGAGGGGATGATTGCTGCTGTCCAACAAGATGCTGTGAGGTTTGAGCAGCACTTTTCGCAGATGGCAACGCAGGAGGGGCTGTGGCAGTTAATCATAGGGATGAGTGCCCAGCGCGATCGGGCGTTGTATGAGAGTGACACGTTGGGCGAAGCATATCAGCAGGCGTTGAAGGAGGGTTTCTCGCAGGGCGCACAAGGATACGCGCGAGATCTCGTCAATGCGCTGGGTTCATGGCCTGTGAAGCTGGAGGACATCACCGTTCCTGTGGATCTCTGGTATGGCGGTTTGGATACTAGTACAGTTCACTCCCCAGATTTTGGCGCGGTCTTGGCTTCGCGCCTACCAAATGCATCGCATAGCGTTGACCCAGAAGAAGGAGGGTCGATTCTCTGGACGAGGTCTTGGGATATTCTCGCAAAACTGAAATCTCATGTATCCATTACTTGACACTCCCCTGGTTGAACAAATTTCGCTACCGCTCATTTGTTCGGAAAACCAGGGGATTCTACATTCTACGTCAGAACTTGCTCTGCCAGGGTTGCCCCAAGCAGCGTAGAGGTTCCGACTCCTGTAGCGTTACTTCGGGACTGCCCGTCCCTAGCGATGCCGCGATTGAGAATATTAATCGCTGCGTTCACATCTCTTTGTAAATCGCATCCACAACTACACTTATGGGTACGAGTTGAAAGAGATTTTTTCACAATTGCACCACAATCCGAACACTTTTGAGAAGTGAATCTAGGATTGACAGCTACAACTGTAGTATTGAACTTACCAGCAAAATATTCCAACCAATGACGGAAAAGACCCCAACCTACATCATTAATAGACTTAGCCAAACAGTGATTCTTTACCATGCCTCGAACGTTTAAATCTTCATAGGCGACTAAAGCGTTAGCTTTGCATACGCAGCGTCCCAGTCTCTTGGAATGCTCATTACGTTGCCTATTTACTTTTAAATGCTTCCGAGCATATCTCTGTCTCGCTTTCCGTCGTTGGTTTTTCCCTTTCTCCTTTTTGTATATTTGTCGTTGAGCGTGCTTGATAGCTTTCTCGGCTTTCTTTAGGAACCTTGGATTCTCTTCATGATGTCCATTGGAATCAGAGTAGAAAAACTCAAGCCCAACGTCAAGACCTAACTCGCCATCACCTGTTCTCTGTTCAGTTTTAACTTCAATATCAACTGCAAATTGACAATAGTATCCATCAGCCTTACCGACTAATCGAACACGCTTAATAGATTTGACAGGGTAAGTGTAAATATCCCATTTACCCAGTAGTTTGAGTTCTCCAATACCTTTTTTATCGGTAAAGGTGACACGTTTTTTTGTCGGATGTATTGACCAGCCTGAAGTCTTGTATTCAACTGAACGGTTATCTTTTTGAAATCTTGGGAATCCCTTCTTTCCTGGTTTCTTAGACTTACAGTTACCGTAGAATCTATCAATAGCTGACCATGCTCTTTCTGTTGCAGCCTGACAAGCCATTGAGTTTAATTCCTCAACAAACTTAAACTCTTTACGCAGTGCTGTAGAGTAATTGTTTAACGCTATTCTATTGATTTTTGCCTCACGAGGTGCATCTATCCAGTAGCGAATAGCCTTATTTCTAATGAACTGAGTAGTTCTAATAGCTTCATCAATAGCTTGATACTGCTGTCGCCTACCTTTTACTTTGTACTCTAGTACTAGCACTGCGTTATCACCTCCTTGATTTGCTTAACGGAATATATTTTAATATTATTATATAGCCAACGGGGGACAAAATGAAAGTTAAAAGATTAAATTGCAGAATTACTGACCGCAGATATTATAAGTTAGTCTTATTATCTGCTCAATTAGACCGGACTATTAGTAGTTTGGTTGATGAATGGATAGATTCACTTCCGGAACCACAAAAAGAAAACAATACGGTAGGCTAAAGCCTACGTTGTGGTTTTCATCCCCGGCTTAAAAGCGCGGGGTTTTCAACCTACCCTTTATAAGGTGAGCTTCACCTTACCATTTTGTAGCTGCCAAACCCGTACGTGCATCAGCATAACAAAGCGATCACATCGGCAATGCCATCTTACCTTTTCTCTTTGGTCTCATCAGCCCACTGTCTGTAGGTTGGTACAAGACACAGACGTAGTGTTACCCACCAGAAGTATGGCAATTCAGGCGTAAAAAAGTGACCATAATCAAGTAGACCATGACAAATCTCATTTCTGAGATTAGATCCCATACGTTCAACTAACAAACCCTTTAGGGTAAAAATTATGTCCTTTTTTAAAACCCGTATCAAATCAGGCGAATTTAAGACTTCATGCAGAAGGAAGTCGTCCTGAATAGTTTCCTTCTTAGATGCGATGGAACCGTCCTGCTTCAAGGCATGACGCAAGGAGTTCTCTAGCTGTGGAATCAGCAAGTGTGCTGCAATTACGGGATCTCCTTGCAAACCAGCCATTAAACCCTGGGCATAAAGAGGTTCACGTCCTTTTGGAATAAATGAGTTTTCATGGAAGACAAAAGATAAATCTTCTAAGGTTACATTATGTTCAGAGCGAATTTGATGGCAAGCAGGAACAATAAAATTTAGCCCATACCAACCTTGATAGAATTTTGCAATTTTGAACATTGTGTTCTTTAAATCATCCTCTCCATTTCCGCTAATAGCTTTTGTTTTTCCCTCTTCATCAACAAAGGTTGTCGGAATTAAATGAGAGAACTTATAGGACTGCATCTCTTCTTCTGCTTGTGTTTGGAGATCTTCAACAGTGGAAATCAGCCTATACCCAAACGCTAAAGAATACAAAGCATCACGCAGAGTCTTTCCTTTAACTAACTCTCTTGCTACTTGTTGCATCTCTGGATCGCGAAAATCATCTGGATCAGCAATAGCAATACTAACCATTTGGGACATTGACTGTTTCTGATAAGCAAGCATCTGTTTGTGTAATTCTTGTATACGTTCAGAAGTATCTTGTCTCCGCCCAAAAGTATCTTCGATTTTCTTAAAGACTGCGATTGCACTTTTAATTCTTCCAGCAGCTACAGCGTAAGAATTAGGCTCATTACTAATTAGTGCCTGTTGAGCGTACCAAACCTCTACTTCTCCAAAATGCAGTCTTGCATTACGTTCAGCTTCTTTGTCATTGGCTATTTTGTACCACTCGCCTTCTATCTGTCGGTATGCTTTCTTTTGATAGAAAGCTTTATGGTAGTCTTGAAAGTTTGCCGCAAAAACTGCCTTTTGAGCAGCAACTTCTGCATATTTCGCTGCATAGCCAGCAAGATCGATTTTAATAGCACTGAGGCTTTTCCTTAAATCTTCCTGAAGTACCTTCATTGCACTACCAGTTATAAACTCATCTTCTACAACTGCATAACGATCTATAAGTTGCTCAATGTGAGAAACAACTATGCAGCACATTTCTGTACTCTTCTTCCCATCAACTAAAGGGGCTAATTGTGCCGCTCGCTGTAGTCTGTTATAACAAGCCATCCAATTTTCTGTGTTTTCAAGATTTTTAGCTGCTTGAAGATATGACTCTACAGCCACTCTAGCCATCTGAATTGGTCTACCTCTTTCTGGATCTCGTTTGCAAATCCAGAGGATATCAGCTATCCTTGCCCGCATTTCAGGATCAATTACCCTTACAATCAACTCTCTCAACAAAGCAAGCTGATCATCGGATAAAACTGCTAACATAGTCTCTTCCACAATGGAAATACTCTTTAATCCAAGAGGCTCCATCAAAATCGAGGTAATTTCGCTCAAGAATTTAAAGACTTCTTGCCCAAGCGTATCACCAGATAATTGATAGGCTTCGGCTCTCGCTCGAAATTCTTCACTATAATTCCAGCATTGCTTAGGTATCACTCGGTCTAGTATCGCTATCCATTGATACTTATCAAAGTCCTCAGTCTTAAATAACGGATTAGGCTTGAGTGATGACATACATAGAGTGGGTTATTTTAATTATACTTAAAGGTATAACGCAAACAAGAAGACCGTTCACAGCATTGCTTGTCCAACTGGATGTACTTATTAGTGCTCAACTAGTGTTCTCTCAGTGGTGTGCAATACCACTTCCACGTCGCCACGTTGCAGGAGGCATGCCTAAATGACGCTTGAATGCTCGGTTAAATGCGGCTTCTGACTCATAACCCACTTGAGTGGCAATCTTTACCATGCCTGCATCTGTACTTTTTAGCAAGTTCACCGCTAGCTGTAGCCGCCACTGTGTTAAATATTGCATGGGTGGCTGTCCCAACAGTTGAGTAAAGCGAGTTGCCAGTGTCGATCGCGAAACTCCTACCTGTCCTGCCAGCTCTGTCACTGTCCAGTTATGTTCAGGGCGAGCGTGCAGCAAATTCAGTACCTGACCCACAATTGAGTCATTCAATGCAGCCAGCCAACCAAGCTGTTGTTCTGATATTTGCTGCATCTGGTTCCGGAGAATTTCCACGAACATTAACTCGGTTAACCGTGCCAGTAAACAACTGCTGCCCGGACGATCACCGAGCGTTTCTTGAATGATGTAGCGAACTCCAGTTTCTAATAGCGGAGAAACTGGCTCTGCAAAGACTGGAATATGCATCAGGAGGGGAAGGGTTCGCAGAAATGGATTGAACAACAGTTCGTCACACAGCAAAAAGCCACAGACAAGCTGGGTCAGCGCTCCATTTCCGCCATATTTCAGAACTGGCATATCTGACCAGGGTTGAGGAGGAAGGATATCTCCGACTGGAATCGGCGGTTTACCAGGTTGATCACTCAAAATATGAGAACTGCCATAGGGAAAAACAATGATGTCTCCCTCAGAGAGTTGTTTGCTTTGAGAGCATCCATCAATTTCTACCCAACAGGTTCCCTCAGCAACAATGTGAAACGAGACAATTCGCCGTGAAGCTGCTTGCAGTAGCACTGCTAACTGATCTGGCGGTGGCGTTTCAATACTCCAGGGAGCAAAATACTCGGTACGAAACCGGACACCACCCGAAAGGCGAATCACTCGAAGCACATCAGAGAGAACATCCATAGCACTTTTAAGAATTCTTACAACCGTTCACTCACTAAAGTGACATTTACTGGTCTGGCGTTTCAGTCAAGAAGTCCAGAGTCTTAGTCATTGCACATCCCGTTTTTATAGTCAAGTATAGAGTTACAGTGCATTATTATCCGTTAAGCCGCTGTTAAAAACGTAGCATCTGAAGGGACATCACACAACGTTCAAACATTTTCAATTTAACTGTCTCCAGATTGACAGTTTCTAAATCATAAAGACGAGTGCAATCCCCCTGTGGTCTGCACATTGTCTTTCATCAACTATTCAATTAAGTTTGCCCGTATTTGAAATCAATTCCTATAACTCTAAAGGACGACACTATGTTGGAATTACAAGCCCCTACAGCCTATTCACCTGCCAAACCCTGGATAGAATTTGCTAAAAATTTAGGTTCTCAATTTGCAGAACGTCGCACTGATGCAAACGAAAACGATCGCTTTGTTACTGAAAACTTTGCAGATTTGAAACAGCATGGATTCGTTTCGGCGGGTGTGCCTACTGAGTTAGGCGGTGGAGGCGCAAGCTACATCGAGATGTGTGGAGTGCTGCGTGAGCTTGCCCATCATTGCAGCTCCACTGCGCTTGCTTTTGCCATGCATACGCATCAAGTAATGATACCTGTATGGCGTTGGCGTCATCAAAATGCTCCTATGGAGGGTTTGCTGCGACGAGTGGCAATGGAACAAATTATCCTCCTCAGTAGCGGTGGTTCTGATTGGTTACAAGGCTCTGGTACGGCAACTCGGGTCGAAGGTGGTTTTTACATTAACGCCTGTAAAGTCTTTGCTAGCGGTGCCCCCGCCGGTGATTTGCTCATGACTAGCGCTGTTTACGATGATCCAGAAGCTGGCTCCACTGTTCTGCATTTTGCGATTCCTGTTCATGCTGAAGGAGTCAAGATTGATCCCGTTTGGCACGCAATGGGCATGCAGGGCACAGGCTCCCACAACATCCTGTTATCGGATGTATTTGTGCCTGATACAGCGATCGCGCTGAGACGACCCCAGGGTAAGTGGCATCCTTTGTTTCACATAATCTCAATGCTGGCAATGCCATTGGTCTACTCAGTATATGTGGGTGTGGCAGAAGCCGCACGAGACTTAACGGTGCAGTTGATTCAGAAACGCCCAGAAGATAACCATATTTGCTACTTAGTCGGCGGCATCGAGAACGAACTGATGGCTGCAAAGTTAGCGCTACAACACATGATTACAGTGGCAGATACCAGTCAACCTGGATTTGATACCACTAATCAAATTATGATAGGTCGCACGTTAGCAGCACGTGCTGTGCTCAATGTCGTTGATCTGGCAATGGAAGCTACGGGTGGTACTGCGTTTTATCGTTCGCTGGGTTTAGAGCAATTGTTCCGTGATGCTCAAGCTGCTCGTTATCATCCTTTACGAGAAGGTGAGCAACGCCGACTTGCAGGACAACTTGCCCTCAATTGGACGATCAAGGCAAAAGACTAACTTTCCCCCAACTCTTAACTTAATCAGCGATCGCTGCCCTCCAGTACCAGACGAGCAACTTTAGCGCGATGCCCGTCTAGCACTGGAGAGCGATCGTCTAAGCTGGGCAAGCGACCAAATTGAAATTCACATCCTCAAAGATGGTAGTTGAATTGTCACTATTGAAGGTTGGCTCGATATTGCTAACAGTTGTCGTGACAACTCTCCCGCTAACCGCAGGCGGTGTAGCGGGAGCATCTCAAATTCACAAATGAGACTTGCTGCTTCACAGGACTTGTATCCAAGTATCCTCCACAGCCAGGAATCGGTAGTCCAACCGACCCATGTTTTAAAAGATTAAGTGCTGAGTTCCAGTCCCGGTCAATAACTAACCCGCAGGAACAACTGTGAACACGGACGGCAAGAGTTTTTTCAACCCTCTGTCCACATCCCGAACAATTGATACTAGTTCCTCTAGGGTCAACTCCTCGTGTATGCTTGCCGCGTCTGACCGCTACTGCTTGCATGATTTGGAGGAATGCCGACCAAGCAACATCTAGTATTGACTTAGCCAGTCGTGTTCTAGCTAGTCCTTTGATGTTCAAGTTTTCAAAAACAATTAAGTCATAGGAGTTAACCAACCAATGAGCAACTTGAAAGTGAAACTCTTTTCTCTGTCTGGCAACGTGCAAATGAAGTTTGGCAACCTTGTTGGCTTGTTTTTGGTAGTTTTTAGACCCCTTGGTTTTACGTGCAAGCTTGCGTTGTTGACGAGCTAAGGTTGCTTGCGCTTTCCGATAGTACTGTGGTACAGCAACGCTTTGTCCATCAGCAGTGGTTAAAAACTTTTCCAACCCAACATCTATGCCAGTAGCAGATTTAATTTCATCAATAGGTAATGCAGCAGGAACGGTTTTATCTTCCAAAGAGAAACTTACATACCATCCATCAGCTTTACGTAAAATTGTTGCCTGTTTAATTTCAAATCCGTCTGGGATTGGACGGTGCAAAATGACTTCAATCTCACCAATCTTAGAAAGTTTTAAGGTATTACCTGTTAAGTGTGCGCCTGCCTTCGGCGAATTAACACGCGGGAAGGTAAAAGAACAGATATCGCCACGCTTCTTAAAACGTGGTCGTCCTCCCCTCTTACCGTTTTTGTCAGGGATTAACCAACGCTTCCAGCATGAGTCCAACCTCATCAAATTCTGTTGTTGGCAGTCGGCGTAAATGTTTTTGTATTCAGGAAATAATTCTTTAGTTTGCTTAAGGTCGGATGCTTGTGTGTAATAGTCAGGTTTGTCTGGAATCTCACCAATTGGTTCACAAAGTAAACTGCAACGGTCAATTTGGCATCTTGTGCGATTTAGCCAATCCAGTCTTTGTCCTAGCGCATAGTTGTAGTGACGGCGCAGCAACTCACCCCAGGTTTCAAGTATAACAACCTGTTCTGATGTGGGACTAAGTTTGTACTGGTAAGTTAGCTTCATGCTACTATTGTACTGCATATTTATTCAAAATTGCAGTATGAATCGTGATAAACCTTTAACAATTCGATTACCAGAATCGGAGTTAGAAATACTGAAAGCTTATTGTCGTCAAGAAAGTAGAACTCAAACAGAGGTAATCCGTGAACACATTCGTAATCTTAAAAAGAAAATCAAGACGCATATTGACGATTGAAGGGGTATTGAACCCCTCCAATCGTCCCACAATTCCCCTCACCGCCAACCTGCGGTGTGGCGGGAGTACCCTTGTGGAGAACTAGATGGATAAAATAGCTAAGTATCGAGAGTACATTCAGACCTTGCTTACTCGTTATACCAGTGACGATGTTTCAGATGATCAGGTAGAGGCTCAACTTATCTTTGATACAGAGCGAGATCATTATCAGTGGATGAATGTGGGTTGGCAACAATTTAATCGCATTTATCGATGTGTGATGCATTTTGACATTAAAAACGGAAAAATATGGCTTCAGCAGAACTTAACAGATCAGAATCCTGCTGAGGAGTTAGTTAAAATGGGTGTTCCGAAAGACGATATTGTTTTGGGATTGCAACCTCCGTATAAAAGGCAGTACACAGATTACGGCGTTGCTTAAAGAATAGCCATATATACAGGAGGAGTGTGGTATGTTGCGCGAGGGACAACGCACCTATTAGTGCATGAAGGCAGATGGCAGATGGCAGATGGCAGATGGGAAGAAAGTTTGTACAATAAGCTTTTTAAACTTTTTCAACTGGATAGTTATTTCTGCCATGCTCCACTAGGAATTTTATAATATTAACAAAGTGGGCGATTGCCCAAGGGGCAGTGGCAAAGCCAATCGCGCTTGGCAATCAACATTGATTTAAAAGGACGCGATTGAAGGTTGGCTCAATGTTGCTAATAGTATTTCTTGCTAAATAAAATAATGAATACTCGAAAAAGCCGATCGCCTTTTGGGCGGCTCCTCTGGAGTATCGCTTCTTTAAGCCAGAGCTATTTTACTCAAAAGCAACGCCGCGATAAATTTCCGCCATTGGCAATTCCATCCGAACTGAGTCTAGGGAAATAGATTGTTCCAAGCGTTTAAATTCATTGAGCAACCAACCTTGGGTTTGCTTGCTATAACGTTCGACAAAAGCTTCATCCTGCTCGACTAATAAATATTCGCTAAAGCTTTCAATTGATCGATAGATCCGAAATTTATTTTGTCGGTCGTAATCTGCGGTGGAAGGAGATAGTACTTCAACAATTAAAATAGGATTCAAGACTTCATCTAAGCGATCATTATTCAGTTGCGGTTCGCCCTTAAAAATCATCACGTCTGGATATACTGCGCGTCGATGTTCAGGAATCCACAGCCGCAAATCGCTGTTAATTGGCTCAAATTGAGTATCGCGCAGCAGAAACTTGAGAAAGGCAAAAATATTACCACTGATGCGGCTGTGTTTGAGGGTTCCTCCGGGCATGGGTATAATTTCTCCATCTCGATATTCGCTG
The DNA here is from genome assembly GCF_002368435.1 of Kalymmatonema gypsitolerans NIES-4073. Lineage (GTDB taxonomy): Bacteria > Cyanobacteriota > Cyanobacteriia > Cyanobacteriales > Nostocaceae > Kalymmatonema > Kalymmatonema gypsitolerans. The sequence continues at coordinate 2,415,883 of NZ_AP018268.1, forward strand.
CGTCCTTCCGCTTTTTCTTCGAGCGCGCGATATTCATCCAAACTGTAGCGGCGCTTGATGGTAGAAATCATAGGTCGTAGCCGATCGCATTGGCTATAGGACAACAAGATTATTTTCTCACAGATTTAGTTATGAGGTGATGGGGGGATGTCTACGACGACAACCAAACCAAGCGCGATCGCCTTTAGGCGGGCACTCTGTGCCATCGCGCTTGGCGAGCAACATTCAGATTAAAGAAGGAGTGTTAGAAATCACGACGAAGATTCTGGTAGGCTGAGAAACTCTAAAGGTGAGCAATTGCCAAAATTGGTGCATAGTGAGATAACGTGATCAAGTCTTTAGGTAATCAAGAGGAGTGATTGATGAAAACTGATAATCTCAGAGTCAATCAGCTTTCACCCGAAACTTACGAGTGGTATCTGAAATACTTAGAAGCATTGGATAGCTTACACATTGAGGCATATAGTAGATTTCTTGCGGATGATTGTTCCGTACAATCGAACAACAACCCTCCAATGGAAGGCAAACAGGTTATCATGCAGGGGCTTGCTGCTTACTGGAAGACTTTTGCCAGTTTGGAACACGACTTGTTGAATATTTATGGCAGTGATTCGTCTTTTGTCCTTGAAGCCTTAAATCATTACAAACGCAATGATGGTAAACCTGTAACCGTCAGAGCAGTCGCTTTTACCGACCGCAATGAAGAAGGTTTGGTTACTTCTGTGAGGTTTTACACGGATACAACACCTCTGTTTGCATAACCAGAACCTGATTGATTTATACTAACGCACCCTACTAGCTAAATAAGGATGATCCACTTCATGTCAACGAACGGCTTTAAGGGCTTCGTACAGTAGCTTGTATTGCTTGAACGCTGCTTCATACACAGCATTTGCCTGCGGCTGTACGACATTGCTATCCTGCGGCAGTATCTTAAGTGCAGCTTCTAAGTTGGGGTATGCACCAACCCCCACCATTGCCAGAATCGCTGCTCCGTAAGCTGCTCCTTCTTCGGCTTTGGGAGCAATGAGTTCTGTTTGCAAAACATCTGCCAAAATTCGTAACCAAATGTTGGATCGTGCACCTCCACCTGTTGCCAAGAGTTGATGAACGGGAGTTATCTGCTTGATAACTTCCAACGCTTCCCGCAAGCTAAATGCTACACCTTCCAAAACAGCACGAACTATATCTGCCTGCGTATGAGCTAATGACAGATTCACCCAGGCACCCCGAGTATCTGGATCGAGGTGGGGACTGCGTTCTCCTGAGAGGTGGGGCAGAAATAGAACACCACGGGCACCCGGCAAAGAACGTTCTGCCATATCCATCAGCTCGGTGTAGGGAATATTCGGTGCAAATGTATCTCGATACCAACGCAGAGAACCACCTGCTGCCAGCGTCACTCCTAGCAGATGATAGCCACCATCCACATGACAGAACAAATGCACCCGACCTTCTGGATCGGGAATGGGGCGATCGCACGGTGCAAAGATAACTCCCGACGTGCCAATACTTAGACTGCCCCGGTTGAGGTTGCTCGATGAAATTCCCAAACCGATCGCCGCTGCTGCATTGTCGCCTCCTCCTGCAACCACAGGTAATCCAGCAGGTAGCCCCACGCGGGCGGCGATTTCTGATTTCAACCGTCCGGCGATCGCCGTAGACTCGACTACAGAGGGGAACAACGCTGGGTTGATATTGAGAGCATTGAGAATATCCGTATCCCATTGCCGATTCGCCAGATTTAGACACCCGACACCGGAAGCATCAGACGGCTCTGTCACTAGCTCGCCAGTGAGCACATATCCCAGATAATCTTTTGGCAAAAGAATCTGCCACAGCCGAGCATACGCTTGCGGTTCTTCAGCCCGTAACCACACGAGCTTCGGAAGCTGAAACCCGGTAATTGCAGGATTTCCAGTGCGCTGGATCAACTCCTGACGGGGAATAGTGGCTTCAATCGCATCAACAGCTTTACCAGTGCGCTGGTCATTCCACAAAATTGCCGGTCTGATCACTGTGCCCTCTGCATCGAGAGGAACCATGCCATGCATTTGTCCAGACAAACCGAGGGCAATTGCTCGGTGTCCATTTAGCTGTTGAGCAATATCGAATAAGGCATCCAAACTAGCCTCAACCCAATCCGATGGGTTCTGTTCTGTCCAACCGGGCTGTGGGGTTAACAGGGGATAGCTTTTCGTCGTAGTAGCGATAATTTGCCCTTGCAGATCAACAGCGATCGCCCGCACTCCTCCTGTACCCAGATCTAAGCCAACTACGACGTCAGTCAATTGCCCCCTCCCAAATTCAGCAATTCTAGTAGTAAGGACTGAAGTCCTTGTTTTCGTGGAAGAGGACTAAAGTCCTCACTACACATTTAGTAAGGTTATTTAATCGGACATGATATGACTTCGTATTCCCTCAACCACTAGGTGGACTTCGGTCGTTGGCTAGCTGCAAGTTCTTTCAACGCTAAACCTCCATCCCGAAAAACTGGCCACCCATCGCCCACCAGTACAGCCTCTATGCCATTTATCTGGGCAAGTCTTTGGACTGAGGCAACCGCTTGCTCTTGATTGCAAAGTTTGTCATTGGGTAAAATCGTTAGGCTTCCTGCTTTGTGTGCTCGGATCAAATCGCCTGTGATCAGAGTTGTCTTGTCCAAAAGCAGTGCCAGCTCACCAGGTGTCTTCGAGCCTTGCAATTCAATCACCTGCAACCCTGGAACTAACTCTTCGCCATCACAAAGCCAGCGAGCGCACTCAATAGGAAACTGACTTCGTTCAGCAGCCGGACCTGCAATTTGGGCACCAGTCACATATGCGAGTTCCTTCGCTGCACGTACGTGATCTGAATTGGTGATCACAATCCAACGAACACTACCTAAGGAATTGAGATGTTCGTAGTCGTAGGATGACAAAGACAATGGGTCGATGAGGATATTACCGTCTGGACGAATCCAAGCAATACTATTGAAATCTATATTGCGTTCTTTATTAAAGGATGACCATCCGTATAAGTCATGACGGTGTAGAAGTTTCATTGGAAATTCGTTGAGTAAATTTAGTACTACATAGTTGCTTCTTCTTAATATATTTATACATAAGGCGAAGTTAAGGTCTGATGGTATTTTGGTTAAACTTTACATTGCTGCAATGCATTGAAATTGCGAATATTCTTCTTGCTGCGTTATAAATCAAAATTTTCTTCCCCTGCAACCCAAGCGCTTCCCCTGCTCCCCCTGCTTATTTTTATGAGCAGGGTCTTCACAAAAAAATATGCTAATAATAATGTGTCATTCTAAAGAAAAGATTAAAATATAATACATTGTATAAAAGTTGTGATAAAGATTTTCATCTAGCAGGAGATAATAGCTATAACAACGCACTCCAAACAAATATACCTCCCCGAAAGCGCTCTGAGATAACTTACTGTCCATCAACTTTTTTGTCAGATCTGATAAATTAATTTATAAATTTTATTGTTTCAGATCTAAATATTTAAAATTTTTAACGAAAAAAGTTAATACAATCTATCAAACGATCGATGAAAATGGGAACCTTTCTTTTCAAGAAGGCATCGTTCTTCCCTGTTAAGGATTTATATGAGTCCAAACAGAGGGGCGCAGGGGAGGACAGTCCTAAAAACCCACAGCGTTGCAGGGAATCCCCAAGTTTTCTGTAAGTGGCGTTCAACTGTTTGTAGTCAATAACTGAATCTAACCCCTAAAAAAGCTATTTCATCCCGACCAACATAAACACCAAAATATAGGTTTTATTAAGTAATGCTCTACTACTCAACTGACACTTGCCAAAACAATCAGCAACTCCTTGACTCCACTGGCTGGAACGTGATTGAAACAGAGTTCAATCCCAACGAACTGCACCACAAAGAAACCGTCTTCACCGTTGGCAACGGGTACTTGGGAACACGGGGAACTTTCGAGGAAGGATATCCCAATGATTCCGCAGCAACAATCATTAATGGTGTTTATGATGATGTTGCGATCGCCACTACGCAACTTGTCAACTGCCCCAGCTGGCTGTCCTTGGTTGTGAAAGTCGGAGAAGAACGCTTCCGTCTTGACGCTGGCGAACTTTTGTACTATGAGCGTCGGCTCGATATGCGCTTGGGTTTATTGAACCGTGAAGTACGGTGGCGTTCTCCACAAGGTCATACTGTGGATTTCCACTTTCAGCGTTTCGCTAGTCTAGCAGATCAACACGTTTTAGCTGTCCGTTGTGAAATCACATCCCAAGATTTTGAAGGTGACATCTCAGTTGAAGTTGAGTTTAATCCCGAACAGGATACCCAAGGTGTCAAACACTGGCAAACGCTAAACTCTGGTAGTGCAGGAAATCTTGTCTGGTTGCACAGCCAAACTCTCCATTCTGGAATTCAACTTGGTATGGCAGCTAAGCTTGTTGTCGAGGGTGAAGATGCTGCACCCTTGAGCGAACAGAATGGTTCCCCAAGCTTAACAAAAACCTTCCAATGCGTACCAGGACAAACAGTGACCGTTGACAAAATTGTCACCTTGTTTACTTCACGGGATACAGAAACCCCGATGGCAGCAGCCTTAGATAGGCTAGCTGATGAACCAAGCTACTCCACCCTGTTTGCGGCTCACATTGCAGCATGGGAGCAGGTGTGGCAAGACAGTGACATAATTATTGAAGGCGATCGCAAAGCGCAGTTGAGCATTCGCTACAATATCTTCCAAGTGCTTGCTGCTGCACCACGTCATGATGACCGAGTCAGCATTCCTCCCAAAACCCTCTCCGGTTTTGCTTATAGCGGACACATCTTTTGGGATACAGAAATTTTTATCTTGCCCTTCCTAACCTTAACTCAGCCAGCGCTGGCACGTAACCTGCTGACCTACCGCTACCACACTTTAGATGGGGCGCGACGCAAAGCCAAAGAAGCGGGATACTCTGGCGCAATGTATGCTTGGGAAAGTGCCACTACTGGTGATGAAGTGACTCCCCGGTGGGTACCAGGTAAAAACGGTGAGCAAATCCGCATCTGGTGCGGTGACATTGAAGTGCATATCAGCACAGATGTGGCTTATGCTGCTTTGAACTACTGGCGGCATACCGGTGATGATGAATGGATGCGCGATTATGGTGCAGAAATTATCCTAGATACAGCTGCTTTCTGGCAAAGTCGGGTTGAGTGGAACCCACAGCGCAACAGTTATGATATCCGTGATGTGATTGGACCTGATGAAAATCACGATCGCGTAGACAATAATGCCTTCACCAATCTCATGGCGCAATGGCACTTACAGTCGGCATTGATGTTGTGGAACTGGCTGCATCAGGCTTATCCTGACACGGCAGAACAGCTGGCGATAAAACTCAACTTAGGAACCGAACGCTTTGAAAGCTGGGCGTCTATTGCCAAAAATATTTATGTTAACCAAGACTCAGAAAGTGGGTTGATGGAGCAGTTTGAGGGGTTTTTCCAGCTCGAAGATATTAACTGGGCTGATTACGAAACCCGTACCACATCAATGCAAGGACTTTTGGGAATTGAAGCCACAAGTCAAAGGCAGATTCTCAAACAGCCAGATGTGTTGATGCTTTTCTACTTGCTGCGTGATGTCTACGACCGGAAAACTCTACAAACCAACTGGGATTATTACAACCCCCGCACCGACCATACTTATGGTTCCTCACTCGGTCCAGCAATTCACGCTATCTTGGCTTGCGATCTGAATAATCCACAAGAAGCGTATACCCATTTTATGCGATCGGCGTTGGTAGATTTGGAAGATGTGCGGCGTAACGCAGCCGAAGGAATTCATGCTGCTAGTGCTGGTGGAGTTTGGCAAGCTGTAATCTTCGGGTTTGCTGGTATCCGCATGACTCAATTTGGTCCTGTTGCTTGTCCAAATCTGCCCTCAGGCTGGACACGCTTGAAGTTCCGTCTGCAATGGTGCAACGAGTGGTATGAATTCGACTTGCAACCAGAAAAAATTCAAACCTTTGCAGATATTGCGCAAACTTCAGACTCAGCAATTGCTGGCGTCATCTTTGACTTGGATGGTGTTTTAACCGATACTTCGGAGTTACACTATTTGGCTTGGAAGCAACTGGCAGATGAAGAAGGCATAGAGTTTGACCGAGAAGTAAATGAAGCAATGCGAGGACTGCCACGTCGAGAATCTTTGTTGCATATCTTAGGCGATCGCCCCGTAACTGAAGAGCAAATTCAGGACATGATGGAGCGTAAGAATCGCTACTACGTAGAAGTGATGCAGAAGATTACGCCAGCACATCTACTCCCAGGAGTTGCAGATTTGTTGCAGGAAGTACGAGCTGCTGGAATTAAAGTGGCTTTGGGTTCATCCAGCAAAAACGCCGAGACTGTCATCGAACGTTTGGGGATTGCGGAACACTTGGATGCTATTGCTGATGGCTACAGCGTATCCCAACCAAAACCAGCACCAGACCTTTTCCTATATGCTGCACAACAACTTGGTGTTTCACCGTCACGATGTGTTGTGGTGGAAGACGCAGGAGCAGGTGTAGAAGCTGCTCTTGCTGCGGGAATGCGAGCTATTGGGCTTGGTCCTACGGAACGAGTAGGTAAAGCACACGTTGTATTACCCAGTTTAGAAAGGGTTCGCTGGGAAGAGTTGCGATCGCACCTCATTAATAGCGATAAAGCTTCCTTGGTAGAAGTCACAGCTTGAAGGCAAAATGATTGGTCAATTGACCGGATGGCGGGCAATATGCCTGCCATTTTATTTTTTGTTGAGCCACATCCCCAAATTCTAAGTAGGTCAACCTAATTAAACGTAAGACCTCGCTTCGATTCCTCTCCCCTACAAGGGGAGAGGCTTTGACTCTCAAGCGGACCTTATAGGGAAGGGGGCTGGGGGGTTAGGTTTATTTTATGTTTTTTCAGCAAGCCCTACTTATTTGGGGGATTCTGGCTGAAAGTTGGGATTTGTATCACCAATTTCGTGAAATAGTATAAACCTAATCCGCAATCCCTAATCCCGAATCCCCAGTCCCCTTCACTGTTTTTGCACGTCAAAATTCGCCAAATTCTTGACTTTAGCTACAGGTGGATTTTGCTCAACCGAGTTGTGTTTAAGAAATTCCCCTCGCAAGCCATAGCTGACTAACCCCATATACTCGTAAAACAAAAGCATTGCTTTTCTAGTTGAAGTTAATTCAGTTGGTATGGGGCTTGTGCGCGGAATCACTTCAAAGCCCATACCTTGAAAAGTGAGTAATGACCGTAGCATATGTGGAGGATCTGTCACTAGCAGAATTTGCTTGACTCCTCGTGGTTGTAGCACTGATGAGGTGAACAGTGCGTTTTCCTTAGTGGTTTGAGAACAGTGTTCTTCGCCCAATGCAGCATCAGGAATGCCTTTTGCTTCTAGTTGTTTGACGATTTCGGAACCATCCCCTGCACCACTGGCAAAAATTAATGGTGCACGACGATCTCTCCAAAGTTCAGCCGCTACTTGAACTCTTGAATGTCTAAATGGTTCCCCCCGCCCCAGTACAACAATTGCGTCTACAGTTGTACCAGGATCGGGGGGAATAAAAGTAACTAATCCTTTTTTGGCTATAGCTATGGTAAGTGGAAAAGTGGCACTAAAGTAAATCACGAGTAACACAGTTCCCAAACCACTCCAAAAACGCTTCCAACGTAAGCGTGGAATCATCCAAGGTAAAAAAACTAAAATCAAGAGTGGCAATACAATAAATGTTGGTGTCATTAGCCAGTGAGAGAGCGTTGACTTCAAAACAAGCCACTGGCTAACCGGGCGATCGCACAAAGCTTGGTTGAGCATTTGAAGTTAACCCTATATACTCTATGTGCACTCTTTGTCATCTTAACTAAACTTCATCTAATTGACTGTTAGGGACGAGCGCTTCTACTCCAATCAAAAAAACCCCTGTGCGGCGACTAGGGGCTTTTACCTTTTTCCCAGTAAAATAAATTTCAATCCCTGATAGCGATTCATACAGTTTAGTAGCTATACACCAAACAGTGAACAAACCTGGACAACCAGTACGTAAGCTGGAGATATAGCCAGATCCAGTCTGAAAAGACTACGTTAATTGGGGCATGATACCCGTAGGTGCTTTCCAGCTTGCGGCTCTATCGTTGGATGTTAAACAGATGTATTTGGTTAAGTCAGTGCATCCAGCGTAAAAACCCTTTTTAACATGATCGAGGAAAACATTACCCTAATGACGGCTCTTTATGAGCAAAGTATTCGTACTCGACACCGATAAAAGACCACTATATCCCGTTCATCCGGCACAGGCAAGACAGCTTTTAAGAAATGGTAAAGCCGCGGTATGCGCGCAAATTTCCCTTTACTATCATTTTAAAAGAATCACGTCCAGATGTACCAGTACAACCTTTAAGAATCAAAATTGATCCAGGTTCAAAAACTACAGGGATAGCCGTAATTAATGATTCAACTGGTGAAGTCGTATTTACCGCAGATCTTAAACATAGAGGATTTTCTGTAAGAGTTGCTTTAACTTCTCGCAGACAATTAAGAAGAAGTAGGAGAGCCAGAAAAAGCCGTTATCGTCAACCACGTTTTAATAACAGAAAACGTCCTGACGGTTGGCTGCCACCAAGTTTAATGAGTCGTGTTTACAACATTCAGACGTGGGTAAGGCGATTGATGAGACTTGCACCAATTACGGCTATATCACAAGAACTAGTTAAGTTTGACACTCAACTAATGCAGAATCCCGCTCTTTGTGGGAAGGAGTATCAACAGGGAACATTGGCAGGCTACGAAACTCGTGAATACCTGCTAGAAAAGTTTGGTAGAAAGTGCGTATACTGCGACAAGCAGGATGTACCTTTACAGATTGAACACATTCACCCACGAGCTAAGGGAGGAACGAACAGAATTTCAAACCTTACCTTGAGTTGTGAAAAATGCAACATCAAAAAGGGAACCAAAGATATTAAGGATTTCCTGAAGAAAGACCCGTTACACTTGAAAAAAATTGAAGCGCAAGCCAAGAAACCATTAGCCGACACTGCTGCTGTTAATTCAACTAGATTCAAGTTACTTGAAGTTTTAAAATCCACCGGATTGCTAGTAGAAACAGGTAGTGGCGGTTTGACAAAGTTTAATAGGACAAAACTTGAACTACCCAAAACTCACTATTTTGATGCGGCATGTGTGGGTCGGTCAGCCCCTTCGGGGAAGTCAAAAGTCACGCATTCAAAAGTCAAAAGTAAGAACCCCATAAATAAATTTAGGGGCTTGTAACAAGGATGCCGTATTTCTTGCGCTGCGCGTCTCGAAATACATTTTTTCTTTTTCCATAAACAAATTTAGGGGCTTGTACCCTTTTCTTTCTGGTCAACTCCAGATAAGTTAATCGTTAAAGGCGTCAAACCTTTAATAATAAAAGCTACTGGACATGGAAGCCGACAAATGTCTGTAACTGACAAATTCGGTTTCCCTAAAAGCCATAAAACTAATACCAAGTTTCATTTTGGATTCACAACGGGTGATATTGTCAGGGCTAATGTCCCCAAAGGAAAAAATGCGGGTACTTACACAGGAAGAGTAACTACTCGCAAAATTGGACAGTTTGATATCAACACTGGAACAAAAACCCTACAGATAATCAATCACAAGTACTGCACAGTATTACAACGCCATGATGGTTATTTGTACTTGTTGTCCAGTATTGTCCATTGAATCCGCCATTAGAGGCGTACCGATCGCCTGTGGCAGGCACTGAGTCCCAAAGGCACACGCTACGCGTATGCCTGCGCGCCCCCTTTGCGCAATCGCCGTACGGCGGGGCAAAGCCCCGGAGCGTTTTTCTGGGCTTTGTTTAGCAGCATTGCCCTCTGGGGCGCGCACAAAAGCGCTTTTCTCCGCTTGCGGCACTGTTGTTTGCCCAATCGCACTTTATTAACTTCCTACAATTGTGTTGCAAAAAACTGTCATAATCTGATAAATATACTTCGTATCTACTGATATATTGTTACAACATAACAGAAATCTCCAGGGTGCAATACCGTCAGTGCAAATACATACCTTGAGAGAATTAGATGAATCCTGACAAATCGAATAATCAAAAGCTTATAATATGTAACCATTGTGGCTATGATACAAATCCTTCCACAGCTAAACGTTGTGTGAAGTGCGGTAAACCTCTGAATATAACTGTGCTAAACAGCAACAAGGCTGGCAAACCTGAGCCGAAAACTTTTGCAGATTGGCTGTTAACACCTTGGATGATTCGGCTTCTCTCTGGTTTGGTGTTTCTGTTTGTAAGTTGGTTAATCTACTGTGCATTCGTAACTGTTAACAGTGTGAGCAAGCCCGATGATGCCGGAGTTTACAATTCCAGTGGCAACAATCAGAATATCTCCCCTGAGGTCAAACTCTACAATTCTATGAAAGAGGTGCCGAACGTACCCGAAGGGACATTCAACTATGGCGGTGGAAACTCCTTTGCAGCTCTGACTGCTGCTGGCTTACACGAAGCAATCACCACAGCTCACGCCAATTTTCGCCTCCGCTACACTCAACCGAAAGACAATCAAATTGGTGGCACAAAAGGTGTAGCTATGGTGCTTGATGGTCAACTAAGCTTTACTCTGTACGGAACATCTCTTAAGGAGACTGATTATAACAAGGCTAAACAACGGGGTTTTGGGTTAAAGCAAGTGCCAGTAGCTTTAGATGCGCTTGTCTTCTTTACCCATCCAGATATCTCCATTCCAGGACTTTCAGTTGAGCAACTCCAAGACATATATAAAGGTAAACTAACTAACTGGAAGCAGGTGGGAGGACCGGATCTGCCGATCATACCTTTCACCAGAGACCCTAAGGTTGCCAGTATATTAAATGACCTTCTCGGGCCAGAAGCTGGGCAAAACAGTTCGAAGATACAGTTCGTCCGTGATTACACTGAGGCTATTCGTAAGGTTGGCTCGACCCCTGGAGGGATTTCCTTTGGAGGAAATGCACTCATTGTTGGTCAACGAACAATCCGCCCTCTTGCTATTGCTAAAGGTAACTCCCAAGAATATGTGCAACCCTTCATAGAAGATGGCAAGCGGGTTAATGCTTCCGCAATCACAGATGGCTCTTACCCGATGAGCCGACGTATGTTTATTGTGTTTCGCTCCGACGGCACAATCGATCAACTGGCTGGAGAAGCCTACGTCAATATGTTAATGTCCAAAGAAGGTCAGCAGATTGTAGAAAAGGCAGGGCTTGTTCCCTTGCGCTAAAAACATGAACTGTTCTTCACATAACGCGAGTTCGACGAAAAGAGTCTGCCAACGAAATAATCAGGGATATAGCTTTGAGGGCAGCACTATAAAATCATATGAAATCCCATTAATTACTGATCGTATGTCATTCTTCGCTTCGCGAATAATCTCCAAACGGCTTCGTTCCGTTGAGTCCTAAGGGAACACCCTGCTTTGTATGCCTGGGTGCCCGCTTTGCGCTTAGGCTGCATTTAGCATGACAGTAATTGTTTATCAGGATTTCATATCAGTCTTTCAAAGCTCTGTCGAACTTACGTTAAATATGCAACCTCGAAAATAAGAAAACCGAATTTAGGTGTGAGTTAGACAAAAACCATGACAAAATTATCTTGGAAATTTCTGTGTTGGAAATTTCTCAAGCTCGTTCCAGTCGTTTTCGTTGCGACATTTTTCGCTGCTAACAGCGCCAAAGCTAGTGAAGTCAACCAACAAGTAACTTCTGTTACCCAGTTATCCCAAGAATCCCAGAGCCTCGGTCAAGTCACATCCGTTTCACAATTTTCTGATGTGCAACCTACAGACTGGGCATTCCAAGCATTGCAATCCCTGGTTGAGCGCTATGGTTGTATTGCAGGTTATCCCAATGGCACCTATCGCGGTAACCGAGCTTTGACTCGTTATGAATTTGCAGCAGGTTTGAATGCTTGTTTAAACCGGGTGAATGAACTCGTTGCCACAGCTACCACTGACTTCGTCAGAAAAGAAGATTTGTCTACCTTGCAACGCTTGCAAGAAGAATTTTTTGTTGAATTGACTACTTTACGAGGTCGTGTTGATACTCTAGAAGCCCGTACAGCCGAACTGGAAGCAAATCAATTTTCTACTACCACCAAGCTAACAGGGGAAGTCATCTTAGCCATATCTGATGTTTTTGGGAATGACAGAGCGTTTCCTTATGGATTTGATCGAGATAGCTTTAATGGTGTCAACTTAGCAAATCAGACCGAAGTTGTTAACCGAATAGCTGCGTTGACTGGTTTTAACACTGCACAAGCACAAGCGTTAGTCAACTCTTACGGTGCTGGTAACTTCGCTAACTTAAACAGAGACATAGCAGGTAACACTATCTTTGCTGACCGGGTACGTCTGAACTTTGATGCCAGCTTCTTTGGATCAGACCGTTTACGAGTTCGTTTACAAGCTCGAAATATTACCCCCTATAGTATAGGGACAACGGGTACTAACATGACTCGTTTTGAGTTTGATGGAGATGAAGGTAACGACATTAGAATTGATGACTTATATTATCAGTTTGATCTAGGCAATACAGTGCGTGTGAACATTACTGCTGCTCAAACTGAATTCCTCGATAGCATCTACAGCTTTAACCCCACCTTAAGCCGTACTGGTTCTATATCCCGCTATGGGCAATTAAGCCCCATTTACCGGATTGCTGACAGTTCTGCAGGTGTAACACTTACCTTTGGACCTAACTCTCCTATCAGCGCCTCTGTGGGTTTCTTAGCGCCACAAGCCGAGAATCCAAATTTAGGCCGTGGTCTTATCAAGGGCTCCTTTGCAGCCCTTGGTCAAATTGCGTTTCGTCCCAGTGATAGCTTCCATATAGGTTTAACCTATGTACACAGCTATTTTAATAATGAAGGTGGTGTTAATCTCCTTAGTTCTACAGGTAGTTTTAATGCGAATCGTCCATTCGGTAACTTTGCGACTACTGCTAATAACTATGGTATTGAAGCACTCTTCCGTCCTAGCTCAAAATTTGATATTTCTGGTTGGGTAGGTTACACAACCGCTCAAGCCGAAGCCGGACCATTCGAGGGTTCTAACGCAGATATCTTTTATTGGGCTGGCTCTATGGCTCTGCGAGACCTTGGCTCAAAAGGCAATATCCTTGGTGTTGTTTTTGGCCAACCACCTAAGGTAACTAGCAGCGATGTCATTAAAGACCCTAACACTTCTTATCACTTAGAAGTACTCTACCGCCTGCGAATTAACGATAATATTAACATTACTCCTAGTCTATTAGTCATCTTCAATCCAGAGCACAACAACAACAATGACACTATCTATGTGGGTACACTCAGTACTTCCTTTACTTTCTAAAATTGCTTACAGTTAATCAGGTGCAATTTAGAAGGGGCAAAAGTAGCGTTGTTACTTTTACCCCTATTAAAGTGGTATTATCGACCTGTAAAAATGGAGTATAAGCAAAATCGTAAATTGCTAAAAATTGATGCTAATCAAAATTTTATTACAGACTGCTAAATTCCAGTTAACTGCCTCTTAAATATTAAAATATCAATTATTTGCAACATCAAACATTCTGTAAGCGACATGGTAAAGTGAAGTAAGCAGTAACGAGTCCAAGATTAGAGATCACTGCCGTTATGCCAAACACATCAAGATCTATTCCAGACGAGTGGTTCAATAGAGATTTCGCTAAACAATGGGATGAAACTGCATTTGAAGGTAATCATGCACGAGCAGAACATTTGAATATTATATTGTCTGCTGTACAGAAAGAATATCAAGCTGGGAAAACTATTCTTGACTTAGGTATTGGTTCCGGACAACTCGAAGCGGCAATCTTTACTCAAAGACCTGAAGCAGACATTGTTGGTGTTGACTATTCTCCTGCAATGCTCGAACTGGCGCGGATACGATTGCGTTCCTTTTTAGAGCAGTGTGTGATGATCCAACATGATTTTACGGATTTAGAAAGCCTTTGTTTGCCTCAGAAGCAATATCAAATTGCCATTAGCGTTCAAGCTTTGCACCATATTCCACATCAGAACAAGCTGGAAGTGTTCAAATATCTTTATCGCATTCTTGAAGACAATGGTATCTTCTTACTCTCAGACCGCATTGCCATAGATACAACACATCTATCTCATATTTACACTCATTTTTGGGAGCATTTGGAGCAACAAGCTCAGATTAAGAGTGGATGGAGTGGGGAATACTATGTGCAGCAGCGATTACCACAAAAAGCAGATTATCCTGCAACCATTGAAGAGCTTCTCACTTTGCTGCAAGAGGCAGGTTTTTATGCCGCCTGTTTACATTTACAAATGGATCGGGCATTGATAGCAGGAATAAAGAAAGCCTAGTTGTTAGTTAGGTAAGATATAAGACATCTATTGAAAATAGAATAAAATCCCTTCACTAAAATCTATAAGAGGGGAAAATGATTAACAAATAACAGATGTGACATAGGTAGAGGTAGCTCTAAGAATTCACACTACTCCTCTACCTCAGATTTTTGTCCTAGATCGTAACTTTACTCTTAAATTTATATCGTGCTCAGATGTTCAAAAGAATGGTAGAAGCCAACGAATATGCTAGTTTGGACTAGACAAAATTAAGCAAATTTTTAGAATGAAATAGCTCTGAAATTCAACCTTCCTGTACTTATGTACTAATAGACCATTTCTGCATTCAAGAATAATTTAAACTGCATTATATTATTCGAGGGGTCTTTTAGATAAAAATTCAACTGTTCTGCTGCTTCTCCTTGACGTTTTCGTGTCATTTCTTGGACAAATTCAAGCTTTTGCTGTTTGGCTAATTCTGATACGGCATCGAAATCCTCTTTATTATGGAAAATAACACCAAAATGCCTTGGATACATTTGTGGCATAGAATCTATTTTTTCAGGATACAGATGACACACTAATTGAGAGCCAAAGAAGTTTAAAGTTATTCTATCTGAGTATTTACGGCCCAGGTTGCAACCCAGTTTTTTTACATAAAAATCCTCAGCTTCATCTAAATCTCTACAAGGAATTGCCACATGAAACACTTTTTTGGAATCTTCCATTTTGATTTCTCCATAAACTCAAAATTACCAACATTGTTAATTTATGACGAATTAGTGGAGACTTTCAACAATCATGAATGTTCCCGTACCACCTAAAGCCCAAGCAAGTATCTTGCAGAGTAGCGAGGTATGAATCTTTTTAAGAGAGCGAGCCCCCAAATAAGAGCCTAGCAGCGTAGCTATCATGAGCGATACAACTAGTGGTAAATGAGAACCCAAAGTCCAAATACTTGCGGCTGCTCCAATACTTGCAGTAATAAAGTTAATAGCCACATTTGTTCCTACTGCTTCCTTTGGCTCGATATCTAAAACTCGAATCATTGCAGGCAATCTTATGCTACCAAGCATCAGACCCACGGCACCCGATAGTAACCCTAAGGCAACTCCAATTGCTATTTCAAGTAATAATTTTTTGCCGTATGAATGCTGATTTTCACCTTTCATAGCTTTTTTGGGATTAGCTATCTGAAAGCTAGAGTAAACAAGTACAATTCCTATAGGAATTTTCATCCAATTTGCATTCAGATGAGCTAAGGCAAGCATACTTATAAATGCACCAATTCCTGAGGGGATACCAATTGCACAGAGCAACCGAAAATTGACGCGTCCTTCCCTAATGTGACAATAAGTGCTAGCAAATGCCCCCATAGCAGAAGTCGCTAGGTTTGCACCTGTTGCAATACCTATCGTGTTAGTCGTTGATTGTAAGGCATAAACAAGCAAAGGAAGTCGAACATCACCTAGAATAAGACCTACCGTAGCACCCAAGTAACTCAGAATAAAGAAAATGACTGTAAGAAGAAATATGAGGGAATAATTATTGGCATCAAACATAGTGCACCCAAGTCATTTTGAATTCTTTTTAAGAAGCTTTATTAGGATTTAAGTATCTGGAAATTAGTAAACTATAGTTTGTAGTAGTGGTTTAGTACTAAAGCACTACTACAAGCCTTGATTTATTTTTAATTTTGTCCACAAAGCAACATTTTTGATTTAGGAATAAATCCGAATTGTAGATGACGAGAATATTCTGAAATTCCATCAAACCATAATCTATTTAGCTTGCGAACTTCATTATTTGGGAAAGATGTTCTTCCATGTAGAACGCTAGTGTTATCAAGCAATACAATTTGATTTGCTTTCAGTTTAAATATCAATTGATTATTGGGATCATTAACATAGTTTTTGATGATGTTGTAAGCCTTTCCTAGTTGAGGCGGAATTGCAATTGAGATAACTGAGTCTGCTCGGAAAGTCATTGATATTCTGCCTTCTTGAGCAACAAATGTTGCTCGTGTAGCTGTTTGACCACCTCTTGTTATAGTCAACGGATGAGTAATCAACTTATCCAATTCTTGAAGATGGTTTTCCCTTAAATATTCATAGACAGATTCAGCATAAACAATTTGAGAAAATCCCCCATTTTTAGAAGGTATTTCACATTGCATAGCAACAATTTTAGGAGGTTCTATATCAAATGATCCATCTGTATGTATTGGATGCATTTGATTAGTGGCAGAAATTTGATCAGTAGTAGCAGGAGAATAGCCTAAATTTTCAACTGGGACAATACCGTTTTTGTCAGAGCGTTTATGTCTCTTTACTGAACCAAAAAATTTCGTTAACGCTAATAAATTCTCTTGAAGATTCGGCAAGGGTTCACATTCCAGTATGACAAATTTAAATTTATTGAATATTTCAAATAGCTTTTGTTGCTCTGGATTGGAAATTTTTGCAACTTGACTAATTTTTAGTGTTACTTGACTAATCTCGATTTTGGAAGCTTCAAGGATTTCTTTATCATTCAAATTTGCTCCAAACTCATCTCTTTTAACTCTTTGGAGATTATCTGTTAGCATCATACAAACTCCTTCTTCTGATTAATGGTGATTCATCAGATTACAGAACGCGATCGCGCACAGCGCCCTGGCGTTCGCGCAGCGTGTCCTCAAAAGAACTCAGTCAATCGCTTTCGCAATCGTACACGTCTTAGTTGCCGATGTTCAAATGGGAATAGATCGCAAGGATTTAGCTTTAGGATTGAGAAATCGGAAACTGACCAGATTGAAAATCATCAGAGCTATTATTCATTAACAAACTCCTTGAAAGCTTTGCAACAACGAAGGTGTCGTTGATTTGTGCGCTGGAAATTGTCATATTTTTGGGATTTTTAATAATTCCCAGACGTTGACAATAACCAATATTGAGATAGGCTTAATAGTTATTTCGTCCTTCTCTTATGTAGTCTCGCTAGCTGTGCTCATCCTTCTACGAACTTAGCGAGTTATCCTATGATTATGTTGAAAATGTCATTAGAAAGGAACCGAATTTTGATAGCCTAATACAGTTCAGCTAAGGAGTACTGAAAATAAAAAAAACCGAACTTTTAGAGAAACCAATTTTCTATATTGGTGCTTATCGGTACACCAGATTGAGCAATTAGCGCTGCAGTAACATAGCAGCATTGTATGTGTTGTCTGTTCCCATTAATAATCATAAGCATGCACCCCTACGTGTAACAACAGTCGTCGGCATCGTTACATCATTCTACTGTCTTGCATCTTCCAAACAATGTTAGAAAGCGTTTCTTCACTCAACACCATAGCCCGATGGGGTCAAAGGGCGAATTTCAAATTCCTCACACACACTCTTGGGGATAGATGCAAAAGAGACAATAGAACAAATTTATTTGATCAAAGAATATAATCATTTAGCAATTAATGCAACCTATTAATCAACATTTTTTCTATTAGGTATAGCCTACTACAAATAAGAACACCCAAAACTGCAAACAGCGCCCTAGACAGTGGTAATTTTGATATTTACCATAAGTCTGATCCCTACTTGTTCTCCAATGCGGGTTCACGTATGGCTGTGAGTCAAAACCTATTGTATTGACTCCACAAACTTCGATGAGCCAACAAGAAAAAATACAGTTAGAGTGGTTGATAGAAGTGCTTGCATCATAATTCTCCAGCGATGCTTTTCTATCTGCTTTATTTGGATTGCTACTCTCTCTAACATGATTCAGACTTGAGTAATTCTTACTATAAAATTTTTTAATCAGGATCTTCTGCCTATTTATATATTGCTGTCATTAATAAATATGTAGTGCTTTACCCTATCTCTCTCGGCTATGTTCTTGTTGGCACAATTGCAGCGTATGCTTGTCTGTCGAATGGTTCATTAGCGGATACATGAATTTTCTACAAGCAACTCCATCCTCTTTATTTAATCACGAGTAGCGAACCTAGAAGCACCAGCAGCTGCAACGGAAACTAGCAATATTGCCATGATGGCGCGAAGGTTCAAAGTTTCTCCCAACACAATAAAGCCCATGAGTGCAGCACCTACAGGTTCCAAACTCATCAACACACCAAACACTCTTACAGGTAAAAAGCGCAGTGCTTCAAGTTCTAGCGAATAAGGAACAGCTGATGAAAGCATCGCTACACCAAATCCCATCAGCAGCACGTTGGGCTTGAGCAATGCTGAACCCCCTGCTAACACTCCCATTGGTAAAAGTACAATAGCTGCTACTGCCATTGCCAAGGCGAGTCCTCTTCCTCCAGGGAAAACTTGACCAACTTTGGCAGAAAAGAGGATATAAGCAGCCCAGAAACTTCCAGCAACAAGTGCCAGCGCCACGCCAACCAAATCTAACTTTAGCCCACCCACGGGAGCTAACAAGATGATACCAATCGCTGCCAGCAGTACCCACAGCACGTCAATAAGCCGACGGGAATTGACAATTGCCACGCCTAACGGTCCAATAAACTCAACAGTCACGGCAATACCAAGCGGAATGCGCTCAACAGCCATGTAGAACGATAAGTTCATCAAAGCCAACGATAGACCAAAAAGAATCAAAAGCCCGTAGTTTGAGCGAATATTCCCCACCAGATCTTTTCGCCACAGCATCAACAACACGAGTGCCGCAAATCCAACCCTCAGAGACACTACGCTCATTGGGCTCAAGGCTGCAAACAGGCTTTTGGCAAGTGCTGAACCTAATTGAGCACAGCCTATTGACAAAAGGACAAGAGTAGTTGGTGGTAATGGGGGAACTGAACTGATTCTATTCATTGGTTAACCAAGGATCGTGATGGCGGTAATATCACTATCCAATGCTCCTAGTGGTTTCATTGTTGCTAAACCACAAGAAAACAGCGATATTACCTCTAATCCTTTCACGGGTTTTGGTAGCAGAATCCAAATCAACGCTAGTGGTATAGCAACAGCCAAGGTGGTTAGGACATCAACAGATGATAAAACCTAGACACAAAAAGACTTTTCACCCAGTCCCCAGTAAAGAGTCCAAGCGTCCCCTGCTATATTTTTGGCATACTGCCGCATCGTTGAGAGAACTCGCCTTGGGATAGCCAGTTCCCGGAATCATCACCTACACTTTACAACGCCAGTTGCACAGGCGATCGCCACCTCCACAAATGCTGGCTCCCCCACACCTAGTCTCAACAAACAAGCCAGGTGTGTAAATTGTCTGATCGATGAACTCATTTGTGGTAATTATGTGAAATAATCTACGCAAAGTTGATAGGATTATGAAGGTTTCTGGACAGCAAATGCGATGCTATCACATCCAACACTGCCACGAAAATTAATTTCTCATAAAATTACTCTAAATCCATCGACTAACAGTAGTATATTGAGTACGGACTTGAATAGCCAAAACTACACTCTTTTGGATCTGTCTTCCAAAGTAGAATACGCGCTGCTGGCACTTCTAGAACTGGCTAGCAATAAGGGAAACAGAGCCCCTCTAACTATGAGTGAAATCACTGCAAAGCAACCGATACCGGAGCGCTATCTGGAACAAATTCTTACCAATTTGCGGCGAGCAGGTGTTGTACAGAGTCATCGTGGCTCAAGAGGAGGCTTCGTTTTAGTTCGTGAACCTTGGCAAATTACTTTGCTGGAAATTGTCACTTTGGTGGAAGGTGAACGCAAAGAGAGAGAATCCTCTGTTACTCCCACTTTGGAAAGGAATTTGGTTCATGAAATTTGGGAGCAAGCCAACATTGCCTCTATTGAGGTTTTGCGCAGCTATACACTGCAAGACTTGTGTCAGCAAAGAGAGGCTCGCTTGCAGCAGGGTCCAATGTATTACATTTAGACATTCTCGGAGTCACTATATGCGGATAGCAAAAGATTTTACACACTTAGGCAGACGAACTCTAGTTCGCTGAAGCGAGATTCCCTAACACTGGGAGGTGATTGCGTCGAGGCGATCGCCTTTATGCGGGGCTGAGTCCAGAGGACACGCACTCGCCTTCGCCCATCGCCTTTGGCGGGCACTTCGTGCCATCGCTCACAAAGCAGGGGCTTTTATCAAAGATTCAATTGGACTAAAGTGCCGCTACCATTCAATTCTATTAGGGACTTCCAAATAAAAAAATATCCAGCTTTTTCTTGTGGGATGGGCTTCTAGCCCGTCCTATTAACTGGGCGGGCGGGGACGCCCACCCCACAAGATGAATAATTTATTTCTTGGAAATCCCTTAAAGCGCAGGCAAGTGCAGGGTGTAGGAGAAAAAGCGGTGCGGGAGGGAAACCTTCCGGAGCCACCCCCGTGCGGAGGTTCCCTCCGCCCTTGGGGAGTGGCGTCAAACGACTGGCGCTTTTGGGGCGCGGCGGAGAATGCTACTACTTTTCTGACTACACCCTACAGCTGACACCCAGCTTGATTACTCAACAATGACTGTGTTTAACGAGTCCAGAGGAACTGTAAAAACGTAATAGACAACCCCAATTCCCAGAAGTATGACAGCGAGGCTGGAGAGGATAACCCATCGATCTGCTGGTTCATAGGTATCCTCGTCGATGTCGCGACGCACAGTCAGGTAATGCTGACCTGAAAGCATTACTGTTAGCAAACCAACTAATGAAAAGGCTAAACCTAGCTTCCAACCATTACCAGGTGCTTGAGGTGCCAGAGGAGGACGGAGGAGACGCAAGCGGACAATAAGAACACCAAACCCCATTAGGGCAATTCCACTCCTCATCCATGCTAGATAAGTTCGTTCGTTTGCTAAATGCTCTCGCACTCTATCCGAACTCGGTTTCCTTGGCTTTTCTTTTTCTGAAGCTTCTCCATTAGCCTTCATAAATTTGAATGGTAGCTGCATTGACACAACCTTTTAATCTCTTCTATAAAACTAAGCAAAATATCTTTTAGAAAAGTTAATCTTCCTCTTCTAAATTTTTTTAAGAGTGTTTCAAATGTGACATTTTTAAAATAAATATTTTAATTTCTTTAAAAAGCAATAAACTTTATTTTTATTATACTGCAAAGATAATAAATATTTAAGACTTTTATTATGTTAATTTTAAATAAGACAGTGAAATATGGTTTGCGTTCAGGGCTTTATAACCCAAAAACGCCAAGGAACAGAAGAATATTTATTAACTGCAAGTTTATAAATGATTGGTATTAGAATCATTTGTCATAATTTAATTTGAGATTTTTTTTGAGACGAAGTGGAAAGTCGAGGTGACAAAACCTGAGATTTCTTCGTCTTTGCAATCGTTTTTTCCTTTCTAAATTTCAGGGATTTTTCTGTGGGGTCATTGTGATTTGTGAATTCTAAGTTTTTTTCAATTTTTTTCAACTTCAGATGCAACTTCAGGTGTTTTCCAAAGGTTCTTACTTACACTCAGCAAGCAAAAAAAGCTTATGACTAAAGTGAGTACAGCCAAAGCAGGATTTTCCAAAGTGTGACAGTCCACTAATATCAAAACTCCCAACCCAATCAGAACAAAGGGAACAAGTTGATTACCGTAGCGGGTTAAGATATCAACCATCATCGGTATGCGGGTTAACTGATATGCTGTATAACACCAAACTGCCACAAGTGAGAAAAATACTCCCAGGATGACTGCCAAACTCTCCCAAGTACTGCTAGCAAATAACGGTGCGTAAATAGCTATGTTGTCACTTCCATTAGCAACTGTCACAGCAGCAACACTATAAGTTTGGGGAGACAAAAAGCTAGTCAACCAAGATCTATCAGACTCTTGTTTTTCTACCTGTACTTCAGGATTATCGTTATCCTCCTGGTTTACCCAACGACTGATGCCAATCATAATCGGAGCAATGCCTAGCAATCCAATCCAAGGTTCGGGTAGGATGAGGCTGCCGAAGAAACTGGGTAGGCTAGCCATAACCAAAGCACTAAAACCAAGGTATTGACCCGTAACAATGTGACGATTACGGAACATTGCATTCACCTGGGAGAAAAACAGAGAGAGAATGACAATGTCGTCGAGGTTGGTAGCAACGAAGGCAGACAGCCCTGTGGGAATTGCAGTGTATAAGCTCATTTCTGTTTGTCCTTTGTTCTTATCTTTTGCTTGCGTTGTCTAAGCTGACGTTAGATTTGGTCATCAAGCGATGAACGAATCACCACTGGAGGAGTTGCTTGCTTTGTCGTCATCACCCAACGAAGTTGCATAGTTTTCACTTTATTGCTACCCATCAGTAGAAGCAAATATTGTTTTTTGTCAAAGTCATAGATTGAATTTATGAATTGTTCTAGCTTTTGTAAAATAAATCACCTTTATAATTTGTCATTTACAGTTACAAGCAGGAGGTTGACCTTAAGTCTTAATTTCTGACAGCAACGTTTGTGGTATGTTTGACTATGAAAATCTTTAATAGTTTTATTTCTAACTCGGTAAGTAAACAGGGATCTACTTATGAAGTCACCACTGATACTACTTTGCTCTATCTTTTTAACTACGCTTAGGTAGAGAAGTTGAAGCTAACTATGTCAGCAAAATTTGAATTTTAACAACGGAATTTTTCTAGAATTACCGTACAATACTATACGATATGTTAGCCGATAGTGGCGAAAATAAAACACCCAAGAAGTCTTAAAGAGCCAAAATGACGCTTGAGCAGTTGCGAATTTTTTTAGCAGTTGCGGAAGTCATGCACTTTACGCGTGCCGCAGAAACGCTTTACATTACCCAGCCCGCTGTTAGTGCAGCGATTCAAAGCTTGGAAGCAGAATACGGGGTGAAACTATTCCATAGGATTGGTCGCCATGTCGAAATTACTGATGCTGGCAAATTGCTCCAAATGGAAGCGCAGAAAATTCTTGACCACGTTTCTTTAACTGAGCGGGGCTTGCGAGAATTAAACAATCTACAACGGGGTGAGTTAAAGCTGGCATCGAGTCTCACTATTGGTAACTATTGGTTACCAGACAAAATTAGCCAGTTCAAGCGCCAATATCCCGGCATTCATATCGATTGTACGCTGGGTAATGCAGAAGAAATTTGCGAAGGGACAGCGACAGGACTTTTTGATTTTGGTTTAGTGACAGGAGAAGTTAAACCCTCGCTCAAGAACTATCTAGAACTGGAAGTTGTGGGGAGCGATCGCCTACAAATTGTTGTCGGCACATCTCACCCTTGGTTTAATCGCACAGAAATTTCCCCAGCGGAACTGCATGGCACTAGTTGGGTGATGCGAGAGTCAGGTTCGGGAGCGCAACAAATGTTTGAGCAAGCCTTGCAAAATTGGGGAATTGACCCAGCCGAATTGGATGTTGTTTTCGTCTTCAGCAGTAGCGAAATGGTAAAGGCATTGGTGGAAAGCGGTGTTGGTGCTGCTGCCATTCCTGAATTGATGGTCAGAAAAGAAGTACAGCTGTCTACACTTCACCCAATTCATATCGTAGATAGAGGTTCTGGTACAAAGCTAGAAATTGTTCAACCTGTTTGGAAGCTCAAACACCGACAGCGCTTTCAGACTCGAATTGCCAATGCTTTTGAACAAATTTTAACCCAATGCGTTACGGTTTAGGCGTCTACTCAGAAAAGTAAAAGAAACCAAAACACAATTTTTTGCATTTTTCAATCACTTTTCTTTATCAAAATGAACAAGAAAAGTATTTGCTTTTATGAAAGCTCTTCTTTATACTAAGATAAACATGCCAAAATAAGGTTGTCTATATATTGCCTGCCTGATTGTGACCCAAATTCTATTGTTTGGGCTGATATTCAGCCTCATTGCAGGAAATAACTAAGTGGGTCTATTTTCTCTTGCATATGGAACTCTCTAATAAATTTGAGTATGCAGTTCTCTCTCTCGTAGCGCTAGCTGGTTGTTATGCTACTGGTGAATCTTTGCAGATCCGTGAAATAGCAGCGCGACAAAATATACCAAACCGCTATTTAGAAGAAATTCTTGCCACATTAAGGCGTGGAGGTTTGATTAAGAGCATACGCGGCATCAAAGGTGGATATGTTCTGGCACGAGATCCACGCAAGATGACTCTTCTAGATGCTTTGCGTTGCATAGAAGGATTAGACGCTGGTGTGCCTGATAAACATTCCACTCCCACAACAGTAGAAACTGAAGTCATTCAGCAGATGTGGCAAGATGCGCGTCAAGCAGCTTACTCTGTTCTGGAAAAGTATACGCTCCACGACCTTTGTGAGCAACGGGAGAAACGACGACAGATGGAACTGATGTACTACATTTAACGAATTATAAATTCGTAATTTGTAATTTGTAATTAAGTCGTTAATTATGAATTACAAATTGTTGTCGTCTTTTACAAGAATACCCAAACATAGACAGCTAGCTAGGAGTTTGATTGGGTTCAGAGCGTCACTTTTTAAAACAATAAAAGTCCCTAATCCTATCAAAACAAAAGGCACAACATAATTGGCGTATTGAGTTAGGATATCAGCTATTCCTGTTTGATAAGTTAATTTGTATGCAGAATAGCACCAAACTCCTATAAGCAGAAAGAATACAGCTAGAATCACCAAAAAACTTCCTAAGTCAGTACTTGCAAATAACGGTATGTAAACGCTAATATTATCGCTACCGTTAGCAATAGTGATAGCTGCGACACTGTAGGTTTGGGGAGAAAGAAAACTAGCAAAAGTCTTGTCTTCTAATTGTTCTGTTTCTGCTGCGGCTTCCTCTGAAGAATCTTCTTGATTTATTAAACTGCTGATACCTATAGCAATAGGAATTAAACCTAGTAATCCAATCCAGTTTGGCGGTAAGACTAAACCACCAAATAAACCAGGGAGACTGGCAATGACAAGTGCTGTAAACCCTAGATATTGACCTGCAATAATCTGTCTACGAGTGAAGGTAGAATTTACCTGAGAAAAAAAGAGCAAAAGGATAACAATATCATCGATGTTAGTGGCGGTGAACGCAACTATCCCTGTGCTAATTGCAGAAACTAACTCACTCATGTATGTATAACAATCCTATTTGATTTATGAAAATTAAAACGCTTAGATTCCCGACTTATTGAAGAAGTCGGGAATCTAATTATTCACGAATAATTTAGGATTGCTATATATCATAATTTGAATTTTAATAATTTATGATTTGATAACATCATATTTTATGATTATTGAGCATGAATCAACTTTGGACAGCTTTGACTGAAAGTGTCATCGCCTTCGTTGCCACCAATATTGATGATATCCTTATCTTGTTACTATTTTTCTCACAAGTCGATGGCAATTTTCGACGACGACATATTGTCATTGGTCAGTACTTTGGTTTTGCAGCTATCATCATTGCCAGCTTACCAGGGTTCTTTGGTGGCTTGCTAGTCCCACGAGAATGGATTGGATTTCTGGGATTATTACCTATAGCAATTGGTATAAAGCAACTGGTGCAAAAAGAAGAGACTACGGAAGTTCAGACAGTAACCACTGATTTCCAGCAGTCTTCATATAGTCACCCCATAGTGTCTTTTTTCTTGAGTCTTTTACATCCTCAAACTTATAAAGTCGCAGCGGTCACGCTTGCTAATGGTGGTGATAATATCAGTATCTACATACCCTTGTTTGCTGGTAAGAGCTTTGCCAGTTTGCAAGTCACTTTGATTGTATTTTTTCTACTGGTCGGGGTTTGGTGTGCTATTGCTTATCTATTAGCTCGTCAACGTGCGATCGCTTCTATCTTAAGCCGCTATGGTAGAGCTGCCGTTCCTTTTGTGTTGATTTCCCTGGGTCTTTTGATCATGTATGAAAGAGGAACATTCAGCCTATTATTTCGCTCACACTGGGGAAACTAACTTGTAACTCACCATGAGCAAGAGTGTGTAAATGATAAACCGTAGTGGACGTTGAGGCGCAAGCTGGCAAAGTTTAGCACCAAGAAGTACCCCAGGTACAGACCCTAACCATATTGGTAATACCAAACTCCAGTCAACTGTCCCAAGGGTGAGGTGTCCAAGGGCGGTAAAAAATAATAAAATTGCTGCTTGTGAAATATCTGTACCGACTAACTTACGAGCATCTAGCTGGAAAAAGGCAATCAGCACCAATGCAAACATTGAACCGGAGGAGACGCTCGTAAGACCAACTAAACAGCCTAAAAGAGCTCCTACACTCATTGCTAAAGCACGACCCAACTTCGTTTTTAAGTCAAACTTTGGCAGTTCTGGTAATTTCAAATTGGGGAAAAATGCCAATAGCAGCAGTTGTGCGAGTGCTGACAAGGTGACAAACAGAATCATCATCCCAACCAATTGCAGCATCATGTGGTCTAGGTTATGATCTCCTGTTCGTTTGATGAAGTGCAAAATTCCTACCCCAAACAGCGATCCAGGAACGCTGCCAAAGGCAAGCCATTTCACCACTTGCACATCGACGGTTTGCTGCTCCCAGTGCTTGAAGCCGCCGACAAACTTCATCAAGGTGGCAGCCACAACATCAGAACTCACAGCGATCGAAGGCGGAACCTGAAACAAGAAAATAAGCATTGGCGTGATCAGAGATGCTCCGCCAATCCCTGTTAAACCTACAATAATACCAATGAAGAAGCTGAATAGGGGTAGTAATGAGTAATTCATACTGCTGTTCTAATACCAGGGTTTGATGGTGTTTTATCTCTGAGGTGAAACTCAGCGTCGTAGATACAATCCCCTGTTGCGTATTTATTCCAAAACTCAATCGGCTTACCGTACTTTAACTTAAAAAGTGGGCAAACGTCCATAGTAGTGGCACATATGAGTTCCGATTATTTTGCTACCAAAGATTAATCGTCGGTGTAAAGGGGACTAGGGATTGGGGATTAGGGATTGGGTAAGGGAGCCTCAAAATTATGGAAGAGGCAATAAAGCCCTCCCCAATCGGAGCATTTCCCCCAGTCGCTCCTCCCCGACCAACGAGTACGTATGGTGGGAGGACACTGACCTCACCAGTTGAAGCTGTATAATCCCCAAAACTTGATACAAGAAGGCGGCAAATGAAACTTCTCGCCACCTCCGTGATGCTTTGGGGGGATGCGGCTGGCAGTGAAGTCCATATATTAGTCGTAGAAATTCTGTTAGGTTTTGTCGAAAATGTCTAATACGAATGGAAGCAAGCTTATCCCGTCCTTCTTCAACTTTTCTCAAAAACTGCTCGTTTCCCGTTGGCGTTCTTTATTGTTGCTACTGGTAGGGATTTATTTACCTTTACAAATCTTTGGGTTACTGGCAGTAGAAGTCTGGAAGCATGAAGGTGGTTTTCCTTGGGATGTGTCGGTTCTCGTAGCAATTCACTCTACAGCACAGGCGCAACTGGATGTTATTGCCGTAACGCTGACTAAGTTTGGGTCGTTTCGGCTTGTGTTTCCGGTAGTTAGTGTTCTAGGGCTGGTGTTGTTAATTCAAAAACGGTGGCGATCGCTGACCTATCTATTCACCAGTGTGGTGGGAAGCGGCATCATCAACCGCACAGCAAAGGAATTTATGCATCGAGTGCGTCCCCACCTGTGGGATTCACAAGCACCAGAGTTAGACTTCTCTTTTCCCAGTGGTCATTCCATGACGAGTATGACGTTGGTGGCAACTCTAGTCATTTTGACATGGGGTAGCGTTTGGTGCTGGGTAATTCTGATTGTTGGAAGCTTATTCGTATTGGCTATTGCCTGGACACGACTTTATTTAGGGGTTCACTTTCCCAGTGATATTTTAGCAGGCTGGATGGTTTCCATAGCCTGGGCAATTGGTGTCAGTCTGATTATTAGACCTCATTTGACTAAGGCATCAATTGTCAATGAAACTCGTGCTGCGGAGGAAACGACATTACAAAGTTGAAAGCAGTAAAGCCCTACGCCTAAGTCCTAAGCCCTGAGTCCTTACGGACACGGTGCTTTGAACCGATGGAGACAGACAGTTACCTGCGGAGGGTTTCCCTCCTACAGTACTGTCCTCATGAATGCGTATCAACGTATCACAAGTCTGTTTAGATTTTTCAGGTGATGTCTAGCGACAAGCTGCTGCGCGTCTACCCACCTCTACCTTACCAATAGTTTGCCTTGACTTGCTGCTGCTGCGATCGCACTACCATTAGCCGTAAAAACTTTCATTCCTGGCACAGTAACATAATCACCATCATCGGTAATTATCTGCATAACTGCTGCTTTGTCCATTGCCTCCAGTATTAACAAATCATAACCATCAAGCAATTGTGTTTGAAATCTTGTCAGCGCCGCATTGCTTGTTTCTTCGCTAATCAAAATATCAGTGCATACCGCCGTCGATGTCACCTGACTCCAAGCCGCTTGAACTTCAGCTACAACTTTCGCTCTTTCTGTTGGGTAGTTATGGCGGTATTCCTTGGATGAAAATTTCGGATTAGAAGAAAATATTCGTTTTTCTGTTTGCTCAATGTTGTGTGCTAATTCTGCTAAAGAAAGACCGCAGTATAAAAGCAATGAGTTAGCAGAAATGGCTTTCGCTATGTAGGAAGGATATTCTGTAATTTGATAGTTGAGTGAGTAAATACTGGCATTAGTGTAAGTATGCCAGTACCAAGCATTAGTATCTACTAAAAAGATGTCTTCTTTTCTCGGAGTGTCAGACCGGATATCAACTACCTCTGCCTGAACTATGTAGTTAACTGGCATTAAAGGGTATTAGCCTGTTCGCTGATTACTTGGTCTAATCTACTACGGAAATCAGGATCGGAGTAATACCGCTTTGAGTTTTCGATCACTAACTTGAGTATTTGCTTACCAACTGGGTTGAGGTTAGAAACCTTCAACAAGCGGTTGAGGTTTTCCGGTTGGATATCTCTGAGTAATTGTCCAATAGCGAAGTTGAAGAATGGAGAAGCAAATATTTCCACTCCTGCAAAGTCGAGTTCTACAGGTCGGTCTGCTTGCAATTCTGAATGAACCAAAGCATACACCTTTTGACCATCCCCAGGTGTAATACAGTTTTTGCCTATTAGGGTTAGGATTTCGTGTTTCATAGCCCGCACATCCCCCTTAAAACAACGGCTCATCATCTGGTTCAAGCTCCAAGGCATAATACGATTCGTCGCACAGGAGTGTAATGTTTACCAGTGTTCCTCCAAAGAAACTTTGTCTATTTTCGTAAATTTCTTGTTTTTCATCTATTGTCGCACATCCATCATGGCTTAGAATTTGAAGATTTCCCTTATTTACATGAACGAATTGTTTTAAATAGTCAAGACCAATACCACCTGTCACTCGTCCACCCCTGGTAGTTGTTCCCTTTTGAAAAGCCCATTGCAATGCTTGGTC
The DNA here is from genome assembly GCF_002368435.1 of Kalymmatonema gypsitolerans NIES-4073. Taxonomy (GTDB): domain Bacteria; phylum Cyanobacteriota; class Cyanobacteriia; order Cyanobacteriales; family Nostocaceae; genus Kalymmatonema; species Kalymmatonema gypsitolerans. Next base: position 2,445,516 of record NZ_AP018268.1, read on the forward strand.
TGCTGCTAAGTTCGGGTTTTTCTGGAAATCGCGCACATTCTGGGGGATTCCTACGCCAAAGTCAACCACAGTCAGTTTAAGTTCTTTGAGGTCGGGATAATGTTGCCCGCAGCTAAAGACGCCTATCTCCGTCCGTCCATGTTCAAAAGCATTGGCATAAATTTCTAAAACTGTTGCAACAATAAGCTTTTGCAAATTTGGACTCACATGAACCCAGCCTCTACCAAGCCATTGTTCCGCTAGGTATTGAACCAACTCATCTTTATTTTGCTTTGGATCTTCTCGATAGGGGATAGAGTTTCCCTGCCAAGGTGCCATATCCTGGCAAAAGGCATACATGAAGCCATTTTGTTGGAGATTTCTCTTGACTTTCTTATGAATAGTATGTTCCTGAAAAATAACTTTACCGCAGCGCGATTGAATCAAACGAATTAATCCCCCTAGAAAAGCTACAGCATTGGGTCGTAGAAACCAACATTTAGAGAAGTCAAAGATGACTTCCGAGCAGTCTTTGTTGACTTGTTGCCAAAGTTGAAACAAGCAATCAAAGTCATCTAGGTTATCGTTGACAGTCGGAACTTGAAGAGTAAGGCTCACAATTTCCTTTTGAATGCTTCTTTAAGTTTAGTTAATCTACAAAAGCCCTATTCCTCAAAGAGCAGGTAACACCATTTCAAGGTAGCCACTCCAAAACCACACCTAAGCGAGTGTCTTTATCCTGTTTCGCATTTTGCTGAGCAATATCTGTAGATATACGCAGATTGCGAGTGATGGCGTAGCTTACTGATAACGTTGTTAAACCAACTTCTTCTCCAGTACCCGGAGCCACCCAACTTTGTGTCAAAGAAATATCTGCTGCACCACCGCGAGACAACACTAACAACAGTTTTGCACCCAAATTCACCCCATCTGTTGAGTAGCTGTTTGTTTCCAGATGCCGATAGCCTACCACTGGTGCAATATTGATGTAGCTACCCAAAGGGCGTAAATAATAATGCACGTCTGCACCATAAGCCTCTCGTTGACCATTAAATGTTGTTTGATATTTACCACTTAGTGTTAAACCAGTACGACCAATAAATACATCCTCCACACCCACATTTACTCCAAAAGCTTGCTCAGAAGGAAAGTAAGAATAGCCCAGCCGTACCTTCGTGGGAAAGCTGGGATCATTCTTAATGTCTTCCAACACATTAGGTACTTGACGCCGCCAACGCTGCAAAACCGGACTACCCTTAATGATTTCCGGGCTTAAATTCAAATCCTGGGCGTCTTTTGAAGGCGTATCACACAAACCAGGAGCAGCCATCAAAACCAAACTCATACCCACTCTAAAGCATAAAGCTGATAACTGCCCTCTCATTCCTTTGTGTCCTGTGCGGTTCGTAAAAAAAAAGTGGCTCTGCATTGTGCAGAGCCACTTAAGTTTTAGCAAAACCTTTATAATCTAGCGAGCAGCGCCTTGGGTAGCAGCAGCATCAAGTGGTTTGATGAAGTACAACCGCAACAACTGCCAAGCGTTGGAGACGTAGTAGGGGAGTTTTTGGAAGAATTGCAGGAATTTGGGAGTTTTTGAGTTAGCTATTGCTGTTAGCTTCTCGTTATTGTTAACACAAACTTCCAACCGCTTATAAAACTCCGGATGCTGAACATCCAGTGTAATTGGGAACACTCGCCCTGCGGTTTCATTGGTCTTTTCAATCACGTAAACATCATATTCGCGTGCATCTAAACCAATTGACGCATAAAAGTCTTTGCGTTGGACGTCGTTGAGGTACATCGTCGCGAACACTGACAGCAGGAAGAACCGACTCCACAACCGCGCCTTCCAATCATTTAACATTTGCGGCTGAGATTTCATGATGGCATCAAAGAAATCCCCGTGGCGGTTTTCATCCTGACACCAGTTTTCAAACCAGCGGAAAATCGGATAAATCCGGTCTTCTGGATGTGCCTCTAGGTGGCGATAAATTGTGATATAGCGCCAATAACCTATCTTTTCTGAAAGATAAGTTGCGTAAAAGATGAATTTCGGCTTAAAGAACGTGTATTTGCGGCTCTTGGTCAAAAAGCCTAAATCCAACGCCAGATTGAAGTCGGACAACGCTTTGTTCAAGAAGCCAGCATGACGCGCTTCATCCCGAGACATGAGAGTGAAGCATTCTGCCAAGACGGGACTTTTGTCCTTCAAGCGGCGACCGAGTTCTTTGTACAGCAAAAAGCCGGAAAACTCTGCCGTACAGGAACGCTCTAGAAATTCCACGAACAATCGGCGAGTTTCCCCGTCAAGATGATCCCAGGATTGTTCAAACTCGGCATCCCGAACAAAGTGATGGCGGTTGTAGTCTGCACGAAACTCTTCCAGAATGGCTTGTAACTCGTCTTCGTTTGGCGAGATGTCCATCTTTGCCATCTCATCGAAGTCGGTCGTGTAGAATCGGGGTGTCAGTAGGGTTTCTTTGGCTGGGACTTTAATCCCGGACCGCATTTCTTCAAAGCCTGGTTTTTTTAGGGAATCTACCATGTCTTGATTGCCATGAATGTCTTATTATCTTCAGTGCCTGCGAGAGTCAACAGTAATACCCTCACAAGCCGCAACAGATGACAGTATTTTATTTGTTATAGTTCAGTCTACCAAGGTACAGGGTGAGTACAGGCGGAGAAAACGTTAAGAGTTGCAACAACAGTTCAATTTTTTGGGAAATCCGCAATTGAGGATGTGTAGCCTGTAGTAGAAGCTATGCTACTAACTTACAGCGCTTTTCAAGTAAATAAACCACGAGGTAGGGGCTGTTCTGTGCCCATTGGTGTGAGCTTAAGCCAAAACCCTGTCTTTAATCTCGTTTCCAGGTAGAACCTGGAAACGCGGTGGGGGCGGCTAGTAAGGCAAGTAAGGTAGGCAGAGCCTCCCTGTAGGCATTCCCAGCCTCAGGCTGGGAACGAGGCAATCTCTAAAAGCTTGCTCTATAGTGGTTTTCACCTTAAGTTGACACCAATGTTCTGTGCCGTGCCCCCACGAAAATCTGTGGTTCAATTAACTGAAAATAGCTGTAAATCACTCAGTCGGGTGAATCCACTGGGTGAGGTAGGGTAAGCACAAACAGCTCATACTGTAAAGATATAGCAGCATGATTATATATGTAATTAATGTAACTTTTAACTCAGGAAAATTTATCTAAGCTGGTTATCTTAGGAATAAGAGCGATTGCGCGGAGCGCACTGCCCCAAAGGGACAATAGCCCAAGCGATCGCGGTGGTATAGGAATTCTGAAAACTTTGGCTGCTTATCCTGATCCGAAAAAAACAGAGTAGGAATGTACTTAGGAAAGAGTGAATTAGAGGGGATGGAAACGAGATGAATGCAGAAAACAACAAAAATAATATTAATAATAATAATAACAATAAAGACAATCAAGAACGTCTTCTTGTCTCCTACATTTTGAGTGCAGCCTGGTTTGTTGGCTTGGGCGGATTGCACCGTTTATACAATGGCAAAATAGGGACGGGTATATTGTGGCTGGTGACTGGTGGTGTGTTTGGTGTAGGGCAGTTTGTAGACTTGTTTATTATCCCGAATATGGTTGATGAACAGCAAATGAAACTTAGACTCAAAGCAGGTTTATCGCCTTTGGGTGTGCCTTTGAATCAACCTGCTGTTGCGACCCAAGTGTATCGCTCTCCACAGGAAAAACTGATGATGGAATTGCTGAAAGCTGCGGATAAAAGGGGCGGTCAACTTACCGTCACGCAAGCAGTTATGGATACGGGGGCAAACTTTACTGAGGTGGAAGCTGTTTTCAAGGACTTGCTGAAATCAGGATATGCGAGGATAGATAACGACCCCGTTACCGGAGCCGTAATCTACCACTTCCACGAACTGAACTAATTTCTCCCCAGCCACTTTTGCCCGTTCAAGCGCTGCACCAGTCCATAAACCAGTAAATCAAGCGTGACTTTGCGCTCATCGATTAAGAATGACTCAAGAGTGCTGGGCTTTTTGCCTTCGTAACAGGAAAAAGCCTTTTTCCCTTGAATATCTTCTTCGGTAAAATACAGGTTAAACTGGCGCAAACCATTCTGCCAACTACCCGCAATTTGCCAGCATTCCTCATTTGTGTTAAAACCAATGACGGAAATTTTCTGCTTGGCAAAATTCAGCTGTAAATCTTGCACCCCTTGAGATGCGATCGCTTTTTGTACAGCCGGCAAGTAATCTTGCTGGATAAAATCTGCAAATGGCTTATCTTCTAGTGCTGGTGCTTTCTCTTTTTTTGCGGCTGCTTTAGCGGCTCCTTTTTCCCCTGCTGCGGCATCCCCTGCGGCTGCTTTAGCGGCTCCTGCTGGCTTTTCGCGCTTGGGTGCTGCAGTTGTTGTTTTTGCCGCATTGGGGTTAGTTTCTGGGTTTGCGGCTTTGGGATCTGGCGCGTTTGCCGTAGGAATGTCTGTCGCTTCGGGTGAGTCTGTGCTGGGAGCGTGTTCTTCAGCGACACTGGGAGCCTGCTGGTCTACAGTACTGGGAGCAACTTCCCCAGCTTCATTGTGATTTGTTTCTTCTGCCATTGCTCAGGTCTATCCTTTGTCTTGCTATGAGAGATCACCTGGAGGTCATTGTCATTTTCATTTTGACACAGCCACGCCTGTCTCCAGACAACGACCACTTTTTCCAGCGACTAAAGCCTTGCCCTTAGAGGATACATCAATTCCAATTCAAAATTATTAATTCAAAAAAATTCTTTTGAACGCGTGAATTTTGAATTTTGAATTGTCCTAGCCTCCAGCTACAGCCGGTACAATACTCACTTCATCACCATCTTTCAATGGTGTAGCTGGTCCGTCCAAAAACCGGATATCTTCACTATTTACGTACAAATTCAGAAACCGCCTTGGTTGTCCACTTTCATCGCACAACCGCGACTTAATACCAGGACAGCTTTGCTCTAGAGAGTCAAACAGTTCAGTGATCGTGCTGCCTTTACATTCTAGGGTGGCTTGGTTGTTGGTAAATTTTTGCAGAGCAGTGGGAACTAAAACTTTTACAGACATAGATTTGGAGAGTCGTAAGTTGGAAGTTAAGGGTTGTGTGTCATCAGTCATTTGTTCTTTCTAATGACTAATGACTAATGACTAATGACTAATGACTAATGACTAAACCAGGACTTGCTGCCATTCTAGGCGATCCAGTGTCCGGGAACGCTCTAGCGCTCGTTCAAAGCTATCGAGTTTTGCCTCAATCGTCAGAGGTTCGCCAATGTAACCTTGTATGGCTTCTTGGGTTTTCAAGCCATTTCCGGTAATGTACACCACAGTGGTTTCATCTGGGTCAATCTTACCAGCTTCTGCCAACTTCTTCAGCACAGCGACAGTTGTACCACCTGCGGTTTCTGTGAAGATGCCTTCTGTTTCTGCTAGCAGCTTGATGGCTTCGATAATTTCGCTATCGGTGACTGATTCAATATGACCACCAGTTTTCTTGGCTACGTCTAAAGCATAAACAGCATCTGCTGGGTTACCGATCGCCAGTGACTTGGCAATTGTATTCGGTTTCACTGGTGTGATAAAGTCGCGTTGTTCTTTATAAGCTTGGGCGATCGGTGAACACCCTTCCGCTTGTGCGCCTGAAAACTTGACTTTCTTGCCTTCCACCAAACCAACTTCTACGAATTCTTGGAACCCTTTGTAAATTTTCGTGTACAGCGAACCAGATGCTAAAGGTGCAACAATGTGGTCAGGCAGTTCCCAACCCAGTTGTTCTGCTACTTCAAAGCCTAGTGTCTTGGAACCTTCTGAGTAGTAAGGACGCAGGTTGATATTGACAAAACCCCATCCATGTGTATTTGCAACTTCCGAACACAAGCGGTTGACTTGGTCGTAGTTACCCTTGACAGCCATGAGGGTGGGACTGTAAACCAGGCTCCCCAAAATTTTTCCAGCTTCCAAATCAGCGGGAATGAACACGCAGCAGTCTAAACCAGCGTGTGCCGCAATAGCCGCGGTAGAATTTGCTAAGTTACCCGTGCTAGCGCAAGAAACAGTGGTGAAACCTAACTCGCGTGCGCGGGTGAGAGCAACTGAAACCACCCTATCTTTGAAGCTGAGGGTGGGCATGTTGACGGCATCATTCTTGATGTATAGCTTCTTTAAACCTAGGCGACGTGCCAAGCGGTGCGATCGCACCAACGGAGTCATACCAGTTCCCACATCAATCGGGTTTTCGCTGGTTACAGGCAAAAACTTACGATAGCGCCAGATTGAGTTTGGTCCCGCCTGAATTGTTTCACGGGTGACGGTGGAGCGCAGGGCACTATAGTCGTAGCTTACTTCCAATGGACCAAAGCAGAACTCGCACACATGAAGAGCCTTGAGTTCATATTCCGCGCCACATTCCTTACATTTCAAGGATTTAAACGTGGCAGTGGTGGCTTGGGTGTTGGTGGTTGTCGCCTGTGTCATAAGTCAGCTTTCCCTGGATGTCCGTCAACTGTCGATTGATAGTAACACGAGCAAAAATACTCGTCAAACATACCCGACAAAATTTGTCGGGTATGTTTTCAACATACAAATATAGTATTGAATCCAAAATCCAAAGTTGAATCTAGAATCCAAAACCCAAAAGTGGTATAATAGGAGATTGACTTAAGAACTTACTCGAATATTTTCGGCGTCAGACTGTCTGTCCTAACGATTAGCAATCAAACGGATTTCATCTCAGCCGCCACTGACGGGCGGAATTAACACCACCTCATCCCCGTCTTGCAGGATGGTATCTGGTTCGACAAATTGCAAATTCACTCCAAAGCGGGTAATGTGACGCAATTGAGCGAGTTGGGGATGTTCGGTAATTAGGCGATCGCGCACCTCTTTAACTGGTGTATTCTGAGGAAATTCCAGTACGAGTTCTGGAACTCGATAAGCTTCTTGGTAAGCAGCAAATAATTTAACGGTAACGGTAATTCCAGACATGAAGATAAAATATGAATTGCTAGGGTAATCATAAGACTCAACTTTCCCCTAGCTAAAAAATTTATCAAAATTAGGACTATATAAAAAATATTAAGCAAGGTCAAAACATTTGTTCTAACATCTGAAAATCGCGCTGTACCTCATTGCACAAAGACTTATTGTGAGGGTCTGTTTTGAGGGCTTTTTTCAGATAAATTTTAGCTTTGAAAGGCTGCTTTTGTGCAATCAGCGCTCGTCCCCAAATTTGATAGGAAATAGCTTGCCACTGACGCACTTCTGCATCTGCTGGTAAACGCTGTGCTAATGCTTCCGCCAAGGAAATTGCTTGGGGGAAGCGTCTTTCTTTCAAAAACTGCTGTAAATGTTCGTAAGTTTTCCACTTTAACCGCTGTTCTATCTCTGAAAAACTAGGCGGCTTTGGCTTTGGTTTTTCTTTTGGTTTTTCCTTTGTTGCTGTTTCTTTCCGCGTTACTTTTGTAGGCTGATGTCCAACGACTGGCGAGTTTGAAGCCAGTGCTGTCTCTTGTTGTGGTATCACCTGCAACAGCAGCTTATATGCTTCAGTCACGGCAATAAACTTTTCTTTTGCTTTACTGTCACCTGGGTTGATATCAGGATGATATTGTTGCGCCAGCCGGCGATAAGACGCTTTGATGTCGGCGAAACAGGCTCCTGACCTTAAACCTAATAAACGGTAGCAATCTCCAAGATCCATCTTGAGTTATCAGCGATCGCGAGTATCGGCTATCAGCTTTAAGCTTAAAGGCTGAAGTCTAAATCATAAAGACTTCGATTCGCATTGAAAGTTCATACTTCACAGTTTTGAACAGCAGCGGGAGGGGGACAAGAGGAGAGGGGGGGAAGAGGAAATAATCAGTTACTCCTCCACTCCTGGACTCCTCCACTCCTCTTCACTAGCGTTCGTCAATCACACGGTCAATCAAACCGTATTCTTTTGCCTCTTGAGCAGACATCCAGTAATCGCGGTCTGTGTCTTTTTGAATTTTTTCTATGGGTTGACCTGTGCGAGCAGCTAGCATTTCATTGAGTTGCTGCCGCATTCTCAGGATCTCCTTAGCTTCAATCTCAATATCGGTTGCTTGCCCTTGAGCGCCGCCAAGAGGTTGGTGAATGAGAATTCGGGAGTTAGGCAAGGCAAGACGTTTGCCTTTGGTGCCAGCTGCCAGCAGGAACGAACCCATTGAAGCTGCCATCCCCACGCAAATGGTGATCACATTTGCTTTGATGTGCATCATAGTGTCATAGATGGCAAGACCTGCTGTCACTGAACCACCTGGTGAGTTGATGTAGATACTGATATCCTTGGTTGGGTCTTCAGAATCCATGTAGAGCAGTCTGGCAATAATGGCATTCGCCATGCCGTCGCTCACTTCTCCACTCAGGAAAATGATTCGTTCCAGAGCAAGGCGTTCGTAAAGGTTAATCCACTGGGTGTAAGGATCTCCAGGGAAGCGGAAAGGGACTCTAGGAATACCAATCGGCATAGGTTTTTTTACTCTTAGCGAAAAATAAGATTTAACGAGGAACAGCAGCAGCCAATGCTTGAGGAAGTTCTTTGGAACTTTCTAAAACCCGGTCAATCAAGCCGTATTCTTTGGCTTGTTGCGGTGTCATGTATAACTTGCGATCTAAATCTTTGGCGATTCTCTCCGTGGGCTGCCCAGTATTTCGCGAGAGAATACTCAAGATCATTTGCTTATTTTTCAGCACTTCTTGTGCTTGAATTTGAATGTCTGTCGCTTGAGCGTACCCAGTACCACGTTTTGCCTGGTGCAGAACAATCGACGCATTCGGTAAACTGGCGCGACAGCCTTTGGTTCCCGAAGAGAGAATCATTGCCGCTGTACCCATAGCGTTACCAAGACAGATGGTATGCACTGGCGGCTTGATGTAATTTAGGGTATCACAGATAGCAAAAGCTTCTGTTTCAGAGCCGATGGCATCACCAGTGTACCAAGAAGTGCCTGTGGAGTTGATGTAGATAGAAATCGGCTTCTCTGGGTCTTCGTACTGTAGGTACAGAAGCTGAGCAATAATGAGTTCTGTTACGTCTACACCTAGTTGCTGTTTATACTCATCCGGTGAAACGAGGGGCAGTCCCAGGTATATAATGCGTTCCTTTAACAATAGAGAAGGTAAATCTGGCGGTGGTGATCGGTAGAAGCTGTCGCCACCGTAAGGTGCTTGCACAGCCTTGGTGATGGAATTTTCCATAGGAACTGTTGCCTAAATTGATGCCGTTAACTCTAGTACATCCTAGCGCGATGCTTGCTTGCAAGGGAGGTGTGGATTTCTCTCTAAGGTGTAGCGGTGTATCGGTACAAGGGCGACAAAAAGTATTCCCCTTTCGGCATTGCCATACACTTTTTATTATGAACATGATTTAAAGTTCTTGTTAGATAACTTTTCCGAAGTTGTGATGGTGTGCTTTGAAGTTATTTATAAATATGTATAACTTGTGTAGGAACCTTGGGGGGTTATGAAGGTTAGCTTGCAGCCTGCTCTCAATGATGGCAACTTAGATGCCAATCAATCTAACAGTCAACGTCAGTTGGCAATTTCCATTTCTGCAAGTGCAGAAAATCGCGATCGCAACATCCCACTAAATTTATGCCTAATTCTCGACCATAGTGGTTCGATGGGTGGGCGACCTTTAGAAACTGTCAAAAAAGCGGCAAGCCGTCTTGTTGATAGACTTAATCCTGGGGATCGCCTGAGCATTGTCGTTTTTGACCATCGTGCAAAGGTTTTAGTCCCCAATCAAATTATCGAAAACCCTGAGCGGATTAAACAGCAAATTAACCGCCTTTCTGCTGATGGTGGAACTGCGATTGATGAAGGTTTGCGCTTGGGTATTGAGGAACTGGCAAAGGGAAAAAAAGAAACAATTTCTCAAGCTTTTCTCTTAACTGATGGTGAAAATGAACACGGTGACAATAACCGCTGTTTGAAATTTGCCCAATTGGCTGCTGGTTATAATTTGACTTTGAACACTTTAGGATTTGGCGACAATTGGAACCAGGATGTGCTTGAAAAAATCGCCGATGGTGGTGGTGGTACTTTGTCTTACATTGCGCAACCAGAACAAGCAGTAGATGAGTTTAGTCGCCTTTTCAACCGCATTCAAACGGTGGGATTGACTAATGCTTATTTATTATTCTCCCTCATGCCCAATGTGCGGCTAGCAGAACTCAAACCTATTGCCCAAGTTGCCCCAGATACAATTGAATTGCCAGTGCAACCAGAAGCTGATGGACGTTTTGCTGTGCGTCTGGGCGATTTGATGAAGGATGTGGAACGGGTGGTTTTGGCAAATGTCTACTTGGGACAGTTACCAGAAGGTAGACAAACGATCGCTAAGTTGCAAGTCCGCTACGACGATCCGGCGCAAAATAAAACAGGGTTACTTTCAGAAACCATCCGAGTTGAGGCAAATGTCATCCGGATGTACCAATCTTCTCCTGCTCCCGAAGTGCAGCAGCATATTTTGGCATTAGCCAAATATCGGCAAACGCAGCTCGCAGAGGCAAAATTGCAACAGGGCGATCGCGCTGGTGCTGCAACAATGCTACAAACTGCTGCCAAAACTGCCTTGCAAATGGGAGATAAAAGTGCAGCTACAGTGTTGCAAACTTCTGCAACCCGGCTGCAAGCTGGCGAACAGTTATCCGAAAGCGATCGCAAGAAAACCAGGATTGTTTCCAAGACTGTTTTGCAGGATTCTTAGTTTATCGGGCGGGCTTTTTGCCTGCCCTTAGAAGAAATAAACCGCCCTACGCCGAAGGCGCATGCCCAAAGGGCTTTAGGCGCAGAGGACGCAGAGAAAAGAGAAAACAAGAGAATGAAAACTACTGGCATTCATCATGTTGCTATTATTTGTTCGGATTACGAACGCTCGAAAAAGTTTTATGTGGAGGTTTTAGGTTTTTCTATTATTAATGAGACATATCGTGAACAGAGAAATTCTTATAAGTTGGATTTGCAAGTGGGGGAAAATCACCAAATTGAGTTATTTTCTTTTCCCAATCCTCCCCAACGAGTCAATAGTCCTGAAGCTTGCGGTTTAAGGCATCTTGCTTTTGAAGTTGATGATATAGAGCAAAGTGTTAATGACTTAAAATTGCAAGGAGTCGAGGTAGAAAATATTAGAATTGATGAAATTACTGGTAAAAAATTTACTTTTTTCAAAGACCCAGATCATCTACCTCTTGAGATTTATGAGCATTAGAGTCATGAAACAAGAGTGCAAAAGTTAATTTTGTAAAAAAAACCACAGATGAACACAGATGCACATAGATGATTTATCTGTGTTCATCTGCGTTCATCTGCTATAGGCTGCGGTTTGAAATATCCATTAATTATACTTTTGCAAGAAGTCTATACCTGTGAGGAATCGGTCATCAAAGTCTTGTACCATACGAGGGTGCGGAATGTTAGCTTTACCTTTGACCGCATCTTGTATCGAACTGGCTACAAATGTTGACGATGTCCGCTTATCGCCTTGTGGCGCAACTGTATGAAAGCGCTAATTCTTTGATTTATCGTGGTTGGCGGGTGTCCGATGAGCAACCTGTTGTGCTGAAAATTCTCAAAGACACTTATCCAACTCCAGAACGCACTGCTTGGTTTAAGCGAGAATATGAAGTCACGCGTAACCTGACAATACCAGGGGTGGTTGATGCTTACGCCCTTTTACGTGACGACCAACGCCTCGTGATGATTTTAGAAGATTTCGGCGGCGATTCGTTGGAGTTGTTAGGGATAGCGGGTCAAGTTGAGTTATGTGAGTTTTTGAAGTTGGCGATCGCTGTGACTGACATTTTAGGTCAAATTCATACTGCCAATATTATCCACAAAGACATTAACCCTAGCAATATTGTTCTTAATCGAACCACTGGACAAGTCAAAATTATCGACTTTGGGATTTCAACAGTACTTTCACGAGAAAATGCCGTATTCAGCAATCCTAATGTTTTAGAAGGGACACTTGCTTATATTTCACCTGAACAAACGGGGCGAATGAATCGGGCAATAGATTATCGCAGCGATTTTTACTCATTAGGTGCTACTTTTTATGAATTGCTGACAGGTCAATTACCATTTCAGAGTTTAGATGCGTTGGAATTGGTGCATAGTCATATTGCCAAACAACCCATACCGCCGCACGAGCTTAAACCGGAATTACCGCTCATCGTATTAGATATTATACTCAAGCTCATGGCAAAAAACGCCGAAGACCGCTACCAATCAGCTTATGGTCTTAAGGCGGATTTAGAGTTATGTCTCCACCAGCTTACGAGTAACGGGCAAATAGAGTGCTTCCCTCTTGGGAGGCAAGATATTTCAGATCGATTTCAAATTCCGCAGAAATTGTATGGGCGCGATCGCGAGATAGAAATCTTGCTGACAGCATTTGAACGCATCAGTAGCGGTTCCATTGAAATGATGTTAATTACTGGCTATTCTGGCGTAGGGAAATCTGCCTTGGTTCGGGAAGTCCATAAACCGATAACTGCTAAACGTGGAAATTTCATCTCTGGCAAATTTGACCAATACCAAAGCAATATTCCTTACTATGCCTTATCTCAAGCTTTCAACGATTGGTGCAATCAACTGCTAACTGAAAGTGAAGCAGTCTTAAATCAATGGCAAGAAAAAATATTAGCAGCTATTGGTAAGAACGGACAAGTTTTGATAGACGTTATCCCTAATTTTGAACGAGTTATTGGTTCTCAACCACCTGTGGTCAAAGTGGAACCATCTGAAGCACGAAACCGTTTCAATTTAGTCTTTCAAAACTTTATCAAAGCCATTTGTCAACCAGAGCATCCCCTAGTTTTATTCATCGATGACTTGCAATGGGCAGATGGGGCTTCACTAAGCTTGCTCAGAACAATAATGAGCGATGCCAATATTCAATATTTACTCATCATTGGTGCCTATCGAGATAACGAAGTAGATTTCACTCACCCGTTGATCATGACTTTAGAAGAAATCAACAAAGAACAAGATTTTTTGTCATTTCTTCATTTAGATAATCTACTTCCACAAGACCTTAACGCTTTAATTGCTGAGGCTTTAGCTTGTTCTCCCACCTCAACGCACCCGTTAATAGATTTAGTGTATGAGAAAACACAAGGTAACGCCTTTTTCACCGCTGAGTTTTTGAAATCACTCTACAACGAAGGGTTATTAGCCTTCAACCAACAAGCGCGAAAGTGGGATTGGGATGTGGGACAAATCCAAGCTAAGGATATCACAGACAATGTGGTGGAATTGATGGTGGGTAAAATTGGCAAGTTAGCTGCTTCTACCCAAACTGTCTTGCAGTTAGCCGCTTGTATTGGCAATAAGTTCAATATATCCACTTTAGGAATTATTTATCAACATCAACCTACTGAGTCCTTGGCTGATTTGTTCCCTGCAATGCAAGAAGACTTAGTTGTTCCTTTGAATAATAAATACAAAATAATAGAATCAGGAGATGATTTTGCAGCAAGTGAAGTCAGTTTTAAATTCCTGCATGACCGGGTACAACAAGCTGCTTATTCCTTAATTGATGAAGCACAAAAAACAGCCCTTCACTTACACATTGGTCGCCTAGTTTTGCAAAATACTGCACCAGAAGCATTATCAGAAGAGATATTTAAAATCGTCGAGCATCTAAATTTAGGCATTGAGCTTGTGACCCATCAAGACGAACGATATGAAATCGCCAGACTGAATTTGATGGCAAGTCAGAAAGCAAAGTCAGGTATGGCTTATGAAGCAGCAGTCAAGTATTTGAATGTAGGGCTGGACTTATTAGCAGAAGATAGTTGGCAAACTCAGTACGACTTGACGCTAAATTTGTATGAGTCAGCAGTATATGCGGAATATTTAAACACGGACTATGAACGAAGTGAATTGCTGTCTAATGTTGTTCTACAACAAGTTAAGACAGTGCGGGAAAAAGCTAATGTGTATGAAACTAAAATTCAGCTTTATATCGCTCAAAATCAGATGCAAGCTTCAATAGATATTGGGCTGGAATTTTTGAATCTGTTAGGTATATCTTTGTCAGAATCACCGCCAAGCGCACTGATTATTAATGATTTATACAATCTTCCACCAATGACTGATCCAGATAAGCTGGTAGCTATGCGAATCTTAAAGACTATATGGTCTCCGGTTCATACTACGAATTCCTCGCTAGCTCCATTCATTATATTTACAATGGTGGAGCTATGCGTAAACTATGGAAATTCATCCTTTGCCGCTTTTGCTTATGTTTTATATGCCTTGCTTCTTTGTAGAACACCATCCCAGCTTGATTTTGGCTATCAGCTTGGCAAAGTTTCGTTGAAAATGTTGAACCAATTTGATGCTTCAGAAATAGAAGGTAAAGTTAAGGTTATTTTTAACTGTTGTATCAAACCGTGGAAAGAACATAAACGCGCAACTTTAGCATCTTTGTGGGAGACGATTCAAGTATCAATGGAAACTGGAGATATAGAATATGCTTCTTATGCAGCTATTAATTACTGCTCTAATTTAGTTTTAGTGGGAGAGCCTTTAGAATCTGTTAAAGAAAAGTATAAAAATTGCATTAAACTAATTCAATCTACTCAACAAGGCTTTTCTCTAAATTATACTAAAATATGGGGGGAATTCGTATTAAATTTAATAAAACAATCTAGAGAATCCAACAGGTTAATAGGAGAGATGTTCAATGAAACTGAAATGCTCCCGATTTTACAAAAAAATAATAATATTCCATCTCTGTTTGCCATAGAGCTAGCAAAAACGAAGCTCAGTTATTTATTCAATAATTATACAGCAGCAGTTAATAGTGCCAAAAATGCAGCGGGCAAGAAACAATCTATGAAAGGTCTATTGCCTTATGCTGAACATAATTTTTATTACTCTCTCTCTCTTCTAGCCAATTATCTTAATCAAGAAGAGCAAGAGAGAAAACAATATATAGAACAAGTGGCAGCTAACCAAAGGAAAATGAAAATCTGGGCTGACCATGCACCGATGAATTTTCAGCACACTTATGATCTAGTCGAGGCAGAAAAAGCGCGAGTCTTAGGTCAAGTTGCTGAAGCAATGGATTTTTATGAACGAGCTATAAAAGGAGCAAGAGACAATGAATATATTCAAGAAGAAGCATTAGCTTATGAGTTAGCAGCAGAGTTTTATGAAGCACGTGGAATGGAGGAATTTGCCCAACTCTACATGACAAAGGCTCATTATGGTTATGTTAGGTGGGGAGCAACTGCGAAAGTAAGAGATTTGGAACAACGGTATCCTCAGTTTTTTACCAAAACGTCGTCAAGTTCCACCAAGACTACCACAACAATTTTATCCACCGACTCAAAAACATCTACTGAACTCGATTTAACTAGCGTTCTCAAAGCATCGCAAGCCCTATCAGGTGAAATTGTCCTTAATACCCTGCTAGAAAAGATGATGAAAATTGTCATTGAAAATGCAGCTGCACAAAAAGGTTATCTTATTTTGAACAAACAAGGGCAATGGGTGATTTCGGCATCAGGAACAGTTGATAATCATGAATTCAAAGTTTTACCATCCATCCCAATTGAAACGCTAGATAACAGCAACGATATCCCAATGGTATCTCTTGGCATAGTCAATTATGTTATCCGTACTCAAGAGAGTCTCATTTTGAACGATGCTTTGCACGAAGGGAATTTCACCCGTGATTCATACATCCTCAAACACCAGACGAAATCGGTGTTGTGTGTGCCGCTGGTGAATCAAAGCAAATTAGCAGGTCTTCTTTACTTAGAAAATAATCAGACTATTGGAACTTTTACAAAAGACCGTTTGGAAGTATTAAAGTTATTAACGACCCAAATATTTATCTCAATTGAAAATGCAGAACTTTACACAAACTTACAAGCTTCCTCTAGTGAACTTACGGTTAAGAATACAGAATTATTGAAAGCGAACAGACAACTAGAGGCTGAAATTGGCGAACGCAAGCAGGCGGAGGCGGCACTACGCCTGAGTGAAGAGCGATTTCGATTGGCAATTGATAACATCCCTGATACATTTGTCATTTACGATGCCAAACGGCGGTTTCAGTTTGTCAATGCTTTTGGAGTTAGGCGTGGTGGTTATCCTCTGGAGACATATATTGGTCATATGGATGACGAAATACACCCGCCAGAAGTCACGAATGCGTATTTACCACTCCTGCAAAAAACTATGGAGACTCGCACCAAGCAAACTGGAGAATGCCAAATCAGTTTGCCTGGTTGTGATCCTTTCACCATAATTGTTACTTATGTACCGCTTTTAAATGAACATGGAGAAATTCATCAAATTTTTGGGATCACCCATGATATAACCGAGCGCAAGCAAACAGAGGAAGCGCTCAGGGAAAGCCGGGAGCGATTACAGGCAATCTTGGATCACTCGGCAGCTAGTATCTATGTCAAGGATATCGAGGGTCGATATATACTGGTTAACCGCCACGATGCAAGCCAGTTGCAGATGGAACCGGAGGAAATTCAGGGGAAAACTGACTACGATTTGCTACCTCGTGAGATTGCTGACGCCATACGAGCAAACGATTACAAGGTCTTGACAACTGGAAAGCCCTTAGAATTTGAGGAAGTAATCCCTCAAGATGACGGCTTACACACCTACATCTCGATTAAGGTTCCCCTTAAAGATACAGCAGGCGCGACATATGCAGTCTGTGGAATTTCTACTGATATTACTGAGCGCAAACGGGCAGAAAAACAGCTGCTGCAGAATGCGTTTTACGATCCACTCACGGGTTTACCCAATAGAGCTTTGTTTATGGAGCGCCTTGCCTATACACTTGAGCGGGCAAAACGGCATGAGGATTATTTATTTGCTGTACTGTTTCTGGATCTGGATCGGTTTAAGGTGATTAATGACAGCCTCGGACATCTTATGGGAGACCAATTGCTCGTTGCTATCGCAAGCAGGCTAGAAGCATGCCTACGCTCTACGGATACACCGGCACGGCTTGGGGGAGACGAATTTACTATTTTGCTTGCGGGAATCCATAACGTATCAGACGCGATTCAAGTGGCACAACGGATTCAACAGGAACTGGCTTTGCCGTTTGAGCTTGACGGGCAAGAAGTGTTCACTACGGCGAGTATTGGCATCGCCTTGAGTTCAACACAAAGCTATGACAAACCGGAAGACTTGCTGCGGGATGCTGACACGGCGATGTACCGAGCCAAGGCACTGGGTAAGGCGCGTTATGAGCTGTTCAACCCAAGTATGTATGAAGACGCTGTCGCTAGATTGCAGTTAGAAACCGATTTGCGCCGAGCAATTGCACGCCAAGAGTTTCGGGTTTATTACCAACCGATTGTTTCACTCAGTAGTGGCAGAATTTCCGGTTTTGAGGCTCTGCTGCGTTGGCAACATCCAGAGCGTGGTCTGGTTTCTCCTGTTGATTTTATCCCCTTGGCAGAAGAAACTGGACTGATTGTCTCGATTGGCTACTGGGTGCTGCAGGAGGCGTGCCGCCAGATGCAAGCCTGGCGATCGCGCTTGGGAACTTCCTCACCTCACCAAATCAGCGTTAATTTATCTATCAAGCAATTTTCCCAAGCGGATTTGATCCAGCAGATAGGGGATATTTTGCACTCAACTGGTCTTGCGGCTGACGCTTTAGTGCTGGAGATTACTGAAAGTGTGATTATGGAAAATAGCTCGCAAGCAATGATAGCACTTTCACAACTGCGATCGCTCGGAATTAAGTTGTCCATTGACGACTTTGGCATCGGCTATTCATCATTAAGTCGTCTCTACAGCTTTCCGATTAGTGGGTTGAAAATCGACCGTTCCTTTGTCAGCCCAATCGGTGCAAAGGCTGGGAATAAAGAGATGATTGAGACAATTATCACCCTGGCACACAAACTAGATTATCAGGTGACAGCTGAGGGAGTAGAAACAGCTTCTCAACTCGCACTTCTAAGACAGTTGAACTGTGAATACGGACAGGGGTATTTTTTCTCTCATCCATTGGACAGCTCTGGGGCAGAGGCGTTAATCATGGTCAATCCTCAGTGGTAAGGGATTTGCCCCTGCCCCTTATCCCCAGAGGGGACCCCACCTTCCCCCTTTCCCCTTCTTGGTCAATGCCTTTTGTGAGCTTTCCACGTTCCGCCATAAACATAAAACGGGTTATTTTCACTCAACAGTGTCCAACATTCAGGGCAGACAAAAACCCATTGCCCATCTTCTTCGTACTTTACTGCTACATAAAACCTAGACAAGTCTAGACTTTTACTTCTTTCTTCATGGGGAGCATGGGAGCGGTTATCCCTCAGAAAGCATTCACGCCAAAGCCCTGCGCGATAAATTTATTGCGGCATTCAAGTCCCTGTCTATCACGTGCCCGCAATGTTTGCATTCGTAAACACGTTCACTTAACAACAGGGATTCTTTTTTACAACCACAATTACTACAGGTTTTAGAAGACGGATACCATCTATCCGCTAAAACCAGCTTGGCGACAAACTTCTTGCACTTGTACTCAAGTTGTCGCTTAAATTCATAAAACCCGCAATCAGCTATGGATTGAGCAAGCTTATGGTTTGGCATCATGCCCGAAACATTCAAGTCTTCAATCACTATCACAGCGTGGTTTTTGCATAAGTAATTGGTGACGAGCGTGAAGCGCGTCTTTACGAATGTTTGAGACACGAGCATCATGCTTCGCTAATTTAATTTTTGACTTGTAGCGGTTGTTGCTACCTTTACTTTTTCGGGAATGGGTTTTGGACAATCGCTTAAGTTTTTGGATGTTCTTCTTATAGGCTTTTGGATTTGGAAACACAACGCCTGTGCTAAGTGTAGCCAATTCTTTAACTCCCAAATCCACCCCGACGGCATCCACTAACTTTGGCGTGGGCTCAGTTTCAACCTCATACGGAAAAGCTATGTACCAGTCATCAGCTATCCGAGATATTGTTAACTTGGTGGTCGTTGTATGAGGCAGTCCTTCGTAAGTTTTAACCCATCCAATGGTAGGTAGCTTAACGCGGACACCACCCACAGGAATTGTTTTACCGCTAGCGTCAATCGTAAAAGAATCGTTTTGACCTTTCTTTTTGAACTTTGGATATCCCCCTAACCCTTTAAAGAATCGGTCGTAAGCAGCACCCAATTGGTCAAAAGCATATTGAGTAATTTTCTGACAAACCCCTTTCTCCTTAATCCATTCCAACTTTGGTTTAACTTCATTGTTGAAGAACTTCTTAAGGAGGTATTTATTAGGCTTGTACCCATCTTGATATAAGCTTTGCCAAGTAGCCAAACCCCAGTTATAAGTAAATCGCGCAATACCTGCGTGTTTACTCATCACTGTTTTTTGATCTGGCGTCAACTTTAACTTAGTCTTGATGGATAAAAGCATTGATCGACCTCAATGTTTGCGCTATATTTATTAGTATACAAATATAAAAGCAAATTATCAATGCCTTTTCAGAAAAAACATAAATTAGGTGCGCTTCCTTTTAATGAAGAGCCTTTCGATAAGTCCCCTCTTTGCGTGAGAGTGCGTGAAGGTGTGAAAGATAAGCTAAAAACCATTCCTAATTGGCAGGAACGGCTAAGAAATCTTATCGATGAGTTGATTGAAGATAATGATAATTGTCAATGAGTGACTAGACTTGTCTATGATAATGGTGTCTTAGGACAAGCTCTATAAAGAATCGGTGCAGGTTGACTGCACCGACCACAAAGTTTAACTCGAATTGAACGTGCCATTGCCCTTATGCAAACGCTGAAGCTTGAGGCTTGGCAAAAATCATCCTTCCTGCGGAAGTTTGCAAGGCACTGGTGACGACCACCCGGAGTTCCCCTCCCACATAATTCCTGCCTTCCTCAACGACAACCATTGTGCCATCATCGAGATAACCAATGCCTTGAGTGGGTTCTTTGCCTTCTTTAAGAATCTTCAGGTCAATGTTATCGCCAGGTAGGTACGTAGGACGAACTGCGTTCACCAAATCGTTGACATTTAATACAGGTACTTTTTGGACGCTAGCAACTTTAGATAAGTTGTAATCATTGGTTAGCAGTGTACCGTTGATTTCTTGAGCGAAACGCACTAATTTAGCATCAACTGTGGCAATATCGTCATAGTCAATTGAGTTGATCAGGATGCGATCAGGGTAAGCTGCTTTGATCCGGTTGAGAATCTCTAGTCCTCGTCTTCCCCGAACCCGCTTTTGGTCTTTGCTCGCATCGGCTACTTGTTGCAATTCTTGCAAGACAAATTGTGGCACGAGAATCTGCCCTTCTAGAAACCCAGTTTCTAGCAGTGTTTCAATCCGACCATCGATAATGCAGCTGGTATCTAAAACTTTGGTATTGGCGGGTTTGAGAGTTCCTTCCACTAGCATTGTTTCCACGGTGTTGGGATTAAGAAGCCTTAATAATCCACGTCCGTGGGCATCTGCTAAATTCATACCAGTGTATGACAGTATGATGCTACCCACAACTGCTACCAATGGTTTTATAAAGCTAAAATCTGCTGGAATTGGTAGCAAGAATAACGGGGCAAGCATTAAGTTGGCTATCAATAGTCCAATCACCAATCCAATGGCACGAGTTAAAATAACTTCGAGTGGGAGTTCTCGGACTTGAGCTTGCAAGCGACGATATCCTGTTTGAAAACTCAATCCAACTGCACCCCCAAATATGGCGGCAAAAGCAGCAATAATCATGCGTAAAGCTTCCAGGTTAGAAACTCTAGCTAGTACCCCTGCGGGTAACAGATCTATGCTGTAGTAACCTGTTCCCGCTGCTGCCAGGACGAATGAGAAAATAATAATGGCATCAAGCATTGTTGTATTGTTTTTTTGGAACTGTGTTAACCGATCAAGTCAAGTATTGTTTATTTCCTCGGTAAGATAGATTTAGAAAAGATTTATCGTCATATTAAGCCCTTAATATGACAACATCTGCAATCATTATAACCAAAGATTTTTATGCTTTATCTTTTTCAGGTTTTTGTTGTCAAACGATAAAAACATTTAAATAACACAGTAATTTTCATGATTTTGTCATTCTGTAAATAATAATTGAAAAGTTTATCAAGATGATTCAAATAGTTTCTACTTTCGGTATTCCGAGTTCTGCTTATATTCATATTCCCTTTTGTAGAAGGCGGTGTTTTTACTGTGATTTCCCTGTATCAGTTGTGGGCGATCGCTTGCGGGGCGAAACATCTGGCACTATCTCTCAATACGTTGATGTACTATGTCAAGAAATTGCCATCACGCCAGCCCTCGGTCAACCCTTGACTACAATTTTCTTTGGCGGCGGTACTCCCTCTCTTCTGTCTACAGAACAGTTACAACGAATATTGGCAGCGCTTGACAAACAGTTTGGTGTATCTCCTGGGCTGGAAATTTCAATGGAAATAGACCCAGGTACGTTTGATTTGCTACATCTACAAGGCTACCGCAGTGCAGGTGTGAATCGGATAAGTTTAGGTGTACAAGCGTTTCAAGAAAACTTATTGCAGCTTTGCGGGCGATCGCACTCGGTCTCTGATATATTCGCAGCTGTGGACTTGATTCGGCAGGTGAGGATTCCCGACTTCAGTTTAGACTTAATCTCAGGATTACCGCATCAAACTTTAGATAGGTGGCAGGAGTCTTTAGAAAAAGCAGTTGCTATAGCACCGACGCACATATCGATTTACGACCTCACTATTGAGCCTGGAACGGCTTTTGGTCGTTACTATAAACCTGGGGATCAACCTTTGCCCACAGATGAAACCACAGTCAAAATGTACCGAATGGCACAGCAAATTTTGACGAGTGCAGGTTATGAACATTATGAAATCTCCAATTATGCCCAGCCAGGACATCAGTGTCGCCATAATCGGGTTTACTGGGAAAATCGCCCGTATTATGCGTTTGGTATGGGCGCAGCGAGTTATGTAGAGGGGAAGCGGTTCAACCGTCCGCGTAAAACCAAGGAGTACTATCAGTGGGTGCAAGACGGTAGTGTGATTGATTGCGAAGTGACATCACCAGATGAAGTTTTATTAGAAACTTTAATGTTGGGGTTGCGGTTGGCAGAGGGTGTGAGTCTAGCGGTGTTGGCGGAACGGTTTGGGGAAAAGAAGGTGGAGGAGATTCACGAGTGTTTGCAACCGTACTATGAGAAGGGCTGGGTGGAAGTTGTGCAAGAAAGGTTGCGGTTAACTGATCCCGATGGATTTTTGTTTTCTAATGTGGTGTTGGCGGGGTTGTTTAAGGAGTTGGGGGAATAAACCGCCAAGACGCGAAGGGCGCAAAGTAATGGTAGGGTGTGTTAGCGACAGCTAACGCACCAATTTACATAACTACCCTTGTTGCTGTTCAAGGTATTGATGAAGTTTCTTGGGATCAAGGGAGTTTTGAGTAACACCCAGTTTAAATAAAGTACGAGAATTTGGTATTTGAGGAATTTACTTGTACGCTTTCTGTTGGCATCACTTAATAGCTTCTCAATGAGAATTCCTAGGGTGATTTCAGCAGAAGTTTGGATTACCCACAGCATAATGGTGTTCATGTATCTCGTCCTCGTTTTCTATCTTTACCCTTCTAGGTTCGTCAACGGGTGTCAGAGAACAAGCCAGCGCAAGAACTGTAGGATGTCAGACTGATGTAAGTCTTTGTCAGCGTTAAGTCAGACTTTGAAGTGGGGTAGCTAGAATTAGCACAAGTGATGCTGATAATCTATGGCAGGACGGGTAGGGCGATCGCTCAAAGTATCTGAAGAAGGAAAAGAGAAAGCACAAAAAGCGCTGACTGATAGATGCTTGACTCAGAAAGAGTTAGGCAAAGAGTTAGGTTTCTCGCGTGAGACAGTCAGCAAATTCTTCCGAGGTTTATCAGTTGGTTGACAGTATTTTGTGAAGATTTGTGAGGAGTTGCGGCTGGAGTGGGATGAGATTGCTGACAAACCTGCTAGTCAAGCAGTACAGGAGAAGAAACAACAGGATAGCGCTTTAGATATTGATGCACTGGTACGAAGGGTACAATTACTCCAGGTATCTCCAAATCAAATTGAACAAGTAAAAAAGGCTCTTGAAAGTATCTCATCAGTCATACGGGAAAAACAAGCTACTGGTAAACGCGATCTGAGTCTCGAAGACAAGATGAAGTTACTGACAAATGATATGGAGTTAAGTATTGAGCTTATCAAGCAATTTTTTGTAGGTGAGCCAATTAAACGTGATGTTTTTATCGATATATGCTTCAAGCTAAAGCTGGAGTGGCAGAAGATTCTAGATATTGATTTTTTGAAGGTGCTTGCCTTAATGGTGCCACAAGTGCGATCACTACGTTACAAAAAAGTCCAAGACCAGTGCGGTACTCTACGGTTATTGGATGTGGCTCGACCGATTGAGCTAGATGACCTTTATGTTGATGTCAATATTCTAGACAAGCCAATCAGCTACGCACGATTAGAGCTTTCTGACTTACCGCCAGTCTATAATCCTAAAACAGATGAAGTTGACCGATGGGGCTTAGGTAAGATACGCGAGCCAAGGGTACCTGGATTACAAGCAGTGGCAAAATGCTCTAAGTTGATGGTGCTGGGTAAACCAGGAGCAGGTAAAAGTACTTTTTTGCAACATATAGCTATTCAGTGTAATCGAGGTGAGTTCCTAGCAGATCAAGTTCCAATTTTCATCCGACTGAAAAGTTTTGCTGAAGATGCTAGAAAAACAGGAGACTTCAGCTTACTGCACTACATCAGTCAAGAATTTCAAAGTTGTGGCGTTGCGGAACAGTCTGTAATAGAGAAAGTACTTAAATACGGCAAGGCTTTGATTTTGTTAGATGGTTTCGATGAAGTCCCTGAGGAGGATAGCAATGAAATATTTAGAGAGATTTGCTCATTGTATCAGAACTTTTCTAAAAATCAGGTGATTATTACTTGTCGTATTGCAACCCATCAGTACATGTTTCAAGGCTTTACTGATGTTGAAGTTGCAGATTTTAACTCTGGACAAATTGAAAAGTTTGCTAAAAATTGGTTTGTGACCGTTGACAAAAATTCTGAGGAAGAAGGTAAAGAAAAAGCAATTCAGTTTATTGAGAAGTTGAATCGTCGAGAAAACGAGCAAATTCACGAAATTGCTGTAACACCTATTTTGCTGATTCTAACCTGCTTAGTGTTTCAAGCAAAAGCTCAATTCCCATCAAAAGGTTCTAAGCTTTATGAACAAGGACTAGACATTCTGCTTAGAAAATGGGATGAATCTAGGGGAATTAAACGGGATGAAGTTTATCGCTATTTGTTTTTAGAACAAAAGATAGAGCTTCTCAGTCAGGTAGCAGCAATCACTTTTGAGAAAAGCCGTTACTTCTTTGAAAAAGGTGAAGTTGAGCAATGTATTTCTGATTATCTTCGTACTTTACCTAATGCCCAAACTGACCGAGCAACTTTGCAACGGGATAGTAGAGCGATATTGAAATCTATTGAAGCACAACATGGACTATTAGTGGAGAGGGCGCGGGGAATTTACTCATTCTCCCATCTGACGTTTCAAGAATATTTCACTGCTTTAGCAGTTATTAACAGTTTTAATCCACAGAATTCGGAAAAGTTATTCAGCCATTTTATTAGAAAAAGTTGGCGTGAAGTATTTTTGCTAGCTGTAGATATGATGCGGCCTGCTGATGAGCTGATGCTGTTAATGAAAAAACGCATTGATGAACTGGTAGCCTCAGATAAGGAATTGCAGCAGTTTCTCGTGTGGGTCAACAGCAAAGCCCTTTCCGTTGAGAATTGCTATAAATTAGTTACAGTGAGAGCTTTTTACTTTGATATCTCCCTTGTCTTCAGTCCTAACCGAACGATTCAACGTGATCGTGAACTTTACCTTGACCTTAACCGCAAATTTGCCGACAATAATGACCCTAATGAGCTAACCTTCGACCGTAACCTTGCCCGTATCCTCTCGGTTGCCCTCAATCATCCGCCTGATTATAGCTTTACGCTTGCTATTCTTGATGACATTGCTGTATGTATTGACATTGCTAACAAATTAAAGAAATTAAATTGTATGCGAGAGTCTCTGCAAAGGCTTAGCGACCAACTGCCCAACAAAAGAAATCATTACAAGAAGATGTACAAATGGTGGAAAGACCATGGTCGAACTTGGACTGAAAACTTAAAAACTTTAATAATTAAGCCTCGCAATATTGGTAAGGATTGGCACTTTAACGAACACCAGACAAGATTGCTTCAGCAGTATTACAATACCACTCAATTCTTTGTCGATTGCTTGAATAATCATTGCGAAGTGTCTCCACAAGTACGGCAGGCAATCGAAGACACATTGTTATTACCCATTTCCGAAATTGAGAAGCGCCAGCAGCAGATTTTATAACGGATATAGTGGATGATTTATCTGTGAGATTCAAAAGGAATTTATTCGCTACATCTTTTGCTAAAAATTGATAACATGAAATAAATTAGTATAAAAAAATGTATCAAATGTCTAAAGAATTACGTGAAGTGATGAAACAAGCAGACGCACTCACAGCCGATGAGCAATTGCGTCTAATTGCCTATTTAACACAAAGACTACAACATTGCGAGATTACACGCAAACCACGCCGTAATGTGATGGAATTTGCGGGAATCGCACCCAATCACTTAGGGGGTATGGATGCTCAGGAATATATCACACGCATGAGACGCGGGGAGTTTCCAGAGTTAGAAATTGAAGAAATGGAATCAAGGAAACAAGAGTGACTATTGAGGAGAGTCTAGAGGGTGTAACGCGCTTGTTTTTGGACAGCGCACCAGTCATTTACTTTGTCGAACAACACCCACAATACTTTCCATCTGTTAGAGGGGTGTTCGAGCGTATTCAAAGTAGTTTAATATTCGGTGTCACTTCACCAGTCACATTGGCTGAATGTTTAGTACGTCCTTATCGTCTAGGACAAACACAGTTACAACAAAACTTCATCAACCTCATGCTTGGTAGTAATAACATGATTTTTCAGCCGATTACTAACTCAAGCTTAGCACTAGAAGCTGCTCAAATCCGAGCTAGATACAACTTACAATTACCTGATGCCTTTCAGATTGCTGTAGCTTTAGCAGCAGGTTGTGAGGCATTTTTAACTAATGATGTGACATTCAGGCGTGTTACAGAATTACGTATTTTGGTGCTAGATGAATTGAAAGTTGCTCAATAAGCAAGAATTTTCAAATGAGTTTAAAGTGGTGCGTTACACTGCGTTAACGCACCCTACAGGTAAATAACTCGTAACTCTTTACGGCACAACCAACACTGGACAAGGAGAAAGGTTAATCACACGAGTGGTAACGCTATCAGTTGCCCCTTCATCAGTCAAGCCTAGCCCGCGACACCCCATAACGATTAAATCTGCCCCTATTTCATCTGCAACATCGCAGATGGTGAAAGCAGGTTTGCCTTGCCGTTCAATGGTTTCGGCTGGAATGCCTTGCCCAGAAAACAGA
The DNA here is from genome assembly GCF_002368435.1 of Kalymmatonema gypsitolerans NIES-4073. Lineage (GTDB taxonomy): Bacteria > Cyanobacteriota > Cyanobacteriia > Cyanobacteriales > Nostocaceae > Kalymmatonema > Kalymmatonema gypsitolerans. The sequence goes on from NZ_AP018268.1 coordinate 2,472,009, forward strand.
GATTTGGCTGTTTCTAGCAGTTGGGCAACTGTCTCTGGTGAGGACATTACATCCCCGTTGGGCGAGTCTGCGACGGGTTCCTCAACTACACTCAGCAGCACTAAGCGGCTGCTATGTTTTTGCACGAGTTTGACAACCATATCGGCTGCTTCCCGTGTTTCCCGACTTTGATCAATTGGAAATAGAACTGTTTTAAACATTCTGATTCACCTCCGCCCCCCTGACTCGGTAAAATCTGGATGGATCTACTTAAAAAACATAACAAAAAGGCAATCAGGAGGTTTGTGCCGTGCCAAAGAAAACTTTAGCAAATTTATCTGCAGAAGACTTGTCTGGTAAACGCGCCCTGGTACGAGTTGATTTTAACGTACCTGTGGATGATGCCGGCAACATTACAGATGATACTCGCATCCGTGCTGCTCTGCCGACCATACAGGATTTGACGCAGAAGGGAGCTAAGGTGATTCTAGTGAGCCATTTCGGGCGTCCTAAGGGTGTAGATGACAAATTGCGCCTAACCCCGGTTGCTAAGCGTCTATCTGAGTTATTGGGCCAAGAAGTCGTTAAAACTAACGACTCTATCGGCGATGAAGTTTCCGCTAAAGTGGGGGCTTTGCAAAACGGACAAGTGCTGTTACTGGAAAACGTCCGTTTCTATAAAGAGGAGGAAAAAAACGATCCAGAATTCGCCAAAAAACTGGCAGCAAATGCTGATTTGTATGTCAATGATGCTTTTGGTACCGCACACCGGGCTCATGCTTCTACTGAAGGCGTGACTAAATACCTGAGTCCCTCGGTTGGTGGATATTTGATTGAAAAAGAATTGCAGTACCTGCAAAGCGCGATCGAAAATCCTCAACGTCCTCTGGCAGCGATTATCGGTGGTTCCAAAGTTTCCAGTAAAATTGGCGTGATTGAAACGCTTCTGGAAAAGTGCGACAAACTGATCATCGGCGGTGGAATGATTTTCACCTTCTTTAAGGCACGTGGTTTGAATGTCGGTAAGTCACTGGTGGAAGAGGACAAGCTAGAACTGGCGAAGTCTTTGGAAGCAAAGGCAAAAGAACGCGGTGTTGACTTGCTGCTTCCCACCGATGTGGTTGTCGCTGATAATTTTGCCCCTGATGCCAATTCTCAAACCGTCAGTGTGGAAAACATTCCCGACGGTTGGATGGGTTTGGATATCGGACCTGACTCGGTGAAATTTTTCCAACAAGCCCTTGCTGACACCAAAACGGTCATTTGGAACGGTCCAATGGGCGTGTTTGAGTTTGATAAGTTTGCTGCAGGTACGGAGGCGATCGCCCGCACTCTTGCCGAAATCAGCAAAACAGGTGCTACCACTATCATCGGTGGTGGTGACTCTGTGGCGGCTGTGGAAAAAGTTGGTTTAGCCGACCAAATGAGCCACATCTCCACCGGCGGCGGCGCTAGCTTGGAGTTACTTGAAGGTAAGGAGTTACCTGGTATCGTCGCGCTTGATGAAGCATAAAAGCTCATAGGTAAAACCAATGTAGAGACGTAGCATACTGTGGAGACGTGCCATGGCACGTCTCTACACTAATAGGGAGAAAATTGTGGAACCCAAATGGCTGGAATGGACGCAAAAATTACAAGCGATCGCCCAAAATGGTCTAACCTTTTCGGAAAATCCTTTTGATATAGAACGTTACAAAGCGCTACGGGCGATCGCCGCTGAAATCATGGCGACTTACTCGAACGTCGAACACAGCTATATCCTCGATTTATTCGCCCGTGAAGTGGGATACGCAACACCCAAAGTGGACGTGCGTGGAGCAGTGTTTCGTGACGATAGCATATTGTTAGTGAAGGAAAGAGAAGACGGCTGCTGGACTTTACCAGGCGGATGGGCTGATGTTGGTGACTCCCCCACTGAAGTAGCTGTTCGAGAAGTGTATGAGGAATCTGGTTATCAAACACGCGCTGTAAAACTGCTCGCTGTCTATGACAGAAACAGACAGGGACATCCACCACATCCACATTACATCTACAAGCTCTTTTTTCTGTGCGAACTTGTGAGTGGTTCCCCATCGCCAAGTATAGAGACCGAAGAAGTCGAGTTCTTTGCTGAAGATGCAATTCCGGAACTGTCACTTGGACGTGTGACGCCATCTCAAATCACCCGACTTTTCCAGCATCACCGCCTTCCAGATTTGCCTACAGACTTCGATTAGGTTGTTACGGTGCAACGAAGTCCCACGCTATAGCTAAAAAATATTATCAAAGCGGGTTTGAGAAAGATATTTTCATCTGATTCAACCCTTTCTTAAAAAAACTTCAATCATCTGAGCTATCAGCTACACCTTAAAAGAAACTCAATATGTCTTTAGAAGTAGGTATGAAATATTACTTTAGAGTGAAAAAATTTTCCAAGAAATTCTGCATACTTTAGATATTCCTCTTCAGTCACAGGGTGTTGTCCTCTTCTTCAGTGCAGGGTGTATTTAACTTTTGTTATAGGGTGTATTTAACTCTTCAGTACAGGGTGTATTTAAGTTTTGTTACAGGGTGTACCTATCATTGTTTTTCTACTAAATTAATACCCATAATACCTAAATTAATACGTTGGGCTTGATAGCCTGCGCTGGGCTAGCGTACCGTAGGTATACCCTTAACGGATTCGCGGAAGTCCCCACCCTCAATGTACCCATAGGGTGGGGATAGGGAGCGGACGGCGACGAAGACACCTCCGACTATAATCAACCGTTAGGTTGATGAGGGAGTGGGGTGGTTGAGGAGTCGTCAATCTCTGGGGTCGGTAGTCGGTCAATCCAGTCTTCAACTAATTGGGTCATCGTCTTTTCCTTACTAGAAGCATATAACCTAAGCTTATTCAGACGACGTTCAGATATCCGTAAATTCAATCCCTTTTTATTCATAAATATCTACACAACATCTACATATATGATAGTGTATAGATGGTCGCTGACCCACTCACTCGACTCATAACAAACGGCTACAGTAGCAGTAATATGCTTGCCAAGACTAAGAGCGAGAGAAAAGAGAAAAGATTCCGGTCACTGGTTCGCCCTATTACTAAGGCGGTAAAAGATAAGCCATACAGGAATGTACGTAAAGCTATACACCTGCGGGAGGCGGGTGTCTGCCTGTGGACGCGGAGTAAGACCAAATCAAACACGGGAGCCAGTACTGCAGGAGGGTTTCCCGACCTAGGGTTCTGGCGTGTTTGAGGAGGCGTCGGCGGTTGAGACGGGAAACTCCGAAGACGAATAAGACCGTCGTTGCGGAACTGGAATTGGAAGCCCCTTTTTCAGCGAAGCAAAAAGGGGTACTTCACATAAGTCACAATAGCCATCTGGTGAAAAACAATGTAGAGACGCTTCAAACAGTGGCTCTTTACAAGGATTGGTGAACAACAAGATTCCCGACTTCGCCAAAGTTGTCGGGAATCTGAGTAACCGATAATTGAGTTTTCAATTATCGGTTACAAATTATGCTGTTTGTTTCACCGCTCCTTGCCCGAAAAATTTCGGAGGTTCGGCGAGGGTGTAAACTTGGGTTTCTTGTGCGATCGCCTTACGCAAATGCAATGGCAGATGCAGCATACCCAAAAGGGTGACACCATCTAACATCCGCAGTCCACCGCTTGTTTTCTCCTGCAACAGCTGATTAATGGTTTCTGGATCGGGTCGGGTATCAATCTTTGCCTCTGAAGCTACAGCAAATCCCCAGGGTCTGCCATAGGTAGAGGTATAGCTGCTGTAAGACTGAACATTGGGAAAAACCGCATTCAGAGTTCGTACCAAACGGGCGTGGAGGGTTAACTCCCCTGGTGACACAGGACCTGCTTGGATAGCAACAAATCCTTGTGGTGACAGCACCCGACGGATTTTCTCAAAGTATTCTTTAGTAAACAGCGCAAACGACGGACCTGACTCGATAGGATCGGAGAGGTCAGAAATGACAACATCCCACCGCTCGTCAGTCGTATCTAAGAAGTGGAGTGCATCTGCAATCACAACTTCCAGACGCAAGTCATCAAAGGCATTCTGATGCATTTCGCCGAGGTGTTCCCGACAAGCTTCCACCACTTCGCCATCAATGTCAATCATCACCACTTTTTCCACGGTATGCCAACGCAGCACTTCCCGTGCTGTGGCTCCCTCACCACCACCAAGAATCAACACCTTACGGGGTGTTCCCTGAAAAATCAGAGCAGGGTGAACCAAAGGTTCGTGGTATAAAAATTCATCGCCTGTACATGACTGCCACTTACCATCTAAGACAAGTGCTTTGCCATAAGTACCAGTTTCCACAATGTACATTTCTTGGTAAGCGGTTTTCTTGTGAGCAAGAACCCCCGTAACTCCATGAGAGTAAATATCCCAAGGAGTGATGTATTCGCTCATCCAAAAATCTGCACCGACATGACTACCTGACATACAATAACTCCCTCTATTCGTCAACGTTCGCTAGCTGCAGTTGCCAGAGATAGGCTTTCTTCGAGTTTCTTTTGCACTTGTGGTAGAAGCTTGCCTCTAGGAAGTTGCATCAGTACGTGTTTGCCAGCTTGAAAAGTTTGCACAAGGTACTTACAAGCGTTCTCCGGTTCTGCGTGTTCACCGCAGGTAAAAATATCTACTGCGATGTAGCCATATTCTGGCCATGTATGTATTGAAATATGGGATTCAGCTAACAGCGCAAGAGCAGTTACGCCGTAAGGCTCAAAGTGGTGTGATATCTCTTTCAACAGAGTAGACTTCGCTACCTTAGCCGCTTCCTCTAAAGCCTGTTTAATGAAAACAGGATTGTTCAGTAGATGTGTTGGACAGCCGTAAAGTTCGAGAATACAGTGACTGCCAACAGGAGCCAAAGGTGTGTCCCCCACCGGGTAAGATTGCATTTCCAATTTTTCCACCCTAAAAACACAGAAGACTACAGAAATTTAACCTCTGGGATTAATGCACGCTTCGCTACTTCTTGACTTTCAAGTTAGCCATTGTACTTAAGAGGTTGTTATGCAGTTATGCACAGAATTGCCATTCTCTCACACTGGAAGCGATTTTGTGTATATTATTTTCTTATAGATTTTGTTGTTCAAAAGTTTTCTGCTTATATTTATTGATTGGTTATTAGGGCATTGCATAAGTTCGTAACTTTTTTAAACGCACCAGGTAGCGGAGTTAGCGCAAAGGGACGGAGAGTCTCGCCAACTTTAATTCGCTACGAATTAATGAAATCCTGTACTAAGTGTGTACTGAGAAAAAAGTGGCGATTTTGAATTTTGTATTGCTTATGATGGTGTCGCTGTAGGCGTAGGTGTGGATGTAGGTGTAGGTGATGGTGTAGGTGATGGTGTTGGTGTAAATGTTGGTGTCGGTGTAAATGTTGGTGTCGGTGTAGGAGTTGGTGTCGCAGTTGGAGTTGGTGTAATGGTTTCTGTAGGAGTTGGTGTAATCGTTTCTGTAGGAGTTGGTGTAGGAGTTGGTGTAATAGTTTCTGTAGGAGTTGGTTTAGGCGACGGGGGTGGAGCAGGATTTTCTGCTGTAAGTGAGAGTGTATAGTTTGATGTTTTTGACGCCGTAGAAACAACGACGTATTCATAAAATCCAGTTTCTGGAAGTTTAACGGATAAGCTACGTTGTGTTGAATCTTCCAAGAATCGCACTTTTCCACTAGGGGAATACACGGAAAGCAAAATTTTAGAATTCCCATTGAGCTTGACTTTCATCAATTGTTCTTCGTCAAGTTCGGCGATAAAAACTTTACCTTCTCCTGGTTTAAGAGTACCACTCACTCTGGTACTAATTGCCCCTTTGTCAAAAACTATTTTCTTGAAAGCGCTGCCCGCAAGGATGGCATTGAGTTTGTCGCTGATAAATCCATGCCAGATTTGTCCAATAGGCTGATCGATAAAATTCTTGCCGCGCTGTTCAGGAAATTGCTGGAAAAATGCCGCATCTCCTAAATCATACAAAGAACGGCTACCAACGTTGACTTGGTTAACTTCCACTTTAGCGCGATCGCGTTCTGCTTGCGTAAAACTACCCAGTTGTTTACGTGAATTTGAACTCAATACCGCCACCTTTTCCAGCAATTCGCCTGCGATGCTATCCCATTCTGCCCGCAGTTGTGCATCTTCCGGCTTATCTGTCAAGGTGCGGTTGCGTAAACTCGGATTTCTATCCCAAAAGACTTGATTGACTAAGGTAATGAAGAATTTCTCATCAATACCTAACTGTTGACGCCGATCATCTAATCTTTGCTTGCGCTGTTGTTCTTCTCGAGGAAGTTTTGGATCGTCAGATGAGATTATGGGTGAAGATGAGTCAAGCAATTGAGTTGCTCCCCACATACCCACACCAATAGCAGTAGCCATCACCACCGCTATGACAATGATTTTACTAGGTGTCCACCAGCTTCTGGAGGGAGTGGGGGGAGTGGGGGGAGTAGGGGGAGTGAGGGGAGTCGGGGGAGTCGGGGATGAGGCTACCGCTAGGGTTTGTTCTGTTTGTGGCGGTGGCGGTGTTGGAGGGGGAATCTGCTGTGGTGGAGGATAGCCCACAGGTGATACAGTCAGTGCTTGTAGAACTTGATGAGCGCTTTGGTAGCGGTGTGCTGGTGTTGGCGATAGCATTTTATCCAACACCATCCCGAAAGTTGGACTCAAGTTAAGTTCCCGTCGCCATTGCCAGGTAAGGGTATAATTATCTATAAGTTCTTGAGGCTGTTTGCCTGTCAGTAAAACGAGTACCGTTGCTGCTAAAGCATACAAATCGCTATGAGGCTCAACTAACCCCGTTTGCATTTGTTCTGGGGGAGAGTAACCTGCTTTACCTAATAACGTTGGAAGTGGCGGAGAAGCAGCAGCACCGGATTGATAATATTGCGAAACGACTGTTGCAGCAACTTGTTTGACACCGCCAAAATCAATTAACACTGGCATACCCCCGTCAATCCCCCCCGGGTAAGGAGAGACTTGGGGAGTGCGTAAAATTAAGTTTTCAGGAGAGATATCGCGGTGAATCACTCCTATAGAATGGATATACTCCAAAACAGGGAGAATTTGTTGCAATAGCAGACGTACTTCCGCCTCTGTGAACAGCAAACCTTGCTGTTTTCTAGCATCTAATAAAGAGCGGTAAGTTTCCCCTTCTACATAATCTTGCACCAGAAATAAATATTCTTTACCAGCCAAGTTCATGCGGAAAAGTTCCCGAAAGCGAGGAATTTGGGGATGTTGCAGCTTGTAGAGAACGCTGGCTTCTCGCTGAAACAGTTCTTCAGCTTTTTGGAGAACGTAAGGCGTTTGAACTTGAGGGGAGAATTCCTTTAAAACACAAAGTTCGCGGAAGCGGTTAATATCCTCAGCTAAATATGTACGTCCAAAACCTCCTTGTCCCAATTGACGCAAAATAAGATAGCGATCGCCCCAAACAGACGGGCGATCTGCGCCATAACCCAAAGTTTGCCCGCCATGAATACCTTGACTCACCGGGTTATCCAACTGTTCGCCGCAATGTAGACAAAAGCGACTACCAGTTGGATTTTCGTGTCCTTTGGAGCAATAAGCAGAATTCATAGTCATTAGTCATTAGTCAATAATTGTAGAGACGCTTCAAACAGCGCGTCTGTACATCTTTGTCATTAGTCATTAGTCAAAAATTATTCTCCCCTCACTCCCTCACTCCCTCACTCCCTCACTGCTACTACTCCTAGTTGGCATCTAGTTTACTGACTTGCTCCGCAGCAAGTGCATACCATATTTGACCAAATGTTTGTTTATCCAGTTTCTCATCCCCGCGTCGCTGTCCCGGAAACAATCTATCAAATTTTTTGTTTGTGTCTTTGTTGAGTTGGTCGATGGTATAGTTACCCAATTGTCCTGCTTGTGCTTGACGTCTCCACTTGTCGTAGTCTCGCGCACTGTAGTTTCCCAGGTTGCGACGCGCTGAGGTGCTAAGATTAGCCCGTTCAAAGTTATTCAACAAGTCGTCGGCGATCGCGTACCATTCTTTTCGTAAAGCAGTATCTTCTGAATTACTTGTAAGAGTCCGTCCTTTAGCTCCAGGATTTTTAGTATAAAAAATTTTATCTACCGTTTGTATAAAAAATACTTGTGGAATTTCTAGCTGCTGACGGCGACGCATGATTTCGTTGCTGCGATTTGTTTCTTTGCTAACAGTTGGTTCTTCAGGAGAATCTGAGCCTCCTGGAATTTTAGGTAATGATATTGTTGGTATAGAAATAGATGATACAGCTTGAACAACGACATTTACGATTGCCCAAGTCCCAGCCAAAGTTAAAACAATGACGCTTGTACTGACAAGACTGAAAGCAAAAGGACGAAGCCAAATCGGTAAAGGCAGCGCTTGAGCAACCATTTGAGTTTTATTATGAAGCTTGCCGACAACGGTATTGACATGTTTTCGCCCAGGAGCAACGACCATTGTCTTAAGCTTTGTCATATAAGTATTTGCAGGTTTGGGATTTACAGGTTTGGGATTTACAGGTTTGGTATTTACAGGTTTGGTATTTACAGGTTCGGCTGCAGGAATGTGAAACTGTAATTCTTTGAGAACGTCATCGGCTTTTTGATAGCGATCGCTTGGTTTATAAGCCAACATCTTTTTTAACACAGCTTCTAGTTTGGGGCTGACTTTGATTTCTTCTCCCCAACGCCAAGTTCCCTCAAAGCTGTCGTAGAGTTTTTGCGGTTCCTGTCCCGTTAATAACACCAGCGCCGTCACTGCCAAAGAGTACAAATCGCTACTAGGAAATGCTTTTCCCTGCCGGAGTTGTTCTTCTGGTGCATATCCTTTTTTACCTAAAAGAGTACGAATTCCACCGAGTTGGGTAAACCAAAAACCCTGAGAGGCTGGCAATTGTTTTACACCACCAAAGTCAATCAGCACAGGTAAATTATCAGTATGCCGCAAAATCACATTATCAGCAGAAATATCGCGGTGAATAACATTGAGAAAGTGGATGTAAGACAAAACGGGCAACATCTGTTGCAGCAGTTTGACAACTTCCTCCTCACTAAAAGTTTGCCCCTGAGTTTTGCGGGTTTCTAATAAATCCCAGTAGTTGTCACCCTCCACATAGTCTTGCACTAAAAAGAAAAAATCTTTATTAGCCAACTGTACTTGTAGCGAGGCGTGAAATCGTGGAATTTGAGGATGCTGAAGTTTTTTCAACACACTTGCTTCTCGTTCAAACAGTTCTTTAGCTTTTTCTAAATCTTGCTGTTCTTCAACTTGGGGTGCAAATTCCTTCAGCACGCACTGTAGTTGCGATTGATGTAAATCCTCCGCTAAATAAGTGCGTCCAAAGCCTCCCTGACCCAAATGACGTATAATCCGATACTTTTTATCGATAATTTGCCCTACCCCAAGAGGTAACGGCTCACCGCATTGAGTGCAAAAGCGGTTCTTCTCATTGTTTACGTGTTGTTTGCTGCAATAAACATCCATAGCGCTCAAGGATGAATAAAAAGTTTTTATTAAGTTGCTACAAAGTGGAAAGCCGCGATTACGCATATCTCGCCCTTTATCCTTATTATTTTGCCCTGCTTTTTTATGGGTGAGGGAGAACCTAATATTGCATTTTTATAGAATTGAAGAATAATCAAGATATTTTAAAAATACTAGTAGTATTTTATACTAACTTAAATTTATCAACAATACTTTCCTTGTTTTTGCTTCAAGAAAAAAATTGGGAGATTTCTGGAAATACCTCTTGTTCATTTGAATAAAGTGTTAGAACTCAGTTCATCAATATCAATTTTTCAATAATGTTGAGAAGCTCCTCAATATTTATTGAACGTAGAAACAATAAAGTAAGAATTATAAAAAATTACTTTAATAAAAATTTATAACAACCCAAATAGATGAAGTGAGTTTGATATTTAAAAAAAATAAAAGAGGTTTTCCAATGAGTGAACGTGAAAAAATCGAATTAACGAAAGCAAAAGTTGAATTAACCAAAGCTTCTTATCCTATAGTATGCTTTGGATTAGCAGCCATAATAATGGTGGTGGCAACGGTAGCTTCAGCCATTCCAAATTCAAAATTAACTGGTGAGAAATGGGCTGCTATACTGGGAGTCGTGAGTAGTGCAATAACAGCAGGAGCAGGTATTGCTCAAGCACCTCGAAACAGTGGAACTCAGGACGGAAGTTCCTTTACAGCTCAAGGACACACCACCGTAGATCCCAAAAATGGTAAGGTGGACAAAGAAATAACAGTTGCTGGGGAATCTACTCATAGCAACTAAATGAGTCTGTCTAGGTAACTTTGTACATTCTACGTCGCAATCCTCGCAGACAAGGAGAAAATAAAGAAAAATACTCAGAGTTTTGCAAATGAAGGCAGAAAAACAGCAGCGTGCAATTACGGCATTTCAAGACTTTTTAACTACACCCCTAGAAACACTACTACAACAGCATCTCAACACAGATACTTCAACAGCAGTGGCATTATTTCACCATATGGCTGCTGCTGTACCCGCTTACAAAGATTTCTTAGCACATCATGGGGTAAATCCTGATCAATACCAAACCTTTGAGGATTTCCAAAGACTACCGCAACTCACCAAAGAAAATTACCTGCTACGTTATCCTTTAGCCCAATTGTGCCGTCACGGAGAGTTACAAACGTGCGACATGATAGCTGTTTCCTCTGGTTCCACAGGAAAACCCACATTTTGGCCGCGTTTTTTTGCAGATGAAATGCAAATTGCCACCCGTTTTGAGCAGGTATTTCATGACAGTTTTTATGCAGATACTAAACGTACTCTAGCTGTGATTTGTTTCAGTCTAGGAACCTGGGTAGGCGGAATGTACACCACCAATTGCTGTCGCTATCTTGGCAGCAAAGGTTATCCTATCACTGTGGTGACTCCCGGCAACAATAAAGAAGAAATCTTTCGAGTCGTGCAGGAACTTGGTTCGGATTTTGAACAGCTTGTGCTGTTAGGATATCCTCCGTTTCTTAAAGATATTATTGATACTGGAATTGCCCGTGGTATCGAGTGGCAGCAATATCAGATAAAGTTGGTCATGGCGGGAGAAGTGTTCAGTGAAGAATGGCGTAGTTTGGTGGGTGAAAGAGTTGGTTCCCAACATTCCTGCTACGACTCAGTATCACTCTACGGCACAGCGGATGCGGGTGTATTGGGTAACGAAACACCTTTAAGTATCTGCATTCGGCGGTTTTTAGCAAATAACCCAGAGGCAGCGCGTGCCTTGTTCGGGGAATCTCGTTTACCCACACTGGTGCAGTATGACCCCGTAAGTCGCTTTTTTGAAGTGATAGATGGCACATTATTATTTTCTGGAGACAATGGCATTCCCCTACTGCGATACAACATCTTAGATACTGGGGGAATAATGAGTTACGATGCCATGCTGGAATTTTTGGCAAAATATGGCTTCGATCCAGTGGCAGAGTTACAAAATCAGGGTGGAAGAGGCGTTCGTCAGCTACCTTTCGTTTACGTTTTTGGACGCTCTAATTTTACAGTGTCCTACTTTGGAGCGAATATTTACCCAGAAAATGTGACAGTGGGATTAGAGCAACCAGTCATTAGAGAATGGGTGACGGGTAAGTTCGTGTTGCAAGTGCAGGAAGATGCAGACAAGAACCGATTTTTATCTGTGGTTGTGGAGTTAGCACCAGGCGTGGAAGATAGTGAAGATAAAAGGGAAGCCATAACATCCTCGATTCTTACCCAACTCAAGCGCCTTAACAGCGAATTTGCGAACTACGTTCCCCCAGAATACCAAATGCCACAAGTTGCATTAGCGCCAACAGGCGATCCAGAATATTTCCCCGTTGGGGTGAAGCACCGCTACACGCGTAAGTAGTGCGAAATTGCAGCAACTTAGCAATATTAGGATATTTTTAGCAAGAAAAGAAAAGACAATGGTGAGCGGCAAGCCTTAAAATCAATTCCAACCTTGACATTAAGTAGATACAAGAACTATCAGCTGAGTTATGGTATATTCAGCAACATTGCTACTAAAGTGTTCAAGCGTTAACTACTAGGCTTGCCATAACAGAAAAACCTCACCATTATGTCATTACATTATGCGGCAGCCAAAAACTGATTCTTTCTTGGTCAAAGCAACTCTGCTCGTGACAAGCACCCTGACTGTTATGGCAGGGGCAACGATCGCACCTTCACTACCTGCAATGCGCGAGCATTTTGCCAGTGTCGCAAATGTGGACTACTGGGTGAGGTTGGTTTTGACGTTTCCAGCACTCTGCATTGCAATAGGCGCTCCTTTTGCAGGGCTCATCATCGATCGCTTTGGACGAAAACCATTGCTGAGCATAGCTGTGGTTGTGTATGGTTTGGCTGGTAGCTCAGGCTTTGTATTGAACTCCATAGGAATTATTCTAGTAGGACGGGCGCTGCTGGGCTTGAGTGTAGCGGGGATTATGACCACAGCCACAACTCTGATTGCTGACTATTACATTGGTGCAAACCGCGCCCAGTTTCTGGGATTCCAGGCAGCATTTATGGGTTTGGGGGGCGTGATTTTCCTGACTGTCGGCGGTTTTGTGGCAGATATCTCTTGGCGGATGCCGTTTTTAATTTACCTGGTTGCTTTAGTGCTTTTGCCGTTTATCTTGCTTTTGCCGGAACCTAGTCGCACAGGTAATTCCTCTACTCAACTCAAAGATACACCACCAGAACCAAGTGATTTTCCGTGGGTGTTGCTGGTGCTAACCTACGGAATTGCTTTTGTCACCCAGGTGGTGTTCTACATGATACCAGTGCAATTGCCCTTCTTTCTCCAACAGTTGAGCAATGCTAATGCTTCTCAGAGTGGATTGGCGATCGCCTTATGCACGCTCTTCAATTCTGCGACTGCTTTTGGATATCAGGGCATCAAAGCACGTTTGTCGTTCATTAATATTTACGCGATCGCCTTTTTGTTTATGGGCATCGGGTATGAGATCATCGGTTTTGCTCCGGCATATGGAATCGTTCTTCTTGGGTTAGCAGTTGGTGGTTTCGGACTAGGACTGTTGATGCCAAACCTGAATGTTTGTTTAACCTCCGTCATTCCTGCTGTCTCGCGGGGTCGGGTGTTGGGAGGATTGACAACCTGTTTTTTCCTCGGTCAGTTCATTTCACCTATCATCAGTCAACCCTTAAGTCAGTGGGTTGGTTTGGGTACGACTTATGGTTTAGCAGGAGGATTCATGCTGGTTTTGGCTGTTATTACCTTTGGGGTGATGACGCGGTGGAAGTGACACACTTCCCCACATCTAGAAAACCCCACCCCACTTTTAGCTACGCTAAAGTTCCCCTCCCCGCTTGCGGTGAGTAAGCGCGCTGCAGGCGGGTTTCCCACGCCCAGGCGACTGGCGTAAGCGCAAAGCGCAGGCTCCGCCAACGCGTAGCGTGCCGTTCGGCGATAGCCGTGGCGTTAGCCATAGGCATACCCGAAGGGGGAGGGGTTAGGGGTGGGGTTATCGTGAATATAGCAGTTCTCGCTTGGATGCAGTACATTGTGACCTCTCCCCAACTTTTAGGAGTGCAAGGAGAGGAGCTTGTTCCCCCTTCCCTTGTAGGGAAGGGGGTTAGGTCTTGTATTTGAGTCAACACCACCAAGCGCTATCATTTGCCGGACATGATCATTACCTGTTTTGATAAGCTTTAGGCGTCATTCCCGTGAATTGGCGAAAGTGCTTGGAAAAGTGGCTTTGGTTAGCAAAACCACATTCAAGGGAAATATCAGAAATTGCCCTCTCCCGATGCTTCAACAGTACCTTTGCCCGTTCTATCCGTTGCTGAAGTACATACTGATAGGGCGTTACACCCATCGATTGTTTGAACAGACGCACAAAGTAATATCGACTCATGCCTAGTTCGTTGGCGATCGCTTCCAATGAAACATTTTCTGCTAAATACTCTTGGATGTAGGCGATCGCCCGTTTCAGTTTGTGCTTAGGTAAACCATCTGAATACTCTTGCAGAGTGTGTTTTCTATCTGAATAATGCCGCAATAAATGAGCCGCCAAAAACGTGGCGGCTGTCTCAGCGTAAAGGCGACTACCCAATCTATCTGATTGAAGTTCTGTTTTGAGTGCTAATCTAATTTGGTATATTAACTTATCGCATTTATTGGGAAAATGAGGGACGAGTTCAACTCTATCTGGATCAAGGGACTCAAAAGCGGTACGAGCGAAAAACGCAGGATTAAAAATCAGATTAATACCATCGTGTGCTTTGTCCTCATAACACCAGTAAGAGATAGCAGGTGGAACAACTATAATATGACCCGCTTCAACAATGTCCTGCTGAAAGCGTCCATCTATTCGATGTTCTGAGACAAATCCAGGTGAAACATCTGTAAAGATGTGAATGGTGGGCTGCTGCATAGAAAACTCTGGTGTCTCTCCAGCACAACTGTGGACATATCGCAAGTGAATACTGTTCCAATCAGCATCGTCACTTGAGAGAAGAGATTTTTGGTCAAGAACTTTCAATAACTCATCTGTGGTTGCGTCAATTTTCAAGTATTTCTCTTCAGGCATGGCTTTTACCTTTTTTGATAAGCTTTTGGAGTCCTTCCCGTAAATTGTCGAAAGTGCTTGGTAAAGTGGCTTTGGTTAGCAAAACCACATTCAAGCGCAATATCAGAAATCGCCCTCTCCCGATGCCTCAACAGCACCTTTGCCCGTTCCACCCGTTGCTGAAGTACATACTGATATGGCGTTACCCCCATTGATTGCTTAAACAAACGCACAAAGTAATACCGACTCATACCCAGTAATTCGGCAAGGTCAGCCAGTTGGATATCCTGTTCAAGATGGGCGTTGATATACCCAAGTGCTTGTTGTAACTTATACTTTGGCAGCCCATTCGAGTAAGTTGCAATCCGAGGCGTACAGGTGCAGTACTTTCGCAGCAGATGAAGCGCTAGCGTAGTTTTGAGCTGATCCACATACAAGCTACCACCAATGCCTCCCGATTCCAGTTCCTCTTTGAGATTCAACAGTATGCCTTGAATTAGTGGGTCTTGCACCGTAGCAAAATGGGGAATCAATTCTATGCAATCAGGATTGACTATCTCCTGTCCTGCTTGTTTCAACAGAGCTGGTTCAAACGCCACAAACATGAACTGCTTCTCACTTACACATTCACGTGCATACTCGTGATGGACACGTGCATACTCGTGATGGACACGTGCATATTCACGATGGACAGTACCAGCCGGAAAAATAGCAGAGTCTCTTTCATTAAACACATCCTTCTGAAAATGCCCGTCTAGCCATCGCTCTGATGAAGCAGGAGAGAGAGCAGTAGCAATGACATGCATTGTCATTCGATGCTCAGTAGTGTCATATTCAGGCTGTTGGTGATACTCAAAATGGATATCTGTCCAGTTTGCATTCTCACTCGACAAGATTGCTGGCTTAGGAAAAAGTAGATTTGATGCTCTTTCTTGCCGAAAATTAATCAGTTTGACCTGCTCATTTGGCATGGTTCTTGCCTCTGTGCCTAGGTTTTAAGTGTGATTTCTGTCAAATGCAAGAACTTACTTGGTGAAGTGGCTTTGGCTGATAAACCTATATTGACAAGCAACTTCAGCAATTCTTGCAGTGAGCCTTGAACTAAAATACTCTTCGGGAAGCTGCCTTGTAGGAATCTACAAGCTTCAACCTCAAACCCTGAAAAGGCGTTTAAATCTTTACTCAGTAAACGTTAACTTACTTAAGCTATGAGCGGCGTAATTGGTTCCATAGGCTTTTTTTCTAGTTATATCAGCAAATCTACTGGAAAATGGTAATTAACTTAAATGACTCAGTAGATAACTTTATTCTCATGTTTTACTAAGAAAATTTAAATTTGTTGAAAATTTTATCCGAATCTTTAAGCATCTTAAAATGAAAACCCCTAAAAAGTCCTTGATTGAAATCAAGTATCGAAAGTCTTGACATCTCCCCTGGTTGGAAACACAGGGGATTCTAAACTGATGTTGCGGAGTGGGTCTAGAAGACCCACTCTGCAACGTTTACGATATGATTTACTCAAACGAGTGAACAAATCAATTCGTTGTGGCACTGTCAAAGATGCCCTACCCACCTCGACCAGATTTAAGTCTAGCTGTGTGGCTACTTTTTTGGCTATGTTAACTGCACCGTTGCAATCAGCATTAATAAGCCATCCTTGAGAAGTTTTGTACAATCCACGCTTTACCCTTTTTCCTGACGGTTTCCATCCGTTGGGTTTTTCACCATGCTTGTAGAGGCTATCGCCATCCAGGTAAGACGCTTTTGATGTGTACGCTTCTTCAGTGATTGTTAGCCGTATTCCATATTCTGGGCAAAGTTGCTTCAATCGCTCAATCAGTCGTCCTGTGGGAATGACCACAAAGTTTTGATTGCCACGTTTGCCCATATTAGAGCCATTTTTTTGACCATCATTCCAACCAATAACAAGATTCCCTACGCGGTCATTAAGGCACTGGTTAATAATGAATCTTGCTGCTTTATTAACTGCATCTCGCATCTGGTTATTCCGTTTGCGCTGCACTCTGTCTAGGTTGCAATCCCAGTAGAAGTCTGATTTTCCTTGCTTGTATTTAGCAACCAATCGACAATAACCTTGATTCATTGCCTTTAGTTTGCGACCATCAATAATCAAGCTTTTCCCACGAGTCGAAACGCCAGTTAACCAATTTGTCCCACCATGATCAAATGACCAAGCTTGAGTGTAATCGAGATTTGGGTTAGTACTAACAGGTCGCTTGCCATCATCGATAACCCAGTCAATCCACAACTCGCCAAAGCTAGGACGCACTGTCACTTCCTTAATCCAGTCTGAATCAATGAATTCAGGTAAGTGTAATTTGATTTCAGTCAGCAGGTGTGGTTTTGTTTCACGACTAATTGATGGATAAAAACAACCTTCTTTGTAGTTGAGTGCTTGACGTGGAAATGTTACTGCTGCCAGTCCACCACGTTTTCTGTACCTTGGTAAAGAGGGTTTATCGACTTCACCTTTGTAGTAAGCGTTGACCAACCCGTTATAACTGGTGATTGACTCACCTACTGTCTTAAGCGTTTGCTGTGCTGACTGTGCAGCCATTGCTTTGTAATGCGGATTGTCCTTTAAAACTTTATCCAATTCTAGATAAGTCGTACTGCATCGATACGTTTTCCAGCCCTTAAGTAATTCATCAGCACACCAAAAAGTTGTGAACGCATCTTCTAATTGTTCGAGTTTGTTGTAATGAGTTTGTCTGGTGTGGTAAATCGCTGAATTTATCAAACTGTTAGCGTGTTCACACTGGTTAATCCAAAATGCTTGCTCTTCATCAGTAAACTTTGCCCTAACTGGTATCGTTCTGTACAACTTGTCATCACCTCCTGTTGATGATTATCATCGCTACTACAATTAGTTTCAACAACATTTCGGACAATGGCGAAACTTTCTAAGGAAGACCACGAGTACAGGAGAACTGAAAATTCAGTATCATCAATCAATTACCATTTTGTGTTTGTACCAAAGCGCCGTAAACCAGTACTAACAGGGGACGTAGGGCGTAGACTGCAAGAGATTATCTTTGAACTTGTCACTGAACATGGGTGGAAACTGATTGCTTTAGAAATTCAGCCCGACCATGTGCATTTATTTGTTAACACTCCCACCCATGAATCACCAGCAGATGTAGCCAGATGGGTTAAAGGTCGTGCATCACATCACCTACGAAAAGAATTTCCAGAATTAAAAAAACTACCCGCTTTGTGGACACCGACCTACTTTGTAGCGTCAACAGGTCAAGTTAGCACTCCAGTAGTTAAAAAGTATATTGAAAATCAACGTGGGAAGTAGGAGAAACAAAGGGCTAAAGCCCTAACGGGTCGCGTTTCATCCCCGGATTAAAAGGCAGGGGTTCTCACGCTCCCGCAATGTTTTGATAGAAAAATCAGAACCTTTTGCAGAACTTTGCAATATCAGGATATTTTTGGCAACAAAAGATAAGACAGGGGTGAGGAGTAACGCCTAAACTCAATCTCAACTCACTCTCATGCGCCCTTTGGAAGAGTAGCGATGAGATTAGCAAGTTTAGCCGCTATCCGCCCTATCTCAATTTTCTTCATCTATTTTTGACGAATAAGGAGGTATCAAAATGCTCACAGTTACCAAAAACAAACCTGTCTTCGCACAACTCGATATCTTCCCCATTGAACCTTAACAACAGCCGCCATTGGTAGACAGCCTGATTGATTATGTCAACGGCAATCCTACCCACTGCTGCTTTTTTCCATTACCTCAGAACCTTCAGCAAAACCTTTGAGCAGAGGAGTTGAGCAACTGATGCAAGTCCAAACTAGCAACACGAATCTCCCCATCTTGATTTTAGGCGGTGGTTTTACTGGATTGTTCACAGCACTGTACTTGAGGCATTTACAATGCTCTTGTCCTGTCATCTTGGTAGACCAATCATGGCGCTTCGTTTTCAAACCCCTGCTTTATGAACTTCTCAGCAGCGAAATCAATCTTGACTTAGTTTTGCCCCGCTACGATGAGTTACTCCACAAAAGCGGTATCACCTTCGTTTTAGATACCGTTCAAACGATTGATTTGCAACAGCAACAGGTCAGGTTCAACTCTGGTTTAAGCTACAATTACCGCTATCTTGTCCTAGCATTGGGCAGTACTACAGGCTACTTTGGAACTCCAGGTGCAAAAGAATATTCCTTGCCGTTTCGTACTGATCAAGATGTCTTTGGCTTAGGTAAACATTTGCGAGGCTGTCTTCAACGGGCAAGCCAAACCGAAGACCCAGAACAGCGCCGCAAACTACTGACTGTCGCCATCATTGGTGCAGGTCCTGCAGGTGTTGAGCTTGCTGCAACCTTGGCAGATTTGCTACCTACCTGGTACACGCCTTTGGGAGGCAACTCCCAGGATATTCATATCGTCATTCTACAACGTGGGACTGAAATCCTTAAGGACGCAGCCAACGAACGTCTCCGCAAGACGGCACAGTCAGCACTCAGTCGGCGGACTGCGCATGTTGAGTTATTATTGGGCGCTGGAGTCCGTGGAGTTCAGCCCGATGCAGTGGAATTTGAGCAAAATGGACAAACTCAAGTACTGGAAACTGCCACAATTGTTTGGACAGCTGGCACAGCAACTCATCCTTTAATTGAAGCATTACCTATTGCAGCTGAGCATCGAGACAAGCGCGGTCGGCTCATAGTGAACTCAACTCTGCAACTACCAGATTTCCCAGAAGTGTTTGCTGGGGGAGATTGTTCTATAGATCCCCAAAACCCTCAGCCTGCTACGGCTCAAGTTGCTTATCAGCAGGGAAGAGCGATCGCCCACAACATCAAAGCTTTGCTTGAAGGTAAACAACCTCTTCCAGCTCAGGTGCATCTACGTGGAACACTGCTCAAGTTGGGTTTGGACGAGAGTGCTGCTGAAATCTTTGATCGCTTCGAGGTGAAAGGCAAACTCGGTCATCTGATTCGTCAAGGCGCTTATTTAGAGTTACTCCCTACGCCAGGACGTAATTTTGTCGCCGGAACAGAATGGCTGACAGAAGAAATGTTTCGACAGATTGCGGGGTAATCCTTTAAGCATTTAAGTTGACCAGAATACTAACAGAAACAATGAAAGCAGTTCGTATTTACTCCTACGGTGAACCAGACGTTCTCCTAGACGAAGATGCACCACGACCCAAGATTGCAGCAGATGAAGTTCTCATCCGCGTTCAGGCTGCAGCGGTCAACCCACTCGATTGCAAAGTCCGAGCAGGTTATCTTAAAGGAGTCATGCCTCACAAACTGCCTCTCATCTTAGGCTGGGATGTGGCGGGTGAGATTGTTGAGGTTGGGTCAGAAGTCTCTGATTTCCAGATTGCTGATGCAGTCTACGCATTGGCAGACATGATGCGAGATGGTGCCTACGCTGAATTTATCGCTGTTCGTGCAGCAGATGTTGCCCCCAAACCAACTTCCCTCAATCCGGTGCAAGCAGCATGCGTTCCCATGACTGGACTGACGGCGTGGCAAGCGCTGTTTCACACGGGTAAACTGTCTCCTGGGCAGACTGCACTGATTCACGGTGCAGCAGGCGGTGTTGGTTCTTTTGCGGTACAGTTTGCCAAATTGCAAGGGGCGGAGGTGATTGGAACCGCCTCAGCTAAAGATAGAGATTACCTGCTTAAGCTAGGGGTTGATCAAGTCATTGACTACAAAGCTACTCCGTTTGAGGATCTGATTGAGGAGATTGACTTTGTTCTAGACACTGTAGGTAACGATGTACAGGAACGCTCTTTGGAAGTCATGAAGGAGAAAGCCACTTTGGTATCAACAATTAGCCCTCCATCACGAGACGCCGCAGCATTCTACGGGGTTCAGAGCAAGATGGTAATGGTTCACCCTAGTAGTACTCACCTGAGTGAAATTGGCAGTCTGATTGATTCTGGACGAGTCAAACTACGTGTTGGAACTGTTGTACCGCTTGCCGAAACTTGTAGAGCACACGAACTGAGTCAAAGCGGCACCCACGGCAAAATCGTGTTGCAAGTAGACAATGAGTGTTAATTAGATATTGTTATGTTACGAAATTCACTTTCTTTCTGTATATATTCACCTTCTTTGTTTTCACTAGAAAACTTAATTTTGAACAAACTAATTTTGTTAGTATCACTTGTAACTTTATTGAAAGTTATAGTACCTTTTAAAGAAACATCTTGGGGGAGAGTTGTCATAACTTGGTAACCTTTGGGACTGCCTATTTGAACAATACGACCATATTCCTCGTTACCATCATTAAAAATTACTCTGTTGTAGCCTGCTTGTATTTTAAAACGTCTTTCTCTAGTTTTATTTGTTATTAAAAAGTTACACTTTATTACTTTATCTCCTAAGCGACAATCTTGGAAGTTAAATATAAGTCCATCAAATTCTTTGACATAATCACTTTCAGAGTTACTAGCAGTTTTTTGTGATAAGTCTGTGCTACTTGCAGGAGGTGCAGAGCTAGCCTCCGTAGGAGGTGTAGTTATCGATGGATTAGGAACAGGTGGAGCCGGAGACGATGAAACAAGTGATTTAACTTCTGGTTTACCGGATTGTGTTAACCTGATAGTTCTAGTTGTACTTTGGTCATTTTCTAAGTTAATTGGTAAATTTTGAGTGGGGTAACCTGCTTTAGTTAAATTGACAATAACATCACCTTTACTGGGAATTTTTACTTTAGCAAAACCAGTATCACCAGTCCATGTAAATTCAGGCGCACCTTGAGAAATAACCTGAATTCTTACCCCTCCTAAAGGTTCCCCTGTTTCTGTTAGTGTAATAAGTTCAACATCTTGCTTTTGCACGACACCAGTTTTTGATTCTAGCCCAATCAAACGCCTGATTTCTGGTACTGTTACACCAGCTATAAGTGTAAAAAGAGCAATTGAAGTGCTTAAAAGAAAGCCCCACTTAGTATAGTTAAACTTCTCAGTATTACCTGTGTTTTGAATTCTGGCGTTTTTACTCATGCTTTTGTTCTCGCATTAAGATGTAGTTTACACTCCTAGAGTCAGTAGAAACACACCATGAAAGGAATTTAGCGAACTTCGCTACTTTAAGAAATACTGCTTGAGCAAGTCTTCACCCAATTTGCCCATCTCCTTTAGCTTCAGTTCAATAAGTTTCATTGCCATCGGTGAAGGCTTGGCATGGTTATTTTCCCAACGGTTCACCGTTAAGTAAGTGACGCCCAATTGGTGAGCTAATTGCTCCTGAGTTAGCTCTAGCCGCTGACGGACTTCACGGATAAGGTTTTTTATGTCTGAGTGTTTGGTTTGTATCATATATATACACACCACTTGATGTATAGTCATTCCGGATAAATCTAACGACCATAGAAAAACTCTCAGTAAAAACCGCTACTACCAGCAGTCCTACAATAGGTTTGATTGTCACTAATACACTTTAATTGACAAACAGAACAATACGGTAATGGGTAACAAGTAATTGGTAGGGGAAGACCCATTACCCATTACTTATTACCCATCTCCTAAAAGCTTATTACAACTGACTTATGTTACAAAGTTTACATCTGCCAACAACTTACAAATCAGGAGGCAAAATCACGTTATCAATCACATGAATAATGCCATTGCTGGCTTTGATATCAGGCTGAACTACCTTAGCATCATTCACTGTTACCCCAGCGCTCGGATCAACCTTGACATTAATCGGACCACCTTCAATGCTTTTGACTTCTCCAGATTTCAAATCGCTCGAAGGTACTGAACCTTTCACCACATGATATTGCAAAATCTTCACCAGGACTTCTTTATTTTCTGGCTTTAACAAATCTTGTACCGCATCTTGTGGCAGTTTGGCAAATGCTGCATCAGTAGGTGCGAAGACTGTGAAAGGACCTTTGCCTTGCAAGGTTTCTGCTAGTCCAGCGGCCCTTAAAGCCTTGGTTAGAAACGTAAAGGAGCCGTTGGACTCTGCAAGGGCTACTAAGTTTTGGCTACTTGTACCCGCTCCAGGTGCAGGAGGTGTGGTGGGTGTAGTTGGTGTTGTGGGTGTACCTGGTGTTGTGGGTACTTCTGTTCCAGGCGGGGTGGGTGTGCTTCCAGGGGGAGATGTGGGAGGTGTAGAAGGACTCGTCGTCCCAGCTCCACCAGGACAAGCAGCACGGTTATAAGGACACTCCTGTAAAATACTAGGACTGGGGTTTACTCCTCGTCGTCCTTGTGCCACTGTTGTGTTTTTAGCTGGGTTTTTTTTGGATGTTGCTTGTAGTGCAAGCTCACTAGGTGTAGAATAACCTGCATTTACTAATAGGCGTTGAGCATCACTATACGCTGCTTCCTTGAAAATACCAGGATTAGAATTTAATATCTCGCTTGCTCCAGTAGGTAGACCCATAAGGAGACTAATGCCCGTTACTCCTACTATGCCAGCCAACTTGGTCAGCAAATTGCTGTATTCAACCTTCATAAACTTTGTTTGGCTTTAATTTCCACACATTACCATAATGATTTATATCATCTTGGTAGACAGAAAATCTAACTAAAGAAGTAAGATTTTTTGTCACAAATAAGCAATATATTAATATGGAAAAATTTGAACATTTTCCTATTGATGAGTTTATAGCCGTTCAAGGCATGAATGAAGTGCAGCTAGGGCAAATAAAATTCCTCAACTCATCAGCTAGGGAATGAGAATGAATTCTGTGTTGTGTTGTTCTGTTGTTCTTTCAAAACGTATTCCATGAAATTGAAACTCGCTATAATTTCCCACCCACAGAAAAGTTTATATCAAATATAGTTGAATTGGAAAAAACATTTATTTATAGACCATTGAATTAGTTATTCTGTTCCCGGAAAATGAAAATTCCGGCAGAATTGCATAATTCCAGCCAAAACAAAAAGGAATAAGCGCAAGTGAATATATTGAGCAATTGATTAAAAAACATATGAGCAGCACCGCGTATGTGCTACGCATTCACTCCCGGTGCGCTCTTTGACGGAGAAGCCAGTGCAGGCGAGTAGCGTCCCACACGCTCGTTGGAGTGGGCTTTCTGCTTTCATCATTGTAAAATTTATAAGGGAACCACCTACAGGAACTGAACAATGCTGGAATTATACCAGTTTGAATTATCTCAATACTCAGAAAAAGTACGTCTGATCCTTGATTATAAAGGGCTGGAGTACCGCAAAATAGAGGTGACGCCAGGCATTGGACAGGTAGAACTATTCCGGTTGACTGGTCAGCGTCAAGTACCAGTTTTGAAGGACGGTAGTAGATATATAGCGGATTCAACGGAAATAGCCAAGTATTTAGACTCACAGTATCCAGAACGCCCTTTGATACCAACCGATCCAAAAAAGCGGGGTGTATGTTTATTAATAGAAGAATGGGCAGATGAATCAATTGGCATCAAAGGTCGCAAAGCACTGTTTTCTGCCATTAGTCAAAACCAGAATTTTCGCAAGTCCTTACTGCCAACCAACACACCAGATGTGCTCAAAAATCTGGTAGAAGGAGTACCCAGCGACGTACTGACAGTTTTGGGTTTAGGGGTGGGTTATAGCCCAGATGCGATACGTAGCGCGATCGCCGACTTGAAACAAGACTTGGAAGCGCTTGTGCTGTTGTTGGCAGATAGCCCTTATTTAGTAGGAGATGAACCGACCTTAGCTGACTTTGCCGTGGCGGGTTTGTCGATATTGCTGAAGTTCCCGGATGGTCCCTATCTAGATTTACCAGCAAGCATCAGAGGCAAAGGAGTCCCCATATTGGCAGAAAATCCAGCTTACCAACCATTCTTTGCTTGGCGCGATCGCCTCTATGCGCAATATCGCAGACCACTCATAGGTGGTACCACCACAGCAAGTCCAAATGCGCCTACTTCAATTCAAATTGAGTAATGAGTCAATAGTCATTAGTCATTAGTTATTGGTTCTTAACAAATGACAAATGACAAAACTTTTGTCGCCAATTTTGTCTTGTACAATTAGAATGCAACATATGAGAAAGCTCATCACTATGTGATTAATGAAATGAATTTGGACGCTCCATTAGGTTCGGTTATACAAGGCTCTCTCACAGGGGGATTAGAAGTTAGATTGCACCCCGATGTTTCGGTAGAAGATATGCGGGTGGGTAAGTTTTTAGTTGTCCAAGGGGTGCGATCGCGTTTTTTCTGCATGCTCACAGACGTAGCATTAGGAATTGCCAACCAAAGAATTATTGCTAATCCTCCTAGTTGGGAAGATACTTTTTTGCGAGAAATTTTAGCAGGAGGCGGGACATACGGTACCATCAACCTCGCGCCTATGTTGATGTTTACCCCGGAATCTCAAGAATCTTTTTCTCCAACAAACGGCAAATCTGCAAATCCCTTTGTTCCATCGGCGACAGGTTTGGCATCATTTCAGCCGCAAACCAGCACGACAATGGAACTGCTCCCAGTGAAAACGATTCCCAGCCACTTTAGCCAAGTTTATGAAGCTTCCGAAGAAGATTTTCGTCGGGTATTCGGTTGGGAAGATGATCCTCAAAGGAAAAATTTTTCCATTGGTCAACCACTGGATATGGAGGTACCAGTTTGCCTCGATTTAAACCGCTTTGTAGAAAGAAGCAACGGCGTTTTTGGGAAATCAGGAACTGGCAAATCGTTTTTAACAAGGTTACTCTTAGCTGGGACAATCCGCAAAAATGCTGCAGTGAATTTGATTTTTGATATGCACTCAGAGTATGGCTGGGAAGCCGTCTCGGAAGGTAAACAATTTAGCACTGTTAAAGGTTTAAAACAGCTCTTTCCTAGTCTTGTTGAAGTCTACACTCTCGATCCCGAATCCACCAAGCGCCGAGGCGTTTCTCACGCTCAAGAACTCTACTTAAGTTACGACCAAATTGAAGTAGAAGATATTAAGTTATGTAGTCGAGATTTAGGACTTTCGGAAGCGAGTTTGGATAACGCCAATATTTTGTTCGCTGAGTTTGGCAAGTCTTGGATTCTCCAACTCATAAATATGACCAACGAAGAAATCAAGCTCTTTTGTGAAGAGAAGCGAGGACACCAAGGTTCGATTACCGCCTTGCAGCGCAAACTCCTGCGATTGGAGAATTTAAAGTATATGCGTGCGGCTTGTCCCCAAAATTACGTCAATCAAATGTTGCGTTCCCTAGAAGCTGGGAAGAATATTGTTGTAGAGTTTGGCTCTCAATCGAATATGCTTTCTTATATGTTGGTGACCAACATGATTACCCGGCGGATTCACCAACACTATGTCAGTAAGGCAGAAAAGTTTTTACAAACAAAAAATCCGAACGATAAACCAACACAACTGATGATTACTATTGAGGAGGCGCACCGTTTCCTCGACCCAGCGACGGTACAAAGTACAATCTTTGGTACTATTGCCCGGGAGATGCGGAAATATTTTGTAACGCTCTTGGTGGTTGATCAACGTCCATCAGGGATAGATAATGAAGTTATGTCCCAGATTGGCACCCGCATCACCGCCTTACTCAACGATGAAAAAGACATTGAAGCGATTTTTACAGGGGTGTCTGGTGGAGGTGCCTTACGGTCTGTGTTGGCAAAATTGGACTCTAAGCAGCAAGCCTTGATTTTAGGTCACGCCGTTCCCATGCCGGTGGTTGTGCGTACGCGTCCCTACGATATCAAATTCTATGAAGAAATTGGCGAAACTGCTTGGGAAGAAAAGCCAGATGAAGAAGTCTTCGCCGCAGCACAACTCGCCAAAGCGGATCTCGGGTTTTAGAAATTTTCGATTTGAAATTTGACAATTGGTAGTCGCTAAGTACAGTATTTCATGAATTCGTAATGTTTTGAAACGCAGAGGAGCGCTCTCGGTAAACGCAAAGGAGCGCTGAGTCTCGGTTTAAGTTTTCGCGATGGCAATTATGTAGTAAGGAACATTTGGGCTGTTTAAGAGGATGTTTGAAAAGCTTATTTTTATGTATCCAGGCGATTAGAAATCGCGGCTATACAGACAAAACCTGCCTCCGCATTTGCTCAAAAAAGGTGAAAATATATTTTTTCAACGCAAAATAGGAGACACATTTGGCTTTCAAAAAGTGTTTGGTTTTCGCGCAGGTGTTGCGATCCTCCAAGAGGAACTTCAAAGTGCGATCGCTACCTTAGGTGGACAACCAACAAGTAACTTATCCATCACTCTGAGGAAAAGATATAAAGATAGGCAGTCGAACTTTTCCAAAAGGACTTGTCTTTAATACTGGTTTGGATGTGGAAAAGGGCGGAACTTTTCCATTAGGATTGAACGCCAATGCCAATGGCTCAAACGCCAATGGCGAGATCACTGTTGATATTTAGGCTTGTAGTCGCGCTTGGGCGCAATTACGTACCCATGACCAGTTGTTGAACAAACTCTGTAATTATGTCCAGCTACCGCGCATCAACTCAAGGATGACAAAATTCTTGCAGCAGTGGTTGATGAACTTTGCAACGTTCACGGATGCCATATTGTAATTTTGTACGGTTCAAGAGCTAAAGGTACACACACTGCTGAAAGTGACTACGACTTGATTGCTGTTAAACAAACTGGCTTTGAGTCTGCGGGATGCCCGTTTCTGGAATAATAACTATCTAGATATTTTCATCTATAACCAGAAAGATGTTATAATCGTAGATATTTCCTTCCTGCGGATTCTCGGGGGCGTAGTATTGCAACGGGAAGGTTTCGGGCAAAACTTGCTCAAGCAAGTAGACGAGTTCTTTGCCACTGAATCCTGCGGCGCTATCAGCAAACGAAATTCAACTGCGGCGCACTTAGTGCTACAAGATGTTAAAGCGCATCTCCCAACGAGACATTGAAGCTGATTACCGTCGTGTGTGGCTGCTATATACGCTGCTTGAAGACTATTTTGCCTTACGTCAGAAGTGGTATCTCGGTTCAAAGGAGAGTTGGAACTGGCTCAAAACTTACGAGCATAGATACTTACATGGCTTTTGAAGTGGCTCTCAAGCCTGGAGCGCCCTTTTCGGCTATTGAGTCTTTGGTGAAAAAAGTGATAGCTCTAAACCCAGGTTAAGGGAGAAAACATCTCAACTACCAATTCTCAATTTCCAATTCCCGATTTCTAGATTTCGTGACATCCCTCCATGATGAGAACCATTTCAGTTCGGTTATCCGGCTATGGATGGAGGAATGATTACGGAATTTTAGAGTCACTATAGATAGTGTAACTTTTCAAAATGAGTATTAGACTCTTCGTACAAAAAGATTGATTTGCATTATAATAGAAAGATTTAACTAAAGTACTTTACGATTAACATGATATATCGTACTATAGAAGATCTAGAAGTCATACTGACTTCGTATTATGATTCTCGCCATCAGCGATTTAAGGATTAAAAAAATTATTGAAGACAAACCAGTATGGTTATAAACGATTTCAAAATTTAGGGAAGGTAGGGGAACCTATCGAAAAGAGTAACCGTCTTGACAAATTCTGTAGAAATCAATTTTCTCTGTGATAGTTCCCCTGGATGCGTATTACGTGTACTAACTTTCCCAATCCGCCCTAGTTATTAAGTATTAATTTTTGTTTACGGAGTAGAGGAAAACGCACCAATGCCTACTGTTGACACCCAAACCGAAAACCTTAACGCCAAATTCACGGCTGATATGGTGCGAACCTATCTGCGCGAGATTGGTCGTGTACCGCTGCTAACCCGTGAGCAAGAGATTGTCTTTGGGAAGCAGGTACAACAAATGATGACGCTCCTGGACGCTAAGGAGGCTTTGACGAAGAAATTGCGCCAGGAACCTAGCTTAGAAGAATGGGCTGCTCATGTTCACAAATCTGAGACTGAGGTCAAACAGATCGTACACCAAGGCAAGCGGGCAAAGCAGAAGATGATTGAAGCGAATTTGCGCTTAGTTGTTGCCATTGCCAAGAAGTACCAGAAGCGGAACATGGAGTTTCTGGATCTGATCCAGGAAGGAACACTAGGATTAGAGCGGGGTGTGGAGAAATTTGACCCGACGCGTGGTTATAAGTTCTCAACCTACGCTTACTGGTGGATTCGTCAAGCGATAACGCGGGCGATCGCTCAGCAAGGTCGTACCATTCGTTTACCGATCCATATTACCGAGAAGCTGAACAAAATCAAAAAAGTGCAGCGTGAACTGGCTCAGAAGTTGGGGCGATCGCCAACTCCCGCAGAAATTGGCAAAGAACTTGAGTTAGAACCAGCGCAAATCCGCGAGTACCTGAACATGGCGCGTCAGCCAGTATCTTTGGATGTAAAAGTTGGCGATAACCAAGATACCGAACTGCAAGAAATGCTCGAAGATGAA
Source organism: Kalymmatonema gypsitolerans NIES-4073 (assembly GCF_002368435.1). Lineage (GTDB taxonomy): Bacteria > Cyanobacteriota > Cyanobacteriia > Cyanobacteriales > Nostocaceae > Kalymmatonema > Kalymmatonema gypsitolerans. The sequence continues at coordinate 2,500,843 of NZ_AP018268.1, forward strand.
GGACCATCACCAGAGTATTACACCACCCAGGAATTCTTGCGCCAAGACTTAAACAATATGCTGGCAGAACTCACCCCGCAACAGCGAGAAGTTTTAGCCTTGCGCTTTGGTTTACTGGATGGAAACGAAATGTCTTTGGCGAAAGTTGGCGAACGGTTGAACCTCAGCCGCGAACGCGTCCGTCAGTTAGAGCATCAAGCCCTTGCTCATCTGCGTCGTCGTCGTGCCAATGTTAAAGAATACGTTGCTAGCTAATCTACGGACGTAGCATTGCTACGTCTTGAATGAATCATGGCGACGCGCCTCCTGAATTCAGGGGGCGATTTTTTTATGAGCAGAACACAGAACACAGAACTCACAATCACCTCCACAGATGAATCCACTTGCTGTGTGAGCTTATATCAAGCCTGGTACAGCGGGACGCTCGTTAAGTCTGAACTTAAGACAAGAGAATTTTTGAGGGTTGTCTTTAAAAATTCCCAAGTTCTTCACAATTGCAGCTTAAAGTTAAACCAACAGCTTCCTATAAGCTGCTGGCAAAAACAACCTATTGTCAATATCTATATGGGTACATTCGTTTGAACTCTCCCTGCAATGAATGCGCAAGGATTCTAGACTGTTGTTGCTACGTGGTCTGTTCGCGCAGCGTGCTGCAGGCATAGACACACTTTGCAACGTTGTCTGATGTTTTTTTGTAAAACACGTTGACTGGTTCATGCAGTCCTACCCGCCTCGACCTATTTCTAGGTTGTGCGGCTACTTTGGTATCAAGCAACCATTGAAGATTTTACGTGTTGAAGGCTCCTAGAAATCCGGAATCAAGAAAATTGCTTGTGTAGTTTAGCTTGTTCATACATTAGAGAGATGACTCTAGCAAAAAGGTGTTAATTGTTTTTGAAATTAAATAATCAACAAGAAAAATGCTAAAAATTAGGTTTTCTTTTTCATTTTTCATTTTTCAAAACAATCATCCTATCGGGTGAACCTTAGGGGTGAAGCGCGAATAGAACGAATAATGGTAGGTTAAGCTCATCGCCGAAAATTCAATGAAAAATTTATTTGTTGGCAAAGATTTCTCCAAACAATATAAATCAAACCATTGACGGAGCCTTTATATATCAATACTTCGGTAACTTGTAAGTAAGTTGTAGAAAACCCAGATAATTTTTTTACAGGAGTAGTAGGGTGGCTAACAACATCAAAAAGTTTGTTTCTTCAAGTTTATTAGGAATCCCCTTTGTAGGCGGACTTCTCATCCTTGGTTTTGTTGCTAATTTTCCGAAACCAGTACTCAGTAACCAAACTGCATACCTTGATCCATCCACGGTGTCCTCTACAGATTCTCAGTTACCAACTTACACTTGGTTGCAAAGTCATCCTTCGCCTGCTTCAGAATTCAGTGGGGACAAGGAAGCCCGTTTGCGCAAAGCACTGACAAAATCAGTGAGTGTTCTAGGTCATGTCACTCAACCAAATATCACTCAACCAAATAATTTAGAAATCGTCTCTACAACAACCACAGCAAAGGTTGTAGAACCCCAAACATCTGCCAAAAAAGCCACAGTTGCGGCTACAGGAGCTAAATTTCCCCAACAAGATGGTGTTTACCTTTATGGTCAATCGCCAAAATCAGGTGAACTCGGGCAAGGCTATATCATATTTGAAAAACGGCAGAGCAAAGTGATTGGTGCGCTGTATATGCCAAGCTCTGAGTTTAGTTGTTTTAATGGCACACTCGAGTCCTCAGGACAGTTGGCAATGACGGTAACAGGTTACCCTGGTGATAAAAGCCCTACTCAGGTGGCGACAAACAATACATTGCCTCGGGTCATGGATGATGAGTCCAGTAATTATGCCCACTCTGTAACGCTCCAAGATTATTATCCGGTCAATGGAATGGCTGCTAGCGATCGCCAGGTTTTACAAATGTGTCAAAGCGGTATCAGTCAGTAGGGGTGTAATGCCTTGCGCCCGTAAGGGAGTAGGAAATCAAAAATAACCGACAATTTCTGATACACAATTTTACCCGCTTGTCAATACTCAATTCCTGGTTGCGCCTTAATGCCTTGATCGCGGAACGGATGCTTAATGAGAGACATTTCTGTCACCAAGTCGGCTTGTTCAATCAATGCCGTAGGAGCGCCTCTGCCGGTGAGAATAACATGATTGTCAGGTGGCTTTTGAGCCAACCCGGCTAAAACTTCTTCAACTCCTAAATAACCAAGTTTAAGAGCTATATTAATTTCATCCAACAGCACCAGCTTGAAATCTGGGTTGCGGATATATTCTAATCCTTTTTGCCAAGCTTCGACAGCTTTTTCAATATCGCGATCGCGGTCTTGGGTTTCCCAAGTGAAGCCTTCGCCCATAGCATGAAATTCTAATAAATCATCTTGCCAAATACTGAAAACTCTTTTTTCCGCAGGTTCCCAAGCTCCTTTGATAAATTGAATAATCGCGACTTTATAACCATGACCAAGCGCACGCAACACCATTCCTAGCGCCGCCGTGGTTTTTCCCTTGCCATTACCAGTATTTACGATAATTAACCCTTTTTCAGTAGAGGCATTAGTAATTCGCACCTCCTGCACTTGTTTGCGTCGCTCCATCTTTTTGCGGTACTGTTCTGACGTCAGGGAGGAATTCTCCCCAACGGCTACATCACTAGTCGTTGCCCAAGTTTCATCGGTTTGCATGGCGCTGGCATTGAATTCAGTGTCATTACTACTAGGTTGACCCTCCCCTGGCTAAAGCACAGGGGATTCTAAGAGGATGTTCCGCAACCGGATTTTAACCCGTTGCGGAACATTTCTCTCTAGTTTAAGAAGATTAATCCTTCTTGGGGCAGTCAAAGACCCCCTAGACACTCGACCGAAGCCTTCGTGCTTACTTTTTCTTCCAATGTTTAGTGAACCATTCAAGTCAGCATTAACAAGATGCCCATCTTTCGTCCGATACAATCCGCGTTTAACTCGCTTACCAGAGAACTGGTGAGTGTTGGGGTTGTCGGCATTGTAAACAGGAATCTCATCACCATCAACAGCACTAGCCTTGCTCGTGTAAGACTCTTCCTGTTCAGTGTAAATCAATCCGTATCTGCCGCAAAGTGCTTTCAACTTAGAACGCAGAGAGTGAAGGGGGATTTGAACGAAGTTCTGGTTATTGCGTTTGCCGATGTTGATTTCCTGTTTGATTCCAGGGTTGTAACCAACAATCATTTGTGCAATCTGGTTGTTAATGCAGTGGTTCACTATAAATCGTGCCGTCTTGTTCAGGTAATCTCTCACCTGATTGTTGCGCTTTGCGATAAGCTTTACCTGTTGATTGGTAAAGCTCTTAATCCCTTGCTTATCCTTGATAGACTGCAAGTAAGCATTACGCTTGTTGAACCCTTGGTTAATCGATTTAATTGGTTTACCATCCACAAGAAAGGATGCCCCATTGGTGTCAACACAAGCGGCAAGGTTGTCTACTCCCAAATCGATGCTAATTGCGGTACTTGGGTTTACTTCTACGGATTCCGGCTCTACTTCGCTGATAAATTCCACCTCGAAGAATCGAGCGTTGTATCTGGGGTGAATGCGAATCTCTTTAAGGGATTCATAATTAATCCTGTCTGGAAAATTAATCCAAATTTCCCCAAACTCTCGCTTGAACTGAGTAGACATTGGTATCCGAAACCTGCCATCTTTCATGGTCAGTCTGGGTACTTTCGTCTTATCCCTGCGGGTAGACCATCCACAAGGAATTATTAGCAAGAAGTACCCTTCTTTGGGCAGGTAGTGAGGAAGCTTAACCCGTTGTTGGTAGCTTCCTCCTTTGACCGCGCTAATCAACCCATAGAAGCTTTTAAAGGTTCGGTCTACTACCTTCAAGGTTTGTTGAGCAATATCAGTGTTAAGCAACTGGTAATTCTCATTAGCCTTGCACTGGTGATAGTTCGACTCGTAGCGTAAGTGTTTGCGTTCCTCAAAGAAGTACTGGCGTACTGTGTAAAGCCCTACGTTGTAGAGGTTTTTACTCAGTCGGCACAGTTCCCGCAAAGCGAGGAATTCAGACTTATTCAGTTCTCGAACCTGGTTTCTTAAAGTCAGGTACATAACCAATGTTTCGCTACTTGTTTAAATATACAGCGAAACAGCAGGTTTCAACCTGCCTACCCGTTTTCCTCCCTGGGCTTTAAGCCACAGGGAGGAAAACGTGGTTTACTTATGAACCAAAACAGTCAATTTGAAGCAAGCGAACTCAATTGCGGGAAAGAGAATTTCTGTTATTCAAGGCGATATGACTTTCGCACAGATGCTATTGTGAACAATCGCTACAAAAACAACTAAACTAAACCGTTCAGTTTAGATTCCATTTGATTGCAGCTTCCGTTACACTACCCAAGGCATTGCCTTAAATTCACTGATATAAATGTTAATTATCTAACAAAAGAATCTCAAAATTTGGTACGATGACCAGTGAAAAATTTGTCACACAGCAACCTCAGTAGTATCAGAAAAAAAATATATAAAAAATTTTGATAAACAATCTCAGGTGCTGAAAAAGCACGAATTGAAGGGAATATCAAATTTTGATGAAATTAAGTGTGATCGTACCCTGTTTCAATGCTGCGGATACCATCGCTTTTCAATTGGAGGCGTTGGCTAAGCAGCAATGCTCCGAACCGTGGGAGATTGTTGTTGCCGACAACGGCTCAACTGATGACACCGTGGCGATCATCAAACAATATCAGCACCGCATACCTCATCTTCGTTTTGTCGAAGCATCTGCTCGCAGAGGTTCTGCCTACGCCCGCAACGTTGGTGCAAGTGTTGCCAAGAGTGAGGCATTTGCATTCTGCGATGCTGACGACGAAGTTGCCCCAGGATGGGTAGCAGCTATGATTGAAGCACTCTCCAAACACGACTTAGTTGCAGGTTGCAACGAGTACTCGAAACTCAATCAACCGTGGGTCATTGAGTGCTGTGCATACGCAGAGGGCAATGGAGTTAACAAACATCCATATTTTCCATATGCAGGTGCCAGTAATCTTGGTGTCAAGCGTTCAGTCCATGAAATGGTCGGTGGTTTCGATGAAACGATGCTCTCACTCCAAGACGTTGACTACTGCTGGAGGATTCAAGAGGCAGGGAAAACACTTGACTGTGCAAAAGATGCACTCGTTCATTTCCGGTTTCGCAACACCATTGAAGGTTTGTACCGTCGATCTTGGAAATTAGCTTGTTACGACGTTTTGCTACATAAAAAGCATCAACAAGTGGGTATGCCTAAGTTGATCAAATGGCAGGGGTTTGTCAAAGACGCAGTCATTCTTCTTTTGAAATTTATGCTGAGAGTTCGTGATAGAGAAAGTTTAGTGAGGTGGTTATTAAATTTTGCCTGGTTTGCAGGACATTTGCACGGTTGCATAAAGTATAAGTATCTTCCCTGATAAACCTACCATCTCTGGTCTAGGAGATATGATCAACCAAAACACTTAAGAATGCAACGACGGCTGATTTATGGAAAATAGAGCTTCCGTTATCCAAGACGATATTACTCAGCTACAGGTAGATGCTATTGTGAATGCTGCCAACAACAGCCTGTTGGGAGGAGGCGGTGTAGATGGCGCGATACATCGTGCCGCCGGACCAGAACTTTTGGAAGAGTGTCGCAAGTTGCACGGATGCGATACTGGTCAAGCAAAGATCACCAAAGGTTATCAGCTGACGGCAAAGTGGGTCATTCACACCGTTGGTCCTGTGTGGGAAGGTGGGAATTCTGGTGAAGATGAGCTATTGGCACAGTGTTATCGCAACAGTCTAGCCTTAGCAATGCAAAATGGCATAAAAACCATTGCTTTTCCAGCCATTAGCACAGGCGCTTATGGTTTTCCGCTCCACCGGGCTACTAAAATTGCTGTTAGTGAAGTTAATAAGTTTTTACAGAGCAATGATTCCCTAGAACAAGCCATTTTCGTTTGTTTTGGGCAAAACGCTTACAATTGCTACTTGCAGGTGATGCAAGAAATGACTCAAAGGTAGATACGATTGTATCCTGTCTGTTTATTCAAATTTGACATCTAGTCGTTCATAGAATACAAGTCTGGGGCTAACTAGAAAAAGGACAAGGGGAGGAAGATTTTCATGCTTGGGGTTTGCAGCAGAAAACCTGCCTATGCAGACTAGAAATCTTTTGTCGTTGAGTCTAGCTGGACAGATGTCTAGTAAACTTATCAGTTATTTCTTTGGGGGCTACCATGTCAAAACAGCTGGGTAAAAAAATCTCACCTGCACCGATGCCAACTGATATCGGCGTCGTCGATTTGATTGATAATTACTTCACCGCCTACAATTCAGCACGGTTACGGGAGATATGTCATCTCCTTAGTCGAGATGTCTTCAAGGAAGGCGTGACGGTAGGAGTCAGCCTTTCTGGTGCGATGACACCAGCCGGATACGGAGTTTCTGCACTGGCACCGTTAATCCGCAACGGATTTATTGACTGGATGATCAGCACTGGTGCTAACCTTTACCATGATATGCACTATGGGCTAGGTTTTGAACTCTTCGCTGGCAATCCGTTTTTGGATGATGTGAAGCTGCGGCAGCAAAGTACTATCCGTATTTATGACATTATCTTTGGCTATGATGTGCTGTTGGAAACAGATGCTTTCATCCGTAAAGTTTTGCAAGCAGAACCATTCCAAAAACGGATGGGAACTGCGGAATTTCATCATCTACTAGGCAAGTATGTCCGGGAAGTAGAAAAGCAACTGGGGGTTAAGCATTCCTGCCTGCTCGCTACAGCTTACGAGTGTGGCGTTCCTATTTATACATCTTCGCCGGGGGATAGTTCCATTGGTATGAACGTTGCCGCATTGTCGTTGGAAGGTTCCAAGCTAATCTTAGACCCTTCGATAGATGTCAATGAGACGGCAGCTATTGCCTACTCTGCCCGGGAGACAGGAGGCAAGAGTGCAGCTGTCATTATTGGTGGTGGCAGTCCGAAAAACTTTTTGCTACAAACACAACCGCAAATTCATGAAGTTTTGGGACTAGAAGAACGAGGACACGATTACTTTATCCAGTTCACTGATGCTCGTCCTGATACTGGAGGGTTATCTGGAGCAACACCCTCGGAAGCTGTGAGTTGGGGTAAGATTGACCCAGATGAGTTACCCAGCACCATCGTTTGTTATACCGATAGCACAATTGCACTGCCCTTAGTCACAGCTTACGTTTTAAACCAAAACCAGCCTCGTTCTTTGAAGCGGCTGTATGACAAGCGCGAACAGATGTTAGAAAAGTTGCGGACAGATTATTTAGCAGCTAAAACTCAATCAGTAGATGAAATACCAGCTGCTGTGACTGATGGCGGTTCTCCCCAAGAAGTCGCAACTTATCCTGTAGGCAGGTTGATTCCTAATACCGGAGGCGGGGAGTAAGAGAGATGGGGGAGCAGGGGGAGAAAATTCTTCCTCATGTTCCTTATCTCCTCATCAGTTGCGACTGACCAACATATAAGTCGTCATCTTCCCTTTGCCTTTGATTTCAATTTCACCACGTTTTTCAAATAGGAATTCATCATGTAAACATTTGTAGGTAACTTCTGTCACTTGAATTTTGCCAGCCAAGCCCTGAGATTGCATACGGCTGGCAATTTTTACTGTGTCTCCCCAGAGGTCGTAGGTAAACTTTTTGATGCTAATGAGCCCCGCCGCCACCGGACCGCTATGAATGCCGATACGGATGCTAAAGTTTTTGTTGTTTTCAGTATTGAACTGGGCGATCGCTGTTTGCATATCTAACGCCATCTGGGCGATTGCTTGGGCGTGGTTTGGGCATCGCCTAGGCAGACCACCAATTACCATATAAGCATCATCGGTAGTCTTAATCTTCTCCAAACCATATCGCTCGGTAAGTTGGTCGAAAACTGAAAAAATTTTGTTGAGTATGTTGACTAATTGAATCGCTGTTATTTGAGAGGCGATTTCAGTAAGACCTACAATATCTGCAAACAGAACTGTGACATTAGCAAAGTCTTCTGCAATTGTACCTGCTTCTTCTTTGTGGCGGTTAAAGATTGCTTCTGGTAAAATATCCAACAAACCGAACGCGTTTTGTTGCTGTTGATGGCGTAGTACTTCCTCTGCTACAATGCGCCCACTCATGTTACGAAAAATACCGCGAGTGGCAACTGGTTTTCCTTCTACAAATTTACAATTAATATTCCCTTGCACAAAGATTTTTTGACCATCTTTAGAAACGAATACAGTTGTCAGTTGTTCGAGTTTTTCCCCTGACATCACGCGACAAAATACTTCCCGACATTCTTCTTGAAAATCGGGATGGATGATGTCAAACAAATTTATCTTCTGAATTTCAGCTTGAGTATACCCTAAAGTTTGAAGCCACGCTCGATTAACATACTCCAAACGACCATAGGGAGTCACAGACTGAATCAAGTCGTTAGCGTTTTCAAACAAATCTCGATACCGTTCTTCGCTTTCCAGTAGCGCTGACTCTGCTTGTTTGCGTTTGATAAATTGAGCAATTTGGCTACCTATAGAAACCATCATTTGCAGCAGGTCTGCATCTTTTGATTGTACATCCCGACTCAAGAAAATCATCACGCCTAATATTTCATTATCAGCCAAGATGGGAAAGCCAAATGCTGTATGCAATCCGGCTTCAACAGCGGCTTGCGTTCGCCTGTCAGCGCCCTGTTCCTTGCCCAATCGCTCAATATTAGTATGATGCGATATATGACTCATCCAAACGGGCGATCGCGTCACCCAAATTTGACCAGGTAACCCTACACTAGGGGTATAAGTCGTCTGCCAAGTGATTGCTTTGAATTCTTGCTCCGCAAATGTTCGACTCGACCAAATTTCCACACACCTGAGAACTGGATTGAAACTGCATCGCTGTACCGATGCTTCCATATATTGATTTGATGTCCAAAGTTCTCCTAAATCCCATGCCAGGTTTTCACAAATTGCTTGTAGAATCTTCGGAATCGCCTGCTTTACACTTTGAGGCTCTGATAAGATACGGGTTATAGCATATTGTGTATTGTTGCGTTGTTGTCTGCGCTGTCTGGCGGTGATGTCTCGACCAATGTATACAATATCTTCTAACCCATCTATTTTTTTCTTAATCACTAAACAAGAAAAAGCAATCAGTATTTTTTCTTTTGTTTTCTTGCGACAAATAAATTCTTTATTTTGAAAACTTTTTTTATATAAATAAATCGATTGAAAAGCTTGTTGCCAAAAATTATTATCTTCAAATATTAAAGAAATTGGTTGATTTACTAATTCTTCTTCACTATAACCAAATAATTCTAATGCTGCGGAATTGACTTTCTTGATTTCTCCTAACTTAGTCGTTATTAGCAAGGCATCTCCCATTGAACTAATAACTTTTTCGATGTAGTTTTTATACGCACCTAAAACACTATATAGTAACTTGGCGTCATTTATTTTATGAGATAATCTTTGCTTTAAAATCATCTTTTTTGCTACATCTTAAAAAATAACCATTCATCTCTTCTCAAAATTTTTCCCTGAAGTCTTTAATAATATAGATTATAAATGAAAATATAAATAGCATTTCTTTCGACAATTTCGTTCAATTGCTTTGAATATAAATCTTTTTTGCTCTCCGTTATAGATTTAAAGATATCTTCAATTCCTATAAATTCAGGAAAACTTAGGTTTAACTCTTTCGCCCCTGATCGTCTGCCCCCTGCTTCCCGGTCTCTTCGGTCAATAATTACATATTGTCAAACGATGAATGAGATTGATGTTGATAACTCCAAATTCAGGACACCTGCGATTTTTCAGAACTCGTGAACATGATTTTAGGGTTTGACTGCTGTTATCGACAATTTGTACTACTAAATATATATTCACTCATAAATGTTTATTTAAAAATATATCTTATGGAGGATTTACCTTTTTCATAACTCACTAGAATTGAGCCTTTGAGGGCATTGTTCCAGATAAAATCAAAAATTGATAAAAATCAAACATCATATCTGGTTTTATTTCCGGAAAATTACTAAAAATTGCAGAGATTTTTGTTTTTTGTACTTAAATGCAAAGTGCTGCTTATCCTCATCAGTGTTTAATTTTTTATACTAGGACACATCTATGTTTCATATCAAATCCGGTTAATCACTTACTGCATCTATACCTCACCCCGCCTAACGGCACCCTTCTCCTTAGGGAGTACCAAAAAATAAATTATCCATTATGTAAGGTGAATTAGGCACACGACAGTTGAGGTTTTAGATACAGGACTTGCATTGCGGCGTAACCCACCATTGTTTGTGTCACGACAAATTGGAGATTTTTTTAATTGGAAGTTCCTTAGCAAGGAGAGAGCAAGGGGGTGAGGTTTCGCGGATATGATAAGTAAACAAACGGATGTGATATCAGAACGTTTTTGTGTGATGACCAGCCCCTTAATCTCTCAACAGTACCTGTTGTTTCTTGGTTAAAGACATGGCGATGCCTTTCTCGTAGTAAGCTGCTTCGTTAATGAAAACTGGATAGACTGTTGATTCTCCTTCATAAGCAATCTCCTTACCATCAAAGGTTAGGAAAATCGGCTCACCTGGATTGAGAGGCTCATAGTCCCTAAACTGAAGCTGTTGGTGAATCATCGCCTGAATCTCTCCCTTCTCATTTCTGGGATAGTCGAGGGTTCCCACATATTCATACAAGGTGAGTGTGCTGTGAGTCTGTGGAACTAAACCTTTGTTGTATCCTTCTATGTAGTCCAAGATGACATAAACCAGTTTCTCGGTTTTCGCAAACAAGTCTGCATTCAAGACACCCTGAGCCACAGGACCCACTTCAATGACAAAACCCAATTCGCATAGGGATCTCAGAAGGGCGCTCTCTTGCTTGGGTGGTGTCCAACAAACCTTTATCAAGGGATTCATCGAGATCAGATACGCAGCTAATCGCAGACTGAAGGGATGCTGGTTCTCCAGCAGAATACTCAACCCCATGTTTGCAGTTGTGGTATGCAAATCCAAAATCACATCCACTTGGGATTTGCCTTTCGATCCCAGTATTTGGTGGATGGCTTTTGCCCTCATCTGTTCATACCCACAGAGCGTTGGGTCGAGCAGGTCTTGACTTTTGAAGCAACGATTTAAGTCCTTGTCAATGTAGCGCCTATTTTCCTCAAACGCTTTGGGATTGGCTAATAACGTCAAAGTTTTAAAGCTAGGTCGCTCAATCAAATAAGGAAACTGGTCAAATTTTTTAATCAGGTATGCCCCTGTGAACTCATTTCCGTGGGTTCCACCAACGATCGCAACCCGATTGATTTCGTTCATATACTCAGATCTTGCACCTATCCGTATAACCATGGGTCTAGTCAAAAGCAGCGCAATAAGGCTACATTGTTTTTCTTGGCTTTTCTCGCTAAAATAGGGGCTTTAAGGTTCATACTGTGTGTCAAAATTACATCAATTTTTCTTGGTCCAAGATGTGAGCGCCCCACGAGGGGGAAGTCAAAACCATAAGGTAAGAAATCAAAAGTATTAAACCCCCTTGCAACAAATAAAACAAACACCTGCATTCTTGTTTGGCTAAAAGCCCTGTTCTATAAGGGTTTTAAAATGTGTTAGTAAGGAGTATAATAACTCCTTACAAGGTAAGACCGAAATTGATGGTAGGCACTAAACACCTCCAGATTGCCAGTTACCTGCTGCTGATTGACCTTCTTGTGACTGCAATAAGCGGAGTCCTACTATACATATTTAAACACTATAGCAATCCGAAATCAGTTGTGAGATTCTCTGATTTCCTTCCTCTGTGTCACGGACACTTTCTACAACGAGGGGAACCCCCCCACAGAAGTGTCCTCCTCTACGTCCTCGATTTCTCACAAATCAAATAGGACTGCTATAGATTATATTTAAAAGATTTAGTTTGAACCTCTATTTTTGAGCTTTTGGCGTTTCGAGAGCATGATCAATTAATGCTTTCGCCCAGTCGATTCCTTTCTCTTTCGTTTTGTGCCAGTCACTACCAAGGCAGGGATAGCCATACCGTACTGCTTTATTTGTGCCATACACGATGACAAACCATTCACAATGTTTTTTATGGTAGTTGTAGAAAATTTTGTATTTTCGGTGGGTAACAAAAGTGTCACCGTAAGGTGAAACGTTTTCACTAAGTTCTTTCATCAGAAAAATTGGGTCTGAAACCCCGTCCTTCAGCGAAGCGCAGGACGGCTTTACATAAACTAGCAAGCAACAATTAAACCAGTAGAACGCCGAATTAAAGTTACTTTGCTAGACGCTATCTGCCCTAACCGTTTCCAGTTAGCATCGCTGACAGATATCTGTTTTTCAGTGTCGCCTGACACAAAGCCAATTCCTTTTGGGGAATTGACCAAATCAGCTTTACGCAATCCATGACGGGTTACAGAACCGCCATACTTACGCCTTATTCCACCGCTTAAAGGAACCATCAAATGCAATTGGCGACGACTAAATGGGGGGCGACGAATCACATAAAACGGCGCAGGCGTGATAGAGACTGAACCGAACCAGTTTGCTCCGTCAACCGACGCTTTGTGGTATTTCCGATACTCAATAAAGTGAGATGCGGCTATTGCAACACCATCTACAGCGTGAGTGTTGAATTCAGCTTTGGCTTTGTCTACTTTGTTCTTTTCTAAACCAAGATGCTTGCGGGTTGAGGCAGTTTGATACCCCTCAATTTTAATGACGGGTGCGAATTGCTCTAACTGAAGCAGCATCCATTTTTGACCGACCATCACGGCTGAGAAACCTTTCCCTGACCTTGCGCTTGATCGTCCACTGGTTAAATCTACATCTGCTCGAACGTATTCGTACCTGATTTCTGTGATTGGGTAGATTTTGCACAGTTCACAAACAATTCTGAGTTCGAGTTGACGGTTAGCACGGATGGATGGTGCAAGTTTGCCTTGACGACGATTGTCAAACCGCTTCTGGCGATGAGCGCGTTTTGAAAAAGCCAGAATGCGATTTATTCGTCTTCCACGTCTGCTACGTCGCATTAATCGTCGTGCGTCCATCCGGTCGCGTACTGTTTGAAACGGCAGAACTAAGTGGGATGTGTAGAGCGTGAATTTTGTTGATTGAACGCTAAGTCCAGAATATTTCTTACCGGGGTCAATCCCGATAATAATATCTTGAGTGTCGCTTCCCGATGGCTCTACTGTGAGTTGCACATAAAATTGACCACATTTTGACCAGCGTTTAACTGCTTTGCCAGACTCGACCCACTTCCTTGCTCGTGCAGGGGTAGTGGGCATGAGTGGTTGATTGTCTTTGTCTACAACTGGAATTCGCATTCAGTGGTATAACCCAATTACTTGTTTTAAGTCCCTTCGCCCAACCCAACTAAGATGTCTTGGCTTTCCCAACGCCTGAACCAATCAGGCTTAGAGTGATCCGAGCTAGGGAAGTACTCGGAAGTCTGTACTAAGTTGAGTCTCAATGGGCTATTCAACGCTTACGTTGTCCGAATTGGTTCGGACAATCCTCGTCCCTTTCAGGGCGAGGTTGTTGAAAATTCCTCTTGAGTTGCTGTTTTCAATCGCACCTGTAAACCGCTTTAGCCAAGTGACACAAAGGCAGCATAACGCCTCTAGGCAAATTTGTACAAATATAGTTTTATTGTCATCCCAAAACAACCTTGCAGTAATTTTAAGAAAAAACTCTCTAGTTTATTCTCAAACTCAAGACTTGATGTTAGTGTATTTCAGACTTTACCCTTATTACCAGGCCTATCGTTTTCACCTAAAGGATGAATTAAGCTTAAGCTTGCAGTACAAAAGGTATTAATTAAAGTTAAGTTTGTAAGTAATCATGTATACAAATCAAATTTTTACTTAAATAATTACGGAAAATCGGGCTGTTTACTGAAAATTAAGTACAAGTTAAAATTCAAGTGAAAATTAAATTCAAGTGAAAAATAAATAGCTCAGTATGCTCAAATTCTCTGCCAAGAAGAGGTAGTGTTACGTTTCGTGTCACCAGAGGCAAAACTTGTAGTAAGTATACATTTTATGGCACGAACCCTCCCTCATATATTAATACAGTTGGTGATAAGACCAAAACCATTATCAGGATGGCAATGTAGAAACCTTGCATCCGAAAGTTCTACACCTGTGGAATAAGACAGCACATTCCTGCCATGCGCTCGTTTGTATCGGGACAGGCTACGCTTACGCTATCATCAACAATCCTTAATTGCACCGTATTGCCTGATATAGCAACAGCCAAGGTGGTTAGAACATCAACAGATTATAAAACCTAGACACAAAAAGACTTTTCACCCAGTCCCCATTGCCCCTAATCCCCAGAGGGGGCCCCGAGTTCCCCAGTCCAAGCGTCCCCTGCTATATATGACCTTTCAAATCTCTAACAGGTTATTTTTACCAAAAACTTTGGTAAAATATGGTTTCATGATTATTATACGTAATATTAACAAAAATCTATGTAAAAAAAAACACATTAATTAAGGTTTAATTAAATATATTTAACAAAAAATTATTTATTAGGGGTGAGTTATGAGCCAGTCAGATCAGGGAGACAAAGACAGCTTTTTCTACCCTCATAGTCGCTATTACGGTCAAGTTAAGCCAGAAAACCTCGTGTTTAACGCCAATCTGCAAGAATTTGCTCAAAAAGTTGGCTACATTACCAATTTAGAAACTTCTGGAAAAATCTCTCCTGAACAAGCCTATGAGCAAATTAAGGCGCTCTGGAAACAGTTAAAACGTAGCAAAAAGGAACTAGGGATTGGCGATGAGCCGCCAAACGAACCAGAGCCACCACCGGATGCAACTTAAGCTTAATCAGAGTCCAACAGAAGTACTTCAAACTCTTTTGGAGTTAGCGATACCACTATACTTTCAGAATCATTTTTAGAATCTACTCGAATCAACCAGCGATCGCTAGACTGACCGCTAGAGAGTAGTTCTCGACCACAAATAACTCCAACTTTTCCAGCTACGTATGCTGGACGAACAATTAGAACTTTGTCTCCTACTTTGGGGTCAATAGCGCTCCTCAACCGAAACTTTCAAGAATGAAACTACGTAAGTGAAATCCGAGGTAATTTATAACCTGCTCTTAATCTTAGCCAAAAACGCGTCTATTTTCTCATGGACGGATTTAGAATGGACTCAAAAGCTTTGTCCTTGTCCTTTGAACAGGACTTTCGCTAACAAGAAGTGGAAATTTATTTCCTAGCTTTGTCAATGCAGGTGCATGATATTGATATCATACCCAACGAACCAAGACCAATGCAGATTACTCAGTGTCTCCACACAGCCATTCTTGTCACTGATTTAGAACGCGCCGAACATTTCTATGGAAAGGTGCTAGGATTGCCGAAAATACAACGCTCCCTGAAATACCCTGGCGCTTGGTATCAAGTTGGAAACTATCAAATTCACCTGATAGCCGCCGTTCGAGTTCCTACCGAAGACCAAAACGAAAAATGGGGACGCAACCCCCACATCGCCTTCTGCGTTGCGGACTTAGACACAGCCAAACAACAACTCCTAGATCATAATTGCCTTATTCAACCCAGCGCCTCCGGACGCCCAGCCCTCTTCACCAAAGACCCAGATGGCAATGTTATAGAACTGAGTCAGCAATGAGAAGCGCAGATCAGGCAGATGAGGTAGAAAGATAAATTTTTTCCTAACTCTGCTTTCTTTATTGCCTCTTGCGGTTCAAATTCCAAAACAAGTGCGTTACACTCCTCTCAAATCTTACCTTTGCGTTCTTCGCGTCTTGGCGGTTCGTTAATGAAAATCTTCGCCTACACCTACAGCGATCCCCTACTAGAACCCACTCCTGATCCCACAACTTGGGAATGGGAGTTAGACGGTATTTACCAAGACTTAGGCAAACGCTCTCAACTACAAAAATTATTCAACGACTGTAAAACCGAACCACCAAATTGTCTCCTCATCCGCCGCTTAGAAGAATTGGGGGATACTCTAGACGAAGTAAGTTCGCGCCTTGCAGAACTGGAAGTCATGGGAATAACACTCATTGCTGTTGAGCAAGACTACAATTCTTCCCAAGACAGTCCCAACCTCCGCGCCGAATTGCTGAAATTACTGTACGAAATTCAGCATCAACAACGTAGCCGCCGCATCCGCCAAGGACATGCCCGCAACCGTTTGGATGCTGCACCACCACCTGGTAAAGCCCCCTACGGCTACCGTCGAGGCAAAGGAAAATATATCATCGATCGCACCACTTCCCCAGTCGTCAAAGATTTTTTTGAACACTTCCTACTCTATGGTTCTCTGCGAGGATCTGTACGCCACCTAGCGAAAAAATACGGCAAGAAAATTTCTGTCACCACTGGACGTCGTTGGTTGACAAATCCGGTTTATCGCGGTGATACAGCTTATCAAAACGGAGAAATCATTTCCAATACTCATGCTCCTATTATTACCAGGGAAGAAGCTGCCCAAGTTGATAGACTGTTGCGGCGCAACAGGCGTTTACCACCTCGGACTGCTAGCGCACCGCGTTCTCTGGCTGGGTTGGTTGTCTGTAACGAGTGCGAATCTCACATGAGCGTCACTCGTGTAACTATGCGCAAGCAAGAGAAAGAGTATCTTTATTTACGTCCTATTAGCTGCCCCAAACACCCCAAGTGTCGCGCCCTTCCCTACCAAGAAGTTTTGGAACAGACAATCCAAACGGTTTGCCGTGACTTACCCCTTGCTGTGGCGCTTATGAATTTTCCTCAGTTGGATGCAATCAAAAATAGCTTAAATGAAGCTATTTACCGCCAGCAAGAGGTACTCAATCAGTTACCCTGTTTGTTGGAAACTGGAGTGTTGGATGTGGAAACAGCAAAGTTAAGAGCATATAAAATCCGCACAGAAATGTCTGCACTCCAAGCAAAACTAGCAACTTTACCACCAGTTAATTTGCGTTCTGTTGCCCAAGCTGTTTCGATTCCGCAATTTTGGTTAGACTTGTCTGAAGCAGAGCGACGATTTTACTTTCGAGAATTTATTCGACAAATTGAGATTATTCGTCAGGATAAAGAGTGGGAATTGCGAGTTATTTTTATTTTTTAAAATTTTAAAACGAACTTGAACGACAGACTTTAACTCAATATATAACCAGGGTTAGTTGCTGACTTGAAAAAATCACTTTTTTTAGTGGTGATATCAAATCTGGTACTTACTATCGCGCAACTCAATTGAATGAAGTACAGATTTATCTGTTTTATCTGTTTTATCTGTTTTATCTGTGTCCATCTGTGTCTATCTGTTGTTCATTATTTCTTTGGTGTATTTTACAAGGCTTGCAAATCGCTATAATCCATCCTCACCGAGGCTGCGCTACGCCTCTCCTTACAAACGAGGGGTAGGGGTAAAGTTTCGTGGATACAATAAGTAAACAAATAGATTTCATATGACTTATCTATTTTTTTTATTTTTGATATTAAGACTTATATAAAATACAAAACTCTCTAGAACAATTAAGTGTAAATACTGTTGGTTGAAATGGCTCATAAGTTATACTTAATTTTTGTATCCGCCCTTTGTTGATAGGTTTTTTTATGTAAAAATCTGCTTTTTAAGATTTGTGGAAAAGGTCAGTATATCAGGAGATCGCAATGGTAAATAATGAAATAAATATCGCGGCTACTTTAGTTTGCCGAAATTTTTGGGCAAAATATTTTTTCATCACTTATCAATACTTAAAGAAACGGCTAGAAAATCCGGAATGGTTTTTGATGGTTATAATTAGCCGATTTAAGAGTGTGGCACTTTTGAAAAGCTTCTTTGTTCAACCCCAGATAATTGAAAGAAATCAGGCAACGTGTTCTTTATTTGATATTGAAGTAGATGATGTCGTTGAATCTTTGAAAAAAGATAGTTTTTCCCTTGGGCTGAATCTGCCGGAAAGCATTGTACAAGAAATACTACAATTTGCAAGCAGTACAGATTGTTATGGTGATGGAGAACACCAGCTTGGCTTTTATTACACTGAAAAAGAAAAAGCAGAATCTAAGTGTGGGAGAACTTTTAAACGTGGTGACTATTTCAATAGTAATTTGCTTTGTCCAGCTATCAAAAAACTTGGAAATGACCCAAAGTTATTGGAGATTGCCGCTAAATATTTAGGCGGTACTCCCGTGCAGACGGGAAGTCGTCTTTGGTGGTTGTTTTCGCTGAAAGAACAAGAGCAGCACCTTCTTTTAGAGAAAATGAGGTTTCTTTCATTACAAGGAAGTACCAGAGAAGGTGCTTATTTTTTTCATTACGATCTTGATGACTATCAATTTTTAAAATTTTTCTTTTACCTGACAGATGTAGATGTATATAGTGGGGCTCACGTTTGTGTTTGTGGCAGCCACAAAAAGAAGAATATTGCTCATCTGCTGTCATTTTTTAGACGAAGTTCCGATGAGGATATTATTGACTATTATGGCTCTGAAAATGTAGTACCTATCTGCGGAAAAGCTGGTTTTGGATTCGCAGAAGATACTTTTTGTTTTCATAAGGCAATGATACCAACTCGTCAAGACCGTTTGATGTTACAAATACAATTTGCTCTAAAGGATTATGGAAACCATAACGATTTAGTAGAGCCATCAGTACTAAAAAGATGTTTCTAACTTTATCACAAGAGCTACCATTTGCCGTAATGGGATAAACAGTATATTCCTTTACTGATTTCTGTCATAGAACACAAGTTGTCTACCCGCGTTACACACATTCATAACTTTCATTCATAACTCTCCTTTTGTAAATCGAAGCAAAAGGGTGCATCTATAAAAATAGCAAGACCACGCTCGCTATCAAATGCCCTTTCAATTATCTCCAAAAATATTTTAATAAGTCATAGTTTTAGCAGTTTTATAAAAAAAAGATTAGAAACTAAAGAAAAAATAGGAAAAATCTATTAAAAAATATTATTTATTTACGAGGAAATGTAAGTTAATTTAAAATCAAGGGATGATTTAAGAACATTCCTTGTTACAAGTGGCAACATTTGAGACTCCAGAGCGTCTGGAGTTTAATCGAACCAGCTAGCACAACAAATATCCACCGAATATGCAAGAAGGAAGCTTTATTTGGGGTCGTCTAGAAAAACAGTATCGCACAATTGATAAATGGATTGATTGGGTATGGGTAATAGTGCTGCTTTTGGCAGCAGTTTTACTGTTCACCATAAATCTCGGAGAATTGCCGCTGCGAGATTGGGATGAAGGTACTGTGGCACAAGTTGCACGTGAAATATGGCGTGCGCCGGCTGGTTCAATGCATTGGCTTTACCCGACGCTAGGAGGTGAACCATATTACAATAAGCCACCGCTGATACACTTGCTGATTGCTTGGGCTTACTCTTTGGGGGGAGTGCATGAGTGGACGACACGCTTACCCGGAGCAATGCTCACAGCTATCTGTGTGCCTTTACTGTATTACATTGGACGAGAAATATTTCGCCAACGTTGGGCAGCAATTTACAGCTCGTTGATTTACCTGACAATGCTACCAGTGGTGCGTCATGGGCGGTTAGCAATGTTGGATGGAGCAGCGGTTTGTTTTTTCATGGTTATGATACTGTGTTTGTTGCGATCGCGCCGCAATTTACGCTACTGCCTTGGTGTTGGCATCGGTTTTGGATTGATTTGCCTGACTAAGGGGATATTGGGCTTATTGTTGGGTGCGATCGCGCTTGTTTTTCTGTTTTGGGACACACCGCGACTCCTCACCAATCGCTATATGTGGACAGGAATGCTGATCGGCATTATACCTGTTACTTTTTGGTATGGTGCTCAGTGGATCCACTATGGCTTTACCTTTACCAAAATCGGCATGATGGATCAATCGGTTAGCCGTGTTTGGAATTCAGTTGAGGGTCATTCTGGACCAGTGTGGTATTATCTGCTGGAGATTCTCAAATACACATGGCCCTGGCTGATTTTTTTGCCGTCAGGAATGCGTCTATGTTGGGAAAATCGCAACCTGAGTTGGGCAAAACTTGTGCTGGTGTGGTGTTTAGTTTATCTGGTTGCTATTTCCTTAATGGGAACCAAACTTCCTTGGTATGTATTCCCAATTTACCCAGGCATAGCCTTAGCTTGTGGTGCCAAAGTTGCAGAAATCGAAAAAATGCCTTTACTGTCATCTTATCCTCGCCCTTTGGTAGTATCTTTGGCATTCCTGTCTATAGTGGCAACTGCTGGCAGCATTTACTACACTTTAGCAAGTACAGCAAAATCAGACTTACAACTGATTTTTGCAGCAGTCGCGACGACAATGGGTTTAGCCGCTGTTTTGGCACAGCGAGGTGACGGGCAATTCCTCAAGGTTCTATTTTGGGGGAGTTATGTTTCGCTACTGCTGTTGATGAAATCCAATTACTGGGTTTGGGAACTCAACGAAGCTTATCCAGTGAAACCAGTTGCACAGATGATCAGCCGGGCAAACCCAACAGTTAAGAAGATTTACACATCTTTTTCCTACCATCGTCCGTCGTTGGATTTTTATAGCGATCGCACCATTGTTCCCGCTTCTTTGACTCAACTACAGCATTCTTGGCTATCTGACGGACAACCGTACTTCCTGCTTGATCAACCTGCACTCAAAAACCTTAAACTGGAGTCGGTGAAGTTAGTTGACCATGTACCGGGTTGGTCACTGATTACAAAAAATACTAAGTGATTCGACAGGCATAAGGGATCAGTTAGTAGTTAGTGGTTAGTGTAAACAACGAACAACTAACAACTAATCACTAACAATTCCCAATTCCTAACGTTCCTTCTCTATTTTTGGCAGGCTTGGATAATCGTCGTAATCTGTAGCTTGTTGGGTTATACCAATCATACTCAAGACAATAGCACCTCCTACAACCAGAGCGACTACAGGGCGCTTGAGGATGACCAAATCCCGTAGAATCCTAGCTAAAGGTCGGCTTTGACGACGGAGTGCCGACGATATTATTATCTGTTTATAGGTTACCGGATCGCGGACGTAATGACCGCTTTGACAAACGACTAACCTTTCCTGACAATACGGACAGGTAAACAACCCAATGCACGTCTTTACTGGCTTTGGTGTAGCATTTCTTTGGCAAATTGGGCAAGTCACATAATGATTATCAAAGGTGTGTGTATTCATCTACCTCGTCCGCCTAGTCCACTTACTTGCTCTATCTCAATAGCTACAGACAATTTCCAAAGAGGGCACCCATGTAGATTACCGGTGTAGTCTGAAATCAGCCATGAATCACCGATATCGAAGGGCGGAAGCCCCTAAATTATACTTATGGGGATGAAGCCCGACGGCAAAGGTAGCCCGTAAGACTTATCCGTAAACTCCCGTTGCCGGGAAACCCCTTTCGGGTAAAGTTAGCAAGCGCCAAAGTTCAAGAGCGGTACTTTCCTACATATACTGCTTTATTCTCCGTAAGGCTGTTTCATATGTGAGGTTTCAGAGCTACAAACTGGCAAGCATTCGTAGGTGAGACTTTAACACTCCTCTTGAACGTAGTCCAGTTAAGGACTTAGGCGGGTCAGGTAGCGTCAGTCCACAACTCCATGCCTTTAGGGATGGGGTTGCTTCTCAACTAGAGAACCCTGACGCATACGGTGTTCATCTTTAGACAGGCAACAGCCTGTGCTACAAGCATGGCTCAATGGTTGCAACACGAGTCTAGCTAGATTTTTGTGAGAATGACCAAGAAAGGATAAAGGATGAATGACTCCATACTTCAGTATATAGTTCATACCACCCTGCAGGAATTCACCCTCAAGGCGTATATGTACTTTTGCCTTAGGTTCATATTTCATCATCACCTCCGGCAAGCTGCCTTCTGGGCGTCTACACTCTTTAACCTTCAATGCGCTCCTCGCTACTCTAGATGACTGCTGAAGAAAGACCATTAACCATCAATTCTTTCCCATTTAAGCATTGTCCCTACAAAAAATGTGAGCCATGGGAATATTTTTACCAAAGCTTTGTAAAGCTAGCATATGCAATGCACTTGTCTGGTTGCTAAATGATCACTCACAATGAAATGTAAGACATAAAAATTTAAATTTTTTATTAGATTTAATCCTCCAGTCAATGACGCTTGTGCCTGCAACTGAACTGAGGAAGGTGTTGGAACAACCTGCTTTTAGCACTCCTTCCGCCCGTTTGACCCATCTGCTTAACCGTTTTCAACCATCCCCAGAAACCGTTGTGCTGCTTTTAGCCGTCCTTATAGGCGGTGGCAGTGGAATGGGTGTGGTTACCTTTCACTACTTGATCGAGCTGATTCACCACCTGATGCTGGAAAATTTTATGGGTGCGATTGGTGCTTGGGGCGCTTGGACTCTAGCCTGTGTACCCATCCTTGGTGGATTAATCGTCGGGTTGATGCGCTGGCGCACCCAAGACTTTGGTCCAGAACTTTCATCTTTGATCGCTGCTTCTCAAGGAGGAGAGATCAAGCGACCATTACGACCAGTTACCAAGATGCTGGCAGCATCAGTGTCTTTGGGGAGTGGTGCTTCTTTAGGACCAGAGGGACCAAGTGTAGAAATTGGCGCGAATTTTGGTACACTACTGTCTGTTGTTTTACAAGTCTCTCAAGAACGACGGCGGTTACTTTTAGCTGCTGGTGCTGCTGCTGGTTTGGCTGCTGGATTTAATGCCCCCATCGCTGGAGTTTTCTTTGCCTTAGAGGTGGTGTTAGGCGCTACATCCTTTGCCACTTCTGCGGTGAGTGTGGTGCTGCTAGCAGCGGTCGTCGCGGCATTAATTGCTCAAATTGGTTTGGGCGCACAACCTGCCTTTGCCTTACCCGTTTACCAAGTCCGCAGTCCTCTGGAATTACCGCTTTATGTCGGCTTGGGTTTGGGAGCAAGCTTAGTGTCTTTGGCTTATACTCAATTGATTCGTTTAGCGAAAGCCTGCTTTAAAGGGCAGATACCTTATTTACAATGGTTAGGTCAAATACCAGAGCCTATTCATCCAATTATTGGCGGAACTATCCTTGGCATTGTTGCTTTATTCTTCCCCCAAATTTTGGGCATCGGCTATGAAACTGTGGAAGCGATGCTTCAAGATGTGAAGTTTTCTTTACACTTGTTGCTTGTGCTGCTCTTCGTGAAGCTATTTATGACGGCGGTTAGTGCTGGTAGTGGTTTTGTTGGTGGTGTATTTGCACCAGCCATGTTTTTAGGTGCTTCTTTTGGAGCAGCTTATGCAAAAATTTTGGCGGGTGTAGCACCAGCAATCACAGAGTTTATGGCAGCACCTCCAGCTTACGCAATGGTGGGAATGGCAGCAGTTTTAGCTGCAAGTGTCAGAGCTCCATTAACAGCGATTTTGTTGCTATTTGAATTAACACGGGACTACCGCATTGTTTTACCGTTAATGACAGCAGTGGGTTTGAGTGTTTGGCTCATAGAACGAATCAAGCCAACTTCTAACTCTAATTCAAACCTACAGCAAATCGGTCTTTCTGAGTTGAAAGACGAACAAGCTGAAATTTTGCAGCAAATCTTGGTAGAAGATGCCATGTACTCTGCTCCGAAAAAGCTGCCAGCAACCATGAAGGTGATAGAAGCAGCTTTGGAAATGACAGCAAATCTTTGCCGCAGTGCTTTAGTTATTGATGAAGCAGGACGATTAATCGGTATCGTTTCTTTAGAAGATATCAACCGCGCTCTTTCTCTTAAAGAAAAATACCCAAATTCGTCAAGTGAAATCCAGGCTAATATACCCAATCAAACACTGATGGACGTTTGTACCAGTGATATTCTTTATGCATTCCAAGATGAACCTCTAGCTGAGGCTTTAGATCGCATGGCACTTAGAGGTTTGCATCAGTTACCAGTGGTCGCCCGAGACAACCAAGAACATATTTTAGGTTTACTAGAAAGGGAGCAAATTGCCTTAACCTGCAACGTAGCTGTGACGCGCAGGGCAATTCGCCACTATTTACCAATGGACTTGTTGCCAAAGTCATCTATCCATAAGGAAAGTAGTCAGAACTCAGAACTCAAAATTCAGAATTGAGAATTTCTCCTGTGTTCTGGGTTCTGTGTTCTTCCCTCACAAGCAATAAGGTTGAGTGCAAAAGTGAGTGCACTCTTGTTTAATGGCTAGCAAAACAGGTGTAAGCATGAGTCAATAGCCAGCAGTCAAAAGTTATTAGTCAATAACCAAAGCAGTCTCATGACTAATAACTAATGACTAATGACTAATGACTTTCTACACAGCAGCTTCCGCTAGCTCGGCATCTTCTCTCTCGTCTGAGTCTATTTGTCTCAAACGAATGTGCTTTTTGCCTAAAGTAATGATAAACTCATCTCCTGGTTTGAGGTTCATTTGTTTGGTGTAGGCTGAACCTATCAGTAAGTTACCATTTGACTGCACGCTAATTCTATAGCTTGCACTGCGTCCACCCCGCCCATTTGCACTAGGAGCGCTGTCTAACTGAATGCCCTCAGCATCAATGAGAGCATTTAAGAATTTCATCATGTTGACGCGCTCTATACCGTTTTTGGTTACGGTGTAGTAGCCACACTGTTTGGCTTTTTCTTCTTTGCTTAGGTTTTCTAGCTCTTTGACTTTTTTGAGCAGATCTTCACCGACTAGGGGTTCAATTTTTTTCAGTTTAGCCATCAACTTAATTCAAAAACGAATGGTCGAATACAATGAATCGATTTTATTTTAGCTGAGGTTATGCAAGTGCGAACGCCATCATTTATTTTTTATCTGGTGTTATTGCCAAGTATATTACACCCAAAGAGCAGAATTTTGACTCGGATTAGCAATATTGCCAATAGAATATATTTTAAAGAAGACAGCCAATGGTGATAACTATAATTTGTAACGAACATGAATGACCAAAAAAAGGATGATGCATGAAGTAAGAGAAAACAAGTCCTCAATCGAACCGTGGAGAAAATCAAACAGCGCAGTCAGATGAATTTGAACCCCTGAAATTCATCCGACTGGGTACTTCATACTTGACACTTCTGGCTTGGTGGTGACTGGTACACTTTATTTGTTTAAGTTTCATAAAGCATACCTAAAAACGTTACCTACTTGCTGAATTTGATCATTGGCATACAAAATGATAAGCAAAACTGATCCTTACTCATTAGTCATTTGTGAGCCAGCGCAGCCAAGTTGATTTCCAACTGTCACGGCGACTGGCGTGCCTCCTAAGGGAGGAGCTGAGTGCAATCATGCACACGCACTCGCGTTCGCTAACAGCGAAGCTGTGCCATAGGCATACCCGAAGGGTCATTTGTCATTACAAAAGACAAAGTGGGAGCAAAATGAAACTAACAACTAGAGGACACTACAGTGTGAAAGCGTTGCTCGATTTGAGTTTACAGCCAGAGTACGGTCCTGTGTCCACCAAGGCAATAGCCTCTCGTCAAGATATTCCAGCTCCTTACCTAGAAAAACTGCTAATAGAAATGCGTCGTGCTGGGTTAGTCAAATCAATTCGCGGTAGCATCGGCGGATATCAGCTGGCACGAAAACCTGCAGAAATCTCTCTAGGAGAAATATTAGAAGCAGTTGGAGAAAGTATTGAACCTTTACCCCATCACCAAGCTTCCCCAACACAAGCAGAAGATTGGGTAACATTTAGCCTTTGGCAGAGGCTACACCAAAAGCTTAAAGAAGCTTTATACAGTATTACCTTGGCAGACCTTTATTACGACGCTCGTAGTTGGCAAGCTTCTCTTGGGGAAGAAGCAAGTTTTATTGTTTAGTCATTAGTCATTAGTCATTATTAGCTTAAGACACATGACCTCTGCTGTTGTCTTGATCATCGCTGCCACTTTAGATTACTTAATTGGCGATCCCTGGGGTTGGCTTCATCCAGTGCAAGTTATGGGGTGGGTCATTTCTCGCTTTAGCAAATTTGCTCTCACATATTGTCATAATTCCCTAACACAACGCTTAGCTGGAATTGCGTTAGGCATTATCCTAATAATTGGTAGCGGCTTTATGGGTTACCTAATTATTCAAAGTGCCAGATTGGTGCATCCGTTTTTGGGAGTAACATTAGAAAGTATTCTCTTAGCTAGCTGTTTTGCTCTTAGAAGTTTGAGAGTAGCCGCCCAAACAGTTTTACAACCATTAACAGCAGGACATCTTTTAGATGCCCGTTCTAGTTTAAGTAACTACGTTGGGCGAGATACAGAAAATTTATCAGAACCAGAAATTTTACGAGCCGTTCTAGAAACAGTAACAGAAAATGCCACCGATGGAGTTATGGCTCCTCTTTTTTATGCAATTCTTGGTGCGTTTATTCCTGTTATTGGTCCAACTCCCTTAGCTTTAGCATACAAAGCTAGCAGTACTTTGGATTCAATGGTAGGCTACCGTGAAAAGCCCTATACATATTTAGGATGGTTTAGTGCGCGCTTGGAAGATTGTTTGACTTGGATTCCTTGTCGGTTAACCGTGATCACTCTAGCACTCCTGTCAGGCAAACCTTGGCACGTTTGGCGAATTTGCCGTCGAGATGCTGTTGCTGACCCCAGTCCCAACTCTGGTTGGAGTGAGTGCGCTTATGCTGCTATTTTAGGTGTGCAGGTGGGAGGTACAAATTGGTATCGTGGGGTAGCAAAAGAGAAACCACTGCTGGGAAACGCCACACATCCTATCACCCCAACTTCTATTGATCAAGCTTTGCAACTGACTCGATATTGCTTTTTTCTCTGGTTAGGGATTGCTATACCTCTATTACTACTTGCCTAAAACAAGTCATGATGGAAGTAGGGAATTGGGAAGATGAAAAAGATAAGGAAAATGAGGAGGATAAAGGAGTCATTTCTTTGCCTATGTCTACTCTCCTTATTCCCGATCTAACTATGGTTTACATTATTCAGGGTATCGGTCTATGACTGTGTCTGTCAAAACCAAAGTGGTTGAGATTCTCTCACCAGAAGAACTGCGTCGTACTGTGAATCGTCTTGCCTCTCAAATCGTAGAAAAAACACGTGATTTGTCTCAACTGGTACTAATAGGTGTTTATACGCGAGGTGTGCCTCTTGCCCAGTTACTAGCACGTCAGATAGAAACGCTTGAAGGTATACCTATAGCAATGGGAGGCTTGGATATCACATTTTATCGTGATGACCTCGACCAAATTGGGTTGCGGACTCCTGCAAAAACCGACATCCCTTTTGATCTGACAGGGAAAACTGTTGTGCTTGTTGATGATGTCATTTACAAAGGACGGACAGTTCGTGCGGCTTTGAATGCTGTGAACGAATATGGTAGACCAGAGGTGATTCGTTTAGCCGTACTGGTAGATAGAGGTCATCGTGAGTTGCCAATTCATCCAGATTTTGTTGGGAAACAGTTACCCACCGCCAAAGAAGAAATTGTCAAAGTTCATTTACATAATTGGGATGGACGAGATGCTGTTGAGTTGATTGAGGATTAGTGCAAAGTAAGCATAACCGAGATGAGGAGGATAACGGTAGACGAAGCGAGTATTGACCACAGGTGAGTTTCTTATCTTCCTCATCTCCCTCATCTCCCTCATCTCCCTCATCTCCCTCATCTCCCTCATCTCCCTCATCTCCCTCATCTTCCTCATCTTCCTCATCTTCCTCATCTTCCTCATCTCCCGCATTTTTTTCACCGCATTACCGGGCTAGCGTGATGATGAACGATATACCACTGACCACCAAGAAGTTCAAATGTATTCGTGGCAACTGATTGTGCTTCTAATCTTCTACCATTGATGATTTGCAGGACATTTTCTCTGAGTACGACGTAGGCGATATGATCGCGAACTTCTGTAACAATGATCTCAGTGTTAATCTCAATGTAAGCAGTATTTTTGAAAATGTTAACCCAAGAGGAGCGAATTTCCTTCCAACTGCGCAACACATCCCATCCGGGGTGAATACAAATACTGCCAGTTCCTTGAGACCATACAATAGCCATTGCCTCGATATCTTTTTTTTCAAAAGCTCGATAAAAAGCTTCGTTGACCGCTAAAACTTCAGAATGCTGGTTGGTCATAATAATAAATGATAAATTGTAATTTATGAATTATGAATCATAAAAGTTTTATAATTCATAATTTATAATTCATAATTTACCTAATTAATTTCCACTTTTGACGGTGCTAATAGTTTGCAATAACTGCTTGGCGGTGTAAGGTTTGGATAAAAACGCTTTGACGCCCATCTGAGTAACCGTATTAATTTTTTCACTAGAAGCAAGTCCACTCACGGCAATAATCTTGACTGCTGGATTAATTTTTCGTAAGGTGCGGATGGTGGTGACTCCATCCATAGAAGGCATAACCATATCTGTCAAGACTACAGATATTTCGTCCTGATGTTCTGCATAAAGAGCGATCGCCTCAATACCATCGCAAGCAGTTATCGCTTTGTAATTATAGCTTTCTAGAGATGTTTTAGTAACGTCTCGAATCGAATCTTCGTCATCCACAACCAAAATCAATTCTCCGTTACCGCAAGGTAATTCCAGTTCTTGTTGTTCTGGATTTTCCGTTGCTTCTTGTGCTGGTAAATACACCTTAAATTGGCTGCCTTTCCCTACCTCACTGTACACGTTAATAAAACCGCCGTGGCTTTTAATAATCCCAACGACAGTAGAAAGACCAAGCCCTGTTCCTTTGCCTAAGTCTTTAGTCGTAAAAAATGGTTCAAAAATCCGGTCTAAGATTTCCTGTGGAATACCAACTCCAGTATCAGCAACAGTCATCACAACATACGAACCAACGCGAGCATCAAGATACATCTTGGCGTAATTTTGATCAACAACAAGATTTTCCGCCGAGATAGTCAAGCGACCCCCATCAGGCATAGCATCACGAGCATTAACGCACAAATTCATCAGCACTTGATGCAGTTGGGTCACATCAGCTGAAACTATCCAAAGGTTTGGCGCTATATGAGTGGAAATTTCAATAGATTTGGGAAATGTTTCTTTAACAACTTGTTGAATTTCTTTGATTAAATGCTTCAATTGCAGCAAAGTGCGATCGCCTTCAACACCGCGAGTAAAAGACAGCACTTGCTTAACCATATTTGCTCCCCGTTTGGCATTAGATATCAATATTGGCAGCAGGCGCTTACTCCGCTCATCATGCAGTTGCGATTCCAAAAGTTGAGCAGTCATCAAAATAGGCGCAAGAACATTGTTGAGGTCGTGGGCAATACCGCTTGCCAAAGTGCCAATGCTTTCCAAACGTTGGGCACGAAAAAACTGTGCTTCTAGTTCTTTTTTTTCTGTAATATCAGTATTAACAACGAGAACTGATTGTCCTTTTTTATCTAATTCTCTCACTAGTGTCCAGCGACTTTCGACGATAATTTCTTTACCAAATTTTGTTCTTTGATGCAGTTCGCCCTCCCAGGAACCATTTTCTAATAAAGTCTTAAGAGCTTCTTGGAATTGTGATATATCTTTTTCTTTCCAAAGTTCTAATGTTTTCTTACCAATTGCTTCAGCTGCTGTCCAACCGTATAAATGCTCGGCTGCTTTATTCCAAAATAAAATTTTATTTTTTAAATCGTGTACAAAAATTGCATCGGTAGCAACATCCAGCAGTGCGGCGTGTTCGCGAATCTTTTGTTCTGCTCGCTTGCGCTCAACCGCGTAGCGGATAGAACGTTCTAGCAAAGGAGCAGTCAACTGACTTTTTTCTAAGTAATCTGCTGCACCTGCTTTCATTGCCTCAATGTCTATTTCCCTATCTCCTTTACCTGTCAGTAAAATAATTGGAGAAGAGCAACCGTTGGCAATTGCTTCACGTAACAGATCCAGTCCGTTACGCGCACCCAAACGGTAATCAACAAGATAAATATCGTATTGGATATCAACAATCGCCTCCATTGCTGCTTGATAATTATTTACCCATTCCAGCTCGCACTTAGCTACCTGAAATTCATGGAACCAATCACGAGTTAAAATGTAGTCATCTTCATCATCATCAACAAGAAGAACTTTAAATATGCTCTCTTTCATTTCTGCCTCCCTCTAGTTATAGCGGCAGTTCCACAATTTCAAACCAGTATTTTCCTATTGTTCTCATAACTTCCACCAAGGATGTAAATGTAACAGGTTTGATGATGAATGAGTTCGCACCCAAATCATAACTGCTATAAACATCTTCCTCTGCCTTGGAAGTCGTCAGAATAACAACGGGAATTTTCCTTAAAACTGGGTCAGCTTTTATCTCTCTAAGTGCCTCACGACCATCTTTTCTTGGCATATTTAAATCTAACAAAATCAGATTTGGTCGCGGCGCACTGCTTTTGTTGGCATACAGACCACGATAATGGAGATAATCCATCAACTCTTCGCCATCATTGACGATGTGCAGTTCGTTTGCCAATCGACTTTCTGCCAACGCTTCACGAGCTAGCATACAGTCATCCTCGTCATCATCAGCCATTAGAATTGTGGCGGTTGTTTGCCGACCCTTCACTCTGCATTTTCTCCTTTGCGTTGGTTTTAAGATAAATAGATTATTAAATTGCAACAAATAACAAAGTAAGGTTGTCGAAAATTTAACAACCTCTGGGGGTATGATAAACCCTTTTGAGGAAGAGCATCCTTATGCAACAGAATGAATTGGAAGTATGACAATGAATCTTGAACCTTGCCCTGGTGTGCTTTGTGCACAGATGCTCCCGTTGTGACGTTCAACAATTTTCCGGCAGATAGCTAAACCAATACCAGTACCTTCGTATTCGCTACGACCATGCAGGCGTTGAAACACGTTGAAGATGCGGTCAAGGTACTTTTCATCAAAGCCAATACCATTATCTTCTACAATAATTTGACAAAATTCCACAGCATCTTCAGTGTCGAATTTTTCACCGTATATTTTAACAATAGGTAGTTGCCCTTGAGCGTGGAATTTCAGAGCGTTGCCGATGAGGTTTTGTAGCAATTGACGCATCTGTAACGGGTCAGCGTGAATGACAGGTAACTCGCCTACCTCCACATATGCTCGGGTTTGTTGAATACGTACTTCCAAATCAGACAACACCTCTTGTGTAATCTGTGTCAAATCCACTACTACAAAAGGCTGCCCTCTACTGGTGACTCGCGAAAGTGTTAACAAATCTTCAATCAAGGCTTGCATTCTGCGGGTTGCATTCTGCATCCGTTCTAGGTAATCAACTCCCTGTTCGGTTAAAGCATGGCTACAAGTGACTTTTAAGCGATCGCCAAATGTCTTAATCTTACGCAATGGCTCTTGCAAATCGTGAGAGGCGATGAAGGCAAATTGTTGCAATTCTTCATTGGAACGGATAAGTTCTTGCCGTTGACGAGTTTCTTGTTCTAGAAGTTGAGCTTGAGCAAGGGCAATACCTATCTGATCTGCCAACTGTCGCAAAAGTTCAGTTTCCCAGCTCGTCCACTCGCGAGGTTGAGTACACTGATGGGCAATGAGCAGTCCCCAAAGTTGATTTTTCAGGATAATAGGGACAATAAGGTTAGATCTGACATTAAGTTTTTTGAGAAATCCCACATAGCAAGGCTCGATCCCACCATTCTCGATGTCGGTAACAGCACTAACTCGTCCGTAGCGGTATTTGTCGATGTAATCTTCGACAAAGCAAGGGTCATTAAGGTGGTGTCCAAGAACGGCAGGCACACCCTCGACCACAGCCTCTTGCACCACCCTTCCCGAACCATCTGTAAGTAGGCGAAAAATTAAGACACGCTCACAATTCAGCAGCTTTTGCACCTCTTTTACAGTGATTTGCAGAATTTCATCAATTTGTAAGGACTGACGAATTTTTAAGGTGACATCGGCAAACAATTGCGATCGCAAGTTCTGGCGCTGTAACTCTTGTTGAACCCGCTTGCGTTCAGAAATGTCCATCATTGCCCCAATGATCCGTACCGACTTGCCTATATTGTCATGAACTACATAACCGCGCTCAAAAATGTAGGCATAAGAACCGTCTGCACGGCGAAAGCGGTATTCATTCGACCAGAATTGTTGATTGCTGTTGATTACAGCATGAATGTCAGAAACAATCCTCTGGCGATCGTCTAAGTGTATATGCTCATGCCACCAAGCGACTTCGGTTTTGACGGACTCTGGTGAGTAACCAAACAAAGTCTGTACGCTGTCATTCCACCACATCTTATCCGTCACTAAATCCCAATCCCAGACAGCATCATTAGTGGCACGAGCGAGTATCTGGAAACGTTCTTCGCTTTCTTGCAGTTTTTCCTCTGCCAACTTATGCTCAGTAATATCTGTATGAGAGCCTGCCATCCGCACTACTGTATCTTGCGAATCCCACAGTGCTTGACCCCGATCCAAAATCCATTTATAGCTACCATCTTTACATCGGGCTCTATACTCACTCATGTAAAACGGAGTTTTCCGAGCAAAATGGTCTTGAATGACTCGTTTTACCCTGGTTATATCATTTGGATGCACCCGGCTTATCCATTCATCTAAATGATTAGCAATCTCATGCTCAGAATAACCGAGCATTTCCTTGGAGCGAGTCGAGAAGAACACTTCATTAGTTTTCACGTTCCAGTCCCAAATGCCATCATTATTGCCCCGCAAAGCCAACTGCCAGCGTTGCTCACTTTCTCTGAGGGCATCCTCGACTCTCAAACGTTCAATGGCTGTAGCCAGCACATTGGCAACTGCCTGCAAGAAATAAATTTCATCTCTGCTGAAGGTCCGCTGTTTGGTTGTGTCTACCTCTAAGACACCAAAAGGACGCTCTTTACCATGAATGACTACCGACAGACCACTGACCACTTGATGGTCACGCACCAGTTGTGGTCTACTGAACCGAGTTTCTGTGCCGAAGTCTGTGACCACTATTGGTTCGTTAGAAAGCAGAGTATAGCCAGCTTGGGAATCCTTTTGCGCGCTAACTGTTGCATATCCTACAAGCCCTGGCTGCCAACCCACTCCAGCCCGTAGCAGTAAGGTGTCATCATCGCTTTGGAGTTCCAAAACCTTGCAATACTCAATCTTAAGGCTTTGAGCAACGAAGGTAACAGTTTCGTGCATCAGCGTGGTTAAGTCTAGACCAGCTAGTGCCAGTTGGCTGAGTTCTGCGACAAGTGCCTGTCGGTTGGCATAAACTTCTAACGCCTCTTCTGCTTGTTTGCGCTTAGTGATGTCCATCGTTACCCCAGTTATCCGCAGCGCTACGCCACATGAGTCGCGAAAGACAACACCTTTGCTTGCCAACCAACAAATATGACCTTCATGACAAACAACACGAAATTCGATGTCGTACTCTGCCCCTTCCTTGAGAGTCTGTATCATCGAATAATTGACAAAATCTTGGTCTTGGGGATGAACGCGTTCAAGAAAAGCTTCATAGGTAGCACTTTCCCAGCCAAAGAGTCCTTTAAGGTTATCTGACCAAGTCAATTTGTTATTGGGGATATCCCAGTCCCAGGTACTCATGCTGGCTGCTTCTAACGCCATCACCAGTTGCGCCTCGCGACTCTGCGCCTGCTGGGTTTGCTGTCGCAATTTCTGCATGGCGTGACGCGCTTCCAAAAGACGACGCACTCTTTGACGCAAGACTTGCCAGTTAATTGGTTTGGTAATGTAATCAGTAGCACCAGCAGCAAAAGCCCGAGCCACGGATGCGTCGTCATGAAGAGCGGTAATCATCAACACGGGTGTTTCTCTGCTGCCAGGCAGTTTTTGCAATTGAGTGCAGCAGGTAAACCCATCCATCATCGGCATCAGGGCATCCAGCAGAATTATATCTGGTTGTATTTCTCGATACACATTTAATGCTTGCTCGCCATTGATTGCCTCTGCTATTTGATACCCTTCTTTTTGTAGTAAAGTCCGTAGTTGTAACCGTGTGAAAGCGTCGTCGTCTACAACCAGAATCAAATTAGTCATTTGTTATTTGTTATTTGTTATTTGTCAACTGTTATTCTCCCTCATCTTTAGTTTGCAAAACGAAAGTGAACCCTGGCTGCTTCCCCTACTTCCAATCCTAACTTTTACCGAAAATTTGGGTTTAAAGCCCCGCCCTAGAAGGGCGGCTTTTGTCGAGAGTTCTGATTAACTCTCTAAGTACATCGTTCAGGCTGCGCTCTTTGTCTTTGCAGTGCTGTACCAGCAACGCATACTCTTCGTCCGAACATCTAACTGTTAACTTTTTCATGCCGTCACTAAGCCGTCAATCTGCTATCAGTCCTGCCACTCGGTAAATGGGAGAGACGAGAACGCAGCTAAAAATATTTGTGCGGTTGGGGCAACAAAAACGCTGGGTTAGACTCGGTAAGACGGGCAACGCCTGCAATTGTTGTTTGAGCCTAGAATCTCCGCCCTTATAGGGCGGGGAGTATGTCAATAATCATTAGAAATAAGTGAGTGCAAAGTTTTTAGCAACTCCTGTGCCGTATATGGCTTAGGTAAAAATGCTATTAGCTTAGAGTCTTGCTCTAGTGGCACTTGTTCACTTGTCGCTAGTCCACTCACAGCAACGATACGTAGCAGAGGGTTCATTTTCTGCAATGTGCTGATGGTAGTGACTCCATCCATATCTGGCATCATCATATCGATAATTGCCGCACTAATTTTCTCTTTATGCTGAGCGTAGAGTGCGACTGCCTCTATACCATCATTAGCGGTCATTGCTTTATAATTATTATTTTCTAAAGAAGCTTTGGTAATTTCTCGGACAGCAGGTTCGTCATCTACAACCAAAATCCATTCTCCGTAACCTGTCGGCATTTCTAGGTCTTCCATGAACTGCGTCGCCGCTGTCTTGACTGCTGGCAGGTACACTTTAAATTTTGTGCCCTTGCCTATGTAACTAGACACCGTGACGAACCCACCATGACCTTTAATAATGCCCATGACTGTTGACAGCCCCAGTCCGGTTCCCTTGCCAAACTCTTTAGTTGTGAAAAATGGTTCAAAAATTCTATCTAATTGTTCGTTAGGAATACCAACTCCCGTATCAGAAACTGTGAGGACAATATAGGAACCTACTTTAGCATCAAGATGCATTTTGGCGAAATTTTCATCAATAAAAACATTCTTGGCAGCAATTTTTAAAGTTCCGCCATCGCTCATAGCATCACGAGCATTGAGACATAAATTCATCAGCACTTGATGGAGTTGGGTACTATCACCACACACAGGTAAC
Organism: Kalymmatonema gypsitolerans NIES-4073; assembly: GCF_002368435.1. Taxonomy (GTDB): domain Bacteria; phylum Cyanobacteriota; class Cyanobacteriia; order Cyanobacteriales; family Nostocaceae; genus Kalymmatonema; species Kalymmatonema gypsitolerans. The sequence continues at coordinate 2,536,031 of NZ_AP018268.1, forward strand.
AAGTTTGATTGAATGTCCGTTTGGATCACTATCGATTTCGGAAAAGTTTGTTCGACAATTTGGTTCATTTCTAAAATCAAGTGCTTCAGTTGAAGGATAGTATGTTCGCCTTCAATTCCCCTGGCAAATGACAGCACCTGTTTCACTAAATTTGCACCGCGTTTGGCATTATTTTCGGCGATCGTTAGCATTTGGATACTGCGTTCATCAGCAGATTTTGCTTTCAGCATTTGTACCGACATCAAAATTGGAGATAGCACATTGTTCAAATCGTGAGCAATGCCACTCGCAAGGGTGCCTATACTTTCCATGCGCTGATTGCGTAAAAATTGCTTTTCTAGTTGCTTTTTCTGTGTGATATCAGTATCAACAATCAGGATTGATTTTGGTTGAGAATGCTCATCGCGTACTAGCGTCCAACGACTTTCAACAATAATTTCTTTGCCAGATTTCGTGATTTTCTGCAACTCACCCTGCCATGAACCAGCCTCTAAAACACTTTTGTAAATCTCGCAGTGTTGCGACAACGTTTCGTTATCTAAAATTTCTGAAGCATTCTTACCAAGAGCCTCTTGATCCTTCCATCCGTAAAGGTTCTCAGCACTTTTATTCCATAGTAGAATTTGATTATTTAAATCACGTAAAATAATTGCGTCTGTAGCTATGTCAAGCAAAGCGGCTCGTTCGCGGATTTGCTGTTCTGCCAGTTTGCGTACCGTGATATCTTCAAAAATATATAACCGTGCAAAATATTGGTCGTTTTCATCTTGAATGCGCCTGGAAAAACGCCTGATAGTGCGACCATCATTCAATAAAATTTCGTCCTCACATATGCAGGTTTCACTTGGAGTGGGTTGACAAGAGATGAAAGGAGAAACTTCTGTAAATTGGCAGCATTTGTTTATAACATCCTGATGTTTCAATTTGCCGCTGTCAATTTGCTGTTTCAGGTGTTGAATGCCCCAAATTTCACAAAAACGTTCATTGACATAGAGAATGTCACTTGTACGGTGATCAACAACGTAAAATGCTAGTGGAGAAACACCAGTCATTGAGCGCAAAAGCGCTTCTTTCCAACGCAATTCTTCTTCTGCCTGTTTGCGTTCAGTAATATCCTCAACGATGTAAGCAAATCGCGGACGGTTCACTGAACTTTCTCCAATTGCCGAAACTGTGGCTCTTAGCCACCTCTGCTGTGTTAAACCATTGTGAAGATGTTCAAAGCTTATGGGTACTTGCAGCCTTTCTGCCTGACGAAAATAATCAATCCAGTCGCGCACATAATCTGGTGATAAACCGATTTCACTGGCAAGGCGATTTCGCATTGCTCCTGGGGCTAGCCCAAAAAATTTTGCTGTGGCAGCATTATCAGAAATATGCAGGATATCATCATTATCTAATAGTTCGACTATCCCCATCATCATCGGCGCACTGTCAAAAAAGCTGCGGAGGGTGAATTCGCTTTGCCGCAGTGCTTCTTGTGCTTGCTGGTACTCTGTTTTGATCCTAGCGACTTGAGTTAAATTCCGGCGTAATTCCAGTTTTTTGATAATGAGGCGGCTAATCGCTTTCAGTGACTCCACCTGTTCTGGTTGCATCACGCGCGGTACGCGATCAACGACACATATTGTCCCGATCGCCTGTCCCTCTGGTGTGATTAAAGGTACTCCGGCGTAAAATCTCACGTAGGGGGCAGAAGTGACTACCGGATTAGTGGCAAACCGTTTATCAGCCAAGGTGTCAGGAATAATCAAAACATCGTGTTGATCAATAGAAAGGGGACAGAACCCGATATCTCGGGGCATTTCTTCTACATCCAACCCCACTTTGGCTTTGAACCACTGACGGTTAGCGTCTATCAAATTTATTAATGCGATCGGTGTAGCGCAAATCTGGGCGGCTAAGAATGCCAAATCGTCAAATGTTTGTTCTGGTGATGTGTTTAGAATCTGATACTGGTGGAGAGCCTCAAGCCTCGCGACTTCATTGTTAGACAATAAAGGGTTCATTATATCTTTTCCTATAAGAATTGAATTATTGCTTGCCCTGATGTGATACACGGTTCTCCAGATTCTTAAATGCGAAAGTTTCTGCATTGGCTGATTTTTGAACACTGCCTACTGTAAGTTTGTTTGCAAGTGCCGTATACATTTACTTTTTTAGTTCTAATAACTAGAGGTATGGCACTCTCAGACTACTTCCAAGTAGTAGCTCTAAGTGAGAACTTCCCTCTTAGTCAAATCAGTGCTTGCTGCACTTGATAGCTCAACTCAGTCACTATCGGATTCTTCAAACGAATCCGATAGTGACTTTGTGACTTCATTATAGTAATATGCCTAAAGGAGGATGACAATTTTTTGCATTTTTCCGTAGTATTACGTAGATTTTCTGCCAGCCTAAGTAGATATTAGTAATAGTTTTTAGGAATTAAGCGAAAAATTCTTTAGAAAAAAGCGGAAAAAGTCCGTTTGTACGTAATCATTTTGCATTACATTAATAGAGTATCAAAACGAGACTTGGAAATATTGTCAACAGACTTGTTTGTAAATTGATGTAGAATGGTGAAGCGGGAAGTGCGTAAATTCCTATAAGGAATAGAAATCATTAAGATGAACTTGGGTTTAACACCTTCAGCTGCTTCTGTAAAATCGAAACCTGAAGATAGCTTTGCCATTAGCTTTGCGCCATTGTATCTTGAGGATGTTTATGCCAAAGCAGATGACCCAGCAAACGGCGCAGTTGTGGTCATGAGTGGAATGGTTCGCAACCAAACAGGTGGTAAACCTGTCGTAGCCCTAGAATATCAAGCTTACGAACCGATGGCAATGCAGGTGTTTTATCAAATTGCTGCCCAGATTCGTCAAAAATGGTCTATTGTGACTCGGGTGGTCATTTATCATCGCGTTGGGCGCTTACAAGTTGGTGAAATCAGCGTTTTAGTCGCGGTGGGTTGTCCGCATCGTTCCGAAGCGTTTGAAGCTTGTCGCTATGCGATTGATACTCTCAAACACAACGCCCCCATTTGGAAAAAAGAACATTGGGCAGATGGTTCAAGTACCTGGGTGAGTATTGGTGCTTGTGAAACCCAGGGTTGTTAAACCCGAAGGAAGAAGATCGAACAAACAAGGAAGAAGGCAATTAGTGGAGTACCTTTTTCCTTCTGACCTCTTGTTAATTGTTTGGTAGGTAAGCACAAATAAAGTTAACCTGTGTTCGCGCAGCGTCTGGTGACAGGAGAGGGCTGTCATTAGTTAGGAGTTAAGAGTTTCAGGCGTTATCATCGCTTTTCTTCGATCTGTTTATTCCTACTGAGTGATTCAGCGCTCACGAGTAACAATAAACTTATAACTTCTTTGCACTTTTTTACAAAATTAGGAGTATCTATTTCAGTTTGTTACTATTTGCTTATCCTAAAAGATTATTCCTTTAGACTGATCTCCAATAGAAATAGAAAATTTTTGGGATAGAAACCCATGAGTTCAGTAAATTTAGTTTGTCACGATTTTTTTGTGCTTCTTTCCTTCATAGCTTGTATTACTGGTCTATTGTTACTATGGGAGCGCAAGCAGCAAAAGGATGAAGCGGAAGAAACAGAGCGAATTCTGTTTAGGATGAGCTTTTCTTACTGGCTAGTTTACTGTGTTGCTTTTGCTATCCAAAAAATAGTTTTACCTGATTGGGAAACTATAATGATGAGCTTAAGGATAACTGCAGCACTGTCATATTTCTTAACGTTTTCTTGCATCGTTAGTCTGCCGCTCCATAAATTGGCAGTGCGTCATGTAGAGGATTAATCATTAACGTACTCCCCTAATTAAAATCTAGGGGATTCTTAAAAGATGTTATGAGGCAGGACGGCACTTGCTCCAAGTCGGGGAACCCTTTCACCAGTTGCCTGCAGAGGGAAACCCTCCTGCAGCACTGGTTCACCAACGCAGTGCCTCATGAATCCGTGCCTCTCCACCTTTGTTCCTGTTTCTTTGACTCTTGACTAGACTGTTGAGCATAATGCCCACCCTACAGAAAACTGCTTAAATTGTGAGTTCTGAGTCCTGAGTTCTGAATTATTTGAGAGTATTGATTACTTTTTCATGGCGATCGCGATCGCCTCTTGGAGTAGATTCTGATCCAAATTTGTCAGGATAAACACCTCTTGCACTGTTTTCCCGTGGCGGGCGATCACCTTAAAGCCACCGCGAATTGGTACAGATACTCGCAATTGTAAATGAGGGCTGTGACCTTTCACTCGCCCAAGCTGTCCCGGTGTAACGGTTTGAATCCCATCTTGGCGTATGAGACGTTCAAGAACTGGGATAAGACCACTAATATGGGTCGAGTGATTCCAAACTAATCTGCCCTCAGTGGGTTTTGCCATTATATTTTATTTTTCTACTATTATGCTGCTTCCAGAGGAGCCATAGTTAAACCGGCTCGATGCAGCTGCTGGTGGTACAATTCAGCGGCTTCTTGGGGACCTATCCAGACAATTGCTTGACCTTCGTAATGCACTTGGTTGGTAAGTTCCCAAGCGCGATCGCTAGTCATACCTGGTATATACTTTACCAAACAATTGTGAACATGCTCGAATGTATTAAAATCGTCATCTAATACAATCACTTTATAATTCGGATATAACTTACGGGTCACTTGACTAGATCGTTCAGGAGCTATAGTTGGTGCTGTTGCCATCCCGTAAACAGCTGCTGAAAGTCTGGGTACCATAAAATACTTAGCCAAAAAGCTTAACCAAACTACACTACGATTAACTAGTTTAGTCCATAGTCTATAGTCAAGAGCCATTGGACTTTTGACTATGGACTATAAACTAATTATTTCCAATCATCCCAATTTTGGTTAAAAATTGAGGTATCAGGGAAGGCGGTGGGGTTGCCATTTTGCTCTAACAACTGTTTCAGGTTTTGTAGTTGCGGTTCTGGTAAGGGCAATTGATCTACAAGTTGGTAAGGTGCGGTGCCATTTTTCAAGGCAAAAGCCGCTGTCGTTCCAGCTGCTGCACCAGCAGACCATTCAAAGGAGTGTACCCTGTAAGCTGCTGCGGCAATGTGACTCGTCGCAATGCTTTTACCACCCACAAGCAAATTGTCGATTTTTTGGGGAATCATCGCCCTGAGTGCGATTTGGAAAGGATAAGCTTGCCCAGCACCACGCCTTTCGCCTGGACGTTCTGTATTTCCAGGCGCTTCCGGAGGGCTTTTGGTCATGCAAGGATGAAAGTCTATGGCGTAGTGACCGATACCTATAGCATCGGGGAAGATTGTAGAACGAGTACGCCGCGCTACATTCTCCGCACGTTTCTGACCTGAAAGTACTGATGCTGCTTCTAAACCAGACAGTGATGCTTTCAAGCGGCGATACATATCTGCCGGTAGAGTTGTGCGATAATACTCGTCATCATAGTTGCGACGAGAGATATCAATTTCCCAAATAGAAAAGCCTTCGGGTTGTCCCCAGCTGGGGCGTCCAATAATGCGTCGTCCTTCCCGCATATAGGGATGTTTCGACAAACCATGCGCTGTCCCCATCGGCGAATCTAGCCCTGATAAAAAGCGGTGATTTGGTTCTGGCTGCTTTACACCATCCCCCAATTGCGAATCTGTATTGCCAGCCGTCAACCAGTAATAGTACCCCAAAGAGATTTCCTCACCTTTGCGTAAGGCTTCTGTCCGCAATCCGCCCATCCAACCTCCTGGTTTCAATTGCCCAGAGGCTTGTAACTGTTGGCGAGAGTAAATGAGGTTATCGGCAGAGGTTCCTGGACGGTAATCATTGCCCCAAGTCCAGTTTTGCATCGAGATGTCCCCTGGGGTAGGACCTGTAAACTTCACTCCTCCGAATTCCATTGGTTGTCCTTTTGTGGGACTCCAAATGCGACGGTAGGTGAAAACCAAGGGAAAGCTTGCCAATCGCTTTAATTCATAACTATAATATGGCGCATACTGCGAATAGAATGGAGGCATTGTTTGGGGTTGCGGGTCCTTAGTAGCCTCCATTGCAAAGGTGTAGGTAAAGCCTTGGGTACAGAAAGGATCGTTTTGAGTACTGGAAGAAGAAGGCTCTAAGTAAGAACGAGCATCAATACCCAATCTGTAAGGAACATCAGCCAAACCGATAATTTCCCCGGTTTCCGAAGTGTCTACTACATACCAGTTCGGGGCATTACTGCCAGCTTTACTTTTAGTTTGCTTGGGGGCAAAGCGGACAATGGTTTTGGTAAAGCGAGACGAGTTTTCGTAGGTGTAAGCGTCTTCGATGGTTTGAGATAAAGGAAAGGTGTTGAGGGGCGGTGTACCTTTGGCTGGTTGATGTTGGATAGCGATCGCACTACTAATTATTTTCCCGTCACCACTATATTCCAACTCTTTAATCACCGTGTTCGGGAACCATTGCAACCTTCCTCTGCCCTTTCTTTCAGCATCTTTAAGCATCGAAGTCAAAATTTCATGACCATCGCGGGGGAGAAAGCAGGAGTCGCTCACCCAACAGTCGCCGGGGTTGCGGTTACCACGGTATTTGCGCTCAATTTGGTTTCGCAATTCCAGATAACCACGTGAGTAGAATAAATTGCGACGCTGGGTTGGTCGTTCATCAAGTGCAGAAGTCCCTTGGGAAGAAATTTGTCCTCCCAGCCAATCGGTAATCTCGCTTAGACAAACCGTTTGCCCTGCAAGTAAACCTTCATAAGCCGTGGCGGCACCAGAAAGTCCTCCACCCACAACAAGGATGTCACAATTGACTGTTTTGTCTGGTGTTCTGGGTGGTGCAGCGATAACAGCGTATGGTGCGAGAAAAGAGAGGAAAGTAGAGCAAAGAGTAAGTAGAGATAGCGATCGCTTCATTATCAACAAGATCCGTTCAACTCCTAAATCAGCTTCTAGAGCATTTTTTTCAGATTTACTGGCGATTTTTTCAGAGCGACTAAACAAACAAAACCTGCATATGCAGGTTTCCGTAGGTTTTATACCCGTCTGTTTTTTCAGGTTTTTAGTCCTTAGCGCGAGGACTTGCGCTTCGCTACGTAAGGAATTCATTCCCACAGCGAATCGACAACCCTAACGAACGGGTACACCACCCTAGGGACGTGTACGAGCGTCTGCGTTTGACAAGCCGCAATATCGCTTTCGCCAGCTACTATATCAGTAATTTAAGACGCTACTCTGGTGAAAATGTTCTTTACAAACTTTTTCCAATTAAATGTGCTACAGCTTAAAAATATGTTTGGTGAGAAATGTTGATTAAGAAATTGTTGGATTTGAAGGTTCAGCTTGCTTTGCTCTCCTTCTAATCAGCAGTAAATGTCGATGAATTTGACTTATGCACTTCTTAAGCACTGCGGGTGAAAGGGGAAAGAATAGGGGGGTAAGGGTATAAGAATGTAAGGGGGAAGAATAGGGGGGTAAGGGTGTAAGGGTATAAGCGTGTAAGGGGGAAGAAAAATTAATGTACGCTCACACTCTTTTCCCCTACACCCCCACACCCCCAAACCCCTATACCCCTACTTTTCCCCTACATCCCACACCCCTACACCCTTACACCCCTTCTTGGTCAATCCTGCCTAGCAGTAAACCAGGTCAGTGCAGACTGTGCAATATTTGGGGGGACTGTGTGGGAACCGTTGAACTCCTGATATAACACGTCGTAGCGAACATTTTGTAGCTGCGGCACAATCTTGCGGCTGCATCGGTTGATTGGCAGAACGGTGTCCGATTTACCATGTGAAATGAAGATGCGCGGCTTGCCTTGCTGCAAAGCCGGTGCCATAAACCCTGGTGAAAACGCTATGACATGGGTGAACAAGTCGCCATTCGTGATACCGATACTAAGTGCGTAGGAGGCACCATCAGAGAAGCCCTCAACCGCAATGCGTGTCTCATCTATGGCGTAGCGGCTCATCGTGATTGCTAACGCAGAGTCGATAAAAGTGATATCAGGACCGTACTGTCCGAACAGCATATCCCATGTTTGGAGACGAGATGACGGTGCAAGCAGGATAACCCCAGCTGCATCAGCAAGTTGTAGGAATGGAGTTAGACCACCGTGTGCGTTACCGCCTGCGCCATGTAGCATCAACACCAACGGTGCAGGTTTTGATGCTTGGTAGCTTTCAGGTACGTAGAGGAAAGCGTCGCGCTTGGCATCTAGTCCCAGTGGTTGCAGACCAAGTGGTCCTGCTGCTTGTGACTGCGGCGTCGGTCGTGCTAGTAAGCGTCCAAAAGCGTTTGCCTGTCTGTGTTGCTCGTCTGTTGTCATCGATATACTCCCCGATTTGCGCTTAACAGCACACGCTGGTGACGAAATCGCCGCAGCGATGGCTGCGATCCAAATGCCAAGTAGATGCCCGTGCGTAAATTCTGGATAGATGCCACTGTTGTGCCTGATCACGATGCACTCGCTTGTCTTGTTTTGACTTGCGGATGTTTCTATCTGAATGCATAGGTTAGCTCTCTTTGAAACTTCGTCTCATGTATCTAACGGAGTGGTTCATGTTAAATCAATGTGTAGCTATGGTGCGCCAAGAAGGTGAACTCATTTCTTCGAGTGTTCCTTTCCTCAACGGGTGAAAAAACTTTAGCTCAAGCGATGCCGCACAGCGCCCGCTTTAGGGCGATGGGCGAACGCGAGTGCATGTCCGCTTTCCCTCAGCCCCGCATAAAGGCGATTGCGCAAAGCCCACCTGGAGGAGGCGATCGCAATATTCACCTATTACTAGCGGGTGGCGACATTCTGCTTGTGTTACCCCTCATTTGGATGAGATGCAATTGCTTTTTTAGCATACGAATCGTCCTTTAGATTGCGTGCAGATTAAACCTATGGGCAGGTAATTTTAGTGTCGAGAGTAACTACTATCAAAGTATTAAAGCAACGTTGAGATTTGTTAAATAAATGTTGGCAATGCAAACCAACGCTACTTTAACAAAGACCTTCTGCTGCTAAAGCCGACAATGAGCGCATTTTTTGGTATTAACTGCGTTTGCCGTTACCAAAAGTGTAAAGGTCATTAGTAAATTCCCAAGCAAACGGTTAGCTCATTTTGCGCCCTTTTGCTTCATTTGTGTTGTTTCTACAAAAAAAGTTCAATTTCTAAACAGCTATGAAAACTCGACAAAACCTTGAGCAAATTACGCTATACCTGACTCAAACTCTGACTGAATATGAAGTGATTCCAGCAACCTGGGGATGGCATATTCACAAAGGAGATATGTACTGCGGACTTCTAGAATATCAAGGAACACGCGGATGGCAGGGTAGCGCTTTAAGTTCCCTCTCGACTGAATTAAGAGAGCAACTTAAGAAGTTTACACAATCAGATTATTCTATGAACGAAGCTAGGGCTTTGGTTGCTCACCTGTGAAAATTCATTGTCTATACAGGAAAAGCCCCACTATTTTTCATAAAATAGTGGGGTAAAGAGTCAAAGAGGTTCAGTGCGTTCTTTGTCTTATACCAATTCTTTTTAAAAATGCATAGAATGAGCCTGGATCGGCAGGCTTTGTTTGTTTAGCTCCAGGCTTCGAGCCTGAGGGCGATAATGTGCAACATCACATAGAATTGGTATTAAGCTTAAATATATATATATATAATATTCGCTTCTGCCTTTTGGTAGAATTGCTTCTGATATCCGTTTCCAAAGTATATAGATTGACTCGTATATTCCTGACAACCAACGAGTTTAGGGTTAGGGCGTGTAGCGATCGCTTCAATTTTGCCTCTGTAACTTTAGATTGATGCGTTGATAAATTGGTTTAACTACGCTTCTATATTGTCTGCTTCCAGAGGAAGTTTTCAGATGGCATCTACATTCGACTTGGAAACACTTAATATACCTGAAATTGTCGAGGGTATCACAGCGTTTCTTGTTGCACCTGTCATTCTTCCTGTTGCAGCAGCAGTGAAACAGCCTGTAGTCCAAACGGCTATCAAAGAGGGAATTGCACTTTCACAAAGGTGCAAAGAAGCAGTTGCAGAAGCAGGAGAGGTGATTGAAAATCTAGCTGCAGAGGTAAATACTGACCTGATAAAACAGAAGCAGGGACAATTTAGCTCTCAAACTGCCCAAAACTATTCTACAAATGGGAAATCCGAGGTAGCTAAGAACTTAATGAATGTGGTATCTGACGTAAACGCGGATGTTGGACGCATAACTAATGGTGTTGTGGATTTGCGGTTGCTGCTACCGTCGAGGTACATACAGATGGTAAACACATCACGGTGTCTGACGGTCAGTTTATCAACGGAGATGAGGATATCAACCCTTATGCTTACGATGAGCTGTTAAAGCTGATTCATGTATCGGTTCTGTGCAACGAAAGTCAAGTCAACCAAGAGCAAGATGGTGAGTTTTCCGCCAAAGGTTCGGCAACAGAGAATGCCTTGATTTACATGGCTATCAGCGCTGGGGTGAATGTGGCAGACCTTAGGCAAAAGTACCCACTGTTGCAAACCAACCTGCGCTCAGAAAACCGTAACATCATGAGTACTGTACATGGCACTCATGAGCAGCACAAGTTTGTTGCTGTTAAAGGCAGCCCAGCAGAAGTTGTGCGGATATGCAAATGGTGGGTGAAAAATGGGGAAGTGGTACCTCTCTTAGAAGAAGATAGGGAGGCGATGGAGATTGAAAATGACCGCATGGCAGGGAAAGCGCTGCGGGTGCTTGGGGTCGCTTATCGCCACGTTAATGACACCAGCAACGGGAACAACTATGAACAAGACCTGACATGGTTGGGTTTGGTTGGGATGGCAGACCCGATCAGAAAGGGAGCCAAAGAGTTGATAGCAGGCTTCCATCAAGCTGGCATTGATACGGTGATGATTACCGGGGATCAAAGCCCAACTGCTTATGCGATCGCCAAGGAATTAGGGTTGAGCAAAGATGAGAAACTAGAAATTCTCGATTCAACTAACCTCAACAATCTGTCTGGTGAAGCATTGACAGCACTCGCTGACAAAGTGGATGTCTTTGCCCGCATCAGTCCCAGCAATAAACTGCAAATTGTCATATGCTCTCATGCCGTTGCCAATATGGTTGGCACACAAACTTGCAAAGCAACTGAGTGAGGTGAGACGGCAAAATATACTTTCATATCTTACCCCAGATGGCAAAACTCAGGTAGGGGTTGAATATAGAAATCGCAGACCTTATAGAATCCACAGCCTCACCGTCATTGCCAGTCAAAACAAAGCATCAAAACCTGATTTAAAGCAACTCCAGGATGATATTCGCGAGACAGTGATTCAACCTGTCTTTGAGAATGAAGAAATTAAACCAGATGAAAATACAAGAATATTTATCAATCCTGATGGACCCTTTATTAAAGGAGGTCCTGCAGCTCATTCTGGTTTAACAGGAAGAAAGAATGCCATAGATACCTATGGTGAATATGCAAAGCACAGTGGTTCAGCTTTGAGTGGGAAAGACCCAGTGAGGATAGATAGAGTGGGAGCTTATGCTGCCCGTTATGCAGCTAAAAATGTGGTAGCAGCAAACCTTGCTGATGAATGTGAGGTGCAGTTAAGTTACTCTATAGGGCTTGCTAGACCTGTCAGTATTCAGGTAGAAACTTTTGGCACAGGCAAAATTTCTGATGAGGAAATTACAACACTTCTTGAGAAGTATTTTGATTTCCGGCTTGCAGGAATCATCAAGCAATTCAACTTGAGATATCTACCGTCACTGAGTAAAGGTGGGTTTTACAGAAAACTAGCAGCCTATGGTCATATGGGCAAGGTTGATATGGAACTTCCTTGGGAGAAAACAGACAAGGTAGGTGTATTTTAATCTATTAATTAGCAGTAATTCCCGCAGAACTCCTCCTAACCCTTCCCCGGTAGCGGGTAAGGGTTGTTTTATAGTCTAAGAGACTTTTTCTTACGTCGAACTCAGGTTAAAAAAACTTTACTGACAAAAAAATACTTAGCTTTTTTCTCTATATAATAGTAATATTTCATACAAAATACTTTGTTTATTCTTGTTATTTTTTGTTAATTTACTGTATAGTATTGTTGTTACTTTTTAAGTAATACTACTTAACTGTTCAAGCAGTTCAACATCTAGTAAATCATTCATACCTAAAACGAGGACTTATGGCTGAACGTAAAGTCGTGAATTTGCAATCTACTAATATCAATTTCGAGGAATTATCCGACGAGGAGATGGAGTCCGTTATTGGAGGAACTGGCAGTGTATTTGACGGATTGAATAGTACGTTAGCTACACTAGTAGTCTGCCAAGGGAAATTTGCTGGGTCATACAGTCGGGTATAAACGCTCCATCTTTCTCCGTGCATCTGTAGTTTGAAAACGCCAATGGACACTTGTACGTTGAAGATTGCGTTGTTTCTCCCAAGTAGCAATTTCAGAGGATAATGTTTGTATATCCGGGATTCGTCGCTCTAAACATTGGCGAGATAAAACAGATAACTCAATCTCTACTTGATTCAACCAACTTGCATGTTTAGGAGTGTAGTGGAACTCTAATCTTTGTACAATTCGACGTGCCTCTTGAGGTTCAAAAACTTCATACAAGGCTGCTGGAGTATGAATATTAAGGTTATCAACTACTAAACGAATAACATCAGCATCGCGGTGATAAATATCTACTAAATCTTTCATTTGTTTTGCAAAATCGTGTTTTGTACGCCGTTGAGTTACTTCAATATGTCTCCACCCTACTAAAGGTTGAAAATAAGCAAATAAATTTACTGTTCCATTGCGTTTATATTCAAAGTCATAGCGTTCTGGTTGCTCTGGTTCAGGTGGCAATGGTTGTCTGACTTCTTCCACCAGTTGATATGAGCATTCATCAAAACAGACTACTGGACGTTTGGGATCATATGGTTCATTGTATAAATCCAATAAATCTTCCATCCGTAAAACGTACTCGGCGTTTACTTCGGGAATGCACCACTGTTCTTTCAGCCACGCTTAATGTCGTTTTTTTTAGGGTCTGACGAACAGTTTCATCTGAAATCGAATCAACGATACCAACTTCTATTAAGTGGTCTGCCAAAAGTTGCATTGTCCATCTTACCCGTCCAGACGGTGCGTCAGAACAAGCTGTAGCTATCAAAAACGCTTCTGATTTTCCTTCAAGTTTACGAATCTTCGGTGGATGAGGTTCATCAATGAGTGCAAAATCTAACCCACCGATGACAAATTTCTCTCGTGTCCGTTCCACTGTCGTAACATGGACTCGAACAATGGCAGCGATCGCTTGATCTGTTTCTCCCTCAGAAGCCATCAGAAGAATGTTTGCGCGGGTGATGGTTCTTGCCTTGTGCTTACCTTTTTTAATTAATGCTTGCAGCTGAGAAACTTCGTCCTCACTCAAATCCACAATGTACTTCTTTGCCATGCTATTTCCTGATTTTTAAGTAGCTTATCAGTAAGATGTGCTACCCTGCAAAGTTCCCTTGGCAGACTACTAGCCCCTGGTGGAGTGACTGGTTTAGTAAATCAGACATCAACCAATCTAGCCCCTGGTGGAGTGACTGGTTTAGTAAATCAGACATCAACCAATCTAGCCCCTGGTGGAGTGCCTGGTTTAGTAAACGAAGTAAAAAGTTAAAACGAATAACACCTCAATAGACCCTCATCCGCATAAACCCAACACCATCGCATTCTAGGGAGTGCGATTACCCACCGCCCTACCTCTATCACCCTGTAGCCCCTTCCCAAAAAGGCTATCCATTACCTGCATCTTTAACATTCATGTAATCCTCTCTCTATCTGGCTTACATGAATGTTAAGAAAGATGTGACTAATGGATAGACTTTGGACGGGGAATTTTGAAAAACCCACGTCGGTCTTTTACAAATTATCAAATTTTTATGCTAAGGTAACGAGCCTATACGTAACCCTTGTATGCAAAAACTCCAAGAAACACCGAAAATACCCCAGACAGTGGTAATCAGGTCGTTTCTGTCGAATTTACTGATGGTGTCTATTGGTATCCTTTTAATCTATTGGTCTTATTGTTTAATTAAAGCTCGCATGACCACTGTCATCAGTAAAGATGCTGTCATCAATGGCGTTCTTATCGATCTGAAAACTCCTTCAGAAGGAATTATCACGCAGTTTTCATCCAACACTGGCGAAAGTACGACTCAAGATCAGATTTTGATGGTGCTGAAAAATGAGAGGGTTAGCAAACTTAAAATACAAGAAATTATCAGCCGACTGAACGAGTATAAAACCCGACTAAAGCGAGCACAAGGGAAATTGGCTCAGGATATGTCGTTGTTAAAAATTGTGACAGCTGACCAAGAAAATTACCGTAGCTTGCGAGTCCAAGAAACTCAACAATCAATCGCTCAAATCAATGCTAATTTACAGGCGGCGCGAGCTCGTTTGGAGTTGGCAAAAGTTAAATACAAACGAGGGGCTTACTTAACCAACGAAGGGGCCTTAGCAAAAGCAGATTTGGATGAAGCTAGGCTTGAAAAGCAAGAAAGCATAGCCCAAGTCAGTCAATTGGAAGCACAATTAAAGAAGTTTAGCGTAGAAGAGAAGGCAGCTTACCTCGACCTAAGCCTTAACAGAAGTTTCAGCAACTTCGACCCCAAAATTCGCTTGCAACAACTGCGGTTGGATATTGCCGACCAACGCCTTGCAATCCAGACGTTGCAGCAGTCAGTCAAAGATGCTGAATTAGAACTCAAAGAAGCTAAAATTGATCACGCTCGACTACAGTCTATTGTTGTCAAAGCTCCAGTTGCGGGAATCATTTGGCGTCTTGATGCTCGAAAGGGGCAATATGTTGGAAATGGAGATTCTTTAGGTAAAGTCCTAGACTGCCAGCGACGATGGATAGATATTTATCTCGAAGAGCGAGCATTGGAATCGATTCACCCCAACACACCAGCTACAGTCGAACTTTATGGTGCCCCCTCCGAAGTCTTACAGGGACAAGTGAGTTTAGTACGATCAGGAATCGGAAGATTAGCCCCAGGAGAAGAAATAGCTGTTCCTTTGATTCCGAATTTACCCCGTCAAAGTCAGGTTCGTATCGATTTGCCAAAGACCAAAAAAGGCGATTCCAATCTTTTTTGCTATGTCGGATATACTGCCAAAGTCACTTTTAAAGTTAAGTAAGAAGTTATTTATGAAGAAAAAGTGAAGGCAGATAAGTTTAAGGGAAGAAGCTCTGGTTGTGTCGCAAAAACGATTTGAGGACAGGCAATCCTTCTCAAACCTTATTTCTTATTGAGCAATTCCAAAAAATTGAGACACCAACTCTATTGATGCTCGCACATCGCCTTTTTCAACACCTTGGGTTATTCATCAGCCGCTACGACTTTCGTTTACCAGTTTAAGAGCAAAACAACCGATATAGAACATGACAAAATTTCTCAAATCACGTACCAAAACCTTTATTCATCCTTGGGTTTCGATTTTTCTTGTCAGTAGTACTCTTCTCTTTATCACCTTTGTTTTTCTGACAACTGCAACGAGTCATAGTCCTACTTTCTATTCAGCGAAAGAACTGAAAGAAAAGTTATTACGCTTGCCCTAATAACTCAGTTTACAATTTTTTAAGGTCATGTTTATACTTCGGATTTTTTTTTTCAAAAGTCAAAAAAAGCCTAAACTCCAAACTCATATATCCCCTTTGCCCCTAATTCAGATAATTTTTTTCAGTGGGATCGTGCTGTTTTTGGGAACGGTCTTTGTCACCAATTGGAATAGTCAAGGACCAACTTTGTTTTCTCCAGAACAATTGAGTTCCCTTGCCGTCAGGTGGCCGTTAGAGACATTAGCGCCAGATGCATCAAATGCCATCATCACTTTTTCACCCTCTACCACTTCCCAGCTCACTAATCCTCTGCCTGAATCTTTGCAACCACCAGAACAACCTTGGGATTTGTTCTTGCCCTTGATTGTCGTAGCTTGTCTGTGTAGTATATTGCGCTTGATTCCCTGTAATAATTGGACTGGTTTGATTGTCAAGAGTTTTGTTATATTTATGGGGCTTCGTTATTTTGTCTGCCGCACCCTCGCTACACTTGATTTCCTCGCTACACTTGATTTCTCTCACTGGGCAAATGCTGCTTTTAGCCTTTTGCTTTACTCAGTCGAGGCAATAAGTTTTTTTATATTCGCGCTTACTACAATACATTCGATTTGGTCTACAGCTCCTCGGCGTAGTGCTCAAGCTGACCGCTACTCTCAAGATGTGCTGTCGGGAAAATATTTACCCTCAGTCGATGTTTTAATCCCGACCTATAATGAGCCAGAATTTGTGGTGCAGCGTACCGCGATTGGATGCCTGGCAATGGACTATCCGAACAAAGCCGTCTATATCCTAGATGATACCCGCCGCCCTCATATTCGTGCTCTCGCGGAAAAACTCGGGTGCAAGTACATCACTCGCCCCGATAACAAGCACGCTAAAGCAGGAAACTTGAATAGTGCCTTGCAAAAAATCACTGGAGAACTCATTACCGTTATGGATGCGGACTTCGTGCCCTTCAAGAATTTCTTGACTCGTACAGTCGGCTTTTTCCAGGAATCGAGAATCGCTCTCGTCCAAACTCCGCAGAAATTCTACAATCCCGACCATCACGCTCGTAACTTAGGACTCGACCACCTCCTGCACGATGATTTAACTGCTCTATTTGAGTTCCAGCAACCGACTATGGACACATGGAATAGTGTCATATGTTGCGGAACTTCCTATATTGTCAGGCGCAGTGCCTTAGAAGCAGTAGGGGGCTATAACACTCGCTGCTTGGCAGAAGACTCTCCTACTTCCATCACCATGCTAACTCGTGGCTACCGCATTATTTTTTTAAAAGAAATTCTTTCAATGGGGGAATCACCCCGTACCTTAGTTGACTTTATCAAACAGCGTACTCGTTGGCATCACAGCAACTATCAAATGTTTATGTGTGGTAAACACATTCCAATCTGGTCTACCTTAAACTTTGCTCAAAAAAGTTTTTTTCTGGGCTTTTTCCTCGGGAGCTTTCAACCCTTATTTCGAGCTATCTATCTGCTGTTCCCGCTCGTCAGCCTCTGTTTAGGGGTCTCCCCGATACTGGCAACTCCGGCTGATATAATTTACTATTTTGTTCCCTGGATATTAGTACTCATTGGAACTACAGCTTGGAGAATGGATTATTCCAGTTCTTTTTTTTGGAATGAAGTCTATGAAACTCTGCTTTGTTTTCCTCTCCTCAAGTGCCTCATCTTTGCCATTCGCTCCCCTTTTGGCTTGCCTTTTAAAGTTACTGCCAAAGGAGTTCAAAGCAATAGCAAAAATTACAATCTACAGCATACCTGGCCGCTGCTCGTATTAATCGCTGTAATGGTAATGGTTCTTATTGTCCATTTAACAGGAACTTATATTGGGACGTGGCAAACAGCTTCTTCTTATAAAGTAATTATCTTGTTAATCCTTCTCGTCTATAATATTGCCATAATGAGTATTGTAGTTTTGGCTGCCATCGATCAACCCGAACGTCGTGTCATGGATCGATTTCCCTTACGCATCAATTGTCAACTTAGAGGGGATAGGCTGTCTAATGATGTTCATGTGTCAACGTACTTTTATCAAGGATCTACCGAAAATCTTTCTGAAGGGGGTGCTTTGATCATCATCAAAGCCGACAATTTTGTCCCTACTCAATCTTTATTTCTAGACTTTCCCGAACAGGATCTGTCTGTCAAAGCGCAACTGTGCCGTTACCACAAACAAGGAAATCATTTTCTCGTCGCCGTAAAATTTGTTGATCTAACCCTTCAACAGAATTGGCAGTTAATTGAAATGCTTTATTGCGATCTGACTTGGTGGAAGCGGAGTAAAAGGCCAGGAACTCTGGATGTTTTTCTTCATTTATTCTCCTCTGTATTAACCCTCAGACCTCTCCTGTCGAAATATTGATAACTAAGTAGGTGGGCACGAAAAAACCAAACTATGTGACGATAATGAATTCATCACAAATTCATTTTCCCACTTTAAGTGCCTAAATATGCATCAATATATAGATTCTCATTTATCGAAGTTTATTGATATTAAGTGAAATGGACGTGTGTTGCTATAAGCTCTACTATGTCTAGTTTTCAGACTTTTTCTTACATCGAGATCAGGTTTATAGAAGTGTGATTAATGGATATTTAGAACCACAGATGGACACAGATGAACACAGATGAATTATCTGTGTTCATCTGTGGTTTCATTTTCATAAATTTGACTAGTGCAAGAGGTTTACCAAGTCGTTACAGAGGTGTCCCCACCATAATCTTTGATTTGGTGAGTCAGCACTGCAGGCGGGTTTCCCGCCGTAGGTGACTGACGAACCCGAAGGGTGGTCCGATGAATGGGCGCTCCCTGTTTCGTGACTGGCAACGGTTGTTGGGGAAAAATGGTCACGCATTTGCGAGAGCTTTGTTGCCTCGGACATAATTTTTCGTAAGTCCTACGGAGGCTTGTGCCAACGCGCAGCGTGTCCTCTGGACTTATGGAAATCCAATCCCTAATCCCTAATCCCCAATCCCCAGTCCCCTTCACTATTGCACGGCAGGTTCTAACATCCGAATCGTGCCAGCATCAGCATCAATTTCCACCTCTAAACCAATAGGCAATGTCAACACATTTTCCATGTGACCAATCATCGCACCGTTCCATGCAGGAATGCCCAGCGGTTTGATGTGATCCCATAATACTTCTTCGAGGGTGAGGGAACCGTAGTCAGCGTCAGGCGAACAATTGGAACATTGCCCAAAAATAAAGCCAGCGAGTTTGTCAAATATACCCCCAATTTTCAACTGAGTCATCATACGGTCAATGCGGTAAATATTCTCGTTCAAATCTTCCAAAAATAGAATTGCACCTTTAAAATCAGGTAAGTAGGGAGAACCGACAATAGCTGACAGTACTGAAAGATTTCCACCAATAAGCCTGCCTTTTGCTTTACCAGAAGTAATAGTTTGTACCCGATACTTCACCTGCATCAAACGGTTAGAATCGTCGCCATCTTTTTGGTTTTGAAAAGTCACAGTTTCACCGCTAAACAAAACGCGGCGAAAATAATCTGTTTGGGTTGTTCTCCAAGAACTTAGTCCGTTGGGACCATGAAATGTGACAAGGTTTGTCTGAGCATTCAATGCGAGAATTAAAGCTGTTATATCACTGAAACCAACCAAAATTTTAGGATTTTGGCGAATGCGCTGATAATCTAGGTAAGGCAAAATCCGGCTACATCCCCACCCACCACGAATTGGTAAAATGGCAGCTACAGAGGAATCGCTAAAAAACTGGTTAATATCAGCAGCACGGTCTTTATCTTTGCCTCCTAAATAACCATAGCGTTCCAGCACATGGGGTGCGAGTCGGGGGACAAGTCCCAATCCCTTGACTGCATCTATAACAATATTAAGTTCTTCACGAACAAATGTTGCACTAGCAGGACTGACAATTCCCACAACAGATCCTGGCTGCAAACGCTTGGGTTTTAATAATGGTTTACGCGCTGCTCTTGCCAATTTTGGGGGAGAGGCTAATACTGAAGAGGTAGCGGCTAAACTTATGAGAAAGTTACGGCGGTTAATCATCAGAAATTATTGCTATAGAAAGTAAGGATAATTAAACCACCATGCAATACTATAGCAATCGTAAATCATAAGCCCTACGGGCTGCCTTCGGCTACGTGAACAACAAGATTCCCGACTTCGCCAAAGTTGTCGGGAATCTGAATCTTTTTGCGCTCGCGAGGGCGCTACGTACTGTTAAGTGGGTTGAGACTCTTTTTGGGAGTAAAGGCGATCGCAATATAATGCCCACATACTTCCAAACATACCTGTTAGGGAACTTGATATTGCAGCCGAGACACCCCATCCCATTGGTCCAAGCCAATCTGTAATCTCATTTAATAGAGCTGTAGTTCCTTTGGCAACGATGTAAGCTGTCCCCGTTGCTGCAATAGTCACTAAACCCACCTCTGTCAGCATTTCTAGAACTCCTTTACTGGATAAATCCTCTTCAAAATAAATTTTCCAAATACTGGTGTACATCAAAATATCAGAAGCAGTTAAAATAAGCTGCTTGGGAATTTCGACGCCAGGGGTTAGGGTGGCTGAAGCAGTACCGCTACCAACAGCGTAGGTGGCGATCGCCAAAGCAGTTTCTAATCTTTTCTTACCCAGACTACTCACGGTGTCATCTCCTGTACCTTAGAGAGGCAGTGTTTGGTTGCGAGGTTGCATCAACATCAACCCCGTCCAAACAGCTTCTCTCACTAGGGTAGACTATCCCCTCACTTGGTAATCCGCATAATTTTCTTGACTTTGTGCTACCCTACCTAACAACTAGGGTAGGGAGCAAGCATTTGCCAAGACTTGAAGTATGGCTTTGAAGTACCAACACTCTTATTCCTGTTCGTTCCCTGTTTGTGCTTCCTCACCTGGGCGTTCGAGAGCAGGAGGAAAATCCACAAATTCTTGAGTTCTGGTCGTATTTGTCAAAATCCCTTCTTGCAGAATATCCTCAGGTTCTGCTGATTTGTCTGCAGCTGACAAATTAATCTGACCGCTTGCGTTGACGTTGGGTTTGTCACCAGTACCTTTATGACTTGCATGACCACCTGGCATAGCTATTTCCTCTAAAGTGGTGAAGTGAATATACTATCAGCCTAAACTCCTCTGTGATGAGGAATACACTATCACAAGGCTTAAATCCAATTATATAAAGACTTTAACTTTTGGCAGGTGCAGGGAAATCAAAAGGGTTAGAAGGGTTGGGGTGACTGGATTTGATGAAAATTCAATCACAAATAAACAATAGATAAAAGGTTACTGAGTGTCTAGGATATTATTGGAATAATAGTAGTGTATTCACTCAATAACTACTTTAAATTATTCCTATTGATTTTAGTGAACTGCTTTCTTGAAAGCTCTCAGTTGGCTTCAAATTGATGAAAAATATAAGTAAATAAAGAATAAAGTTGCAGCATTACTGATTGTTTTTAAATGTATTTAGTATTACCAGTAACGGATAGCGCTAGTGGCAAGTGTTGTCATGCTGAAAATTTTTCAAAAATCGACTAGTCGGTCATCCTCTCAGGTGATGTCGCCTAAAGATTTGAAACGATATCTTAAAAGTACCAGGAGTGAATGAACTCTGGAGACCGCAACTATGAAAAAGATTATTACTGCTAGTTTAGTAGCTTTAGCCACTGCTACTGGTTTTCTAGTCAACAACCAGCCAGCTCAAGCTCACCCTCGACGTTACTATCCCTATCCTCTATATAGAAACTATCCGTTTTATAGAGATCCAATAAGCTACTGCTATCCTGTAACGAACTGGGCTGTTGACCAAGACCCAGGGTATCATCCTCAAGCCTACGCTGATGGGTATCGGCAAGGACAACAGAGTGCTAGAAAAGGAAACACGTACAAGCCGCGTACTGCGGGTGGTGAGTTTGCTCGTGGTTTTGATGACGGTTATTACGGGAGGGAATTTTCTGGTCAGAAACACGTTGTTCCTAACGAATATAAGCCATACAACACATCACAATGCAGTTGGTATTGATTGTGTGCACAGTGAAAGAAATCCGGTGGGTCTGAGAAACCAGGTTTGTTTGTTTAGTGCTATCGATGATTTGATTTGAACTCTCCACGCTTTGAAAAACGTGGATTCTAGACTGTTGTTGCTACGTGGGCTAAAAGCCTCACTGCGCAACATTGTCTCATGTTTTTATAAAACACGTTGACTGGTTCAAGCAGTCCTACCCGCCTCGACCCTTTCAGGCTGTGCGGCTACTTTAGATCTTCCAACCATGAAGATTTTACGTGTTGATGGCTCTTGAAAGACTTTTCAACACAACCTCATATCTTCAATTGTCATGGTTCATAGCGCTTAACCCTACGTTTGTTATTGGAGTCTTTCATCCTGTAGTGTTAAAATAATCCCATATTAACACGTCAATGGGGTTATGCAACGTTACAATCTAAGACTATCCGACAAAGAGTATGAACAATTAAAGAAAATATCAACACAAACAGAAAGATCTATTAACGACTTGATTCGAGAAGCCATTAGAATGTACGTCGAAAAAGAAACATAGGGCTAAAGCCCTATGGGTCGGATTTCATCCCCTGGCTTAAAGCACAGATGTAGTTTTCCTCCGTGCGTCAAACTACATCTTCAGGGGTTCTCATCCTTCCACTATGTTTTGATAGCAGTGCAGGAGTTGTGAGATATCTATTGAAAACGTAGACGCAAGAGTGGTGAGGCGCGATTGCACTAAACAAGCGATTGCGCGGAGCGCAGTGCTATGCAGGGCAATCGCGATTCGGGGCACTGAGTGAGTGGCGGAGGCAATCGCTTTAATATTTGTAGACGAGTGAGGTTTGAACGCGCGGTATGACCTGAATCTATGGTCGTGCACTAGGTAGTGAGCGGTTGTAGGACTCTTGCCCTAAAAATCGAGGACAAAACATATCATTAATCGGGGCACGCTCGTATGGACGCACTAATTGCTACCATGAGTATTCCTGGTAGTGTCAACACCGATGTATTTCTGACCTACGTTCAAGAGGTTCTTGCCTTCGGCACTGCCCTTTGGGCAATCGCCTTCTTGCCCAAAAAGAAGCCCCTTCCATGAGGAAGAGGGGGCAACCAACGGTGTTGTTTAGCTTGCAGCCAGACGATGATTACTAGATGTGGGTGGAATTGACTTATGCAGTCGTGGGGCGATCGCCTCCTCCAGGTATCCGTTGCTAACCCTTGGGCAATCGCTTTATTAGTACAAAAGCCAAGATGTTAATTTGCGTTAGCAAAAAAACTACTGCTTTCTTCCTCCCCCGCATGGATATAGTTATCTAGCAGAGTGCTAGCGCTGGCGTGTCCCAGTGTTTTGGTCGTAACCTTCACGGGTGCGTTATTCTTCAACGCATGAGTAGCGTGGCCTAAGCCAGTGGGGTCAGGGTATGCGGTCAACTTTTGCTCGCTCAGCATATTTAACAACGATACGACGGATACGATCGCAGATAGGTGTACCACCCTCGCGAGACTTCAACACTGGTTCCGATGGACTTTTCCCCTCTTGGGGGTATGACGAAATACGTGCAAAATTCCCCATATTGTAAATTTTTGTAACGCCTCATCTCAAAACCCTTGATTCTCCGAAATTTCAACGTCTAGCTTCAGTATTGTTTTCAGACCAAAACATTCCCAAAAAGGATTTTGAAATTGCCAGCACTGCTCCACAATCAGTAGCTTAAAAAGTCGAACAACAGTCCCACTAGTGTACTGGGGGTTTTGTTTTTATCGCAAAGAATTAGGGATATATTTGGGAACAACCCAGAAGTAAAGAGTATGTTCGCGTTGCTCATCTGGTACCAGCATGGTGTAACAGGATTCATCCCGATACAAGAAATTTTCACCTCGTTTCGGACCCAGCACCTTTACTACCCGCTGAGGTTTCCATCCGCCCATATCGAATTCATGTGAAACAATGCGAGTTCCTGGTTTAAGCTGGCTCAACAACTTTGGTCGAAGCTTCAAGTTCACCTCAGGTAGCAAGTAAAGAGTCACGACTGTGGCTTTACTAATATCAGTTTGGAAAAGGTTTTGTTGAAGAAACCGGACGCGGTTTGTCACGCCAGCCTTTTGTGCATTTTCATTAGCCTCCTGTATTCGCTGCGGATCAAGTTCCACACCGACGCCTCGCGTACCAAATTTCTGTGCTGCGGCGATGACAACACGCCCATCACCACTCCCTAAGTCGTAAAGAATATCACCTTTGTTCACATTCGCCAGTTTGAGAATTTCTTCTACGACGTTCTGAGGTGTTGGTAAATATGGTGCATCGAGTTGGCATTTGATTTTCTGCTCTTCGGTTTGAGGTTGTGGAGATGTTTGTGTAGCTTGTGTAGCTTTTGCATTTTTTTCAACCTTTTGGCTACATCCTGCAATCCCAAGTTCAATGAGACTCACACTTGCCACCAGTAACCATATTGTGTGCTGCCGCTGTATCACAAGTTCACCCTGCCATGACTGGGGTAAAGTCCCGACTCAAAAACATTATATCGGTGTTGACACTACCAGGAATACTCATGGTAGTAATTAGTGCGTCCATACGAGCGTGTCCCAATTAATGATATGTTTTGTCCTCGATTTTTAGGGCAAGAGTCGTACAACCGCTCACCACCTAGTACACGACCATAGATTCGGGTCATACCGCGCGTTCAAACCTGAGTCGTCTACAAATATTAAATTGTGGGGATCAACGCCCAAAACCCAATCCCTATACTCAAAGCACATCTTAGAGCGTGTTTATAAATTCGGCAAAAA
Organism: Kalymmatonema gypsitolerans NIES-4073; assembly: GCF_002368435.1. GTDB lineage: Bacteria > Cyanobacteriota > Cyanobacteriia > Cyanobacteriales > Nostocaceae > Kalymmatonema > Kalymmatonema gypsitolerans. The sequence continues at coordinate 2,560,344 of NZ_AP018268.1, forward strand.
CCTCGATTTGTCATGCTGAACGTAGCGATAGCGTAGTGAAGCATCTTTCGAGTACGATGCAAACCCTAGATCCTTCCTTGCGTTTCACTCCACTCGGAATGACAGATTTATTTTATAAACACCCTCTTAGAGACTCGCGCCCTCGTGCTTGCTCACTGGCATACAGAGTTTTTTTAGTAGTCAATTTAACCGTTGAACTGCATGGTGGGTTATTGAGCGGACATGATATCAGATGGTGCAGTAGCAATACCGCGAGGACATTCGAGACTAAGTTCGACAGCAGCGTTGTCACCGCTAGAATGCTGATTGGCGTGTGGACAAAGTTCGAGAACCAGTTTAGTAAACACAGCTTCTGCGCTCCTTGAGTCAGTACAAATAGCCCTTGGAAATTGCAAAAACGCAATCGAGCATGGGCGAATGTGTTCGTGCAATTGCTGATTCTCCACCGCATTAAAAAAGCCCGCTTTAAGCGGGCGAAACAAAAAGGGATTTATTAGCTGAATTGAATATGGACTATTAGCTGGTTAAATTTTCTTGATACTTACCTCCGAACTGTAATAATTTAGATGAACGTGGTTATAACTACCGAACTCCAACTGTTACCATTTGGGAATTTTTACGAGAAACGCTCTGAGTTACAGTAGATTGTGCAACTGGCTTGTGCTTGAGGATATCGTAAACCGCTTCCAGTGCTGACTCAATGGAACCTTGTAACCATGCGGGGAAGCGAGAGCAGTGTTCACCAGCAAAGAACAGGTTATTTTGGGGTCTTTGCGCTTTGAGGTAACTGCTAGAGCCATCAAGAGAATCCCAGTGAATTGTGCATCCACCGGCACTCCACTTGTAGTTACCCCAAGCAATGGATGCTTTGTCCACTATCACACCAGGTTGATTCAGTTCGGGATGAATCTTGCTTACAGTGTTTTGGACGTAATCAAAGCGTTCCGACTCAGACATCATCCCCATGCGTTGAGCATCGTCACCGATGGTGTAGCTTGCCAACATCACGCTACCATGCTCAGGGTTGAACTTTACCGAGGGGTAGTATGTTTGACGCACACCTTCACCGCTGAAGGAAGCACCACCTTTGATACCTTGTTTATCCCAGAAGGATTCACGAGTGTGAAATGCTACTTTCGTTCCGGGGCAGTAAACAGTGTTGTAAACAGTGTCAAGTTTATCATCATCAAAGCCGCTCAATTCCAACTTGCGTAATACGCTGAAGGGAATGGTGCATAGTACATAGTCGCATATCTTGGTGTGCAACTGTCCATTTTCCTTGTAGGTGATTTGGACAGAATCTTTTTGCACGCGCAGGGCGACGATTTCTTGGTTGCACTTGATAGAACCTTTGATTGATGCTGCCAAACGTTGGATGAGTTGATCCATCCCACCTTTGAGTTGCAACAAGTCATGGCTGGTTTCTGTCATGATGTCGCCGAGGAAAATATCCAACCCTTGAGAGCACTTGGCGCGGAAGCTTGGGTTTTGTGTCAGGAATGAGTGCAAGTCAATCGTTTCGCCGTCTTCGCTGAAGTAAGGGTTTAAATCTAGGCGCTCTAACTCATGCATTAAGTGAGAGTTCAAGTCGCGTTCAAAATCAGAACGGAGATTACCAGGAGCGATAGTATTAATAATAGTTTTGAGCCATGCAGCAAACCGGCGGGTTAAATCACTGTAGCGAGTGTCACTGAGGATACCACCTTCTGTCTGTTGCAGTACACGGGGTGCGTCTTTCATCTGGAGCACTTGCCCGTTGATGTTCATCATTGCGTTGCTTTCCTCGAACACTGTCATAAACTTGCATAGCTTGTCAGAAAGTCCCATTTCATGTACATAATGCAGTGTCATTTCGTGGTCGCTTGGGATACGCATTGCTCCGAGTTCGGCGTAAGGTGCGTCTGGGGAGTTACCGAAGCGGTGTGTCCATACCCGTCCACCGATGCGTGGGCTACCTTCCATAATTTCGACTTCATGTCCCAGGCGTTCGAGTTCGTATGCTGCTACTAAACCTGCGATACCTGCGCCAAGGATTGTGATGCGTTTGCCTTTTTGAAAGTTTACCAGTTGGAATTGTTCAAGTAAAATTTTGGTGTCCATTGTTCCAGCTTCCCTTTTTTGTTTGTGTGGCGGCTGTCGTTTCAACCGCCTCTGTTACTTCATAAGGGGGACTAGAAATTTTTATGCACTTGTTCAATGGAGGTGCGGTCAACATTTATTTTTAGCCATTAGTCTTTAGTCCTTGGCTAATAACTAATCCAACTCTCGGCGACCTTCCAAAGCTCTTGCCAAAGTCACCTCATCGGCGTACTCCAAATCCCCACCCACAGGTAAACCAAAAGCAATCCGTGTCACCTTGGTAAATGGTTTTAGTAGTTGACCGACATACAGTGTCGTTGTCTCACCTTCAATACTTGGACTAATTGCCATAATTACTTCTTCAGGCTTTTGCTGACTGACTCGCCGCACCAAAGCTTGAACTGTTAACTGTTCTGGACCAATGCCATCTATCGGGGAAATCACCCCACCTAAGACATGATACTTGCCTTTGAACTCACGAGTTTTTTCCAAGGCAATCACATCACGGGAATCCGCCACCACACATATAGTGGTGTTGTCCCGATTGGGGTTGCGGCAGAGTTCACAAACTGGTTCAGAAGATAAGTGAAAGCAGACAGAACACAAACCTACTTGTTTTTTTGCCTCAATCAGGGCTTGCGCCAGAGCCTCTACTTCTGCTTCTGGTCGCTTTAAAATATGCAATGCTAGCCGCTGAGCAGTTTTTGGACCAACCCCAGGTAAGCGTTGCAGTTGTTCAATTAACCGTGCTAAAGGGCGTGCGTAAACCGTTGTCTTGTCTCCACTATGTTCGTACCTTAACTATGATGCCATTCTTACAGGATTTTGGATTGGTCATTTAACTCATTAAAGGTCAAGCGGGCTCTGCGTTCGCTTTGCCCGCACTGCATCTACTGGCAAATCATCGTTAGGCCTCAGTGCCTCTGTGGGGGCGCAGTTGGGAGGGGATCGGTGGGATGAGATCACCAAGTAACCTTGAGTTAGACAGACTACACTGGTTGTATCTCAGTAATACGAAGTTCAAGGTTATGCCTTTAGCAGAAGACAAACCGCCAACATATGGCGATCTAGAATTTGCATTACTGCTTGCCCCTGTCTCACAACAAGCAACTTCGGAGGCAAAAAGTGCAGTCACTAATGCAATTTTGGCTGTGACTCATTCATTAGAGTACATTCTGACAGGTGACGTTCAGATCGAGTTTGAGTGGCTTATTCATGAAAAACTGCGCTACGAATCAGATGCGGCACCTGATGTGGATAACGTTATCAAACCATTACTCGATGGACTTTGTGGTCCGAATGGTCTTTTGATTGATGACTGCCAAGTTCAAGCTGTTACCTGCTATTGGGTTGACTGGACAAGAGAAGATCAGCAACTCATTGTTCGGGTTAAATTTATGCCTGATGATTGGTTAAAGAAGAAGGACTTAATCTTTATACAATTTCCAAAGGGTTTATGCTTTCCCATAAATCGAAATTTGCCGGATGATACACTAAAAACTATATTGGGCAGTGTAGAAATGATGTTGCATAGAAGAGATCAGCTTCAGGCAATTTCAGGGGATTATTACTTTTCTAAAATGCTATTACCAATACAAAGATTCTTTCATCGAACTCGTATCCATAATTTTCCTGTACTCAAAATTGATGAGATACGAGAACAGATGAGTAAATCTGTCTAAAAACCTGCTACAACGGATGATAGACAGAAGCTTTCCAGCTTTTCTCAAAGTTAATTGTCGCTAGTGGGCTTCACTATTAGACATCTCTAACACATCTTGCAATAAAAGAATTTATAGCGATCTTACTGATTGGTTTGTTGAGTCGCTGTGGTACTAACGACCAAAGAGCTAAGCTGTTAGTGGATTTAATCTATATTCTTGGTGTAGACCATACATGGAAGCAGCTAGTGAAGATAATATTCCTTTGAAGTTTAGTGATGTAACAAGAACAGAAGAATGGAGTGTGTTGCAGCCCCAACTTTACTCCCTTCTTCCTCGGATTGAAGAACATACATGTAGCCACGCTGAACACATTACTCGCCATTTTGAACTTTATGTGGAGTGGGCACCTCTACGAAACTTTTTCTTTGAGCGTTTGTGTGCTGCCGAGTTTCATTGGTTCTTCATTCAAGGCGTTGATGCTATAATGAATGGTCTTTACGTTCCAGGTGTATCTTCTCTTCTCAACGGTCTTGAAGCTAGCCTCCGGATGACTCTTGCTCAGGTGACGACCAGTGAGCATCCTGTTAGAGAGATGTCACCATATCGTGTACTTAGTAATAACCTTATTGTCAACGCACGAGATATTGGAATGCCTGTTTCAGTGCTTGCATTCCCTAATGAAACCGATTTCGATCAAAAACTTAATTCACACAAGCCTAACCGCATAGATGTTGAGGTGGTCCGTTACCGTAACAATATCTGTCATGGCAATATCCTTGAATTTCTTAATCGTACACTAGGACCAGAAAACTCATTTTTCACGCCAGTTTCTCTACGTTCACTAGCATTCGCTCTTCTTGATATTTCAGGGGCTTGGGCAGAGCAACTGGGTAGGTTTCGACGCAGCTATAATTTACTTCACTATGATCAATAGTAAATTCCAAACTATGTCTAACAAATCACTGCACCTGACTGCTGGTTGAGCATCTGGCTTCGTTCCGAGGTGATCTGCCGCCGCTGAACTCAAGCCCTGCAAGATTTGCGAGAAGGACGTTGCACTGACCTGTGAGACATCGAGCCACTCCAGATTTTTGGTATTGGTATCGACAGTTGCCGCTTGATGTTCAAGAACTCGCTGATCGATGTTACGAGTTACTCCAGCAAAATTCTCGATATCCATCACTGCATTTCAAGAAAGTGGGTCGTTTTTGGTCTGGGCGGGTTGGTTTGCATTATCGAGCGATCGCTGTTGAGCAGGAAAGCAATTTAGTTTGATTATTAATTGCGGCTAGAGATTATAAGTATATGAGGACTGAAGTCCACACTACGAACTTTTACCAAATTCGTTGCATATTGAGTACAAAACCAGGTAAAATATTTTCCCCGGAAAGAGTTTGAGGTAATTGTAAAACTTTTACTTCCTGTCCTGGACAATAAATTTCTACTTCCTGTTTTTTTCTGTTTATCAACCAACCCAAACGACACCCATTTTCTATATATTCTTGCATCTTATTCTGAGTTTTTTTCAAGCTGTCATTAGGTGAAAGTATCTCAATAACAAAATCAGGACATAGAGGAATAAATTTTTCTTTTTGTTCTTTAGTCAAAGTATCCCAACGAGATTTTTCCACCCAAGAAACATCTGGAGAACGGTCGGCACCATTTGGTAAAGTAAATCCAGTTGATGAATCAAAAACTTCGCCCAATTGATTTTGGTCGTTCCAGAACCATATTTGAGCGTTAATGGTAGAATTACTTTTTCCTGTTTCTCCTCCCGTAGGTGGCATTATAATCAATTCTCCTTGGGCATTGCGTTCTAATTTTAAATCGGGGTTTTCTTCACACAATTGATAAAACTGCTCTCTTGTCAGTTTAATTATAGAATTGAGGTTTAATGTAAGTGCTGTCATAGGATTGCCTCCGGTTTTTGTTCGTTGACTGAGCTACAAACCTATATCCATTTTGTTCCACAGCACAATAAAACGGGATGACATATTAATTTACAGCATTTTGCTGCAACGCCTTAGCCCCAACAATATACCGCGTCACCTGGTTGATTTCCTTCGGATGCCCAGAAATACTTAAGTTATATCTGTATAATAAAATAATAAAAAAATTAATATTTGTATTACATCATTACATTCGCAAACCACATACAGCCAGGTAAGAATCCCCCGTAACTGGTATTAACCCAAGTTGCTAGTTACTGAACTCCCGATGCGATCGCCAGTTGTCTTCTAGCTGAATTGGAGATGAGCTGGAAAGCCCGCTTTGAATCGACGGTACTGAGCGAAAATGTGTTAGCCGTGGAAATGTCAACAATGCCGTTCAAACCAAAAAGCGCCCCCCATAAGGGAGACGCTTTTTTTATTCAGCTAAACTTGCGAATTAGCCGTTGATAGCAGGAGCGCTGAGTGCAACAGGAGCAACTTCTAAAGCTGCCAAGTCTAGAGGGAAGTTGTGAGCGTTACGCTCGTGCATTACTTCCATACCCAGGTTAGCGCGGTTGAGGATGTCAGCCCAGGTTCCAATCACACGACCTTGTGAATCAATCACGCTTGAGTTGAAGTTGAAACCGTTGAGGTTGAACGCCATGGTGCTTACGCCCAGTGCGGTGAACCAGATTCCGATTACAGGCCATGCAGCCAGGAAGAAGTGCAAGCTGCGGCTGTTGTTGAATGAAGCGTATTGGAAGATCAAGCGACCGAAGTAGCCATGTGCTGCAACGATGTTGTAGGTTTCTTCTTCTTGACCGAACTTGTAACCGTAGTTCTGAGATTCAGTTTCGGTTGTTTCACGAACCAAGGAAGAGGTTACCAAAGAACCGTGCATTGCACTGAACAAGCTACCACCGAATACACCAGCTACACCGAGTTGGTGGAAGGGGTGCATTAGGATGTTGTGCTCTGCTTGGAACACCAACATGAAGTTGAATGTACCAGAGATACCCAAGGGCATACCATCAGAGAAGGAACCTTGACCGATGGGGTAAATCAAGAATACTGCGGTTGCTGCTGCTACAGGTGCAGAGAATGCTACGCAGATCCAAGGACGCATACCCAAGCGGTAGGACAATTCCCACTCACGACCCAAGTAGCAGAATACGCCAATCAGGAAGTGGAATACTACCAACTGGTATGGACCACCGTTGTACAACCACTCATCTAAGGAAGCTGCTTCCCAGATGGGGTAGAAGTGCAAACCAATAGCGTTCGAGGAAGGAACAACTGCACCAGAGATGATGTTGTTGCCGTATACCAATGAACCTGCAACAGGCTCACGGATACCATCGATGTCAACGGGAGGTGCTGCTACGAAGGCGATGATGAAGCAGGTGGTTGCTGCAAGCAGGGTGGGGATCATGAGGACGCCGAACCAACCGATGTATAAGCGGTTTTCGGTGCTGGTGATCCACTCGCAGAACCGACCCCATACGTTGGCGCTTTCGCGACGCTGTAAGGTTGTGGTCATGGTTTTATAAGTGCTTTGTTTTTTATGTTCTGTGTAGGTCTTTTTGCCTACCTGTTTATTAGATTAAAGGCACTATTGAGATTTGTAAAGATATTTTAATTAAGCATTTCTTATCTAAGTGATTTGCTTTAGTTATCAATACCACAGGTTGTTTGTAGAACATGAAGATAGGGTGCGTTACGCTGATGCGCACGCAACCCTACGTGCCTTATGCTGCTTATTTCTTGATCAACCAGGGGGCCATGTCATCTGCCGTCCACCCAGGATATGCAGATGCAAGTGGTAAACAGTTTGACCGCCATCAGGACCAGTGTTGATGACTAGGCGATAGCCGTTTGTGAGTCCAGCTTGTTCCGCAACTCGCTTGACTGTTAATAAAAGATGCCCAAGGAGGGCATCATCCTGAGATTCGGCATCAGCTAGTCTGGGTATGGGTTTTTTGGGAATGACGAGGATGTGAACGGGAGCTTGGGGGTTGACGTCTTTAAATGCCAGCGCTAAATCATCTTCATAGACTATGTCAGCTGGAATTTCCCGACGAATGATTTTGCTGAAAATTGTCTCTGTGGTTTCACTCATGCCAATTTACCTGTTCATCTGCTAGAGATTCTATAGGTTTAGTGTTCTTGATGAAATATTTAGCACATGCTTGCCAGAGTTTGGAGTGCGTCAATTGTCGGCATCGACGCTGTAAAAGTGGGCGTTGAAGTAGATGTGTCGGGAGGTTTGCCGGGAATTGTCGTCTTGGGACTTCCGGATGCAGCAGTTCAGGAAGCACGGGAAAGGGTTAAGGCAACCCTGAAGAATGCTGGTTTTGCCTTTCCTATGCGAAAGATTGTCATAAATTTGACACCTGCCGATTTACGCAAGGAAGGTCCATGTTTTGATTTGCCGATTAGTGTAGGAATTTTGGCGGCTTCTGAACAAATCAGCGCCCATTTGTTGGGAGATTATCTTTTCTTGGGTGAGGTGTCTCTTGATGGCAGTTTGCGCCCCGTTGTGGGTGTCCTACCTATCGCTGCTACTGCTGAAAAGATGGGAATTGTAGGTTTAGTTGTTCCTAGTGATAATGCACAAGAAGCTGCTGTGGTGGAAGGATTAGCTGTTTATGGTTTCAAAAATTTGTCTGATGTGGCTGATTTTTTGAATCATCCAGAGCGTTACAAGCCTGTGCAGTTGGATAATACTGTAGAGACGCGCCATGATCGCTTTCTACAAACAGCAGATTTGCAGGATGTGAAAGGACAGGCTCATGCTCGTCGTGCCTTAGAAATTGCAGCGGCTGGTGGACATAACTTAATATTTGTAGGACCGCCTGGAAGTGGCAAAACTATGCTGGCACGACGTTTGCCTGGTATTTTACCTGCATTGTCATTCTCAGAAGCTTTGGAAGTCACTCGTATCCACTCGGTAGCTGGGTTATTAAAGAATAGAGGATCATTGGTGCGCGATCGCCCTTTCCGCAGTCCCCACCACTCAGCATCTGGTCCTTCTCTTGTCGGCGGTGGTAGCTTTCCGCGTCCAGGTGAAATTTCCTTATCACATAAAGGTATACTTTTCCTAGATGAGTTAACAGAATTTAAAAGAGATGTTTTAGAATTCCTCCGTCAGCCTTTGGAAGATGGCTACGTGACGATTTCTAGGACAAGACAATCTGTGATGTTTCCTGCTCAGTTTACTTTGGTTGCCAGTACCAATCCCTGTGCTTGCGGTTACTACGGAGATACCATACAGCAATGTACTTGTTCGCCAAGGCAGAGAGAGCAATACTGGGCGAAGCTTTCGGGACCTTTGATGGATAGAATTGATTTGCAAGTTGCAGTGAATCGCCTCAAACCAGAGGAGATTACCCAACAACCTACAGGAGAATCATCAGCAACTGTCAGGGAACGGGTGCAACAGGCACGAGACTACGCATCGAGTAGATTTAACAATGCAGCAAATCTATCTTGCAATGCCCAAATGCAGAGTCGTCATCTTCAGAAATGGTGCAAGCTAGATGATAGCAGTCGCAACTTATTGGAAGGGGCAATTAGAAAATTGGGTTTGTCGGCAAGGGCAAGCGATCGCATTCTTAAAGTAGCACGAACCATTGCAGATTTAGCGGGGGATAATGACCTGAAAACCAACCACGTTGCTGAAGCAATTCAGTATCGCACAATCGATAGAATGCAGTAGTTTTGTGTAGGCACAAAAGCCAGCAGTTAGAACAGCAACCCCAAAGCTATGATTTTGATAGATGAGTAGGAGTCTGAACTTTATGGAACCCTATATTTTAGCAACATCACAGACCGCAAATTTAAAGGTCAATATTGTGCTGGAAACTAAAGAGGATGGTAGCGCGATCGCATCTATTTTGGAACTTCCACAGTATCGTGTCGAAGCAGGAACTCGCGAACAGGCAGTTGCAACGCTCAAGCAGCTTTTGCGAGAGCGCATGAATAGAGTTGAAGTCATTCCGATGGAAATTAAATTACCATCTGCTGAGCAATCTGAAAGACCTTGGATGAAATTTGCAGGCGTGTTTAAAGATGATCCAGACTTTGACGCAGTTCAGCAGTATATTCAGGAGTATCGTCAAGAATTGGATGCTACTGAGAATGCAGCAGATAGTAACAAGAAATATATACGAATCTAATCCATCAAAAGATTAAAGTTGGTCGGCAGGATTTACGGATTGCCGCGATTGCGCTTTGTGTGAATGGAATTCTGGTTACACGGAATGTTCGGGACTTTTCCCAAGTCCCCAATTTAGTTTTGGAGAATTGGGCTTTGTAAAGGGGCTTGGATCTCATCATTTTAGGCAAGGCGAACGCGGCGTACTTCTCATAACTGCCTACCCATATTTCAGCCAAAAATTTAGAAATTGAGATTTTAATCGGCATTGAGTAATTTTTGTATTTGGGATAGTTAACTTATTCCTTAATGAGTTAACAGAATTTATTTGCCCCGCCTTCGGCGATCGCATTCTTAAAGTAGCACGAACCATTGCATATTTAGCAGGGGATGATGAACTGAAAACCAACCACGTTGCTGAAGCAATTCAGTATCGCACAATCGATAGAATGCAATAAAATATGTTAGAGTTCGACCGAATTATTTGAATTAACTTTGAGTGTTTGGTCATGTTTTGAAGAATTTATGCCATTATGAGAATGTTTTGGCACCAGTGTCATCAAAGAAATTAGGGTGAGCTGCATCAATTCCATGTATGCGTCAATGTCAACCTGATCTGATAGCAGCATATGTCGATACTGCTGCTTAATATAACTCAGCTTTTGTAATGCGGCTTCTGGATCAGTCTGCAATGTTGCCTGCCATTCATCAAGTAGCAGGAGAGTGTCCATAACAAATTTTTTGCGCTGCTGCTCTAAGAGTCTACGACACTGATCTGTAAAAGTCTGTGTTTTGTGCCGCAGCTGCTCGTACACTTCCGTTGTCACCGCACCCTCAACAAACATCAGCCGATGCTCTTGGCTGAGGTCTTCGATACCATCCAATGCCTGTTGGGGGTGGTCTGGCAACAGTGACTTGAGTTCATTAATCCGGTTGGCAGTTGTAGTCACCATCTTCTTAGAGCGTTGTCTGTGCCACTGTCGCAACACTAATCCTAGTATGCTGCTGGTGCCCAAAATAAAAACTCCAGCCTGCAAGTCACTGTTACTTTCCCAGTAATGCATCAGCGCCATGCGGGGATCACCCTGTTCAAACACCTCCTCTGCTGCTGGGTGGATGTAAAACAGCCCTTGTCTCAGTAGGTTTTTAGGCTCTTCGTTTTGCAGTGCAGGATAGAATTGGGAATAAGTACGGGCAGTGGAGAGAATAGACCAGGTTACCAGTGCAACCTTGTGCCGATTCATATCAGGGCGAGTCACTAAAACGGTAGGAGTTGAGAGGGTCAGTAAGTTTCGGTCTGGAATGGGTGGACGCGATGTATAAGTTCCGGTAGGTAGCTCTGCACTTTGATAGGAACCGGGGTCGAAAACAGTCAGCTGGTTGATTAATGCAGGTTCGATAGAAAGCAGACTTAAGTCAGGATTATTTACAAATTCCTGCCGTAGATTTTTACTTGCACCCAGACTTCCTACATAAATAACTGCATCCACTTGTCGAAATTTCAGTTTCTTGAATGCTTCATCAAAACTAGAGTTATCTGGTTGAACAGTTATCTTATCCGCTTTAAGCAATCGGTCAGCCGTGAAGCTTATCCCGCTACCAGGAGTACCAACAGCAACTCGCTTTCCTTGAAGATCAGCAAACGTTTTTAAGCCAGAATCTTTGCGGGTAATAATGTGGACGTATTCGTTTGCCAGAATCGCAACTGCTTTGACTTTTTCTTGGCGCATTGCCTCATTGGCAACATCCAACTGTACTATTGCAAAATCGACTTGGTGATCAAGCAAGCGTTTTAAGTTTTGCTGAGAGCCTTGCGATTTGATATTTTTAACAGAGAGTTTTACCGTAGCTTTGGTAGAATTATTAATTTGCTCACCTAAGCGATTGTAGTAACTACCAGCGATGCCACTAGAGAGAGTGACGCTACTTGGCTGCGAACTGCAACTGCTCAAAGTTACTATGACTCCCCCTGCTAAAGCATTCAGCAGAAGGAAAACAGCTTTTGGACGATGGATAAATGCAGCACATTTTGATCCAAGATTTTTCGGTAGATTTGCCCAGGTTCGCCTGCCAGAGAGTTCCGGTATCATCTCATTTAGTAGCCTCTAGGGCTTTGTTATCTTGAAAGAATTTTATAGATAAAGACCAGCCTGTCAATATAATTCTCTTCTAGTCTTCTTCAGTTTCATTTATTGAGATTACGCCAAAGGTTAACAGTTTGCAACATTAATTAATAATTTAAGTAGGTAGTAAAACTATCAAGACATAGTGGGAGGGTGAGAACCCCTGAAGATGTAGTTTGACGCACGGAGGAAAACTACATCTGTGTTTTAAACCAGGGGATGAAACCCGACAGGGATTTATCCCTTTGTTTCTCTTTCAAGATATTGCCTTACCGCTTCTCTAATTAAGTCATTCATCGACCTCTCTTTTTGTTTGCTTAGTCTTACCAATTCTTCATACTCTTATGAGCGAAAATCTTGCACTAAATCTACTCATGACATCATTAATAAGTTATATTGATGTCATGGTAGCACAGGATGAAAAACTCCAAAAAACAAACGTGATGCCATGCTGAACCACGACAATTGAAGATATGGGGTTGTGTTGAAAAGTCTTTTTAGAGCCATCAATACGTAAAATCTTCATGGTTGGAAGATACCGAAGTAGCCGTACAGCCCGAAAGGGTCGAGGCGGGTAGGGCTGTCTTACCCTCGTCAACGTGTTTTACAAAAACACCAGACAAAGTTGCGGAGTGTGGCTTTTAGCCCACGTAGCAACAACAGTCTAGAATCCACGTTTTTCAAAGCGTGGAGAGTTCAAGTCTTTACTGGGAGCATCCCTAACTGTGAAACAGCATTCGCAATTCCTGCTGATTGCAAGCAAGGAGAATGCCCACATTGTTTTTTATCTTTTGCTAAAATCTTTTGCTAAAATGACGAAACGTCAGAAGCCTTGTTGACTTTAAACCCTGTCAATGATTCGCACAAAATAAAATCATGATGGTTGTGATTGTGTGAGCCGAAGAACAGGTTTTGATAGGTATACCGGACAAACGAAGTCAATGGAGTTGTGCGATCGCTCCTCGGATAGCAGTGGTAATTGCTCCTTCTTGCATTGCATCCACCAGTTGCTGACCTTGCAGAACAAGAAGCTGTTTGAAGATAGGATCTTTGTCTGCCTCATTCAGAAGCACTTGCTTAATCAGTTCCGCCTGAGTCCCTGTTGTAGTAGCAACACTCTGCCCTTGTAGTTGAGCTAGGAAATTCCGCACCGTGGTTGTGACTTGCACTTGATCGGAACTATTGGCAACGATGTTGCGAACTTGATCGGCGGCTTCATTATATTCAATTTGCCCAGAGCCTGCCAGGTTAGTTATAGTACTGCCAGTAATGAAGAAACTGTTCCCCAATGGACGTTTGCTGAATTCTTTTATCGCCTCTGCTTGGTTGGTGGCAATTCCTAGTAAGCTGTTAATTTGCTGTTCTTTTGTAGAGAGCAGTTGCTTCAACTCTTCATAGGAGGCATTGAGGCGTTGCTCTATTTCTTTGGTAGGTACGTTCTCATTATGACTTACTTTAACAACCCACAGATCCCCTCGTTTCTCAAGCCCTTTGAGTTCCAATCCCAAACCATCGTCTTCTAAATGGAGTTTTTGCAGGGCAAAGGTGAAAGCACGCCAGTTGACTCCTTCTTTAAAAACTAATTCAACGACATTACCCACTTCTTGATAAAGGGATTCAAATTCTCTGGGTTCAAAATTTCGGTCTGCTGGATAGCGATCGGTAGGTTCTTCCTTTTCGTCTAATTTGCGATAAATATAGTCACATTGGACATTAGTAAAAAGCGTCTGACTATTAACACTCCAATCTTCAATGCAGATGCCAGTTAAGTTTGCACCAGTGAAATCAACTCCCATCACTTGAGTATGGAGTAGGATGGCTCCTCGCAGATCGGCGTCCCTTAAATCGGCTCCAGTAAGTTCAGTATCGGTGAAATCGAATCGCCGGAGATCGGCACCTTGAAGATAGGCTCCTCGCAAATTAAGACGGTTAAAGTTCTTGTCTTCACAATATGCGTGTACAAGAAGTTTTTGTACATTTGGTAGTTCTAAATCTAAGTAACGGTTATCGACCCTTGCTCTTTCCAGACCTGTGACCCCTTGAAGACAAGTTCGGTAGAGTTTTCTTGCTCGCAAATCGGTGTTAGCTAACCTTGCATTCCTTAAGTTAACGCCGCTTAGATCTAAATCATAAAAAGATGTACTCCTCCAGCACCCAACTGCAAGGACTAATGCTCGCAACAAGCCTGAATAATCCCAAGGAGCATTGCGGAAACGATTTGCGATCCAAGCAGTTAACGTTATTAAACAGCTAAACGAAACACCAATTAACACAGTAATTGTTCTCACATTAGGAGTCATTGTTTCTACAATTTTTGGATTTTGAGTTTGTATTTGTATCGATAAACATGAAAAAGCCCCAATGACTGCTGCAAGCGTAACAATAAGAATTCCAAAATTTTTTACAATGATTGAAGCAGGTTTATACCATAAAATATCAATCAAGGCTATAGCAAAACGAATAGCTAAAAAGCTCAGAAATGTAATTGTAAAAGGAAGTAAAGTATCAAATAAGAATGTGGCCAAAAAATACTTTGTAAAAATCTTAGGAAAGAGTTTTACAATTACTTGTTGAACTGCTATAGCAAATAAAAACGTTAATAATGTAATAAGTAAATTTTTATCGGAAGAATAAAAAATAGCTGTCATGACCCAAGTAATAACAATGAGCGTAAGCAGCGAAATGGAAAGGCGAGCGTTGTCTGTCCCCACAATAAAAAATAAACTTATCAGTGTTTCATAATAACTAGTGAGAAAACCAACGGAAAAATATAACAAAGTAATTAACACAATGAGAGCCTTTCTGGCTGATGTTGGTTGCCCTGCATTTATACCTTCTAAATTTAAACTTAAGGACTGTTGGTGAAAACGGAATCCTTTCATATGTATATGTAAATGTAGGAACAAATTATGTATCTGAATACTTAAAATTTTAAAGTACTTTCGGTATTAAAACCTTATCTAAGTTGAAACCTCTAGTTCTTACAGTATTAGCTGCAAAGCTTACATACTAACGGCTACATATCTCAACTGCGTCTTGAAAAAGCTCCATCTCTCAAGATGGACGTAGTTTTAGTTAAATTTTATATGATTTTATATTCTTTCAGAATAAAGGGCATTTGCTGAAAGGTTGGTTTTAGAGTGAGAACTTTGGCATTGAAGCTGACTGGTCTGTTACACTCCCATCAGTTTATTAAAAAATATTCACAAGAGCATTAATTCTTAATATTACTGAATCAACAGGAGTTAGTACATTTTATTTTAATAAACTTAAAGAGCCAGATATTGTTCAAAAGTGATAAAATTTGATCGCTCTACAAATCTACTGACTTTTCACGGTATGTGGAAAAGGTCATTTTAAGGGTTTCGCCAAGCCCTAATTTTTCGTTAATCATTTTCAATAATTTAAACCTATTGAGATTAAGTAAGTCGGCGTTAAAAAATCAAGCCATGTAACGAAATGTAAAGCTACCCAATAGCTTAAAAATAGATCATTCCAGATTTTTTACAAAACTAAACATCCATGGGTTTTATCGTGCCGACTTACTTAAAGCTGTGGAAAAAGCAACGCTTTTTCGTAGTTTGAGAACTTCCCGTGAAAAGTCAGTACAAATATACTGTTATGTAATTCAAAGATTTCACCCAAGTAGCGCGATTGCTAAAATGGCTTTCTAGGTACTAATAACTTAGGCACTTATTATATTTCTCTGTTACATCTACTTGAAAAGTGCATAAGTTGATTGTACTTGCATCTATTAAGGATATAGAAGGGAAGCTTTCCGAACTTAACTTCCGTTTGGCAAATTAGTAAGGTTTTTAACCACATAATCGCATTTTTGTCAATGTAGAAGTATTAGGTGATAGTAATTATCAGGGGAATAACTATGGGTACTTTTTCTTCAGATCTTACAGAATTAGAAAAATTTATAGCAGAAGCATGGTCACTGACAGGACAAGGCTCTTATGGATGTCAGGGTAGCACTTCCTCAGTACCCGTTGAAGGAACATCCTCCAAATCTGACGAGAGCGATCGCCAGCTTGCCGATGATGAACTCTTGAAAATTTATATTGAAAATTACCGGGAAAGGCTTAGCGCGTATAAACCGAGACTTAGCGCCGTCATTGATCAACCTGATTTTCAACCTGTTTCATTTTTACAAGTAGGTTTAGAAAAGAGTAAAGCGGTATGTCGAATATCAAGGTACTGTTCAATCGATATTTTGAAAGAATATTTTGAATTTCACAGAAACAGGGCTAAAGAACTCACAGATAAATACCCAACTTTTGAGAAAAGTAGGTTCTTCAAGCCTGCAGAGGAATTGAGAAGCACCTTTTCAATTCCTACTAGTTTGTTTTCTGAAATTTTTGGTAAAAAAATTGAGCAAAAAAATATAACTTACTTAGACGCTATAGATTTATTGGAGAAACATATTAATGAGCTACTGAAACTGAACCCATTTCCGCTCGGTACAGGTTTCCTAGTTGGCGGTAGTCATTTATTAACAAATCACCATGTGATACCCACACGAGAAGTGGCTGAACAATGTGTTGCACAGTTTAATTATGAAGGTGAGCTTGGAACTAAAACTTTAGACTATGAATTCGATCCACAATTATTCTTTGTTTCCAATTCCCAGCTAGACTATACTCTTGTGCAGTTACAGCCTGATACGTCTACTAGACGATCGGCTGGGTATCAATTCGGCTGGCTTGACTTAATTGAATCGGAGGATAGTATTGCTCCCGGCTTAAATGAAGCTCAAGTCGAAAAACTCATTAAAAAACTAAAGAGTTATGGTTATGAAAATGAGAAGCTAGCTTTTTATGGATTGACCGGAAACAAAAATAAATTATGCGGCGATGGAGTGGCTATTATTCAACATCCAAGAGGTCGAAAAAAAGAGATTGTTTTAAAAAATAATCAAGCCGTTAAACTATCGTTTAATAATTTAGATTATCGAGCAGATACGGATTATGGCTCGTCGGGTAGCCCTGTTTTTAACATGAATTGGGAACTAGTAGCATTAACAAAGAAAGTTATTCCCAAAATAAGGACTGTTAGCAAAGATAATAGTGAAAATAATTCTTTTTTGATTGATTGGGTGGCTTCACAAGGAACTCGCATTTGTCGGATTGTAGAGGATTTGAAAAAAGAGAGTTTTACAAACTCTAAACTACAAAGTTTTATCGAAGACTTTGTTGTGACCTCTGAACAATTGAACTATCCACCTTTATCATCTGCTCTTGAGTTTAATGGAGAAAGCAGTTATGTTGATTTAGGTGCTCATGAAAGTTTAGATACTACACAAAAATTTACAGTTGAGACTTGGGTTCAACGCAATCCTATGTCTGGAAATGGAACCATTATTAACCGAGAGGGCGCTTATTCTCTATCTTCAATATACGGAAATATTACTGTAACGTTACAGAATAATGATAAAAAAATAAATTTTCATACTAAAGAATCTGTTTTAAATGATGGCTTGTGGCATCATATTGTATTTACATGGGATTTAGAAAATATTGCAATATACGCAGATGGAGAAGAGAAAACAGGATGGTTGTGGAGCGGGGATGAAAACTTTTCGGGTCCGGTAGGGAAGTCAGAAAAGAACTTATATATTGGTTGTACTTACGAAAATCAGAATTATTTCAGGGGTTCCATTGCTGAAGTTCGTCTTTGGAGTGTAGTTCGTCAGCTAAAAGATATAAAACAAACTATGTATCGTCGGTTGAATAGTGATGATAAGAAAGGGTTGATTGGTTACTGGCGATTTGAAGAAGGTGAGGATAAGGTATATTATAACCTTGCTCAAATTAGTGTACGCGCTCCATCAAGCATTGATTTTTCCAAAGAAATTAAAATTCAAGATAGATTTGGGTTGCAATTGAAGGACTATGGTTATATTGACTGCGGAAATTCTGAAAGCTTGGATATTAAAGAAGCCATTACAATTGAGGCATGGGTTAAGAACAATGATATAAACAAAGATGGATTTATTGTAAGCCGAGGTGGTAGTTGGGGAGAGGATGGTTACAGCTTGTGGCGCTGGTCTCAAAAGATTCGAGTAGAGCTACGAAATGGCAAGGAAATAACAATTGTTGACACTAAAGAATATGTTTTAAATGATGACTTATGGCATCATATTGCATTTACATGGGAGCAAAAATCAACAGATGTTCAAATATATGTTGATGGAGAAATACAAGAACTTGAATTCCGATACGATACTAAAAATTTTCAAGGACCTATTGGTGAGCCAAAGTGTAACCTAAATATTGGTCGTTCTGAGAAAAATGGGTATCCCTTGAACGCTTCTATTGCTCAAGTCTGTCTCTGGAAAATAGCTCGTACTCAAAACCAAATCAAAGCAGATATGCAGGGCAAATTAGAAGGTAATGAGATAGGGTTAATTGGTTACTGGCGACTGGATGAAGAAGAGGGTGACAAGGCAATGAACCTTGTCTCGAAAAACTATAGTAGTGTTCATGGAGGAGAGTGGTTGAAGCCGTACAGTGCCCTTTGCCTTCTTAAAGAAAATCAAGGTACCTATGGTGTAAGCGTTAAGAAGCTAAAAAGATTAAAGGCTTCTCAGTATCCTACATTACCCTTGACCTTGCCAATTGGGTTGAAATTTAGCGAGCAGGGCGATTACATTGATTGCGGTAGTGGTGAAAGCTTAAATACCCCTAGTGCAATTACTGTTGAGGCATGGGTGAAACATAAGTTTGGTAATTGTGTCATTGTAAGTCGGGGTGGTACTCTTGAGCAGAATAGCGGTGTAAACAAGGGCTATTCTTTATCCTGGCATGAGGGAAAAATTCGTGTTGCTCTAAGTTTTGGCAATTCTGAAAAAGACAAAACAACAATTGTTTATTCTAAAGAGAATGCTCCAGATGATTGTATGTGGCATCATATTGCATTTACTTGGGACAAAAGCTCAAAAGAAATTGCAATTTATATTGATGGTAGACGCCAAGATAGCGTAGTTGACGGGAAATCCAATACCATTATTTTTCAAGGGCAAAATAAAACTATAGGACTTTTTGCAGATTCACTTGAAAATCTGGAAACGAATCTAATAATTGGTCAGAAAGAAGCGGACACGGCTTATCGCAATGTTGTGATTGCCGAAGTTCGTTTGTGGAACGTAGCTCGTACTCAGGCTCAAATCAAAGCAAATATGTCTCAACGGTTGGAGCACTATCGATTAAATGGCAAAGAGGAAAAACTGAAAGGGTTAGTTGGTTATTGGAGACTGGATGATGGAGATAAAGATACCAATCAGGTGAGAAATGTTATATCTGAGAATAACCATGGTACAGTTCACGGAGCAGAATGGTTTCCTGCATCACCCGAAAAACTTTCTGATACCTAAAATTACTCTCTAGACGTAGAAGTATAGCAGATTGATACATACTATCAATCTGCTTGATGGTAATGACCAAACATAGCAACATACTCTGCTAATTCCAGACTAAAGAAACCATGAACAATAAGATGAAGATCCTCCTCCTGGCAGCAAATCCAGTAAATACATACAAGCTTCGTCTAGATGAAGAAGTGCGGGATATTTACGAAGCTTTGGAACGAGCCAAAATGCGAGATCAGTTTGAAATTATTCCACAGTGGGCAGTTCGCTCTAATGATTTGCTCCATGCCTTAGTAAAGCATAAACCACAGATTGTACATTTTTCTGGACATGGTGCAGGGGATCAAGGGTTAGCTTTGGAGGACGATTCAGGACAAACGCAGCTTGTAAGTACTGAAGTCCTAACGCAGTTATTTAAGCTGTTGAAAGAAAAAATAAATTGTGTTTTGCTCAACGCCTGTTATTCAGAAGCTCAAGCTGAGGCAATTCACCA
Organism: Kalymmatonema gypsitolerans NIES-4073; assembly: GCF_002368435.1. Classification (GTDB taxonomy): domain Bacteria; phylum Cyanobacteriota; class Cyanobacteriia; order Cyanobacteriales; family Nostocaceae; genus Kalymmatonema; species Kalymmatonema gypsitolerans. The sequence goes on from NZ_AP018268.1 coordinate 2,580,162, forward strand.
ACATATTGACTATGTCATTGGCATGAATCAGGCTATTGGCGATCGCGCTGCCATCAAATTTGCAGGAGCATTTTATCAAGGGCTGGGGAATGAACTATCCATTGAAGACGCTTATGAGCTTGGACGCATCGCCATTCAACTAGCAGGGATTCCAGAGTCACTGACTCCAATTCTCAAAATTAGAGCGAAACCTCCTGCTGAAAGTAAAACTAGTTCTCAGCAGGAGCAAAAACAAGATAAACCGGAAGATATTTCACCATTTAGTAACTTATTTAACATATCAAACAGCAGTATCAAAAACGTTAGTGGATCGGGAACAATCAATTATCATGAATCCTCTAGCTAATGGCTAATATCATGACGAGATGAAAACCCACAATTAAGCTACTGCTATTTCCGGTAGCCAAAGTACAATAGAAAAGCAGTGACAAATAATTTGTCGCTCTACAGCTTATCTCTTTCTAAGCTTTCAATAAAGATTCTCCCCCATCAATCCAAACTTCGGTACCAGTAATGTGGCTGGAAGCATCTGATGCTAAAAAGAGAACTAATTGTGCTACTTGCTCCGATGTTCCTGGTTTACCATCAGTCAAAGGAATGTGCCCTTCAGGAAACTCAACAGGTTCTTGAACGCTTTCTAAATCCCGTCTTTGAGTGCTTTCGTTAATATTTGTTTCAATGGCACCAGGACAAATTACGTTAACACGAATGCGGTGTTTAGCTAGCTCCAAAGCTACCATTTTTGTGAAAGCCACTTGTGCCGCTTTTGTGCAAGAATAAGCAGTAGCGCCAGTGTTACTAAAAATACGCGTACCGTTGACAGATGAGGTGATAATCACAGAACCTCCCTGCTTTTTCAAATAAGGCACAGCGTATTTTACTGTGAGAAATGTTCCTTTTAAATTGACATTTATTGTTTTATCCCACTCTTCTGGTGCCAATTCCTCTATTGGTGCCCATACGCCATTAATACCGGCGTTAGCAAACACAATATCCAAGCGTCCCCATTTATCTATAACTTGTTGGGTTGCTTGTTGCATTTCTTCTGGATGTGAGATATCAGCAACTAGCGGTATTGCTTCACCATGATCATTCTGAATTTCGGCAACAGTGTCTTCTAGTTCCTCCTTTGTTCGCCCCAAAGCAGCAACTTTTGCACCTTGTTTTGCAAACAATTTTGCTGTCGCTTTAGCTATACCTGAACCTGCTCCTGTTATTAGAGCCACTTTACCTGCTAGTTGCATAAATATATTCTTTATTTTTCTTTACTAACAGCTGTGTAACATAAAGTTCAGTCTTGATTCATACCGCTACTGGGAGAAAGATTTTCTCTGTCTAATTGCATAGATAATTAGACAGAAGAAAAGTGATACTGTGTGATTTAAAATACGCTTTAACTTGTCTGTCGTAAGAGTGATGACGGTACTATGATGTCTCTTGGATACTGCTTTCGATATGACAGCAATTGCAGTTCCGTTGGACATAAGAAATAAATGACAGCTTTATTAACTACCACTGCACAATTTGAGCGAGTTGCCAAAATAGTGGCGCAAAGGGTGGCGCAGCTATTGTGCGCGGCAGTTTTTGTGATTGACCAGCATTCAATAGCAATTGCCAGTAGCGATCGCAAGCTTGTTGGGCTTTCCTTCAACCATATCTGTGGACAACTCACTTTTGATTACCTGCGAGTACCGATTATTTTTGATACACAAATAGGTGAAGTGATTATTGGCAAACCTGACAATGGTGAGGAAATTTCTCCTCGCTTAGCACAAGTCATCGTGGAACTGGTAGTTAATCAGACAGCAGTCATTGATGCTTTGCCTAACCAACATCACTTAAAGAATAAGTTTATCTACGACTTACTTAACGGTTTAATAGATGACGAGGCAACTGTCCTACACCATAGTAAACTTCTAAGCTTAGATTTAACACCACCCCGTGCAGTGATTTTAATCGATGCTGCCGATTACATTTTAGGAAATGGAGTTTGCGATCAAGGCTTGGAGAATGTCTCAGCGTCACTGCGTCCCCGCGTCGCCACCTCCTCTTCAACAGAGGCGCAAATACGGCGACGGGCTACTTTAGTTATTGGCAGTGTCGTCAGCTTTTTCCATCTGCCTAACGATACAATTTGCGCTTATCTCGGTGATGGCGAGGTGGCTGTGCTTAAAGCAAGCGATACGAAAAACTTGGGGAGTTGGGCAAATCGTGGCGATGTTCCAGAGCAGTGCAGTTCTTCTTGGGCAAATCTCACAGCGCTCAAGCGAGCGGCGGAGGCTTTATTATCAAGGTTACGAACTGATACCGACGCATCGATTAGCATTGGCATTGGTCGCTATCACCCAGGAATGCGCGGACTTGCCCAATCATACCAAGATGCACGGGCAGCTTTGTCTTTGGGGTGTCGCTTTCGCGATCGCAATCAAGTACACTGCCTAGATAGATTGGGAATTGCAGCTTTTATTGGGGTTGCGGATGAGCAGACAAAAATCGAATTGGCAACATATCTATTGAGTCCTCTCAACCACGAACCGGAATTGCTTACAACTTTAGATACATTCTTTTCTGAAGACTGCTGTCCCTCTTCCACAGCAAATCGGCTGTCGATTCACCGGAATACTCTGAGTTACCGATTAGATAAGATTACCTCGCTCACTGGGCTTGAGCCACGCCGCTTTGATGACGCGGTGCAGATTCGTTTGGCTTTGCTGATGCGGAGACTGCGGTGAGGGAGTGGGGACAATACGGTTCGGATAACGCAAACCTCACCTCCCCAACCCCCTTTTCCTTGTAAGCTACTCCCTACTCCCTAGCAGCAGTAGGTTCGATAACTGTAAGCCTTGAGGAAGTGGTAGATCCTTTAGCAGGCAGTGTGAAGGCTGCAAGAACGGGATCATGGTCGCTGACCGAATTCCTAAAGCCAACGTTGACATGTACAATGTCAATCTGAGGCTGAGCAACAACAGAAAGGTTTTTACTCACCAACAAGTGGTCAATTAATTGAAGATTTCCTTTGAAATCAAAACTATAGCGATCGCTTTGAGGTAAACGTTCTGTCAGATTCTCAAGAATATTTCCCTTCAAAGTCTTCAAAGGTTGGGAATCTGGTAAATCGTTCAAATCACCCAGTACAATGACATTGGCATTAGGGTCAACCTGTAATAGTCGCGCTGTAAATTCATTAACAATTTGGGCTTGATTGTCGCGTTTACCGTCGTCTGGGGGACCTCCTTTTTTGGAAACAAAGTGGTTAGCAACGACGAACAGTTTTTGGTTGTTAAATAAAAATTCTGCAGCAAGTGGCTTACGGCTGTCATCAAAAGCATTATTCGTGGGGTCAATACGACCTGGATTCAGCGAGAGATCAGGACCATTTGCATCTTCACGAATAGCGACAGCATCTAAAGGACCACCTCTTCTAGGCAGTTTATCCAGGGTTATCCGGCTAGGTCGAAACAAGAAGCCGACACGGATATTGCCTCCAGGTTCTCCACCATCTTGATCATCGATGGGTACAATATCAACAAAGTCGTATGCTGGGCCACTGATATTTTCGATAGCAGCAATAAGTTTTTGGTACGTCCGGTTTGCATTCACAACCTCATCATTGGTTGGACCGTTGTTATCCTGAACTTCAACTAAACTGATGATATCAGGTGCTTTCAAATTATTGACAATAATTTTGGCAATATTCTCAAAGCGTTGGTCCTTAGGATCTAAATTCTCAACATTGAAAGTTGCAACGGTTAGGACATCCTGTGAACTGTTTAGGGGTGTTATTTCACGTTCTTGAACTAAAGGTATTGGCACTTGAGCTAATGGACTAGCTTGCAGTGGACTCATCCATGCAAAGAAGATGAAAGTCATGCTAAGTAGTAGCAATTTGATAGATTTCATTCACTCCTCCAATGAAGGTATTTTCTAGATTAGTCTTCTTGGTTTTGGGTTTGTGTTTTGTCAAGATATCTTGAGCCAAAGTAAAAGAGAGTAATGGCACCCATCAGAGTAGATAAAGGCGACATTACAGTTTCAATAATTTCCTAGCTGTGTTGGCTTTCGGTAGAACCAAATCCTGATGAAACAAACAGTGCCAAGACCAAGATATAAAAAATTAGAAATGAGCCAGTAATAGCTTTCCTCATCTCTTCATTTTTGAAGTCACTATTGCCATGACACCTTTTAGTAGTGCATCCTTAATTTCGTCTTAACTTGCGTGTTATTGTTAAAGCATTTACACGCAAATACATTGTTAACTGTTTGACAAAAAAAACCAAGTAGATTTAATGTTTCCTTTAGAAAATTCTCAAGAATCTCTGAGGCTCTTGATTATGGTGGCGATCGCCAGTTTTAAGCCTCGCCTTTTATGTGCTAATCGCTACATCTAAGAGCTTAATTCCGTAGCAGGAAGGCAGTGCTTTCAGTCCAAATCCAACATAGACTTATTAGGATAAGGACTTAAGTATGGCTAAGCAGCGCTCAAAGCAAAAGCAGATTCAAGACATTGCACAAAAAACTTTTGGTTACGACAGCTTGCGTCCTGGACAGCAACAAGTCATCGAAGCTGTTGTTGATGGACACGACACTCTAGCTGTAATGCCTACAGGTTCTGGTAAATCAGCAATCTACCAAATTGCTGCCTTGTTACTTCCTGGTGCAACTGTAGTGATTTCCCCTTTAATTGCCCTTCAGCATGACCAAGTAGAAGCGATTGAGGAGCAGGATGTGGCTGAAGCTGCTGTTGTCAACTCTACCATACCTAACGCAGAACGAGAGGAGGCGTTTGCAGACTTAGAAAAGAAAAAGCTAGAATTTTTGTTTCTCGCCCCAGAACAATTCAATAATGAGGAAGTCCTTGCACGACTAGCGGATGCAAAACCTTCTCTATTTGTAGTAGACGAAGCTCATTGTATCAGCGAGTGGGGACATGATTTCCGTCCTGATTACTTGCGGTTGGGTGGTGTGATTGATACCCTTGGTCATCCCACTGTACTTGCCCTAACTGCTACCGCTTCACCGATTGTGCGGGATGAGATTGTGGAACGTTTGAGAATGCGCAAACCGCATATATTCGTACGTGGATTTGACCGTCCAAATATTTGGTTAGGTGTGGAGACTTTCCACGACGAAGCTGAGAAACAAACTGCTTTGCTCAAGCGTGTTGCCGCTACCGAAAAGCCTGGTATAATCTACGCTGCAACTCGTAAGCGCACTGAGGAAATCGCTGAAGCTTTATGTCAAAAAGGTATCAAAGCCGTCCATTATCATGCAGGAATGAAAGCATCAGAACGCGAGCAAGTTCAAGCTGCATTCATGGCTGATGAGGCAGAGGTTATTGTCGCCACGACTGCTTTTGGTATGGGGGTAGATAAACCGAATGTGCGCTTTGTTTTCCACTACGACATTAGCGATTCTATTGACTCATATTATCAGGAAATTGGACGCGCCGGACGCGATGGGGAGGAGGCGAAAGCGATTCTGTTTTATCGTTCAAATGACCTGAACATCCGCCGTTTTTTTGCCAGCGGCGGTAAGGTAGATTTTGAGGAAGTTTTGCAAGTCGCAGAAGCAGTGCAAAACGCTGATGCGCCACTTGAGCCGGAAGATTTACAGGAAGAAACAGAACTGTCTCAAAATAAACTCACAAAAGCTCTCAGTCGCTTGGAAGAAGTGGAGGCGGTAGAAATTTTGCCGACTGGCGAGGTTATTAAAAGCGAGGCAGAAGTCAACCAAGAATCAGCAGCTTCTTCAGCCGCACTGGCTGAGGAACGACGAGAACAATTTGTGCGATCGCGCTTAGAAATGATGCGAAACTACGCCGAATTGCAAGATTGTCGTCGCCAGTACCTGCTCAACTATTTTGGTGAACCAATACAGAACAAGTGTGGATTTTGCGATAATTGCCAAGCTGGAGTCACTGTTGAGGAGACTGCCTTTCAACCTTTCCCTATCAACAGCAGTGTCATTCACACCAACTTTGGTAAAGGGCGGGTGATGCGCTACGAAGGCGATAAACTGGTGATTTTGTTTGACAAAGTAGGCTATAAAACCTTCGCTGTTGAGCTTGTGCAGGGACTGCTGAAGCAAGTGGATTGACACTCCCACGGCTTGAAGCCGTGGGATTCTAGGCTCAACGTCAAAACTTACTCAATCAGGATTGCTCCAGACTGAACAGAGGTTTCAACTCCCCTAGCGTTTCTTGGTTTCCGTTTAGAAACCTTGCTTCCCCCATGCCCTGAGGTAGCAATTTTTTCTTTGCCTTTACGAAGTATGTTGATTGCTGCGGCGTGGTCACGTTGCAGAACACATCCACATTTACAGGTGTGTGTCCTGGTTGAGAGTGATTTTTTAACCATCGTGCCGCATTGTGGACACTGCTGACTAGTGTAGTGTGGCTCCACCGCAAGTGCCACTTTCCCGTACTTCTGGGCAAAGTATTCTAGATAGCTCCGAAACTGTCGCCACCCAGCATCATTAATACTTTTTGCCAAATGGTGGTTACGCACCATATTTTTAACCTGCAAGTTTTCATAGACGCATAAGTCGTTAGACCGCATGACGTGACGCGCTCTCGATTTGGCGTGTTCGGTACGTTTTCTACTTATCTTCAGGTGTTTGCGTGCGTATCGGTTTCGAGCCTTCTTTCTACCGTTCTTCCCTTTCTCCTTTTTGTAGATTCTACGTTGAGCGTGCTTGATTTGTTTCTCGGCTTTACGTAGAAAGCAGGGATTTGGTTCATGATATCCGTTCGAGTCGGTGTAGAAATGCTCCAAGCCAAAGTCCAAGCCAATCTCCTGACCTGTAGATGAAACTTGTTCTTTGCATTCGACATCAACACAGAATTGAACATAGAAGCCATCTGCACGACGGACAATCCGAACTCGTTTAACGGACTTAACAGGATAGGTATGGATATCCCACTTACCCATTAACTTGAGTTTTCCAATCCCCTTTTTATCAGTGAAAGTGATTCTACGCTTAGTGGGATGCAGTGACCATCCACTAGTTTTGTACTCAACAGAACGGTTGTCGTGTTGAAAGCGGGGGTATCCTTTTTTCCCTGGCTTATTCTTTTTGCAATTGTCGTAAAACCGAGAAATAGCAAACCATGCTCTTTCAGCCGCAGCTTGTACTGCCATTGAGTTTAAAGCAGCAACAAAGGGAAAGTCAGCGCGAAGTACTGTTGAGTATCGACTAAGGGCAGCATTGTTGATATTATCTTCTCTTGAAGCATCCATCCAATACCTAATGCACTTATTTCTGACAAATTGAGTAGTCTTAATAGCTTCTTCAATTGCCTGGTATTGTGCTTTGTTACCTTTTGCTTTGTACTCTAAAACTAACACGCTTGACTCACCTCCTTGCACCATATAAACTATTATTACTTTACTTATATGTTCTAATGTATGTCAACAGGAAAAGGCAAGAAGAGAATAAAGAATGTACCAGTATTATATGAAGAAACCAAAAAGCAACGCGGTGTCATGTTGACTGACACCGCGTGGTCTAAAGCTGTTATAAAAGCTAGAGAAAAAGATATAAGTGTTAGCGAATACTTAGAAAGACTAATTAGAGCAGACGGCACCTAAAGGTGCAACGCATTCATCCCACACCTGAAGGACGTAAAAGGGTGACTTAGGAACCCTTTTACTTGTGGGCTTTCTGCTTCCATTGCTGTAAAACATGGGGTTGCTGAATCAAGATATGAATTTCAAAATTCTCATTGATGTAGAGACGTGCCATGGCACGTCTCTACAGGTATTTGCTCTTTTTTATAGCAATCGCCAAGGTGATTAGGACAAAGACAAATTCTGAAACCTCGACCACTCAATCTTTTGCCTTCTGCCTTCAGCATAGCTGCCCTCTGCCTTTTGCTATATCATCAAAAAGTCAATTCCATAGGATTACCAAGTTTTATAAACCTAATCCAGTATTAATACTGACGCTTTCTAAGTATCCTTGTGAATAAGATCTAACAGTTTCCAGTGTAATAAATTACAACAATCCCAGCTTTTTTTCTTAGTGATTGACTGAATTTTTACTCTTTTCACTGGTACATAGTGTTAGACCTTGAGGAGGATAATTATGGCTAAAGTGAATCTAGGGCAGCTAGAAAAAAACTTGAACGAAGTTAACTATCCCCTTAGCAAAAAAGACTTGATTAAGTATGCTGAAGAAAAAGGTACCGACGAACAAGTGCTTCGAGCTTTGAAACAGTTACCTTCAAAAGAGTATGAAACGCTAGCAGATGTCACCAAAGCTATCAACAAAAGCCAATAAACCTCTCCAGAAATTAGATAATTTCTCAAGCAACACAAAGGTGTCAGGGTTGTGCTTGAGATGTCTAAAAGTGGATGAGCCTAGAAGAGGAATGAGCAATACCAGGAGTAAATATGAGCAACAGCGTACTAACTGCAACCACAACCGTCAAAACACTCTCGCTAGCAGACTGGCTGGTGATCGCCGACACTCTCAACTACGAGCGGTTGTGGGCATTCGATAAATTTAACCAACATTCATCATCAGAAACATACGATCTCAGCGCCCTGACTCTGAAAGATTGGGAAGAGATAGCAGAGCTCATTGGATGTGACACATATTGGGCTAACCGCAGATACCGCGCTCACACTGTTGGCTCAAAAAGCAGTCGATAGTTATTGAGTTGCTTCTCTATAATGAAATGAGGGGATTAAAAAAGCCTTCAGTAGCCACATGGTGCGCGTTTCCAGCGTAGTGAAGTGACACTTTTTTCTCGCGATCGCGGCTCAATCTTACAAGAAGCCGCGATCGCACTCAATCAAATTTCAGTTATATCAAGTCCGGTTAAATACTTATCATTACCTGAAGAACCCCACCCCGGTAAAGCTGCGCTTCACCTCCCCGGACCGCTTGCGGGGAGGGGATTGAGGGGTGGGGTGCAGTTAACGTGGAAATCATAACTAATTAGCCGGACATGATATTACAGCAGTTTTCAATTGGTTCAAACATAGAGCAATGCTCTTTGGGGCACAACAGCATTGCTCATACGTGTCAGCCGTGCCGCAGCGCCTCCGCGCAGGTGTCCGTAAGGACTCAGCGAGGGTCAGCCCCTTCTCCTATCGGAGACGCTGCGCGAACGGGGAAGTCAAAAGTCAAAAGTCAAAAGTCAAAAGTCAAAAGTCAAAAGTCAAAAGTCATTATTTGCTTTCGATAAATCGGCTGGGTGCCGATTTTATAATACAAATTCTTCATTAACTACAACATTTTGATAGCTGACTTCAACTTGAAATTGTTTACCAGGCGCTTCACTAAATTCTATTTGAATGCCTTTATCAATTTCTTCTGCTATAGCTTCTTGACTTTCTGGTTCAATAGTATTGGGATTAAGAGTCACTTTCAATTTCAAGCCTGATGGTAAATATTCTTCTTGTAATGGTCTAATTTCTACAAGTAGTCCTTTTTCTTCGTTTTCTTCTTTAATTTTGACATTTAAGGCTATAGGTTTATTTTGCGGTAGTATGCCAAAATCAATTAATTTAGTCCCCGAAACAGGAAAACTATTTGACTCTTTACCACTTCTAAGGTAACCCCAAGCGTAATTATTGGAAATACCGTTAAAAATAGACTCTGTGGATTGCCAACTTCCTTCAAAGACTCCGTTCCACCATTCACGAAGATTGACTAATGCGGTTTGTCCTACAGCTTCTATAGTTTCTCTGAGTGTGTTATGACTTGCTACTACAGGTAATTTAATTGCAGATGGTGATAAGAAACGAGTGTACAGCAAGAGGTTATTTAACTCTTCATCAAATAAAGATAGTGGCAGTTGATAGCTTTTAGAACTATCTAAATTTTGTTGCAAGTGTTGCGATAACTTGTCGTGACGCAAAAAGCCATGAATATTTAATTGTTGTTCCTCTTCCAAAATCTCTAACAACACATAAAAATGAGCAGGTTGAGATGAGGTTATAACTTTTGCAGGTATAGAAACAAGTTCGTCAACTAAGTTATCTAGAATAATTAAGCAAAAACTAAATCTATCAACTGTCAGGTAAGATATATTATCAAAAGCTTGATTTTGATTATCCTGATTAATTGTGATTGTTGGGTTTCTTTGTTTCAGGTATTTTTGGAAACCTCGAAGTGCTAGTGTGTTGAGATATATTTGCCATTGGCTTATTTCTTTGGTTTGATTGAATTTAGTCTCGCTGGTTACGCGCGCTTGTTCAAAATCTTCTGCTTCTAACCAAACGAATCGTGGTAAAAATTGTTCTTCTATAATTGGTAAATCCGGTTTAAAATTATTTGAGTTTTTCATTTTGGACTTCCTCGTTATTGTCTCATCAAAACAGTCATACATATTTGATAGTAGTTTTCTCGTTTAAACGAGATGATGCAAATGACTAAGGTAAGTGCGAATCATTTGAGCAATTAAGCTGTTTTTTACTTGTTTTTTACTAGCGACTAATTCTGCTTCGGCTTCTTTAAATGCTTGACTTAAAGCAAATTCTCTAATTGACTCGACGAGGTTTTTGAGATAATCAGGATCATTATGAATTTGTGTTAGCTGATATTTATTACGCAACTCATTTAACAAAACCTCTTCAGTTCGACATTGGATAATATCCAAAAAATCTCCTAGTTGAAAAATACGTCGTGCTTTACTCCATTCTATTCCCCACTGTTTCCCAATCTCACCTAAAGATAGATTTTCTTGATAGTAAAGCCGTAATCCTTCCGGATAACGTTGAGCAAAGTTACTATAAGCTCTACTTTTTTTCAATTCTTCAATACGCTCTTGAATGACTTCTGTGATTATTTGGTATAAAGTTTGCTTAAACAGTTCATTGCAGAAAATTTCAAAATTTTCTAATTCTACATCCTCCAAATCACGGTCTAGATAAGGCAATTCTGGGGTTTTATTATTTGTTGAATCATCAGAATTATTTTCTATTATGGGTAAAGTTTTAGTACTGCCTGTTTTTCTGGAAAGCCAATCTTGACGTAGAATTTCGGCAATGTGTTTCAGATCAGAAATTAATTCTCTGAGAGAAATTGCAATATTTTTTTGTTGCAACAAACCTAATATTTCTTGCCATTGGCTTTGTGTTGGTTCAGAACAGCGTTCCTGTTGGCGTGTTATTCGTCTATCGCGTTGATAAACTGTTTGAAAAGCTTGTATGATGTCAAGTTGTTCTGGCGAAAATAGTTGCGAGAGGGGACCGGTTACAGTTTTACACAAAAGCGCCCAATCAGTAGGAGTTGCTAATCCAAGGTCCCACAAAAATGACTTGATATTTTCATTTTGACAGGTCAGTCTTCTAATCCAATTATCTAAGCTTTCATTGTTAGCTAAGTTGGGTTTGAATTTCTGTAATATACGAACGCTAAAAAATTCTCCTCCTATTGAAATTGGTTGAGGTGTACTATCATGATGATTCAGATGATGATTCAAAATATATTGAGTTTCACCTTCACTATCTAAAATCACCAGTGTTTTACCATGGTCGTTTAAAACTAAAGGTAGTAAATCAGTATAGCTGAAAGGCTTTTCTGCACCGATGTTGTAGATGCGAGGGATGTGTTGTTGGCAGGTAAGAAAAATTCGATGTGAAACATAACACCGTAAACAAAGTCCAGCATAAGCGCGCTGATAAACGTCATCAGCGAAACGAAACATTTGCCATAACTCCCTTTGAATGTCTTTATTCTCTTCTGCCGATAGTGTAGTCTTTTGACTTAAGTCAGGGAATTGTAATTTAAAAAACTCCTTGGCTCTATCGATTTCTCTGTTGCTTACTGACGGCAAGCGCACTTTCCAGTAGTTTGACGTTGATATCATAGTGATTCAATCTACTTCACATTTGATAAAACATGACATGAACAGAGTAGAGGCACCTTCTTGGATTGATTCGCCTGGGGGCTACATTTATATATAGGATAGGCTTTTGGTGCCTATACACTTTTAAGTGTGCTACTATTGGTTACACAGAGTGCGATCGCTCTTACTAACATTCGGGTTATTCTTCAGATAATCCCGTACCCAACCGCAACCCCGCTTCAACAGTTCCTCAAACGTTTCAATTTGCCATAACTTAGCTGTGTCATCAACTCCTAAAGTGACCAATTGTTGACCATCTGGACTAAAAATAACATTCCGAGAATTTGCTGGAAATTCTGCCAACTGCTGACCCCGGAAATTCCATAAACGAACTGTGCCGTCATCTCCAGTAGTAGCCAGTTGTTGATCATTTGGGCTTAAACTGAGACTCCTAGCCGAACCTTGATGGGCAGTAAATTTGAATAACTCCTTACCTTGCAAATCCCACAAGCGGACAATACCATCACCTCCTGTAGTAGCCAACTGTAGGCTGTCTGAGTAAAAAATGACACCAGAAGTTCCATTTGAATGTCCAAGTAAGTCTATTTTTTTACCACTTTGCAAGTCCCACACATTGACCAATCCGCTATTTGCTACGGCTGCTAACAGACGACTATTTGGGCTAAAGATAAGACGTTCAAAGTGAGAGTTTACATCTGTTAAAATTGGAGACTGAACTAATTTTTGACCCTGTAAGTTCCACACATTGACTGACCCTTCATTTGTTATGGCTGCCAGCAAACGAGTATCTGGGCTAAAGCTAAGACTTATTAAGTTAAAGTTTATATCTGCTAAAACAGGGGATTGAAATAATTTCTGACCCTGCAAGTTCCACAAACGGATAATACGATCATCTCCTACTGTAGCCAGTCGCTGACCATCTGAGCTAAAACTGACTTGTCTGACTTGACCTTGATGAGCAGTAAATTTAAATAACCGCTTGCCTTGAAAATCCCACAAGCTAACAGTACCATCATCTTCTGCGGTAGCTGTTTGCTTGCCATCTTGGCTAAAACTAACTAAATGCCCTTTAATTACTTTTAATTCTTGACCCTGCAAATTCCACCAACGGATAGTACCATCTCCTACTGTAGCTAGTCGCTGACCATCTGAGCTAAAACTGACTTTTCTGACTCGACCTTGATGCTGAACAAATTCTGACAACTGCTTACCCTGTAGGTCCCATAAGTAAACACTGTCGTCATCTCCTGCTGTCGCTAGTCGTTTGCCATCTAAGCTAAAACTCATACCCTTAATTGCACCTTTAAGGTGAGTAAATTTTGACAGTTCGTTACCCTGCAAGTCCCGTAAATAAGCTGTACTATTATGATTCCCAATCACTAATTTTTGACCATCTGGACTAAAACTAACAAACCAAACTCCGCGCTGATTTTCTTGCCATTGGTTAATTAACTGCTTACTGTGCAAGTTCCATAAACGAACTTTGCCATCATCTCCAGCAGTAGCCAATTTTTGACCATCTGGACTAAAGCTAACACTTCTGACGTTTTCTCCAGTGAATTTTGCCAACTGCTGACCCTGCAAATTCCACAAACGAGTGCCATCAGATCCAGCAGTAGCCAGCAACTGTCCGTTTGGGCTGAAACGAACACTCCAAACCCAACCTTGATCGCTTTCTAATTCTGCCAGTAGCTGACCTTGCAAATTCCACAAACGAGTGCCATCAGATCCAGCAGTAGCCAGCAACTGTCCGTTTGGACTAAAACTGATATCTCCAATCCAGCCTTTCCAGCCTTGATTGCCTTTCCAATTAAATAATTGCTGACCCTTTAAGTCCCACAGGGTGATATTACCATCCTTTTCAAAAGTAGCCACTATTTGACCGTTTGGGCTAATACTGATACTATTTATATTTGGCAGTTTTTTTGGCCAAGTCAACCACTGTTGACCTTGAAAGTTCCATAGCTTGATAGTACCATCTCTAGCAGTTATTAAATGTTGATTATCTGAGATGAAACTGACCCCAATGTTGCTATTGCCGTCGAGACGGTTACGTTCTTGAACGTGGTAAACAACTTTTTGTAGAGTTCTTTTAACTTTATCCTTGAGGTCGGTAGTTTGCGGAAATATTTGTAAAAGTGGCTGATTAAGTTTTTTTCCTGCATGCAAACTGCTAATTAATGCATCTAACTTTTTATTAGAGACCAATAGTGCTTCAGAAGATTCCGTTAAGCTGTCAATTGAATTAATTTCTGAGTTTCTCCATTGAAAACCAGAAAAGATGGATAATCCGGCGAAAAACATAGTTACTATTGACGCTGTTAAGAGTTGACGCTTTCTACGTTCATTCTCTTGCTTAATTAGACGTTCGCGTAGTTCAATACTTTGCTGGATGTAGTCTTGCTCATCTTGACTTAGGTCATCTCGACGTTCCTTTAGCCTTTCTTCCGCCTCCACCAACGCCGCTCCTCGCAACAATGCTCCTTCATCTTGTTGCGTTTCTTCCCATTGCCGCATTGCTCCCCGTAGGCGTTCTTGCCAAGTGCGAAACTCTCGGTTATCTTGAATCCACTTGTTAAAAGTTCCCCATTCTCTAATTAACGCTTCATGGATAATTTCTACCGTCTCTGATTTGTTTTCGCTAGTCTCATCATAACCAGTCACCAGCAAACGCTCTGAGGCTAATTGTTGCACTAAATTCCAATTTGCTTCTCCTACTTCCGGGCGAGTTGCCAATCTTCGGGTATCCTCTGTACCTTCCCCAGGACAGATTAACTGAATAAATATTTTTTCTGCTTGTTTTTTCTCATCCTGACTCAACTTATCTAATACTGTATCGGCGTAGTTAGCCAAAGCCTTCTCCAAACCACCAATTTCTTGATAACCTTCGTGGGTGAGAACCCCTTTTCTCGGTTTTTGCCAAAGCTGCGTTAGGGTAAACTCAAGTAAAGGTAAACGTCCCGGTTCATCACCCAAAGCTTTCATTAAAGTATCAGTCAACCCAGACTCAAGTTTTATCTTCCATTTGTGCGCTGGTTTCTCAATAGCACAACGCAACTCCTCCCGGTTCATTGGACCAAGATTATAAATTCCTTTCTGCAAAGCATCGCTAAAAGGACGGTAAGATAAAGCATAGCCATAAAAATCCGCGCGTAGCGTCAGAACTAAGGTAAATCTGGGAGCGTGGTAAATCGCATAGATTAACGCATCTAAAAAAGGTTGGCGTTCCTCTTGTGGTGTGAGGGTGTAAAGTTCTTCAAATTGGTCGGCGATAAGTACTAGCTTTTTAGTAGCACCGGGTGATGTGATAATATTTTCAATGATCTGAGTTAACCTTGCTTCATCATGCCGCAAGTCTACTTCTAAAATCATTTCGTCTAATCTACGTTGCATAGGAGTTGAATTTTCTCCTTGCAGTGGTGCTGATAAATGAGAATAATTTTTTTCACAATGATTTTTTAATGCAATTGCTAAATTACCAAGAGGATTATTCCCTGGACGAAAATCAATAATCTCCACATTCTCAGTTTTTCGTAAATGAGGAACCAACCCCGCAAAGACAACAGAGGATTTCCCACTCCCAGACGCACCAACCACAGGAACGAAAGATTTGCTTTGGACTGCTGCTACCAACTGATCAACAGATTTCTCCCGTCCAAAGAAAAAGGGTGCATCTTCTTCGCCAAACGCAAACAAATCTTTATAAGGACACTGGGGTAATTTTCCAGATAATCCACCCAAATCTTCCCATCGAGGAGGGAGTTCTAATGTATTTTTGCAAATAATTGGTAAGGAACTCACCCCAGGAAGCAGCTTTTCTTTTTCAGAATCTGTAAGTTCTTGTAATTTACCCCTTGCTTTCCACATAGCGGTAAACAAAGAATCTCCACTAGAGTAAGAAGAAAGAAAAAACTTAAGAAACTTGTGCGCGGTTTTATCCGGTACTGGTTCCCGCCAAACTATAACATAAGGTAAATTTAAATCTGCTAATCTCCGTGCTAAACCCAAGCCATCGCATGAGTTAAAAATTGCTAATTGTAAACCTTGATTAATTGCTGATGTTAAAGTTTTAGGAATTTCTTCTAAATCTAACTTTTCGTTGGCATTAATGTGAATTATACCTTTTTTACCATCTTCTAGAGATTCACTATGTCCAGAAAAAAATAAAATATCACAAGGTTCATCCCAGAGTGTATGAAGTTCTTCACGCTTTGGTTCTTTTAAAAACTTAGTGTAGCCGCCTCGTTTTTCTAACTGGATAATTAATTCTTTATCAGTATCTAACTGGATAATTAATTCTTCACCAGTAGAGGGATAAATAGTTTTATTATTTCCAAGGATACTGATAATTTTAATTCTTCTGAAAATTTCAGACTTTGGTTTTATTGCTTCTCTAGTCGATAACAGGGAATCTTTAAAAGAAAGCGCTAGTTCCAACGAAGAATGTTCCCCAAATAAATTACACTCCTGCCAAGGTAGGTGATGTAAAATCTTCTTTGCTGATTCAGATGTAACCGCGTGGGTATTGACAACTAAACGGATGTCATAACGAGTATCTGAAGTAATAACTGGTTCTAACTGTGATTTAATTGGTAGTAACCATTGATTTAACTTTGACAGTAGAGACTTAGTATATTTCAAACAGGTGTCTGTAGAAATATTTGTAATTTGGTCTTTTTTAAAACCTCTTTTGGGAAGTTGAGTTAACAAGTCATAGCTTTCTTTCCAACGTTCATAGCTATTTGGAATTTCCTGTGCTGGCGATAATTGAGTTTCTAATTCCCTCAGATTAGTCTGAGTAGAAAAAGTATCTATTTGAATTTTTATTTGACTAAATCCCCGCTCAAAGTCACCATCGCCAAATTTCAAATTTACCCACACTTCCATAAGCCACCACCTTTAATTTATTAACTCATGCTGCCTTGATCAGTTACGCGCTAATCTCACAAAATTTAACAAGCGAATCGGTAAATTGGTTCGCCCATTTCTTGGGAGTTAGGAAAGATAGAAATGAATAAGTATTGTAGGGTGGGCAGTGCTTAGCCAAACCTGGATGTAGCCAGCAAAATGCGGTAAGCACGGCACACCTTACGTGTCGTTCAAAAATCTGCGGAGGAGTCCTATATATAGTTACAAGTGTAAAAATGCCGATTTCGGAAAAAATACTCTTGGAAAACTAAATACGCTCTATTTGATATGTTTAAAATGTTATCTTTTGCAGTTACCAGTTACCAGTTTTTAGCGGGAGGAAGGAGACCTCCATCACACTCCGGGTACGTTTCACTTGGGGTCTAATATCAGTTATCAGTTATCAGTTTTTTGGTCACTGTTCACTGGTCACTGGTCACTGTTTTAATGTTTGTGCTATTAAATAAGTATTATCAATTCGATATGGTCGGGGTTACAGTTTTACACAAAAGTCCCCAATCACTCGAAGTTGCTAATCAAAACTCCCGCAAAAAATTTATATATAGGATAGGTTTTTGCAGCATATACACTTTTAAGTGTGCTAGGCACATAAACGGTTAGGTTAGCTTCCAATCCCATCACATAAGTTTCTATCCTCCTGACTGACATCAGGACTATGCTTAAGATAATTGCGTATTAACCGACACCCCCGCACTAGCAGATTATCTAAATCTAAGTCCCACAAAATAACCGTTTTGTCAGCACTTGCAGAAGCAACAGTTTTGCCATCGGGTGAGAAGATCACGCTTGTAACTGTGTCTGTATGTCCAGTGAGAGTATTAATTTCTCTGCCATTGGTTGCATCCCACAGTTTCACCGTTTTGTCATTACTTGCAGAAGCAACAGTTTTGCCATCAGGTGAGAAGATCACTCTCCAAACTATGCTTGTATGTCCAGTGAGAGTATTAATTACTCTGCCATTGGTTGCATCCCACAGTTTCACCGTTCCGTCACGACTTGCAGAAGCGACTGTTTTGCCATCTGGTGAGAATATCACGCTTGTAACTACGTTTTTATGTCCAGTGAGAGTATTAATTACTGTGCCAGTAGTTGCATCCCACAGTTTCACCGTTCCGTCATAACTTGCAGAAGCGACAGTTTTGCCATCTGGTGAGAATATTACGCTCCAAACTATGCTTGTATGTCCAGTGAGAGTATTAATTACTGTACCAGTAGTTGCATCCCACAGTTTCACCGTTCCGTTATGACTTGCAGAAGCGACTGTTTTGCCATCTGGTGAGAATTTCACGCTTGTAACTGGGTATCTATGTCCAGTGAAAGTTTTAATTTCTCTGCCATTGGTTGCATCCCACAGTTTCACCGTTTTGTCATAACTTGCAGAAGCAACAGTTTTGCCATCTGGTGAGAATATCACGCTCCAAACTATGCTTGTATGTCCAGTGAGAGTATTAATTACTGTGCCAGTAGTTGCATCCCACAGTTTCACCGTTCCGTTATGACTTGCAGAAGCGACTGTTTTGCCATCGGGTGAGAAGATCACGCTTGTAACTGGGTATCTATGTCCAGTGAGAGTTTTAATTTCTCTTTCAGTAGTTGCATTCCACAGTTTCACCGTACCGTCATAACTTGCAGAAGCAACAGTTTTGCCATCGGGTGAGAATTTCACGCTTGTAACTGTGTCTGTATGTCCTTTGAGGATTCTAACTTCAAACTTATATATTATCTCTTGTAGATTTGACACTGTTTGCATCTGGTATCGGAATGGTATCTCAGGCTTCCATATTCTATTTTTAAGCAGTTTGCCATCTTTGATAGCGTTTATTAACGCTGCTTCAGTGTTAAAGTATTTTTCTGAGCCAGAGATTATTCTGCCTGCTTCTGCATCGATAAGGAAAGTAGTGAATTCATGAGAGCGCTTTTTTTCCTCTTCTTGTTTCTTCTGCTTTTCTGCACTGGCTTCAATAAACTGTTTTTCTTGGTCTGTTAGTTCATCAAAACGTTCTTTGTACCATTTGAGTGCCACACTTAACGACGTTTCCTGCAATAATCTTCCAGAGTCATATTGATTATCTTGCCATTCCCGGACATTTGGCTTTAATCTTTCTTGCCAAGTGCGAAACTCTCGGTTATCTTGAATCCACTCGCGTAAAGTTCCCCATTCTCTAATTAAAGCTTCATGGACAATTTCTACTGTTTCAACACCATTCGTCTCATCCCTTCCCGTCACGACTAAACGCTTGTCGGCTAACTTTTGCACCAAGTCCCAATTTTGAGAACCGACTTCCTGACGAGTTGCTACCCGTCGCGTATCTTCCGTCCCTGCACCCGGACTGACTAATTGAATAAATATTCTTTCGGCTTTGTATCTATTCTCTAAGTCCTCTAACTGCAATTCATCTAAAACCTCATCCGCGTGTTTTGCTAAAGCTTTTTCTAACCCACCAATTTCCTCGTAAGCTTCGTGAGTTAAATACCAGTTTTCTTGTTTCTCCCACAACTGCGTTAAAGCAAATTCTAACAAAGGTAAGCGTCCGGGATGATTGCCCAAATCAGCAATTAATTTATTTGTTAATCCAGGAGACAATTCTACCTTCATTTTTTCTGCTGGTTTTTCGATAGCATCTCGTAATTCTTGGGAATCCATTGGTGTGAGTAACTTTGGAGCATATTCCTGCAAAGCTTTCCCCAGCAATGAATTCAAGACAATACCCAAAAAATCAGCCCGCAGCGTCAGCACCAAGGTAAAATTTGATGTATCCTTAATAGCAAAATATAAAGCTTTTAAAAAACTGCAGCGTTCGGTTTCTGTAGTCAAAGTGTAAAGTTCTTCAAACTGGTCGGCAATTAATACCAAACGCTGATATCCTGAAGCCGAAATAATAGTTTGAATATAGTTGCATAATTTTGTCTCATCATGACGCCAGTCCAAGTCTAAACCGATTTGCGCTAATCTGTTATCAAGCTGTGACCTAGGCGTATTATAAGGTTCGGGGTTAGGATCAAGGTGACTCAGAGCAATAGCCAAATTATCAAACGGTTTATCCTCAGGACGAAAACTGATTATTGCCACATCACGCGTTGTTCGCAACCTCGGAACCAAACCCGCAAACACAACGCTAGACTTACCACTTCCAGAGGCACCAATTACCGCAACTAAAGGCATATTATAAACAGCCAAGAGCAAATCTGCAATAAACTTCTCTGGACCAAAATAAAAAGGTGCATCTTTTTCTCGGAATGCAGATAAACCTCGATAAGGATTATCAGGAAGTTTGCCAGTTAGTCCACCTAAATCTGACCAACATGGCGGAGGTTCAATCGTATTTTGACAGATAATTGGTAGCCAAGTTACCCCTGGTAGCTGCTTCTCCAAATCTTCCAGTTCACACAGCTTAATTCTCGCTTCTTCCACAGAAGCAAATAAAGATTTACCACTTGCAAAAGAACTTAAAAAGTATTCGAGAAACTTTTGAGCAATTTTATCTGGCACCACCTCTCGCCAGACAATAATGTAAGGTAGATTCAATTGAGCTAAATCGAAAGCTAAACCCAAACCATCGCAAGAATTGAATATTGCCAACTTCAAACCCTGCCGTATAGCAGCACTCAGAGTTTTTTTAATATCCGCTAAACTTAAGCTCTCGTCGCGATTAAGATGTATTACCCCTCCAATACCATCGCTTTGTGTGTTGCTATGACCAGCAAAAAATAAGATATCACAAGGTTCTTCCCAAAGCGTATTAAATTCAGTACGACTTGGTTGGGTAAGATAAATTAATTCTGCGCCTCGTTTCTTTAACTTTGAGATCAATTCTTGATCGGCGTCAGTATCAATACCTTCACTATCACCAAATATACTGATGATTTTCACCCTTCTCATTTTGTTACTGGAAGATTCTACAACAGTATAAGCTTGATGAGAATGAAAACAAAGCGCTGCTTCACCTGTATAGTTTTTTCTCGTATTATCCCTAGAAGAGAAATTTTGGAAAAATAAATCCCATTCTTGCCAAGGTAAGCGATGTAAAAAATATTTCGTTGAGGGCGATGTAACTTTCTCTGTATGGACAATCAGGTGAATTTCCGAATCTGCGTATTGCTGTAATATTGGTTCTAATTCTAACTTGACAGGTTTGAGCCATTCATGCAGCTGACGCTGTAGAGCTCTTGCTTGTTCGCCATAATTTTGTGAAGAAACTTGTGAAGAAATATGAGTAGGTTGAGGATTCTTAAACCCACGTTGCTGCTTTTTTTTCAGTAACTTTTTTTTCAGTAAAGAATGATACTCATCTTTCCAACGTTTATATAATTCGGGAATCTCCGGACTTGGAGATAGCTGTGCGCGAGAAAGGGTAATTTTGGATTCGGAGGTAGCAACAGTCACTACAAATTGATTTTGAGCAAACCCACGCTCAAAGTCGCCATCACCAAACTCTAAGTTTATAGATATTCCCATAATTTATTGCTAGCTACCAAAAGATACTTAAATTTTTAAGCGCAAAGCGCAGGCACTTTCACAAAAATCAAACCGGATTGCTATATGACTCAATACTGCGTAGGCTTTGAATTTGAGCCGCAACCCCTATTACCAAGAAGGGCTTGAAATCTTCTACCATTAGATAGATTTCTATGTATCCCATTTAGAATTTGATGAAATACAGCATTTTGATTAGCACCTAAAACTATTTTTAATTCCTCTCTAGAGTTTACATATATATATAGATTTACTTTTTTTAGCCTATGCAGTTTAGATAGCAAACTGTAATATTGTAGTCTTATTTGAGTTGTAAATTGCCTCATGAGGGCAGGGAAGTCTTAACAGGGAACAGGGAACAAAAATTTTATAAATCATTTAGGATTTAGGATTGCTATAAGTTATTATAATTATAATTTTCAAAACAAAATTATCGAAAAGCGTATAGCCTCCAAAAAAGAAACGTACTAATTATTGGAAGGCAGGAAAAGAAAACATCTAATTATGTTGAAAGCAATTCGCACAGCGTATAGCCTCCAAAAAAGAAACGTATTAATTATTGGAAGGCAGGAAAAGAAAACATCAATTATGTTGAAAGCAATTCGCACAGCGTATAGCCTCCAAAAAAGAAACGTATTAATTATTGGAAGGCAGGAAAAGAAAACATCAATTATGTTGAAAGCAATTCCCACTCTGACTGTAACATCTGCATTATTATCTAGTTTTTTTTTATTACCGTCTCATAGTTTCGCTCAACAACTTCAAAATCAACCTCAGGTTATGCAAATAGAAAATCAACTGTCGGAAGACACTTTAGTTGCAGAGGTGACAAAACCTAGTGTAGTTCGAGTGCTGGTTGGTTGTGCAGCGCAAGTTAACTTTAATGGGAAAACCTATACCGCAGAAATTGATGGTCATGGTTCAGGGTTCTTTGTTAATCCTAATGGTTATATTGTGACTAATGCTCATGTAGTAGATTTGATTGAAAAGCCAGAAGAATGCAAAGAATATTTGGCAATGGACGCGCTAGAAAAAATATTAGAAGATGTTCCGAATCATGAAGAATTTTACAAAAAGTATCGCAGCAGAGAAGATTTTATCAAGGCTTTGAAATTTGATAAAATTGAGCCGAAAAAAGAAGTCATTTTAACCAACGGTGATAAATTACCTTTTGAAGTTGTTGTTTCTGGTAATCAAGATGATAGCGGTCGAGATGTAGCTATCATTAAAGTGAATATCAAAAATGCACCTTCACTTTTACTTGCAGACAGTGAACAAGTCCAAATTAAACAGGATATTACCGCTGTCGGATACCCTGGTGTTGGCGATATACCTGAAGAAAAAGGAATTGGTTATAATCAACCTTCTTTTACAGATGGTAAAGTTTCTGCTCAAAAGTATATCAATGGTGCCTTAGTACTACAAGTAAGCGCTCCTATTACTCATGGTAATTCTGGAGGACCTGTAATTAATAATAAGGGTGAAGTCGTTGGGATTTCCACCTTCGCTTTTGGTAATCAATCGGGTTTTGGTTTTCTTGTTGCGAGCAATACTATCAAAGACTTTTTGAAACAAACAGGTATACGAAATGAAGAGGGAGTTGTTACCCAACGTTACCGTCAAGCTTTGAAATTATATAACAACGGACAATGCAAACAAGCAACGCAAGAATTTACGGCAATACATAATTTGTTCCCACAGCACCCATCGCTTGATAAATACATGCAAAAGTGTGGGTGAGTATCCCAGTTTTTAGAGTCAGGGATAATTGTCGGTTAACAAATTGTTTGTCGCTTTAACAGATTGATGTCATCGAAAGAGAAAACCTGACATCGTAGAGTTTTCAGTTTTTGAAGCGATCTGCCGAACGCGAGTGCGTGCGCTTTGCAAAGTAAGGCAAGCGAAGCGATCCGATCGCTAACCCACACCTTATGAGGATAGCCCGGATTGGGAGCAACAAACAGCAGTTACCTACCCAACTAATCCAACTATCTGCATAACCAATTTCATCAATTCAAACCATTCATTCATCAAAAGGAGATGTAATCATGACCTACCCAAATTGCAATTCTACCCCTTGCGAGTTCACTATTCCCATCAGATTGAATGTACCTATCAACATCTATCCACAAGTAAATGTGCATCCAGCACCTGCTCAGCAAGAGAAATTACCTGTTCATTTACAGCCCGATATTTTCTTAACACCATCCGTGTTAGCGCTACCACAGAAGTGCGATTGTCCCCCTGAAAATATTCATGAGTACAACAAACAGCAGTTACCCACCCAACCAATCCAACGAGCTGCATAATCAATCTCATCAATTCAAACCATTAATTCATCAAACGGAGATCCAATCATGACCTACCCAAATTGTAATTTTACCCCTTGCGAGTTCACTATTCCCATCAGATTGAACGTACCCATCGACATCTATCCACAAGTAAATGTGCATCCAGCACCTGCTCAGCAAGAGAAATTACCTGTTCATTTACAGCCCGATATTTTCTTAACACCATCCGTGTTAGCGCTACCACAGAAGTGTGAATGCCTCCCTGAAAATGTTCATGAGTACAACAAACAGCAGTTACCCACCCAACCAATCCAACGAGCTGCATAACCAATCTCATCAATTCAAACCATTCATTCATCAAACGGAGATCTCATCATGACCTACCCAAATTGTAATTTTACCCCTTGCGAATTCACTATTCCCATCAAATTGAACGTACCCATCGACATCTATCCACAAGTAAATGTGCATCCAGCGCCTGCTAAGCAAGAGAAATTACCTGTTTACTTACAGCCCGATCTCTTCTTGACACCATCCGTGTTGGCGCTACCACAGAAGTGCGATTGTCCCCCTGAAAATGTTCATGAGTACAACAAACAGCACTTACCTACCCAACCAATCCAACGAGCTGCATAACCAATCTCATCAATTCCAACCATTCATTAATCAATAAGGAGATGTAATCATGACCTACCCAAATTGTAATTTTACCCCTTGCGAATTCACTATTCCCATCAAATTGAATGTACCCATCGACATCTATCCACAAGTAAATGTGCATCCAGCACCTGCCAAGCAAGAGAAATTACCTGTTTACTTACAGCCCGATCTCTTCTTGACACCATCCGTGTTAGCACTACCACAGAAGTGTGATTGTCCCCCTGAAAATGTTCATGGCTACAACAAATAGCACTTACCTACCCAACCAATCCAACGAGCTGCATAACCAATTTCATCAATTCAAACCATTCATTCATCAAACGGAGATCCAATCATGACCTACCCAAATTGTAATTCTACCCCTTGCGAATTCACTATTCCCATCAAATTGAACGTACCCATCGACATCTATCCACAAGTAAATGTGCATCCAGCACCTGCTAAGCAAGAGAAATTACCTGTTCATTTAGAGCCTGAACTCTTCTTGACACCATCCGTGTTGGCACTGCCACAGAAGTGCGATTGTCCCCCTGAAAATAGTTACCACAAACAGTAGTCGCTTACCCAACTATAGTCATTTGTCACAACATAGTTTGGGAGTTTAACTGTTGATTTTAGGTAAATGTCTGTTATGGAAGGCTTTTTAACCACCCTTTAACAGTGAACAGTACCAGCCGCAGTTATCAGTTAAATCCTTGGGTCTAAGTCCCCCACCAAGAGCACCTTTATGCGTTGGTGTCAGTACAACCACACCATACGCCGTCAGGACTGATAACTGATAACTGATAACTGATAACTGATTGAAGGTGGTAGCCTTCTTAATTAGACTACCATTTTTTGTTTTTTGTCGTTGTTTCAACACATCAATCTTTATAGAAGCTTATGTCTGTTACACCCTCACATAATCCCAATACACCCTCACATAATCCCAATTCAGAAGGGCGCAAATTTCAGATCTCCTTAATGTTAAAAATGCCTATTGACATAGAACTAGAATTGTCAGGAATACCGTCCGCAAACTCTAATCAAGTAGAGGGGAATTCTGAATCTGTAGTAGTAATTAGTAATCAGGGTAAACCTGAGTTGGAAGATGTCCAAGTTTTATCCAATCAAATACTAAATCAGCTATTACAAGCTTGTCGAGAAACTACCACATCACAGTACGAGCAAGACAATCTAGGAAATAATCAGGAAGATAGCAATTTAGGAGAACTTAAGAGTGTAGATACCTTGTTAGGAAATGTTATAGCTAACCAACAATTTACACCACCCGTAGTTATCCAACAACTTACACCACCAATCGAGAAAAAACAAAGAGGACGCTTGTTAGACTTAATCAACGATAGTTTCACCCTATCAATTAACTCTATAGGCACAATATTTTTCCTTGGGAAACTTGCCAACTATAGTTGGGAGTAATGCAACTTACTTGATGAATTTACCTTGAATTTCAAGATAAGTTTTGCCATATGTAGTTGGCTACAGTTTGAGGCTTAAACACCAGATGCACATCACCCAGATAGTGAGTCAACTCATCTGACTGCTATCAATTAAGCATCAGAGGAGAGGGTACCTGTACCAAGTGCAGACTATACTCCATTTTTTACCAAGTCTTCAAGTCAAGTCACGCCGTCATGACTGGCGGTTGGACACCCGACTCCGGCAATTATGTACAAACAATTTTGGAGGAAAAGAACATGTTTCATGAAGACATTCTCGTGCCAAATATTGGCCTATCCAACTGGCCAGCAGTGGCAGTGTATAAGGACAAGATTTACCTTGTCCATGAGGGAATGAAACACGATGGTAATTTGTGGTGGACTTACTCCTCTGATGGAGGAAGTACATGGAAAACAGACTACAAAATAGATAATGTTGCCACATCAGGACCACCAGCGCTGGTAGTATTTCAGGAAAAACTTTACTGCTTCCACCGGGCAAGGGACAAAAAGTCGCAATTGCACTACACCGTCTCTAATGATGGGGAAATATGGTCTGGGGACTCTAAGGCCGTGGACGGTATTGGCCTATCCGAATCGCCAGCAGTGGCAGTAGCAGTGGCAGTAGCAGTGTATAATAACAAGATTTACCTTATCCATCAGGGAATGGATCACCATACATTGTGGTGGAGCACCTTTGATGGAAGTACATGGACAGATGACCAACCAATAGATAACGTTGCCACATCAGGATCACCAGCGCTGGTAGTATTTCAGCAAAAACTTTACTGCTTCTACCAGGAACCGGGATTTAGAAGAGGATTGGTATATACCGTCTATGATGGGAACAAATGGTCTAATAGCACTGTCGTGGAAAGATTTCGCCTAGGCAGACCGCCAGCAGTGGCAGTGTATAATGACAAAATTTACTTTTTCCATGAGGAGATTTCTATTGTCCCGCCTAGCATTGGCGCTGGGCCATCAGGGCAAGCGGAACACAAGGGTACCCTGCGGTTTGCTACCTTTGATGGAGGAAGTACATGGTCAGAAGACCGACGAATAGAAGACGTTGGCACATCAGGACCACCAGCGCTGGCAGTATTTAAGGAAAAACTTTACTGCTTCCACCAGGGAATGAAAAACAGTGGACAATTGTGGTACACCTTTCTCGCCTGGGTTCAATTGGATGGTGAAAATTCATACTGTTATTGTGCGTGTAATGGCGGTACTGATAACAAACGCAGTCACACCTCCAGCCATACAATGAATCTCAAAGCGGGGGCACCTTATTTCTATGCAGTCCTCACTAAAGACGATGGTTCAATCAATTTTCCAACTGGTGCAGTACTGACAATTGAAGAACCTGATGGAACCAAATACAATCGCGATATTCAAGAAGAAAACCAACTGGTGATCATGTCTGGTTCTTCAGTTCGATGTCTTATTGTCAAAGACCCCAAGCCAGGTGATTGGAAGATGACGATGAAAGTGCCTGAAGGCGTGGGATTCCATTGTGAATGCAATACGGTTCCGTCTAAAGACGTATACAGCACAATAACAAATGCCTTAAGCAAACGCGATCTGAAACAGCATGACAAGAGAGATACTGCCGATATCAAAGGATGGATAGGTTCAGCACTTGTAGGGATAATAACTGCAGCCGCCACTATTATAACGGGAGCGGGGGGGCGACTCGTAGCAAGCTTTCTTGGATTTACGGCTGGAGGGGCAACATGGTTATTAGGAAAAAATGATTCCTCAAGAGATACAGCTGAGTATATGAGCTTCACTTCACGGGCACGCCCGATTGTAGAGAAGTTAGTAACGGATCTCAAAGAAAAAGGTTTTAAAGAAACCATTTCCTTTTATTACTATCTAATTGGAAAAAACCTCTCTGCAGAAGAATGGAAAGTTATATTGACCACACAACCCTGGAATGCTGCCTCTATAGTTCTGGTGTACGCTCAGGTATTCAAGATAATTGAACACATGACCAAGGCTGAGGAACAGAATGCTGTTCGTCACGTGCTTTGGCAATGTTTACTGAAGAAGAGGTTTGGTGCAGAATTCGCGACAAAATTAGGTGACGCACACGAAAAAGCAAGACCAGGATCGCCAGCTGATAATAAAGCCGATGAAATCAATAATATTAAAGGGCAACAACTAGCAGATGAAGTACGATCTGACCTTGAGTGTTTTAAACGCGCTCGTGAGATGTGGGAAGCAGGAGAACTACAAACTAGAACCGACTTGGAGGGGGACCCAACCTAAAATTGGAGTTTTCACAAACGAAATAAAATAGCCTAAAAATTGAATTTGAAGAAGTGCGATCGCCCCTTTCGTAAATGGTACGTTAAGCAACATCTAATTCCCCTCTGAATGACTTAACAATGGTGGGTTATGCTAACGCTAACCCACCTTTACAAAATTCCCACCTGTAAATTTCCGCTGATGAGTCATGCTTCTTGACAAGACAAAGAGCCTTTCATGCCCCGACTCATCGCCAATCACCGGATTATTTACAGGTGGATTTTTTGAAGGCGATGAGCCACAGGCTCCGCTTCGTGATCGCACCCGAAGACTTCCCAACTGTAGATGAGAAATCAGTGATGCGTTGGAGGGTAACACGCCCTGGGCGATACGTGTAGCGTCAAGCCAGAGGCTTATCGCACTCAACATAGGCGATCGCACTTCCTTCAAATAATTCTCGATAGACTATGGCAAAAATGAAGCGATCGCACCCGAAGACTTCCCAAGTGTAGATGAGAAATCAGTGATGGGTTTGAGGGGAACACGCAAGGGCGCAATACGTGTCAAGTAATCACGCTCGGGAGGGTGGTTGGCTACTGTTGTTGTTTTTGTGCATTTGCACAATTGCAATGACCAACAGGAAAAACTTCTTTGGTCAAATGCCCAATGAACTGGAGTTCGCGACAGAGTAATGTTAAAACAGTCGTCCAGGAGGTGAATGCGTGTCCCACACAAATCGACTCAGCAAGCATCTACCCATCGCTCGGATAGCTCTTGTGCGATCGCTTCCCGGATTGGGCGATTTACTGTGTGCTGTCCCTGCAATAAGAGCTTTACGCGCAGCTTTTCCACAGAGCCACATTACCCTTATTGGTCTTGCATGGGCAAAAGCTTTCGTCGAGCGCTTCAGCGATTACCTTGATGAGTTCTTAGAATTTCCCGGCTATCCAGGGATTCCTGAAATTGCTCCACCTGTCCACAAAATACCACAGTTCTTGGCTAGCGTACAGCAACAACGCTTTGACTTGGCATTGCAAATGCATGGTAGCGGTATCATCAGCAATACTTTCACCGTCTTACTTGGTGCGCGTGTCAATGCTGGTTTTTATCTGCCTGCTCAATACTGTCCAGACCCAGATTATTTCCTACCATACCCAGATCACGAACCAGAAGTATGGCGTCACCTGCGGTTGATGGAATATTTGGGAATACCACTCCAAGGAGATGCGCTGGAATTTCCCCTAAGTAAAGAGGATTTTTCGGCTTTGCACAAAGTCGAGGAAGTCCAAGCTCTCCAGAAAAAAAAGTATGTCTGCATTCATCCTGGTGCAAGTGTGCCAGAAAGACGTTGGTCTGTGGAAAATTTTGCGGCTGTTGCTGATGCAATTGCTGCTCGTGGTTTCCAGGTTGTGCTGACTGGCACAGCACCAGAAGCAAATCTCACGCACTCAATTGCCCAGATGATGCAAGCATTGCCGATTAATTTGGCGGGAAAGACCAACTTGGGTGCATTGGCAGCGCTTTTGAGTCAGGCAGAATTGCTGATATGTAACGATACTGGTGTATCGCATTTAGCAGCCGCGTTGGGGGTTAAAAGTGTTGTGATTTTTACCAACTCTGACCCGCATCGTTGGGCACCGTTAGACCGCGATCGCCATCGCATCTTGTACAACAACAAGAAGGAAGAAAATCCGTCTTCTTTGTTTAATCTTCACTCTTCTATCTTTACCATATCCCCAGAAATGGTTATGGATCAGGTGGATGAGCTACTGTCAAAGGAGGTAGCAAATGTTACCTGAATTGACGAATGTGCAAAAAGTTTTGGTGATGCAAGTCGGTAGTCGCCAAGATTTAATGCTAACTATTCCTGCGCTCCAAAAGTTGCGCGAACTGGTAGGAGATGCCACCATCACATTGATGGTTTCTCCGTGTAGTAGCGAAATAAGTATAGAAGTGCCTTGGGTAGATGAAGTCTTTGTGTATGAGGGTGTTAACACATTTGTAGATGCTGAACGCGAATTGGCGTTGATATCCAAGCTTCGCCAAAGCGCTTTTGATGCAGCTGTCATTTTCACAAATCCTGGAGAGTCGCCTTACCCCCTAGCATATATCTGCTATTTGGCAGGAATTCCCATACGTATTGGTCAATCGCAAGAGTTCGGTGGTGGCGTTCTTTCGGAATGGGTGAAGCTGTCATCAAAAGATTCTCACCCAGTAGATAAACACCTTTTTTTAATAGAGTGCAAATGACTAATGTACAGATGTGCCATGGCACGTCTGTACAATTTATGACTAATAACAATGAAACCATTACGCATCCTCACCTGGCACATCCACGGTAGCTATCTCCACTACTTAACACAGAGTCACCATCACTTTTATTTGCCTGTCAAACCAGAACGACCGGAAGGATATGGCGGTCGTTTGGGGGGTTTTCCTTGGTCAGATAATGTTCATGACGTTCCCGCAGAGGAAGTTAGAAATCTCAAGTTTGACTGTATTTTATTTCAGTCGCGCAAGAACTATCTTGAAGACCAATACGAAATTCTCTCTGAGTCACAGCGACGGCTACCGCGAGTTTACCTTGAACACGACCCACCACGGGAACACCCAACAGATACACGTCATGTTGTAGATGATTCAAATGTGTTGCTGGTTCATGTGACGCACTTTAACCAACTGATGTGGGATAGTGGTCGCACTCCGACTCGTGTGATTGAACATGGAGTTATGATACCCGATGGTGTTCGCTACACAGGTGAACTGGAACGGGGACTGGTGGTAGTGAATGGTTTGCGATCGCGCGGTCGTCGTTTGGGTGCAGATGTCTTTGAACGAGTCCGCCAAGAAGTTCCCCTAGATTTGGTTGGTATGGGTGCAGAAAAACTCGATGGACTAGGCGAAATTCCACATCACCAACTACCAGCATTTGCCTCACGCTACCGCTTTTTCTTCAATCCCATCCGCTACACCAGCTTAGGACTTGCTGTGTGCGAAGCAATGATGGTGGGTTTGCCAATCATTGGACTAGCAACGACAGAAATGGTCACGGTAGTAGAAAACGGAGTTTCTGGTTATGTCGATACTGATATTGAAAACCTTATTTCCAAAATGCGTCAACTTTTAAACGACCAAACTCATGCACAAAAGCTGAGTCAAGGTGCAATAGCAACAGCGCAAAAACGCTTTAACATCCAAAGATTTTCTCAGGACTGGGACGAAGCATTTCAATCAGTCATTAGTCCTTTGTCTTCTGTTCTTAGTAAATGACTAATGACAAAGATGTAGAGACGCGCTGTTTGAAGCGTCTCTAGAATAACCAATGACTAATGACTAATAACAAATGACTAAATCAATTGCCTTAATTAGCGAACACGCCTCACCTCTTGGTACCTTTGGGGGTGCAGATAGTGGTGGTCAAAATGTGTATGTAGGACAGATCGCAAAACATCTGGCTATTGCTGGATACACAGTTGATGTTTTTACGCGGCGCGATAGCCAGGAATTGCCAGAAATTATCGAATGGATGGATGGCGTTCGGATTGTGAATGTCCCGGCTGGTCCTCCCATGTACGTCCGTAAAGAAGATATGTTGCCGTATATGGAAGAGTTTACGGCATATGTCCTGAATTTTTGTCAAAATCCTTGGTCTTTTCAAAGCAAAGCGCACAAAAAGTACGACTTGATACACGCAAATTTCTGGATGTCAGCATTGGTGGCGGCAGAAATTAAGCAAGTGTTGGGGATTCCTTTTGTTGTGACTTTTCATGCTCTTGGTCGTGTGCGCCGCTTTTGGCAAGGTGAGGCGGACGAATTTCCAGATGAGCGATTTACCATTGAAGACCGCATCGTTGCCGAAGCCGATCATATTATCGCTGAATGTCCGCAGGATGAGGAAGATTTGCTGCGTCTGTATCATGCCAAAAAAGAGAAAATCTCTATTATTCCTTGTGGTTTTGATGCAAGTGAATTTTGGCAAGTTGATAAAACAACCGCTCGTAAAAAGCTTGGTTTACCACCTGATGAACGTCTCATTCTCCAGTTAGGACGTTTAGTACCTCGAAAAGGCGTTGATACGGTGATTCGTGCTTTCGGTCATCTTCTGCAACAGTATCACATCCAGGCAAAGCTGTTGATTGTAGGCGGTGAATCAGAACAACCAGATCCCCATTTGACACCAGAAATCGCTCGTTTGCAAACTATTGCAACTGAAGAAGGCGTTGAGTCGCAAGTGACATTTGTCGGACGCCGCAGCCGGGAAATGGTTAAATATTACTACTGCGCTGCTGATGTTTTCGTGACAACACCTTGGTATGAACCGTTTGGCATCACACCTTTAGAGGCGATGGCTTGTGGAACGCCTGTGATTGGTTCTCATGTCGGTGGTATTAAATATACCGTAAAAGACAGTGAAACTGGGTATCTTGTACCGCCAAATCAGCCAGAGGCGATCGCCGAACGCATTGCCTATCTCTACAAAAATCCTCAAGTACACAAGCGTTTAAGCCACAACGCAATACAACGCGTCAATCACCTCTTTACCTGGGAAAAGGTAACAAGTTCAGTCGCGTCTCTGTATGAGAAAGTCTTGAGTCAAAAGCACAAACCAATTTTTCTTTCCCCCCCTGCTTCTCCTGCTTCCCCTGCTCCCCCTCTCCCCTCTTCCCTCGCTTTTGTTGATGACAGTTTTGCAGCAGCAATAGCGGCGATGGAAAAATCCCGACAAACTTTGAAAACAGCCATTGTTGAAGCAGCCCAGGCGCTCTTCACTTGTTTTGCTTTGGGTGGTAAAGTACTTGTTTGTGGTAATGGTGGTAGTGCGGCGGATGCTCAACACTTTGCAGCAGAATTTGTTGGTAAATTACGCTGCTCAAAACGTGCAGGACTTCCAGTTATGGCGCTGACGGCTGATACTGCTTTTTTAACTGCTTGGGCGAATGATGTTGGGTACGAGTATGTTTTTTCCCGACAGGTAGAAACATTTGCTCAACCGGGGGATGTATTAGTTGGCATTAGTACGAGTGGGCGATCGCGCAATATCATCGAAGCGTTTAAAACTGCTCGTCATTCCCACATCAATACTATTGCTTTAGTTGGCGGTGACGGTGGGGAATTATTGCCACTAGCAGATTTAGCACTCGTTGTCCCAGCCACAGATACCCAACGTATTCAAGAAGTACATCACCTCGTACTACATCTTTTATGTGAATTGGTTGAGAAGCAAGTTGGGAAAAAAGAGGAGGGAGAGAGTGGGAGAGTGGGAGAGACAAAGAGTACCCAATGGAAACCATCAGTTCTATCAACTCGGGTAATACCGTAGTGAGGACTTTAGTCCTCTCCTAACATAGCAAGGACTAAACTCCTCACTACAAAAATTCATTTAAAGGAGAAAACACAAACAATGGAAGAACTCAAAGACAAAGTCGTATTAGTCACAGGCGGCGGACGTGGACTGGGAGAAGCTATCAGCCACACATTATCATCAGCAGGTGCGATCGTCGTTGTTGCAGATATTCGAGACGACTTAGCCCATAAAGTGAGTGGCGAAATTCAAGCCAATGGCTTCCAAGCATTGCCCTTAGTGTTAGATATTACCAGCGAAGAACAAGCTCAAACAGCGATCGACAAAATTGTCTCCCAGTACGGACGGTTGGATGCTCTGATTAACAATGCTGGTACAGATCTTACTGTTTCAATCGAAGAGCTTTCAATTAAAGATTGGGACAGAATTCTTGCTGTTAACTTACGCGCTCCCTTTATCTTGTCAAAATTGGTTTTACCCGTCATGAAAGAACAGGGTAGCGGTCATATTATTAACATTGCTTCCACCGCATCAAAGCGAGCTTGGGCAAACGCTTCAGCTTATCATGCCAGTAAATGGGGACTGTTGGGCTTTAGTCACGCCTTGCACGTAGAGGCGCGTCCTTATAATATCAAGGTAACAGCCTTGGTTGCAGGTGGGATGCAAACGCCATTTTTGCTAGACCGCTTTCCTGATATTGATGTCAGTAAGTTGCAAGACCCCAAGAATGTAGCTGCAACAATTCGATTTTTGCTATCTACGCCAGAGGGAACTGTTATTCCTGAAATGACAGTTCTGCCACTGGGCGAGAGTTCTTGGCCATAATAACGAGATGGGGTATTCACATTTGAGCTTCCAACACTCATGCGCGAGTTTCCAACACTCACGCACGAGTTTCCAAGCTTGATATAGCGCAATTCAATTGAATGAAATAATTATTTATCTGTGTCCATCTGTGTCCATCTGTGGTTCATATTTTCTTTCTGTACCTTACCCAATTGCAAACCAGTAGATCTCTCAAAAACAATATAAAGACGTCTCATGGCACGTCTGGTACAACGGTTGTAGACAACGCACAATTAATTTCTGGAGATTCCTAGTATAAACGAGGTTTGGCGCTTGAGTGATGATCATGCAAGCTGTTTTCCTGGATAAAGACGGGACTCTAATTGAAGATGTACCGTACAATGTTGATCCGCAACAAATTAAGCTAACGTCTGGTGCGATTGAGGGATTGCTTTTACTCCAACAAGCTGGGTACAAGTTGATTGTCATTACCAACCAGTCGGGTGTAGCGCGGGGGTATTTTCCCGAATCTGCGCTTGTGGCGGTAGAAGAACGATTGGATCAACTTTTAGCAGCAGAAGGTATCTACCTAGCTGATTTTTACTACTGTCCCCATCACCCGAATGGAGTCGTGCCAGAATTTTCACTTGTTTGTGACTGTCGCAAACCTGCACCAGGTTTACTTCTACGTGCGGCTAGTGAACACAACATCGATTTGCGTTCATCTTGGTTTGTTGGCGACATTCTCAATGATGTAGAAGCTGGGCTTTGTGCTGGGTGCAAAACGATTTTGATCGATAATGGCAATGAGACTGAATGGGAATTGTCTGCACAGAGAACACCAGATTTCATTGTTACTGACCTCATGGAAGCGGCACAAGTGATATTATCTGCTGATGGAAATCCCGTTGGTAGGGGTACGCCATTGCCGTGCGCCGACTTAGGAGGACGCTAGTGAAACCTGAGTTGACAAAACTATTGGATGCGATCGCTCATCTTCATGTCATCGTTATAGGTGAAGCGATGTTGGATGGCTACTTAGAAGGATTTAGTAATCGCCTTTGTCCAGAGGGTCCAGTGCCAGTTGTTACTCTGAAAAATCGGTTATATGTTCCCGGAGGTGCCGCTAATACTGCTGTTAATGTCCGTAGTCTCAGCGCAAATGTGACATTTTTATCAGTGATGGGCGATGATTGGGAGGGTTCGCAACTACAGCAAGCACTTTCAGAACGTGGTGTTTCCACAAAACACATCCTCAAAGCGTCAAATAGACAAACGCTTACCAAGCAGCGGGTGATAACAGCGTCGCAAATCCTAGTAAGATTTGATTCTGGCAGTACCGATGCCATTGACACTGACAGCGAGCAAGCGCTGATTGACAAACTGGAGTTTTTATTTCCAGAATGCGATGCAGTGATTGTCTCAGATTACGGTTATGGAATTTTGACACAAAGAGTGATTGATGCGATCGCACAACTTCAGCGAATCTTTCCTCGCGTTCTTGTCGTTGACTCTAAAAACCTCACCGCCTACCGTCACCTTAACGTCACCGCAGTCAAACCGAACTACAAGCAAGCAGTGCAGTTGCTGGCGATCGCCCCGTTGCCCCCCCTTATTAACGGGGGGATGGGGGGGATCTCCCGTGCAGAGCAAATCAAACCTTATGAGGAAAAACTGCTCCACCTCACAGGTGCGAAAATTGCTGCTGTCACCTTGGATGCTGAAGGTGCAATGATTTTCGAGCATGGTTCCCAACCATACCGCACCTATGCCCAACCTACCGCCGAATCCCGTACCTCAGGGGCAGGAGATACCTATAGTAGCGCCCTAACCCTTGCCCTAGCAGCAGGTGCTGCAACACCACTTGTTGCTGATTTCGCCGCCGCCGCCGCTGCTGTCGTTGTACGAAAAGAGGGAACCACCGCCTGTTCTGCGGAAGAACTGCGTGAGTTTATTTCCAAAGTGGGGGAAGCAGGGGAAGCAGGGGAGCAAGGAATTTCTCCCTCATCTCCTCGCGAAAAATACATCCCCAATCTCAACCAACTTCGCTCGCTTGTGACCTCTTACCGTCGCACTGGACATAAAATAGTTTTCACCAACGGTTGCTTTGACATCCTCCATGCTGGACACGTTTCCTATCTCAATCGTGCTAAAGCATTGGGTGACATTCTGATTATCGGCGTTAACTCCGACGACAGCATCCGCCGTATCAAAGGTGCAAATCGCCCTATCAACCCCTTAGAAGACCGCATCCAAGTTCTTGGCGGACTAGGTTGTGTTGATTATCTCATTACTTTTGACGAAAACACCCCAATCGACCTGATCCGCTTAGTTCAACCTGATGTCTACGTCAAAGGTGGCGACTACACCAAAGAAACTCTACCAGAAGCACCTGTGGTAGAACAATACGGCGGTATCGTTGAACTTTTGCCCTTTGTGGAAAACCGTTCTACCACTCGTATCATCAAGCGTGTTTGTCAATTAAACATCGAGCAAGATGACTAAGAAATTATGGAACCACAGATGGACACAGATGGACACAGATGATTTTTATCGGTGTAAATCTCGTGTCCATCTGTGGTTTAAAATCTCCAAATTTACTAGGCGGAGAGGTTCCGCTGACTCATAAATCATGACTACCTGGAACACTGCTGAAAACATCCTGTGCATCCGACTCGACACAATTGGCGATGTGTTGATGACGACACCAGCAATTCGCGCCTTAAAAGCATCACATCCCAACCGTAGAATTACGTTGCTTACTTCCTCTGCAGGTGCATCCACTGCCTCACTCGTCCCAGATGTTGATGAAGTGATTGTCTACGATGCACCTTGGTTAAAAGCAACAGCACCGCGACTTAATAGCCGTCCTGAGTACGAAATGGCAGAACACCTGCGGCGTCTCACGTTTGATGGTGCCATTATTTTTACTGTATATAGTCAAAACCCGCTCCCCTCTGCATTTCTCTGCTATCTCGCCGACATTCCCCTACGGCTAGCTCATTGTCATGAAAACCCCTACCAACTGCTAACAGATTGGGTAAAAGACCCAGAACCAGAACATTCTATGCGTCATGAAGTACGTCGTCAACTGGACTTAGTTGCGACAATTGGCTGCTATGCAGATGACGAAAGAATGTCCCTGCGTGTCCCAGAAAAAGCTTTAGCGACTGTTAAGGATATTCTTCAACAACTCGGTATTACCCAGCAGCGTCCTTGGGTGGTGATTCATGCCGGTGCAACGGCTGCTTCACGCCGCTATGCGCCTGAAAAATTTGCTGTTGTTGCCCGCAGTTTAATACAAGATATGGGTATTCAGGTAATCTTTACTGGGACGGAACCAGAACGCGAACTAGTTACAGCAATTCAAACGGCTACGGGTGTTGTGTCTCATTCACTTGTCGGTTGCCTTAACCTCAATGAACTGGCAGCACTTTTATCACTTGCCCCTCTGCTCATTTCCAATAATACTGGTCCCGTTCACATTGCTGCTGCTGTTGGTACACCAGTTGTAGATTTGTATGCTCTCACCAATCCTCAGCATACTCCTTGGGGTGTTCCCAACCGCGTGCTGTTCCATGATGTTCCCTGCAAGAACTGTTATAAGAGTATTTGCCCTGAAGGACACCAAAATTGTCTGCAACTGGTTACGCCAGAATCTGTTGTGAATGCTGCTTGTGAATTACTTAATTCTACCTGTGCTTCCCCTGCTACTGCTAAAAAAAACATTGTCTCGTTCCCTGACTCTGGCAGGGAATGCCTTATCTGAGGCTCTGCCTCATAAATTATACCTATTGCAGGCAGAGCCTCCTGTCATTCATTTCCAGGCTGAGCCTGGGAACGAGAAATACTGTTAAAACATGAACGTTGATATCTTTATTCCCACCTATTGTCGCCCTGCTGCTTTGGCTGTCACCCTCACGAGCCTGATAGCCCAAACTTACCGTGACTTTCGCGTCGTCATTTCTGACCAAACTGAGGATAGCAACCCGGTGGAGAGTGGTGAGGTGCAAGCGGTGCTGCGTGTGCTTCGTGCTCATGGTCATGCGGTGGAAGTCCACAAACACTTACCCCGTCGAGGAATTGCCGAACAACGGCAGTTTTTGCTAGAGCAAGCAAGAGCTCCTTATGCGCTTTTCCTTGATGATGACTTGATTTTAGAACCCTTTGTGGTTGAAAATATGCTTGCTGCCATAAAAGAAGAACGTTGCGGTTTCGTTGGCAGTGCGGTTATTGGACTCAGCTTTATTGATGATATCCGCCCCCACGAGCAAAAAATTGAGTTTTGGGACGAACCAGTGCAGCCGGAAATTGTCAAACCTGACACACCCGAATGGGAACGCTGGCGTTTGCATAACGCGGCTAATCTTTATCATGTGCAGAAAAGCTTGGGTCTAACCCAGAAAGAGCAGCGTAAGTACCGCGTTGCTTGGGCGGGCGGTTGTGTTATGTATGATACTGCTAAGCTTCGCAATATTGGTGGCTACTCGTTCTGGGAGCAACTACCGCCGGAACACTGTGGTGAAGATGTTTTCGTGCAGTTGCGGTTGATGGAACTTTACGGCGGTTGTGGGATTATTCCTTCGGGTGTCTATCATCAAGAGTTGCCTACTACGATTGTTGACCGGAGTCATCCTGCGGATAAATACATAATTGGGGACTGAGGACTAGAGACTAAGTACAGCATTTCATTAATTCGTAACGTTTTTAAACGCACCAGGTAGCCGAGGTAAACGCAAAGGTACACAGAGTCTTCGTTCAAGTTTTCGCTATGAATTTATGCAAAGCTCTATTAAGCAAGAGTCCTCCCAATCCCTAATCCCCAATCCCTAATCCCCAATCCCTTTTCTATGCGTAAAATTCTGTTTATTGAGCTATTGGGTGGAATTGGCGATGTTTTAATTGCATTGAGTGCGATTCATGCCTTAGCACGAACACACCCAGCCGCCGAACTGACAGTTTTAACTTTCCCGCCAGGGGGTGAACTACTAAAAAGCGATCCGCTGATTAAGCGCGTTATCTGTGCGGAACCAGGAAAGGCAAAACAATCAGTTGTTGAGTTACTATCTCGTGAAACTTTTGATTTGATTGTCTCAGATACAAATTACGACGATATTGATGTAGAACTCTCAGATGGCGCGTCTTTACATAATGCGCGGGTGGTGACGAATTTGTGGCGACAACCTCCAGCAGATGAAAGAGTGGGCGATCGCTTTGTAAAAATCCTCGTAGCAGAAGGTTTAATTAGCCCAGATGCGATTAAACCTGCACAACTCCACCTCACCCCTGATGAACTAAGGAGATCACAAGACCTATTCAATCATGTCCGCCGTCCTTTGGTGTTTTTATGTCCAGATGCCGGGATGGCAATTAAGCGCTGGTCTGATGTAAATTTTATTACTTTAGGTCAAATTTTGCAGCAGCGTTGGGGTGCGACTGTAATTGTCCCAGTTGGTTCTGATGTAAAGCAGGCGGAAAGCATTGCTGAGGGGATAGGGGGTGAAGCACGGGTTTTGCCTCGTGGCAAATTGCGGGATTTGGCAGCAGCTTTGGCGTGTGCTGATTTGGTGATTGCTGCTGACACGGGTCCAGCACGGATAGCGGCAGCGTTGAATGTGTTAACTATTACTTTGTTTGGTCCTTCTTGGCATGGGCGTTATGGTCAACCGCTACCTCACGTCAATTTGCAAGGGTATCCCCAGTGTCCTGAGCGTAATATCAGTAATTTTACGGAGCAGCAATGTTGGTACGGTGGGGTGTGTCCGTTGGATAAGGGTTGGCAAACTTGTATGGAAGGGATTTCGGTTGATGAGGTGTTGGCTGTGGTGGAGGGGTTTTTAATAAACCGCAGAGGCGCAGAGAACACAGAGGAAGAGAGAGGAGGTTTTGAGTCAGAAACATGAGGTTAAACTTACAAAGTTCAAAATCTAATATCCAAAATCCAAGGTTGCATGGTTTGCGTAATATTTTGGTGATGCGGCTGGACAACATTGGTGATGTAATTATGACGAGTCCGGCTTTGCGGGCAATTAAGGAGAATTTGCCGGCTTGTCGTTTGACGTTGATGGCGAGTCCGGGTGGGGCGCAGGCAGCGGAGTTATTACCTTGGGTAGATGATGTTTTACCGTGGCGTGTGCTATGGCAGGATTTGGGTAAGTTGGATTTTGATCCGGCGCGGGAGTGGGAATTGGTGAGGACGCTGCAAGATGGCAAGTTTGATGCGGCGATTATTTTCACAAGTTTTAGTCAGAGTCCTCATCCGGCAGGGTTTTTGTGTTATTTGGCTGGTGTTCCGTTACGGGTGGGTGAGTCTAAGGAAGCGGGAAATGGTGTTTTGACGCTGGAAGTGTCATCTGCGCCGGATGAGATTCATCAAGTTGAACGCAATTTAAGATTAGTTGAGAAAGCTGGATTTGAGGTCTATGACCGCAGTCTTTGCATTCAAATTCCCAAAACTGCACAACAAGAAGCGATAGATCTATTATTAGCAACTAGTAGCGATCGCTTAAGCGCTTACCACAACTATATCTTGCTCAATCCCTGGACAAGTTGTCAATCTCGCAATTATGACTCTCAACGCTTTGCTTTTGCTGCACGTCAACTAGCAGAAGTTACTCAAATGCCTGTGGTGGTTACTGGTGTGGAAAAAGACTGCCCCAAAAGCCCATCTTTACTTGCTACACTAGGCGATTATGGAATTGACTTGATTGGCAAAACAACTTTGTCTCAATTAGCTGCACTCATTGCCAATGCAAAACTCGTGCTAACCAACAAC
Organism: Kalymmatonema gypsitolerans NIES-4073; assembly: GCF_002368435.1. Taxonomy (GTDB): domain Bacteria; phylum Cyanobacteriota; class Cyanobacteriia; order Cyanobacteriales; family Nostocaceae; genus Kalymmatonema; species Kalymmatonema gypsitolerans. The sequence goes on from NZ_AP018268.1 coordinate 2,620,889, forward strand.
ACTTCAACGATGCACATAGCTGATGCTACGCGCACACCCACTGTTGTGATGTTTGCGGGAACTGAACTTGAGTGTCAATGGGAACCACGCAATGGGACTTCCCGCTTACTCCGCCGTCCTACGACCTGTAGTCCTTGTTACGCTTTTACCTGTCCGTATCAGTTGGAATGCTTAGATATCTCTCCAGAGGAAGTGGTAGCCGCAGGGCTGGAATTGTTAAAGATTTCGTAGTCAGCGCCAAGAGCGCTTATAGCTCTTGCCATCTGCATTCAATACTGTTCTTGTGGGACGGACATCCTGTTCGCCCATAATTAAGGACGGGCAAGATGCCCGTCCCACAAGATATGTATTTAATCCAACACCAGAACCGCTATATAGCGCTTCTCATTTGGATAAAGTACAAATTTATCTGTGTGCATCTGTGTCCATCTGTGGTTCTTATTTCTTGATGTATTCCACTCAACACTCGAAGCGCTATATTACCAATCAATGACTAATGAATCATGACTATTACTATTGCCATGATTGCTGGTACTTACAAACCCGAACGTTGTGGTGTTGCTCATTACACTGCTTGTTTGCGGGATGCCCTGAAAAAGCACGAATGCCAATCTGTTGTCCTCACTACCCATGCAGCCGCCACAGAAGTTAATGACAAGAGCGTGAGGGGTGTAGTACAAGATTGGCGATTTGCTGATTTGATGTCTTTGGTACAAGCAGTACACTCAACTCATGCTGACATTTTGCATATCCAACACGCAGCAGGCACTTACGGTTTTGAGCGTGCTATCTTTTTGTTACCGCTACTTCTGAAAGCGACAGGTTATCGCCAGCCAATTGTCACGACAGTGCATGAATACGGCTGGTGGGAATGGCAACCTAAAGCTATCCCCCCACAACTTATAGAATGGTTGAAGATGTGGGGACAGCAACGCGGCTGGTGGGATAGAGAAGATGGGTTTTTACTGACTTTAAGCGATGCATTAATTACAACAAATGCGGAAGCTGAAGAAGCTATCTATCAACGGCTACCGCAATTAATTCACCGCGTATCGCTTATTCCCATAGCTGCAAATATTGATGTTACGCCTATTGAACGAAACACAGCACAACAACAATTACGTCAAAGGTGCAACTTTGCTCAAGATACCACTGTCATCGCCTTTTTTGGCTTTCTCCATCCAGTCAAAGGGCTAGAAACGCTTCTACCAGCATTCAAAAAAGTTCTAACAACTCATCCGCAAGCACGGTTGTTATTGATTGGTGGTGTGGAAAGCCTAGCTTTGCGGGGAGAAGAAGCAAAACGCTACTGGGATAAACTCCACACGCTTGTAGCTGAACTGAACTTAAGGGAAATGGTACATCTTACTGGCTATCTGGATGTTGAAACCGCCTCAAAATATCTTTCCGGGTGCGATATCGGAGTCCTACCCTTCAACCACGGAATGACCATGAAAAGCGGTTCACTTCTGACTTTATTAGCTCATGGTTTGCCAGTCATCGCCACCCAGCATCCCACACCTCTACCCGATGGACATCCAGTACACCTCGTTCCTCCTCGCGACATACACGCTTTGGCAGATGCACTTTGCCAACTCCTAAATCATCCTGATAAATGGAACCATTTAGGTAATGTCGGTCGTATTTTTATCGAAAACTATACTTGGTCTAACATAGCGCGATCGCACCTCAGCATCTACCAAAAACTCCTCTCCTCTGCGTCGTTTGCGCCTCTGCGATTCTTTTAAAAAAAATCCCGAATGCAACTCGACAATGTCCAAAAAATCGCCGTTCTCCCCGCCAACGCCATCGGCGATTTTATCTTTGCCGTACCAGCCCTACAAGCACTACGCCAAACCTACCGCAAAGCTGAAATCACTTTGCTTGCTCTAGACTGGCATGCTACCTTTACCGAGAATTGAAGGGTGAAAGCCCCTGCATTTATGCATGGGGATGAAACCCGACGGGGAATTTATTCCCCGTTAAGATATCTATGCTATACTTACGCTATAGAGTTAAGCGTAAAGATGCTAGTATTTGAGGCAAAGCTCGTTGGAACAAAAAAGCAGTATGGAAAGCTAGATGAAGCTATCCGTACTGCCCGATTTGTTCGGAACAGTTGCCTGAGATACTGGATGGACAACAAAGATATCAATAAGTACGATTTGAGTGCATATTGTGCTGTCCTTGCAAAAGAATTTGAGTTTGCATCCAAGCTTAATTCAATGGCTCGTCAGGCTAGTGCTGAACGAGCCTGGGCAGCGATATCTCGGTTCTACGACAACTGTAAAAAGAAGATACCAGGGAAGAAAGGGTATCCACGTTTTAAGAAAGAACAGACACACTCGAGCGTTGAATACAAAACCAGTGGATGGAAGCTTTCCAACGATAGACGATACATCACTTTCTCTGATGGCTTTGAAGCGGGAACTTTCAAGATGTGGGGAACCCGCGATTTGCATTTCTACCAGTTGAAGCAGATTAAACGTGTTCGTGTTGTTCGTCGTGCAGATGGCTATTATTGCCAATTTTGCATTGACCAAGAACGCCTGGAGAAACGAGAACCAACTGCCCATAACCTCGGTATCGATGTTGGGCTGAACCACTTCTACACCGACTCCGACGGAAACACAGTTGCGAATCCACGTCATCTCCGCAAAAGCGAGAAGTCGTTGAAACGCCTTTCTCGTCGTATGTCCAAGACCAAGAAGGGGTCTAAAAACAGAGCCAAGTTCAGAAATAAACTTGCACGTAAACACCTCAAGGTAAGTAGGCAGCGTAAAGACTTTGCCGTGAAGACAGCAAGGTGCGTAGTCCAGTCTAACGACTTGGTAGCTTACGAGGACTTGAAGGTGCGCTCGATGGTGAGGAATAGACACCTTGCTAAATCGATTAGTGATGCAGCGTGGACGCAGTTCCGTAGTTGGGTTGAGTATTTTGGAAAAGTGTTTGGTGTGGTTACAGTTGCTGTTCCACCCCACTACACTTCCCAAAACTGTTCTAATTGTGGGAAGGTCGTCAAGAAGTCTTTGAGTGTTAGGACGCATACTTGTTTGCATTGTGGACACATTCAAGATAGAGACCATAACGCTGCACGAAACATACTTGAGAGAGGACTTCGTACCGTGGGGCACACGGGAACGTTAACGTCTGTGGATGAGACTGACCAATACTTGGGTGAGGAAACTCCTTCAAGCAAGTCAACTCGTGGAAACAGAAAGCCCAAGAAGTGATTCTTGGAATCCCCCGCCTTATAGGCGTGGGGAGGATGTCAATGTGCCTCTACAAATGACTTATGAAGCCCCGCAGTCGCAAAGCCTCCCGTGAAGGATACGCGTCTACGCGCTTCGACTCACTACAAACCGCTACAATAGAGATTTGGAGCATTGTGCATCCGGTTATGGGTCTTCCTATTGTTGCTATTATTGGTCGCCCGAATGTGGGCAAATCTACCCTGGTCAATCGCTTGGCTGGGGAAAAATCTGCTATTGTTCATGACGAACCAGGTATGACGCGCGATCGCACATATTTACCTGCCTACTGGAACGATCGCGAGTTTCTCGTTGTCGATACTGGTGGTTTGGTATTTAATGACGATACGGAATTTTTACCACTGATTCGCCAACAGGCTATGGCAGCGCTAGCAGAAGCAAGTGCGGCGATTTTTGTGGTAGATGGTCAAACTGGACCAACACCTGCTGATCAAGAAGTCGCAGAGTGGTTGCGACAACAACCTGTCCCTGTTCTGTTAAGTGTTAATAAGTGTGAATCTCCAGAACAAGGTTTAATGCAAGCGAGCGAATTCTGGGAATTGGGCTTGGGTGAACCTTTCGCCATCTCTGCCATTCATGGAAGCGGCACAGGAGATTTACTCGACGAGTTAATTAAACATCTGCCACCGACAGAAGAAATCCCAGAAACCAATGAAATTAAAGTGGCTATTGTGGGACGCCCGAATGTAGGCAAATCGAGTTTATTAAATGCTTTCGTGGGAGAAGCAAGGGCAATTGTTAGCCCAATCTCTGGTACAACCCGCGATGCAATTGATACTGTCGTGGAACGAAATGGGCAAATTTACCGCTTGATTGATACGGCAGGAATTCGTAAAAAGAAGAACGTGGATTATGGTCCCGAATTCTTTAGCATCAACCGTGCTTTTAAAGCAATTCGTCGCGCTGATGTTGTTTTAATGGTGATAGATGCTCTTGATGGTGTCACCGAGCAAGACCAAAAATTAGCTGGGCGGATTGTCGAAGAAGGTCGAGCTTGCATTATCGTGGTCAATAAGTGGGATGCTATCGAAAAGGACTCTCACACGATTTATGATTACGAAAAACATCTGCAAGAACGGATGCATTTCACGGAATGGGCGCAAACCATCTTTGTCAGCGCTTTGACTGGGCAACGGGTGGAAAAGATTTTGGAGTTGGTGAATACGGCAGCGGAATCACACAAACGCCGTGTTAGTACAGCAGTGATCAACGAAGTCTTGGAAGAAGCGCTTGGCCGACATTCGCCGCCAGTCTCTCGGGGTGGGCGTCAGGGCAGGATTTATTATGGTACACAAGTCACTTCTCAACCGCCTACAATAGCATTGTTTGTCAATGAAGCCAAACGCTTCAACGACAACTACCGTCGCTACATTGAGCGACAATTCCGGCAACATTTGGGCTTTCAAGGAACTCCTATCCGTATACTATGGCGGAGTAAGAAAACTCGTGATGTCGAAAGTGGTAGTGCCAATCGCGCCACCCGCGTGTAAATGAAGATATGAAGAAGAAAGAAAGAAGAGTGAAACTTTTTCTTTCTTCACTCTTCAATCTTCACTGTTCTTTCTTCTAAAAAATGGATTTACTGCGATCGCTGCCCATTGGTCTTTATTTAGAACAACCTCAAACTTGGCTACACAAACTCGACCCGCGAGTCAAGTTGGTTTGGTTGATGAGCTTCCTCACAACGTATATTTTTGCCAACAACTTATGGCGCGTGCTATTGGTAGTCCTGTTGATTCTTGCTACCTTAATAGCACGTATTCCCCGGCGAGTTTGGCGGCAGCAAATGGTTTGGCTGTTGACATTATGCTTTTTTGTGCTAGTGATTATATCTATCAGTCCTGATGGGCTTGGTATAAGTTATCAACCGCGCCTGCCAACCAACCAACAAGTCTTAACAGAAAAATCAGCTGCGACTCCTTCAACTCCAGCGCTGCCAACAAACAACCAAAAAGACTACAGATACGTACTGGTTGACAAAGGTCCAGTTAAAGTAACTCGCCGTTCGTTGGATTTGGCAATCAGTGTGAGTACGATGATATTTACCTTGATTTACACTACTAACCTATATTTGCTGACAACCGCACCAGAGGAAATCACAGCTGCTCTAGAAAGCTTAATGCAACCCTTGCGACGGTTTAAATTACCTGTCACTGAGATGACTTTGACTTTAACTTTATCGTTGCGGTTTATTCCCCTAGTTTTAGAAGAAATCCAGAATTTAATTCGTTCTATTATGACAAGGGCGATTAATTGGAAAAAGCTGGGATTGAAAGGAGCCGTCAAAGTTTGGTTGTTGGTTGCACAACGGCTGTTGGAAAATTTGCTACTTCGAGCAGAGCAAATGGCTAGCGCGATGATGGTGCGAGGTTTTACCAGTCCTCATGAACATCGAGTGCAATGGCACGACTTACGGCTGAAAACAGGTGATTGGGTGGCGATCGCACTTCTCATCGTATTTTGGGGAGTGCGACTGGCTATAGGAACTGAAGTTTAAATTGTCAAATTTCATGCCAAGTTTTACCTAACTTGCCTTTCAAACCATGATAGGTACCCGTGAGGCAAGCCGATATTTTTAACAATTTATGTTCAGAATCATATAGCAAAATCAAAATAATTGCATGAATCATATATTTCATTCGCCTCATCCAGCTTGTTAAGCGATACCATCCTTTAGCATACTGATTAGATAAATAGGTATGGTTACGGCAAATATAGTAGTGGCGTAAGGCAGAATATTTTTGTACTGTCAGCTCTTTGTAAAAAAACTTAGTTTTGATAGGATTACCAAAGTTATGGTACATAATTGCGTCAGGAACAATCAAGTTATGAAATCCTTGTTGCACAAGCCGTAGTCCATAATCCAGATCAATACCATCAATAAATAGTTCTACTAAAGGGGGAGAAATAGTCTTAGCGGCTGCAATAGAAATCAAAGAGCCAGAAGTGATAGGTGCATCACATTCATAGGGCTGTGTTGTATCAAGTTTATATCCAGTGAAGTGATCATCAACAAAGACAGCACCCTCAACAATCTGATCATTTCTTAGATCAATAGCCGTAGGAGCAATTATTCCTATTAAGTAATTATGATTATTAATAGTATGATAATGATACAAAAGCTTATTTAAGCAGTCCTTTTTTACAACACTATCTTGATCAAAAGCCCATAAAAAATCATATTCTTGTTCTATAGCCCACTTAATAGCTATATTTAGCCCTCCAGAAATACCTATATTTTCTGGATAAAATTCAACAATGACATTTTCAACGTCTATCAGAAATTTATCAATTGATTTTTTAATTGAATTATCTACAATGAGAATTGTAGTCACTGGAACTAATTGTGTTTTAATAGCTTGAACACATTGCAGAACTGCTTTTGGATCTTCATAAGCAGTAATGTAAGCAGCTACTTTATATTTTTGTAAAGAGTATATATTATTCATTGCGGCAATAGTAGCTTTCTAATAATCGGCTACTGCCAAAGTAGACTATGATTTTAAAAGCGTAAACAAAGTCCAGGATCAACCACATTACTGCTGTGCTGACAACCACTCAATTGCTTCGTTAAGCTCATTTTCTTTTATGTTTTTGCTGTTTTTTGATGGTATCAGATATCTTTCTCCAAACCGCTGGACAGCAAAGAATTTTTTAGGTTGAATAGTTTCGCCTTTATATCCACGTTTTACTTCAATATTTACACAGAATTCTTTAACAACCCCTTTGTAGTACCTAATTGCCTTATCTAAGCTGATTTTACTTTGATAAAGCTCTACTAGAATATCCGCCTCAACAATATATGTAAATTCTTTAAGTAACCATCTAGCATTGAGAATCTTTTCCCAAAAATCGACAAACCAGACGCACATATGAAGATAATGATCTTCGTTAAAAAAAAGCTTGTGATCAATAATGAATGCTGAATTTTCCCAAGCATAAGGCGTCCAAATTTCTAGCTTTGCCCCATCAACACAAACACGACTTATCTCGGCAAAAAGTTTTGTAGGATTGGTCAGGTGTTCTAAACAGTGAGACGAGTAAACATAGTCAACACTTTGATCTGGAAAAGGTAACGGTTCGGTTTCGAGGTTTAAAACATAATCAACACCCGGTTGAGCAAAAATATCAAGACCAATTGTGCCTTCTTTCTTACAAGAGCCGCAGCCTAAGTCAATCTTTAAGTAAGTCATACTTTTTTTAGATGTACTCTATTTAGTTTATCAGTTCATGATTGACACAATAGCGTCTTGCCAGTTCTTCGCACAATGCTTTAAAGTTCTAGTTGAAAGGACATATTCTTGAGCCTGCTTAGCTAGTTTTTGCCGTAATGTATCATCATTGAGCAAGCACTCGAAAGCTTCTACCCAACCTCCTGTATTGTTGGAGGCTAAATATCCTGTTTCTAAATGGCGAACACTTTCTTCATAAGGAAGCACCTTACTATAGATACCAGGTATGCCTAAAATACTATAGTCAAGAAATTTGATGTCTGACTTACAGCGGGTAAAGGGATTATCTTCTAATGGGGCGAGCGCCAGATCCCACTTGACAGTTTTACTCATCCAAGGCATGAAATCTGGATATTCGCCATTGTTGCCAACTTCTAATACCTTGATTGGTAAGCTATTAAAAGCTTGCATAGTAGCTTGATCGGCGATACCTCGTATGAATTGCATTTCTAGAGTCCCGATATTTTTCCGTAATATTTCACGCAAAGCTTGAAGGATCATCATCAGATCGGCATCATGAGTGTAACTTCCCATGTAACCAATCACCTTGTGTCCATTATTGACGGTGGCAGAATTTTGACTGACCACTGTGTTTCCAATCAAACGTTCATCCAAAGCATTTGGCACTACAACAATCTTTTTATTAAATCGAGTGAGACGCTCCTTGAGGCAATTGGTTGAAACAATAATGCCATCTGCCTCTCTAGCAAAATAGCGTATTGCCATGAGTTGCTCTGTCTTGAATCCTTGTCGAATCGGTTCTTCTGGCTTAAGATCCAAAAGATTGTCATCTATCGTATAAATTAGGCAAGCTTTGTCTTTGCGGATGTGTTTAATCAAATCCTCGGCTAATTTCAGCGAAATATCGCTTCTCCACAACCGTTCGACAATTACTACATCTGCACGGGTATATCTTGTTCCATAGCTAAGAATGAAAGCTCCAGTGTTAGCAGGGTGTGTTAGGGGACGTAGTAAGCGGATATGGGAACAACCGTGAGGACGCAAGTCAGGACTGTGTTCAAACAGGACATGAACTTTAAGCACCATTTGCTGATTCTCAATAAAATTAAGCGCTAAAGAGAGAATTTAGGATATTGTACGCTGCTTGCTCCGGAAAATACTGGCAAATATCAGCGATTGCCTGCCTCTGTATTTGAGTCCGCAGAGGTTCATCCATAACTAAGCGATTCAAGGTAGTCAAGCACGCTGCTACATTGCTGCTGTCTACAATCAAACTATTTTCTTCATGTCTAGCGAAGCTTTTAGAACCGCCTTCTTCAGGAACTATAACTGCAACCCCACAAGCCATCGCTTCCATAGCAGTTAAACCCATAGCTTGAAACGATGAAAAATCAACAAAAATATCTATTTCATTCAGGAGAAATGCAAGTTGGGGTCGAGTTAAAATTCCTGCATTACGCCAAGGAAAGTCATGCGGTAGCGCTTGGAAATCAGGATCGTTTGTGTCGCATCCGAAAATGATAATTTCAATGTTATCTCCGTGCGTCCGATAAATTTTCTCTAAAACTTCCATAGTCAGCTCTGGACTGCGGCGGGGACTACTAGGACGAACCATAGCAGCGATACGCAATGGTCTTTGAGGCCAACTAGGATCTCGTCGTCGCCGAGGGCTAAATAAATCAATGTTGATACTCGATCCGACGACGGCACAATCAACTCCTATCTGCTGTTTTACTATATTGTTATTCCACTCAGTCTTAGTAAGGCGTACTAAGTCCCGATAACGAGTGTATGAATTCCAAGCAGTTTTATAATCCAGAGAATTTTTTGAGAAGAAATAAGGCTCAAAATCTTGGACATAGTACCCCCTGACTGGCAGTTTTGTATCTGGAGTCAATGGTTCGAGCCAATCAACAGATTTATACAAAGTAGCAATGACTGCATCATACTCTGCCAATATTTCAGTAATGTCCTGCCCTTTTTCCACATATATAACTGGTAAATCATGTTCTGGGTAACTGCGCTCAAATGTTGCTTTATGGAGATTGAGATTGGCAATCCTCACATCTGTGCCCATCTTTTGCATCGCTGCGGCTTCCTGAAACACTACGTTTCCACCACCACCAGGTTCGGTAATAGGAAGAATGAACAAAACACGTTTACCCTCCCAGCGCGATTTCCCGTTTTCAATTAATTTTTGGCGTATTGCCATAACGCGGCTACGAGCACGAATTCCCTCTATCACTCTGCCAAAGCGACACACAGCGACGCCATCGCTGATGATTGGCTGACCATGCTTAGCTACTAAAGCTTGATCCGCTCGTTGGCACAAAAGCTTTCTACGTTCGTTGGAGTAGCTTCGAGATTGGCTGTGAAACACATAGGCATCATCTGCAATGGCAAGCTGCCAGCCAGCCTTACCAGCACGCAGGCAGAAATCATTTTCCTCACCATAGCCTGCTCCAAACGTAGCCTCGTCAAAGTAGCCAATTTCTTCAATGAGCCTACGTTTAATCATTAAACAAAAACCATTGAGGAATGGGATACGCGGGTAGACGCGCTCAGAGTATTCAGCTAAAAGCCTACCCATGTCAGCCACTGTCATGTCCTCGGGCAATTTATTTTGTGCCCAATCTCCTTGGTGAGCTATCTCTGGAATAGATTGCCATGAAGCCGTATTAGAAAGCGGTCCTACTATTCCAATTTGCGGATCGGATTCTCCACAAGCAATCATCCGGTCTAGCCAATTTGGTGTAACTATCGTATCGCTATTAAGCAAGATTGCATAATCTGCTACAGACAGTTGGAGTCCCTGATTAGCGGCAAACGTGTAACCTTTAGCGACCTCATTCCTAATTAGGATAGCTCCTTGGTAACGGGCGAAGTCTTTGAGATATTGGCATGTTTCTTCGTTACTGCCATCGTCTACTAAAATTAGTGAGTATGGCATACGTGAGTAACGAACTACCGATTCCAGGCAACGCTTAACGTCATCAAGAGCATTGTGGACGCAAACAATAATGTCTACACTTACAGAATGCTTGACTAAAGGTTTCTTAGACAAGACTTCTCCCACAACAATGTCAGCAGTAGTGAACTGGCTTCTGCTCTGACGAAAAGAGGATTTCTGTAACTTTAGAACAACTTTATTATTTAAGCTAAAAAAAAACTTGATAATCGGCTCTTTGAGCTTGAACCACAATGTTCGCAGTTTCCAGAACTTACTGGTGTGCATTGCAGCAATTGTAGTATTTGATTGCTCAAGCTCCGCCTGTTTTTGTTGCAGTTGTAGTTGTGTTTGTTGCAGTTGTAGTTGTGTTTGTTGCAGTTGTAGTTGTGTTTGCTCAAGCCCCACTTTTGTTTTCTGTAGCTGGGATTGTGAGCGCTCAACTTCTACCTGAGTTTGTTGTAATTGTAACTGCGAATGCTCTAATTCTGACTGTTTTTGCTGAATTTGAGCCTGCGAATGCTCTAATTCTGACTGTTTTTGTTGAATTTGAGCCTGTGATCGCTCTAATTCTGACTGTTTTTGTTGAATTTGAGCCTGCGATCGCTCCAATTCAATTTCTTTCTCTTTCAGTTGAATTTGCGCTTGCTCAAACTCTGATTTATTTTGCTGTAATTGAGTATCGAAAGACTTCACCTCTTCAACCAGCCTCAAATATTTTGCATTTAGGGCTGCATACTTACCTGCTAAAGATAAAGGGAAGGCTCTAATAACAAATTGTAATGTATCTGCATCTTTATCTTGTTCAATTTGCTCAATAATTTTAATATCAAAACTATTCTTATCAATAGGTGGTACTAAATTAGAAGCGGAAAATATTGGTAATTTTGTCCGTTCTACCACATCTATGATGTATCCTGCTTGCTCAAATAATTCTTCTACTGTTTTGCTTGTAAAAAATCTCAGATGTGTGTTATCTAAAATACCTACTTCTGCATATTCAAACTGTCCCTGCAAAAAAGCCAAACGAATAGCTCCATGAGCAATGTTCGGAATTGAAGCAACCACATATCCTTCAGGTTTTAATAACCGTCGCGTTTGTTCCAGTACTCTCCATGGGTCACGCAGATGTTCTAAAACATCTCCAAACACGGCTACATCAAATGCTTGCTCTGGTAGAATATCGCATAAAGACACAAAATCTAGATCGGCAACGATAACTTGTTCGCAATATTGTTCAGCAATTTTCGCTGCCTTTGAATTCACCTCAACTCCTGTAACGCGGCAGCCTTTTTTAGTAAGTAACTGAGCCAAATAACCTGTAGCACAACCAAAGTCTATAACTAGCTTGTTTTCTCCTACTAACCTAGACACTTTCTTGATGCTGTTGTTGTCATCCAAATCTGATTCCAACAGATTCGATACTAAAATATAATCTTTTTCCCAATTACTTTGCATATTTTGCATATATTTTTCCCAACTATTAAAAAGTTTATTGGTCAATTTAAAGCCGCTTCAAGTACCCATTTGGGTTGAAGGTTGATAAAAATTTATGGCAGTCTTTATCAATATAAAAATCTAAGTTAACTTTCAAAAAATCTTCTACTGCCTCCATTGGACCAGGACCAAAATCCTGATAAACAGGATGACCGTTAATATTAGTATCTTCTACTATTAAATACCCACCTGAAATAACTAACTTGCTATAATTTTCTAATTCTTGAAAAACATGATCTTTTGTATGATTTGAGTCAAGAATCACCAAGACATTTTTTCCATATGTCATCTCAAAAACTTGATTCACAACATCTGCACTAACCGAATTACCTTGAATTAGATGGATATTGTTGGAATTACTCAAGTTTTGCCTTGTTTGCTCTGTTATCTCAATATCTATACCGATTATCTCGCCCTTTCCAACTAATTTGCATATATCTGCCAGAAATGCTGTAGTTCCCCCAAAAGCAACCCCACACTCAACAATAAAATCTGGTTTCTGCCTATTAATAACCTCCTGGTACAACCATAAGTCCAAAGGACACTTTAAGGCTGGTATACCCATCCAATAGGTATTTTCCCAACTTGGTTTGCCATTAAGTACAGGAATGTGATAATAAATATGTGAGAATCTTTCAATTTCCTGGCTTAAACCCGCTACCTCATCGTTAATTGGTAATTGTTTTTTCAAATTTTCCCAACTTTGCACACTTGCCTCCAAGAAAGTAAAACCATAGTATAACTTAAATAATTTCAAGCAAAAACACTCAGGTTAATGCATCTATTTAATATCAGGTTGCAATGCTAAGTCTTCTTGATGGAAGACTTTCACATCTATTGGTTGTTGAACTAACGCACTAATTCGCTTACCTGTATCGGGAGGCAACACTTGAAGAATCATTGCATTATCAATCCAATCAAAGGTCATCGCTGTATAGTTTTCTGCACCCGCTACTGTCAAACTATAGGAACCAGGACGTAATGGTAAATTAAATTTGTATTCAATGTGCAGTTTCGTTCCTGGTTCTAACTTGCCAATCGGACAGTTTTCTTCAAGTGTGTTGCTTCCAATCAGTTCGTTGCCGTTTTTATCACAGATAAAATAGCCAACTATACAGCTTTGTAGAGGTTCATACACTTGGACATCGACTTGCAATGTTACTTTTTCATTAAACCCAAAAATGCCAACTTCTCCATCGGTATCCTCTCCTAAGTGGTTGAGCAACTTGATATTTTCAATGACTGCCTTGCGGCTGCCTCTACGAGTAGCTTTAACTTTAACTAAATTTTGCTGATGGGATTTCTGTGGTGTTGCAGTGTTGTCATGCTCTTTGTAATTATTTATTATTCTTTCTTCCTCTTCAGGAGGTGCTAATCCCAACTCTGCTTCGGTGATAAGCTTCATGTATTTTATGATGACATCATTGGGAGAACCGGAAGCGTAAATTTTGCCTTGATTAATCATCACTGCTGAATTACACAAAGTCTTAATTGACCCTGAATCATGGGAAACAAATAGAGTCGTTACCCCAGAATCCATTAAGTTTCGCATCCGCCGCATACAGCGATGTTGAAACACTATATCTCCTACTGCTAGTGCTTCATCAACAATTAAAATTTCTGGATCAACATTGACTGCTACGGCAAAAGCTAAGCGGACAAACATACCACTTGAGTATGTTTTTACAGGTTGGTCAATAAAATCTCCAATATCGGCAAAACCAGCAATTTCGTCAAACTTATCTTCAATTTCCTTTTGGCTTAACCCCAACAACCGCCCATTAAAAAACACATTCTGCCGTCCGGTGAACTCCACATTAAACCCACTACCAAGTTCCAGCAGTGCCGACACCCTACCCTTAACTTGTACTTCTCCACTTGTTGGTGTCAGTGTTCCAGCAATAATTTGTAATAGCGTACTTTTTCCAGAACCATTACGTCCAACAATTCCTACCGTTTTTCCCTTGGGAATTTCTAGATTGATATCCCGCAACGCCCAAAATTCATCAGCTCTGCTATGCCCTGGTAACAAAAGTTCTTTCAACCGCTCTACAGGATGAGCATACCGCTTAAAGCATTTCGAGACATTTTTTAGAGAAATTGCAATTTCTTCTCCCATGCTTGTGCTGTCAATATTCAAAACTCCCACACCAAAATTGAATTGTACTGTTTGAAGCTAACCTTAGGTATTGCTTCCATTTTGCCAGCAATTACCATATAAATACCATATAAATATATAGGATTCCGAGATGATTTGTGAGATTTTGCGTCTGGGTCGTTTTTTGTCCTTTGTCGTTTGTCCTCTGTGGATAATAACTAATGAGTATTGACAGGCGATCGCTAAAAGCAATTTTACAACTCAAAGAGCATTGCTATATACTATGAGGTTGCCCTATAAAAACTAGGCTATCAGTAGATATAACTAGGGTTTCCCGCGCAATTAAGGTACTTTTTCTTACATGGTACCGTTCCTATATATTTTTCCACGCAACTCCTTAACACCTTTAAGTTCATCAACCTTAAGACAATATGTTTACCTATACATATAGGAATCTCTGGGTACTCAAAAGTTCCCCTTATTAAGGTGATATTGTCTCATGTCTGAGGGCAAGGAGCTTTACAATACATCCGCAAAAGCAGGACGCAAACGTCGATAACACCACAATCCCCCGGAAAAAACGACAACTGCAATCATTGAAGCAACTCCCCACTCGCCCCAGTGTTTAACCTCTCCTCCTAAAACTAAATCACGATAAACCTCAACGATCGCTGTCATGGGATTTAACCAAAACACCCAATTCCGCCATTCCTGTGGAATTGCTGATGCTGGATAAATAATAGGTGTCAAATACATCCAAATATTTAAAAGAACTCCCAAACTTTGCGGAATATCTCGCAAAAACACTGTTAGTCCCGCAGCCAAGTAACCTAATCCCGCTGTTAGCAATAACTGCGGTATCCAAACCAAAGGTAACAGCGCTAAAGTTGTATGCAAAGTATGGGAAAACATTGCTACAAAAAAAATCAACGCCATTAAACCAAAAGAACTCTCAATGAAAGCTGATAATATTGGCACCAGTGGTAATAAAGCAAGGGGAAATACTACTTTTTTCACTAAATTCGGTTGTACGACTACCGAACTAGCCGCTTGAACCAAACCACCACTAAACGCAATCCAAGGCAGTAATCCTCCAAATATCCATAAACCAAAGGTAAAGTTGTTTTCTGGTAAACCTCTAAGGCTCAGCTTTACCTTCAGCACAATCGAGAACACATAAGTATAAATCAGTAACTGCGATAGCTGATTCACCAAGGGCCACAAATTCCCTAAAATAGAACCCTTATACCGCGCCTCTAAATCGCGTCGCACTAAAGTTCTGAGTAAATCGAACTTTGCCCACCAATTTTCGTTAATTGGTAGAATGCGCTTCAGCATCCCTGCCTTTCGGACAACTCCTCGCATTGTTTGCAACAATTCCAGCTTCCTCGCTCACTACCTACACACCAAATTTGTCTCAATGAAGCCTAACAGCTATGAAAGTTCCCATCGTACTTCTATTGCAAGAATAAGTTTTTTTTGTAAAATTGCCCTTAAATTACCTTGTAGATTATACGATTAATTGGATATTTTGCTGCATATTTTATCTGCAACTTTTGCTAAGAGCGAACTAAGTCAAACTCTCAAAAATTAATTCCTCACAATCGTAACTGTTAAGTCAATTGCTACACAAACACCTGGTTGTTGGCACTTTGTGTTAAATATCAAACAAGTATTGCTTCACGTTTAAAGCAAGTTATCCGGATCAATTCCCTGATTACGCAAATATTCCGCCAGTTTCTCAGCTCGTTGGCGTTCTTGTTCAGCTCGTTGACGTTCTTGTTCAGCCCGTTGGCGTTCTTGTTCAACTTGCTCTGTAGGTGTTGGTTTCCATTCATGACTCGCATCGTACCAACGCAGCCATAAACCTGTTGTATTCTCGTAGGAACCTTGCCAAACTCCTAAGCCTAGCTGCACCTCTTCGAGCCACAAACGTTGGTCGGGTAAAGACAATTCCTGATAATGAGTCCCCTCTAAGCGAAAACCTCGTAGTCGATTGCTGTATCGGTCAAACACAACATAATAGGGAATACGTAAAATTTGCTCATAAACCTGCCACTTGGTTGGTGGCTGGTTGACTTCTCTGAGAGTCTGTCCTAAGTCTTCCTGTTCTGTACCAGGTGAAAGCAATTCAACAACTAAAAATGGATCAACTCCCTCTTGCCAAATCACATAACTCAAGCGCAAATCTTGTTGTTGTTGGGCACGAGGAACCCCTAAGACTAAGTACCAATCAGGGCGCTTGTACCACAGTGGATGACGGGGGTCGTAGTAAAGATTTAAGTCGGTAGCAATTAAAATTTCCTCAGCGGGATAGTTAGAAGGTTGGCAGGTTTCGCTGAGTAGTCTCGGTTGAAAAATATGAAATTCATCTGGCAATCCAGGTTCTCCGACTAATTCACTAGGCAAATCATACATCGTGGGTAGGACTTCCTGGGGTGGACGGGGTGGATCAGTTTGATACATAAGTGTTACCTCTAATTTCAATGCATGGAGTGAACTACCCAACACCCATCTGAGTACAGATAGGGTGTGGGCTTCCGGTTTCAACGACAACAGCCTTTCCACCTTGCGGTTTATTGGTCTTACGTTGCCTCGACACGGCAAGAACGGGGTTCCCTCCGTCCATAGATAATATCCGAATTCCTTCATTCCTTATGTTCAGTGCTGCATTACCATCACGGTCATGATGAGTACCACATGATGGACAATTCCATTCACGGATATCGAGCGTTAATTCATCAAGGACATGACCACAGTATGAACACGTCTTAGAACTTGGGAAAAACTTTCCTATTTCCACAAGTTGACCATATGACGCTTTTAACTTGTAATCAAGGAAGTTAATGAACATTCCCCAACCTACATCGGATATTGACTTTGACAGCTTCCGGTTCCGTACCATTCCCTTGATGTGGAGATTTTCCACAATGATGACTTGACTATCGTCTACCAGTTTCCTGCTTAATTTGTGCAGAAAATCTTGGCGGGAATTCGATACTCGTTCGTGAACCTTGGCTACGAGTTTTCTATACTTATTTCTTGAATTACTCCCTTTTACTTTACGGGCAAACTTTTTCTGCTTTCTAGCTAGATTCTTCTCATGGCGTTTCAAGTGTTTTGGGTTTGAATACTTGGTAACTTCACTGCCATTATGAACAATAGCAAAGTCCTTTAATCCCAGGTCAATACCAAGTGTTTTATCGCCCCTATGTTGACTTGCACTATCCTCTACTTCGCACAAAATAGAAGCAAAATATTTATCTGTGGGGGTTTTACTGATTGTAACTGTCTTGATTTTCCCGGAGATTGACCTATGAAAGACTGCCTTCACAACACCAATTTTAGGAACTTCCAAAAAATCACCCAGAACCTTTACGTTTTGAGGATACTGGATTGATTGTTTGTGATGCTTTGATTTGAACCTAGGAAACTTAGCACGTCCTTCAAAAAAGTTGGTGTAAGCCTTGTTCAAATTGATTGCTACACACTGCAAAACAGCAGAATAACAATCTTCTTTTAACCAAGGATGCTCTACTTTTAATTGAGGCAAATAAGCCTTATATACACTTAGCTTTAATGACTTTCCAGTTTCTTCATAGTGTTGAATGCAGGCATTTAAGGCGTAGTTATAATACCATCTTGCACAACCAAACGATTTGGCTAAAGCTAGTTCTTGTTCAGTTGTTGGGTATAACCTGACCTTAACTGCTTTCAACACTCTAATCACCTCCTTTGTACACCCATGCTAACATATATGAGGGAACAATGGTGGAACAAAATGAAAAACAAAGAGTTAAAAATACGAATTAGTGAGCGTAGGCTCAATAAAGTACGTTTATATGCAGTTCACGCTGACAAAACTATGACCCAGGTAATAGAGGAGCTTATTGACTCGTTACCAACTATAGAGATTGACAAAAACTCGGACACCCCTAACGCTTGTTGAGTGATAGTCAACGTCGATTAGGGGTGTACCGAGTTTTTGTCCGGGCATTCATCCCGTCGCTGAATCAAAGATTACAGCGCGGGGCTTCTGCCCGAATAAGCTAAGTCAAACTTTCACAGATCAATACCCAACGATCGCAACTGCTGTGCCAACAACTGCGATCGCCCGTCAGGGCACTGCGCTTTGCGCAATCGCTGTCGTTCTTGTTCCAAAAGTAATTCTGCATCCGTTGCCCGTTGCTGTGCTTCCGTTGCCCGTTGCTCTTGCTCAATAGCCGCTTGTTGTGCAACTCTCGCCGCCTCTTCTGGTGTCGGCACTAAATCCCCTTCTGATGTGAAGTATCTTAGTTTACCGAAGAAAGGCAGAGGGCAGAGGGCAGAGGGCAGAAGGAAAGATAGTAAGCTTTTATACAGATACAAGTCCTCTGTGCTCTGCCATACGGTAAGACAGCCCCTACTTTTAAGTATGGAGAAAAATAATAGAGTGCAAACTTTATCAAATCCCTCGCATTTATGCGTAGGGTCTCCTTCTGCCTTCAGACGAGCGTACTTCTGCCTTCTTAACTGCCTCAACACCCAAATACAGACCTAGCACCTGGCTCCAACGCCATCCCCGCGAATTCGGTACAATTTCTTGATATTCATTACCTACCAACTCAAAGCCGACAAACTCTAAATTCTCTGGAGAAAACCAAAAATATTCAGGAGTGCGAAATCGATTTTGATAGAGGTTTTTCTTCAAGTTCCTGTCAACATGAGCTGTACTCTCGGAAAGTAATTCAATAATCAAGTCTGGATAACGACCATCTTCCTCCCAAACGACCCAGGAATTACGAGGTCTTTTCTCAGTGTCCTTTACTAAGAAAAAGTCTGATCCTCTAAAATCCCGATTCCGCAACTGCTGGCGACTAAAATATATAGTAAGATTCGCGCCGATAAACAAATCATTCCGCTCTCGCCACAGCCACTCCAAACAAGTTACTAGCAGGAATAGCTGCATATAATGCAAAGAACTTTCCATTTCTGGCTCATCACTTAACAACCGACTTGCATCGGGCATCTGTTGTTCTAGCTGTTGCGCTGTGACAAACATTTGCTTACACCTGCTGACCTATTGATTTCATTCTAGTCAGTCGTCATTAGTCATTAGTCATTTGTAGAGACGCGCCATGGCGCGTCTCTACATCTTCATTAATCAAAAATTATTCTCCCTCATCCCCCTCATCCCCCTCATCTTCCTTATCCCCCACTCCCTCTCATGTCCCACATTCAGCTACACTGAGTCTTGGTTTGTTGTGTAGTAAGTTGGCATGGAAATCGGACAAAAAGTTAAAATCGTTCGCTTGCGCGATCGCGTATCTGCTCCTGTTGTGAAAAAGCTAGGACAAGTCGGCACCATCGAAGGCTTCAAAATGACCGATAGTAGCGGTGTTGGCGTAGTGGTCAAGTTTGAGGATAATTTTGCCACTTGGTTTTTTGAAGATGAACTCAAAGTCGTGCAGTAGGGGAGAAGCTACTAAAACAAGCCGAGTGCTAAGTTGGAGTTGAAGAAACCAGCGGTAAACATAGGAATCAAGTAATGGCCCTGATACTGACATTTTTGGGCAAAGGCGGCAGCGATCGCACGAAAATTGCGATCGCCGCAGCCAAATTATTGGCAAGTCAAGGTAAGCGTGTTCTCCTGGCTGGACAAGCAGAACCAGCATTGTCAATCCTGCTGGGAGCAACTCTTGGTCCTGATCCCCAAGAAATTGGTCCCAATCTACAAGTTGTGCAGTTCCAAACAGCAGTGCTGCTAGAACGCAGCTGGGAGGAAGTGAAAAAACTTGAGAGTCAATACCTCCGCACGCCTATCCTCAAAGAGATTTATGGTCAAGAATTGGCAGTCTTGCCCGGGATGGACACCGCCCTTGCTTTGAATGCTATTCGAGAGTACGACGAAAGCGGCAAATATGACGCAATCATCTATGATGGCTCAGGCGACTCTTCCACCGTGCGGATGTTGGGAATGCCAGAGTCTCTCAGTTGGTATGTGCGGCGGTTTTACCAATTGTTTATCAATTCCGACTTAGGAAAAACAATTTCCGAATCGCCCTTGATTCAACCGCTGATTAGCACGTTTTTCAACGTCAACTGGACATCAGATAACTTCTCCCAACCCACCAACAAAATTAATAATATTTTGGACAAGGGAAAAGCCGCCCTTGCTGATCCCAAACACATTGCTGCTTTCCTAGTCACTACCAATGATCCTGTGGAAGTGGCTACAACCCGCTATCTTTGGGGTGGTGCCCAACAAGTTGGTCTCACTGTTGGCGGCGTTATCCTTGTGTCTTCTGACACAACTGTTGATCTAGGCGAAGAATTTACTCCCTTGCCAGTGAGTGTTGTTCCACACGCAAAAGTGGGTGACTGGCAACCCCTGATCGATGCCCTACCTAACTTTGTGGCGCAAGCGGTTCAAGCTCCCAAGCCTATAGAAGTAGACGTTCAGACGCGTCAGGTACGCCTATTTTTGCCTGGATTTGACAAAAAGCAGGTCAAACTGACTCAGTATGGTCCAGAAGTCACTGTGGAAGCAGGAGACCAACGGCGTAATATCTTCCTACCTCCTGCCTTAAGTGGCAGATCTATCACTGGAGCAAAGTTTCAAAATAATTATTTGATAATCTCCTTTTAGGTATTACGAAAGGAATAGGGTATAGGGAAAGGTTAATAGTTAATGGTGAGTGGCACTTTTTGACAAACAACTAATGTACCAGACGTGCTATGGCACGTCTGGTACAACTAACAATTCCCTATTCCTTATTCCCAATGACCAATTAACGTGTACTCCTTATGTCTGAATCAACTCCGATTACGCCAGATCCAAATTCACCTGAAGCACTAGACTCGGTAGCACCAACAGAGTCCGTCAAAGCTGCTATGACTCGTGGTGCCAAAACTAGGCAACTCCTAGGAATGAAAGGTGCAGCACCAGGGGAAACCGCAATTTGGAAAATCCGCCTGCAACTGATGAAGCCCATTACCTGGATTCCTCTAATATGGGGGGTAGTTTGCGGTGCGGCTTCCTCTGGTGAGTACACATGGACGCTGGAAAATGTATTGAAGGCAGCAACTTGTATGTTGCTGTCGGGACCATTGCTGGCGGGTTACACGCAAACCCTGAATGAATACTACGATCGCGAAATTGACGCCATCAACGAACCTTATCGCCCAATTCCCTCCGGAGCAATTCCCTTACCCCAGGTAATTACGCAGATATGGGTATTACTTGTTGCTGGTATTGGTCTAGCATTTGTTCTAGATTTTTGGGCAGGTCATGAGTTCCCCACCATTACCGTAACCGCCTTGCTAGGTTCCTTCATAGCATACATCTATTCGGCACCACCTCTGAAGCTAAAACAGAACGGTTGGTTCAGCAGCTATGCCCTTGGTGCTAGCTACATCGCCTTGCCTTGGTGTACTGGTCATGCTTTGTTTGGGGAACTCAATTGGAAAATTGTGGTTTTTACCGTGGTTTATAGTTTGGCTGGTTTGGGTATTGCCATTGTCAATGACTTCAAGAGTGTAGAAGGCGATCGCAAGTTCGGATTAAAGTCATTACCTGTGATGTTTGGTGTCACCACTGCGGCATGGATTTGTGTGGTGATGATTGATGTCTTTCAAGTGGCGATCGCTGCTTATCTCATCTACATCCACGAGAATTTGTACGCAGCAATTCTCTTACTACTCGTCATCCCGCAAATCACCTTCCAAGATATGTATTTCCTGCGTGATCCCTTGAAAAATGATGTCAAATACCAAGCAAGCGCCCAACCATTCCTAGTCATAGGAATGCTCATTGCTGGTTTAGCAATTGGTCATGCTGGTATTTAAACCGGAAACAAGAAGATGGAAGAAAGAAGGAAGAAGGCAATTAGTGGGGGATTTAAACCACAGACACAATTGTAGAGTTTCTGGGGACTGGGGACTGGGGACTGGGGACTGGGGACTGGGGACTGGGGACTGGGGACTGGGGACTGGGGACTGGGGAGATGTTCAAAATTCCTTTGCATAATCCGTCACTACCCTAATCCGCAATTCCTAATCCGCAATCCCTAATCCGCAATCCCTAATCCGCAATCCCCAATCCCCAATCCCCAATCCCCAATCCCCAGTTT
This sequence comes from Kalymmatonema gypsitolerans NIES-4073, assembly GCF_002368435.1. Taxonomy (GTDB): domain Bacteria; phylum Cyanobacteriota; class Cyanobacteriia; order Cyanobacteriales; family Nostocaceae; genus Kalymmatonema; species Kalymmatonema gypsitolerans. The sequence goes on from NZ_AP018268.1 coordinate 2,643,007, forward strand.
AGTTACAAGGAAGAAGACCTTATTCCTTTTTCCTTTTAACCTCTTCGTTGTTAACTTATACCTCTCAAGTGAGAAGTTAGGAGTAAAGAAAAAAGTAACAGTTAACAGTATGTAGTAAGACCAGTGCTGCGGCAGGGTTTACCGACCTAAACAACTGGTTCCATTGGGTGAGGAGTCAAAATGAAAAGCTCCTAACTCCTAACTTAAAAATTAAGACTCGTAACTTTTGTCAGGACTTACCGTGTTACAACTACTGTATTCTCTGTTTCATTTCATTCATTTTATTCAGCCTTTGATAATCCCTATTTGCTTTTTCTCTGCTTGGGCACTCATTATTATCGTTGCCTGGAGTATGTGGACAGCAGCACGAGATAGTCTCAGTACAGCGCAGCAAATGCATCAAATACCTTGTACAGGCTGCCAGTATTTTACCAATGATTACCATCTTAAATGCACCGTTCGTCCCTCTGTTGCCAACACAGAAGAAGCGATCAATTGTATGGATTATCAACCAAAGACGAATCCTTTACTTTACTAAGAATTGTTACTATAGCAGTCTTAAATGATTTGTGAAAAAACAAGATCCCCGACTTCTTTAAGAAGTCGGGGATCTGAAGAACTCAATTTATGCGCTTTGCGCAGGCACTTTCACACAAATGTGCGCCCGTATTGCTATAGTTGGTTGTTGGTTGTTAAAAAGTACTATTAACCAATTTCTAACAATACCTTTAAAACCCCCTTTGTCTGAGCGCGTTCAAAAGCAGTAAGCCCATCAGCGAGAGGATAGCGGGCATTAATCAGGGATTTTACATCCACTTTTTCTTGTTGTAGGAGATCTAGTGCAGGCGCAAACGGACCACAACGGGAGCCAATGAGAGTAATTTCATCCACGACTAAAGAAGAAGCATCAAGGCTGAGGTTGCCAGCGTAGGTACTTTTAAGTACCAGAGTACCACGTGGACGCAAGGCACGGCGAGCAAGTGCAAAGCCTTCTGAGTTACCAGTACACTCTACAGAAATATCAAAAGCTCTATCTGTCACTGTATCAGCAAAGCCAGTTTTGATACCTCGTGCCTCTAAATGAGCGAGTTTGTCTCGATGACGCCCCACGACCAAAAGGTCGCAGCCTGTTAAAGCTATTGTTTGCGCTACCAGTATTCCCAGCTTACCATCTCCAACAACAAGCACCCGGTCATCTGGATGCAACTTAACCTGCTGCTGAATTTCCAGCGCCGCTGCTAAAGGTTCGGTAAAAGTTGCGACTTCTGTGGGAATATTGTTAGGTACAGGATGCAAATTCTCTATTGGCAAACAGAGATATTCAGCAAAAGCTCCGTTACGATTGACAATGCCAAGGACAGTGCGATTTTCGCAATGAGTTGGTTGTCCGCTACGACAGAACCTACATCGCCCGCAAACAGCATTGATTTCTCCAACAACTCGCTGGTTAACTAGGTGTTCTGGTCCTTGTTCGACAACACCGACAAACTCATGTCCTAAAATGCCAGCATATGGATAATAACCTCTCTTCAGTTCTAAGTCAGTGTTACAGATACCAGCACAGAGAACACGCACCAAAGCTTCTCCTGGTGGCGGTTCAGGAATGGCAATGTCGGTACGTAGTTGCAGTTGATTGTTTTCGAGCCAGAGTCCTTGCATATTACATCTTCGGTGTGGTGCAATTTGATGTTTATTATTATCCTTAAAGCCAGCGTGACACAGAAAAATGACAAAGTATATAAAAAATAAGTTACAGGCATCCGTACAAATAGTAGCCCATAAACAGAGAAATTTAAAAACGAAAAATAAAGAAGGAAAAAGGAAAACATTATTTTTTTACCTTTTGCCTTTTACCTTTTACTTTCTCTTAAGCAGCTTGCCTACTTATGCTGAAACAATAAACAATGCCTGCCCACCTAAATTGGTTTTCACCACTCCTAGTAATAGAGATTTTACCTTTAAAGACTGGGATAAAACTTGTGGAAACCCGAAAAATTATATCTCTAGCTTTGAACAGATGCTTTTGGAATTAAAACCAGTAAATGTTGTCTATTTAGGAGAAAATCATGATAATCCAGAAGACCACAAAAACCAGCTAAAAATAATTCAAGAACTCTACAAACGTAATCCTAAAATTGGTATTGCAATGGAAATGTTTCAACGACCTTATCAAGAGGTTATCAATCAATATCTAGCAGGAAAACTTACTGAAAAAGAACTCATAGAGAAAAGTGAATATGCAAAACGCTGGGGTTTTCCTTGGGAAAATTACGCGCCAATTCTTAAGTTTGCTAAAGAAAAACAACTTTCCATTATAGCTTTAAACACACCTTCAGAAATGACCCGCAAAGTTGCCCGAGAAGGTTTAGAAAGTCTAACATTATCTGAACAAAAATTAATTCCACCCTTGTCAGAAATTCGTACAGATAACGAGGAATATCGCCAACAGTTGCAAGCAGCCTTTCAACAACATCAAGCTGGTAATCATGGTTACAGTGTAGACGTGGAAAAGTTTTTCCAGGCGCAAGTTTTGTGGGATGAAACAATGGCAGAAGGAATTGCCAAATTTGTTAAAACTCGCCCAAATTATCAAGTTATCGTGTTAGCTGGACAGGGACATATTATTTATGGCTATGGTATCCCTAGCCGCGTTGCCCGTCGCCTCAAAGCTGAAAAATTCACTCAGCGTTCTGTCTTGCTCAGTCCGCCCGATGAGACACAACCTAAACAGAAAAAAGCAATAGCAGATTTTATATTGCAGGGAGGACTACGCTGACGATTTTGTCGTTACGGCAATTTTTATTTGTAGGAAGTACACCTGTTGTAAGTCAGGATTTTGTCCAGTATCAAAGTTAGAGCTTTAAGCTTGGATATTATAGGTGCGATGAAAGGCGATTGCGCGGAGCGCAGTGCCCTCGTGCCCAATCGCGATTCGGGGTAGTGGCTGAGTCCTACACGCTACCCGTATGCCTGCGGCACGCTTTGCGCTTACGCCAATCGCCCAGCTAAACTCCATAGCCCCACACGGGTATCGCCTACACAATTTGTTGGAAAAAACACTTGCTTCATGCGTCTTATATATGCAATTATGTCTTCATTTCCCAAAATAATACTGTAATTTTACCAATTTGCCGTATTTAATGAAGGAGATCTCACATCAATTTTTAGCCAACACATCAGAAGTGTCCAACTAGTCTGAAGTTTCATCACTCAGGCTTGAATGGCTATATCCAACGCGATCAAAACAGTAAGTGAGGAGTCAGAGACATGAATAAACGCAAACTGCAAGCAATTGGTCGTCGCCAGTTTGTAGGGGCTGCAGTTGCTAGTACAGCCTTGACATTAGGAGGATCGAGCTTTTTTTCCGCTGTTGCTGCCAAACGAAAGCGGCCGAATGTACTGTTCATTTTGACGGATGATTTGGGCTGGGGCGATCTTAGTATTTATGGAAACACCTATCAAACGCCTAATTTAGACCAGTTGGCAAGGGAAGGTAGCCGATTCACCAATGCCTATGCAGCGCAAACTGTTTGCACGCCAACACGGATAGGCTTCTTTACAGGTCGTTATCCAGCAAGATTGCCAGTAGGTCTTCAGGAACCCTTAGCTGGGAGCGAGACTGTAGGATTACCGCCAGAACACCCAACGATCGCTTCTCTTTTGAAAGGCAATGGTTATGAGACAGCGCTGGTTGGTAAATGGCACACTGGCTTTCTTCCCAACTACGGTCCTTTGAAGAGCGGGTTTGATGAATTCTTTGGGAATTATAGTGGAGCGATCGACTACTTTACCCATAAGGATGGAAGTGGCAAACTTGACTTCTATGAAGGTGAGTCGCCAGTGGAAATACCAGGTTATGCCACAGACTTGTACACTGAGCGTGCTGTTCAATTCATCAAAAGACCCCGCAACAAGCCATTTTATCTCAGCCTTCATTACAATGCACCCCACTGGCCTTGGGAAGGACCAGAAGATGAAGAGTTAAGTAGAACTTTCTACAATTCAAATCCTTTCACTGCCGGAGGATCAAAAGAAACCTATGCTGCAATACTGAAGAGCCTAGATGACGGAGTTGGTAAAGTCTTGCAAGCTTTGAATGAGTCTGGGCAAGCTGATAATACCATCGTCATTTTTGTCAGTGATAACGGGGGCGAGAGGTACTCTGATTTTGGACCTTTCCAAGGCAGAAAAGGCAATTTGTATGAAGGCGGTTTGCGAGTCCCCGCTTTTATCCGCTGGCCTGGAGTGATTAAACCAGAGCAAGTGAACAGCCAAGTCCTTATCACTCAAGACTTGACAGCAACAATTTTGGCAGCAACAGGCACTAAACCTGATCCAAACTATCCACTTGACGGTCAGAATTTACTTCCTGTTCTTGTGGGCAAAAAACCTGTTTACCCTCGAACGCTGTTCTGGCGTTATAAATCTAATGTTGGTGGGCGTCCTCCAGGACAGCTTCAAGCAGCAGTCCGGAGTGGGGATTGGAAGTACTTGCGGCAAGGAGAGAACGAATATCTATTCAATCTTGCCAATGACGAAGGCGAACAAACTGACCTCAAAGACAATTATCCCAAGGTGTTCCAGCAGTTGCGCGATCGCTTTGAGGAATGGAATGCAGAAGTCCTGCCTTACCCAGCTTAAGGAATCATTCATGCAGGAACGTACATTACGCCAAGAAGTATCATCCGGTAAATCTGACAAGCAAATTGCTGCCAAGCGCCCTGGTAAAGTACCTGATAGAGACATGGTCTGCATACCTGGCGGCACTTTTATGATGGGGTCTGACGACCATTACCCAGAAGAAGGTCCCGCTCATCTCGTCCGTGTCGATGGCTTTTGGATGGATCGCTACGCTGTCACCAACAAGCAATTCCAACGTTTTGTGAAAGCGACTGGCTACGTAACAGTGGCGGAGCGTCCACCAAAGCCAGAAGATTATCCTGGAGCTATACCGGAACTGCTCGTACCAGGTTCAGCTGTCTTTCAGCAGCCGAAACATCGAATGAATTTACAAACTTGTAGCTGGTGGATCTATGTGCCTGGTGCTAACTGGCGACATCCAGCAGGACCTGGAAGTTCTATCAAGGGGCGAGAAAATTATCCTGTCGTGCATATTGCCTATGAAGATGCTCTTGCTTATGCCGCTTGGGCAGGCAAATCGCTGCCGACAGAAGCACAGTGGGAATTTGCTGCTCGCGGTGGGCTAGATGGTGCTGTCTACACTTGGGGCAATGAATTTGCTCCCAAAGGCAAGCGGATGGCTAATACTTGGGAAGGCGAGTTCCCGTGGCAAAACTTAAAGCAGCGCTTTCCTGGAGCAGAACCTGTTGGCTCCTATCCTTCAAATGCGTATGGTTTATACGATATGGTAGGCAACGTTTGGGAGTGGACAACTGACTGGTATCGAGACTCTCACCCGGAAAAGAAGACGAAATCTTGTTGTATTCCAGTCAACCCCAGAGGCGGAACACAAGAAGAGAGTTTTGACCCAAATATGGCGCAGGCACAAATACCTAGAAAGGTACTTAAGGGTGGTTCGTTTCTCTGTGCGCCTAATTACTGCCAGCGTTATCGACCAGCCGCACGTCATCCAGAAACAATAGATACATCAACCTGCCATATTGGATTTCGTTGTGTAGTCAATGTGTAGAGCCAAAATTAATATGAACAAAGAACATATAGCAGGGGACGCTTGGACGCTTGGACTGGGTGAAAAGTCTTTTTGTGTCTAGGTTTTATCATCTGTTGATGTCCTAACCACCTTGGCTGTTGCTATAGAACACAGTAGTCATACCAATTCTTTGTAAAAAAAGCACTTTATCTTCCCTCAGTCTAGAAGACCTCTAGATTTTAAGGATGCTCCCGTATCCAACTTCTTGTTCCCAGGCTCAGCCTGGGAACGAGTTAAAAAAAGCACTTTATCTTCCCTCAGTCTAGAAGACCTCTAGATTTTAAGGATGCTCCCGCATCCAACTTCTTGTTCCCAGGCTCAGCCTGGGAACGAGTTAAACGAGTTAGGGAGGCTCCGCCTCATTTTTTAAGAGCATCTTTATGGAGAATTCCCTGCGTTACCAGCCCCAACCTTTTCTGCTTCGCCAATACTCGGCAACTCGTTCTTCCCACTGTTTCCAATACTCTGCCATCGCTTCTGGCTCAAACCAAAATACCTCTGCTTCTGTATCTGGTATTGCTACAACTAACAGCGCATGATTCACTTGAATATCATATTCTCGATAACACTCGTTAACTGCTCCCAGATACGCCGTTAATTGCAGTGGGTGTTCGTATAAACGCTCAATTGAACCTTTAGGTTTGTCTGCTGTTTTCCACTCGCAAATGCAGGGAATACCTTTATAACTAGCAACACAATCTACTTTGCCAGAGTAGCTCATATTGTAGTGAAAAACTGAGCCTTCTACAAGTTTCACTGTATGAATTTCTTCTAAAATAGGTTTAATACTTTCCCAATAAGCAACACTGCCTTCCGGACAAACAGGGTTTTCACCAAGTAGAAAACGTTCAATTTGTTTGTGGGTTTGTGTTCCTCGACGACTCGCACCTGTTGTAATTCTCGTAGCTTCTTCTGTTCCCACACGCGCTTTCCAGTTTAATAACCTATCACGTTCCTCTTGTGGTTTGGTGGCATTCAGTATTGTCGTGACGCTGGGTAAGCGATTTCCTTGAGCGTCTACGTAGTATTGTTTACCATTTTCCCGCAAAGATTTGCCATTGATGCGAGGTAGCAGTTGGGTATTAAAGGGCATTGTATATCGGTGTCAAAAGGTTCCTTTCTATATTTGAGCAATACCTGGGAGGCGATGCCCCTTCGGGAAATTGGGCAAGCAAGACTGCCGAAGGCAAGCCTCAAACTAACCTACTTTGAAAACAAGTATGCTTAAAGGCATAATTCTCAAATTAGAGGAAAAATTTAGAAATATTTACTAAATTAAGAGTGGCTAGTAAAGTTTTGTCCATAGGAGACAACAAATTGAGCTAATACTGCTTTCAACTTGAGAAAGCGTATACTTCAATACGATTTTCTTGTGTAGCAGACTCTACACTAGGAATCAAAAAGCTTTATTGTATAATACCGACCAAAAAAATAACGCAGGGTTTGGGGAAAAACAATGAAATATAAAGCATTCGCTGCTTTGGCGATAGTAGCAGCTGTTGTTGGAATAGCAACCAAGGTTAACGCACAGTCTTCAGCTACACCAAACTCAAAGGCTGGGGATTACACAACAATTCGAGGAAATTCTTTAACTGGGATAAATAATAGAACAGCTGAGGATGATTTTGCAAGATTTTTTGCAGAAAGAAATTCTCAAAATTCTCAAAATAATGTTTCACAGCAAAATGTTGGAGAAAACATTTCTCCAGCTGATGCTTGGCAACTTGGCGATCAAATCGAATTACGTCGCAGAGAACCAATCACAACTCCAAATAATCTGATTTTCCCACAAGGAGAGGATTCATTTTACAGTAATGACGGCGTGCAGGTGCAGATTGACTTAGATAACTTAAATAGAAATACAAGAAGGTAGCAACAATTCACTTTCACTCAGTTTTAACCCATAATTTTCCTAAAATTTGCCCAATAATGCCAAAAATTCAAATCCCCTCCAGATTCTAGGGCTGCAACGCCCATAAACCTGGAGGGTTATTCTTTTTGGGATTAATACACCGACTAGTGGCTTGTTTAGACTGATACCACCGCATTTAATACGCCCTTTTACTTAGGTACTTTTCTCAACAGATAAATCTGCCTACGCTTTGCAGTAGAATTAGACCTTTAGATACAGGAGGGCAAAACGTGACTCGTGTAATTATCGTGCGCCACGGTCAAAGCAGCTATAACACCGAAAAGCGCATACAAGGACGTTCCGATGCGTCCACGTTAACTGAAAAAGGTCGTAGTGATTCTAGTAAAGTAGGCAAAGCCCTCAGTAATATCCTATTTAAGGCAATATACACCAGCCCTCTGCAACGCGCTAAAGATACAGCAGATACCATCTATCATGAACTGGCAACTCATACTGATCAATCTGCTGTTCCCCAAACTTCTGATAAGTTGCTGGAAATTGACCTGCCTTTATGGCAGGGAATGCTTACTGCCGAAGTGAAAGAGAAGTTTCCTGAAGACTACCGCACTTGGCAGGAAAGCCCCCAGCTGCTGCGGATGTCTGTCAAAGATGGTGAGCAAACAACAGAACATTTTCCTGTTCTTTCGTTGTACGCACAAGCGCGGCAATTTTGGCAAGAAGTTTTACCTCGCCATAAAGGCGAAACTATACTGATTGTGGGGCATAACGGTATCAATCGGGCTCTTTTAAGTACAGCACTAGGAATTGCCCCAGAACGCTACCATTCCATCCAACAGTCTAACTGTAACGTCAGCGTACTTAATTTTTCTGGGGGATTAGAAGAACCAGTCCAACTAGAATCTCTCAATCAGACGCAACATTTGGGAGAAATTCTGCCCTCCTTGCGCCCAAATCATAACGGTGTAAGATTGTTGCTGGTGCGTCACGGAGAAACTGAGTGGAACCGCCAAACCAGATTTCAAGGGCAAATTGATGTTCCCCTCAACGACAATGGCAAACAGCAAGCGCAAAAAGCCGCTCAATTTCTTAAAGATGTGGGAATTGATTTTGCCGTTAGTAGCACGATGCTACGTCCCAAAGAAACAGCAGAAGTTATCTTGCAGTACCATACTGGTGTAAATTTGGAATTGCAAGATGGTTTAAGGGAAATTAGTCACGGACTTTGGGAAGGAAAATTAGAAAAAGAAATAGAGCAGGAATTTCCAGGAGAGTTGCATCGCTGGCGAACAGTACCGGCACAAGTCCAAATGCCAGAAGGAGAAAATTTGCAGCAAGTGTGGGAACGTAGTGTTGCAACATGGCAATCAATTGTCCAGGCTGCATCTGCAAAGCAACTCAAAACCGGATTGATTGTTGCTCATGACGCCACTAACAAAACCCTGCTTTGTCATGTTCTGGGTTTATCATCAGAACAGTTTTGGAATTTCCGCCAGGGTAATGGCGCAGTTAGTGTTATCGATTACCCCTTGGGAGCAAGTGGTTTACCAGTACTGCAAGCAATGAATATCACGACTCACCTCGGTGGAGGCGTATTGGATAAAACAGCCGCAGGGGCGTTGTAGCATTTAGCAATTAGCTGTCAGCCTTTAGCCGATAGTTGATTCTAAGCTGAAAGTACACAAACGCACAGTTAAGAACATATAAAAGTTAAAAAGCTGATAGCTGATAGCTGATAGTCGGTAGCGAAAATGACAAGTGAACTGCTGCAACAAGTAAGGGTTATCGACCCTGTTTCTGGAACTGACCAAATTACTGATGTGCTAATTGATGATGGCTATATCAGGTCTGTTGCTAATAATATTTCTGATGTACCCAATGACACTCATATTAGAGATTGTCATGGCTTAGTTCTTGGACCAGGGTTAGTGGATTTGTACAGCCACTGCGGGGAACCAGGGTTTGAAGAACGCGAAACCCTCTTGTCCCTTTTACAAACTGCTGCTGCTGGCGGCTTTACACGAATCAGTATCTTACCCGATACGTCCCCAGCCATCGATAACCCCGCTGTAGTCGCACAGTTGCAGAAGCGAGGTGGGGAAGTGGGACAGATGAGGAAGACAAGGGAGATAAGCCAGACAAGGGAGAAGCAAAATCCCTCGTTTTCCTCCCCGACTCCCCCCACTCCCCCCCACCTCAACATCTGGGGTGCAATCAGCTTAGATGTTGCTGGCAAGCAAATGACAGAATTGGTAGACTTGGCAGCCGTTGGGGTGGTTGGCTTTACCGACGGTCAACCTTGGGAAAATTTTGGGCTGGTACGTCGGGTGTTGGAATATCTCCAGCCTTTGAGGAAACCAGTCGCATTTTGGTGTTGCGATCGCGAATTGATCGGAAATGGGGTGATGCGCGAAGGTCCAGATGCGATCCGTTTAGGGTTACCTTTTATACCTGGCAGCGCGGAAACTTCTGCGATCGCCGCTTTGTTGGAATTAGTCACCGCCACCAGTACGCCAGTACACATCATGCGTGTCTCGACTGCTCGTAGTGTCGAATTAATTGCAGCAGCCAAAGCCAGAGGTGTCCCCATCACCGCTAGTACCTCTTGGATGCATCTTTTACTTGACACGCAAGCAATAAAAAGTTATAATTCAAGCCTAAAATTGAACCCTCCTTTAGGCAATCCCAGTGACTTAATAGCGTTACGGCAGGGAGTACGGACGGGTGTGATAGATGCTATAGCCATAGACCACACACCTTACACCTACGAAGAAAAAACCGTTGCCTTTGCCGAAGCTCCACCAGGAGCAATTGGTTACGAGCTAGCATTACCCCTTTTGTGGCAGCATTTGGTAGAAACCGGAGAATTCACAGCTTTGGAATTGTGGAAAGCTCTAAGTATGAATCCAGCCGAATGTTTACAACAGAAAATGAGTACGCTTGCACCTGAGCAAAAAGCGGAACTGGCTTTATTTGATCCCCAGCAAACTTGGAAAGTCGATAAGCAAAATCTGTATACACTTTCTAGTAATACATTTTGGTTGGGACAGCAATTAACAGGTCGGGTTGTGCGGACTTGGTGTTAGTTGATTTCAACAAAAAGCCTCTTGCAATTAAGAGTCATCAAAATAAAACCACAGATGCACACTAGTTATTTATCTGTATTTATCTGTGTACATCTGTGGTTTTAAATATAGCAACAGCCAAGGTGGTTAGGACATCAACAGATGATAAAACCTAGACACAAAAAGACTTTTCACCCAGTCCAAGCGTCCAAGCGTCCAAGCGTCCCCTGCTATATCTTTTTATGGCTTTAACAGCAAGTCTCATCAAAAACCCAGTTTCTTTTAAACGAATAAGTTAACAGAAAACTGTATTAATCTTGCTTAACTCAAACCAAGTGCGATTGCCCTTTGGGCACTGCGCTCCGCGCAATCGCCGACAACTCCATCTTGTGGCAAACCTGTATCAAGAATGCAAACGTTTGACTGCGGCTTCTGTACGGCTACCAAACTCACCGTCAATATTACCGTTGAAGTATTCAGCGAGCGCCAGTCTTTCTTGAACGTTCTTAACAAGTATGGAATTTGTAAGAAAATAAGTTTTAAAAGCAGACAAAATACAACTATGGCGATTCTTAACGCCCGCAATTTATCTCTAGAAGACGTTCAGCGTCTTTTAGGCTTTCAAAAACAGTACAGTGACTCATTCACCCCACTGTTATCACTAGAACCTATAACAGAAGAGGAACAGCAGGAACTTGTGCAAATTCGGGATGACTTTGATAGATACCTTACATCAGGCAAAGTTTCCGAAGGGCAAGTAAAGTTTCTTGTACTTGCTCCTTTGATGAGGTTGGCTGGGTTTTACCGCTACCCTATAGAGATTGTCCTAGAAGAGGACATAGCTGATATTGAAATTGAAGATGAAGATAGAAAAATTAAAGGCAGGTTTGATATATTAGCTGTTACCAAAGCTAAATATACAAAACTTAATGCATTTTTTTGGGTATTGTTGATTGAGTCTAAAAATAGTCAGATTGATGTATCAACAGGATTGCCTCAACTGCTGACATACGCTTATAAAAGTTTAGAGCATCAAGAATCAGTTTGGGGTTTGACAACCAATGGCAGAAGTTATCAGTTTGTGAATATCCAGCAGGGACATCCTCCAACTTATCACGTGATGCCAGAATTAAATTTGATGGAAAGACAGCGTTCAATCCTGTTGCTACAAGTTCTCAAAGCAATTTGTCAGCTATAAAAGTGTATTCGCGCACAAAATGCCAGACGCTGCTACCGCAGGTACACCTATTCCTGGTGTAGTGCTATCACCCACGCGATACAAACCCCGTATTGGCGTGTGACACCCCGGAAACATCCCCTTACCCGCCTCAATAGCCGGACCATAACTTCCCCGATACCTTCGTAGATAATAGGCATGAGTTAAGGGTGTGCCGATCAGTTCCAACACAACACGCTCTCTGATATCTGGGATAATCCGCTCTAGGGCACGATATAAAGTTTGAGCTTTCTCGCGCTTTTTCTGTTCATACTCGCTGTTCCGTTCCCATCCTGCGTATGGTTCTAAGGTGTAGGCGTGAAGCACATGATGTCCCTCTGGGGCAAGTGTTGCATCCCACACACTGGGAATCGATATCATGCAAGTATTTCCTGCTACTGTGATATCCTTGCTGGCATCATGAACTACTACGTGATGTCCTGTAATATTTTCCAAGCCCTCGCCACGGATACCTAAATGTAAATGCATAAAACTATCAACACTAGGTGTATCCAAAGCTGCTTTGCGGTAGGATGCAGGCAAATCATCCGGATGTAACAGTTTGGTGTAAGTGTCCCAGATACTGGCATTGGAAATGACAATGGGTGCGTTGAGGATTTCACCGTTTGTCAATTGAACACCAACCACCTTAGGTGGAGACGCGCCAGGTTGCGTCTCTACAAGAATTTGCTCGACATGGCATCCTAGGAGCAACTGACTGCCCCAACGTTCCAACCCACGCACCAAAGCCTTGACAATAGCCGCACTGCCGCCTACAGGATACTCAACACAGGCACGAGAGCGTTCACCTAACATAAATGCGACCTCTGGGGCAATAGTGCCATGTGCCTTTAAACCAGACAGCAGAAAGCATTCCAAGTCGATCAGCCGCCTGACCCAAGGGTCTTGTACTGTTGCATCCATCACATTACCCACAGATGCTTGAACAAGGAGCAAATGAGGTAGCATCTTTAACAAAGATGGCAAGTAACGTCCAACTAATACAGGAATCACCTGCCAATCTGCCCGCAAAGCCAAGGTAGGAATTCCTTTCATGGCGTCGTAGAGTGGTAACAAACGCTCTTCAAACCGTTTGAATTCCTTGGCACCTTGAGGCGTAATTTTCGCTATTTCCTGACGGTAACGCTCAACATTACCATAAACAGCGAAAGTAGTTTCGGGAAAATGGTAGTGTCCAAAGGGGTCGTAAGGTACGGCTTCTAAGGATTCGCCTAAAACATCAAAAACTTGTTTGACAGGATTCAAACTTTCGGCACTTGTCAGACCACAATAGAATGAGGGACCAGAATCAAATTCAAATCCCCGTCGTCTGAAGCTATGAGCAGCTCCTCCAGGTATTGTATGGCTTTCACAAACAATCACCCGCTTACCGTAACGAGCAAGTAATGCAGCAGCAGTTAACCCGCCGATACCACTACCGATAACAATGACATCACAAGAGCGCATTTTTGTCATTTGTCCTTTATTATTTGTTATTTGTCCTTTGTTGTTCGTCCTTTGTCAAATGCCTGTTGAATAATGACTCATAACTCATGACTAATGAAAGCGTGACTCATGACTAATGACCAATGACTGAACCGTTGATTGAACTGAAAGGCGTTTCTATATCCTTTGATAGCAATAAGGTTTTAGATAACGTGGATTTGACGATTTACCGAGGAGAAGCACTAGGAATCATCGGTCCTAGTGGTACTGGTAAATCAACAATTTTACGGGTAATCGCTGGGTTAATTGCTCCTGATTCTGGAGAAATTTATGTCCAAGGAGTGCGGCGAGAGGGTTTGATTGAAGATGCTAGAGATTTGGTTGGGATTGGCATGGTGTTCCAGCAGGCGGCGTTATTTGATTCTTTGACGGTGGAGGAGAATGTGGGGTTTTCACTTTATCAATACTCAAAACTACGGCGATCTCGTATTCGAGAACTGGTGAATGAAAAACTGGAGATGGTAGGGTTATCAGGAATAGGCGATCGCTACCCAGCGGAACTTTCCGGAGGGATGCGAAAACGAGTTAGCTTTGCGCGTGCGATTATGTCTAACCCCGATAACCCCAAAGACACTCCAGAAGTTTTACTGTACGATGAACCAACAGCCGGGCTTGATCCAATCGCTTCTACGGTGATAGAAGATTTAATCCGGCAATTGCAATGTACACAAGGAGTTTGTAGCACCTACGCCATTGTGACTCACCAACACAGTACCATTCGTCGCACGGCTGACCAGGTGGTGTTTCTCTACCAAGGTAAAGTGCAATGGCAGGGAACTGTCAGTGAAATAGATACTACAGACCATCCTTTGATTAGACAATTTATTAGTGGAAGTGTATCTGGACCAATTCATGTTGTTGGTTAATCAGTGCTGAGGAGCTACTGTGTTGAAATGTCCAGCACGCAAAAGACTGGTTTCCCGTCGCTGTTGAGGAGCGTTGGGTTCCCCCCAACTTCAACCCTCCTCGCACGCCACTTGCTATCTCCTATGTCCTATGCCTGCGGCACGCCAAGGGCGAACGGACACGCTACGCGAACAAAGACGCTGAGCCCTGCGGGTACGCTACGCGAACAACGGAGGGAACCTCCAAGGGCGCAGTGGCTCCACCCTTCGCGAAGCCGCTCCGCGTCTACAACTGGTAGTAACCAAAGCACGCGACAAGCTCCTGCGTGGGGACTCCAAAGCCCTCGAGGGGCGTGCAAGTGGCGTGCAACTAACGTTATTGAATGCTGAATGCTGAGTGAGAATAGGTATACTCAGCACTTGCAACTCAGGACTAATTGTTGATAGGAGAAATAAAATGCGATCGCGAACATTTCGAGAAGGTTCTGTCGGGTTGTTGCTCCTGCTAGGACTGGGAGTGTTTGGGTTAATTATTTTGTGGTTGAATAGATTCACTGCTGCTAGCAGTTCATACAAAGCTATTGTTGAATTTGCCAACGCTGGCGGGATGCAAAAAGGGGCAGTGGTTCGGTATCGTGGCGTCAGGGTAGGCACTATTTCTGCTATTCGACCGCGACCAAACAACGTTGAGGTGGAAATTGATATTACCAAATCCGACCTGATCATTCCCAGCAATGTCATAGTTGAGGCTAATCAGTCCGGACTGATTGGTGAAATCTTTGTTGACATTACACCAAAAACAGAGCTTCCCCCTGGGGTTGTTGTTGCTAAACCCTTGGACAAAAATTGCAACCGCGACATGATTGTGTGTAATGGCTCTCGGTTAAAAGGTCAGATTGGTATTAGTACCGATGAACTTATTCGCAGCAGCACCGAGCTAGCTACTGTATACTCTAACCCAGAGTTTTATAAAAACGTTAACAGAGCTGTGGAAAATACTGCTGTAGCTGCAGCAAGTGTCGCTGAATTAACTCGCAACCTCAATGTTGCAAGCAAAAGCTTGCAACAACAGCTCAACAACTTTGCCGCGACTACTAATACAGTGCAACGAGCGACAACTCAACTCAGTACATCCTCCACAAGAACCTTAAATCAAATCGGTACCACAGCAAATCGATTTGGTAATACCGCAGAGCAATTCGGTGCAACCGCTAGAGAACTTCGTTCAACCACCAGTCAAGTTAATAAGCTGGTTAACAACCTCGATACTCTGGTGACAAGCAACCGTTCTTCGCTGGTTGCGACATTAAACAATATCACTGAAACTAGCAAAGAACTGCGCCAGACAGTTAGCAGCTTATCACCTGCTGTCAATCGCGTTACCCAAGGAGAATTAATCAAAAATTTAGAAACTCTGTCTGCCAATGCTGCACAGGCTTCTACGAATTTGCGCGAGGTGACTAATAGCTTGAACAATCCTAATAACGTGTTGGTACTGCAACAAACTTTAGATTCTGCTCGCGTGACATTTGAAAACACCCAAAAAATTACATCTGATTTGGATGAATTGACCGGAGATCCAGCTTTTCGGCAAAATCTACGGCAATTGGTAAATGGCTTGAGTAGCTTAGTGTCCTCTACACAGCACATGCAGCAGCAAGTGCAAGTTGCAAATTCTCTAGATTCAGTCAAAGCTGTCATTTCCAACTACAATGCTGCAATTTCCGCACCGAATACAAATCAACAGCAGATAAAGTTCAATCTCTCACCCACTGCTGCTAAGAGTGCCGACAAAAGCTTTCAACCGACCACCATTACCTTTACGAATCCCCCAGAAAGCAGCAATCAAGATTCGTTAAGATTTCATACCTCAAATACTGCTGCCAAAAGTGCTGACAAAACGTTTCAACCGACCACCATTATCTTTACGAATCCCCCAAAAAGCAGCAATCAAGATGTGTTAAGATTTCAGATCTCAAACACTGCTACCAAAACTGCTGGCAAACAGCCTCCTCAACTTACCACCAGTCAAGTGACTCCTTCCTCATCTCAAGAAAACCTCTTGAGGCAATTGAGAGAGCATCGCCAGCAGCAGGAGCAGGGGAAGTAGGGGGATGAGAGGAATGATTTGTGACTTTTGACGGTTGACTAATTCCAATCTTCTTCTTCTTTTTTGCCGCGACTTTTGTAAATGCCCCCAAGACTGTGTAAGGAGCGCGTTTTCTCAAAAAGTTCTTGTTCGCTAAGACCCCACTGCTGTAAGACTTTATCCAAGTCGCTTTGGATGTCTCTTGCACCAGGAAAACCTTGGTAACGGATTCGCAATCTAGCTAGTTCTGCTAAATTATAATCAGTCGCCTGTTGAGTTAGTAAACTCTCAACAATAGGGCGATCGCGATTGTACAGTGGATGCTGTTGGTCTTTATTTGCTTTGCTCATATAATTTTATTTTTTTGATTTGGATTTTAGATGGGGAATTGTTAGAGACGCTTTCATGAGAGCGCGTCTGTACATCTGTTAGTTAGTTGTCAAAAAAGTATCACTAACCATCAAGGACTTACTACTGATCAAACACCCGTCTTTATAGCTCTGTGTCTCGACTGACGGCAAACACACCTCAACTCTTACGGCTCTCACCACTGTCACTCAATTTTGAATAAAGATACATTCTTATTAAGAAAGTACACAAATGTTAAGGTGAGGGTGAGTCACCAAACGGTGCTAAGAAATGAGTGTTGAGTGAGCAGTAAAATTTCCCCAAAACCGGAAAGAACTCAGAATTCAAACCTCAGATCTTAGCACAGCTGAAATCACCCAAAGCCCAAGCAGCAAGGGAGCAAGAACCCGATATGTTTGAACACTTCACATCCGAAGCAATTAAAGTCATTATGCTCGCCCAGGAGGAAGCGCGTCGCCTGGGACACAACTTCGTCGGAACAGAGCAAATTCTCCTGGGGTTGATTGGAGAAGGAACAGGGATTGCTGCCAAAGTGCTGACCGACTTGGGCGTTACTCTCAAAGACGCACGTCGCGAAGTAGAAAGAATTATTGGTCGGGGTTCTGGCTTTGTACCCCCGGAAATTCCTTTTACCCCCAAGGTGAAAAGCCTCTTTGAGCAAGCGTTTAAAGAAGCTCGCAGCCTGGGACATAACCATATAGGTACTGAACACTTACTCTTGGGATTGACTGAGGCGGGTGAAGGCGTCGCCGCTAAAGTACTGCAAAATTTGGGGCTTGAGTTGTCGCAAGTCCGCACCGCAGTAATTCGTCAGTTAGGTGAAGCGACATCTGTTTCCACAGGTCGCAGTGCCAATCAAAGGCGCACCCAAACTCTCAGTTTAGAGGAATTTGGTAGAAATCTTACTAAGCTAGCAAAAGAAGGCAAGATCGACCCAGTTGTCGGTCGTGAGAAGGAAATTGAGCGTGCCATCCAGATTCTTGGTCGCCGTACTAAGAATAACCCCGTGTTGATTGGGGAACCAGGAGTTGGTAAAACAGCGATCGCCGAAGGTCTAGCTCAACGGATTATTAACCAAGCTGTCCCCGATATTCTACAAGACAAGGAAGTCATCAGCCTTGACATGGGATCGCTGGTGGCTGGGACTCGCTTCCGTGGCGATTTTGAAGAACGCATTAAGAAAGTCATGGATGAAATCCGCACAGCGGGCAATATCATCCTGGTGATAGATGAAGTTCACACTTTGATTGGTGCTGGCGGCACAGAAGGTGGCATGGATGCAGCTAACATCCTCAAGCCAGCACTTGCAAGAGGTGAACTCCAGTGCATTGGCGCAACTACCCTTGATGAGTACCGTAAGCATATCGAACGCGATGCCGCTCTAGAGCGTCGTTTCCAACCAATTATGGTAGGGGAACCATCGGTTGAGGAAACTATCGAGATATTATACGGTTTGCGCTCTGCTTACGAGCAGCATCACAAAGTTCAAATCTCTGATGCAGCTCTGGTTGCTGCAGCTAACTTGTCAGACCGCTACATCAGCGATCGCTTCTTACCTGATA
The DNA here is from genome assembly GCF_002368435.1 of Kalymmatonema gypsitolerans NIES-4073. Lineage (GTDB taxonomy): Bacteria > Cyanobacteriota > Cyanobacteriia > Cyanobacteriales > Nostocaceae > Kalymmatonema > Kalymmatonema gypsitolerans. Next base: position 2,661,200 of record NZ_AP018268.1, read on the forward strand.
AAGCGATCGACTTGATTGATGAAGCGGGGAGCCGCGTTCATCTGCGGAATTCTATGAAGTCTGCTAATCGCGAACTCAAGCGCGAATTGGCGCTGGTGACAAAGGAAAAAGACCAAGCTGTCAGAACTCAGGACTTTGACAAAGCTGGACAACTGCGCGACAAGGAGTTGGAACTCGACTCTCAATTGAGAGAAGAACCACAAAACGAGAAATTTGTCAATGCTCCTGTTGTAGATGAGGAAGACATTGCTCAGATTGTCGCTTCTTGGACTGGCGTCCCAGTTAACAAGATCACTGAATCCGAATCAGAGTTGCTGCTGCACTTGGAAGATACTCTCCACCAGCGTCTCATCGGTCAAGAGCAAGCAGTTACCGCAGTTTCCAAAGCTATCCGTCGCGCCAGAGTTGGGTTAAAGAATCCCAATCGACCGATTGCGAGCTTTATCTTCTCTGGTCCTACAGGAGTCGGTAAGACAGAATTGACGAAAGCATTGGCTTCCTACTTCTTCGGTTGCGAAGAAGCGATGATTCGCTTGGATATGTCCGAATTCATGGAACGCCACACCGTCTCCAAACTCATTGGTTCGCCTCCTGGTTACGTCGGATACGACGAAGGCGGACAATTGACCGAAGCTGTGCGGCGCAAACCCTACACAGTAGTGCTATTCGACGAAATCGAAAAAGCACACCCCGATGTGTTCAATATGCTGCTGCAAATCTTGGAAGACGGTCGCCTTACCGATGCTAAAGGTCGGACAGTGGACTTCAAGAACACGCTGATTATCATGACTTCCAACATCGGTTCTAAGGTGATTGAGAAAGGTGGCGGTGGTTTGGGCTTCCAGTTTGCTGAAGATGAAGCTTCGGCTAGTTACAACCGCATCAAAACGCTGGTGAACGAGGAACTCAAAGGTTTCTTCCGTCCAGAATTCCTCAACCGTCTTGATGAGATTATCGTCTTCACTCAGCTTAAGAAAGATGAAGTCAAGCAAATTGCTGACATCATGCTGCGCGAAGTTACAAGCCGCTTGACAGAAAAAGGAATCAGCCTGGAAGTGAGCGATCGCTTCAAAGACCTTGTGTTGCAAGAAGGCTACAACCCCAGCTACGGTGCTAGACCGTTACGTCGAGCAATTGTGCGCCTGTTGGAAGATTCTTTAGCTGAGGCGATCCTCTCCGGTCAAATCGGAGAAGGCGACACAGCTATTGTGGATGTTGATGATGACGGTCAGGTTAGAGTTCACAAGTCCGAGAAACCAGAGTTGTTACTCGCAAATGTTGGCTAAGATTATACCACGTCACTTGCTGTAACAATAAAAGACAATCCAACCCCTGCTTTATGCAGGGGAGCCATAAAGGCTCTTCTCTGGTAAACATTTTGTGAAATGGTAATAGTAATTTTTTCCCTGGTATCTCTACCAGGGAATTTTTTTATGTAGCAAAGACAATACTGCTGAAATTACAATCGCTCAGGCGCCACAGCAGCTTACCTCTTGGCATCTGGGCTTTGTGGTGAAGATTGAAATTCTTTATTGTAAAGATTTGTAACAAATAAAAAAGCTTTGCGTAAAATACACTTGATCAGCGCGAGATATATATGGGCGAAAGCTTCTGCCAACCTCAGAAAATTCTCAGGAGAATCCTAAATGGTAATAGCTCAAAGTAACACCACTTTTACTCCAGATGCAGCGATTGTCATTCAAGGGGCTAATAACATCCAAACTTTGGCGCTAGCAGAGAGAAACCTCATTGAAGGCACTGACAACCCAGATATCATTTTTGGCACACCTGGGGATGATGAAATCAGCGCTAAAGGAGGCGACGATATCATAATAGGTACCACCGGTAATGATTTACTCGATGGTGGCGCTGGGTTTGATACTGTAGATTACAGCAACTTAGGACAAGCTATCACGCTGCTTCCCAGAGGGGCAATCGGCGAAGGAAACTCAAGTGGAGGTCAACTCCAAAGCATTGAGAAAATTGTGGGGGCTATTGGTCAACAAAATACGATTGACGGTTCCAATAGTACAGGAGGAGCATCCTTCGACATCAACTTGGGAGCAAACCAACTCACTGTAAACAATATCCCCAATATCGGTTCGATTAGTTTTACGGTGGAAAACTTTGTTAATGTCAAGGGAACGCCTTTTGATGACAGTATTATCGGCAGTGGTGGCAACAATACTCTTGATGGGTTGGGTGGCAATGATACTTTAACTGGTGGTCTAGGTAACGACACACTCCTGGGTGGAGATGGGAATGATATCTTACAAGGTACCACAAACGCACCAACCGTAAGTTCAAACGAGCGAGATGTCCTCACAGGCGGACAAGGTTCAGACAGATTCATTCTGGGCAATGCTTCTGGTTCCTTCTACAAATTTGCTGGTGACAATGACTTTGCTCAAATCACAGACTTCTCCTCTGGCGATCAGATTCAATTGGGAACAGGAGATGTTTACAATGTCCAACGAAATGATGCTGGATTTGACGTATTTGTGGTAACAAACGGCGTGAGAGATTTAATCGCGGATGTGACGGTCATAACAGGAACGGGAACGGCAACGAATACAAATACGGCGGCATTCTTGGCTGCTTCTGATACTACTGCTGTCTCTATTTTGGATACTCTACCTGAAGGGAATTTCCAACTGACTTCTGGACAGACTTTAGGTAACTTTCTAGGTGCATAGCGGGAGCAGAGTACCAATGTAATGTTTGTCTGATGTAAAAGGGCTATTTCGCAGAGCGGCCCTCACGGGCGATCGCCTTGAGTACGCTTTGTGCTATCAAACAAGCTTATACGGGCGATCGCGTTAGCGGAGCGGCACGAAGTGCTAGCGCTGCTGCTTTGGTGCAGATCGCTCAAACAGGCTTTTCCTAAGAACTGAGTGCTGATCTATAAGACTTGGAACGCGACTTAGTATCACATTTTACTTAAAATTGCGTATTAACAAAAAAATAATATTATGCATAGAAAGCCAACATTAAAGATTGATTTTTCCACAATGCAAGCGCGCGTTCAACTACCTGCTTCTTCGGTAGTCATTAACAGTCTGAAACGACTGATCGCTCATACCCCATCGCCCAAGCGCAATTTTTTACAACGCACTAAATAGATGTCTTGTTTCCTTCAAAATCATCCCTAGCAAAAAGCCAACAATCAACCCAGAAGTATGACCAACAAAACTAATTTGTGGCGTAGTCAGGTCAAAGATGACTTGCAGCAAAATAAGTGACAAAATTCCTCGCAAACTTCTAGCAGCTAAGCGCGTTTTTTTCCTTCGCCAATCGTGTAATAAGACAGCGGCAAAAGCACCAACAAGACCCATTACACATCCAGATGCACCGACGACAAAATCAGCTTGAGAATACCCCGTAACTGACATATAAGTCACAGCCAGCATTGAGCCAATTGCACAAGTGAAGTACAATAGTAAAAATCGCGGTATTCCTAGGGCAAATTCCACCAAGCGACCAAATAAATAAAGACCAAGCATATTTAGTAATAGGTGCAAGAAACCGAAGTGAAGAAAAGCAGCGGTTAACAAGCGCCACCAACTTCCAGTCACAACTTCTTCTGGTACTAACGCACCTAAACGATATAAGTTATTGGCGTTGGTGCTACCTCCAAATTTCACCTCAACAGCAAAGGCAAGTATATTCAAACTAATAATTAAGTATGTGGCAATTGGATGACGTGGCTTCAGGCTGATACCGCTATATGTTGCCTCATACTCCATTTCTGTAATGATTCTAGATAAAATCTGTTGGGATTTCTCAGTCAGTACTGATTGGGCGACAACCACAGGAGCGGACAAACGCCTTGCTACTGCGTTGCGGATGCGAACATCACTGCTATCAGCTATACTCAAAAATTGCTCACGAGCTATCAGCTCACCTCCCGCCGCTTGGTCAGCTGTTGCTAGCCAAAATAATTTGATGGTGTTTGAATAGTTTGCCAGTGAACCACTGAGTAATCTTGCTACCTGTTCTGTTTGACCGCAGAAGGCTAGTACCAACATACGTGCAAAATCGCGCGTTCTCAAGTTAGGTATTTTCTCCAGTGTACCCTCATAGCGCTCCCAAGCTTCGAGCATACCATTCAAGTCGCCAGTCTCACCGAGCGCTCTTATGTAGCCGCTCAGCATATCGAAATCCTTCCGCAATACTGCTTCTGGTACGTTATCTTGTATCCACAGCAGCAGTTCTTCCCAGCGAGCATCCATTTGGTAAAGGGTGACGGTTGCAGAGCGACCAGTCGCTGTTGTAGCAGTTTGATAACGGTCTAGAATTGCAGTAGCTTCAGCCATTGCTCCACGCTGACTTAATTCCATAGCGTGTAACAATTTCGGTTGCTCGCGCCAACCATCTAAGGGATGAAGCCAGGAAATCAGGCTAGCCACTCTGCTGGCTTGACCAAAACGTTGTTGAGCAATAAGTTGGTCAACTTTCCTGTGACCAAGATTAGGCACGATGACTAGAATCGCCCACAAGCATCCACCAATCAAGCCACCCAGGGATGGAGTCAGATACAACAAAACTGCAACTGCAACCAAGATTAATCCTGACACTATAATCCAGCCACGATTATTCTTAGCAGAAATACGAGATGCACTCATCATCGTCGAGATGCATGATAGACACACTAGCCAAATCAGTATGTGATTGAGATCCATCGGATTGACACCAATCAGGAAATTCCTGGTTGTAGAGCAATTACTATTATGATTGTCTTTTGAATATGCGTGTATTACACTAATACAAAAGCAGTGCTGACTCTGTGTAGCGAAAGATACAAAAACTTTAGAAACAAAATATTAAGTAGAGTGCGCCTGTGCGATGTGGAAGCCACGCTTTTGGCGTCTACCTAAGCGTTACGCGCCACCCAATGATAAGATGGTGCGTTAGGGCAAAAAACAATCAAAATAATAATTAACATTAGTTAGCGCCGTAACACACTATACGCAGCTATACTGACTACTTATTTGTTAACATTTCTGGCAATTCTTTACCCTTAACAGCATTGTCGGAATAACCGGATACAGGAGGAACTTGCCAACCGTCTAGCGCGTCTTTAATGACACCAGCTAAAGGTACAGCAATCAGCAACCCCAACACTCCACCAATGTAGGTTCCCACTAGCAAAGAAATTAAAACCCATATTGGTCTAAGTCCTGTAAAACTTCCCAAGAGTCTCGGAGCAATAGCTTGGTCAATTAATTGGTCAATGACAACGGCTACAGCCAAAACCCTTGCTGCTAGCCAAAAATCATTTGACGCTATCAGGAGAGTGACTACGGCAAGACTAACAACATCACCGAAGGGAATTAAGCTCAAAATCCCTACTCCCAAACCAAAGACTAAAGCAAACTGGACTTGAAAAACTAGAAACACTATAGTGAGTGAAATCCCCATCAGGAAAGCCAAAGCTACCTGACCTATTAAGTAATTTTGAAAATTCTGCTGAACAGATTGCCTTAACTGCTGACTAAAACTGAAGGGCAACTTCTTAAATAAACTATCCCAAATTCTCTCACCATCTATTAACAAATAAATAGTTAGTACGACTGTAATTAAAGCTTCGGAAATACTATCAATGGTGTCGAACACAATACTAAAGAGTTTATCTACCACATATTCCAATTCATTTGGTAAGTGATTGGTTATTTGAGTAAATATCTGATCGAAATTAACCTTCAAGCCGTGGCTAACTGACCACTCATTAAGATTCTGGAATTTTTGCTCACTAGAGTCAATCCATTGAGGAAGTACTTTCGCCATTTCATGAAACTGATCTAAAATAATAGGAACTACAGTCATTCCTAAAGCAAATATAATTATTAAAGTTGATAAAAAAACTAATGTGACTGCAAAATTTCTTTTCACTCCGCGTTTTTGGAGAATCGAAACAGGATAATTCAAAATGAAGGCAAGTAGAGCGGCTAAAAGAAAAGTTGTCAATAGAGGTTGAAAATATTGAAAAACTTGAACCGCTAGCCAGCCATTAAGAAAGACTAGTGGAAACAGTAGTGTCAAAATTAACCATTGCAGTAGTTTGCTAAGTGAAATATCCATATTAAAGAGTCATTAAAGAGTCAAAAATTGTAATTTGGGCAAAGTTCATTTATAATAATAAATCTAATTAATTACAAAGCACTCGGTAGAGACGCTCAGATAGTGCTTTTGAGAATCTTGCCGTCCATAGCCAACCATTGTTGTTGACCGCAGCGAATCAACTCTTACCCAGTTACGGCACACTGCTGAACGAATACGGTTCAGTTAAGGATTGTTGTTGGGAACTTCACAACCTGTAGAGACGTTAGATATAACGTCTTTACAGCTTGTCAGTTGTCAGTAAGTAAATTATCTTATCCAAACCGCATTGGGGATAATGGGTAGTAGGAAGAGTACAAGAAAGAGAAATTCTTGTACTCTTCCCATCAGCCCGTCCGGACTTCAGCCCTCAGAACCAGGTTCTGAGGATGGCGTGGGTCTGAGTCTTTCGCGCCAAGAACGTGTTGGAGTTGAAGAACCTGAGGAGGGCGAGGAGTTGGTTGCAGGAGGTGTATACTGTCGCCTACTTCTTCTTGGAGTAGAAGAATCAGATTCTACTCTTCTAGAGCGCCGTGGACGATCCGATGAGGATGACTCACTACTGGAACTTGATTCTTCGCTACGATAACGACGACTGTAACGCCTTCTTGGTCTTGACGTTTCCTCTTGTTGTTGCTCTTGCTGATAATAGCGTCTCCTATTTCTGCCTCTTCTAGATGAATCTTCACTACTATCATCAGAATTTACTTGTTGATTTCTGCGTCGTCTATATGACCTGCTGTTCGTTTCTTCATCGGATTGCTGGTCATACGAGGTAATAGAGCGATTTATAATTCGCTTAGCCTTGACAGGTTTCGCCTTTATACTACCTTTTCGACCTTCTAGCTTGGGTCTTTCAGGAAACTTTTCAACGGGTATTTCCTTGACCGCTTTTTCCATGAATTCATGCCAGGTGTAAGCTGCGCTACCACTGCTACCCCAAGTAGGCTTGTTGTCGTCATTACCCAACCAAACTCCTGTCACCATTTGGGGAATATACCCAATAAACCATAAATCGCGAGCATCATCGGTGGTACCAGTTTTGCCAGCAACAGGTCTATTTAATTGAGCAGCACGACCAGTACCATTTTCCACGACGTTGCGGAGCATCCAGGTCATGATGGCAGCACTTTCAGCGTCGATCGCCTGCTTCGGCTTGAAGTCAGCAGACCAAATGACCTTACCTCGACGGTCAAGGATGCGGGTAATACCATGAGGTTCTACGTGCAAACCTTTAGTCGCAAAAGAACCATAAGCGCTGGTCAGCTCCAGCAGATTCACTTCTGCGGAACCAAGCGCCAAAGAATACATGGGTTTGAGTTCCGATTGAATCCCCATTTTGTGGGCGAGTTGGATGGTTGGTTCAAATCCCACTTTCATCAGCACCCTCACCGCAACAATGTTGACTGATTTGGTGAGCGCATCCCTCATCGTCAGCCAACCTCGGAAACCCTCATCAAAGTTTTTCGGTTCATAACCATCTATCACTAGGGGTGAATCGAGGTAGTTGTCATAGGGGCTGATCCCGCTTGCTATAGCAGCAGCATAAACAAACCCTTTGAATGTTGACCCTGGCTGACGTTGTGCTTGGGTGACACGATTAAATTGGTTTTTTCCAAAATCTTTCCCCCCAACCATTGCCTTAATTTCACCACTGCGGGGGTCAACAGCAACTAAAGCCGCTTGCTTAAAGTTTTCCCAGCGACCTTGATTTCGCAGTGTTTTGGCAACAGTTGCTTCCGCCGCCTTCTGCCAATTCAAGTTCAGGCTAGTTTCCACTGTGACGCCTGCTTTGAGTGCTTCGGGGGAAACATATTTTGGCAATTCTTTTTGGATGTAGCTGATAAAGTAGGGAGCTTCTACTTCCCATCGCTTGGGCGAACTGGGTTTAATTGTAACTGGTTCTGCGATCGCTGCTTGTTTTTCGGCTGCTGTAATAAATCCATCTTCCTGCATCCGTTGCAACACCAGATTCCGCCGCTGCTTTGCCGCTTCTGCATTCACTTGTGGTGAAAAGCGATTTGGGGCGGGAGGTAATGCCGCGATCGTTGCCATTTCGCTTAACGTGAGTTGATCCACAGATTTACTATAGTAAACCCATGCTGCATCTGCGACACCGTAAGCCCCAGAACCTAAGTACACCAGATTCAAGTAGCGTTCCAGAATCTCGTCTTTAGACAATTGTTCTTCTATTTTCTGTGCCAGACGAGCTTCCTTGACCTTTCGCCAGACAGTTTTCTCTTGTTTGAGGAAGAGAATTCTTGCGACTTGTTGCGTGATTGTACTACCACCTTCTACCACGTTTTGCGATCGCACGTTATTCAAAACTGCTCTGACAATTCCTTGGGTATCAACTCCATTATGTTTGTTAAATCTTCTGTCTTCCGAAGCAATAAAAGCTTTCTTAAATTTATCTGGTATTTCCTCTATCTTTAACTGTTCTCTAGTTGCTTCGCCTTGCTGTTGTATGATCGTTCCATCACCAGCTTTAATAGTCAGTGTACGCTCTCGAACAATCGCGTTGAGTTCAGCTTTATCGGGTAAACTTTGGTCTATTGCCGCAATACCAGAGCCTAGAGCAATCATTCCACTACTTATACCCAAGCCTGCCCAAAACCAATAGCGACGATAAAGCGGTTTATTACTGCCAGGAAGTTTGGAGAGTATCTGGTTCAGTAATTGGTTTCCCTTTCCCTGCTTGATTGGTGAGATCGTCTCCGAAGTGGATTCTTCGTTGTCAGTTTGATGACCAGGGGGCGGTTCTGGTTTCTGTTTATCAGCGTCACTCGGCTTTGCTGGTCGTTCCTGGAACCAGGAGTTAAACTTTACCACGTCAATTCCTCACTTCAAGCAGTTGCAATCTAACCGCCATAAAAAGAAAGTTTTTAGAGTTTTTAGATTAGTGCGCCACATTCGTGATAGTATATCACTTCATGATTAATTAAATATATTCCTTTTGGCAAAATTTTCTTCTAATTTTGCGTTATTCTTTATACAAAATTATATTTGATTATTGCATCAAGCAATACTACTGTAGAAAGAATTTGAAACAAAAAAGCAAAACACGTTGCTTAATGAATGTTCGTAGTGCAATTGCTCTTGGGAGTAATCTTGGTAATTCCCGTGCTATCTTGGAAGCCGCTATCGAAACTTTAGCTCAAACTCCGGGAATTCTCTTAGAAGCTAAATCGAGTTGGTACAAAACTAAAGCTGTGGGACCACCACAACCAGATTATATAAATGGCGCTGCAATACTGCGGGTGGATATTTTACCACAGTTGCTGTTAAAAACTTTGTTACAAATTGAAAATAAATTTGGACGCGTACGACAACAACGTTGGGAAGCACGCACCCTAGATTTAGATTTGTTGTTATATGATGACTTAATTTTGAATACACCAAACTTACAGCTTCCTCATCCCAGAATGCGGGAGCGAGCGTTTGTGTTGGTACCACTTGCGGAAATTGCTCCAGATTGGATAGAACCAATTTCCGGGTATGCTATTAAACAGTTGGTTAAAGCGGTAGACTGTTCTGAAGTACACCGATTGGTGAGCAACTTATTTGACCAACCATAAACACAGACAACGCTGATTTTTAGATCCTCCGAAAGTGTTAGTCTGTGTCTTTTTAAACAATGGAATTCGCTTATGCCATTAGGTAGAGAATTACCCCAGCTGCTGAGAGAGCGCTTGTACTATAAAGGGCGCAAATTTAATTTTGAGGTCAATCGCTTACGTTTACCTAACAACGTAGAGGGAGAATGGGAATGCGTTCGTCATCCAGGTGGCGCTCTGGCTATACCCGTCACTCCAGAAGGTAAACTGATACTCGTGCGCCAGTACCGTTTCGCGGTTCAGGGAAGGGTGTTAGAGTTCCCTGCTGGTACATTAGAACCAAACGAAGATCCCCTAGAGACGATTCAGCGTGAAATAGAGGAAGAAACTGGCTACCGCGCCCAGAAGTGGCAAAAACTAGGAGAGTTTTTCCTTGCACCGGGGTATTCTGACGAAATCATCTATGCTTATTTAGCGCAAGATTTGGAAAAGCTGGAGAAACCACCAGCACAAGATGATGACGAGGATTTAGAAACAGTATTTTTCACTCCAGAAGAACTGGAAAAATCTATTCTGGAAGGAGAGCCTGTAGATGCTAAATCAATTTCTAGCTTTTTCCTAGCTCGTCCGTTGTTGAATCAGTTCTATTCAAATAAAGCGGGAGGGTGAGAACCCCTACCTTTTAAGGAGGGACGGGATACCCGACACGTACGACTTCAGTCCGCAGCGACCTGTTAAGTACCTCAATAACATTATTGAACAAGACCACCGCTTTATCAAACGACTGGTCAATCCAGGGATGGGAGTCGGATCGGGAGTTGTTGCATAATTAAGAGCTGATTGATACGAAAGCTCTGTCCTTTAACAGTTTTTGCAACATAACCCTAAAAAATAACCATGAGAAAACTCATCCTCCAGCTGATCTTCGTCATTCTGCTGGTATGTAGATTGGTGGGTTACGCTGCTGTAGATAGCCCAGCGTCTGCTTCAGGCTGCGCCATCGCCACCCGTTCCGCCCCTATTAGCAATGGAACGTTGTCCTACAACGAGGTTGGCACCGGACAACCGATCTTACTGCTGCATGGACTATTTGCAGACAAAGAGCAGTGGAACAGTATGATGTGTCAGTTGTCTCTTGCGGGCTATCGGGCGATCGCTCCCGACTTACCGGGCTATGGTAACAGCACCGGGTTCGCAATCAGGGACTATACGCTGGAGAATCAGGTTGCACTGCTGCACCAGTTAACGAATCAATTAGGAATTCGCTCCTTTGATATAGCAGGGAGTTCGATGGGGGGAGCGATCGCCACCCTTTACAGCCAGCGTTACCCGGAACAGTTGCGTAGCCTTGCCTTTATTGGTTCACCTTTAGGTGTGACTGATTGGGCTTCGAGCGTCAGAAATTCCATCTTTGACGGCATAAACCCCTTTATTCCAATCACTAAAGAACAGTTTGACCTGGAAATTAGCCTGCTGTTTGTCACGCCTCCTACCATCCCTGATTCTGTCAAAACAGAGAAAGTGAACGACTACATCACTCGTAACCGTCACTATCAACAGGTTTGGGACATCGTGAACCTGTACGATGACGTTCTCTGTCAGGGGCGATCAACTCAGCTTCCAACCCTTGCTATCTGGGGCACAGAAGACAAGATCTACGACATTCGTGGAGCTGATCGGCTACAACGCTGTATTCCCGGAAGCCAAGTGATCCGATTACCAAAGGCAGGACATCTGCTGCTAATAGAAAATTCAGAGGAGGCAACTGCGAATTACTTAAGATTTCTCAATGTTTTTCACTCTAAAAGCACATTGCCAATGTCTTAGAAAGCAGTAATTTTTATGCGTAACTTCTGTATTTCAATGTAAAATCTACATTCTGTAGAGCGGTGTGGCAGTGCGTGCAGCATCAGTTGCCATTTATCCAATTGTTTTATAACCGTTAAATATTTAAGAAAACCGTCATAACAAGAACAATGGCTAAAAATTTTAATAGCAATTCACAACTTCCCTTAAAGAGTCAAACTCCTATCACTCGGACAGCGAAGCCAAGTTCTGAGTTCTACTCTATTTTTTCTGAAGAAGAAGTTTTAGGGATAATTCATGCATTAGAAGTCAGACGAGAAATACCTTTAAAGTATTCTTACAAAGGTAGAGGCGCAAAAATTTGGGATGATTTTTATCAAAAATATATTATTCCTAGATGGTATCGGACATCAAATGTAGAAATTGACCTTTTAAAAAAGAATTTTGAATACATTAATGGCAATCATCAAAATTGTGAGAAAGTTACTATCGTAGATGTAGGAGCAGGAAATTCATATCCCGTCAAAGAATTTATCAATCGACTTAATAAATTGGGTAAAATCAATAAATATATTGCGTTAGATATTAGCGAAGAATTACTTAATTTATCCAGTAAAAATTTTAGGAAGTGGTTTCCACTAATAGAGTATAAAAGTTATACACTTGACATAGAAAATCGTTGTATACCAAAAAATTTGTTCAACAATCAGGCTAGCTTTGAAACTGATGATACAGCGAAAATATTCTTACACTTAGGTGTGACAATTGGTAATCATCAAAATAGAAATGGAGCACTCAAAAACTTTAGAGACAGCATGGGGAAGAATGATTTTCTGGTGTTCACTAACGAAATTGGTTCTAACTCTCAATGGGATGGAAGAGTGAGAGGTGGCTGCAAGTATCATGCAGAACAAGTCTATGCATGGATTAAAAACAAGATTGGGATTAGGTCGCAAGATTGTGAACTTGTGAGAAAGTATGATTTAGAAACAGATAGTGTAGTTGCGAATATGAAACTCCGTCAGGGCTATACTATAAATTTCAATTTTATGGAAATAGATAAGAATATTGAAATCTCTGAAGGTGAAGAGATAACTATTTGGAGACATCATAAGTACGAAATACCTGAACTTATGCAAGAAATAGAACAAGCTGGACTACAACTCGTCCACTATAGTACTAATAAATACTTCTCACATATCATGGTGATTTGTAAGGTTGCCAGTAACTAGCCTTTACAGCCGTTTGCATTAAATACGAATGCACCAATGGGCATTACTTTCAAATTCCCATAACCAATGACTAATATTTATCCGGAATCACATTTTGTACATTTGTAGCTTTGTTGTGTAAATACTATTTATATACCTTACTTTTCACAGGATGTGGAGAACCTCTCTCCAAACCTCTCTCCTACAAGGAGAGAGGCTTTGATTTTTCCCCCTTCCCCTAGTAGGGAAGGGGGCTAGGGGGTTAGGTTTTTCGTTGATTTTTCCACATGACGTGAAAAGTCAGATTTATATACAACCTCATATCTGTACTAGCCCATTAGTATCGCAGATGACATAAAAAAGAGATTTCACGCAGCTTGCGCTATCTGTGGTTTGAAGATGAGTAAAGTCATTTCTGAATTAGTTGAGCAATAATTGGTTGTAAATGAGACTTATTCATCTGAATCTGGATCTATAGCAGTCCTAAATGATTTGTAAAAAACAAGATCCCCGACTTCTTTAAGAAGTCGGGGATCTGAAGAACTCAATTTATGCGCTTACGCGCAGGCTGCGCCAACACAAATGAAATAGGATTGCTATAACAGTGTTGGTGGAAACAAAGCAGCTAAGTAGTGACGGGGTAAAGCAGCTTGGATAAAAAATATGAAGTTATCTGGTGAGCAGCGTAGAAAATTACAAGAAGCTTTAATTGATGCATTTCCTGACAAAGCATCTTTAGAGCAAATGTTATCGCTTGAGTTAGAGAAAAATTTAGACGCAATAGCAGGTGGTAATACTTTAACAGATATTGTATTTAATTTAATAGAAACAGCAAAAGCTCAGGGATGGATTGAAGACCTAGTTCGTGCTGCGCATAAGAGGAATCCAGGGAACCCAAAGTTGCAAACTGTTGCCGAGGAATTGTTGACGGGTTCTGCGGCTATACCTTCTACACAACAGCAAAATAATCGAAAGAAATTATTAGATGATGTTAAGTTTGAAGTTAACTCACGGCTAGAACAGTCTCTACATAATGCAGTACTTATTGAACTTGGAAAGGAGTTACAACCAGAACGGGTAAAGCGACCTTGGGATGCTGAAGTCAAAATCGGAGTAAAGCCAAGTGAACCTATTCCTGATACTACCAAAATCATTGATGTTTTTACCGACTCTAAAATTGTAGGTAAGTTGTTAATTTTGGGGGAGCCTGGATCAGGTAAGACAACTACACAATTAGAATTAGCACAAGATTTAATTAGACGAGCTGAAGAACAACGAGATTATCCCATTCCTGTGTTGTTAAACCTTTCCTCCTGGCAAGATGAAAACCAATTAATAATTGATTGGTTGATTGCTGAACTCCAGTCTAAATATGGTGTTTCAAAACCACTTGGACAAGAATGGCTACAAAATCAGCAACTTCTACCTCTACTAGATGGTTTGGATGAGGTAAAACAAGTAATTCAGGAATCTTGCATTAAATCCATTAACCAATTCTTGCAAGGAGAATATAGTCCACAGTATCTAGTGGTTTGTAGCCGTAGCGAAGAATACGGCAACCATTCTAGTAAGCTTCTTCTCAACGGAGCAATCTATTTACAGCCTCTAACTAATAATCAAATTCGTGATTATTTCAATGAAGTTAGCTATACAAACTTACAGCGAACAATCGAGAATGACTCAAATTTACTTAAGTTGATTAGAACACCTTTTTTCCTCAGCATTAGTATTTTAGCTTTTCAAGAAATATCAATTGAGAGTTGGCAGCAGTTATCATCTACCACTGACAGGATTCAGCATTTATTAGATGCTTATGTGAGCCGAATGTTGAAACGGGAGATTGACAATAAGGCATACGCTAAGAAAAAATCTCCTAATGTTAGACAAACACAGTTATGGCTTGTTTGGTTAGCTCAGCAGTTAGAAAGAGAATCTAAAACTGAATTTCTAATTGAAGAAATCCAGCCTTACTGGTTAAGGGTTACGTCTCAAATAATCTACTATAGAATTGTTTTTGGGCTGATTTATGGGCTGATTTATGGGCTGATTTATGGGCAGATTTATGGGCAGATTTATGGGCTGATTTATGGGCAGATTTATGGGCTGATTTATGGGCAGATTTATGGGCTGATTTATGGGCTGACTTCTTGGATATTACCACTCGAAATAAAAATTATTGAAAAAGTTATTTTTCTCAAAAATACAAAAAAAGAATTCATTCATAATCTGATTTTTTTGCTGGTTTCTTGGCTGGTTTATGGGCTGATTTATGGGCTGATTTATGGGCTGATTTATGGGCTTACTGGGCTGATTTATGAGCTGATTTATGGGGAGCCTGAGCCAGTTGTAGAAACTAAAAAAAAATCTAATCAAGGTATTTGGAAAAGTGCCACTAATGCTGTTTTTATGGCATTGATTTATGGGCTGATTTATGGGCTGATTTATGGGGTTACTGAGGTTTCTGGGCTGAGTTTTGGGCTGATTTATGGGCTGATGTTTGGGCTGATTTTTGGGCTGACTTATGGTGGAAGTAGTTGTATTCAACATTTCTCACTCCGGCTAATCCTTTACTTCAACGGTTACATTCCCTGGAACTATGCCCGTTTCCTTGATTACGGTACAGAGCGTTTATTCCTTCAACGTGTGGGTGGGCGCTATCGTTTCATTCACAAAATGGTGCAAGAACACTTTGCCAATATGGAGTTTAAGCAGGATTAAAAATATAGATGATACTTATTATAAGTAATAAAAAATATGAAATTATCTGGTTTGCAACGTAAAAAACTATTAGAAGCTTTAAATGATGCTTTTCCTGACAAAGCATCTCTGGAGCAAATGTTAGCGTTTGAGTTAGATAAAAATTTAGACACAATAGCTGGTGGTAACAGTTTACAAGATATTGTGTTTAATTTAATAAAAATAGCAGAAGCTCAGGGATGGGTTGAAGATTTAGTTTATGCTGCACGTAGGTTGAATTCTGGGAACCCGCTCTTAATTGTTATTGCTGAAGAACTGTTTCCAATGAAATCTCCGGAAACACCTTCTGTTCCCTCACTTAACATTCACCCAGAGCAAAGTACTCAGCAGCAAAAAATATTGATTTTGGCAGCAATTCCTGATAGATTACGTTTGGATAAAGAAATTCGGGAAATAGAAGAAGCTATTAAACGGGCAGTAAAACGGGATTTGTTTGAAATCAAAGTTAAAACCGCTGTACGTCCTCAAGATATTCGTCATGCAATTGCAGAGGAACAACCATCTGTTGTTCATTTTTGTGGGCATGGTTTAGAAGATGGCAGTTTGGTCTTAGAGGATGATGGGGGAAATAATAAGCCAGTTGCACCATCTAGTTTAGCATCTCTGTTTAAGTTACATGCTGATTATGTTAAATGTGTACTGCTTAACGCTTGTTATTCAGAAAAACCTGCTGTAGCAATTAGCCAATACATTGATTATGCGATTGGGATGAATAATCCAATCCAAGACAGTGCAGCGATTGAGTTTGCTAAAGGATTTTATGATGGACTGGGTTATAAAATTGTCAATAATCAAGATTTGTTTCAACGAGCCTTTGATGAAGGCATGGTTGCCATTGAGATGGAAAATCTCTCACAAGGGTCAATACCAGTTTTGAAAAAAAGATGAGAGATGTATAACCCAAAATTAAACTGTTGGGCGATAGGGATAAATTGTTTCAACCGCTTTAATTATTCCCATCGCTGTTAATCACAGGAAACAGCTACTACTACCATAATTACAGCGGCAATTCCTGTTAACTGGGCGGGCGGGGACGCCCACCCCACAAGATGGATAATTTATTTCTTGGAAATCCCTTATTTCAGAGTTTGGCATGACGAATCATGAGACACCATGCTAACGTTCCCGCTGCCAACAATAACGGTGTCAACCAATCACCCCAACGTACGTATAAAGTCTGAGTTTGCCGCCGATAAATTGTTTCTGTATGCACTTCGTACGTATTATGCCCAGATATCCATACCGTTTTGCCGTGCGGATTCACAAAAGCTGAATATCCTGTATTTGTTGCCCGCACTGCCCATCTATCAGTTTCTATCGCCCGCATGATATCCTGTGCGTGGTGCTGAGCGGGCATAGCTGCACTGTAATGGGCATCATTGGAAGCACTTAGTATAAATTGCCCACCCGCAGCAGCTTGACGGCGAAATTGCCCAGAAAAAGCAGATTCATAACAAATACCAACAATAGCGCGACCAAAAGGCGTGTCAAATACCTGATTTGGCGAGCCTGGAACTTGATGTTCGTCCAAAGGCGATAAACGGCTAATGATACCACCTAAAATTGATTCAAACGGAATGTATTCCCCAATTGGAACCATCTTTGCTTTGCCGTAGCGGCTTTTTATCTCACCATCGCCAGCGATCGCAAATAAACTATTTGTATAGCTGCTTCCTTGTTTATAAAAACCTCCAATCCAAGCAACCACGCCTTTTTCTCGCACTGCTGTTACCAAAGAACTACCCATAATGGCATCCTGGAAAAAAGGCAAAGCACCTTCTGGGGTCAGCACTGCATCCACACCTTGATCTGCTAGCGCCAAATATCCAGCCGTGTAGCCCTCAATAGCGCGACGAAAACCTTCTGGATAAAGCTTGATTTCATTGGGGACATTTCCCTGAACAATCCCCACTTTCAGGGCTGCTTCTGGTAATTGGGTAAGAGGACGGCTGTATAAACCAAAACCAATGAGATGGAGAGTGATAAATACTGCTGCTGCAGTTCCGAAATAAAAGAACCGCAGAGGCGCGGAGGAGGACACTTCCGTGCGGGGGTTCCCCCCGTTGAGGAAAGTGTCCGTTGACACAGAGAAAATCTCTGCGATCTCTGTGTCTCTGCGGTTTATCCACGTTTCAGCAATTAAGCCATTCACTGCAACAATAGCCGCTGTCACCGCACTAGGTCCAGAAAGTTGACCAAGGTGTAAAATTACCAGATTATGCGGACTTTGAGTGTAAGAAACAGAACTCCAGTACAAAGGTCCGGCACTCCAAAGAGCTTCCAAACCGCACCATAGAGCTGTGCCAATTAAGACACGAACAAACCCATTGTGGATGGAACGGCAAAACACTCGCATCGCGATCGCCCAACTCGCAACTAACGCAGATCCCCAAAGGCTGATGAATATCCAGCAAAAGAGAGCGATCGCCAAACTCGCCAACCAAGGAACCCCCATCCAAGTCATCGGGTGAATCCCCGTAATCCAGGATAAGGCAACGCCGTGATAACCAATACCCCAAGCGAGTGATAGGGGGATAGGGGGGAATGAGTTTTTCCGTTGTGCAGAAGAACTCACAACTAATACCCACAGGGGAGCAAGGGCAATCCACGCTAATAACCACGCGCCGAAAGGTGCGACGGTCAACCCCATCAAAACACCACTAAATAGAGCAATCAAGTAGGGGATTAAGATTGTAAACCTCTCCCCCTGCTTCCCTTGCTCCCGTTGGCGCAGCCTGTCCGCAGGACTCAGCTTCTTACTCTGCCTCTGCTGCATCACCAGTATCGGGGGGAACGATCGCCACTCCCGTAATCACATCATCTTCGTCTAAGCGCTGCACTCGCACCCCAGTTGCGGATCGCGATTGTACTGATATCGCATTCACTGCCTGACGAATGATGATACCGCGACTGGTCACCATCATAATTTCATCGTCACTGTTGACAATGTGCAGAGTTGCCAGTTGGTCTTTGATTTTGCGATTTTTGAATTTGGTTGCTGTTAAACCTTGACCGGCGCGATTTTGCAGGCGGAACTGGGCAACTGGGACGCGTTTGCCGTATCCTCCCATTGTAATCACCAAAGCCCAAGGACCAGTACTGCCGTTGCCTGGGACTTCTGTGGATTCTTCATTTTCAAT
Source organism: Kalymmatonema gypsitolerans NIES-4073 (assembly GCF_002368435.1). Lineage (GTDB taxonomy): Bacteria > Cyanobacteriota > Cyanobacteriia > Cyanobacteriales > Nostocaceae > Kalymmatonema > Kalymmatonema gypsitolerans. The sequence continues at coordinate 2,679,770 of NZ_AP018268.1, forward strand.
TTCTTCTGTTTCGATTTCCTCGATTTCGGCTTCTGTGTCTGTATCTAAAGTGGCAAGAATAGCAGCAGGCAGAATATCCATTCCCACCAGTTCATCACCCTTACGCAATTTCATCGATTTTACTCCACGAGTTGCCCGTCCCAGGGGACGCAGTTGTTCGTGGGTGCATCTAAAGTGAATTGCCATACCCTGACGCGAACCAATGATCACGCTGTCTTCTACTCTGGCGCGTCGTACCCACCGGAGTTGGTCGCCTTCTTCTAAGGATATGGCAATCAAGCCGTTGGCACGAATATTGCTAAACGCTGCTAACTCGGTTTTCTTGATATTGCCGCCCTTGGTAAGCATGACCAAATATTCATCGCTGCTAAACTCGTCAACAGGGACAATCGAGGTGATTTTCTCCTCTTTGGGAATGGGTAGCATTTGCACAATTGGTGTGCCGCGACTGGTACGAGATCCAACGGGGATTTGATACGCTTTCAGGCAGTAAACAACACCTCGTTGACTAAAAAATAGAATGCTGTCATGGTCGCAGCAAGTCAAGAAATGCTCAACGTTATCATCTTCTTTGATTTTGGCAGCTGCTTTACCTCTAGTTGCACGGCTTTGCGCTTCAAAGGTACTGACTGGCATTCGTTTGATGTAACCTTGCTCAGTCAGCAGAATTAGAGCTTTTTCATTGGCTATCAGATCACGCTCATCAATTTCTCCTTCAAGAGGTGAAATCACCGTGCGGCGCGGTGTGGCGTGTTTCTGTTTGAGTTGCGTGACTTCGGTTTGAATGATTTCTAAAATCCGCTCTCGCCGTGCCAAGATATCCTGCAAGTTAGCAATGATTGCTTGTAATTCTTCGTGTTCGGAGCGGATTTTGTCTGCTTCTAGCGCTGTTAAACGCCGCAGTTGCATTTGCAATATCGCATCTGCTTGCGCTTCCGAAAGCCCGTAGGTTGTGATTAACTCCCCTTTTGCCGTCGGCGCATCAGAAGCATGGCGAATTAAGTTAATAATTTCATCTAGGTGTGCTAAGGCAATCAATAAGCCTTGCAGTATGTGGTCGCGTTCTTCGGCTTTCCGCAGTTCGTAACGGGTGCGTCTGGTAATGGCTTCGATGCGGAAATCTAAGAAGACGTGCAAAAACTCCTTCAGGGTGAGTATCTGCGGTTCGCCATTCACCAGCGCCAGCATATTCGCCCCAAAGTTGGCTTGCAAGGGCGTTTGCTTGTAGAGGTTGTTTAGTACGACACGGGGATAAGCATCACGCTTAAGTTCGATAACAATTCGCATCCCATCGCGATCGCTTTCATCCCGAATATCGGCAATTCCCTCTAGCCTTTTTTCGTTCACCATCTCCGCAATTTTTTCAATCAGCGCTGCCTTGTTGGTTTGGTAAGGCAATTCGGTGATGATAATTGCGTCTCTGTCAGGGCGTCCCCGTTGTTCAATAGTTTCAATTGTAGCCACGCCGCGCATGGTGATTGAACCGCGCCCGGTGGTATAAGCTTCTTTAATTGCCGTCGTCCCTAGAATCTGACTTCCAGTAGGAAAGTCAGGTCCGGGGATATACTGCATTAACTGAAGGTCGGTTATTTCTGGATTTTCAATCAGTGCTACCAACCCATCAATCAATTCACCCAAGTTATGCGGGGGGATGTTGGTTGCCATACCCACCGCAATCCCAGAGGAACCATTTAGCAGCAACTGTGGGATACGGGCTGGTAAGACTGTAGGTTCTTGCTGGGAAGCATCGAAGTTATCGATGAAATCGACTGTTTCCGATTCGATATCTTGCAAAAGAGCATCGCTGGTTAAAGCTTCCAAGCGGCATTCTGTGTATCGCATTGCCGCTGGTGGATCGTTGTCTACCGAACCGAAGTTTCCATGCCCTGCGATCAGCGGAAATCTCATGGAAAAATCCTGCGCCATCCGCACCAAAGCGTCATAGACTGCTGTGTCGCCGTGGGGATGATATTTACCCAATACTTCCCCTACCACACGAGCGCATTTACGAAAGGGGCGATCAGCGCTTAACCCTAGTTCATGCATTGCGTAGAGAATGCGACGATGCACAGGTTTCAGACCATCCCTGGCGTCTGGTAGTGCCCGACCTACAATTACGCTCATCGCGTATTCCAGATATGACCGGGACATCTCAATCCGCAGATCTGTTGGGATAATCCTCTCCTGAGAGGTTGTCATAACCTAAAAAACTCCAAAAATTGCAAATTTTAGCCGTTATACTGAGAAAAGAGCAAAAATGTTCCCGATTATTGCTGAATAATTACCGTTATTTGATACAATTTTAACATATACTGCTGTTTTTTGGCTTGTCCATGAACAGTTAACAGTGAAAATAAACAGTTTTTAAGCTGTTAACTGCTAGCTAATAACTAATTACTCATGACCGATGAGTGCTTCTTGCCCAGACTTAAGTTGAGATGCAATAAAAGGGGCTTTGGGCGCAAGAAAAAATCCAATCAGACTGGCAAACAGGATTGGAGTCAAGGGACTAAAGTTGGTCAATTTTGACAGCAACAAGGTCGTACTTATGGGTGTGCGCGTCACCGCTGCATTGATAGCTGCCATGGTACAAATCATTGCCAGGGTGGGATTAAGTCCAGGAATCAGCGCTGCTACTGCTTTACCGATACAAGCACCAGTGAAAAATAGGGGAATAATAAATCCACCACGCCATCCACCTGTGACAGTCATGCTGATGGCAGCCATTTTAGCCAAAGCAAGCGCAAGCAAGAAAAGAGCAGGAAAGCTTTGATTAACAATCTCATCTAACTCCTCATGTCCAAAATAACGGGTGAGAGGTAAAACAGTTGCTAAAATGCCTAGTCCCAACCCTGCTATGGTTGTGCGTAAATAAATTGGTCCACCAATCATGGCAAAAACTCGGTCAGATCCGCGAAAAATGCCCATAAAAATCCATCCTGCCACGACCCCGACAATCCCAAACATGATAGCTACGGCAAAATCATCAATGCTATCTAGGTGGTACTGAGGGAAATGCCAGGTGGGTGCAATGCCCAAATGTGTAATTGCTGCAAAGACGAGATAACTAGCGCAACTCGAAACAATAGCAGGCATCAGGGCTTCGTAATACTCCACAATATGCTGGTGGTGCAAAATCTCCAAGGCGAACATAGCACCGCCAAGAGGTGCGCCAAACAAAGCAGTAAAGCCCGCAGCCATCGCCGCCAAACTCATAGATCTAACGTCTTCACCTTCGAGTCTTAAACGGTTAGCAACCCAAGTGCCAAACGAACCTGTAACCTGTACCAGTGGAGCTTCTGGTCCAGCACTGCCGCCTGCTGATATGCTGACTAGGGAAGCAAGAATCATTGAGGGATTTTTGCGAGCATCCAAGCGTCCGCCCTGAAAATGGATGTTATCTACGATGACGCCAATTTCACCAGGATTCCCAAGGTAATGAATCACCACACCGATAATTAAACCAGCCAGTGGCATCAGGAACAGGAGAGTAGGACCCTGAAATTTTTGGAGTCCATGAATCATGAGTTCTAGGATATTCCAGTACAGCCCAGCAAATAAACCACAAAAAGTTCCGACAACAACCCAGCGTAAAACCCAGCGCGAAATTATGAAAGGATTACGCCTTGCTCGTCCAAAAAGCTGAGAGAATGTCCAACGTTGAGTTTGCTCTGTGGAGGGGCGCTTGTTTGGTAGCACTGCTGATTTTCCTGTCTAAATGAAACGAAAGTTACAAAAATTTTACAATTTTTATGCTTACTTTCATCTTCCTCATCTCAAGAACTGCTCCCATCAGGGAGCATCCTCAATTTAAGCCCCAAGATAGTGTGGGCAACGCAACAGGAGAGTTTAAGCTGAGGCGTGTAAGGTTGGGTAAATAATCATGTCTAGCGAAACAACTCCTAATCAAGCCGAAAAGACAAATCCACCAAGCGATGAATCGCAATTAAGCCCGGAGATGCTTGACAAAATTAAGCATCCGCCAAAAATGGATGATGTATTGCTTGGTTTATCACCAGATGAACTTAGGGGGAACCAAGCAGTAGTACCGGAAATGCTGGATGAACCAACCGATGAAATGATTGGTTTCACTAAAGAGTAGTAAGGATACAATTTCAATCAGTATCTTGCTGCCCAATTTACTCGCCCTATGTTAAGCGTCATTTATTCCGAAGAGTTTCTGGATCATAAAACTGGGTCTTTTCATCCAGAGAAACCAGAACGCCTAACGGCGATCGCCACCGCCCTAAAAGGTGCTAAGTTTGCACAACACATTGAATGGCGCTTACCCACTCCACCCGAAAAGCGACCTCTCATGTCTGTGTTGTCACAAGCACACACGCAGCGCTACATCAAAAAAGTCCAAGAAATTGCTCTTGCTGGCGGCGGTTCTTTGGATGGAGATACCCCTGTTTCCCGGCGCAGTTATGATGTTGCTTTGTTGGCGGTGAGTGCTTGGTTGGATGGAGTTGATACTGTGCTAGGAACTGGTAAACCAGCATTTGTGCTGGCGCGTCCACCAGGACATCACGCCGAAAGTGATGCAGGAATGGGTTTTTGCTTATTTTCTAATGCGGCGATCGCTGCTCTTTATGCCTTGCAACAACCAGGAATTAACCGTGTCGCCATTCTTGACTGGGACGTGCATCATGGGAATGGTACGCAGGCGATCGTAGAAAATCACCCACAAATTGCCTACTGTTCTTTGCATCAGTACCCCTGCTATCCAGGTACTGGACATTATACAGAGCGAGGCTTTCATAACAATGTGCTAAATTTGCCTTTTCCTCCTGGCAGCGATATCGGAATATACCAACCAGTTTTTGAAAAGAAGGTTGTGCCTTTTCTATCTAACTTTCAACCTGATTTACTGATTATAAGTGCAGGTTACGACGCTAACGCCGATGACCCCTTAGCTAGTATAAATTTGCAACCGCAAGATTATGGTTTATTCACAGATTATTGTCTAGGAATAACTCGTAAAATTTTGTTTGGCTTGGAAGGGGGTTACGATTTTGACGCACTTGCCAAATCTGTTTTAGCAACAATTGAGCGCTGTATTCTGTAAGGAGTCACTCGCTTTGCTCAAATTCAAAATTATCAATTCAAAATTCACGCATTCAAGACCCCATAACCCCGCGTTGAGAGCTTGTACCCTCAATTCATTAATTCAAAATTATCTATTTCTCGATGCCGTACCTTATGAATCCCAATCCCTAATCCCCTTTACGATGACCTATTCTCTGATTGCGTAGAGCGATCGTCGCGAGTCACAACCCCACAGGCTATTCGTCCCCCGCCTGCTTCTGCTGCGGTTCCGCCAGCTTTTTGTTGATCGGTTAACTGGTGAATGATGATTGCACTACCATTGTTGTCAAACAAGGTGATGGGGCTTTCACTTAGGGTGACTCGACTCGTCAACGCATTGTACGTTGCGTATCCCTGCTCATCCACCACCAGGTTTGGCAAGTCACCTAGATGGTACGGATGGTTTGCCTCTACGGGAACTTCCGAACCAAAAGGACCAGGGTCAAAATGCCCACCACTGGTACTAAAAGGAGGTTGGGCATCTGGTTCGCACACGCCCACGCTATGAATGTGGAGTCCGTGCAAACCGGGAGTCAGTGTTGCCGGGTTGCCTTGAATCGTACCTCGAATCCTCACCAACCCATTCTCTTGCTGCGTCAGAATTAAGGTGCCAGTAATGTCTGCACCTACCAGATCGACTCTTGCTCCAAGCGAGATCTGCGCCAAGCTGAGTTGCCCGAATGCGAGTCCGCAAACCAGCACTATGCAAAAGGTTATTCCGAAGAAAAATAAAGATTTGAACTGCGAAAACTTGATGACCATGACTGCCTGCGGTAATAATATTGTAGAACTTACGTATTCAAAATGAACAAACCTGTTTTAAATTTTACTAGCTAATACATCTTAGCTGAGGGCAAACTTTGTTCTTTGTCTTGTGCTACGCTCAATATTTAACCAAGCACAAGTTAGGGACAGGCTTGGTGATAATCATCGTCTGTACATAAGCACACAGGTGTAGTCATAAGTAGTTGGCTAGCACAAAAAGACTTCCCTGTCTTCCTTGTCCATTCCACCAACAGGCTTTGACCACACCTTAAGCACACAGATGTATGCACTGGGAAGCGATCCGCGATTAACCTCGGTCAAATGATCAAGCTATTTTTCAGGAGATTTCAAAGCCTGATCTAGCACCTGTCGAGCCTGTTCTGCTTTTGCTCTTGCTTCTTGATAACGCAAATTAGCTTGGGCATAATTTTTGAGAACTTTAAAACCTTCCTTCAGGCGAGTAATTTCCTCCTCAGTCACAGATTTATCTGAAAATAAAACGTCAACCGCCTTGCGAACTTCCATCGCTTCAGTGCGTGACTCCTGCACTTTCAACTTGAGGGTGGCTAGGTTGCTCAAAATCTGGACAGCCTGTGTAATGGCGTCCTCATCGCTAGCGGTTTCGGTTGACGTTTCTTTGACTTCAATAAGTTGTTGAGGACCAAATCCATCTTCCAGTTCCGTAGGTAACTGACCTTCATCCATCAGTTTCATCAACTGATCCATTGCTTTTTCACGGGCTTTGGCTGAATCTTTACCAGGAACAGAGAGGATGATTTCTGGGCTTTGAGCAAGAGTGTACTGAACCATAATTAAGCAGAAAATTTGCTAGTAAACCAAGCCAGGGTAATAATCTTAACGCGAAATCAAGCTGTAAAACCACCAAATGATGAACAATGCAAGAATAACCGTTTGTTACTGGACTTACGCAGTCGCTGTGAGTTCGGGAAACAAGGACTGCAGCGCTGGCTCGCTCTTGCGTCTAAGGCTCAGGAGCGGTTTTCTAATAAGTAATCTTCTGGCGGGAAGGGAGTCAATACTTCTGGTCGCATCTTTCCAACTTCTGAAAAATCAAACTTTATACTGGAAGAAGTAAGAGTATTTTTCGCTGCGAGGGAAGAGCGATGGCTCCCAATCCCACCATCATGCAAGCTGTGGAACAATTAGGTTACCGCGTCACCGTTGGAGACGTGGCAACTCAGGCAGGATTAAATGTTGCGCTGGCAAATCAAGGGTTATTAGCCCTTGCAACTGAAGCTGGGGGACATTTACAAGTTTCTGATACAGGTGATATTGTTTACTTATTTCCAAAAAAAATTCGAGTAATTTTACGTAATAAGTATTTGCAATTACGGTTGCAGGAATGGTGGAAAAAGCTTTGGGGCGTTCTGTTTTACCTAATTAGGATTTCCTTTGGAATTTTCTTAATTGTTTCCATCGCCCTGATAACTATCACCATTATCTTAATCATCACTGCTGCTAACTCAGACCGCGATAGCAACGATAGGGGTGGCAATTTTAGTGGTGGCTTTTTCTATTTCCCAGATTTATTCTGGTATCTTAGCCCAGATTATGACACCCGTCAGAGAGAAAGACGAAGAGAGAAAAGCAATCTGAATTTCTTTGAAGCTGTCTTTTCGTTTTTGTTTGGCGATGGCAACCCGAATACCAAGTTAGAAGAACGCCGTTGGCAAGAAATTGCTACGGTAATTCGTAACAATCAAGGTGCCGTAGTCGCCGAACAAATTGCACCATATCTAGATAATATTGGAGAAGGTTCTGCAAAAGAGTACGAAGATTATATGCTGCCCGTTCTCACTCGCTTTAACGGGCAACCCAAGGTGAGTCCTGATGGGCAAATTGTTTATTACTTCCCAGAGTTGCAGGTGAGTGCTACCAAAAAGTACCGTCAGCCTCTATCAGCTTATTTGGAGGAATTTTCGTGGCGATTTAGTGCGGCAACTTCAGGACAAATTCTGCTGAGTGCGGGGTTGGGTATTGCAAATTTTGTCGGCGCATTAGTGCTCTTAAGTTTATTGAGGGATGGTACGATCGCCGCCCAAGTCGGTGGACTAGTCGCTTTTGTACATGGCATTTATTGGCTATTATTGGCTTACGGAACAGGTTTCTTAGTTGTCCCATTAGTACGGTATTTTTGGATCCAGTGGCGCAATAGCAAAATTGCTGAACGCAACCGCGATCGCCTATCCCGGGCTAGACAACTAGCAAGCGCAGACTCTGTTTTACAGCAAAAAATAGCTTATGCTCAGCAGTTTGCCGCAGAAAAAGTCCTTGGTGATGAAGATTTGGTCTACTCTACCGAAACTGACTTGTTAGAACAGGAAGTAGAACGTTCTGAACAAATTGACGCTGAATGGCAAAAACGTCTACAGCGAGGGAGTGGAGAGTAGGGAGATGAGGGAGTGAGTCCGGGAGGGTGATGAGGAAGAGCAAAGAAATAACTTCCTCATCCTATAAAGGCTATTTCTTAACCTGAATAGGCGCTAAAGCGACGCCTTTGTAGTAGTAATTCAAAATTTGTAGGTGATTGTATCCCCGCTTTGCTAGATTGTAGGCTCCCCACTGGCTCATGCCCAAAGCATGACCATAGCCAAGTCCTCTGAGTGTAAAGCTTCCATTCCCGTTGCTGACGTTAAAGCGGGTGCTTTTTAGCTTTAGAGCTGTACGCACATCCTCGCCCCTCAGGACTTTCTCGCCTTTATCGCCGACAATTTTCAGAGATGTGACGCTTCCGAAAGGTGATGTACTCTCAGGAATCATTTGCTTCACATTGCCGATTTGCGGAATTTGGGCGCTGATTTCCGTAGGGGAAAAAGTTCTGATCCAGTTGCATTCGCTGATATTTTGGTCAAAGTCTGGAACAGCACGCAGGTATGGTTCCCGACTTCCCCAAACATCTTCTGAGTTTTCAGTGTGTCCGCCAGAACAGGCGTGGAAGACAGAAAGAATAACCCTATTTCTATAAGTAAGTACTTTCCCGGCTGTAGCATCAACTGCGGCTAAGGTGGTACGAGATTCACTGTTGACGCCTTTGTAAATTTGCCAACGATCGGGTGTATCACCCAAATCGTAAATGGGATTATTGCGTTGTTTTTCGCGTTCGTAAAGAGCATATGTACGGGCGGCGATCGCTTGAGCTTTTAAGGCTTCTAAGGGCCACCTGGAGTCCATTTCGCCACCGATGACGCTGTAGAGATATTCTTCCAAATCAACCCAGTTAACGACAGATAAGCCTTTTTGTGACGGAACAACAAGAGTTCTGCCCCGATACCAGCGATCGCCTATATAAACGAATCCTTGACCTGTTGGCTCAACCCAAAATAGATTAGATTGCCACTTATCCAAAGCAACTCCACCAGGAACTGCTTGGGCATAATAAGCACTCATTCCTGGCAACTGTCCCAGAGTACGACCGCTGCTATCCTTGACAACTGCAGTTGTAGAACTGCCGACTTTTACCTGTTTGACGTCTCTTTCAATCGCCACGCGCAGGATGACAGATGCTTGAGCTGGGGCAACCAGAGCGATCCAGATAACGATACCAAGCCACCAATGGCGTCCTTTTATATGGGAAAATAAAGATGCTAGGAACAGTTGGAATTTCATGCTGACAATTATAGTTACACTCGTGTACGCTTGACGCTCGCTTTTGTAGTAGTTTCCCGTAACATAGCATTTCAACTCCATCAAATGATAGATGAACTCCCACAACCTAGCAACACTTTAATGATTTAACGCTCTACATAACGTTATAATGTTTAACAACCTACATAATGTTATAATGTTTAACGACTTACATAACGTTATAATGTTTAACGACCTACATAACGTTATAATGTTTAACGACCTACATAACGTTATAATGTTTAACGACCTACATAACGCTTGTCGTTGAACAAGTGAGACCAACTACTGCTTGCTTGTCATTGTCAGCGCTGACACCTACGCTATCGCTCGTCGAAATTCTTAAGTGTAGTCTACCCTTCAAGCTTTTAGCAAGCCTCCTCTACTATCTACGGGAAGCCGCTGAGAGCTAAGCACACATATCGCGAACGTGTCGCGTGTGGCGATATCGATTTATCTTGCCCACAGGAGGCATGCGTCTACGCTGCACTACTTTACGCAACTCGCTTTGCGATGATTCTGACTGCCTTTATATGCAACCCGTTAGCGTAAGCGCAAAGCGCAGGCTCCGTAAACGCGAAATTTGTCATGCTAGCGACTCAGTACCTCTGCAGGAGGTACGCTAACAGCATGAGAAAGATACTACCTTTCACAATTTTGGATGAAATGTTCAGATTGATAATACTGCTTTTGATAAGCAGCTTAATTGTGCTGTTTGATACGGCGAGCTACCAGATGATGACTGATTTGTAGAGTGCTTAGATCCTATTTTTTTGTGAACGTGATGATACTTGAAATCTTTTTGCAATGTATTAATGGTGGCGAAGTGTCTTGGAAGAAAGACAGAAGTACGTAAGTCCTATGTCCAGAGGACAAACTACGCTTTTGCGCCTCCCTAAGCGCAAAGCGCACACTTCGTGTTGGCGCAGCCTGTCCGTAAGGACTTACGCGTAGCGTTCCGAAGGAAAGGACTCAGCGTGTGCTTTGGCACTCAGCTGGTCATGCGCAGAGGCACGGACACACTTAGTGCCGAGAGTGCAAGTCCTGCTGACTTACGGCGTAGCCGTGCCGCACCGCGAGTGCAGAAGGCAATACTGAAACTGAATTCTTCCCTTGTGTTCTCTGCCCACCCTTTGGGAAGGGCTTCGCCCTAGAGCATAGCTGCCTTGCCCGTAAGCGCAAAGCGTGCCGCTAGGCATACGCGTAGCGTCTGGGCTACTGAGAAGGGCGATAAAATGACACGAAAATCATTTTTGCGTGTAATTACTCAAGAGATTTTTTGAAGTAGGAAAATTTGGCCTCAGTCTTTAATCAGGAAGCATCGACCTTGGCTGTCTGAAAAAAATTTAGATAGCAGCCATTTAGTCTGTTTGTCCTTGTATATATATAGGAAACTGAGATGCAGCCTACAAGCAGAATTTTACAGGTTTTGACAATTGGTCAGTTGCTTTGTGAACAAGCCGAACAAAATCCTCACTCAATAGCGATCGCAGCACCTAATCGTCTTTCACTCACCTATAGTCGCCTATATACCCACATCCAAGACACGGTCAAAGCCTTGAATTCAATGGGTTTGGGTCGAGGCGAGCGCATTGCAATTGTGCTACCCAATGGTCCAGAAATGGCGGTAGCATTTTTGGCGGTGTCTGCGTGTGCCACAAGTGTCCCCCTAAACCCAGCCTATCTTGCGCCTGAGTTTGAGTTTTACCTCGACGATTTAAATGCTAAAGCGCTGATTGTGCAATCGGGAGTCGATTCACCCGCCAGAGCAGTGGCAAAGGCTCGTCATATGCCCATTATTGAGCTAGAGCCATTGGAGGCAGAGGCTGGAATTTTTCAGCTTGTGGGTGATTCCAAGTTGCCCGCAGTCAGCAACGCTTTTGCTCAACCAGAGGATGTTGCTTTGGTTCTGCATACATCGGGAACCACTTCACGACCCAAAATAGTGCCACTAACGCAGGCTAATTTATGTAACGCAGCTAACAACATTAGAACAGCATTGCAACTACGGCAGAGCGATCGCTGTCTGAATGTCATGCCCCTGTTTCACGTTCAAGGGTTAATTACGGCAATCCTTTCCTCCCTAAGTGCAGGAGCTAGCGTTGCTTGCACTTCTGGATTTGACGCCTCTAAATTCTTTGTTTGGCTGCAAGCAATGCAACCAACGTGGTACACAGCAGTCCCAACCATCCATCAAGCAGTTTTGGCTGCAGCCGCAGACAACCACACAAGCTTTGCTCACTGTTCACCACTGCGCTTTATCCGTTCTGGAGGTGCTGCCTTACCAGTCAAGGTCATGAAAGCCTTAGAGGAGTTATTTAGCGCTCCGGTGCTAGAAGGTTACGGGATGACAGAGACTGGCAGCATAACATCAATCAATCCCTTACCGCCACGCCAACGCAAACCAGGTTCAGTAGGAATTGCCGCAGGGGTAGAAATCGGCATCATGAATGAAGCTGGTCACTTACTGTCACCTGGTGAAATCGGAGAGATTGTCGTTCGGGGTGGCAATGTGATGTCTGAGTACGAAAATAATCCAGCAGCGAATCAAAACACCATTTACAATGGCTGGTTCAGGACAGGTGACGAAGGCTATTTCGATAGCGATCGCTATCTTTTCATTACAGGTCGCTTGAAAGAAATCATTAATCGGGGAGGTGAAAAAATTTCCCCTCGTGAAGTTGATGAAGTGCTGCTAGATTATCCAGAAGTGACACAAGCACTCACCTTTGCACTACCCCATCCTACCTTGGGTGAGGATGTGGGAGCAGCCATTGTGCTGCAGGAAAAAGCCACCATCACTCAAAGGGAAATTCGTGAATTTGCAGCAACCAGACTTGCTGATTTTAAAGTACCTGCTCAGGTAGTGTTTGTTGACGAAATTCCCAAAAGCCCCACAGGCAAACTACAGCGCGTTGGTTTAGCCGAGAAATTGGCTACCAAACTGAGGATATCTTTCGTCGAACCTAGCACTGAGGTAGAGAAAGTGCTGGCAGAAATATGGACTGAGGTGCTTGGCGTTGAGCGGGTAGGGCTTTACGACAATTTCTTTGCTTTGGGCGGTGACTCTTTGAAAGCTGTAGAATTGTTCGCGCAAATTGAGAAGACTTTCGGCAAAAATTTGCCCTTGGATACCCTTTTGCTGGCAGCAACTATTGAGGAACTAGCCGATATTATCCGTCAGGAAGAATGGTTAGCACCCTCGTCCTCCCTGGTAGCAATTCAGCCAAATGGTTCAAAACCGCCTCTTTTCTGCATAGCTCCATTTGGGACCAGTGTTCTGACTTATCGAGATTTGGCAATGTCTCTGGGTGATGATCAACCAGTTTATGGTTTGCAAGCCACAGGAATTTCCAGTACCAGAATTGAGGACATGGCAGACCACTACATCGCCCAAATACGTACTATCCAATCTGATGGTCCTTATTTTCTGGCAGGCTTATCTGCGGGAGGGGTTGTATCCTGGGAAATCGCTCAGCGCTTCGTTGCCCAAGGTCAGAAGGTGGCTCTACTAGCCTTATTTGATAGCTTCGGTCCAGAATATCCCAAACTGCTGCCACCAATACCAAGATTTTTATCAGTATTCAATTGGGCAGTGTTTGATTATCTACCAAGGCTAAGAAACTTACCCAGAAAAATTCTGGCTCAGTTCAAACAACAAGCAATTAAAGAGAATGTCAACCAGGTTCTTGATGAGAAGCAAAAGCTCAACGAACTCAACAGGCAAGACCCTATTCAGTACCGAATTGATGTCTACAAAAAGAACTCTAGTAATGTTAGTTATCTGGAAAAATGGCTCAACTTTTTAATCATCTTCATATTCAGAAATTCTTCTTGTGGTCACTACACTCTTTTATTTACTGGTGGTTTGTATCTGGATACTTTAAATAAGTTATCCCAGGAGCAGCAAAAGTTTGAACGAGCCAACAGCAAAGACACAAGAGCGTATGTGCCGCAAGTCTACCCTGGTCGCGCAATCTTGTTCCGAGCCAGTCAGCCTCTCCCAGGTGTTTACCGTGACCTCCAATTAGGCTGGGATGGTATGGCTACAGGAGGATTGGAAATTTATGAGGTTCCTGGTAATCATCTATCCATAATGGCATCACCAGTTCTGGCTGAAAAATTAAAAGCTTGCATCGACGAGGTGGTACGCCAAAAAAGTCTCGTGAATTTGCGTTAGCCGCTTGGGTTATACCAATTCTCTGTAAACTTGCACTTAATACTTACTCTTTCACTCAGCCGCGTACTTGGCGTCCCTTCGCTGAGTCCTTCGGACACGCTACGCGAACGCTCAAGGGCAGGCTTGGCGGTAGCCTGCGGCACGCCGCTGCGCGTCTACGTTTAATAAATATTAAGTGCATCTTCATGGAGAATTGGTATTAATTCTTCAGCAGAAGCGGTTTTGCAGCAATGTCATTCAAGCCGACAAAGATAAGCAAATCCTGCCACTCTTGCTGAAGAGTTGCATCTTGGGGACTGTTCTGACGCAGTTGTGCTAGTGTCGTTAATGCCTCATACCATATTCCGTTGCTGGCATAAATAGCAACTTGCTGTCTTGGCTGTGCGTATTGGAGTTGGTGGGCGATCGCCGGCTTCAAGTTGACTCGTTGTATGACTCCTTCAACATAAATAGGGGCTTGTTGCTTTTGGTTCTCGCAGTAAATATTAAAGAACCAGCGGTATTGTTTGCCTACATTCAGTTTGGGAGCAGTAGTAGGTAAAGAAACGCTGATCACTCCGGGTTCACTTGGTAGGACAATATCCTGGCGGTAGATCGGATTTGATTCCTCATCAAGCAGCACAAAATCAGCGGGGTAGCTAGAACCTTTGGCGTAGGGTGTGTAGAACCAAAAAGTCGGGCGTTCTACTGTAGTCAATCCCCAGACATTCATTATCGAGGTTGGTTGCTCTGTTAAAGGGACTAAAGCAGTAAGTGCAGGGTTACCAACTGGACACGCACCCCTTCTTGCTCCCCCATAACGACGACCTCCTGGAGGTTGTCCTGGCGGAAGTGGAGGTAGGACAAGGCGCAAAGGCTCTTTACGAGAAGTCGTTGCTAACGGTTTTGACTGTGATAAGGAATTGGAGCGTTCAGTTGCTGTTTGTTGAGCAGAGTCAGCCATAACCGACGTTGTGCTACCCAGCAAACTGAAGCAGCCGACAAGAGTCACTGCTAAAACCAGTTTCATCGGATATGAAATCATTTTTAGAAATCGCTTTTAACTGTTGACTATTAATTGTTAACTAGGGACGGAGACAAAATAAAATGCACAACCTTATACCATTTTGGATTTTAGATTATGGTATCTGGATTTTGGATTGTGTGCCTCCTAAGGGAGGAGCTGAGTGCAATCATGCACACGCACTCGCGTTAGCGAACGCGAGTGCGTCTCCAACAGAAAGAATTATTGGTAATCATTTTTAGGGTTAAGAAAGCCGCAATTATTTTTCATAATTACGGGAACCCTCTGCTTTATTTTTGGAGTAGGACCAATTTTGAATTTGAAGTTTCAAAAAAAACGACACAAAACGTTCCCACTAGTGCTAAAGCTGAAGGTACAAACGGCACCCAATATCCGTGGATAAGTAGACCAAAGCAGAGTACGTAGAGAACTCCAGAGGAGACAATGACTAAGATTGTCAATCTGGGGAGCAAACGCAGCCGCCAAGCAAGAACTCCTCCTACCACAGACCAACCCCAAATCCAGATGACCTCACTCCACAATGACCAAACTCGCAGCAACGGACGTTTATCTAGGACAGCGCCCAGAAGTTGGCTGATCATGTGCGCTTGTACAAAAACTCCTGGCATTTGCTTATCAAACTGATATTCATATGGTGTAGCCCAATAGTCACGAGACTCCCCTTTAGCTACAACGCCAATCAGGACAATTCGGTTTTTGATGGCGCTAGGATTAACCTGATTTGATAAGATTTGTGTCAGCGTCACCTGTTCGGCAATCTTCTGGGAGGAACGATAGTTCAGCAAAATTTGACCACCATTGGCATCAATTCCCTGATATCCGCCAGTACGAGAGCTTAGACGAGGAAAGATAGTATTGCCAAGCTGTAAATCTCCTTGAGAAGTTAGCTTTGGTTGAATTCCTTTAGCACCAAGCAAATAACGGAATGCCAACTGGGCTGAGAACGCATAAGTAGCACGACACGAAGAGACAGGTTCCTGGTTCATAAACAGCAGATGTCGCCGCATCACGCCATCAGGATCATGAATGAAGTCGCTAAATCCCAAGCGTTCTTCTGGGATTTCCGGTGGCGGCGCAATACCCTTAACAGGTGTTGCGGCGTCGCTATTTTTGCAAACTCCAATCAAGTTTTCAGTTTGGTTGAGACGAGTGGTTAAATCTGGCAGTTCAGCTTTAAAATCTCGATAGAGATCCAAGCCAATTGCTTGGGGTTTGTACTGCTGGAGTTTCTCCAAAAGTTTATTGAGGGATTTGTCTGAGAGAGATTTGCCATTCACATCCTCACCGTTTCGCCGCTGAGCATCAATATCTTCATCATCAATCGCCACCACCAGCAGACGTGGATCGGGTATTTCATGGAGGATGAAGGGACGTAAGCGCATCATTTGGTCAAAAGCTTGGAGTTCACTCGTTTGCAGTAGCCCGAAAAACCTCAGCCCGCAAATTAAGGCAGTCATCACCACCGAGGACAACAATGCTACAGCAATTTTGGGTGGAGGCGCGCTTTGAGGTGGCGTAAGTTTTGGGGGTTGCAGTTCAACCTTACCTGTAATCTCCACCCAAGAAGGAGGGAGTTGTGTGAGATTTTGGCAAATCACTGGTAACCAAGTCGCACAGGGAAACTTATCCTCAAGACCTTGCAACCGTTCCCGAGAATCCCGCACTGCTTGGTAAAAGGACTCACCACCAGCAAACCCTTCTAAAAAAGACTTCAAGAATTCCTGTGCGACTAAGTCTGGAACGGGTTCGCGCATGACGATCATCTGCGGGATTTGTAAATCAGCCAGATCTCGCGCCAGTCCTAATCCATCGCAGGAGTTGAAAATTGCCAATTGTAACCCACGTTCCACGGCTTTTCTAAGAGCGTACCTTAATTCGCTAATGGTGAGGCTATCAGTTTGATTCAGGTATATGCGCCCAGTTCCATCTTTCCCCTGACTCGAGCTGTGTCCAGCGAAGAAAAGAATATCCCAGCTTTTCCCCCAGAGATGGTCAGTTAATTCCTTGCGCTGGGGTTCTACCAGAAAGCGAAGATCTGCATTGGGTAAGTGTTGTAGCAAAGCACGGTCAGCCTCAGTGTCAATCTCCTGACTATTGCCGACAATTGCTAAAATATTTACCTGGTCGTTACGTGTTTTTCTCAAAGAAATTTGTTCGTATGTTGGCGATGCTAAGGCAAATTCCGCTTTAGAATAGCGTTCTAGCAAGTCCCAGAGATGCCAGGGCAACCGCTGCAATTGACTATCTTCTGTTTGCAAAATTACCCGTATTTCGTCCGTAGGTAACAATTTTTCCAGCCATTTCTCCCGAATCGGGCGAAACTCTTCCGTTAGCAGCCAAGTATTGAAGCGCGATCGCAAAATATGGGCAATGTTATCGCAGTCTTGGGTAATGGATACATTTGTTACCTGCATCTGGTCAGCAGACAAGCGGTAACGATTGCTCAGCCTTCGATAGCTAGACTGCCAGTGGCTATAGTACAGTGGCATTTCTACCGCAGCAGGTAACTTCCCGATGATTTCAGTTGAGGGACGCTCACCTTCTTCACCAATCTGTAGCGTAACGGGAAACCCCTGCTCAAAGCTACCATCTGCAAATTTTAAAACCACTAACTTGCTCATACTTGCCCATAATTATTGTTCTTTGTCATTTGTCAGTTGTTTTTCAATTCTTTTGACTACTGTGCAATGACTCATGACCAATGACTAAATTACGAAATGTTCTGTGACACTTGCATTATTGAGTGTCACCTTAACGCTAAATCGCTCTGCGCTTTCACCTCTAAACTGTAACTGTAAATAATTATCAGCACTTCTAGCTTGAGTTTCTAGAAAAACTGCTCCAGACTCATCCAGCACCGTCAGCTGTACTCCAGGTATTAAGTAAATTTGATTACCCGTCGGGTGCAACTGCAGGCGAATGCTAGTTTGTTGGTCAACTTCTGGTCTAATTTCTACAATAAGCATGACGGGTTGGTTGGCAATTTGGATTCCCAAATCAATCAACTTTGCCCGTCTGGTGAATACATCATTTTGGTTGGCAGCGTTTTGCTCAACAGTATCACCACTGCGAAAAGCATAAGCTGGTCTAAATTGTGGCTGGTTCCATATCGATTGAACACTCTGCCAGCCGCTATCCAAGATACCAGTAAACCACTGGCTCAAATTCACTAAAGTCCTGACTGGGGTCTGTTTGAGTTCCCCAAGGTGGTCGATTAAATCTTCCAAGGGTTGCAGTTGACTCAAAGGTAGTTCTTCAGTTGCCATACTGCGAACAAACCCCAAAAGCTTTGCTTGCTGAAGCGATTCATCCACTTGGACAACGACATAACCAACTCTTTCTTCCCAGGTTTCTGGAGGAATGTAACACACCTGTTGAGAAAGATTCACGGGGCGACACTCTAGCCGACCCACTCCTGGCAACTCCAAGTCTGCTATATTGGCACACAAACGTATAACTGGGTTCCAACTGTCACTAGCTGTTAGGTTAGTGGGAATAGACATAATCTCCAAGTAGTCATTCACCACCCACACGCAGAGCGTATTCAGCCGGACTTGTTCAGCTTTTTCAGGAGTAAGCTGGTTTGAAGCAAACTGCTGCGCAGTTGTGCGAGCTGCCTGGGTAATAGGCAACGTTAAGGCAAAATCCTCTAGCTCATAGGTGGTGCGCGTCATAGTTTCGTCCCCGGTGATGAATCCTCTCTTAGATATTTATCGCTCGGAGCCATGAAATTTATGCAATATTAATTAATTATGAATCATTAGTGATTAGTTAAAAAAACTAATCACTAAGAAACTGTTGCCAAAGAATTTTGGATAATATAACTGCGTGAACTACCTACACCAAGTTGGGTACAACTATGGTGTAGGCTTCTGGTACATTTTTAATGTTTCCAGAACTTCCTTCAAGGTACTGTTGGTAGTAGAGTTACTTACAACCGGATTCCCTTTACGGCGTTTTATCGTTGGGAACAGTCCCAGCCCAACGCGCTTAATGTTGATTCCCGCGTTAATATCGCGGTCAACGTAAAGCAAAAATTCTTCATCCCAGTACTCGCGGATACCGCAGTCAGTGAAGACGAACTTGTCACGGTACGCGAGTAACTGAGATGTATATGCAGGATTAACTGCGATCACCCTAGTCCCAGCTTTTCCAGCTATGTATTCCAGGGTGGTGAAAAACTGTCGAAAGGCAGCGTCGTTCCACGACTTATTTAGTCCCGACTTGGCTGCTTGACCATTTGGTAAAAACTTACCGTCTTCATCTTGTCTCGCCTTGTTGCGCTTTGACAACGCTTTTAGGTTTAGGTCTTCATGGACAAAAATCTTTTTTCCTGTCCGTACCAACGCATGAGCGGTTTTGAATGCGTGGTCAATCCTTGCTCTAGCAATACGTTGATGTTCGCGTCCTTGGCGTTTGGCAAGTTTGCGACGTGCTTTACTACCTTTTCTCTTTTTCTCTTTGCATTGCGATACTTTAGCTAATCGCTTTTCAGACTTTCTGAAAGACTTCACAGAAGGTAACTTAGTCCCCTCCGAAGTCGCTAAGTAATCTTGTTCGTGGAGTACCGCATCCATCCCCAAAGTGTTCTCCCAAGTGGGATGTACATCCGTTGGGTTAAAAACTGGAACGGTTGGGTCTTCCAAACAAATAGTTGCATACCATCCATCAGTTTTGGATGTAAGCAACATATTTTTGAGAATGAACCCATTTGGTAGGAGGCGGTGTAACCGTACTTTTAACCAGCCCTTCAGCTTTGAAACTGACAAGAACAACCAATCTTTTTCTATTCTTTCAATAGTTATGGCTTGTCCTTCGATCCTCAAAGTACGGTAACGTGCCGAATTCTTGAAACGCGGTTTTCCACTTCGTTTACCGTTACTGTCTCCCTGAAGAAAGCGTTTAAACGCTAAGTCTACCCGCTTTGATACATCTTGTAGCGTTTGAGATGGTACAGACGTAAAATCAAGCAACTCACCAGAATGTTGAACAATAACCAAGTCTTCTTTAATGACTGGTAATTGCTTTTTTTGAGAGTAAAAATCTGGGTTTTCTCTTAACTCAGGTAGTGAACAAATTAATGGACAGGAGTTAATATCATTGCGGTTACTCTGCCACCAATCAAATCTATCTCCAAGTTGCCTATTGTACCAATACTGAGCAATACGCAACCATGCATTTAACTGTCGCTTTTGATTAGCAATAGGGTAGGCGCAGTATTGATAGTTAAGCAGCACTTGGAAATCACCTTTTTGTCAAATATTCTTGCCGTGTCTATACTTAGCTTAAACGTTGGAGATAAAGTATGTCAAGCAGGAAAGGTAAAAAAGCTATAAAAAATGTACCGATATTCCATGAAGAGTTAAAAGCCAAGCATACAGTATGGCTTACGCCCCAAGCTTGGGAGCGCTTACAAAGTAAAGCAATAAGTAGCGGCATTAGTGTTAGTGAATTACTTGAAAAGATAGCAACCGAACTTAACCTTGATTGTTCTTAATAGCGCAACGATTGGGGATTCGTCAGCCATCCCACTTCCGCGTTAAATGACATTTAACATAGGTCGGGGATGTCTTCCTTCTCCCCCGCCTTATATCCCGACGCTAACCGGAGTACCGTTATAGCGCGGGGCTTACGGCGAAGAAGCTAAGGAATGTGGATTAAAGCCAGTTGCCAATAAGTACATAGGCAGACCAAAAGCTGGGTGTGTTGTAGTTGGGATGTTTTAACAGTTGTAGCTGAGCAAGGCGAAGAGCTTCAGCTTTGGTAATATTGCCATTCTTCAACTGTTTATAAAAAGTACCAACAAACTGTGCTGTTGATTCATCATCAATTTGCCACAAAGATGCTAGGGTACTGCGTGCTCCCGCTTTGACAGCTGCCCCAGCTAGACCCAACGCTGCACGGTTGTCTCCTGCTGCTGTCTGGCAGGCACTCAAAACTAATAGTTGCACTGCTTCTGGTCTATTTTCATCCCGGCTGCGGAGGATACTGTCGAAATCAACGACGTTGATTGGACCATTGGCAGCCAAAATAAAGGTTTTATCAGCGCGCGAACTAAATTGACCGTGGGTTGCTAGATGCAAGATGTTGAAGGAAACAGCATTGACTTTGCTTTCCAAAGCTTGTTTGGTGAATTGCTGATCCAAAAGGCTAGTTGTTGAGACTCCGGCTTGGGTTATCAGGTTTAATTCTCTCTTAATGGCAGGCAAAGGTGCAAATTCGCTGTACCCTGGGGGCGGTTGAGTTAGCCCTGCGGTGAGAGCATTGAGCTGCCGTGGCACTAGTGGTTTGGGGTCTTGAAGTTGCAAACCTATGCTGAGGGCGATCGCATATTTCTCGACCAAGTATTCCTTACCATTGTAAAGGGCAGAAGGCGGTATATTGCGTAACACTGCATCCGGTACAAATACCAAAGTCTTTACCCCACTTGTTTGCAGTTCGGACTCAATTGGTTTTATCAACCAATTGTAAACCTGTTGTGACTGCGTTCTGAATGCTTTAATGGCAGATGGTTGGACAAGATTTTGCCGCATTCCGCCGACAATCTTTTCGACTTCTGCTTGGCTAATTTTGGTGCTGTAGTGCCGCAAGGGTTGTTTAGGAATTTTAACAATAACTTGCAATTGGTCGGGAAGAATAATCGGGTAAAGAATGGCAGCAGTGGGGTTATCTTGGTCTACCACTTTGTCAAGCAGCACTTTCTCACCTTGTAAGCAAGCTTCCCGGAAAAAGTTGTCTAGTTCTGCCAGTTGCAGTGCTTCCATCCGCTGACGAGCTTTTTCTAAAGTTTTTTCATTCTTTTGCCCTTGTTGCACTTGCAGCAGTAATTCCACTGATTCCCGATAAACAGGTTCTACACTATCTCGGAAAGAGAATTGTACATCTTGTTTAACCGCCACCAAGTCACTGCGCAGAGATTGCAGAGTGTCTACAGCAGCATCATATGCCGCGATCGCTCCTTTGACATCTCCTTGTGCTTTTCGTAACCTTCCAAGTTGCCATTGCCATCGATAAGCAATCTCCGGTGCATTGCTTGCTTGTGCCAATAGTAACGCCTGTTGGGTCAGGTTTTGCGCCTCCGACCACTGCCCAGTTTTTTCGTACAACCCACCTAAACTTCCCAAAGCATATGCTTCTGCTTGCTTGTCACCCAAATTGCGGGCTTGTTGGACGGCGGTGGCGAGGAGTTGGGCTGAGGGAGTGGGGGAAGCAGGGGAGGGGGAGAGGTTTGTTGGAGAATTCTCTTGTCCTCTTAATTTGGCGAGACTATGAGCAAAGTTAATCCGGGCGTAGACAGCAGAACGACTGGCGGGGAGTGTGTTCAGTTGGGATTGAATTAAAGGTATGAGAGTTTGGGCTTGTGCGGATTGTTGATCCTCAATAAGAAGGTCTAGGTGATTGAGTTGTGCTTGGACTTTTGTTAAAGGTGAGGGGGAAATCTGAACTGTTTGTTGATAAAAGTCAATCGCTTGTTGTTTTTGCTGTTGTGTACGAGCATTATTTCCCAAACTAAAAAGACTTGCACCAATATCTGCTGGAGATTGCAGGCGTTGGGCAATTTCTAGACTTTGCTGTAGGGCACTTTGGGAATCTTTCAAGTTACCCACCAGTTGGAGGATATCACCAAGCGATCGCAACCCCACTGTCTTTTCTAAGGAGTCTGGTTGTGATTGTAAAATTTTATAAACATCTTGTAGTGTTTTTTCTGCACGACGGTAGAAGCCTTGGGTTCGCAATGCTTGTGCTTGATTGATGTGCGATCGCACTACACCATTCGCGTCACCAGCCTTACTATAAATCTTTTGAGCCTGCTGCCAAGTTGTCAAAGCCTCTTGTGTTTGTCCCGTCGCCAGTTGCAAACGACCTTGTATATCAAGGCTTTGGGCAAGAACTTGGGCTGTAGAAATTTGCTGACTCGTCTGGTGCTGTTGATATCCCAAAATATTTAAACTCTGGGCGATCGCCTGCTTTGCCTCACTCCACGCGCCGAGTTGCTGGTAAGCAAGGGAAAGATTACTTAGGGTTGCAGCAAGTCTGAGGGTATCCCCTTGCGTTCGGTATTGCTGAACAGATTGCTGTAAAACCTGCACCGCTTCGGTATATCGTCCAGCGTCGTACAGCACTTTCCCCTGTTGCTGTGGGGATGAGGAAACGGGGGGCGCAGGCGAGGGAGGAAGTTTCGCCAGCACAGGTGAACCAAGGACACACAACGAAGTGGTAACAACAGCCAGAACTAAGTAATACCGTATTAAATTGTGTCTTTTCATATATTTTCTTTATTAAAAACGCATTATGAGCGAGTAATTTCAAGTTTGCTTAATCGCTTATAAATACCAAAGAACCCCACCCCGGTTTTGTCTTGCGCCAAAACCTCCCTGCCCCTAATCCCCAGAGGGGACCCCGAGTTCCCCGCAAGTGGGGAGGGGATTAAGGGGAGCCAGCCCCCTTTGGAGGGTTTCCCGACAGCCAGGCGACTGGCGTGTGGGGTTGAAATATCACGCAAATCATAACTAATTAACCGAACTTAATATCAGGAAGAGAAAAATTTTTTTGACTTTTGGCTTTTGACTTTTGACTTTTAACTTTTTAAAAGGGATTGAAAATGATGGAAAAGTACAAACCGTTTTCCTGCCATGTGTCTTTATCCCCAGGGATGGAAATGATTGGAATACCCCAGTCCAAGCGGGCAGTCAGGCGGTTTTCTAATTGTAGGCGCAACCCTAAGCCTACAGAAACAAGTGTATTATTATCTAGCTCCGAACTCGGGCTGGTTTGTCTGCCAGAACGGTTCCAGCCTGTGCCAACATCGAAAAAGGGGGTGACTTGTAAAAGATTGTTGCGTTCAGAGAAGCGGACAATCGGAATTCGTACTTCCGCAGAAGCAAAGATGCCGTTGTCTGTGAGTAAGGCATCTTGGCGGTAGCCTCGCACACTTTCCAAACCACCTAAACCAAATTGTTCAAATGGCACAAGCGGTCGATCTGCCAACTGCACATCTGCTCTTAGTAACAGTAGGGTATCACGAGCCAACAGGCGCACCCACTGTGCTTGTCCTCTCCAAGCAAAGAAACTGTTGGAATCAAAAGCGTCAAGTCCGAAACTGAACTGAGAACGCAAGGCAAAAACTTGCTGGCTATTGCGAGAAGTCCAGTCTTGAAAAAAACGCAAAGCGGTTACCCGCGTTTTTCCTTCTTCATCTGCGCCGAAAGCCGGAAAGGGAATTTCCCCTTTGAGTAAACTGGCTTCGCTTTCCCGGCGAGTTGCACTCAAACCTAATGCCAATTCCTGAGTTGGAGATTGTATGATGGGCTGGCGTAGTGTGAGTTCATAGTAGCGAGAGTTGGACTGGATATCAAGCACACTAAAGGGTCTTTCAATGACGTCGCTGTCAGAAATTCCAAAGCTAAAGCTCACAGTGCCATTGCGGGGATTAAAGGGAACAGAGTAGCTAAAATCGAAGGTATTGCTGCCATCAGTATTGGTATAAGCAGCGATGACGCTATCTCCCCATCCGAAAAGATTGGCTTCGCTGAGTTGGATTTGGCGGCGAAAACTCCCTACAGCAGGAGAACGTCCATTATCTAGGGCTATCTGTAGGTCAAAAGTGTCTGCTTCTGTGACTCGTATTTCTAGCAAACTCACCCCTGGACGCGAACCTGCGGATAGTTCGGCTGACAGGTTTTCAATCAGGGGATTGAGTTGTAAAATTTGCAATGCTTCCAGCAGGCGATCGCGATTTAAGGGTTTGCCTGTGGCTAGGGCAAGGCGGCTGCGCACATAGCCAGGATTAAGTCTGCGTGTGCCTGATACTTTGATGTCTTCCAGTGTACCCTCAACCACCTGGATTTCTACGACACCTCGTTGAAGTTTCTGCGGTGGGATAAAGGCTCCGGATGTGATGTATCCTTTGCTAACATACAAGTTAGAGATTTCTGTACGTACTTGATAAAGTTCTGCAAGTGTTATCCGTCGTTTCGTATAAGGTTTGGTGATTTTGGCAAAATCTTCACGACTAAAGACACTGCTGCCTGTGATTTCAAATTTTTCAACAGTGATGGTTTGGGGAGTTTCCTCAAATGGGGCTTGTTCGGGACTGGGGGGTGTTGTAGTGGGTGGAGGAAGTAATTCCTCTAGTGGCGGTAGGCGGGAGGGAGGTGCCTGTTCTGGCAGTTGCTGGTTAGAAGGCGGCTGGTTCTCCCGCCGTGGAGTGGTTTGAGCAGGGGTTTGGGCGCGCTGCTTAGATGGTTGCGTTGTATTAATGACTTGCGCTTGCAGTGGTTTTACTGCTATAGTACTCATGAGTGCAACCAAGCTCAAGCAATGCCAGTGTTGATAGAACCCTGAGTTTTTGCGAAGTTTACCGAGCATGACAAGAGAACACAGGTATAGGATTTAGCGTCGCTGCTTGAGCAACAAGGATGACATCACCGTTAGCATCGACAATCCATCCTTGCGCTTCGACAATTTTAGGGGAATCTGGGTTTTTGGGCAAAGAATTAGAACGAGAATCGTTATTTAGCGAGGAATTTCTCGAATTTGCGCGATTTTTCATCTGATTGTGATTTTCATTCCCAGAATTTCCTACATCTGCTTGTTTCCTTGTCCTCGTAAACGGGACTGGGGATTGGGGATTAGGGATTGGGGTAATGGTTCTCAAACGAAAAATTATAGACTGTAGGGTGGGCAGTGCCGAGTAAAACCTGATCAACTCGACATAAGTTTAGGGCACTGCCCACCTTACAACTGGTAGAGGCTTAAAACTCTGATTTTTACCGAAGAAAGGCAGAGGGCAGAGGGCAGAAGGCAGAAGGAAAGAAGGTAAGCTTTGATACAAAAATAAGTCCTCTGTTCTCTGCCATAAGGTTTAAAGCCCCTAAATTTATTTATGGAGAAAAATAATAGAGTGCAAACTTTATTAAATCGAACGTATTCATTCGTGGGGACGCCTTCTGCCTTCTTAACTTGCTACCTTTGCCTCGTTCCCAGCCTGAGGCTGGGAATGCAGCCTTAGGAGGCTCTGCCTTCAAAGCGGCAGAGCCGCTTCAAAGGCATTTCCAGGTGGAACCTGGAAACGAGATTGTATACCATTTTACGAAAAGGATGATACAAATCGGTAGTGTAGAGACGAGAGGTGGCGCGTCTTTACTGCTGTCATTTTGCTGGCTTGTAGAACTATCCGAGCGTTCGTACAGAGTTTACTGATAAGCTTTGAACAATTCGCTCAAATTGAAGAATGTTGGCTCACCTCTACCAAAAATTAACGGTAGCTTCCCATCCCATTTATCTAATGCTCGATTTTGCAAAATTTCTGGAGTTAAAGTTTCATGCAGCACCTTATGTGCTTCCGCCTCTCCTCTTGCCAGATTAACCTTTGCCTCTGCCTCTTTTGATGCTTTCAGTGCGACAAACCCTGCCCGTTTTGCTTCCTGTTCGGCAATTTGTTTCGCCTCTACCGCCTCATCAAATTTCTGAGAAAAGTGAACATGCACAAGGGAAACATCATCAATTGCTACATGATAATTTGCCAGTCGTGCAGTTAATACGTCATCTACTTCAGCTTTCACTTCTCCCCGTTTAGTAATTAATTCTTCAGCAGTATACTTTGCCATCACCGCCTTGAGAACTTCTTCAATTGCTGGATTGATAATTCGGTCTACAACGTTTTTTTCATCTCCTATTTGTTGAAAAATGGCATTTGCCTCATCTGGAATAATATGCCAGTTGAGCGCTACATCTGTGAAAATATCCTGTAAGTCTTTGGAAGAAGCTTCAGCAGAAATATCCTGTTTTTGAACTCGAATGCTCAATTTCTTAACTGTATTAACGACAGGAATAATAACATGAATACCTTCTCCTAATACCGTGTTTTGTACTTTTCCAAATTCCATCAAGACTCCTCGTTCTCCAGCATTGACAACCACAAAAGGTGTAAGAAAAATAGTTATCAGGCATAAAAGTGCAGTGAGTTTACTAGCACCGTTAAAAGCTTTAATTTTTTTCATAACTGACTTGAAAACGCCAATGTTTTAATAGTGTTCAGTAAACAAGAGTGTCAAAGTCAAAGAAAGGAGAAAATCAAACCACAGATGAACACTAAAGAAAAGTTTTTCCTCTGTCTTCTCCCCTCTTGTAGGGAGGAATGAGGCATGCGTGTCAACAATCACGCTCAAACACTCAATTTCCCGTCGCTTTAGATTTATTTCCCCCCTTTTTAAGGGGGGATTAAGGGGGGATCGAAAATCTAGATTGTACATCGAAAAATGCTCAAATCGTTGTCAATAATGACTTTTGGCTTAAGTTGACACCAATGGGAATGAGGGGGGTGCACACAGATAAATAACTAGTGTTAATCTGTGTGCATTTGTGGTTGTAAATATCCATTCATCATAATTTTGCAAGAAGTCTAGTTATCAGTTACTAGTTTTGTTAGTGCAAATTAAATGCGCGACAGTTTCATGGCAACATGGTGTCTGCTTTCTCAGACTAGCAAAATCTTACTTATAAGTAAATTTACTAGATTCAGCAGACGTTGAAGGTAAATTTTTTGGACAATTAACGTATTCACTTAGATAAAATTTTAACTTGATTGTATCAAAGAGCAAAAAACTACAGTAAATTGGGAAGCATACCGTATTTCATAATATATGAATAGGAGTATGTTATTACCGCACCTTGCAAACAAGTTTATCGCGCGGCAAATCACAGACGAGTGCAAAGTAAGCCGATAGCCGATACTTTGCTACCCAAACTTAAGCAGGAAGCAAGGTGACAGTGGCTTCAATACGATTGGGTTAGCCATGTTCATCCCTCAAAGATCCCCGCTAGCCTCCCAAAGATCGGCGAAATTAGCGCTTAATTTTGCATTAGTCCACGGAGGTGGACTTTGCTTGTGTAGTAGCGAATTATATTCGCCAATGACTTTTCTTTCTCCTTCTCTAAAGTTATACAAATCTGTTACGAAATCGTAATATTTGAAAAGCTGACGTTGTCCCCCAAATGATAGAAATTTCCTCTAAAATCAAATATTCTTTATTGGCGCTGCTAGAGCTGGTTAGATGTTATGAGCAGGGAGAATTCTTGCAAATAGAGCAAATAGCATCTTGTCAGCAAATACCAGATCGCTATCTGGGACAACTTTTGATGCAACTGCGACGATGTGGAATTGTCCGTAGTCAACGCGGAGTCAAAGGAGGTTATCAATTGGGCAAAGCACCCGACGAAATCACTATGTTGGAGATTTTGACTTGTCTGGAAGGTTCTGGTATCCAAGAACAGAACGAGCAGACCCAATCAGCGACAATGGAAAATATGATGATCCAAGAAGTTTGGCAGGAAGCTGCAAAAGCAGCAATGGCAGTTTTTGGACGTTATACCCTCAAGGATTTGTACGAGAAACAACAGGAGAGGAAACGGTTGAATCCAATGTATTATATTTAACTTACAATGCTCAGATTCCCGACTTCTTCAAGAAGTCGGGAATCTTGTTGTTCACGTTCGTCGATTGGTGTCAACAATCACGCTCAAACGTTTATCGCACGTTGATTTACCCCACACGCCAGTCGCCTGCTGTCGGGAAACCCTCCTGCATAGCGCTGGCTCCCCTTAATCCCCTCCCCGAAGCTCGGGGAGGGGCGGTTTTGGCGCAAGACAAAACCGGGGTGGGGTAAGGCGCGGCTAACAAAATGCTCTAATGATAGTCCTTTTTGATAATAAATGGTCTAACTTAATTACTACAAGACATAACTTACAACCGCGTGATTTTATTGGCATACACTTCAACTTCTGTACCAGCCTCCAAGTGCCAAATATTACTTTTCATCATCTCTTGGGTGGCTTGTTGGTTGCGCTGGTTAAGCTGAGGTACGATCGCCTTACTAGCGCCTTCTAAAACTGCAGCAGGGATGTTTCTTTGTTGATCGGTTTCGCTACACAAGTATGGTGTATTGTTGTCACCATAAGTACCACAGTTACGAAGTTTTGTCTCAGGACGGTTAAGTATATCTCCTACTTGACCGAGACCCCCCAACAAACCTGAAAATGTATCATTGGCTGCTATCTTTCCGGATTTATCAGGATATTTTCTAGCAAGTAACGGTCTTCCTCCAGGTTTGCGAATTTTTATTGCATCCGGAGGTAGGCGAATTTCTGTAATATTGCCGTTATTTTGGAAATTCACTGAAACTACAGAGAGTTGTACCCATCCGCCTTCGGTAATTTGCTTAATTTGAGCTACTAATTCAGTATTTTTAGGAAGTGCGATCGCCCCATCTACAGATTTCAATGGTTCCCTCAAACGCACCACAAATTGACTGTCATCTTTATTATTATTGTTATTACTACTACTATTATTAGTCCCTGGTCTATTTGCTTCTCCAGCGATATCAGCCGCTAGAACAGCTTTAGCCTTGGTTCCTATTGCGATCGCTTTACCACCATACTGTTTTGTCTGGTTTGAGGCTAGTGATTGTTGCTGAGGAGTTGTTGTTGTGTTTGTTCTATTTGGAAGAGGTTGTCTAGCCCTGGTATTCAGTTCAGAAGCTAAAGGAGCTGGAGGAGAACTTGCTACCTGTGGTACGGTTGGTGTTGGAGTTGGTGTTGGAGTTATTGATCTATTTGCTGATAAAGCTTCTCCTACATCCGATGGCATTGGGATTGGGGTGAGTTCTGGTACAGAGGTGAGCTCAAATGTTGCGCTTGGAGTAGCAGTGACTGTTGGTTGAGGAGTCGGAGTCGGAGTAGCCCGAGGAGGCTGAGGAGGCGGAGTAGGAGTAGGTCGCGCCTGCGCGACACGCTGAGGAACTCTGACAATTCGTTCAACAACACGAGGTACGTAAACAGTTCGTGGTGGAGTAGGTACTCTTTGTACCACCACGCGTGTTACAGGTTGTGGCTGAGATCTTGTTCGTGTTGGAGTTGGCGTCGCCCTTGGAGGGCGTACAGTTCTCAACTGTAGTTGCGCTTCTTTCACTGCTTTTGCTTGTTCAGCTAATGCAAGTTTTGTTTTTAAGATCTCAATTTCTTGTTCCGGTTTTAATTGTTCTGTTTTGTTCGATTCATTCGTATTCTGGGTTATCGTCGGTGCAATTTTTCGCGGCTGTTGGTTATTTCCACTCATTAATTGAGAGAGAAAAATACCAGCTATCACAACCCCAGACAGGGTAGCAGCACCCACCACAGCTACTTTGGCAAAAGGATTAGATGAGAATCGTTGTTGTGTGCGAAGTGAGGATGGATGAGACGGCGCTACTTCGTCATTACTACTAGCATTACTATTACTAGCAGTCTCGGAAGCACTGCTTTCTTCTTTGGATGGGGGAATTTCTTCTTCTAAACCAACCAAATTTGCCATCCGCTGGTGCCAATCTGATGATTGTCCTTCTTGCGGTTGACGAAATTTTAATTCAGCGTCTGAATTTTCATAATTGGAGGAATTGTTAGACGGTTTCTTAGGGCTTGGTAGTTGAGTCATTTTTGTACTTCCATCATTGTATTAGCACATCTTTTATCTTGGATATCGCAAATATTAGATATTTCTAACCTCGCTTCGTTGAGGCGGTATATTGCTGAGTCTAGAGGATTTTGTGGATTGGGTATGCTAATTGCTTGTGTATCTAATGCTCGAATAAATATTTTTTTATTAAAAGGAATTGCTTCCCCATTTTTGTTATTATAACCTGCCAAAATCAAGCGATTAGCAGCTATATCTACTTGCCATTGACCATCAGCTATTTTCTCTGGCTGAGAAATACTGCGAACTAATAATACACTTTCTGCTCCCACGGGATTCACCAAAACATTTTTAGGAATTCCTTGAGCAATTTCAGCTTGAACTTTTCGCCTAATATCACCCGTTAAAAGTTCTGAAGTTGTTTGCCAAACTGTTTGTGGTGGTTGTTTGTCTGACCAAGTAAACATCATGGTCATTGTTTCACCAACGAAACGCCGAATTGTTTCTGGATTGCGTTCTAAATTTTGTTGGGAATTTACTGTTATGGCACGACCATCAACAAGTTGCACTAAACTTTGTGGTAAATTACCACTCAGCCTTTTCAACAGAGAATTATGAAACATCAGCAACAATATGGTAAACAAATGCAAGCCAAATGTTGCGACAACGAATATGGAAAGAATATTAGTTTTGTTGTTTTTTGGAGTAAATAACATTATTATGTCCTACCTATCTTGTAAAGCTACTAGAATTGGGAAGGTCGCTACAGCGTTGTAACCGAGTTTGGGGCGAAGAATCATAGGGATTGGTTAGACATAAATCGCTGACTTCATAAATTTCTAGCTTTTGGTCACGGACACTATAAATAGCTTTTTGTACTGGACTAATACTGTTTGCTAGCGGATGCTCAAAAGAATCTACTGCGCGTACTAAAAAATCTTTATTAAAAGGAGTTAATAACTTTTTATTATCACTACGTCTTACCTGTACTATATTAGCAACCATACCAACTCGCCAGCGACCAGGCGCGATTTTTTCAGGAGGATAAACCCGCTGGATAGCTAACTGCGCTGTTAACGCTTGGTTCTTATTTTTAGAAAAAACTTCTGGCGGCGTCATATCAGCAATAAGTGCCAAGAAACCTTGGCGAAAATCTTCTGAAAGTCCAAAACTTGCAACCCAACTACTTGTAGAAACTCTTTTCGTGAGATTTTGTGACGTACTAATAAGTATTCCTGCATCAGCTTTGGGGTTAGTCACGTCTTCAACCGTTGCTGCTGGAAGTCTTCCAGACCAGTCGAACATAGCAGCCATTGTCTTACTAACAAATTGGCGAATAGCTTCAGGTTCTCGTTCAAGAGTGTTGGTTTGAGGTACTATTTTACCATCAATAACTTGCACGAACGTAAGGGGCTTTCTTTGACTGACTTCGTAAATACGCAAGCCTTGAAATAATAAAAAAATGACGGTCACAAAATGCAAACCAAAAGTAAAAATAGTAAATATCGTTAAAAGATTGACTGCTGATTTTCTTTCTTGTAATAGCTTAGTCATACTTTCAGTCACCTCCGGGTTATTTTATTCTTCCTTTATTCGTCAAGAACTCAAGTTCCACAGTTTATAGCTTAAATCGATTTTCAATTGAATGGATTACAATTTAATTTTCTTGTGAGATGGGCGTCTCGCCGTCTTAGATTTAGGGCGGGCAAGATGCCCACCCCACAAAAACTATATTCAATTGCCTCGTTCCCAGCCTCAGGCTGGGAATGCAGCCTTAGGAGGCTCTGCCTTAAGAGCGTTACTACCCGCTTCAAGGGCATTTCCAGGTGGAACCTAGAAACGAGATTTTAGAAGGGTTTTAGCTTAAGTTGACACCAATGGCTTTCCGGCCCACCTCACAAAAAGTATATTCAATACTTATGAATGTAGGGTGGGCACTGCTAACAAGGCTTGAAAACAATGAAAGTCTTTATGTCCAGTGCCCACCCTACGGTTATTGAGAATGGTGCGAGATGTCAGTTAAAACGGAATTCGGCTATTACTCAGATCTTGCACCCAACAAGAGCCAGAGGCTCTAATATCTCGTTACCAGGTTGAACCTGGTAACGAGGGTTTGGAGACTTCGCCGACTCACTGTTGCAACAGGTGGAAGATCTCAGATTAGACTCCTTGCAAAAGTATGATATAGAGATAGACATAACCACAGATGAACACAGATTAACATAGATAAGTTATCTGTGTGCATCTGTGTCCATCTGTGGTTTTATTTTCATAAATTTGACTTTTACAAGAAATTTATTAACCCTACAATTTCTTCCAAAGTGTCGCCCATAAAATGAAATCGCCCTACAATTCACCTCCTTATATTTTAGACTTTTGTAGAGACGCGCCATGGCGGGTCTCTACAGCCATGGCGCGTCTCTACAGTTATGTACACAGCTGCCATAGTGCATCTCTACAGACATCTAAACTCTTTCCTGCACCCACACAGCAGTATTGCTGATAGCATTAAAAACTGCAAATCCTCCCGCAGCAGCTAAACCTAAAGACATAATCGGTGCTAAAATTCCTAACAGAATCATAAACCACATTAAATCTGGATCAGCATCAAGATTTTGCGCTGGACCATTCACAATCACAGCCGCTGATACCGCAGCAACAATATTAAAAGAAATCTTGGCAATACCAATAGCCAATAATCCAGTCAGCCATGCAAAAATCGGTTTACCAGCCACAGGGAGCAAAGATCCTCCAACAGCTAAAGGTCCTAAAGCTGCTATCAGTAGCATTGTCACTTCTATTAAATTTTGAAAAGCCGATTGTAAAGAAACTAAAATATTTTTGATAATAGTTTGGGTTGTGGAACCCAGCAAAGAATTAAAAGCTAATTCCGCTGAATTACCATTAAAAGCCAGTATCTCATTGACTTTGAGATCAAGTCTGTCTATCCAAGGTTGTCCACCGTAAGAACCTCTGTATTGCCCCAAGAGAACATCAACTTTTTCCTTTGCTTTAGTGAAACAATCAAGCTGTTGTTGACCAATGAGGGACTGACAAGGACGCAGTAAACCACCAACAACATCTTCAGCAATACTCATATTCAGTGCTTGCTGATAAGTTTGATTGACATCGGCTGCTTCTACAACTTGCTGATTGATTGTGTTGACAAAATCTCGTAATCCCAAAGTTAAATTAGATAGTACAGTGCCGTTGCCAGGATTCGCTAATAACAACACCACTACGAAGGGCCAAATTAAAGCAGAGATGGGACGAGAATATTCATTATCAAGCACATCTCTTAGCCACTGCGCCATGAAAAAAAGCAAGGTTCCTACCGCAAAGAAAATACCCAGGTTTGTAAGCGCACCGTATAAATTAGTGTTAGTGTTAGTTTGCAACAAATCAATCCACTGCTGATCCCAACCATCAGCAATGCTTTGTGCAGTCTGGACACCATTCGTTAAAACATCATTGGTGCCATTGGTGCCAATTTGAGCAAAAATATTGAAACCAGAAAACCACATTTTTCTACCATTAATTTATCTTGATTACTGTCCTGGCTCTAGCACAGGAGGAGGACTATTTTCTGAGTCAGGTGGATTATTTTCCAAATCAGGAGGGGGACTTTCCAAAGAAGGAGCGGCACTGCTTTTCCTAAATAAATCTGTTTGAGAAGTGACTCGCAAAAGTCGTGCTACTTCTGCCGCAGCCTCTACCCTTCTGGCACGGTTGGAATCTTCATTCTGCTGAGAAATATTTGCCAAATTCAAGTTGGTATACTGCAAATCATTCTGTGATTGGATGGTTCTTCCCAGCATTTCTGCCATTATTTTGGATTGGTCTTTTTGAATTTCTATACTTTGAAGTTGTAATTCTGCTAATCCTTGTATTGCTCTAACTTGGCTATTCGTAACATCATTGCCCTGAAGAGTAGGGATATTGAAGCGTTGTATATCCGCGTTTTTCCTTTGCGCTTCTTGAAAAGATTTATCAGCATTCCTGACAATATTCTGAGTCGCTTCTAACTTATTTTTTAAACGAACTTGTCCATCTGCGCCTAAAAGAGTATCAGCAGAACCACGGATAATATAACGGTTAACTTCATTACTAACAATCGAGCCATATATTGCCGGATTCGTTTCAAATTTATCTGAAATCGAATATTGAACTATCTGATTGCGGATAGATTCAGGTGCAGAAACAGGATTGGGAAGATCAAGGCTCCCTGAAGAATCTGTGATACCTAATTGTATCTGCACCTCAAGAGGCTGAAAAGTTTTAACACTATTGTTATAATTTGTCAGATAATCTCTTAAATTAGCCGCATAAGAGTCAAAATCATTCTTAATTTGTCCCAGATCTCCTGTTCCCAACACTTCTCCCAATTGTTGTGCTATGGCTGGCAAGGTTCCTAAAAATGCCACAGCAAAAAGAGAAGTCATGATGATTTGAGATTTGCCAAATTTACGCATAATATCACCTTCGTTTGATGACTTGTTCTTTCCTCGGAACCCCACCCCGCCTACGGCACCCCTCCCCGCAAGCGGGGAGGGGACGTGATAGCGTTTGCGCAGCGTCCCTCTTAGGGACTAGCGTGGCGTTAGCCATAGCGTAGCTTTACGGGGGTGGGGTTCTTTGCCTCGTTCCCAGCCTCAGGCTGGGAATGCCTAGTGCAAGGCTCTGCCTGCCTTAAAAGCGTTACTAGCCGCTTCAATTGCCTTTCCAGGTAGAACCTGGAAACGAGATTTTAGAAGGGTTTGCCTCGTTCCCAGCTTGAGGCTGGGAATGCCTACTGGGAGGCTCTGCCTGCCTTAACAGCGTTACTAGCCGCCCCCACCGCATTTCCAGGTAGAACCTGGAAACGAGATTATTAATTTACGAGGCTTGAAAATCCCATTTTTACATGCCTCCTCCCTTTCCTTATAGGAGAGGGAGGCTGGGAGGGAGAGGTTAGAGGTGGGGTCTTGGTATATTATTATCAATCTCTCTAAAAGAATTTTGATAATTTTTTTGGAATTTTACCCCCTTGCTTTAATGCCCACGAATTGAGCCTATCAATTGACGTGCAAAATGAGCAACTGCCTCAAATTTATCGCCATATTCCTGCATTGCTTGATTTCGTGCAGCTTGTTCATCAGGGTTGTTCGCAACGACGGCTAACTGTTCATAACCTGGATAGTAACGGCAATAAGTAAAAACGCCGTTATCATCAAGCAGCCATTGGCTGTAAATGTCTTCTTTACGCGGGAAAAAGCTTTCTGATGCGTTGCGAGCGATAATTTCGCGGGGATATTTCAAGATTTCCACGAAACTATCAACCGCTACCGGTTGAATGCGCCCGATTAATCTTGTTGATAAGTTTTGCAAAATCTTAGATGAGGCTCTAGATTTGGCAATGGTGTCAGGGTCTTGTGCTGATAAGATAACTCTTACGCCTGCTTTTGCCCCGTTGGCACAAAGCCTACCCACCAAATCAGAAATTTGGTCGAATTCAAACAGAATTGGTGCTTCATCGATAAAGAATATAGAAGCGGGACTACTCAAAGCACGTCGCAGCGCTGCGGAATAGGCACTTAAAGACAGCAGCGCCGCATCTTCGCTATCTGATAAGTTTCTGAGTGCAAAAACCAAAAGTTGAGCGTCAGTTGGAAAGCTCGAAGGTGCAGACACAGCTTGTCCCACACGGCTTTCCAGCCAGAAGCGCAAACGCAGATTTATAATTTCGAGTGCATCATCAATTCTGTCACCTGCGCTATACAAGTTCAGCTGCTCTCGCGAACAGAAGTGAAGAAAATCTCTTAAAGTCGGGGTTTTTTGCCACGCTTGGGTACCAAATCCTCCTTCTATAGCTGCTTTGTATCGCTTTTGAATCCCCTCGTCAGCAAAGAACGCATTCAAAGCCAAGTTGACAACAGAACGCACGGTTTGCGTCAGCAGTTGATTGCCGCTTGAGGAACCGAGTACCATTGTCATCAAGGCAGACTCAAGAAATGCGACGTAATCTTGCAAGCGTTCGCGCTGTTCTTCTACACTTAAAGAACGCAAGTCTGGCTGTTCAAACAAGTTATTTGATTGTTTGGAGATATCAAAATAAGCTCCTTTATCCCCAACAAATGCCGTGTAGTCGGTGAAAGTAGAGGTACCATCCGGTTTGGGGAAATCCAGCGCAACCACTGGCATATTATGTGCCAAAGCCTGGGTCAAAATCCCTGATACCAACACTGATTTACCAGCTCGAGTTGTGGCAAACAACGCGAGATTCTTGTGCTGGTTGAATAAATCTAAATGTATTGGTGTTCCGCCTTCGTCAGCGATGAGTTCAAACCCTCTTTTGTCGCCTGCTCTGGTTGTCACCAAAGGTATCAATCCCCACACTTCATTTGTGAGATACAATTGACGACGGTTAAAAGGTTTCGCTAACAAAACGTCCCAAACAATTGGCAGAGTTTGCAACCAAATTTTCCAAGCATATTCCGTTTCTCTAATAACTTGTGCCGGACGTTGAAAACAGTTTTCTATATACCTGCATGCCTCGTCTAATTTTTCCAAGCTTTGACGATGCACCAAAATAGCCGTTGCCGTATTAATTGGCAACGCACCTTCATAAATTTGTTCTTGCGCTGCGACAGATTTCCTCAATTTTAATTGCGCGGCAACATCAATAGTATTACCCTTTTCTTGGGCTACCTTTGTTGTCACATTCGACTGCTTGAGTACCCGCTGTAAGGTCGTTTTGACTATCGCAGGATTTGCCGCCGTCAACTGACAAAAAATTTCCGTATCCACAATTGCATCCCTGGCAAGAAGTTCCCACAGATAACGCAGTTGTGAGGTTTTATTCTGCCAACCTCCCGGTTTTTCTAGAAATGTCATCACGCCTACATAGCGATTTTTCAAATTCACCCATTGACGATCAGCAACAGGTACGTTTGACTCCATCAATAATGTCGTACTGTGGATATTTTCTAGCAGTAGCTTACAACTCGATAAGTCTGAATAAATTTTTTCGTGCAGTCCATTTTCATCGAAAACAAGTAACTGGGGAATCTCTATTGCTTCAGTCTGGTTAAATCGTCCCCAAACTTCTTGCCACAGTTCTGTAGCTGTCAATGCTTTGATATCTAAACCCCATTTGTTAGATAAAATTTGTTCCCAGCGCCGAAATCCCTCAGTATAAGCATTAGAAATAATAGTTTCTAGTCGCTGATTTCCCCTTTCTGCTGTTTCTCCCTTAAATTCATGCCACCAAGATTCTGCTTTTGCTAAGAATTTCTCAATCCAATCATCAGCCCCTTTCGCATCTGGTTCTACTGTATAAGTCACGTACACGCGCAGAAATTTCGGTTTACGGATACCAGCGCGAGTCAGCTGTTGTATTCTGGCTCTCTCAGACGTGAGCAAATATTGTATGCTGGGCGATGAGGTTTTTTGTACAAGCGATGCAAGTTCGTGTTGACGCTTTGTATCTGAAGAAAAAGATCCCAAATGAAAAGTCACTCTCTCCTCGCCGGGAAGGTCTTTTAAACCAGCTTCTATATTGTTACAAATTGTATCGATTTGCTCGCTTCTTAAAGTCGTATGAATGCCTTTGCAGTCAAATCCAAAAACAAAGCAAAACCTATCTTTTTGACCCCCTTTTGTCAAAATATATGCACCAACATCCCTGCCATCAACTGCAACACGCAGCATTGTGGCAAGATTGAGAGCATCTTCAAAAGGTGTTAACCTATTTACTTGACCTGCGATGCCTACGCTTTGTTTTCCTATTTTGTCTTTCATACCGAAACTCTAAAAAGCTTTTATAACGAGCAGTGCCTCTTGTCCAGGTCGGAACACCCATAAACTTGCTCAAAAATCGCCAACTTCTGCCGCCACTTAATATCCACCAAGTTGCCATTCCCCAGCCAGCAATTAAAATTGTCCACAACCATTTCTGCCATTCATCGGCAAAGAAACTTCCAAAGAAACCATTCACAATGAAGTAGGACGTTAGGGCAATAATTGCCCAAGGAAAGATTTGGTCAGCAGGAATTGGTCCTAGGGAAGGTTGGGCTCCCAGAATTTGATTGACGGGTCGAAATTCTTTGTCTCGGTCTTCAGCCATATGAATTCTCCGACTTAGCCAATGATAAAAGATGTCAACACATCAGCGATGGTAACAGCAATGACTACTAACAAGGGTGTTCTGGCGACGACTTGCCAATCTTCATCTTTACGAACCGCGTTAATAACACCGATCAAGGCAACAGCGATGTAGAGTAAGTAAAGCGCTCGTAGAACGTTAAACACCAAACTTATTGCGGCAGTAGAGGCAGCCCCTTGTTGCGAACCCTGAGTCAATGTGTTTTTGAAAAAGTTTTCTGCTTTGCCGAAAAATTGAGCTGCTGCTGGATCGCTAAAGTAGTCTAGCCAAAATAAACTGAGAATTGCTGATAATGCCAGAGTTTGCAATAAAATCAGCCACTGTTTCGGTAAACCTATCTGTTGTCCTATTCGCCCAATAACTGCTACACTTATGCTCCCCACAACCAAGCAAAATAGCAGAGTGGGACTTTTCCAACAAATAACTGTTAAGAAAACAGCACAAGTCAGCAAAAAGAACACAGATGCCAACAAATCAGTGAACAGGTCTTTTACTCGATACAGTGCTTCCCTAGATGTAGATTTCACAGGCATGGACTAACTTTCCTAACTTTCCTAACTTTCCTAAGTTCTTTTAAGAGAAACAACTTGCGCTCTTTCACTGCTATAACTCTTTAGATAATGTATCATTTAACTCCAGGAATACTTTTGCCTTGCCACGATTGACTATCGCACCCTTGCTAGTGTATAATATTATACAATTATTATTAAAAATAGGAAGAACCAATGGATAATATAACACACCTAAGAATAATTGTGTGTTGATGAATACGATTTTTGTTTTTCAATCTTACATGAAATAATAAACAAAATATAGGTATGTAGCATAAGCTAGGGAACGATTTTCATCAATTCACTTTTCATTTTATCAAAAATGACTCTTTTTGTTAAAAAGCATACAAAAATACTGTTATTAATTCTTAGATTACCTTGTCTTAACTTAAACGTTATAAGTAGGTCATAAAAATAAAGTTAACTTGTTAGGTTCGCCATTTGTCTTGGACGCGAGTTTCAGGCGTTTTTACATTTCTTAGCCTAGTTCTGTTTATTTCTACTTATCTACTTACATTTTCATCTTTCTCTGTATTGTACGAATTTTGCTTAAAGGGTTTTTAAGGCAGAACTCGTGTTTACAGCAATTCTCTTTTCATTTTATAAGTGGGAAAAATTTAATCATTGCCTAGAGTTTTGTGGAAAAATTTTAGGGCTTTTTTGTACTTTGTTTGTCTCATATAGGAATCCGGTTTTATTTTTGAAAAAATTTAAGTATTTGTAGTGTATTTCAAAAATCAAATAGGAATCCTATAAGACAACTTCCAATACGGTTCGGTTCGCTTGTTTATCGCGCTGGTTCTCCCTAACCCCCCCATGAATTGGCAGGGCTGTTTCATTCCCTAAGGCATCTATGCACAACCTGGATAGGCATTAGCATCTATGCACAACCTGGATAGGCATTAATTTAATTTATTAATGCCTCATTATCTACTATAAATAGATAAAACAACCGTATTTTTGCTATTGAATTACAATTTTGCATAAATGGGCCTGAAAAGCAAGAGAAAGTGAAACGATTTACAAAATTTTCCCGTAAGTCTGAAAGCCTTTGAGCATCACTCGGTTTTTGCACCCTAATCTATAAGACAGCAGAGGACATCTGTGGCACAAGAAAATTAGAATTAAGTAGTCGTCAACAGTAGATGTAATTCATCACGTCTACATAACAGGGGGCTATGGTATGCAACAGGTTACCCAACGCAGGCTTTTATCAGCGTTATGTCACGGAGCAATCTTTTTTAGCTCGACAATTGTCTCTATTGGCATACCCATTGCAATTATGTTGACTACCAACGACTCAGTTGTCAAAGCAAATGCCAAAGAATCGCTTAATTTCCACATAAATCTTTACATTTATGCAATTGTATTTGCATTGCTGATTCTTGTGGCGATTGGTATTCCACTGCTGGCTATATTGGCAATTGTGAGTTTTTTAATGCCACTTCTTGCCATTCTTCACGTTCTTGATGATCCTAACGTGCCGTACCGCTACCCGTTTATTTTCCGCGTTGTGTAGTGGAGAAGCTAAAATACATAATTTTTCCTTTCATCATTCCTCTGGTAATTCCCCAAATTGCTCTCGATAACGAGCTAGGATCGATTCGAGTTGGGTAGCACGTTGGCGTTCTTGTTCTGCTTGTTTCTCTGCTTCCTGGCGTTTGAGTGTTTCCTCTCTTAGCGCCTCAACTAACTCATCAGGAACTAACAATTTCTGTCCATTATCTAAGCGGTAAAAGCCAATTAGTTTTCCTTCCACTGCTAAACGTAGTTGCAAGAATTCGCTTTGATTATCGGTGATAGGTACATAACTATCTCCCCGCAATCGATACCCCTGCAACTTCTGTTCAATCCACTCTCCCTTGGGGTCAAATAACCAATATTCCTGTACTTCTAATGCTTCGTACAGGTTTTTCTTAGTGTTTTTGTCCTCGTCCTGAGTACTTTTTGATGTCATTTCAAAAATGACCTTTGGAACTTGTTTTTCTTCCCAAATTTTGTAATTGTCTCGTCCCCCTGGTTCTACGTCATAAATAATCATTACATCAGGAGCAACACGCAATTTTGGAAACCCTTCGGCATAATACAAAAATTGGTTTGCTAAAACTGTAGCTTGACGATTAAGTAGGTATTGTCTGAGGACTTCTAGGGTAGTTAATATGGCGTAGAGATGGTCGTATGTTTCTGCCACAGGCTCTCCATCGCTGCTCGGGTAAACAATTCCAGATTTGGAGGGGGTAGGGACAACAGCGGTCATAGTTGCACTTCCTCAGTATTATTTTCCTATTTTATTAAGAAGAACTCAGAACTCAGAACCCAGAAATCAGAAGAAGTATAAGATTTTTCAAGATTGCTCAAGAGTTTAATTTAGTTTTTTTCATGACTTTTTTAGGAAATAAATGCGCTCATATGGTGTGATGAATGCACCTGTTGCAGCTGAATTTTTAGGTTTTATGGAAAAATTGATTAAGCCTATATTAACTATACCTTTGCTAAAAATTAATCTTTGAATGGTAAGTTAAACTCGGCAAAGGAACAGTTAATACCTTCGAGTGGCAAACAAATCTGATAGTTTCCGTACTTTCGACGGTAGACATAAATATGCTCAATACAACTATAACAAAGTAGTTTAGCTGTGGTATTGAATTGCAAGTGCAAGGTTTAGTTATTTGCGTAACACTACATGATTCAAGCTTGAGTTGTGCTATTAGGTATGAGTTATGAAGTTTACCAATTATCACCTTGCCTTTTTTGTGTCGCCTGTTCCTCTGCCTTGATTTGTTAGTTAGTCAGGGAGTAAGGATGTTAGACTACCAGAATTTTGAGCGGTTTTTGTACAGTCGAATCAAGCGACGCAACCTAATTATTGGGGCAGGAGCATTGACTGGTCTTTTGGTCGCCAGCCAATTCCAGCAACGAGCGATCGCCCAAGTTCCATTCTCCAGTTATCCTTTTACGCTCGGTGTGGCGTCGGGTGAACCGTATCCAACGAGTGTGGTACTCTGGACGCGTCTGGCTCCCGAACCTTTGAATGGGGGTGGGATGCCAGCTGTCAATGTGCCAATTCGCTGGGAGGTGGCAACTGATCCCAATCTGAACAATATAGTAGCAAAAGGCACCGAGATTGCAATTCCAGAATTAGGTCACTCGGTTCGAGTTGTTGTAAATGGGTTGAAGCCCGACACATGGTACTGGTATCGTTTCACATCAGGCACGGAAGAAAGCCCGATTGGTCGGACTCGTACGGCTCCTCAACCAAATAGCGACTTGAGTAAATTTGCCTTTGCATTTGTCTCCTGCCAGCACTATGAGCAAGGGTACTACACGGCATACAAATACTTGGCGCAGGAAGATATCAGCCTGGTGGTGCATACAGGTGACTACATCTATGAGGGAGGAATCACAGCAGGTCGTGTCAGACAGCACAATGGTCCTGAAATTCTCACTCTGGAAGATTATCGTAACCGTCACGCCCTCTACAAGACTGATCCCAATCTGCAAGCAACTCATGCGGCGTTCCCTTGGATTGTCACTTGGGATGACCACGAGGTGGAAAACAACTACGCTGGTGCTATCTCGGAAGTTGATAATGAACCGGATCAAGACCCCCAAGTCTTTCTACAGCGGCGGGCAGTTGCTTATCAGGCTTACTACGAGCATATGCCGCTACGACCCTTCTCGAAGCCCGAAGGACCGGATATGCAACTTTTCCGTCGGCTTTCCTTTGGGAACTTGGCAACTTTCCATGTGCTAGATACCCGCCAGTATCGCACGGATCAGCCTTGTGGAGATGGCACTAAGGAACGCTGCCCAGAGAACTTTGATCCAGAAGCAACAATTACTGGTAAGCGTCAAGAAGAATGGCTGTACGAAGGTCTAGATCGCTCCAAGGCTCGTTGGAATGTTCTTGCACAACAGGTTCCTGTTGCACAGAGAGACTTGACACCAGGGGAAGGTGCAACTTTCAGCATGGATAAGTGGGATGGGTATTTGGCTTCGCGCGATCGCCTACTGGGTTTCTTAGAACAACGCAAGCCTTCTAATCCCGTCGTTTTGACAGGCGATGTGCATTCCAACTGGGCAATGGATCTCAAGGCTGACTTCAATAAACCAGAATCCGCTACAGTTGGCAGTGAATTCGTTTGTACCTCAATTACCTCAGGTGGAGATGGGGCAGATACGAGTCCCACAGTTGAAGCCTACTTACCAGACAACCCACACATTAAGTTTTACAACGGTCAACGCGGATATGTCCGTTGTGTGCTAACTCCCGCAAGTTGGCAAACAGACTATTTAGTCTTGTCAGACGTGACAACCGAATCTGGCACAATTAGTAACCGTGCTTCATTTGTGGTTGAAAACGGTCGTCCAGGAATACAGAAAGTCTAGAAGAATTGCTGCTTTTTGTTGGGATCTGCCGCTATCACATCTTAAAGGGATATGATAGCGGCTTTCTTTCTTGCAAAATATTGGCAAATTGGCAACCTATTTATTGCAACTGGTGCGATATCTAAATATACCTAATTTGAATAGGTAATCTAAGCTTCAAGCTATAAAAAATTTATTTTTGAAAATCGCAGGAGATTAAGTATGTCCCGGGTGCTGAATCGTCGTCGATTCCTTCAGGGTTCGCTTGCGGCTGCGGCGAGCGTAGGTGTATCTGCCGTTCGTGCTTCCGCTGTTCGTACTAAGGAAGATTATGTTGAGGCAATAGTTATCGGCAGCGGTTTTGGTGGAGCAGTCGCATCACTGCGCCTTGGTCAGGCAAGAATTGAGACAATCGTATTGGAGCGAGGGCGACGATGGCAAATCACGGACGCTGGTGACACTTTCAGCACATACCAGCAACCAGATGGCCGCTCTACCTGGCTTAGCCCTAGTACAATTGTATTCAACAAGGTTCCTATTGACATCTATACTGGCGTCCTTGATGTCAAGATAGGCGATGGCATCATTGCCTATCGGGGAGCAGGCGTCGGGGGAGGTTCGCTTGTCTACAACGGTGTCACCTATCAGCCGACTCGAGAACTTTTCTACCAAGTCTTCCCACGCACCATCAACTATGAGCAACTCGATTCTGTCTATTACCCACGGGTGCGTTCCATCCTCAACCCTTCTCCAATCCCGGACGACATTTTACAAACGAACTACTACTTGTCAAGCCGCATCTTCTTGGAACAGGCAGCCAAGGCTGGTCTCAAAGCTCGCAAGCTTGACATCGCTGTTGATTGGGACATCGTGCGTCAGGAAATCGCACGTCAGAAGGTTCCTTCCGCCATCACAGGTCAAGTGTACTACGGTATCAACAGTGGGGCGAAAAACAGCTTAGATCGCAACTACCTGAGCATGGCAGAAGCGACTGGAAAAGTCGAAATCCGACCCTTGCATGTGGTCACTTCTATAGAGGAATTCGAGAAAGAGCGTTTCCGAATCACCTGCAATCAAATCAACGAGCAAGGGGAAGTGCTTGCCCAAAAGTCTTTTGTTTGTCGCTATCTGTTTTTGGCAGCTGGTTCGATTGGAACCACTGAATTGTTGCTGCGTGCCAAGGCAAATGGCACATTGCGCCGCCTCAACAATCAGGTAGGGAAGTTTTGGGGGACTAATGGCGATGCGGTCAGCGCTGTCATCACCAATGGTCCGACTAATCCTACGCAGGGTGGTCCAGCAGCAACAGTCATTGAGCATTTCGACAATCCAATTGCCCCAGTAGTCACTGAGCAACTCCCCTTTCCGATTGTTCCAGAAGGTGTCATTACTTCTCTTGGTCAGGTAATTGCTAAACCAGAAGGGTATCTCACATACAATACTTCTACGCAGTCAGCTGATCTTTTTTGGCCCAGCGACTCAGCTAATAATCAGAAAAATGCTCAGGCTCTGCAGTATACCTACCAACTGCTCAATCAAGCCAATGGTACAACTTTGACTCAACCGCTTGATTTTAGTGCCACAGCTCACCCTCTTGGCGGTGCAACAATTGATGCGGTGTGCAACACTTACGGGCAGGTCTACGGCTATCGTAACT
The DNA here is from genome assembly GCF_002368435.1 of Kalymmatonema gypsitolerans NIES-4073. Classification (GTDB taxonomy): domain Bacteria; phylum Cyanobacteriota; class Cyanobacteriia; order Cyanobacteriales; family Nostocaceae; genus Kalymmatonema; species Kalymmatonema gypsitolerans. The sequence continues at coordinate 2,724,639 of NZ_AP018268.1, forward strand.
TGTTTGTTGTGGATGGTGCTCTGATCCCAGGCTCGACAGCCTGCACTAATCCCTCGTTCACTATTGCTGCTTTAGCGGAACGGAGCATGGAGCGCTTTCTGAACCGGAGTGCTTGAGATCAAAAAATATAAGTTTCAAAAGGTCGTGGCGGCGAAGTTTCGAGTTTTGAGTTATTTTGTAGTTTATGAATACTGCCACTCGCCTACAAATACTCTTAGCCGATTCCCCTATCGGCACTGTATTACCTGCGATCGCTCAAATTAACCTTCCTAACTGGTGGTTAGCAGGTGGTGCTGTACGAAATACTGTGTGGAGAAAGCTTTTTGGCGATTGCACAGGTGCCAGCGCCCTTACGGGCGATCGCTGTCAATTAATCATCAAAGATTTTGACATTGCATTTTTTGATGCCGAGGGAGACCGTTCCCAAGAATTAGCAGCCAAGACAAGCCTGAGTGAACAATTTCCTCATTACCTATTCGATGTCAAAAATCAAGCGAGTTTTGCTCGTTGGCGTTCTGGTCGCAGAACATACACCAGCACAGAGGATGGCATTACAGACTGGTTGCACACCGCTACTGCTGTGGGTGTGAGGCTGGATGCACAAGGGGAATGGCAATTTTTCACCCCTTATGGCTTGGATGATTTATTTGCTGGCATTATTCGACCCACACCAGCACATACCAATAACCCAGATGCAGAACGCAAGGCGGCTGAGTTTTTGCAAAAATGTCCTTGCTTACAGCGCTTATTCTTATAATTAGACCACAAATCGTAGGGTGGGCATAGCCCGTAAAAACCCGGTGTACATTTGAGATATTGGTGAGCAATGCCCACCTTACAAAAAACCGGTGTAACGCTGGCATAAGTCAATACGCTTGGTGATAAGGCAAGATCCCCCCTAACCCCCCTTACTTAAAAAGGGGGGGAATGTAGCCCTCTTTTTAAGGGGGTTGGGGGATCTTTAAGGATTAAGACCACTAACACCAACCGTATTGTGGCATAAGTGGTTTTTGTTGATGCAAGCGTTAGCAACTTAGGAAAAAACTATCTATCCCGCAAGCGGCGTCACCCAGGCAATGTAAAGACGCGCCATGGCGCGTCTCTACACCAAATCTCAGTAAAAATCCTGAATTCAACCGTATTACCCTATACTGATAGAAAGCAGCTTAATTCGCCGCAGGTTGTGCTTCTTGATAAATGATTTCCTGAAACTGAATCACATCTTTATGTGGATCAGCGTGAAAGACCTTAACTAACAGCTGTTCGCCCAACTTCACAGAACGTTTAAATAACATTGGCAACTGTAAGCCCAAATCTTCTAGCAAGATAAGAGCTAAGCCACTGTCTTCTCTCAACCACATCAGCACTGTTGCTTCCCAAATTTCCTCAGGATGACGGCGCAGATACTCTAAAGCCCAATATCTATTCGTTTGCCGTTCTACCATCGTCACTTCTTGGGTGATTGAAGAGACGGTCATCATGACTTCTTTCAATTGTTCTGCGGAAAAGGGCAGAATTTCACCGCGTAGATGAGCTTTCAGTTGAAAGTGAGTGAGCAAATCACTATAGCGACGGATGGGGGATGTGGCTTGGGTGTAAGTCTCTAAACCTAAACCAGCATGACGCACGGGGGTGATGCTCATTTCGCTTTTGGGCATACAACGCCGCATAGCACAGGCGCGAACGAATCCTGCTGGCAGCTGTAATAGTTCCTGCTCAGGAGGTAATTCCGGCTGTGGCTGACCGCGAAAGGGTAAGGGAATGTTATGCTTTTGACCGTAACGAGCAGCAACTTCACCGGCAACAATCATCATCTCGGCTACCAATTGCCGTGCTGTGGAGTCTTCTAAGACTTCAATACTAATATCGTCGCCTTTGACTTTGATCATTGCCTCCGGCATATTGATACTGATTGCTCCTTGGGCATACCGCCAAGTTTTCCGTCTTCGTGCCCAATTGGCGATCGCCGCAATTTCTGATTCCGTCTGCAACCCCAAATCCAACATTTCATCGACATCTTCGTAGGTTAGGCGATACGTTGGTTTAATCAAACTTGGATGAATGCTATAATCTGCTACTGCTCCAGTGTCATCTAAAACAATCCCAAAACTCAGGGCACAACATACCTTTCCCTGCACCAGACTCATTGGTCCTGTTGCTAGAACCTCAGGGAACATAGGAACCATGCCTGTGGGCAAATAAACTGTACTGCCTCGCTTTCTCGCGTCTAAATCTAACTCGTCTTCTGGCATCAACCAGCGCGTAGGATCAGCAATATGCACCCACAACCGCTCTGTGCCATCGGGAAGTAATTCCCAACTTAGACCATCATCTATCTCGGTAGTACTTTCATCATCGATTGTATACACCTTCAGATGGGTCAGATCCAGGCGGTTGACATCTCTATCTGGCGGATGTGATTCCAATCGCTGTTGCGCCACTTCTAATACCTTGCTAGCAAATTGTACGGGAATTGACGAACGACGCAGAAATAAGTTCTCATGCGGACTCCACCAACCCAAGTCCACTAACAATTGAAAGGCTCCTTGGGGGGTTGCGGGGCGTCCCAGCATATTCATCGTTTCCAAGACTAACGCTGGGGGAGGATAGGCGCGAGCTAGAGAGTCATAATTTAAGCCCACACGTATAATATCGGCAAGTAGCGCCCCATATTTTTCCAGGGCTTCCAAGCGGTGGCGATCGTGGCGTTGCCACTCTACTGGTTCACCCCTGAGCGATTGTTCTACTCTAGCTAGAAATTCTTGCTGTCCCTTAGCTTTTAGCGCCTCTATCTCAAGCTGGTGTTTGCGTTCCGCTACTTGAGATGCACTCCGTGGCTCGTAAGCCTCTCCCTTCTGCTTAAAGTAAATTTTATCGTCTGATAACAAGTAATACGCTGCGTAGCGATGAGGTGCTTCTGATTCTGAAAACAGCAGATTTGCCATTTCGGCTGGCGTCACTGTTTCCCCGCCTTCTACCAGTAATTCCCAAGCCACCTCTAAACTGGAGGGGTCTAAATAAGGCTTTACCTCCTCCAGAAACTCCGGGATCTGCGAAGGCTTGTAGGCTTCCCCGCTCACTGCGTAGCTGATTTGCCGAGGTGCGAGACTGTGGGCTTGACCCCGTTCATCTACCACAAACATACGCGCTTTGCCGTCTGGACGGTCTACTACACCCAAACGGCGATCGCTACCAAGTCGAAATTCAACTAGCGTCCCCTTCTCCACAAGCCTTGCAATTATTGATATGCGTGAATTTTGATTTTTGATTTTGCTGTTGAGTTACGAGTTAGGAGTAAATAACTCATCACTCTTAACTCATCACTCTTAACTATTATTAGCCTTCGGCATTGATAAACGGCAACAAAGCCACAAGGCGAGCGCGTTTAATTGCTAATGTCAAATCTCGCTGTTGCTGAGATGTCAGCCCAGTAATGCGCCGAGGTAGTATTTTACCCCGCTCGGTGACAAACTTACGCAACAAATCTACATCTTTGTAATCAATTGGTTCTCCCGGCTTAATCGGGGATAGACGACGACGGTAATAGCTCATTGTTACTTAATTTCCTTGTGAACGGTATGTCTGTTGCAGTGAGGGCAGAACTTTTTCAGTTCTAGTCTGTTGGTTGTGTTCCGACGATTCTTCGTACTTGTATAACGCGAAACACCGGGAGAGCGCTTGTCTACGTTAGTCCGACACTCAGTACACTCCAGTGTCACTATTATGCGGACACCTTTACTCTTAGCCATAATCTTACAAAAATCGGATGAAGAGAATTAACACAAATACCTATTGTCTCATATTAATGCGTGCTTTTTCAACTAATTTTTTAATTTTAATGTCTAGCGAATAGCCACGACGCGACGAAACGACCATAGTCTTGACGTAGCGGTCATGCAAAGCTTGCCGCAGTTGGGTATCAGAGAAAGCTGCACCACAGTCAATTGCTAAGGGAATCAATAGCAGTATAGCAGTGGGATTACGTATGATGTTACTCAGGGCGATGGAAACGAGAAGCGCCCCAAGCCCAATTATTCCTTCTCGCTTCAAAAGAGATTGCAAATCAGGAAGTTTGCCCGCCTCGACTTCCAGCACCTTGATATCAACAGCATAACGCCCTAAACTCTGCCCTTGATTGTTATAAGGCACAATGACCCGCAAAATCACCCAAAAAATTGCGAAGACCAGTATCTGAACAACTTGGACACCGATTTGGGAACTTCCCAATAGGGAACTTACTATCCACACACAAAGGAAATCAATCCCTAATGCGATACCTCTGCGCCCAAACTCAACTTTAGGATAGTGTTTCGGGGTAACTCGTTCAATCGACATAATAAAATACGTATTTATATAGAATTTGGAAGCTAGTTTTGTTTTTCCCTCTACCTTAATTTAAATTGAATTGGGGATTAGGGATTAGGGATTAGGGATTAGGGATTAGGGATTAGGGATTAGGGATTAGGGATTAGGGATTAGGGATTAGGGATTAGGGATTAGGGATTAGGGATTAGGGATTAGGGATTAGGGATTAGGGTAGTGACGAATTATGGACGGGGATTCAAACCCTGCCGAAATCCTGTAACAACTTCCCAGTCCCCAGTCCGCACTCCCCAGTCCCCAGTCCCCAGTCCCCAGTCCCCGTGAATAAGAACAAAGCAGTTGATTTATGTAAATTTTAGTAACTTTCAACAAGTTCCAAAGACTGTGCATCGTGATGATTCAAGGGGAGTTTCACTGTAAATGTTGTCCCTACTCCCACTTGGCTTTGTAAGTAGATCTGACCTTGATGCAAATCTACACACTTTTTGACTATCGACAGCCCTAGTCCCGTTCCTGGAATAGTACCCACATTGCTCGCGCGATGGAAAGTTTCAAACAAACGTTGTTGGTCTTGCAATGGAATACCAATCCCAGAATCTTGGATTTGGAAAGTGGCGGTATCATCTTGACAGAGGACGTTAAATGCAATTTTGCCGCCTTGAGGAGAATACTTGATGGCGTTGGAAAGTAAGTTAGTCAAAATGTAACGCAGCAGGTTTTCATCGACTTCAACTGAGGTTTGTTTCCCTTGAAAGCTAAAGATAATTTGATGTTTACCATTAGCAGCCAGTTGCAAAGTTTGTGTGAGTTCGCTGCAGAAATCTTCTAAATCTAGCGGTGTCGGTTCATATTGTAGTTTGCCTGCATCACTTCTACCTAAAAATAAAATTTCATCTAATAATTGCAGCATCTGACGAATGGCAGTTTGAATTTTGCCAAAGTATTGGCTTTTTTGCTGGTCACTCAGCTGGTGGTTGTATAATTCCAGGAGTTCTACTGCTGTCCGAATCACAGTCATCGGATTGCGGAACTCATGAGAAACCATTGAAACAAAGTTAGATTTCATTTCGTTGAGTTCTCGTTCCTGTACCCATGCGTTGACAAGTTCTGCTTCAGCGCGTTTGCTCTCGCTAATATCCCGACCTTCGACAATCAGCAGCACTGCTTTCCCTGTTTCGTCTTTTAATGGTTTGAGGGAAAAGTCAATCCACACCATCACATTATTTTCGCTGGGTAAGAGCAATTCATGGCGGACAAATTCACCATCGGCAGCTTTGGCAATAATACTTTTCAACCACTCCTGATTTGCACAAGAGAAATTCCAGCTTTCAAGTTCCCACAACGGTTTGCCAACACAATCTTGTTGTTGACTACCCCATAACTTAAGGGCAGGTTGGTTAATTTCTAGAATAATTCCCTCAAGAGTTAACAGCGCCATCGATTGGAACGTCTGTTCAAAAACTGCCCGCAAACGATGCTCACTTTCTTTGAGTTGCTTAAGAATTTGTCCGCGATCAATAGCATAGCGAATAGTACGCCGTAGTAAGTTGGGCGTGATTTGTCCCTTGATCAGATAATCTTGTGCCTTTTTTGCCACTGCTTGTAAGGCGATGTCTTCATCGTCAAACTTTGCCAATACCACAATCGGGATATTTGGTGCTGCTGCGTAAAATTCTGCTAGGGTGTTCAATCCTTTAGAATCAGGCAGAAAAAGGTCTAATAAAACTATGTCAAAGGTACTTTTGCTACAACTATCGATTGCGTCACTTAGCCGTTCAAAATGTACCACCTGCCATCTTTCCCCGCCTAAGTGCCAAAGTGTTTGCTGTAGCAATTTGGCATCACTGGCACTATCTTCTACTAAAAGAATATTAATTGATGCCGTGTCCATAAAAGAAATTTATTTTGGTGGGAACTTAACTGCTGCTAGCCAAAAATCATGAATCAACTGCCTAAATCAGCTATGAAAATCTCTTCTTCCTGTGTGTTCCACTCTCAGTTCTAATCGGAGGTTCCCTGAGATATCACTTGTCTGTCCGAAGGCATACAGTTTATTTACTAAAGGTCTATTTCAGAAATTCGAGAAAACTGCTATACGAATAAATTAATAAATATCAATCCGTTTGTTAACGTAGTAGTTAACATTTAGCTGATAAAACCTTAATATATCTTGCTTATCCACATAAGTTGTGACAACGACCACTGGAAGTTGTGTCAACGATCACTGTTGGTAAGAGATCATGGATAATGGTGGCATAATCTTGTTGTCGTATTCATGCACCTACTCGTAACTGATAAGGACTCAAGGCGAGGCGCGAGAGTCATTGCTGAACCTCTACACAGGTTGACCTTGGCGTAGATTTGCAATATTTTTAGCACCATAAAAATGAAACGTTAGAAAGTCAGAGGCGATACTATGCTGTCAGCAAGCGATGCAGAAGCAATTATTTTAAATTTGGTGCAACCCCTGAATACTGAACAGGATACAGAATTTGTTGATTTGTTGACAGCTAGCGATCGCATTCTGGCATCTCCCGTCACGAGTCAACTGGATTTTCCTCACTGGGACAACTCAGCGATGGATGGCTACGCAGTACGGTACGAAGATGTGCAGGACTGTAGCGAGGAAAAGCCAGCAGTTTTAGAAATTGTTGCAGAAATCCCTGCTGGGGTGCAACCTCAATGTACAATTCAATCAGGGCAAGCAGCGCGGATTTTGACAGGTGGGGTAATGCCTGCAGGTGCGGATACAGTTGTCATGCAGGAAAGAACACGCACAGAAGAAAACCGTGTGTTCATCCTTGCTGCTCCAAAACCGCAAGAATTTGTTAGGTATCAGGGAAGTTACTACAAAGCTGGGACGCAATTACTACCAGCAGGGATTCGATTGCAACCTCCAGAAATTGCTGTCTTAGCTGCAGTTCAGTGTACGCAATTGAAAGTTTTTCGCCGCCCTCGTGTCGCTCTTTTGTCTACAGGTAATGAACTAGTCACACCTGACAAACCGTTGCAACCAGGGCAAATTGTGGATTCAAACCGATATGCCCTCTTCACTTTGGTCAAGCAGAGTGCTGCCCAACCCTTAATGTTAGGAATTGTTAAGGATGAACCAGAAGCACTCAAGGAAGCGATCGCCAACGCCATAAGTCAAGCTGATGTGGTTCTCTCTTCCGGTGGTGTCTCTGTGGGAGATTATGACTATATTGAGCAAATTCTAGAGTCACTTGGAGGCAAAATTCACGTTCGTGCTGTTGCGACCAAACCTGGAAAACCCTTAACAGTTGCCACATTTGGCAACGATACACGTCCAGTTTTGTACTTTGGTTTGCCAGGAAACCCTGTTGCTGCTTTGGTGACATTTTGGCGGTTTGTACAAAGCGCCATCAAAAAACTTTCAGGGCTTGCAGAAAGTTGGGAACCAGCGTTTGTCAAAGCACTGGCGCGTCAGGAGTTGCGATCTGATGGTAAGCGCGAAACTTACGTTTGGGGTCAGTTGCGCCTCTTAGATGGAGTTTATGAATTTCAGCCAGCAGGTGGGCTGCAAAATTCTGGGAACTTGATTAATTTGGCTCAAACCAACGGCTTAGCTATTGTACCAGTGGGTCAGACACTTATTTCTGCGGGAGTTGAGGTGCAAGTGTTACAGGTAGGGTCTTAAGGAATTCAAAATTCACGCATTCGCTCATTCAAAAATGTAAAAGCCAATGGTAAGGTAATACAGGTATAATAAAACTTTAAACAAAACATAGTCTAACATAGTCAGATGTAGTCTAAGTTTCCAGCTGATGAAATTGTCTGATTATGCTAAAACTTTGGGGATTTCCTATCTTACAGCTTGGCGACATTACAAAGCAGGTAAAATACCATACCCAACAGAACAACTGCCTACAGGCACGGTAATTGTTGATTACGATCCAAAAAAGATGTCAGGGGGTGTTGTTAAAGTTGCGATTTATGCCAGAGTTTCAAGTGCTGAGAATAAAGATAACTTAGATAGACAAGCAGAAAGGTTGTCTCAATACGCTATGGCTAAAGGATATATATTGCACTGTTTTTTCGCTTTTTTGTTAAGGCAAGTTTTGAGTCAAGAGTCAAAAGTCAGGAGTTACTTATTAGAACGATGGGTAGTCCCAATTGGCGATTTCGCAGCTTAGCTTTGCCGTGTACCTATAGGTTGAACCTCTCTCGCCAAACCAATATGTGCCAATGACAGGGAGATACCTTTATACTTTATCCCGGCTAACGCCCACTGAAGCTCAAGTGTCCCTACCCAGAAGCGTGCCCGGTCGATGACATCCGGTAACATAGGATAGTCGCTTTCCATACGCCTCACAATACTTTCTCCGTAATTACCGAGTTGCACGGCAATGTCACAAGCTGGGTCGCCCAAGCCAGCAGTACCAAAATCGATAAGACCCCTAATTTTCTGTGAGATAGGGTCAAACAGGATGTGATACACAGCCTTATCGCCATCGATAAGTACGGGCGTGTAACTCAGGTCAAGTTCACCAGATACCACAGGCGCAAAAAGTTCGTGTATCCAAGTTTGCTGATGACGCCACAAGTGAGGAAAGAGAGTTTCTTGAACTTGCTCGTATAACTGTAACCAATCTTCACGCGATCGCACTGCACCCGAGGAAGACACGCCAGCATTCACTAAAACTTCATTTGGAATGCTGTGCAACTGTTGGTGAAATCTGGCAAGTTGGGAAATAACATGGGCTTGTTTGTTTGCACTTAATTTCAGCACGGTGTTGCGGGAAAGTGGTTCACCTTTGATAAATCTGTAGCTGACAAAGCCTTCTTCTAGGTGTTCAAAGCGCGGAACCCGTAAATCAACATATTTTTGCACCACTTCCAGCACTTTGGCTTCATGAGAAAGAATCTCTTTTCCCCAATCTGTTTTGGCAAAGCGACAGACTAGGTCATGATTAACCACTACCACATCATTAACCATTCCATCTTGATTAAAATCCAGATGGTCAAAAGAAATATTTGGATAAACAGAACGAATCTTTTCCAGATAAGAGGCAGGAATATTCACAGCGACTCCGAGAACCAACAAACAGATAATCAGAATGACTCGGACATTTAGTCCGATTGAAGCGGCTTAACTGATAGGCGTGTTTGTTGTGCTAACGTACCACTGTCGTTAAACTTCCCAGAACTAGTCATAAACGAGTATAACATTATATTTTTTTCATTAATTTATATTACATCTTTCCTATTGTTTAAAAAAAAGTTACAATAGATACAGAAATAAAACCGTTCATCTTTAATAAGCCACTGAAAAATTGATTTTTTCAGTCAGAAGGCTTGTGAAGACGGAAGTAGGGAAATATCCCCAAGGAACGCGCCTCATTTCATTCATAACCTTAGACAATCAATTTCTCAAAGAGGCGAAGCAAATGAAACTCACATATCGTGGTGTTGATTATGAACACAATCCCCTGATCCTTGAACCCACCGCTAGTGAAATCAGCGGAAACTATCGGGGTGGGACATGGAAACGCAACTACCCCAGACATATTCCTCAGACTCAACCAACTGCTGAGTTGAAGTATCGTGGTGTGTCTCATTACATCGGCGATCCAGTACAGGTGGAGTTCATGATTTTGTCCAAGCAGCATAGCGATGCAACAAGTGCTGCACACGTTGGTAAACCAGAAAAAATGGGCGGTGAGTTAACTGAAACTCATCTCACCAATATCCGCCGTAATTTAGAACGTCGCCTGCTAGCAGCAAGAGAAAAAGGGGACCAACAACTCATTCGTTTACTAGAGGATGAGGCAAGGCAAATTGCATGATGGTTAGTTGTTAGTTGTTCCTCGTTTGCCAACAACTAACAACTAATTCTGACGATTGATCCAAATCCCTCTGAGTCCGGCTGCCCTAGCTCCGTGATAATCTTCTGTGATACTGTCACCAATATGCCATGCAGCTTCTGGTGAACAATTATGTTTTTCCAAGGCTGTGGCAAAAATTTTGCCATCAGGTTTAGCGGCACCTGCTTGGGTGGAAATGGTGATAGATTTAAAAAAGTCTCTGAGTTCCAGACTTTGCAAAACTGAGTAAATACGGGAATCGAAATTGGACAGTATCCCCAGTTCAATTCCCAACCGCCGCCAGTTGACCAAAGCTGGTAGGACATCGGGATAGATAAACCACGCCTCAGCAGTGCCGAAGTGGATGTAGAGTTCACTGAAAAAAGTAGAGAAATCGGAAAATTTATCGAGAACGCCTGCACCTTCAAAGGTGTTTTGAGCAATGTTAAACCACCAATCAAACTCGCGTTGGGGAATATCTTGTTCTTCTGCATCTGGAAATATCGGTGGTGGTGCAGCTTTAAAACTTTGGATAAATGTTTGATTCAAAGTATCGGCTGAAACTTCGACGCCAAATTCCTGCGCTATGTGACTATAAATTTCTCCCACACTGCCTTTGACTCCAAAGAGTGTGTTAACAGCATCTAAAAAGATAACTTTCGGTTTTTCCTTCATAAATTATTAGTTACTAGCTATCCGCTATCAGCGTTGACCAAAACAGCCTGAGTGGTGAGTATCTAATATTTACTCAGCACTCAGTACTGATGAAGGCTGACTGCTATTCAGACAGTGCCTGTATAATAGGGCGAGCGAGCCAGTTAAAACCAACTTTAAGTTTGTGGTCTAAGGTTGGCAGCCGATAGAGATAGGCAAGACGACGCGCTACGTATGCCAAAGAACCCTCTAGTTTAACGCCTAAACCAGTGAGGGTGGCGCTGTCTATTCCCAGTGCCATCATCTCACCTAAGAACTGATAGTGGAAGGGAAGCAGAGGACGATTGGTCAAACTTGCCCAGATGTTCCAAGCAGCATAATCTGCTTGTTGGAAAGCAGCTTGTGCTGTTGCAGGGACTTGCTGACCTTCAGCATCAAGACAATCTGCTAAATCTCCCAAGGCAAAAATTTCAGGATGGTCATGGACTTGCAGAGTTGATGTGGTGCTGATTTGACCGCGCTGGTTTTGCTTTACAGGAAGGTTTCTCACCACAGGCGATACTCGCGTTCCGACTGTCCAAATTACCAAATCGACAGGAATCGTATCTACTTGATTTTTGTACTCTAATGAGATGCTGTCTTGAGCGATCGATTCGACCTTGGTTTCTAAATCGATAAAGACACCCCGTGCTTCTAAAGCTTTGGTGGCTGCTTCTCTGTTGAAGTCTGGGGAGGTTCGCAAAATTTGGTCGGACACTTCAATCAGCCGAAATCGTCCTCTTTCCCCTAGTCTGTCTGCAAGTTTGCAAGCTAACTCTACACCACTGTAGCCACCACCGACAATTGCTACCCTGATTTTATCTGCATCCGATTCTTCTAAAAGTCGCAGGCGTTCTTCCAAACGATATGCATCTGCGATCGCCCGGAATGGATAGGCATAAGATGTTGCCCCAGGGACAATATCCAGTGGTGTTTCACCACCCAGCCCCAACACCAAGCGGTCATAGGAAATTTCTGGTCCATCGTGTAAATGTACCCGTCGCTGATCTATATCAATTCCCGATACAGTACCTTGACAAAAACGTACACCTGTGTTTTGCAAAAGTTCTTCATAGGGTGGAGCAATTTCCCAGGTTTGCAATTCCCCAGTCAAAAGTTCGTAGAGGAAGGGGGAGAAGAGAAAGCGATCGCTTTGATCCACCAGAACCATTTCGGGTTTTTGCAAAGGTTCCCAAGGAAGCTGGCTCAAGCGTAGGGCGGTGTAGAGACCACCAAAGCCTCCACCAAGGATACAAATTCTAGCAGGTTGTTCAGTCATCGGTCTATGGGAACGTCGATCCCAGCAGGGTAACTTAATATAAGTGTACTGATTTCTTTCGTTCAATTGCCATTAACCAGCAATTCCAGTACTTTCCCTCGTGCAGTTCATGTTCGCGTAACAGCTTGATTTTCACAAAACCACATTTTTCGTAACAGCGGATAGCGCGAGTGTTCCACACTTGTGGATCTATGACAACTTTTTTGGCTTCCAATTCCTCAAAAAGATAGTTGACAACCGCTGAAATCAGTTTTGTACCAATTCCCTGGTTCCAATATTGACTTTCGCCTATAAATAAATCCATTGCATAGACATTATCTGTTTCTTCCAGACAATACATTTGTCTGTCGCTTTCAGGTAAGTCATTTAAGGAGTAATATTGTAAGTAACCGATAGGAGTATTTTGATAGTAGAAGAGGCAAGCCACAACCGGATCATCTCCCCTAACAATAGGCTGGTACGATTCTATAATTTTGTCTAAAGGAAAGGGATTATCTCTACCTTCATAATATTTCAATACTTTATCGTCAGTCAGCCATTTTGCCATTAACTGATAATCATGTATATTATCTTGCATAAAACGAATAGAGATTTCGTCTTTTTCAAGCAGCATATCAAATAGCAGCTTTCTTTGAGAAAATCAAGTTATTTGTGACTACAATAACTATGTATTGTAAAAAACATTTGAAAAATTGCAAATGAGTAAAAGGCGGTTTGTACAAACTACAAATCGCCTTTTATTTCATATTTAGTTAAAAACGAATTAATAACCGCCAATCGTTATAGGTTTATTAGGATTAGCAGTTTCGTCTGCCTTAATGTGCCATTTGCCATCATTACCTTGCTTGTACTGGTTCTTAACGCTGTTCCAAGCAACTTGACGAGCACCCTCTTCACTTAATCCATCGCTATGGGCAGCATTGAACGCCGCAACGAAAATCTGCTGGGCTTCTTGAGGTAGTTGTTCTTTTACATCTTGACCTAATTCATCTATCTTCATAAACCCGCTCCGATTAATTGGACTTGGATTCATATTAAGAAGTCCAAGGCAGATTTTCCTCTTTCTGTAAGCAGAGATAAAAAATTACCATACCTTTGGCAGAGACTGAAACACGAGAGCCAAATCATAGCACGCTTTAGCAAAAATCTTCAAATCAGCGCGGCAATAATATTGATGCTCATAGCCAAAATTGTGGTATTGAAAAAGAAGGATAATACTCCATGTAGTAGAGCCAAACGCCTCATAGAACGTGATATGGTCTGCACATCTGAAACTTGGCTCGTCATGCCAATGATAAAAGAGAAATATAAGAAGTCCCAATAATCTGGTTCTTCGTCATTAGGAAAATCTAAACCACCAGCTATTTGCTCTGTATTGCTATTGCTTAGTTGATAATAAGTGTGTGCGTATAGCAGGGCGAATATAGTATGTACTAGTAACCAAGAACTGACAATCGTCATGACAGCAAGCATGACGTGTAGGCTGAGGAGAATTGTTGATAAATTTTTTTTATTATCACTGAGTAGGAACCCTATTGCCAACACGCTGGCACAAGCAGCAGCAACAATGAACGTAAAGATAGCTACACGTCCTTGATATTCGACTCGCGCAAAACGGCGCATTTTTTCTGGAGTCGCCCTGATCATTATCCACCAAGTCAAGCCTAGGAAACAGTCAGCGCCTGAGTTCCAAGCACAGAGAATGCGCAAGGGGAAACGCAGCCAAGACGGCAATAGTACTGAGACTAATGCAGCAAAGCCGATAGAAATAATCAATCGGTGCCGAGAATCAGAATTTTTGAACAATTTAGGTGCAACCCAGAAATTATGAATCGTAGTTGAACGCTACAAATTCACTTTATCATTCAAGTTTGACTACATTGAATTAACCGTCTCAAGTCCATTCCATCTTCCATCTCAGTCTTGTAATAGCTTAACTCTGTTAAAACTAACACATTGCACTATAGCAATCCTCCGCTTTGTTTGTGAGAATTCAAAGCCAGAGATCCCCGACTTCTTTAAGAAGTCGGGGATCTTGTTTCTCACGAATGATTTATGATTGCTATATTTTCAATAGAATTCTTGCAAAAGTCCTTATTTAGAATTTAGAACCATAGGTTAACACTCATGGAGTACAGATAATTCATCTGTGTCCATCTGTGTCCATCTGTGGTTTAATTTTCATTCCAATTCACTTTTGCAACAGGTTTATTCTTCCTGATGAGATGTATCGAGCTTTAGTGATTGAGAGTTATGTTCTGCGTTTTTTAAGTTGAGCAATTCGCACTTTTGGGCTGATGGGAGAGTTTTCAACCCTAACTTTGCTGTTGCATAAAGCCGACTAAACTCTTGCTCATAATGTGCGGCAACGGTAGGATTTTGTATAAACACCAAAGTTTCATCATTCAAGTAATTTCCTGAATTAGACCAGTTGTGACTACCAGTGATAATTAATGTTTCATCCAAAATAGCCATTTTACTATGGACTCCGCGATCGCCTATTGAACTTGTGGGAAAACCAACAGTAGTTATTGGACGCTTCCAAGGTTTAACTTTAATTAAGCTCTTTTTCTTACCTGGACGGGGACAAACACCCATAGCATCGTATGCTTTTGAGTAAGGTTGTCTGAAAAAATCCGGGTCTATCAGCACTTTGATATCTTCAACTCCTTGATCATGTACACTACCAAGAGTGTCGCTAATCTTTTGGTCTGAATAAACAAATACCGCAATATGCACGCTCTTTTTAGCTTGCTGCACATAAGAGGCAATGATGCCGTTACTAGTTGTTGCGATGTCGTCTTTTGTGCTGGCTGGCGAGAAATTAACAGTGATAGTTCCTGTGCCAATTGGAATCGTGACGGGATATCTTTTTGGCTTACGAGATTTAAAGAAACCCTGCCACATAGAGTTAAATTCATTAGTAAAAGTTTTGGCAAGTTCGGGGTTATCGGGAACAACAACCATGTTGTTAGGATTGCCACGACTTTCAAAATTTCCAAAATCTCCATGCAGATCAGATGTCGTCAAGTTCCCGCTGGATATGATAGTTGTCTTGCCATCTATGACGACAAATTTATGGTGCATAAGTCTACTACCTTGAGTCGCACCATTAGATGTATCATCTTTTATCTCAATTCTATTTGAACGCAACATAGCTAAAGCATCAGCAGGATATCGCTTTAATTCTTCATATGCTCGTTTATCATGGCGATTCATCCGTGCAATTTCTTCTTGTTTATATTCTGCTAAAGTTTTGTTGTATTTGTTATCTATTATTACCCTCACTTTTACCCCCCGCTTATGAGCAACGCTGAGTGCTTCAGCAACTTTGGGAAGCCTAAACTCCATGACTGCTAAATCCACAGTTGAGTTTGCTTGGTTAATAGCATCAATAATTTGCTGTTCTAAGTTGTCTCCTTTGCGCTTAATGTGTCGGTATGGGTCTTCGTAGGAAGACGCCGGATTTTGGTTAAAATAGACTTGAATCGCAGCGTCTTGAGGTAAAGGTTGGACAAGCTTGACTTTTGGTGAAGGTTTAAGAATGTTAACGAGAACAACACCACTGCTTAAAAGCAGCAATATGAAGGTTGTTCTTCTAAAAAATTTAAAATTTTGTTTCTCAGAAGTAATAAAATTTAAGAGGAGTTTCATTAAAGAATTAGGAAGTATAGCGCATAAATGTTACTCAGTTGGAAAACTGAGTTATATCTTTTATCAGTATTCTTTTAAATAGATGTTGTAACAATACGGGTATTACGGAAGTTGATTTTCTTGGCTTGCAATTTCTTTCAGTAATCGCACTACATCCAAATTGTTGCTTTCAACAGGTAATGTATTAACCGTGATTTGGACGGTTAATAACCTCACGTAAAGATACAAAGCGCTAAAACTAACTAAGTGTTTTTGTATAGCTGTACAAGCAGGGCAAAATATCCAACTATATATGTAGATATATATAGACGTAGGTATCCACAAAGTTATAAGAATTTGGCAGATTAACTATATAGTCTGAAAATAGAAATAAGCTGTTGCCCAGCGTGTTCTCACCTAATAGGTTATGCAAATTTATCTAGATTACAGCGCAACTACTCCCACTCGCCCAGAAGCAATAGCCGCAATGCAAGCAGTTCTCACACAACAGTGGGGCAACCCCTCCAGCTTGCATGAGTGGGGACAACGGGCAGCAACGGTTGTCGAACAAGCAAGAATGCAGGTTGCTCCTTTAATTAACGCACCTGATCCTGAATCTATTATCTTTACTTCTGGTGGCACTGAAGCAAACAATCTGGCAATTATGGGAGTTGCCCATTTGTATGCCAAGCCGCAACACATAATTATTTCTAACGTTGAACATTCTGCTGTTGCCGAACCAGCAAGGTTGTTAGAGTTGTGGGGTTGGCAAGTCACTCGCTTAGGAGTGGATGCTAAAGGAAGAGTCAATCCTCTAGATTTAAAGGCGGCGTTACAAGATAATACTGTGTTGGTGTCGGTCATTTACGGTCAAAGTGAAGTTGGAACATTACAACCAATTGAGGAACTGGGAAATATAGCCCGCAGTGCAGGTGTTTTGTTCCATACAGATGCTGTACAAGTGGCAGGACGCTTGCCTGTAAATGTGAAAAATATGACCGTAGATTTACTGAGTATGTCCAGTCACAAAATTTATGGACCACAAGGTGCTGGGGCGTTGTATGTGCGTCCTGGTGTAGACTTGCTTCCCTTACTGAATGGTGGGGGACAAGAAAGGCGACTCCGTTCTGGGACACAAGCAGTACCCATACTCGCTGGGTTTGGTGTAGCAGCAGAATTGGCAGTTCAAGAAATGCCGACAGAAACAGTCCGACTGATGAAGTTACGCGATCGCCTGTTTGCCCAGTTAAGAGATATTCCTGGTTTGATTCCCACAGGCGACTGCACCCACCGCCTACCTCACCACGTAAGTTTTTGCCTAGAATATGCTGATGGAGAAAAACTCAGCGGCAAAACTTTAGTGCGACAGATGAACCTAGCGGGCATTGGCATCAGTGCTGGTGCTGCCTGTCATAGTGGTAAACTCAGCCCTAGTCCCGTATTATTAGCAATGGGCTACCCAGAAAACGCAGCTTTGGGAGCTATCCGTATGACACTGGGGCGTGACACAACAGAAGCTGACGTGGATTGGGTGGCAATGGTGTTGAGGCAGATTTTAGAAAGATTGGCACCAGAGTTATCTTTAGCCAAGCGTTAAATGAACTGTTAAAAATCCTGTACCAGTGGGAATACTAGCCACATAGGCTAGCTAAATACGGGTGCGCGATGAGAGAAATTGGAGTGATAAGGTGCATTGCCTTCAACGTTGTGATTCTTATGCGTGGAGGTAAATCTGATATTGCTGTACGACTAGATCAAGTTCGTTATCCACAAAGTGAATTGTTGCAAGGAACTTTTGTAACTTTTGAAGTCTATGTAAATCCTCAAACTAACCTAGAGGTAGGCAAAAATTTAGAATTATTAATAGACAGCACAAATGAATCAGAGAAAAAACAAACTATTCTAAAAATTACTCAAATACTTGAAACATATATACCTTATGAACGTTCCTTATTATTGGAAAAACTGCCAATTTGGGTCAAAAAACATCAGGCAATATTTTATTTTTTGAGTCTTGATCGTAAAGTTGCTCATCAACGTCCCATAATAACGAACAGACTGCAAGGTTCTGTTAAGCAACATCAGGAACTTTTTAATTTTTTGACTCCTGCTCAACAGATTGATATGCTAGTCCATCATCTGAAGGAGGTAAAAGAATCTGAAAATGATACAATTGCAGTTATCTTAAAAATAGCTGAGATAATAAAAAAAAGTACACTTAATGAACGTCCTTTATTCTTGGCAAAGTTGCCAGTTTCGCTCAAGAGACACCAAGCAGTTTTTTCATTATTGACTTTACATGAGCAAATTGAATTAGCACATTACTCACTTGAAATTGGTTTAGTAAAATTGTGGCAGATGTTGTCACCACAAGCAAAAAAAATGTGTATACATCGTGCTGCTAAAGAAAGTGAAAACCTCTCTACAATCCTGACCACTTTAAAGAATCTTCAACATAACAACCCAGAAAATAACCTTTTGGTTAAGTGTGCGCTGAAACTACTATGGACAAAAGAACATCCTGAAAGAGGTAATGAAGTTTTCCAACAAGTCGATGAACTACTAACACAATATGTAATTGAACAAGCAAAAAGTTCAACTGAATTTCTGGAGCTAGACCCGTTACTTCCTTATTGCCAACCTACAGAAGTCTCAGTGAAATACTGTGAAGGAAAACTTTGGAAAACTAAAGAAGGAACTTGCGCTTACTGTCCGCGAACAAGAAAACGCTGTGAATTATTTGAACCCAACAAAAGAGGAAATTCAAATTCTGATTTGTATGGAGCACGTATATATGCTGAGTGTTCACAAGATTGGAGAAATTGGTCTTTACTAGAACTTTTTAAGGTAGCAGGTATTGAGCCGTCCCTTCCTGGATTGAAAATACCAGAGGATTATGTGCCAAAACTGGCAGGTTGGGTTAATCGCATTAACGAAATTAGGTCACGGCTCAAGTGTTCTGTTTGCAAAGAGATAATGCCGCACAATATCGAATATGCTAAATTTACTGCTCAGTTTCGGGTTACAGTTTTCTCTTGTAAACATGGAAGCGGTCACGACTATAATATTTACTTGAATGAATGTTGGGGATGTGGAGAAATAATTGATAGTAGAGAAAGCAAATACCAGTCACCAGAGGATAAATATTATATTTGTATTCACTGTGGAAGTGGAACGCAACATAGCAATAATTATACACAAGGAGATATTTGTCCAAAATGTGGAACACTCGGAATGGAAGTTAACAAGTGGAATAATCGATACCGTAAGTGTCATTCCTGTAATCACTTAATCAAACTACCTGATGAGAAAAAGCTTACTGGTCCCAAATGCTCTAAATGTGGAACAAAAGGAATGATACTGCTAGTTAACCAAAATAATGAGCAAATACGCGCGTGTCGCTCACAATCTTGTGAACTTTCAATAAATATTTTGACTGAACAACGAGTGGCTGAACCTCAGCAGTGGGAAAATGATATAAATTTTTGAGTATGCTAGAGCAACAACAAAACATAGAAATCTATAATCTAAAATTTAATATGGTTAGAAGTAGTGCGTTAGGGCTACTCGTAACGTACCCTACTGTCCTAAGCATGACTTAGAAAACCCAACTATTTAAAACCTCAGATTTAACCCAGATAGTTTAAGATGACTGAACTTCCAAACACTCTAGAAGATGCAATTGCCCAAGCCCGTGAAGCTACCAAAGCGGCACTTGCAGAAGGGTATAAACGGTTACAAATTGAAATTTTGATTCCAGAACTCAAACCCATGCTTGTGGCAGAGCAATTTTTGCCAGTTTTTGAAGAATACGGTTCTCGACTCAAGGTTTTCTTCCCAGATGCTGGTGGTGCTGCGCTTGCTGTGCGCAACTGGGCAGATGTACCATTTAAAATTCTTGATATTGGTACAGGAAAATTACCTCTTGAGCGCAAAATTGAACCAGAGGATGAAATTTTCTTTCTGGTTGCCCCCACAGCGGTGGAAGTCGCAGAGGTGGAAAAGATGGCTCAATTAGTAGGCGATCGCCCACTCATCATCTTAAACCCTCGTTTGGAAGATTTGGGGGCAGTGGGTATTGGTTATGCAGCGCGTCAATTACGTGAACGTTTCGTCAATACAATTGAATCTTGCTACTATCTCCGCCCTGTAGATGACGAGACTGCTGTATTTCGCTTTTACCCCAGAATGTGGGAAGTTTGGTTAGAAAAGAGCGGCAAGTATGAAAAGATTGCCGAATTACCGCAAAAACCATCTGGTGACGATTTGGATTTCATCATAGCTAAGGCACAGTCTACTTCTGGCACACTGGGTACACCAGCGAAAAAGCCGAATGTGTTTAAGGGTTTGCAACGTTTCTTACGGGCGTTGAGAAATTAGCTGGCATCCCTCTCCCAACTTGGGAGAGGGTGTAGCACAAGCTTTCCTAATTCGCCTGCAACCTTAAGCCGGGAAAGGCGATCGCTGTTTGGGTGATCGCTACGGAAGCGGTGGGGTTCTTAAGGTGCTGAAATGGTAATTGCCCTCGGCGATCGCCACAATCATTAACCGGAACCGATAGCCTCATGGAATGAAAAGCCGACTCACACCCAAATAGTTTTCAATGTACAGCACAATGTCAGCAAGACGGGCGCTGCATTGCTCCCGATACTCCCGTTCAATGAGTCGATCAAAGCTTCCAATCGTAATTACCGGTAGCGATGTAGAGTTGACCTCTCCCCTGCCTAAAGGCGAGGGGATTCTAAACTGTTGCTACCCTGAGGGCTTCAGCCACTCCCTTCCGCTTTTCAGTTTTGGTTTCCCAGATGCGAAATCTGGTAGCAAGGGTCAAAACTTGCCTACAGACCTTGACTAGGCACAAGCCTAATTGTGTCTCTACTTTTTTGAGGATGTTTGCTGCGCCATTCAAATCAGCGTTGATGAGTTTACCCGTTCCAGTGCGATACATTCCACGTTGAACTCGTTTTCCACTTGGAGTCCACCCTTCAGGTTTTGCGCCGAAAGTAGGTAGAAAATCACCATCTAAAAAAGACGATTTACTGGTGTATGATTCTTCAGTTTCAACAAACTTGATGCCGTAGTGCTCGCACAGTTGCCTAACTCGTTCTTTAAGCTTGGCTGTTGGTATTTGCACAAAAGATTGAGTCGTTTTGCCCAAAACTACTTCTTGTCGTTGTCCTTGGTTCCATCCAAAAACAACTGTACCAATATGATGTTTAATGCAGTGGTCAACAACTAGTCTTGCAGCTTTGTTTACTGCGTCTCGCATCTGTCGGTTACGTTTCTCTGTGATGTGGGCTAATTGGTCATCCCAATAGCCTTGTGGTTTACCCTCTTTAAGAATCGAAACTCGCTTGTTGTACCACTGGTTGAGTGATTTAACTTTACGTCCATCAACAATGAAACTTGTCCCAACATTGGAAATGCAACTTAACCAGTTGTTGATACCAGGGTCAATAGCTAGCGCGTATTGAGGATTTAAGTTTAACTCTGGTGCTGAGTCTTGTTCATAGACAAATTCAGCATAAAAACACTGATTTCGTGGCAGTATTCTCAATTCCTTAATATCTGCAAATTGCAAATTAGATGGCATTGGGATTGTGAAACTGTCAAGCTTAAACCAACGCTTAACAGTGTTTCCCAAAGGAATTTTGATATTGTTTCCTACCAGTTTCAGTGCTTGTTTAGGATATGTTACCAAGGCGTATCCAGCACCTTTGCGATATTTGGGTAGCTTGGGCTTAAAATGCAATTCACCCTTATTGTACTTTTTGTCTAGCTCCTTGAAAGATTTGAACGACTCAGCAACAGACCTCAAAATCTGTTGTGCTGCTTGAGAGTGTAGAACCTGATAGTGCTTATTGGTTTTGTATTCCTTTTCTAGGTCGTACTTACCAATCAACTTACTTGTCTTGAAATATAGCTGACGGGCGTAGTAGATACCGCAATTAGTTAGTTTATGAGACTCAGAGCAGATAAACTCAAGAACTGCCTTAAGTTCAACATCGGGATTGATTAGATTTTGTTGACATCCATACATTTGTCTCACCTCCTTGGTATATAATAACATGATATACTAACAATGTATGTGCAATATGAAAGGAAAGACATTAACAATACGCTTGTCCGAGCGTAGAAGAAATAAGCTTTATTTATATGCTGCTCAAAAAGATAGGACTATCACTGCTTTGATTGAAGAGTGGATTGATAGTCTAATCCTTGAAAAAGAAACAGAGACAGCAGGTTAAAACCTGCGCCCGTCGCGTTTCATCCGACGCATTATCCCCCTAAGATAGGCCAGCCTTCATAAAACGCGTACCCGACTTGGAAGACAGATCAACCAAAACAAAGGCTGGCTGATTTTTTACGTGTAAGACCCCCGCCCCTGGCTGAAGCACGAAGTACGCAACTACGTTGCTGCTTCTCAGGGGCTTTCACGCTCCCGCTAAGTGTCGGTAATTTCCTCGCGCATTGTTTGTTCGAGCGAATCTTCTCCTTTTGCGTTTCGATTTGCAGTCAAAAGAAGCATTTGATTGGATTGGGCAAAGCGCCAGATAACTCGGTCGTTGCTGTCAACAGCTAAACCAGCCTCTTTCAAGGTTACAAAACTAATTGATAGAAGTGAAAGCCAACCTTCAGAGGCTAGAGTTCCTTGCAGAAAAACGACATAACCTTCGAGATTGTGATCAACCAGAACAATCATGGAGTAAGTCCAAGCTTAGCTTTCCACGCTTGGAGTTTGGCATGAATCTCTTCTTGCCCTGGTTTTGGAGACATCTTTGCAATTTGTGCCAATCGCTCACGGTTTTTGTCTTCCCAGTATTCTCGTATCTCCTGAGTTTCCTGTAAGACAGTTTGATATTCTGCTTCTACCTCAGTACAGTTAGCATCAATATAGGAAAGTGCTGCATTGAGTTGTTCTTGTGTCAAAGGAAGCCAGTGGCGAATCAACTTAGGTGTCCATCCCGCTTTAAGATGATCCATGACATCATAAATCGTGATGCGTGTTCCTGCAATTGTAAGTCCACGTTCTGTACGAATGATAGCTGCTTGTCCGTTTGATGCCATCATACCCTTAGCTCCTTGGAATCCAACTCTATACTACCCTACACAAAAAGCAAGGCAGGGAATTGCCCACCCTACCTGCTGAGGTTGGCTCCTAAAAATTTAACTAATTCGCCTGCACTTGGGCGTTCAAAACTTTGTTAATGCGATCGCGTGTTTCTAACAAATGTGCCTTGGTGTACTCGTCGTTTGAACTCACTCCATCCAGTTTCTCATTTAGTTGTTTTAGTTTATACCAAGCCAATGTGCGAGCATCCTCTGGAACGCGTTCTTTCCGCAAAACCATGCGAGTCAATAAGTCTACATACTGGCGCTGTAAGCCTCGGCGCAAACTCGAAATTACGAGCGGCTTGCCGTTTGGTTTCAGAACCTCAGTCCAAATACTGCCTTGTAATGTATCATATAATTCCGGTAAAGACAGAGATTGATCGGGTTTAGTTTTGAGTTCGATATCTTTAAGGCGGGAAAGGCGATCGCTTGACAGCAAATCCGACAACACGGAACCCTGCATAAACAACACCCAATCATGAATTGGAAAGTCCAAACGACCAGTCCGGGGAGAACTGCCCCAATGCCGCCAACGCGAAGGTGCTAATTTATTCAGCAGTTCTGGCGGGAAGCTGAGAGCATCCTCAGCAAAGACATACTTTTCTATAATCTCTAACGCCTGCCGTTGTTTTTCCACAGGCACAGGCTGAAATGGTAATTGCCCTCGGGAATCACCAGGTTGAACTCTGTAGAAAGACTGACCACCAACATATTTTGTAATGTAGTAAATATTTTGGAAATAGTTACTGAATACCGTGCCAAATTGTTCTTTCACATCGCTAAAACTCTTGCCAGACAACAGGTCATCTTGGTTGAGACGCTGCCACATAACCCGCGCATTATCCAATTGCCAATGAGAATAAAGCAGCACATTACTGCTGTTATCCCAAGCATTGGCAGTGGGGTCAAGGTCAAACACATCTTCATCTGTGGAATAACTTAACTCAGGCTTGTCTGATTGGTTGGCAAGCTTATCCAAAAATGGTTTTTCTGTTGTGGTAGTTGCTGCTGGAATTGGTGTGTAGCCGTACTGAATCGCCCACTCATCATAAGGTCCGATCATCTTGGGAAAATAATCTCCCTGCTTAGTGCCTCGGGGTGCAAGATTTGGTGGAATATAGTCCATCACTGACGTAATCAGACCTTTGCTGCGAGTGATATCTCTATTGTTCATCTGTTCTGGACTCAACAGAGTGCTTCCACGGAAGTTATGCCTTAACCCCAAAGTGTGTCCCACTTCATGAGCAATAATTAACCGTAAATATTGATGAATATAGTCTTTCATTTGCTCATTACTTGGCGGGACGTCTCGCAAAAGCTTCATTGCCAGTGAACCATAAGCAAATTGGTTAGCAGCTTCCATACCATAGCAAAGGTCGTATTGACCTGCCAGCTTTGATAAATTGTTGGTTAACCCGTCCATTTCCAAATTCTGCGTGGAATCGCTATTTTTTGCCTCTAATTTATTGGCGCAAAGCAGGCTGTTTTCCATCAACGCAGACAGCGGCGTCTGATTTTGTGTTTGGTTGAGTTGTACAATTTTAGGATACTCATTCTTGAGTGCGCGTATAAAGCTGCCATCTACGAGAATATCTGCATCTATAATTTCACCAGTCAAAGGGTTAACGCGGGATGGTCCCAGAGCAAAATATCCATCTACGGTGTTAATCCAGCGAATTGTGTTGTAGCGTATATCTGCTGGATCCCATGTAGCGTCATCCGGCATTTGACGCACTTGAATTGCATCCTTGAATCCTGCCTTTTCAAAAGCTTTATTCCACATCAAGACGCCTTCTTTGATAGCATCGCGATACTCTAAGGGTACTGCGTTATCAATCCAGAAGATAATGGGTTTTTTGGGTGGAGAAAGGGCAGCGCTGGGGTTTTGTTTTTCTAAATGCCACCGGTTAATGTAGCGGACAAATGGCTCTTTACGCTCGTCGTTGGATAAGTCTTGGTAGGCGGTGATAAAATACCCTATACGCTCATCCGCTAAACGCGATCGGTAATTGTTCTGTGGAAGTTCGGACAGACTATAATGAACGCGTAAAGTGAAGCCTCGAGGGTCTGCAAGCGCACCAAAACGCTGCTTTTCAATATTGACACGGGTGTTGGTGAAATTCAACACCGACTCGATTTCCATATTTTGGGGAAAGGCTTTAGCAGTTCCAAAATAGGATTTATCTGCGGCTGGAGCAACTCCTAAACTGAAAGATAATCCAGCCAAGTCTGTCAGCAGCACGTCGCCCAAGTCGATAAGAATTGTTTTGCGTTCTGGGTGTATGCTTTTGATGGTCACTGAGTAGAGAACTGAGTCACTGAAAGACCGGGCGAGCGATCGCTGTTGTGGATCTCCTTCACGGGTGCGAAAATTGACATTGCGAACCACAAATTGCAATTTGTTATTCGTCCGTTGTAAGTAAAACAAAAAATCCTGCAACGGCATCCCACTATAGATCCCAGCTTCGCCAATGCCAGATTCTAACGTTGCTGTAGCTAAATAATTTTTATTAAGCTGTTCCGGCTTAATTTCTAGATAAATTTTATTCTTTTCCTTATCTCGGTACAGGGTAAACAGTCCCTGTAGTATTTCAGTATCTTTTACGACTTTATCAAACTGCTCTAATTCGTCCTTTTTTGCTGGTTTCGGGGTGACATCAGTTTTTTCATCCGGCTTAGCGGGCTTATCTAAGCTGTTCTGTACTTGCAAAAATGGTTGCTGTTCAGCTTTTTTAGTATCTTTAACTACCCACATAAAAGATTGACGCTGTGCTTGTTGCTTCCCATCAATCACCCAGACTTGCTGTGGTGGTAGCCCGAGTTTCTGGAAATTTGTAGCGTTCAGTGTTCCAGACTGAGACGATTTCGATGACGCAAACGAGATGGGGCGAGAAAGAGATGAGGGGGATGAAGGGGATAAGGATGTGAGTCGGGGAGACATTTTCTCTTTGTCTGCTTGTCCCCAAGTCTTTTTATCTCCTTGTCTCCTTATACCCGTGTCAACCGTCTTCCCAGCCTGTGTGCCGCTAGAAGCTGGTATACCTAAAAATAAACAATGCAACACAATAACACAACTAGTAAATCTTCTCATCTCATCCGTCCCCGGTCTTAATTTCTATTTTATTTCCAATATCTGTGTAACAAAGCTGCCTCATACTCTCTTTAACTAAGTGGTAATATCTGTAAACACTCTTTACCGCTTAATGACAAGCAGCCACCTTTCAAAAGTCAGTTGTCGATACGATTTTTCAGCTTTGTTGTAGTCTCTTACAGTAGGAGTTTTCCCAACAATTGCTTCTTTAGCACAGACTTCGTATTATCTTTACATCTGTCTAAGAAAGAAGTAGAGAAGTTAGTATAACAACTTAAATAAAAACAGGAGGTTACTGACAAACGAAAAACTTTTTAAGCAGACATTTTTTGCCCAAAGGCATAGCCTAATACAGAGGAGCTTTCCGCTCTTAATCTGCTTATCCCTAATCTGCATTATTACGTTATTTTCAGAAAATATGGTACTAAGTCATACGATTTTCTCCAGTGCCTGAAACTCTAGTAGGCAAGCAATTTTTTTGATCTCGGCTTTAGTTCATCAGCAGGTGCATAGTATTAAATATGACAATTATGTCACATTTCTCTCAAATTTGTCAGCTTTTGAGAACTTGTGTGAAGGGGCATTGGTTCAAAGAGATGTTAAAGAAAACATCTCTTAGCTCCCTTGCAGTTTCGCCTTTAAGAAAAATTCATAATAAGCAGG
Source organism: Kalymmatonema gypsitolerans NIES-4073 (assembly GCF_002368435.1). Taxonomy (GTDB): domain Bacteria; phylum Cyanobacteriota; class Cyanobacteriia; order Cyanobacteriales; family Nostocaceae; genus Kalymmatonema; species Kalymmatonema gypsitolerans. The sequence continues at coordinate 2,751,259 of NZ_AP018268.1, forward strand.
GCAAAAGAGTTGAGTGTTCCCCAGGCAATTCGCGAGAATTTATATTTCAGGAGAGAGTACAAAAAAGTTTGCAAAAATGGACAAAATCGAGGAGCAGTTTAACCGCAAATAAAGGCGATCGCCAACTCCATGAAGAGATTTACGAGATACTGGGTGGTGGTACCCTAAAACCTGAAATTCTAGCACAAGTCATGAAAAGGCTCATGGCTAACAATGAATTTTACCCAGTGCGACTTTTCCAACGTTTAGAAGATTTTTACCGCCGTTGGTGTCAGGGAGAATTTATTGATGCTTCAGCTGCTCATAACTTGCCTTTGAAAAAGATGCTGAAGATGCAAGCACAAAACATTGCGATCGGGCTGAGGCAGGTAGATATCAATACGGGACTGAATGTGATGATTTTGCTTTTGGAGTTACATCGCTATGCTCAAGAGCGAGATGATCTCAAGCATCAAATGATCTTTTATCCCTCTGGTCAAAGGGATAAAGACCATTTTTTCACTTCTCAACTTCTTCGGATCATTAACTACAGCGATGCGATTGAAATTGGAAATTTTAGTAATGTTGTTGGCGAATTTCTCACAAGAGGCAACTTTAGCGGTGCATACCTCGGTGATGCCAATCTGACAGGTGTTAACTTTAGCCGTGCCAACCTCAGTAGCGCATACCTTGGTGATGCCAACCTCACGGGTACCAACTTAACTGGTGCTAACCTCAGCACTGCTAACCTCGGTGATGCTAACCTCAGCGGTGCTAACCTCAGTGATGCTAACCTCAAGCGTACCGACCTCAGCAGTAGCAATTTGTGTGGTGCCAACCTCAGTGGTGGCAACCTCAGCCATGCTAACCTCAGTAGTGCCGACCTTAGCAGTGCTGACCTCAGCAATGTTGACCTCAGAGGTGCCAACCTGACAAGCGCTAACCTCAGAGATGCTGAACTTTCTCGTGCTAATCTCACTGACGCCATCTTCTTTGGTGCTAACCTCAGTGATGCACGCCTCAACAACGTAGACCTCAGCCATGCCGACCTTTGCCGCGCAGATCTCAGCGGTGCCGACCTCAGTGGTGCTATCCTTAGAGGCACGAACCTGAGCGATACAATTGTGTTTAGTACTAACCTCACAGACGCTATTCTCGTCGCGGCTGATCTGAGTTATGCCAAACTCAACGGCGCAAAACTCAACGGCGCTAACCTCAAAAGCGCTATTCTCTTAGGTGCGGATCTCAGTGGCGTAGACCTGAGTGGAGTCATTCTCAACGAAGCCGACCTGAGTGGAGTTCTTCTCACCGAAGCCGATGTCAGTGGTGCTGACCTCAGCAATGCCATGCTTTTTGGTAGTGACCTGAGTTATGCCAACTTGAGCAGCGCTAACCTGAGTGGTAGTAATCTTAGTGGTGCTATCCTCAGTGGCGCAGACCTTAGTTATACTGATCTCAGTTATGCTATTCTCGCTGATGCAGACCTCAGTGATGCCAACCTCGAAGAAATGACTTGGAATGAAAATCTGGAGTGGCAAAGTGTACGTGGACTAGACACCGCAGTCAATGTGCCAGAAGCGTTAAAGCAACAGTTGGGTCTTTTGTAACCAGTATCTTCCCTTCCAGATTTAGTGTCCATTTAGGTTGGGTGTAGAGATGGGGTAAGGCAAACCTAACCCCCCAACCCCCCTTCCCTACCAGGGAAGGCAGGGTGGTTTCATACAAAGAAAGAAAAATAATAATAATTTGTAGAGGGTGGAGAAAAATTGATAAATAAAAAGTATGAATCTCATCGAACAATTGCAGCAAATCCCAGACTATCGACATATTCGGGGACGAAGACATGACTTCTGGTTGGTATTATTGTTGATCTTATTGGGAGCAATGACAGGGTATTGGGGCTACCGACCATTGGAAGATTTTACCAGAGTACACAGACAAGGCTTGATTGAACTGTTAAGCCTAGATGAGACAATCAAGTTTCCATCCTACTCAACGTTCCGACGAGTACTGAAAACATTAGATTTTCAGCCATTCACCGACTTATTCAATAATTGGGCATCAGTTCTTGTGCCACCGATGCCAGGAGAAAGATTGGCAATTGATGGTAAAGGTATTCGCTGCACAGTAACAGATTACAGTCAGTCCTACCAAAACTTTATCAGTACAGTATCAGTTTATAGTCACGGGCGGGGCATTGTACTCAGGATGCAACCAATGTCGAACAAAAAAATTAGTGAGATGGCGATCGCACAGCAATTAATATCCGAATTTTGTGCTCAACAAGTGATGTTCACTCTTGATGCTTTGCATTGCCAAAAAAAACAGTATCGCTGATTATTAATGGTGGCAACGACTACATGATTGGATTAAAAGAAAATCAACCGACGCTCTACAAAATGGCTCAAACTCAGTCACACAAACAGGAACCTTTGAGCAGTACTACAACAGAAGATGATACTCACGATCGCTCGGTCAAGCGTTGTTGTCAGGTATTCGCCGCTCCAGAAAAATTACAAAGTCAATGGGCTGGACTTAAAACCTTTGTCCAAGTTGAACGTTCTGGTATTCGTGATGGTCAATCATTTCAAGAGCGTCAGTTCTATATTTGTAGTCAGATCATGTCGGCTCAAGATGCTCTAACCGACACCCAGAAACATTGGGGAATTGAAAACCGGCTCCATTGGGTTCGCGATGTGACCTTTCCCTTCAGACTTTCCACTACGACGAGGTGGCAATGCACCAGTTAACTGGGCAATATTACATAATTTTTTCATCACTCTTGCCAGATTTCTTGGTTTTCGCACTATCCCTCAAGCTCAACGTGCTTTAGCCAATCAAATCCAAAAGGTTTTTTCTTTCTTTGTATGAAACCACCCTGCCTTCCCTACCAGGGAAGGGGGAGTCTTCATTGGTGTCAACTTAAGCTAAAACCCTTGTAAAATCTCGTTTCCAGGTCGAAGCTGGAAATGCCCTTGAAGCGGCAGAGCCGCTCTTAAGGGAGGCAGAGCCTCCTAAGGCTGCATTCCCAGCCTCAGGCTGGGAACGAGGCAATCTCTTAAAGCTTGTTCTATACTGGTTTTCACCTTAGGGATTTCCAAGAAATAAATTATCCATCTTGTGGGGTGGGCGTCCCCGCCCGCCCAGTTTATAGGACGGGCTGTCCGGCCCATCCCACAAGTGAATTAGATATTAGCAAGTTTGAGCAAGCCACCGATACAGCAGCAAAAATTTTAGTTTACGAACAAGCATTAGACTGGGTACTGACAAAACAACGTTCAGACTCCCGCCACCCTAATTTAAATTATGAACTGACCAAACAAAACCCAGAAGCGTTACGGCGACTGTTAGCAGAAGCTGCACTGTCTGTCGTGCAGTCAGGGCGAGAAAGTGCTTCCATGCAAATGGTGAAAGCACGCTTACAGCAAGATGATGAAGCGAGAGAATTAATTGAAAGAGCAGAAAAAGGACTGGGAGAAGAAGCGCTGAAAACCGTATTGAGTGCTTTTTATCTGAAGTCTCACACCAGCGGTGGAGTTGAATTTTTCCACAAGAGTTTTGGAGAATTTCTTTGTGCTGAGAGACTGAAAGATAGCTTGGTGGAATGGACAGAACCAGGTAGACGAGGTAAAACTTTTAATATTGACGATAAGCAACTGTATGAGCAAATTTACGATTTACTCGGTTATGGTGGACTCACACCGGAAATTGTAGAATATTTGATGGGTTTGTTAATTGGGGACGGGCAAGATGCCCATCCCACAAGCAGCAATAAATTTCAACCAGTGCAGTTATTTCAACGGTTAGAAGATTTTTATCAACGTTGGTGTGATGGGGAATTTATTGACTCCACCGAAGAAACTTTGCCCCAAAGAAAAGCGCGAGAATTGCAAAAACAAGGAATTAAGCTGGGTCAGCGCCAGATAGATATTTATGCAGGGTTGAATGTGATGATTTTGCTCTTGGAGTTACACCGCTATGCTCAAGAGCGAGATGACCTGAAAGACAAAATAGCCTTCTATCCCTGTGGTCAAAAGGACACTGAAGGTTTTGAGCAACATCGAGTACTTTGTATCATCGGCTATAGCCATTGCATTAGCTGTCTGGAATTCTTAGGCACATTTGGTCAATTTCTTGCTCAAGCAAACCTCAGTGGCGCAAACCTCTATGGTACAAACCTCAGAGGGGCAAACCTCAGAGGGGCAAACCTCTACGGTGCACACCTCTACGGTGCATTTCTGAACGGCACAAACCTCAGCGGCGCTAACCTCAGCAGCGCTAACCTCATGAATGCAAACCTTAGCAGCGCAAAGCTCAAGAACGGAGTATTCGTCAGAGGTGCAAACCTCAGCGGCGCTAACCTCAGCGATGCAATTCTCACGGGTGCAGATCTCAGCAGTGCAGACCTCAGGGGCGCATTTCTTATAGGGACAAAGCTTATGACTGCAAACCTCATTGGTGCAACGCTTAGGGGCGCAAACCTTAGCAGTGCAGACCTCAGCGACGCAAACCTCAGACTTGCAAACCTCGCCGGTGCCAACCTCAGCGGTGCCAACCTCAGCAGCGCAAACTTCAGTGGCGCAACCCTCAGTGATGTAAACTTCAGTCGTGCAGCCCTCTTCAGCACCAACCTCAACCGCGCAGACCTCAAAAATGTTAGCTGGGATGAAAATACAAAGTGGGAGGATGTGCAAGGGTTGGAGACAGCGCTTAATGTGCCAAAAGCCTTAAAGCAGCAGTTGGGGCTGGGGTAAGAGGAGTGGGGAGAAAAATTGCTTTTTGTCCCCTTTGTCCTTCTCTTTCTTCCTTGGCGTTCTTGGCGTCCCTTCGCTTCGCTCGAGGGCAGGCTTGGCGGTTCGTTTTCTTTCCCCTCACCTAACGCGATCGCCTTTCTCGACATTAGCACTCAGCTGCTGTTAAAAGGGCATAGACGCTGCATCGCCTTGTCACCAAACATGAGCCGATATTGCAGATATTTATCTAAGCGCGATCGCTTTTGAGTCTTTTGACTCGAAGTTTTGTGATAGCATATATGCTATCATAATAACATGGCAATTAAAATTGTAGTTGATACCAGCGTTTTTATTAGTGCGCTGATTAGCTCTAAAGGCTCTAGCAGAGAACTCATTCGACGCTGCTTGAAAGGTGAATATCAGCCTTTGATGGGAAATGCTTTATTTTCTGAGTATGAGTCAGTCATTCAGCGCTCAGAAATTGCCGCCAAATGCCCTTTAACGAGTGAAGAAATTTCTGCTTTACTTGCATCATTTATGAGCGTCAGTCAATGGATTTCTATTTACTATTTATGGCGACCTAATTTAAAAGACGAAGCTGACAATCACTTAATTGAATTAGCAGTTGCAGGTAATGCTCAAATTATTGCTACTCACAATGTAAAAGATTTCCAAAACGCTGAATTGTTATTTCCTAACTTATCAATATTAAAACCCGAAGAAATTATTAGGAGTTAAACAAAAATGGCAACTTTAACTATTCGTTTACCAGACGATAAGCATAATAGATTGAAAGAACTTGCTCAAACCAAAGGCATAAGTGTTAATAAGCTGATTGAAGAACTTTCCACCATAGCTTTAGCAGAATTTGATGCCAATACAAGATTTAAAGCAATGGCTGCGACGGGCAATCCAGAAGAAGGCTTAAGAATACTGGCTAAACTTGATAGTCTGACAGAATAGAGCTTTTAGGCGATGATATAAACACTAACATGAGGCGATAGCTTTTCTACAAGACGCTCTTGCAACGCTTCTGCCTTTAGCAGAACGCCTATTGTAGAATATTCTTAAATTTCAGTTGGAAAATGGTCTTGTTTGAACCTCATCACCAAAAGTGCGTAGAAGCTCTGCATCTTAAATACGAAACCACCAGTCTCTAGAGGGCACGAATCACATCCTTAAGAACGGGTTTTCTTAAATGTTTCCTCAAAGCATCCTGCGTTCCCATATCTACCGAACACCCCAAAACATCCTCTAAGTAGAGCCGTACCTTACTGAAATCAAACAGTCCCACTGGGCGATCAAACTCTACCAAAAAGTCTACATCACTATCTGAACCAGCTTCATCCCGTGCCACCGAACCAAACAATTCTAAAGACTTGACTCCCATTGCCTGCAACTGCTGACGATGAGCTGCGACAATTGCCAAAACCTCATCGCGCTTCATTATTTTTCTCCCAAATACCTAAATCAGTCTATCCTGCTTGTAGGATAGCACTGGCTGCAATCAGGTTCAGTTCAGATGGTTTGTAGCGCCTAATAACCTATGTAATGAAAATCTGGAGTGGCAGAGTGTACGTGCACTAGACACCGCAGTCAATGTGCCAGAAGCGTTAAAGGAGCAGTTGGGTCTTTTTTGACACTCCCACGGCTACGGAAATATCGCGCTCCGCGCTCATCTACCTTTGTTCATCCAGAACATGCTAGTACTTGTCATTCTTCATGTCAAGAATTTATTTAAAGTGACTAAAAGAATATTGATACACCGAATATGTTTGCCCACATATGCCGCTACATCGAATGTTTGCAACCGTTGAGGATGATATCTAAAAAATAACCCCAGTTCACCCGGGGTTATTTTTTACTCAATTTCTTGGCGAGATTCCCTATTCCCGAATGGTCAGTAGGGTGGTTATATGACAAGAGAAAACGTTCGGTAAGCCCCAGTCAATCTGGGGTTTTCTTATGAAAGGATAAATCATAGCAGTCGTCTGTCACTTTGTCTAGGAAACGCTGCTACAAAGAAACCACTAAAATTCCCAGCCTACGCCAGACTCAGTCGCCGCTGTTCCAAAATAAAAAGCCCCTTACACACAGAAGGGGATGGCAGACACACACTTTTTACCTATTTCAACAAGAAGGCTCACACCTACCCGTAAGGGAGGTGTTGAGATGAATTGTTGGGCGATAACGAAACGATCCCCGACCAATTCAATCCATAGGATTGACAGGAAGTGGGGTGGTTGAGGAATCGCCAAATATTTCCGAAAATTCACGACCAAATAGTGTATAATAGTATTGGTCGCGACCCACCCACACCGCTGACCACAACACGAAGTAGCGGTTATACGCGCGGCGAAAGTAACTAGCGTGAGAAAGGGGGAAAGATTCCGGTCACTGGTTAGCCCGTAGGCTGTAAAAAAATACGCCAAACAGGAATGTACGGAAAAGAAATTAAACTGCCCTTGGTTGACGGGCGGCTGCCTGGGTTCTCCCTTGAGGAGATAAAGGTCGAAAGACCAGAGATGCTGTGTAAGACCAGATTAAACACGGGTTTAACGAGGCAACGGCAGATGAGACGGGAAGCCTACACTTACTCGAAGAGAAGTGTAGGTACTTCACTAACGAATAATGATTACTAGCGGCGGACAAGGTGAATTATGCAGATTCGTTGGTGCGATGGCACGGAGTGCCCGCCAAGGGCGATGGCGCAGAGCGCCCGCTTCGCGATGGCACGAAGTGCCCGCCAGAGGCGATCGCATTGGACTGCACCCAGAATATGAAGAGAGGATGGAGTGGGTAGGTGAAAGCTTATCAGTATGACAATCACATGAATTGGTAGTTATTGCTTTTGTGCATGAGTAATACAGTCTGCTTCTAGCACAACCATACTCTTAGTCTCGAACACAGAACAGCGTTTTGTTAGCATTACTAGTAGTCTGCCAAGGGAAATTTGCTGGGTCATACAGTCGGGTATAAACGCTCCATCTTTCTCCGTGCATCTGTAGTTTGAAAACGCCAATGGACACTTGTACGTTGAAGATTGCGTTGTTTCTCCCAAGTAGCAATTTCAGAGGATAATGTTTGTATATCCGGGATTCGTCGCTCTAAACATTGGCGAGATAAAACAGATAACTCAATCTCTACTTGATTCAACCAACTTGCATGTTTAGGAGTGTAGTGGAACTCTAATCTTTGTACAATTCGACGTGCCTCTTGAGGTTCAAAAACTTCATACAAGGCTGCTGGAGTATGAATATTAAGGTTATCAACTACTAAACGAATAACATCAGCATCGCGGTGATAAATATCTACTAAATCTTTCATTTGTTTTGCAAAATCGTGTTTTGTACGCCGTTGAGTTACTTCAATATGTCTCCACCCTACTAAAGGTTGAAAATAAGCAAATAAATTTACTGTTCCATTGCGTTTATATTCAAAGTCATAGCGTTCTGGTTGCTCTGGTTCAGGTGGCAATGGTTGTCTGACTTCTTCCACCAGTTGATATGAGCATTCATCAAAACAGACTACTGGACGTTTGGGATCATATGGTTCATTGTATAAATCCAATAAATCTTCCATCCGTAAAACGTACTCGGCGTTTACTTCGGGAATGCACCACTGTTCTTTCAGCCACGCTTAATGTCGTTTTTTTTAGGGTCTGACGAACAGTTTCATCTGAAATCGAATCAACGATACCAACTTCTATTAAGTGGTCTGCCAAAAGTTGCATTGTCCATCTTACCCGTCCAGACGGTGCGTCAGAACAAGCTGTAGCTATCAAAAACGCTTCTGATTTTCCTTCAAGTTTACGAATCTTCGGTGGATGAGGTTCATCAATGAGTGCAAAATCTAACCCACCGATGACAAATTTCTCTCGTGTCCGTTCCACTGTCGTAACATGGACTCGAACAATGGCAGCGATCGCTTGATCTGTTTCTCCCTCAGAAGCCATCAGAAGAATGTTTGCGCGGGTGATGGTTCTTGCCTTGTGCTTACCTTTTTTAATTAATGCTTGCAGCTGAGAAACTTCGTCCTCACTCAAATCCACAATGTACTTCTTTGCCATGCTATTTCCTGATTTTTAAGTAGCTTATCAGTAAGATGTGCTACCCTGCAAAGTTCCCTTGGCAGACTACTAGTGCCGGAACTGTTCCCTGTTCCAAGCTGGTTAAAGCTTCTGTAAACGCTGGCTGAAAACTTCTAAGCCAGCTTTTGTCGCTCAAATAATCAGGTGTAAACGCTACGCGATCCAATAACCAGAAAGTTATCCCATACTTCTGAATCAACTGTCGTGCTGCTAATAAGTCCTGACTGTACTGAGCATGAATCAAATCCATGCTTCGTTGGTGAATCTGGCGGTAGTAGCCTAGATGGAAGGGAAGTGCGTATTCTTTACCGACTAAAATAGATCGTTGGGCAAACGTCGGGATATTATTTGCTTCATCAGACAGGGTAGCAATAAGAATGTTTTTAGGTTGCCTCTGAAAAAATTTATACAAAGCTGACTCGTTAGACACTCTATAATTCATTATTGGAAAGCCTTTTGAAAAATTAGGGAACAGCACGAGCGTAACTCCTAATGTTACGATTAATACTAATACCCAGAATCTTTTTCTTCGGAGACTGGATTCTGTCATTTGCTTACAAGCCCGAAAGAGTGCATCCAGTATTAGGGTCAAGATTATTCCAGCAGCAAGCGCCATGACAATTCGCAAAGTATGACCTGTATATCGGGTAGGAAAAAACAGTTTTAGTAGCAAAGCATGAGCAGCAAAAAATAGACACAAGGATACCAACACGATTTGAGATAAAACTGTAACCTCGCTTTTGACTTGCTTAACCAATGGGAAGCAAGACAAATTTTGCAACACTATTGGCAACAACAACCCAACCCACATTAAAGGAGGTAATAACGGCGGTAGTATACCACTATGTTGTCCAATTAGCCAAAACCTCCAAGAGTTGTCGTCAAAAAAAGGATGTCGTCCTCCCGGCCAGAACTCCGGCATTCCTCTGGCTTGTGTAGCGGTGACAAGTGGATTAAACTCAGAGGAAGCTAAGGCATAGGGCAGTATTGCAAGAAAGCCTAGCCCCATAGCAGCTACACACAACAATAAGCTACTCTGCTTCTGCTTAAGCCTAGGTGTACAACACTTCCAGTCCCATAACCGTAGGAACAAAATTCCTTCTGAAATAAATATAAGTACAGGATAAATAAGCGCTTGCAGAACGAGTGTTACGCACATGGCTAGCCAAGATGTACGTAGCATATAGTACAAAAATGCTAAAAACAATGGATATACAAAAGATCTAGGTGTGGCAGAAACCAAGTCGTCCTGGAACCAAAGACTTTGATTTAGGAGGAGTGTAGCGATAAATCCAGCCATGGGCACTGGAAAAATCTGGAGGCAAACCCCAAAACAGTAGGCGGTGGCAATCAAGCTCAATACGATTGGTAAGATTTTACTGAGTAAAAGTGGATTAATATCTAGACTTGCCATCAACTGGTAAACTGTAGCAAATCCAGGCGGTGTGATGGATTTAAAGTAATCTGCAATCAAATCATGAGGCAGTAGTTCTGGATCTATAAACCGCTGCATCCAAAACACATACTCTCGCGCATCATCCTGGACAGCGTATTCATTTCCAACAGCTTTCAAAAGCCCTAAAATACCATAAAAAAATGCAAACGATAGGCTAAAACCAAACCAAAATATAACTGATGTAGAGGTTCTGAAGTGTTCAGAAGCAGATCGTTTGTCTATCGGAGCAGTAAAAAATCTATGCAGACGTGAGACTAGCATTATCTGTTGCTTATCGTTTCAAGAAGTGTCTTAGCAAAAGCACAATTAAACTCCCCAATAGTACCCAATTGACACTCCCCTGGCTACGTGAATACCGCGCTACACGCTCATCATCATATCTAATAGCTGGCAATGTGACGACTGCTTTCTTGGGGTTGGGCTAAACCTGCTCAAATCTGCCCAATCTTCATTAAATCTATGAACGTGACGATACGGAATTGGGGCGGCAGTGGTGCGGGTATTTATACAAAAACCCCTCAACACCCAACGATCCAAGGCGCACCACTTGCCTTGCGTTGGGCAGATTTGAGTAACGAGGCGTGAAGGGGCGACCGCGCTTTTTAGCTGGCGCTGGTACTAAGGGGTATGCCGAAATACGGATACTGTTGACGAATGTAGTACATATTTGTAAATCCAAGTATTACCTAAGCTCAAACCTTCAATCTGTCGTTGCGGCTCTTAGTTGTAACACTTTTGTTTATGCTTTTGTAACACTTTCGCCAACAGTGTCAGGAAGGAGCTACGTAAAAATTGGCTTTTTAAGCCCCTGCCCTTGCAGGGGAGGGGTTGGGGGAGAGGTAAATTTCATGTGTATGGAACTCACGTTAAGTTAAAAACAACTCCTTGATCCCAGCACTGCCAATCTCCACTGCAAGTGCTGCTAGTAAAAAACCTAAAAGCTGGGTGATAATCACTTCTCCTTCTACACCGATCCACTTGTCGATACCGTTTGCCAAACGCAAAATCAACCAACTAGAGAACATTGCCCCTACAATACCCACGATGACGCTAATATGAGGGCTGGGAGATTCCGACATCAACAGCATGACCGATGTCAGAGTACCAGGTCCAGCTAGTAGTGGCAAGGCAAGTGGAGTAATTGCGACATCTCGCTCTTGATCGATAACAGGTGTATCTAATTCTCCTTGAAGCATTTGTAAGGCAATCAACAACAGCAGTAGTCCCCCTGCGACTCGCAAAGAACCCAAGCTGACGTCCAAGTAACGTAATATAAACTGACCACCAAAGGCAAACAGTAAAAGCACTCCTATTGCCACTACTATCGCTTTATCTATAACTCTGTTTCTGCTTTCTGGTTCCATGCCCTTTGTCAGAACCAAAAGTATTGGTATATTACCTACTGCATCCGCAAGAACAAAGACTGCAATAAAGGTTTTTATGAGAATCGAGATATTCACAGTAGATCATAAGTTATTAGTTGTTCTAAAAAATTACCTCGAATGGAGTTTAGTTTCCTATAACTTATAGCTGAAACTAAGAGCTACATGATGATATGAGTTATGATGGATGCTCCTTAAACCAAACAATAGTAAAATCCTAAAAAGTGAACGGGGCGATCGCTGCAATATCTGGGTCTAAGTTGCCTACCTGACTGGTGCTGAGTATCCACACAGATGCTCCTTGTTTAAAAAATATCTGCGTTACGCTATCGCTTGCCTTTCGAGGCAGAACAGTTCGCCAACTGACTAAAGCTCTGAAAAGTTGTTGTAGAGGACTGTCTGCAAGGGAAGTTCCTATAGTTGTAGTAGAAGAGTTCTCCCAGTCAGCCCGTGCGATGCCAAAGGGTAATAGCTCATGTCTGAGTACTGTGGCTAACTTCACCAACTGCTTAAAGCTGGTGGCATATTCGGGATGGCGGAGTAACCAATTTTTAAACTGCGGATTGGTTTTGATGGCATACCCAATCTCTGTAGGGTTGACTTGAATGGCAACCTGAATGGCTCTAATCGCTGCATATAATGCCTGGTTAGAATCTTGAGAACAATTGTTTGCAGGACCGACATAAGTTGCACCGGTACCATCTCCAATGCGGTAACGCGCTGTCATGATTTCCAGTTGACGGTTCAAAAGTTCCAATGGTGTGCGCTTGACTTCATCAGCATCGTAGTCTTGTGTCAGAGCATCAAATTTAATCAGGATATCGCAAACGGGACGAATTCCCAACCAACCAAACTGGCGATCGCCCATATAACGAGTCCAGGACAGAGTCCCTGCAATCACTCCATCATCGTTGTGAGTGTAAACTTGGTGATATTTAATGTCAAAGCGCAACTCACCTGTCAGTGGTTCCCGCACCACCTCTGCCACTCCATAGGCGGAATGACCAAAGTATACAGGGGCTTTAGCTGCAGGTTCTCGTTTTTTGCCACCAACACCGCCATACACGTGTACAAGTAAGGCACACTCACCTTCACGCCATTTGGAGACTGCTTTTTGGATATCCGTACCCCTTGTAGTTAAAAAAACAGATTGTATTTGTCCTTTATGCTTGGTAATATTCTGCCAAGAGCGTTTTCTAAGATATTTACGCGCTGGTTTTCTGCCAACAATCACCTCTTGCGGTTTGACTCGTAACAAAGCACGGGGGGCGATCGCCTGCACAACAAACATGCCTAAAGCGTTTTTTGCACCGTAGATATACCAACCAGAGGCATTGAGGGGAGACTTTTCGATATCACGGTTAGTTGAGTTGGAAATTCCGTTTTGATTAGGAATGACCTCAGGCAAAAGCACGACTTCTTCAACAGAGTCAAACTCACGGGAATTGCGATTGAAATGAACCACCCGGTATTGTTCACTTCCCTGTTGAATGGGCTGCAAAAACTTCACTAACGCATAAAAGCGCCCAGAAATTTGAACTGGTTCACTGGTCACGTAAAGAGTTATCTTCCCGTTTTGTTCAACTGCAACTGGCTCGCGCAGGATCACAACTATATCATCATTGGGTCTTGAACCAGCCAGCGATTCCAATGGAGTCACCTGACGCCAATGATTTATCCGAATCGGAACGATTTTTCCCTGTGTGTAGTTGTATAATGCTTCGGCGTTGAAGTGAACATCCTTTTTCGTTGACTGAACCGATACTTTTGATTCGGGGTCGTCAATCCATTTCAAATACACGACTTGTCCCACCAAGTGTTTGTGTTGCTCATCTGCGTGATGCACTTCAAACAGAACACCTGATTGGCGTTGCTCTTTAGGTGGTAAAATCAGCCGTCCCATCCAAGAGGCAATTGGTCGATAAAGTTCTGGGTTTACCGACTGGTTTAAAGGATAGTATTCTGGTCGATTAAACGCTGCTTCCTGATACCGTTCGTAATTGCTAATCTTCTTTTTAACAAGTTCTTGATTGTAGGGATACTCCTCTTGCAAAATCCTTGACATAATGTCAACCGTTTGCTGCAGATAGCTGCGACCATCGCTTAAAAATTTGTTCGCATCTAAAGGACCCCCAGCGCCCATATGCCCCACTGGACCGAGTGAAATAAAAGTGATTTTGCCCATGCGTTTGGCACGGTTCCAGTAGGATAAAAAGAAGACTTTCCAGCGTTTGGCAAACAAAATCGGACCTAGGCGCTCAACCGGGTCTTTGTCACCTACCAGATGGTAGAGATGCTCTACCAATAATGCATTGTTATTGCCACTGATGACACCAGCTAAAGAAATAATCTCAATGGGTGCCTGATCTAGTGCTTGCTTAAGATAAGAAAGCGCTCCCATTGCTATCTGTCCACCACCGCTGAAACCAATCAGTGTGATCGGTACTCCGCTACCGGGTTTGTAACCGTGGTTAATCAGGCTATTGTACATCACCTGCGCCGTCCCCTGGTTATAAATTGGTCCAAAGCGTTGGTCAGCAGAAACCGCAACAACCAGGAGATTGCGAATATTAATCGTCATGGCAAGCAAAGCGTTGAATATACCACCAGTGTTGGATTGACTGCGTCGTTCGGCGAAACGCCAAAAGGACGCTAGTATTCCACCTTCGGTAAGTGGTCGATTGAGGACTGAGTAGGGCATGAGTCCTCGAATGATGACAATATTATCTGGCAAAGCGACCCCTAAGGAGCGCAAAAACTGATCGCCATCTGGGAAATACTTGAATGAAGCTTGACCGATGCCATCAAGGTAAATGACATATCGGACAATGTTTGTTTGCGGTGGAATTGCTTCCTCTAATATTCCTAAATGACCCTTAGTATCAATTTTATCACCATACCACCCTGCCCACCAACCTAAAGCTTCGAGCGGAACCAGGAGCCCGGCGAAGACAACGGTAATTAAACTAATCTGCAACAAATCAACTGTGAGCTTAAGCGCACCCCCCAAAGCGTTGTACCAAACTAACCACAAATGGCTCAGTGGCGGGTAGAGTAGAGTACAAAGTAGAGCAATGAAAACAATGCCTAAAAATGTGGTAATTCGCTTCACAGTTACAGCCTCCCGTTGTCTCTATCACCAGCGTTAGTTTGGTTATCTCTACGTAACATCTGCGGTCCTGCTTGCAGAAGTTGTTCCAGTCCTTGCATATCTGTAACCAGCCGTGTCCCTGCGACTGTATTAGACAGCCACTTGCCAACTATTGCAACTGGTCGTCCAATGGTGCGCTGTACAATTTGAAATACAAGCCATCCCAACACGCTGCACCAAAGGACCTGCCAAACAGTAAGACCAAGGGCGACGCGCAAGCCCATCACAAATGCTAACAGCGTCCAAATAGAGAGCAAGACTTGAATTGGCACACCCAAATAAGGCAAGGCGACTAAAAAACTCAACATCAGCGGTGCGTAGGCAAATCCTAGGGTAGACCAAATGATGCGATACGGGATATTAACCTTAAATAGTACAAAGCTTACCAACCATGTACTTAAACCCCAAAACAAAACACTGAATACAAATAACACAGACCCAATCAACAGACTCAGAAAAAAGCGAAGCGGTTTGACTCGGTTGACGAATAGCACCGTCCCCTGACCCAGCGCCTGAGAAAACCCAGCAATAAGTACAATGTATAAGGCTGCTATTGCACCTTGGGGTAGCGATTGAATCAGCCCAAAGGCTTCCTCTTTGAGGGCGATCGCTCCGAGTACAAGTTCCCAAAATCTATTGAGGGCGGTCTGGGTCATGGCAAATGCGATGAAAAAGCTTATAACTGTTCTCGTTGTTCTAGTGTATTTTAATACTTCAGAAATTTGAAAAAAACATTAGTCATTTGTAGAGACGCGCCATGGGGCGTCTGTACATCTTCATTGGTCATTAGTTCTCACTCCCTCCCTCACTCCCCTCAATCCCTCGCTCATCTCATTTTTCCAGAGTGAAACCGCAACTACTTCATTCCACTACCATTTTCCGTTTCAAACCGCATCAACTTTCTCACATCATCGATTGGCAATCGTAACTCTTTGCTAATTGCCGCTTCCACTTGATTAAGTTCTGTTACAGGAAATTCAAATTCTAGTTCTTTGAGTGCTTTGGAAGCTGTCTTAACTCTGACTCTTGAAACACCTTGATGCTTTTTTATTTGAACTGTGATTGACAGTACAACTGTTCTCGGTTGCTTGGCTGATAATGTCTCAACCTTCAAAGGATTCGTTGGTTGATGAGAGCGGCTTAATATTCTATCCATCAGAAATCCACCTCCTACCCAAAAAGCTAATCCAAGCAGTGGTAGGGGTAGCCAAAACTCTAACCCCAAAGAACGCAAAATCTTTAACCATCGGGATTGGAGCATAAATGAACTAGTTTCACGCCACAAATACTACGCACACTAAGATAAAGGAAAAACTTTTCTTAGCGATCGCCCTATGTTAATTTTACTGGTGGAAGATGACCTAGCCCAATTAGAGCCACTGCGAGCTGCGCTTACCAAAGCAGGACATACAATTGATGCGATAGAAGATGGAGAAACGGCTCAGTGGCTGTTTTCTCAGAAAGATTATGACTTATTGATCTTAGACTGGATGCTTCCCAAAGTCAGCGGGGTTGACCTTTGTCAGGAATATCGACGCGTTGGGAAAACTTCCCCAGTACTGATGCTGACTGCTAAGGACACAATATCAGATAAAGTTTATGGTTTAGACGCCGGAGCAGACGATTACTTGGTAAAACCAGTTGATATTATCGAACTGCTAGCAAGGGTGAGAGCTTTGAGAAGGCGCTCCCCACTTTGGCAAGGAGACAAACTTACATTAGCAGATTTACATCTCGATTTGAATAACCTAACTCTTGAGCGAAATCAACTCACATCTCAATTATCTGGTCGAGAATTTCAACTGATGGAGTATCTGATGCGTCATCCTCGTCAAATTTTATCTCACAATCAAATAGAACAGGCTCTTTGGGGATGGGGGACAGAACCAGAAAGTAATGCTGTGACAACACTAGTGCGCCGACTGCGACAGCGCCTGCAAACAGTTGAAGCAAAAGATTGGCTGGAAAATGTTTATGGTATGGGTTATCGGCTTAATGTTCCGGAAAAATGAGATGGGGGGGAGCAGGGGAGATTAACAATTCAAAATTCAAAATTCAAAATTCAAAAATAATTTTTGACTTTTGACCAACAAAGAACTCAGCAATCTACGTCAGAATGAGGGCGCGTGTGTATTCTTTGCCAGTAGGTGTTGTCGGGGTGGGTTCAAGCCCTCACTAATTGCCCAAGCTGCATTCTGCCTTCTGTGTTCTTCTTAAATCTTGACTAATTATGTTTGTTCGTAGCCGTCGCAATTTAGCTTACTTATTTACAATATCGATGGGGAGCATCCTCATCGCATTTGCTGGTATAGCCTATTACCTGATTGTTCAGCAGCAGCTTCAGGCTTTTGATGAAAGATTGTATTCTGATAGCAAAACTATTGCCAGAAATCCAGTGTATAGGCTGTATAACAAACGATCCCTGCTTGAACGAAGGGATGTGCCAATTTTTGGTGATTCAGTACCACCAATCAATAATGGCTTTGCGTATGTTCGGTTGTACAAATTCAATGGAGAATTAGTTGATTCTACTGGTATGTCTGGTTCGAGAAAATTAACTGTTGCTCCTGGTTTTCAAACTATTCAAATCAGTAGGAACCAAGATGAGGTAACGACGAGCAAAGAATGGTTTCGAGAATTAACGTTACCAATTATACAAGGTTCTTTTCTGACGGGTTATATTCAAGTCGCTGTTCCTCTAACTCCTCTACGTAAAAACTTAGATAAAGCAAGGTTTTTTCTAACACTTGCTTTGCCAGCTACTTTAGGGACGATAGGTATTACTGGTTGGTTTCTGGGGGGACTTGCTATGCAACCAACTCGTCGGGCATACGAACAACTACAACGCTTTACTGCTGATGCTTCTCATGAGTTACGCGCTCCTGTGGCTGCGATTTTAAGTAATGCACAAGTGGCTTTAATGCCTCCACAGGATGAATTAGAGCAGCGTTTTCGTCTAGAAAATATTGCGGAGATTGCTAAATCAATGAGCAATCTCATTAATAATCTGTTGTTTCTTGCTCGTCAGGATGGACCGCTGAATAACACGGCTTTAAAGACTATAGACCTTGTTGGACTACTGCAACCTATAGCCCAAGAGTATCAGCAACTAGCAGCTGCACAAAATCTAAATTTTACTTTTCACTTACCCCAGTCACCTGTTAACCTCAAAGCCGACCCAGATTTGTTAAAACAGGCGATTGTAAATTTACTTAGCAATGCTTTGAAGTACACTCCTCTTGATGGTACAGTTGCACTAAGATTGGTGACACAATCTCAGCGAGCCATTATTCAGGTGGAAGATAACGGCATTGGCATTCCGGAGGAAGATTTACCTCATATATTTGAACGGTTTTATCGCGTTGATACAGCGCGATCGCGTCAAACAGGTGGCTTTGGTTTAGGATTAGCGATCGCCCAACAAATTGTGCAAGCGCACCGAGGACACATTAGTGCCAAAAGTGTGCTTGGGCAAGGTTCTACCTTTCAAATTGAACTACCTCTGAAGTAGAGGGATTGGGGATTGGGGATTGGGGAGTAGGAAATTCAATTTTTTATCTTTAGCGAGAGGCACTGACATTTTTTTGTCATACTTGTCCATCACACTAAAAAATAACAAGAATATCAAAGGTCTGTCATATCATGTTTGGTTTATCATTCACAATGACCCTAAACCGCACCCCGCCAGTGTACGCTCCCCTCCCTGCTTGCGGGGAGGGGTTGGGGGTGGGGTTCTTGTACACACCTAAATCTCTCGAAACTTAGCACCGCCAAACATATGATTGCACGCTCTAAGTTGTTTTGGGTAGCCATAATTACCGTAGTTGCGAGCCTTGGTTTTCCTGGACAAGTAGCAGCACATCACGGCTATTACACAAACTATGATCTCGGAAATCCACGGACAATCACAGGCGTGATTAAAGCAGTCAGATATACGAGTCCCCACATTCGTATGCAACTTCAAACAACTGGTCGCTCGAAGCAAGTTTGGAAGATTGACTTGCCATCACCAACTCAGGCGCAGTGGCAAGGATTAGCCCAGAGCGTTCTCAAGGTAGGCTCCACTGCAACTGTGGTAGGATGGCCGGCTTACAATCGTTCCAACGAAATGGGAGCGTCGCAAATCACGATTGGTGGAAAAACTGTAGTGGTGAATTGACCAAAACAGTTGTAAGTGCTTAGTAGAGAAGACCAAAAAATTACCGTGACACTTTTTACTCAAAACTCCAGACGAAAACTTAACAAAAGCAGGAATGGAATCATGGATAATCAGCAACAGATAGACAAAGCCATGGTTAAAAAAGGATTTATGCATGCTGCGCTAACTGCAGCAACAATTGCAACTTTCCTAGCTTCTGCAACTGAAAATGCGAGCGCCCATCACGGATGGAGTGAGTACAACAACGAGCAAACGCTGAACCTGTCTGGGGAAATCCAGAATATCAGTTATGGGAGTCCGCACACCACAATAGAAGTGAAAACAGATGATAATAAAGTGTGGCAAGCAGTCCTTGCACCACCTGCCCGATTGCAGAGACGTGGGCTACCCCAAAGCGCTTTGCAGGTTGGACAGCAAGTGAGGCTAGTAGGCTACCCTCATCGCACGGATGTTAATGAAATGCGGGCAGAGCGAATTACTATAGGTAAGCAAACAGTAGAACTGCGCTGATGCACATTGCTGATACAACCTGGTGGCTGTGGTTAGAAAACAGTGCCTTGTCCTCACTGATTCGCCAGTGGCTATGGCTTTACCCAATTATTTCAACGACACACATTCTTGGTCTAGCCATTGTCTTTGGCTCAGTTGCTTTGTTCGATTTAAGGTTACTTGGTTTCTCCCGCCACCTGTTGGTAACAGATATGGCAAGATACCTCTTGCCTTGGTCTTTCCTAAGTTTTGCTGTTGTCGTCCTATCAGGTTTTCTCATGTTTGCAGTGAATGCAAGCCAAATAGCAGCAAATCCAGCTTTTCGCCTGAAGCTTTTGCTGTTGTGCGCGGCTGCGGTGAATGCGGCTTTTTTTCATAGAGTGGCTTTTAAATCGGTTAAGTTCTGGAACCGGGGTGTGAGAACTCCAAGGGTGGTTAGAGCGATCGCAGTCATTTCCCTTGTGCTTTGGACTGGTGTGATTATTTGTGGTCGCCTGATTGCATACGTTTGAGAACCTGCGATTCATAGCTGTAGGTACAAAGGTGACGAACACGAAATTTCCATCAAATTTTCTATTTAAGACATTAGCAAAATCATGGTTACAAACGGCGCTGGTAGCTGTTTTAGTTGGACTTCCTACAGCTTGCATTGCCCAGCCAAATCCTACTCAAGAAGCTGTTGAGGCTCAAGAGTCTAACCGCACCTTTACAGATGTGCAAGCTTTAGTGAATCTTGGTCCGCGAGTGGCTGGAACACCAGTCATGGAAAAGGCAAGCGCTTATCTAATTGAACAGTACCGCAAAGCTGGTTATGTGGCTGAAGTTCAAACTTTTACTTATTCAAAATTTCAAGACTTAGGTTCAAACCTGAGTGTTGATAAAGCAACGGTTGAAGGCAAAGCACTCAATGGGACAGTTGCAGGAAAATTGAATGCGCCATTGGTAGCGGTTCCTAATGTCGGACGCAAAGCTGATTTTGCTGCTGTGAATGTTAAGGGGGCGATCGCCATTGTCCGGCGCGGTGAAATTCGTTTTTCTGAAAAAGCGAAAAATGCTGTTGCTGCTGGGGCTGTGGGTTTGGTGATTGTCAACAATCAACAAGGTGATGTGTACGGGACGCTCGCCGAGGAGGTAAAAATTCCTGTACTGGCGCTTTCAGGTCAACAAGGTAATCCCTTAATTCAACGTGTGGAAAGCGTACCCCTGAATGTCAATTTGAATGTGAATGCGCAGCGGCGTGTTGTCACTGGGCGTAATATTATAGCACATCTTGCAGGTGTGACTCAACCCAAAATTATTCTAGGTGGGCATTACGACTCAGTACCTGGTTCTCCGGGAGCAAACGATAATGCTTCGGGAACAGCAGTTGTCCTGGCTCTTGCCCGTAATCTATCTAATACACCGACTGCTCGTCAAGCCTGGTTCATCGCCTTTGATGGTGAAGAAGACGGGCTGCACGGTTCGCGGGCTTTTGTCAATAAAGCTGAGCCGCAGTTTCTCTCAGGGCTGAAAGCTATGGTCAATTTCGATATGGTTGGCGTCAACAACCAGTTAGGAATTGGTGGTACGTCATCTTTAACAGCATTTGCGCGAAATATTGACCCTAAAGTGAAAACCTTTGGCTCATCTGGCGGTAGCGACCATGCATCGTTTGCTAACAAAAACGTGCCAGTTCTATTCTTCTACCGAGGCTACGAGCCGAACTACCACACGCCAAATGATAAAAAGGTAGACGCAAAACTGTTAAATGAAACAACTCAGGTAGCGCTGGATCTTATCAAGCGGATTGTTAACGCTAGCTAAGGAACCTGGGTGAGGAAAACAGCTTTTGTCTCCAATGATTCTGTGTCAAACCATCCTCATTTATAGGAAATCTAAAATGTCTTTTCTTTTTTCTTTCAAGAAGTCTCTCACGAATTTGTCTTTGGTGTCTTTAGGAGCTGCAACGGCTATGTTGGGCGGACATTTCATGCCCACAAATCCAGTGCTATCTCAGCAACCAATTGCTCAATTACCTTCTGCACCAATCGGCAACACAGATAGTAACTTTGTTTCCTCTGCGGTAGAAAGAACCGGATCTGCTGTCGTGCGGATTGACTCTACACGCACCGTAAGAAATCCATATACCTATGGTCGAAGAGTAGCCAGAGGTACGGGTTCAGGGTTTATTATTAGGTCGAATGGTCTGATTCTAACAAACGCTCACGTTGTTGGTGGAGCAGACACAGTCAGCGTAACTTTGAAAAACGGTCGTAGTTTCACAGGTCGAGTATTAGGACAAGATAGAGCAACGGATCTAGCTGTTGTCCAAATTCAGGCGAATAATCTGCCGGTTGTGAGTCTTGGTAATTCCGATCAGTTGAAACCTGGAGAATGGGCGATCGCGATCGGTAATCCTCTGGGTTTAGACAACACCGTGACAGTAGGCATTATCAGTGCAACAGACCGCACGAGTCGTGCATTAGGTGCTCGAAATCGCGAAGTTGGGTTTATTCAAACCGATGCTGCTATTAACCCTGGGAACTCAGGTGGACCACTCCTGAATCAACGCGGGCAAGTCATCGGTGTGAACACTGCTATTATTCAAGGTGCCCAAGGACTGGGATTTGCAATTCCGATTAACTTGGCACAGCAGGTTGCTAACCAATTAATTGCACAAGCAGCTGCTTAGGGACTTCCAAATAAAAAATATCCAACCTTTTCTTGTGGGATGGAGAGAAGTCTGAGGATCGGTCTCCTCCGATTGCGCGGAGCGCAGTGCCCTTTGGGCAATCAGAACTTCGGGGATTGGCGTCCGTCTTATAAAGTGGGCGGGCTAGAAGCCATACGTGTCAACTTAAGCCAAAACTCTTCTAAAATCTCGTTTCCAGGTCTAAGCAGGAAATGCAGTTTAAGCGGCTCTGCCGCTCTTAAGGCAGAGGCAGAGCCTCCCAATGGTATTCCCAGCCAGAGACTGGGAACAAGGCAATTCTCGTTCTACCCCACCCCGGTTTTGTCTAACGCCAAAACCTCTTGGTTATCTTGACCATTGATTCTTGTCGGGATTAAAAGTGCATTCAACGCGCTCCGTCAAGCAGTTATGGAGTGCCCCTTGGAATCTTAAATCAACAAGTATGGGGGTGAAAACTATTTGGCGTTCGCGTAGCGTCTCGAAGTCAGGACTGCGGCGATTGCATGATATCGCCGCAACATGGAGACTACTTCATTGAACTCCCCAAGCTTGTATCTCTCAATCCCCTTCGGTCAAACATGACAAAGTACAACCAGCTTGGGCTTCACCCGATGCCTTTGGGACAAAGCAAGCTTCGCTCTGGACGCCTGTAATTGTTGCACTCGTTGTGCGCCAAAATATTTCTCGACTTTTTTTAACCCTGTTTTCTGCTGTGCTTCCCTTTCGATAGAAAGCGAAGTGATAGGCACAAAATAGGGAATTTCTAGTTGACTTTACTGCCGTTAAATATCCAAAGCCAGATTGACTCCAGTATTTAGCGATCGCATATTGATAAAAACCCCCAAACGAACCTGAATACGCAAAACCCTGACTAGGAAAGGGTTTAGATTTTCATCTGGCGATAGTCAGAAAACAGAGCTAAACCTGCTTTTACTCTGTGCTCGTTCAAGCTCTCGGTTGTATTCATTTTTTACGCTCGCAATCATTGATAATTCTTGACTCCTGACATTTTTAATGAGCACACCTACGTCTGATTCTTTCGTTACACACATTTTTCGCTTCTTTTGTCAAGCCATTCACCTCCGGTAGAGTCTTTAATCCTTTCTCTGCTTATCTTTGAGCAATGTTAAGAAAGATGCGGGGAATGGATAGCCTTAATAAGGAGAGGGTGCCGTTCGGCGAAGCCGTTGCCGAAGGGTAGGCGGGTGAGGTTCTTCGTTTTTTATAAGTGTTCATTTGGACATGATATTATCTGTGTTTATCTGGAGGACACTGCTTTTAGAAGTTTAAAATATCTAATGATTCTTCTATTTCTAAATCTAAAATTTTTTCTCTGACATTTTTGTGTTTTTCTAGCTTACCTTCTTTTCGATAAAACTCTGCTGCTTTTTGAAAATCATCAATAACCCCCTGCTTATCTCCTATGTTATAACGAGCATGACCACGGTTGTAATAAGCATCAGCATCATTGGCATTCATCTTAAGAACCTGAGTATAATCCTCAATTGCGCCCTGATAATCTCCCAGTTCATAACGAGCATGACCACGATTATAATAACCATCGGCATCATTAGGATTTATCTTAAGAACCTGAGTATAATCCTCAATTGCTCCCTTGTAATCGCCTAAATCAAAACGAGAATTACCACGGTTTTTATAACCAAGAGCATCTTTAGGACTCATTTCAATTGACTGACTAAAAAGCTCAATTGCTCTGTTTGAATCTCCAAAGTTAGAACTATTTGGATTAATCTTGATAGCCTGAGTATAATCCTCAATTGCTCCGTGATAATCGCCTACATGATAGCGAATATCAGCGCGATTTCTGTAAGCAACGGCATCATTGGGATTGATTCTGATTGCTTGAGTGTAATCTGCGATCGCTCCTTCGTAATCTCCTAAGTGATAACGAGCCAAACCAAGTTTCGTGTAAACTTTGCCGTAATAAGGATTAATTTGTATTACCTGAGTGTAGTCTGCAATTGCTTTCTCGTAATTGCCTAAGTGATAATAAGCTAGACCACGTTTGTAATAAGTATCAGCATCTTTAGAGTTAAGTTTTAAAGCTTGATTATAGTGATTGATTGCAGCGTTGTACTGTTTTTTCTCGAAGGATTCATCACCCTGTTTTACATAAAGCAGATTTAAATCTCCATTATGGAAACGGAGATAGTCCTTTTGCTCAGGAGAAAAGTTAGTTTTAAGAACCTGTTGCTTTGGTGGTTGCTGATAGCTAGTTTCCTGCTTAGTTTTATAGTTTTCAGTTTGAGGTTTTTGGTTATAAGAGTTGAGATGCGTAAAGGATTCTAACTGTTCTAAATAGCACCGTAAGCCACCGCCATACAGTAATTGTTCTATCCCAAACGAAATTTTCCCAGTTTTCAGTTTAATCATTTGGGTAGGAAGAAAGCCAGCGAAGAAGAGGTGATATTCAGGTTGCGCTTCATTGACTTCCTCTTGAATTAAAATGCAGGCTACAACTGCATTTTTTTGAACTTCTTCTGCATTAATTGTCCATCTGACTTTATTGATACTGCCGTGGCGAGATTTTACTGCAATACCAACTGATGGATCAAAAGTCAGGGTAAAATCAACTTTACCATCGCCAATGCCGAATCGTTTTTCATAATCGACTTCAGTTACAAAAGCAGCCAAACGTTCTTTGACAACTTCTTCACCTAATTTTCCTTTCAAATTACTGATAAAAACATCACGGACTGCTGAAGTGCGCTTATATTTCTCAGCCATCTGCCAGCAAAATTCTCGTAGTGTCTTTAACCTCTCTCCGGAGATCACCGTTAATTCGCTATATTGTCCTTCTGTTTCACAATGCAGCAAACAACTAGATGTTAACCTTTTAATGAAATCAGATTGTAGCGATCGCAGTAGGGTAATCCAGTCCATTTATAGTTCTGCGAATCTTTTTGTTTATTTTATTAAAATAGCAAAGAGCGCGAGAACTTGTCTTTGTTGTACTAAATTTAACATCCTCACGCATAGAACCCCACCCCCAACCCCCTCCCCGCAAGCAGGGAGGGGGCTAATGATGTGGTGAGTGGGGGTGCGATCGCTTTTTGTTACGCTAGGGATTCCTCAACAAAAAATCCGTAACAACACTGGGGTTAAAGCCATCATAAACATTTTAAATTGAACATATTTGCTACTTAAAAACTTGGAAATGGGAAAAGGTTCAGCAGACAGACTCAATCAGCTATACAGCGAGATGTTTGTCCTTCTTGAAGAAGAAAAAAAAATCCGTAAGGAAACAGAAAATATTTTAGTTAAAGCTAATACAGCCATAGATCCTCGTAAGGAATTTAACAAATGGCTGAAATCTGCTAAGGGAATAGTTTGGAAGCAGAAGCAATTCGAGTATCAAGAAAGTAAATGTGCTTACTGTAGTGAATCACTCAGATTTGCAGATGCAGTTGTGCATCATGTACTTCCGTTGAAAGACTTTGGAAGTGCAGCCAATAAACCGGAAAATTTTAAATTGCTTCATCCTGGTTGCAATCTCAGTATCGGAACGAGAATAGTTGATTTTTAGGAAACCTAAAGACGAGTGATTAGTATGGCTAATAAACAGGAACTAATTAAGCAAGTAGCTACAGAGATTAAATGGTCTCAAGCAGATGTGGAGAGGGCATTAGATGCATATGGTGATGCCGTGACAAAAGAAGAAGTTTATGCTTGCTGTCTTCGTTATGCTGGACCACAATTGAAAAGTCGCAATTACCAACTGGGTGCCATGCAAAGGGTAAAAAGCCAACAAAACAAAACCATAGAAGACCTAGTTGAGAAACTAACCAACTTTCAAAATTTCTACCAAAATCAATTGGTTCCTAACTTGAAGACCACAATTGAGGCACAAGCTACTTATATAAAAGAGCTTCTCAAGCAGATGCCTTGGGCAAATGGAGGATAGGGAAGTGAGTAGCGAATTGAAGTATTTGACGCAAATACATTTGAAATCTTTTGGGCTTTCTGACTACTTAGTTAGGCAGATTGTTAAAGATTTCAAATCATCTCAAACGACAGGTAGATTTAAGGAATATGCTATATCTGACGTGAAAGTGTCTGTTACAGCAAAATTATCTAATCCAAAGACTAAGCCAGAAACTCGTAAAAAGCTACAGAGATTACTGACTTGGCTAAATGGTGAATCAAACGTTATTGCGGTTGATTTTCTCAAACATTTAGCTCCTGAAAAAAGAATAGAAGTTTTGATGGGTCGTATTGAAGAACTAGAAGTTGAGGAACGACAGCTTACTCAGGAAACCAACGAGTTACTGAGTAAGGCTGAAAGAATGATCAGAAAAAAATAGCTTTGGCGTATTGGTGGCTATCACCAGAAAACTTGGATAATTACCTCAACCCCTTCTCCCGCAACAGCGCATCAGCCCAAACTGCATCCGCTTCTGACAAAGCTGGTACTGGTTCCGGGCTATAATCTATGACTAAATCATAACTAGCCCGATTATATATTTCACTTACTAATGTTTGTAACTCAACTAATGGTTCAACATCTTCTGAACGCAAAGGCAACGGAAATGAAGGAATGATATTTTGTAAATTAAAAGCATATAAATCAGCTTTGGGACGGCGTTCCCCACGACTCACCAAAATCCGATAATCACTTTGAATATCATTGTGCAAAATTGGCATTGGTTTGCCGTCTCGCAGCAAGTCGATTTCAACTAAATTGGTGAAACTTCCTAGCACCCTCTGACGCTTTCTTTCATATGCTTTGCGTCCTTCTCCTGCACGTTTATTCTTAGGCGAGAGAACCTCAATAACTGTCACCACTTCCCGAGTCGTCACCTCTCGCACTTCCAGATAACTTTCCCTAACAGTTCCAGGTGTAGGAATTGTCACAGTTACAGCTTGGACTGGGGGTGAGGTGACAGCAACATTCGCTGTTTCCGGTTTAGTTGTCTTTTGTTGACGTTGCACCGCTACATCAGGAATACCCACCAATAGAGAATCTTCCCCAGTAGTCTGATAAACTCGTTGTTCAATAGTGGCTCGATATTTTGGACGCAGTTGAGGATTCAGGGCATCAAAGATAGCCACTATCAACAAATTATGAACCTCTGACCATAATGCAGAATTTTCTAAATACGGATTCATTCCAGGAAACGGCGAAGGCATAAAAACACCTCAACAGCAAATTTGAGAATCTTCTCTTATCCCCCTCCTCGCTTGCGGGGAGGGGGTAGGGGGTGGGGTTCTACCTCACATCGTAGCCAAACAAATTCACATCCACCTCTCCTAGCTGCAAATCCCCCAAACCATACTCCGCCCAACGCCTCTCAACCATCGCCGCCACCTCCGGATCTGACTCCAAAGGCGCACCCCACTCATGTTCGGTTTCCGGAGGAATCTTTGTAGTTGCATCAATTCCCATTCTTCCCCCCAAACCAATCTTCTCGCTGGCAAAATCCAAACTGTCGAAAGGCGTATTCGGCAAAATAAACACATCGCGTGTCGGATCAACTTTGGAACTAATCGCCCACACCACTTGACGCGGATCTCTAATATTGATGTCTTTATCCACCACTATCACAAACTTAGTGTAGGTGAACTGTGGTAAAGCACTCCAGAACGCAAGAGCTGCGCGTCGCGCTTGTCCGGGATATGCTTTATCTATAGATATAATCGCCGCTTTGTACGATAGCGCTTCCATCGGCAAGAAAAAGTCTACAATTTCCGAAACTTGTTGCCGCAAAATCGGGGTGTAGATGCGATTGAGGGCGATCGCCATCATTGCTTCTTCTTTCGGTGGACGCCCGCTAAATGTGGTTAAATAAATCGGGTCTTTGCGGTGCGTCATACAATGAAAGCGAATTAGGGGCGAATCTTCCACGCCGCCGTAATAACCCATGTGATCACCAAACGGACCATCTGGCAATACTTCTCCTGGTGTAATTGTCCCTTCCAGCACGAATTCTGAATCTGCTGGAACTTGCAAATCTACCGTCTTACACTTTGCCAACTGCACACCAGAACCGCCGTAAAGCCCAGCGAACAGCCATTCTGACAAGTCTACAGGGATTGGCGTCGCAGCCGCCATGATAATTAGGGGATCTACACCGAGTGCGATCGCCACTTCTAATTTTTTCCCACGTTCTGCTGCCTTGCGTAAATGCCTTGCCCCACCTCGCACCGATAACCAGTGAACGGTCATCGTATTCTGAGATTGAAGTTGTAAGCGATACACACCCACATTTGGTGTCCCAGTTTCACAATCCTTAGTAATTACAAGTCCCAGCGTGATAATCTTGCCAGCATCACCCACATAAGGACGTATCAAAGGTAACTTATTCAAATCCAACTCATTACCTTGAAGAATCACCTGCTGACAAGCGGGGAAAAAGTCGCGTCCTGGTTTTGCCTTCAGGACATCAAACAGCACCTTACCAAACTCTACCGCCTGAGAAATCTTCTTAGGTGGTTTTGGTTGTTGCAGCATTGCCAACTTTTTGCCCAATTCCTCTAACTCTAGAGGATGCTGCATATTCATTGCCCAGCATATGCGTTCGACTGTTCCCAGCAAGTTCACCGCCACTGGGAAGGATGCACCTTTGACGTTTTCAAATAGGAGTCCTGGACCACCTTTTTGCAGCATCCGGTTGGCAATCTCAGCAATTTCTAAATCTGGGTCAACTGGCGCTGAAATCCGCCGTAATTGTCCCTTTTCTTCCAGAATTTTGATGAATCCCCGCAAATCTCTTGCCATTGTTCCAATACATTAATATTTAAGAACTGTGAAGCGCTTTCTTATATTATTAGTCATTAGTCATGAGTCACTCGTTATGATACGTTTTTCCTCTAGTCGCCTACTCACTTTAACTGCCACTTAATTAGGAAATTCATTTTCTTTAACTAATAATAAAAAGAATTCTGGTATTTTCACCAAAATATGCATTCATTTTTACCAGTAAGGGCTTACCTGATTGAATATGACTAGAATATATGATACTTTCCTAGCAGGCGGTCTTGTCATGTGGCCCCTGTTGGGTTTATCGGTATTAACTTTAGCATGCATCTTGGAACGCAGTTGGTTCTGGTTGAAGCTAGTGATTCAAGAGAAACAGGTAGTGCGTGAAATTTTTGCAGCGGCAAAGGTAGACTTAGAGAAAGCCGAAAAAATTGCAGAAAGTAGCCAAACTTTAGCCATTAGTCGCTTTTTAATCGAACCTCTGAGGCTGAAAAATCCCACTCCCGAAACCTTTCATTTGGCAATCAAAGCCGCTTGTGATAAAGAATGCATGGCAATGCGTAAAGGCGATATGCTGCTGGAAAGTGTGGTGGCGATCGCCCCTTTGCTGGGTATCCTAGGTACGGCAAATGGTCTGTTCACGGTTTTCACTCATCTCAAAACTAACTCTGTGGGCATTACTGATTTCTCTACAGTAACCTCTGGTATCGTTGAGGCATTGATTAGTTCTATAACTGGAATAGCTGTAGCAATTTTTGCGTTTGTATTCTTCAGAATTTTTTTATGTTTGCAATCACAGCAAATGAGCTTTTTTTCTCAAGTTGGCAACGAATTGGAACTCATTTACTTGCAATGTTGGCATCAACCTTCTACCCAACCAAGCACCCAGACTAATAATGATTCAGTGAACAGTTAACAGTTATTAGTGATGAGTCAACAAAAGATAACTACTCCCTTCCCGCCCATTCCCTGCTCTTGCGTTTCCACAGGGGAAAATACCTAATATCACTAGTTCTAAATATTCATTAATCATACTTTTTCAAAAAATCCAAGAGATAAGATTGCAGAATGTGAGTTCCATCTGTGTCCATCTGTGTCCATCTGTGGTTAAATATTCTTTTTTTACAATTAATGCAAGAAATATAATGACTAATTCACAACTCACAACTAATAACTGACTCAAACAGGAGCAGTTCTCCAGGTGACAATAATTGCTCCTGTTCCATCTGCGGTAGGTGCAAAAGAAATGTATTCCCTGAAAGTTCTCTTTTTCACTTCATAGAGTGGTCCTCCGCCGTAAGTATTTATTTGAGATACTTGAAAACCTTGCGCCTCCAGTTTGGTCTTGACAAGCAAGGCTAATTCATCAGGAGTTTTGTCTATAGCGGTACCAAAGATATTCTCTACTCCACGTTTTGAAAGAGAAAATTTATCTGGTTCTGCAAAATTTAAATCTGCTGTCAAGATAATTTCTCCGCCAAGGCTCAAGAAGGTAGTATCAAATGCTTCTTTCTCGGAAATCTGGGGTAGCATCTCGGATGTTTGCACAGGTTTGTCTATATATCCTGGTAACGAATCAACGTAAACTTCTTGAGTACTTGTGTTTGTAGAAAAGTCAGAAACAACACTAGTAGTCTGCCAAGGGAAATTTGCTGGGTCATACAGTCGGGTATAAACGCTCCATCTTTCTCCGTGCATCTGTAGTTTGAAAACGCCAATGGACACTTGTACGTTGAAGATTGCGTTGTTTCTCCCAAATAGCAATTTCAGAGGATAATGTTTGTATATCCGGGATTCGTCGCTCTAAACATTGGCGAGATAAAACAGATAACTCAATCTCTACTTGATTCAACCAACTTGCATGTTTAGGAGTGTAGTGGAACTCTAATCTTTGTACAATTCGACGTGCCTCTTGAGGTTCAAAAACTTCATACAAGGCTGCTGGAGTATGAATATTAAGGTTATCAACTACTAAACGAATAACATCAGCATCGCGGTGATAAATATCTACTAAATCTTTCATTTGTTTTGCAAAATCGTGTTTTGTACGCCGTTGAGTTACTTCAATATGTCTCCACCCTACTAAAGGTTGAAAATAAGCAAATAAATTTACTGTTCCATTGCGTTTATATTCAAAGTCATAGCGTTCTGGTTGCTCTGGTTCAGGTGGCAATGGTTGTCTGACTTCTTCCACCAGTTGATATGAGCATTCATCAAAACAGACTACTGGACGTTTGGGATCATATGGTTCATTGTATAAATCCAATAAATCTTCCATCCGTAAAACGTACTCGGCGTTTACTTCGGGAATGCACCACTGTTCTTTCAGCCACGGCTTAATGTCGTTTTTTTTAGGGTCTGACGAACAGTTTCATCTGAAATCGAATCAACGATACCAACTTCTATTAAGTGGTCTGCCAAAAGTTGCATTGTCCATCTTACCCGTCCAGACGGTGCGTCAGAACAAGCTGTAGCTATCAAAAACGCTTCTGATTTTCCTTCAAGTTTACGAATCTTCGGTGGATGAGGTTCATCAATGAGTGCAAAATCTAACCCACCGATGACAAATTTCTCTCGTGTCCGTTCCACTGTCGTAACATGGACTCGAACAATGGCAGCGATCGCTTGATCTGTTTCTCCCTCAGAAGCCATCAGAAGAATGTTTGCGCGGGTGATGGTTCTTGCCTTGTGCTTACCTTTTTTAATTAATGCTTGCAGCTGAGAAACTTCGTCCTCACTCAAATCCACAATGTACTTCTTTGCCATGCTATTTCCTGATTTTTAAGTAGCTTATCAGTAAGATGTGCTACCCTGCAAAGTTCCCTTGGCAGACTACTAGAAGCAGTAGAATTTTTAGAAGGGCGAGCAAGAAATTTCTTCTTTTGTTTTAAAGAAGGTTTTGGCTTAGTTGTGGAAGTAGGCAATTGTTTCTTATTCTTAGTTGTCTGCTGCTGTGAATTAGCTATGACAGGCGAGGGTACCGAAGACAGCGAGAGTAAAGGAAGCGATGCAGTGAGTTCTTCTCTATTCCCGGTGTCCTCTTCCATGTATCCCTCTTTATGCGCATTCTCTTGAGTGCGTTCCCATGTTTCCATAAATTCGGGGGTAGCAGCAAGCGGTGGTGATACTTCCTCAATCACAGATTCAGGTTCTGTTACCACAGAAGTATCCACAGGTGGTTTAGGAGCTACAAGCGTTTTATCTGCGCTGAAAAGTTCAGTACCTGTTGTTACTGGAAACACATTTAAGTCTTTTTGATTTTTTACCGTTTCTTTATTTTTTGCTATTGTGGACAGTTGTGTCTTTCCAGGAAACAATGAAGATATTGGTATTGCAAGTAATATGCCATGTAATATTAATGAAAGTAGCAGCATATATGGGGATATTTGCTGCAAGCCTATAAGTAAATTTTTAGGAGAAAATGATTGGAGCATAAGGGTTTTGCGCTCTTTGAATTGCTCAATTAGCCTTCAAACTCATTCAAACAAAATTTAAAATATAGCAATCCGCGCAGGATTTATGAAAAATCTTAAGTATTGTAGGGTGGGCAGTGCTTACCCTATTTTCCCGACTACATGCGGGTTTTGCGTTCGCACTGCCCACAGAAGCGTGTCGTTCAAAAATCTGCGGAGGAGTCCTATACCATCAATTGATTATTTCTAAAGTATAAAATTATATCTTATTTTATGCAATATAAAAATATTTACTCTTAAAAGGTTTTATAATTTTCTTAGGAATTAAATATAATACCTAGGGAAAAAAATAGCTTTTACTTTTTAATATTGAGTCTACATAATAAATATTTGAAATTTACTTTTCCAAAATATTGAGGACATTTAAAAAATATTTAATCTTTAATTTATCATCCCTTAATCTTTTATTAACTAGCGTCATAGTAGGGTATTTGCGTATTGTGGTTCAACAAAATTTTTTTTGTTAATTAACGAGGCATATGAAATTTTCAACTACCGTTTTGAATCGTGTAGTTAGTGCTTCAGCGCTCACGGCTGTTGTTGCTTTTGGACCGATTTTTACAGCAAATTCCCAACAAGCACAAACTATCAATGGTGCAGGAGCAACTTTTCCTGCTCCACTCTACGAACGTTATGCTCGTGAAGTAAAAAAGAAGCATCCAGAGCTAGGAGTGAACTATCAAGCCGTTGGTAGCGGTGCTGGTATCCGTCAAGTCATTAGCGGAACTGTTGACTTTGGTGCTAGTGATGCTGCAATGAAAGATGACGAAATCGCCAAAGTCAAGAATGGTGTCATCCTAGTACCGACCGCAGGTGGTGCTGTTTCTGTTGTTTATAATGTTCCTGGTGTAAAAGAGCTGAAATTGTCCCGCAAGACACTCCCAGGCATTTTCTCTGGTCAAATTACCAACTGGAACGACGCTCAAATTAAAGCTGATAATCCTGGTGTCAATCTACCAAATCAGCCCATTAAGGTTATTGTTCGAGCCGATAGTAGCGGTACAAGTTTTATTTTCTCCAACCACTTAACTAGCATTAGTCCTTATTTCAAGGGCAGAATTGGTGCTAGCACCACTCCGAACTGGACTATTCCAAATGCGCTTAAAGGCAAAGGGAACCCAGGCGTTGCTAATTTAGTAAATCGCACTCCTGGTGCTATTGGTTATGTTGAATATCAATATGCCCAGACAAACAAATTAAGCTCAGCACAGGTGCAGAACAAGCAAGGACAATTTGTAGCTCCTTCTTTACAAACTGCAAATGAGGCATTGTCAAATGTAAGCTTCCCAGAAAACTACCGGGTTTTTGTTGGCGATCCAACACAAGGTTATCCTATCGTTGGTCTCACTTGGCTATTGGTCTACAGAAATTATCCTAATGCTGCCAAAGGCACTGCTGTCAAGAACTTTGTGAATTGGGTGTTAACCGATGGTCAACAAATCAATGACGACCTCAACTACACTCGCATTCCAGCTCCTGTGGCTCAAAGGGTAATACAAACAGTTAATAGCGCTATCAAATAATCTGTCTCTGTCATCTGACACTTTTTGCTCTACCAGGGTGGGCAAGCAGTCCACCCTAATGTCATGAAAATAGTTTAATTTACTGATGAGTAATGGCTAATTCCTCTGAACCAGCTAATAGCAATCAACCTAATTTGATTGATGAGAATATAGACATAACAGCGACCAGCGGGAAAAATTTTTGGATAGACCAAGGATTTACACGGCTAGTTTACGTATTTGCTGCCGTGACGGTTGCTGTCCTGTTCTGGATGACTTTGGTCGTTTTCCAACAAGCTTTACCAGCTATTCAAAAGTTTGGAGTGGGGTTCTTATGGGGTCAAGAATGGAATACAAGTAATCTGGTTTTTGGTGCCTTACCTTACATTTACGGGACCCTGGTTAGTAGTGCGATCGCCATGTTGTTAGCTGTACCAGTAGGGATAGCGGTCGCTTTAATTACCAGTGAAAATTTTATCGCTCCTTCAGCACGAACGACCATAGCTTTTGTTGTGGAGCTGATCGCCGCTATTCCTAGCGTCATTATCGGTTTGTGGGGTGTTTATATCTTTATTCCGGCGCTGGTACCCCTACAAACTTTGCTATCCAGCACCTTTTCTTGGATACCTCTGTTTAGTACACCAGGTCCGGCTGGATTCAATATGTTGACTGCTGGCATAATTCTTGCGATTATGATTCTGCCTACGATGGCAGCAATTAGTCGTGAAGTTTTGTTAGTCGTTCCTAAGGAATTGCGAAGCGGATCAATGGCTTTGGGTTCTACTCGTTGGGAAACCATTTTTCGAGTCATACTACCTGCTGCATTTTCTGGAATTGTCGGTGCAGCTATGCTTGCCTTGGGAAGAGCTTTGGGAGAAACAATGGCTGTCACTATGGTGATTGGTAACTCGGCTCAGATTAGTGCTTCACTACTCGACCCAGGTTACACAATTCCCTCTGTACTAGCCAATGAATTTGCTGAAGCTCAAGATCCATTGCACATTGGTGCTCTGACATATTTGGGTTTGATTTTGTTTGTTGTGACTTTAGTTGTCAATATTTGTGCTGTGGTGATAGTACAGTTTGTTGGTCGTAAGAGTAGATAAGAAGCTATTTCAATCCCTAATAAGGATTCATACAGTTTATTTTCTACAGTTATGTAAAAAATATTACATCCAATAATCGGGATGTGTATTCGGCTCAAATGAAAACCGCCATAACTGTAAACACGCTAAGGACACATACTTGTAGCGCAAATCATCGACAACAATCTCCTCTGAGGGATATTTCTAAAGGGAGACGCCAAAGTTGCCAACTCATTTGAATATGTAAAGGCGTAAGCGATATGACCAGTAATCGAGAATCTGAAATAGATAAATCTGTGGCAGCAGAAATATATAGTCCTCTACCGCCTGTCAGGCTGATATTTGACAATGGAATGACTGTGATAGCATTCTTGCTCTCAGCTTTAGCTCTGATTCCTTTGCTGTCATTACTGTGGGAAATCATCGGACGAGGTATAACAAGCCTCAAGCCGTCAATGTTTGTAACATCAGTCCTCTATGATGGATTTGGCAATGCAATTCTTGGTACCTTAGAAATGGTAGCAATTGCTGTGCTATTGAGTGTTCCCACTGGAGTCATGACAGGCATATTTCTATCAGAAATTGGTAGAGGAAATCGAATTGGTCGTGCTGTTCGCTTTGTCGCCTCTATCCTCACTGGAGTTCCTTCGATTGTAGTAGGTATTTTTGCATATGCTGTGATTGTATCAATCACTAAGCAATTTAGTGCGATCGCAGGTGGTTTTGCATTAGCAGTTCTCATGCTTCCTGTTGTCGTACTGACAACAGAAGAAGCCTTAAAACTTGTTCCCACCTCTGTACGTCTTGGATCTGCCGCCTTGGGAGGAACTCGCTTCCAGACCATTTTTCGCGTCGTTGTTACCGCAGCACTTCCTGCAATTACCACAGGAGTTTTGTTAGCCGTAGCGCGTGCTGCTGGTGAAACAGCACCATTGATTTTTACTGCTTTGTTTAGTCTAGATTGGTCAAGCGACTTAATCAGTCCAACAGCTTCGCTATCAGTATTAGTTTTTAACTTATATAACGACCCCTCACCAGAAAAAACAGCATTAGTCTGGACAGCTTCTCTGGTCTTAGTTGGGATCATTATGTTAATCAGTATTCTCTCTCGTGTCTTCACTAGAAAGAGAAACGTATAATCACAACATCAGCAACGGTGTGAGTTTTTGTTGTAGTACCTAGCACAGTATGAGTAAGTTAAACCCAGCCATCCAAGTCAAGAATCTCCGCTTCTACTATGGCACTTCCAAAGCGTTGGAAGGCGTGTCAATGGACATCTACCAGAACCAAGTTACCGCAATTATTGGTCCTAGTGGTTGTGGAAAATCAACTTTTATTAAATGCCTTAATCGTATTAGCGAATTAGAAGGACCAGTAAAAGTAGATGGCAGCGTAGAATTTTATGGTCAGAATATTTACAACTCTCGTGTGAACTTAAATCGGTTACGCCGTCAGATAGGTATGGTGTTCCAAAAGCCGAACCTTTTTCCCATGAGTATTTACGATAATATCGTCTACGGTATAAAAATAGCTGGATGGCGTCCGAGAGCAGAGTTAGATGCAATTGTCGAATCGGCTCTCAAAGGTGCTGCTATCTGGAATGAAGTAAAAGATAAACTACAGAAATCTGCTTTGGGGCTTTCTGGGGGTCAACAACAAAGGCTGTGCATTGCCCGTGCTTTGGCAGTTAAACCAAAAGTTTTATTAATGGATGAGCCTTGTTCGGCTCTTGACCCCATTGCAACAATGAAAATTGAGGAACTCATCTACAGTTTACGCGAGGAACTAACAATTGCAATTGTTACTCATAATATGCAGCAAGCAGCTCGCGTTTCTGATTTCACCGCTTTCTTCAGCACCGACGAAAGTCGGATTGGTCAAATGGTGGAATTTGGGGAAACCAGGCAAATTTTCAGCAACGCCCTCGATCCTCGTACCCGTGACTACACTTCTGGGCGTTTTGGATAAGGAGTTTAACCACCTAAAAAATTGGTTATTTTCTCTTAAATAGGCTAGAAAAAGAGGTGTCCTAACTTAATTCAGTTGATGACAGAATTTATAATGAGGTATACCTTCAATAAAAGTTAACAAGCTTATCATCCAAGTATCATTTGTGTTTCCGCTTGATAAGCGAGTTCTTTACCCTCAAATATCTCCGATATTCATACTCTTGCAACTTTAAGTAATGTTTCAAAATTAAAGTGTGAAAATCCTCACCACCACAATATGGTGGTGCTTTCTTCTTGCCAATATATATAGCAGAGCATATAAGTACAGTAAACTTCGCATAATCTATGTTGTGACTGGAGAATTTTACAATTCTCCAGTTTGACAAGTGCCGATTGCGCGGAGCACATTGCTCCTTGGGCGATCGCTCGAGTTGCATATAACTCTCATTTGCGCCTGTCTTGTGCATCTACCAAACAAAGGATTTTTATTTTAAAAAACTAGGAAAAACGACGTTCAATTAAGTAAATTTTTCAGTTATTTAATAGTGATGTTATTTCTAATTAGGTTCATTATACTACAAAAAAATAAGACTTTTAATCAAAGCATTTCTTATTCTTAACCTATTTATGAGAATTTCGATGGAGATGTACAGAACAGTAAGCCTCTGGATTGCTGTACAGCTTGATTGTGACAGGTTGATTTTGACAGATGTAAAGGGCTTCTGATCCACGAACATTGGTCGAAAAAAGAGATTCAATCTCAATTTTGGTGCAAACAAAGGCCAGACTTCAGGCAGATAGTACAACCACCAGTTAACAAATTAGGTCGCGACAAACTAAGGAAAAAAGTATGGCAAACGTAACACTCAAGGGATTTGCTTTCTTACCAGCAGATACATTTGCTGAGGGTCCTTCCTCTGGAAACTTTATCACAGGTAATACCAATGGACGAACCATTCCGTTCCCAGGACAACCTGTTCAAGGCTTTAGTGGCGTACAGTTTGCCGACCAAAACAGCTTTTGGTTCCTTTCTGACAATGGTTTTGGGGCAAAGAACAACAGCGCTGATTTCCAGTTGCGAATTTATCGACTTGACCCCAGTTTTCGAGGTATAGAAGGGGGTGACGGTGGTGTTAAGGTACTGAACAACATCCAGTTATCTGACCCCAATAATCAAGTCCCGTTCAAAATCGTCAACGAAGGTACCACACACCGTCTGCTAACTGGTGCAGATTTCGACACAGAATCCTTTGTCTTACCTGGCGATGATACTATCTGGATTGGCGATGAATTTGGTCCTTACCTATTGCACTTTGATACAACAGGTAAATTATTAGAGGCTCCGATTCCGACGCCCAACTACTACAATCTGAACACTCTCAATGGTCAACCCCCCATTGTGATTGGTCACCGAGGTGCCAGTGGTGAGCGTCCAGAGCATACCCTAGAATCATACAAATTAGCAATTGAGCAAGGGGCTGACTTTATTGAGCCAGACCTTGTTTCCACCAAGGATGGGGTGTTAATTGCTCGCCATGAAGTCAACATCACAGATACCACTGATGTGGCAAGTCGTCCAGAGTTTGCTGACCGATACACAACCAAAGTTATTGACAATGTGACCGAAAGAGGGTGGTTTGCTGACGACTTCACCCTAGAAGAAATTAAGACCTTGCGCGCGAAGGAACGTCTTTCATTTCGAGATCAATCCTATAACGGTCTGTTTGAAGTTCCCACCCTTGAGGAAGTGATCAACCTGGTTAAGCAGGTTGAAGCCGAAACAGGTCGCAAAATCGGTATCTACCCCGAAACCAAGCACCCAACTTACCACGATTCTGTCGGCTTGTCCTTGGAAGAACCACTAGTTGAGACTCTCGAAAAAACTGGCTTTACTGACCCCAATCGAGTGTTTATCCAATCATTTGAAGTGGGGAACCTCAAAGAACTCAACCAAAAGATAGATGTGCCGTTGGTGCAATTGTTGGATGCGTCTGATGTTGCCCTCAACGGTACGCTGATTGAGAGGCAGCCCTATGATTTCGTGGTGAGTGGTGATCCCCGCACTTATGGCGACCTACGGACTCCCGAGGGTTTGCAGGAAATTGCAACTTATGCTGATGGCATTGGTCCCTGGAAGCGAATGATTGTCTCGGTTCAAGGGGTTGATGCCAATGGCGATGGAAGAGCAGATGATGTCAATGGAGATGGAGTCGTCAACGACGCTGACAAAACCACTCTACCTCCGACAACGCTGGTACAAGATGCTCACGCAGCAGGTTTGCTGGTACATCCCTACACCTTCCGCAATGAAAACCAATACCTAGCAGCAGACTACAACGGCAACCCAGAACTGGAGTACAGGCAGTTTATCCAGTTGGGTGTGGATGGCTACTTCACCGATTTCCCTCGCACAGGCGACAAAGTCCGCGACCAAATTACTGGTGACTTTGTGCGATCGCCCGATAATCCCGATGTTCTGGCTGGTCTTGCACCCTCTAATCTCGGCGGTTCTAGGGGCTTTGAGGGTTTAGCAATTAGTCCTGATCAAACCAAATTGTATCCTTTACTAGAAGGATCAGTTATCGGTGATCCCAACAATGCCCTGCGAATTTATGAGTTTGATGTTGCAAGCAAACAGTATGAAGGTCTAGTTGGGTATTACCGTCTAGAAGACACCAGCCATGCGATTGGCGACTTTACCGTTGTCAACGACAATGAATATTTGGTGATTGAGCGCGATAACGGACAGGCAGATACTGCCAAATTCAAAAAAATATACAAAGTTGACTTGTCCCAAAAAGATGCCAATGGATATGTGGCAAAAGAAGAAGTCGCGGATTTACTTAGTATTCAAGACCCGAATGACTTGAATCAAGATGGCAGCACAAACTTCACCTTCCCCTTCCAAACCATCGAAAATGTGCTCGTGATTGACGAAAAGACCATCTTGGTTGCCAACGACAACAACTATCCATTCTCTGTAGGTCGTCCTCCTGCGATCGATAATAACGAAATCATCCTGTTGGGGTTAGACAAATCTCTCAACCTTGATCCGCGTGTCGGTCTTGCCGGACTTAGCTTTGCCACTAATGGCGGTGGTACACAAAACGAGCCAACCCTCTCTGGTGTCGTTGACATCCAGGTTCAAGATCGTTTCACTGCAAGTGAGGCTTGGGATCTCCAGGTTTCCCTTGGCTTCACCTCGATTGACCCAGTCAGTCGCGATAGTGGTCTTTCTGCCAGCACTCCACTCACAGCTAGCAATGTTACTCTAACGCAGGAGTGGGCGCAGCCAAGCACGTTGACTACTGTCTAGTTCACGTTGACTACTGTCTAGTTAAAGTAATAACTGGGAAATATCTTAATTCTTTTAGTTCAGTTCGCCTTCACCCCCCCCATGCAGCAAATGCAGGGGGAATTTTTTATAGTCAGCCAAGAGTAAAGGAAACAAGACTTTGGCAGACCGAACCGTTTGAAAACAAAACAGGGGAAGCAAAAAGCCGAGTTCAAGATATTGAGCTATGATGGGATAGCGCGAAAGCGACTCACTAGCGTTTAAAAATCAAGGGTCAGAAAAAAGTTTGAAATGCCCCTTGACAAAAAAAAAAGCGGTGGCTAGACTAGATAAAGTGTGAAGAAAGAAAACACACGCCGAACCAAGAAAAAACAATAGTTTGAAAGCCAAAAGCAGCAAAAATCCTCGTCAAAGAAATCAAGTCAACGGGGGAACCCGAAGACAAAAAGTCAGATAGGATTTCGGAAATTTATTTCCGAGAGCTTAGGAAAACTCAAAACAAAACGGAGAGTTTGATCCTGGCTCAGGATGAACGCTGGCGGTATGCTTAACACATGCAAGTCGAACGGACTCTTCGGAGTTAGTGGCGGACGGGTGAGTAACGCGTGAGAATCTGGCTTCAGGTTCGGGACAACAGTTGGAAACGGCTGCTAATACCGGATGTGCCTTAGGGTGAAAGATTTATCACCTGAAGATGAGCTCGCGTCTGATTAGCTAGTAGGTGTGGTAAGAGCGCACCTAGGCGACGATCAGTAGCTGGTCTGAGAGGATGATCAGCCACACTGGGACTGAGACACGGCCCAGACTCCTACGGGAGGCAGCAGTGGGGAATTTTCCGCAATGGGCGAAAGCCTGACGGAGCAATACCGCGTGAGGGAGGAAGGCTCTTGGGTTGTAAACCTCTTTTCTCAGGGAAGAACAAATGACGGTACCTGAGGAATAAGCATCGGCTAACTCCGTGCCAGCAGCCGCGGTAATACGGAGGATGCAAGCGTTATCCGGAATGATTGGGCGTAAAGCGTCCGCAGGTGGCAATGTAAGTCTGCTGTCAAAGCGTCTGGCTCAACCAGATAAAGGCAGTGGAAACTACATAGCTAGAGTAAGGTAGGGGTAGAGGGAATTCCTGGTGTAGCGGTGAAATGCGTAGAGATCAGGAAGAACACCGGTGGCGAAAGCGCTCTGCTGGACCTTAACTGACACTGAGGGACGAAAGCTAGGGGAGCGAATGGGATTAGATACCCCAGTAGTCCTAGCCGTAAACGATGGATACTAGGCGTTGCCCGTATCGACCCGGGCAGTGTCGTAGCTAACGCGTTAAGTATCCCGCCTGGGGAGTACGCAGGCAACTGTGAAACTCAAAGGAATTGACGGGGGCCCGCACAAGCGGTGGAGTATGTGGTTTAATTCGATGCAACGCGAAGAACCTTACCAGGGCTTGACATGTCCGGAATCCTGACGAAAGTTAGGAGTGCCTTCGGGAGCCGGAACACAGGTGGTGCATGGCTGTCGTCAGCTCGTGTCGTGAGATGTTGGGTTAAGTCCCGCAACGAGCGCAACCCTCGTTCTTAGTTGCCATCATTAAGTTGGGAACTCTAAGGAGACTGCCGGTGACAAACCGGAGGAAGGTGGGGATGACGTCAAGTCAGCATGCCCCTTACGCCCTGGGCTACACACGTACTACAATGCTATGGACAAAGGGCAGCAAGCCAGCGATGGCAAGCAAATCTCGAAAACCATGGCTCAGTTCAGATCGCAGGCTGCAACTCGCCTGCGTGAAGGTGGAATCGCTAGTAATTGCAGGTCAGCATACTGCAGTGAATTCGTTCCCGGGCCTTGTACACACCGCCCGTCACACCATGGAAGCTGGTCACGCCCGAAGTCGTTACCCTAACCTTTCGAGGAGGGGGACGCCGAAGGTAGGACTGGTGACTGGGGTGAAGTCGTAACAAGGTAGCCGTACCGGAAGGTGTGGCTGGATCACCTCCTTTTTAGGGAGACCCGCTTTTCAGTCAGTAGTAACCAGTAAACAGTGAGCAAAAAAACTGATACTGCGGGTACTTGATAACTGAACACTGAAAAGACATCCCGAGGTCGGTCGAGGAAAAGTTGTTGGCTTTCAAACTATCATTGGTTCGATCCAAGTCGCACAAAAACAACCGAACAACAAAGTACGGTTGTCAGTGTGGAAACAGTCAAATCGATTGTGACACTCCAAAATTGCGACTGCAAGTATTGCGAAAAAGCAATAATTGATTGGAGAAATTGCTTCAGCAATCTTGCTTGAAATAGCAAGACTGCTGGATGATATCCAGCCAGAACCTTGAAAACTGCATAGTAACGCGAAGCAGGTAGACACAGACATGACATGATTGCATGGATGAAAGTGTTTGCTAAATTGAACCAATTGTGAAGTGGTCAAGCGAATAAGGGCTAATGGTGGATACCTAGGCACACAGAGGCGAAGAAGGACGTGGTGACCGACGAAACGCTCCGGGGAGCTGGAAGCAAGCGACTGAGCCGGAGATATCCGAATGGGGCAACCCCAAGTACTGCCTGTTGAATATATAGACAGGTTAGAGCCAACCCAGCGAATTGAAACATCTTAGTAGCTGGAGGAAAAGAAATCAATCAGAGATTCCCCAAGTAGTGGTGAGCGAACGGGGAAGAGCCTAAACCAACGAGCTTGCTTGTTGGGGTAGTGGGACAGCAATATCGAATCTGGCGGTTAGACGAAGCAGCTAAATACTGCACCAAAGAAGGTGAGAGTCCTGTAGTCGAAAACTTAAGGATAGTAGCTGAATCCCGAGTAGCATGGGACACGTGAAATCCCATGTGAATCAGTCTCGACCACGAGATAAGGCTAAATACTACTGTGTGACCGATAGTGAACCAGTACCGCGAGGGAAAGGTGAAAAGAACCCCGATAAGGGGAGTGAAATAGAACATGAAACCATTAGCTTACAAGCAGTGGGAGGACGATTCAACGTCTGACCGCGTGCCTGTTGAAGAATGAGCCGGCGAGTTATAAGCACTGGTAGGTTAAGTCAAGGACGTAGCCAAAGCGAAAGCGAGTCTGAAAAGGGCGTTGATCAGTGTTTATAGACCCGAACCCGGGTGATCTAACCATGTCCAGGATGAAGCTTGGGTAACACCAAGTGGAGGTCCGCACCGACCGATGTTGAAAAATCGGCGGATGAGGTGTGGTTAGGGGTGAAATGCCAATCGAACCCGGAGCTAGCTGGTTCTCCCCGAAATGTGTTTAGGCGCAGCGGTAACGAATATATCTGGGGGGTAAAGCACTGTTGAGGTGCGGGCTGGGAGACCGGTACCAAATCTCGACAAACTCAGAATACCCAGAGCACACGTTGCCAGTGAGACGGTGGGGGATAAGCTTCATCGTCAAGAGGGAAACAGCCCAGACCACCAGCTAAGGTCCCGAAATCATCGCTAAGTGGCAAAGGAGGTGGGAGTGCACAGACAACCAGGAGGTTTGCCTAGAAGCAGCCACCCTTGAAAGAGTGCGTAATAGCTCACTGGTCAAGCGCTCCTGCGCCGAAAATGAATGGGACTAAGCGATGTACCGAAGCTGTGGACTTAGAAATAAGTGGTAGGGGAGCGTTCCGTAGTAGAGAGAAGCACTAGCGGCAAGCAGGTGTGGACGAAACGGAAGTGAGAATGTCGGCTTGAGTAGCGCAAACATTGGTGAGAATCCAATGCCCCGAAACCCCAAGGGTTCCAGAGCCAGGTTCGTCCACTCTGGGTTAGTCGGGACCTAAGGCGAGGCTGAAAAGCGTAGTCGATGGACACAGGGTCAACAATCCCTGACTATTAAGCCGGAGCATACACAGGACGCATAAAGATAAGCTACACCCTGACTGGATTGGGAGGTGTCTACGGACGCCGGGTAGTGAAAATAGTGCCAAGAAAAGCCGTGTATGTGATGAAAGCTTAGTACCCGTACCCCAAACCGACACAGGTGGGGGGGTAGAGAATACTAAGGGGCGCGAGATAACTCTCTCTAAGGAACTCGGCAAAATGACCCCGTAACTTCGGGAGAAGGGGTACCCGAGCAATCGGGTCGCAGTGAAGAGGCCCAGGCGACTGTTTACCAAAAACACAGGTCTCCGCCAACTCGTAAGAGGAAGTATGGGGGCTGACGCCTGCCCAGTGCCGGAAGGTTAAGGAAGTTGGTCAGGGGTTCGCCCTAAAGCTGACGACTGAAGCCCCGGTGAACGGCGGCCGTAACTATAACGGTCCTAAGGTAGCGAAATTCCTTGTCGGGTAAGTTCCGACCCGCACGAAAGGCGTAACGATCTGGGCACTGTCTCGGAGAGAGACTCGGCGAAATAGGAGTGTCTGTGAAGATACGGACTACCTGCACCTGGACAGAAAGACCCTATGAAGCTTTACTGTAGCCTGGAATTGGGTCCGGGCTTGGCTTGCGCAGGATAGGTGGGAGGCATTGATTCACTCCTTGTGGGGAGTGAGGAGCCAACGGTGAGATACCACTCTGGCGAAGCTAGGATTCTAACCCGTTTCCGTGATCCGGAAAGGAGACAGTTTCAGGTGGGCAGTTTGACTGGGGCGGTCGCCTCCTAAAAGGTAACGGAGGCGCACAAAGGTTCCCTCAGCACGCTTGGAAACCGTGCGTTGAGTGTAAAGGCAATAAGGGAGCTTGACTGCAAGACCAACAAGTCGAGCAGGGTGGAAACACGGTCTTAGTGATCCGACGGCACAGCGTGGAATGGCCGTCGCTCAACGGATAAAAGTTACTCTAGGGATAACAGGCTGATCTCCCCCAAGAGTCCACATCGACGGGGAGGTTTGGCACCTCGATGTCGGCTCATCGCAACC
Organism: Kalymmatonema gypsitolerans NIES-4073; assembly: GCF_002368435.1. Classification (GTDB taxonomy): domain Bacteria; phylum Cyanobacteriota; class Cyanobacteriia; order Cyanobacteriales; family Nostocaceae; genus Kalymmatonema; species Kalymmatonema gypsitolerans. The sequence goes on from NZ_AP018268.1 coordinate 2,796,248, forward strand.
TGGGGCGGAAGTACGTCCCAAGGGTTGGGCTGTTCGCCCATTAAAGCGGTACGTGAGCTGGGTTCAGAACGTCGTGAGACAGTTCGGTCCATATCCGGTGCAGGCGTAAGAGTATTGAGAGGAGCCCTCCTTAGTACGAGAGGACCGGGAGGGACGCACCGCTGGTGTACCAGTTATCGTGCCAACGGTAAACGCTGGGTAGCCAAGTGCGGAGTGGATAACCGCTGAAAGCATCTAAGTGGGAAGCCCACCTCAAGATGAGTACTCTCACAGCAATAAGCTGGTAAGGTCACAGGAAGAACACCTGTTGATAGGCGGGCGGTGTAAGTGCAGTGATGTGCTCAGCCAACCCGTGCTAATAGACCGAGGGCTTGACTTCAACAACATTGGTACAATTCGCGTTACTGTGCAGCCTTCAGGGTTTTGAATCAGTTGTGAGTGAACAGTTATCAGTGAACAGGATGTCTGATAACTGGTAACTGGTCACTTGTAACTGACCACTGTTTTTCCTGGTGCCTATGGCGCGGTGGAACCACTCTGACCCCATCCCGAACTCAGTTGTGAAACGCTGCTGTGGCGACGATAGTTGGCGGGTAGCTGCCTGTGACAATAGCTCGGTGCCAGGACTATTTTTACAACCATAAAGCCCTCCAAGAGATGTCTGGGGGGCTTTTGGTTTGCAATAAAGGCTAGCAAATACTTTATTTAAATTAGAGATTTAAATTAGAGAATAAGATAAAAACAAAAGAAATCCCAAAAGGATTCCCGGCTCAGTCAATAAGGGGACTGTTTTGGGAACGACCAGAAATCCTCTGAGACCAGCTTAACACCCATCAAGAAGTTAACTGCTTTTGTTTTACCCACACTTCTATCGCAAGAAGGATGTGAATGTTACATTTAGATGTATGCTTGAATACGTTGTCAGCATGAAACCAGTGTAGTCAACAACCCAGGTCTAAAGACACTGGGCTTCTAGCCTAAGACTTGACCATAGTTGACCAGACTAAGTACCTTGAGTACTACGTTAACGGTAAGTGTTCAAGTTCCTACCGAGGACAATGCGTATCCCTCAACGGGACGTTAGGCATAGCCAGTTCCAAGCTCTAGAAACCAGGGATTAAACAAGTTTATTGGGTTAAGCCAGTGTCTTTGGTATAGTTACCGACCGTTAACATTGTCGTTCGCGTTCGCGCAGCGTACCCGCAGGGCTCAGCGTCTCCCCTTGGGAGAGGCTAACATTACTCCCTTTCGGGAAGGCACATCGAGTGCAAAACCGTTATGCGTACAGGTGAGTCCAGTCCTGAAGGAGGGTTTCCCGACAGCAGGGAACTGGCTCTCCCGTTGGGGTGAACGAGTTGAGATGGTGAGCCAGTACTGAAGGAGGGTCTCCCTCCTTGCAGGTACATGGCGAACCCGTAAGGGTAATTGTCCCATCGAAAGTACATTACAAAAGTACACCGATTCAAGTAACCCCAAGGCGGTAATGGAACAAAGCGACTAAAGTCGCACGAGTCGTATTTCCTTTCAGGTCTGTTCGCGCAGCGTGCCGCAGGCATAGACGCGCTCGTTTCCATACTTCCCACGAGGTCTTATGAATCTTGCGGATGATCTAAGCGGGTCGAGGTGCGATGGGCAGCGTAAAGTGAAACTCACTACCCTGATTTTTGCCACCAGAAACAGCCCAAATCTTTCCCCCTAGTCTTTGAATAATTTGACGACAAATTGCTAAACCCAATCCAGTACCACCAATGGTACGTTGCAAGAATCCTTCTTCTTGATAGAACAGTTCAAAGATAGCTTCTAGCTGACTTGGCTCTATTCCTCGACCTGTATCTGCAATCAACACTTCTAACATTTGAGTATGGTTTTGCTGATCTTGAGAATTTGCAACTCCAATAAATTTCACATTTAGAACTTGGGCACGAATTGTCACTGTTCCCTCAGGATTGGTGAACTTGCAGGCGTTGTCCAAAAGTTTCATTAGGACTTCTATGAGTCCTTCCCCATCGGCGAGAACCAAAGGTAAGTCAGACGGCAACTCTAAAATAATCTGGGGTAAACTCTTGGGTGATTGATTTTTTTTGAAGCTACTGAGAACGAGATCTAAACTTGCCTGGAATGAGATAGGTTCAAGTTGCCAGTTCACCCAACCACCCTCTAACCGAGAAAGAGTGAGAAAATCTTGAATCAGCTGACGCATACGCTGTGAATCAGCCAGAGCAGTTTGCAGCATTGACTGCTGGAATTCTAGCGGCATATCTGGTTCGGTGGCTAAACTTTCTAAGCAAACTTGGATTGTAGACAAGGGAGTCCGCAATTCATGTCCTACAATAGCAATCAGGTTACTCTGGGTACGCTCCAAAGCTGCCAGCTGAGTGTTAAGAGTTTCCAGGTTCTTGTATGCTTGAGCTTGTATCAGGGCGACTCCGACTTGGGTGGCGATCGCTTCTACTAATGCTTTGTCCGAATCACTCCAAACTAATGGTTCTACCCCACAATGATGCAGTTCTAAAATTCCCAACCAGCTTTCTTGATAGCGAATAGGAACCACAAGGGAAGACCGAATCATAAAGCGCTGAAGTTGAGCGCTTAACTCAGGATACCCCCGAATACCCAAATCTTGTGTCGTGTCAGCAATGGCAACAGCTCTATCCTCAGCCAAAGCCACTTGAAACAGCTCATGCTTTGCTAAAGACCAAATTTCTCCCTTTAAAGAAGGTAGACCATCAGTTACTGCTTCATACTCAATAGGCGCTGGTTGGTCAATTGCATTATAGCGGTAAAGCAGACAGCGGCAAGGACTAAAAACCTCACCCAGTTCCCTCACCGTAATTTGGAAAATTTCTTCTGGGTTGAGAGAGTGGCGGATAGCGGTACTAATCGTATTAATGAGGCGTTCTTGGCGTTCCTTTTTAGTAATGGTACGGTAAGCCTTGAGCTGCTTGTATTGACTGGATTGCAAATAGGTCACCAAACGGTCAGTAAACAATCTGGCATCAATTTCCAGTACGCGATCAGATACGGTTTGATTGGAGTTTATCAGACTTAGACCATAACGTTGCCGCGCTATTTCTACTTTATCAGCCAGTTCCGGTCGAGCACCTACAATCCGCTCTAGTAAAAGTCGGGCTGCATGAGCACTCACTTCACGCTCAAATGTCCAAATTCCTTTAAACTGTCTTGCTTGGTCTAACGATGCTGCGTCTACTGGGGAAGCGTATTCTTGGCAGACTATGCAAGCGCTATACTGTTGTCCAATAATAATCAGATGCCACTCTTGCGCTAGAGTGTCATTGGGGTCAAAAGGAACTGTAACATAAGGGTCTGAAATTGCCGCAAAATTAGATTCTGGTGCAGCTAAGATATATACCTGATCTGTCCGTTGGGCAATTCGCTGATAGCGACGGCTCTCCTGACGATAAAAACGCTCCTGCTGAAAATTGGCGATGACTAGCGGTTTATCTGTCCCTACGAGTACCAAGTCTTCCATTGCGTGAGATAGCGCTGTCAAGGAAGCTTTGAAATAAACTTGACAACGTAAATGTGGTGAAACCTGGAGGACATCGTGCAATAGGGAATTTAAAGTTTTCATCACTAGTAAACTATGGAGTTCCCTTTTGTTGCCAATTTCCACTCAAAACAGAGGAGTCGCTCTTAGGGTTTGCTCCTCAAAAAATCATACCTTGTAAATTCATTAATGGATGAATGATACCACTGTCTAGCTTACAGTTAGTTCACCTTAATTGAGGGTTATTCAGGTAAGTTCGTACCGATTAAGTTTGCTTCACCTAGATCAACACCATCCAAATTGATGCTGCTGAGGTCAGCATGACACAGGTCGGTTCTTGACAAGATAGCTTTAGTGAAGTTTACTTTATACAAGTCTGCCTTTGTGAGTTTTGTACCCGTCAGGTTTGCTTTGCTTAGGTTGGCTCCTGCCAAGTTAGCACCGCTAAGGTCAGCATAGCGCAAGTCCGCACCTTCTAGATTTGTGTTGCTCAGCGAAGCGTAGCGTAAATCAGCTAACCGTAAGTCTGCCTTAGCCAAAGTAGCGTTGTGCAAATCGGCTTTAAAAAGACTTGCTCTGATCAAATTTGCTTTGCTCAAATTTGCCCAAACCATGAAGGCTTCGCTTAAGTCCGCTCTCCATAAGTTTGCTTCTGCCAAAATCGCTTCACTCAGATTTGAGAGTCGCAAATTCGCCGCTGATAGAGTCGCCCCAGTTAAATCTGACCGACTTAGGTTAATTCCAGCTAAACAGATTTCGCTCAAATGCGCTTGGCGCAAGCTCACTTGCACAAAATCCCTGTTACCCACCCCGTAGTGTCTGATCAATTCATTAGCATCCATGATACAGACTGCAAAAATTGAAACTTCATAACCTGGATTTGACTGGAGAACCATAGTAAACAATTCAAAATTTCAAATACCCTGCGACAACCCGCTCGGGGTCTACAAAATTCACGCATTGGCACGCGCTACTTCCTGCAATCATCCCTAAAGAATGCTGTCTGCATTAATGTGAATCACCTTATCTATCTGGTGATCAGTACATAGTTGTTGAGAATGCCTCTGTTGTCTTTTGTGTAATACATGAGCCTGTTTGATTTTTCAACTTTACGTTAATAAATGTAACAAAATATGAAAAAAATGAAAACTATCTTAACGCTTTTTTAATCAGTTTTGCTTTTATTAGCCATAATTTTTTTTATATAAAGCTGGCTTATGAGCCTGGGTATAGGGTGTGATACCGTTTCCACATAGAAGGTGCTCCCGAAAGAACCCCACCGCCTGCGGCACCTCCCCGATGCTTTGGGGAGGTTAGGAGGGGGAAAAATAATGTGCAGCTTCATAGAGAATTGGTATGAGGCTTTGACAATTCAAGATACAAAATCATGAATTCAAAAAAATAATTTTGAATTTTGAACTTTTCTAGACCCTAACCTCTACTTCTGGTAGTATTCTTGTTACATTTTTCATGCTTTTACCTAAAAAATGAATCGCGAAAAGAGTCGGTCTTATTGGCGTGCAAACACTGCTTTGATTCGCAACCTTTTAATAGTTTGGGCGCTAGTGTCGCTCGTTTTCAGTATTTTGCTGGTGCAACCATTGAATACAATACGTTTTTTTGGCGTACCGTTTGGCTTTTGGATGGCACAGCAGGGCTCAATCCTGGTTTTTGTGGCATTGATTTTCATCTACGCCTTTCAAATGGATAAGTTAGACCGCAAGCACAATATTAAAGGGTAAGCAAAAGCCGTGTCAGTTGAAATTTGGACTATTTTAATAGTTGGGCTTTCCTTCCTGCTCTACCTCTACATTGGTTGGCAGTCGCGGGTTAACGATAGTAAAGGCTTTTTTGTAGCGGATCAGGGGGTTCCGTCCATTGCAAATGGTGCCGCCACTGCCGCTGATTGGATGTCTGCAGCCTCGTTTATTTCCATGGCGGGGCTGATTAGTTTTATGGGGTACGATGGCTCTATCTATTTAATGGGTTGGACGGGAGGGTATGTGCTGCTGGCACTGTTACTGGCTCCTTACCTCCGCAAGTTTGGTAAGTATACAGTACCCGATTTTGTGGGAGACAGATACTACTCCAACGTTGCCCGTCTGGTAGCGGTTGTGGCAGCCATTTTTGTCTCCCTCACCTATGTTGCTGGACAAATGCGCGGGGTTGGTATTGTTTTCAGCCGCTTCCTGCAAGTAGACATCAACACAGGTGTTATCATTGGCATGGTCATTGTGGGCTTTTTTGCTGTGCTAGGTGGCATGAAAGGCATCACATGGACGCAGGTAGCACAGTACGGCATCTTGATTATTGCTTACGTCATACCAGCTATTGCAATTGCTGTATTACTCACAGGTAACCCAATTCCCCAGTTTGCATTTACCTTTAGTGATATTGCCGACAAGCTTAATCAAATTCAGGTTGACCTTGGGTTTGCAGAGTATACTCAACCATTTGTCAACAAGCCCATGCTGGACGTGCTATTTGTCACCATTGCCTTGATGGTGGGAACAGCCGGGCTACCCCACGTTATTGTACGCTTTTATACAGTTCCCGATGTGCGTTCAGCTCGGTTTTCTGCTGGTTGGGCATTGTTATTCATTGCCATTTTGTATACTACGGCTCCCGCCCTGTCCATGTTTGCCCGTTACAACCTGATTAATTCCCTGCACAACCATACAATTGCGGAAGTGCAGCAGTTAGACTGGGCAAACAAGTGGGAACGCACGAAGTTGTTGACCTTTGAAGATAAAAACAATGACGGGCGTTTACAGTTAACTCCAAAAAAAGACACAAACGAGATTACGATTGACCGAGACATCATTGTGCTTGCCACTCCAGAAGTTGCTAAACTGGCTCCTTGGGTCATTGCTTTGGTAGCGGCTGGGGGATTAGCAGCAGCTTTGTCTACAGCATCAGGGCTGTTGCTGGTCATTTCTAGTTCCATAGCCCACGATGTCTACTACCGCATCGTCGATCCGGGAGCATCAGAACAAAAACGGCTGTTTGTCGGACGCTTGATGGTCGGTTTGTCCCTCGTTGGTGCTGGATACTTTGGGGTGAATCCACCAGGTTTTGTCGGTGAAGTCGTGGCTTTTGCCTTTGGATTAGCCGCTTCTAGCTTCTTCCCAGTTATCATCCTGGGTATCTTCGACAAACGCACCAACAAAGAAGGGGCGATCGCTGGTATGGTGACAGGTTTAATCTTCACTATTGCATACATCGTAGGCGTTAAGTTTGGGGGTATGCCAGCTTGGTTCTTCGGGGTTTCTGCTGAAGGAATTGGCACTGTAGGTATGGTGCTAAACTTTCTTGTCACCCTTGTGGTGTCTCGTCTGACGCCACCTCCACCAGCAGAAATTCAGGCGCTGGTGGAGAATTTACGCACTCCAGATATTGAGGAAACACAACCAATTAGGACTGTGCATTAGTAGAAACTATGGCGGTTCTCAATTGGATGCAATTATAGAATGTAGAGACGTGCCATGGCACGTCTCTACACGCATGAAATAACCACAAATTCTTAACAGCAACGGTATTCCATAAAACCCCTCTTCACGGGCAAAAACAGGTCGGGGGCGTTACAAATCCACTTACCTCTGCAAACTACGCGGATCTAAAGCATCCCTCAAACCATCACCCAGTAAGTTAAAAGCCAACACCGTAAGAATAATCAACACAGCGGGAGGCCAAATTAGCCAAGGTTGCAACACCAAAATTGAAGCGTTCGTTGCCAAAGACAACATATTACCCCACGAGGGATCTGGTTGTTGAATTCCCAATCCAATGAGACTGAGTACCGCCTCTGCTGCAATAAAGCTAGGAACGGCAAGCGTAGCGGAGATAATGATATAAGTAGCGGTTTGCGGTAATACGTGACGGATGATAATGTAAAGTGGATTAGCACCCATTGCTTTTGCCGCTTGGACATATTCTCTTTCTTTAAGAGATAGCACTTGTCCGCGAATCACTCGTGCTAATCCTGCCCAACTGATAAACGAAGTAATCACGACTATCAGCAAAAAGCGTTGGGTACTCGATAATCCTGGCGGTAATACTGCGCCTAAGGTCACCAAAAGATAAATACTGGGAAAAGTCATCAGCACTTCGGCTAGGCGCATAATAACACTGTCAGTCCATCCACCGAAATACCCAGAAATTCCTCCAATCAACATCCCCAACGGAAAGGTGAGGGCAACTCCGATAATACCAATAAATAGACTGATGCGACCGCCATGCAGCAGGCGACTCAATTGATCCCGACCTTGGTCATCTGTCCCTAAAAGGTTAAACTTTGCGTCACCGGCAGCACCAAACAAATGTATATTTAACGGGATACCACCAAATATTTCTACCTCATCCCATTTTGGGGGTAGAGGTAAACTCGTCTGCAACAGACGATACTCTGGTCCAGTGACAAATAGCCTGAGGGGAGAGGGCTTTTTGAAGTTTACGATGATTTGGCGATCGCCCGTTTTTAAATCTGTGTCTCCCTGAGTTGTTGGATAAATATGAGGACCAATGAACTGTCGTGTTTGTTGAGAAACCCAGTAAACACGAGTTGGTGGCAATAGAGAACCATTTGGTTGTGAGGCATAAGGGTTGTAAGGGGCGACAAAGTCCGCTGCAATCACTGCCACATAGAAAACCAAGAGTAAAATTGCCCCAAATTTTGCCAAAGGATTTTTTTTGAGTCGATGCCACCAATTCATAGGACTTATAAGTTATGAGTTATAAAATATGGATTATAAATTATGAATTAAGAATTATGAATTATGAAATCTAAGCATTCATAATTCATAATTCTTAATTTTTAAGCGCGGAGTTTTTCAAGGAGATACAAAGGTTCTTCCTGAGGTTTTTCGTGTTCTACGACAAATACATTCGAGTAGAGATTAGCAATAATTTGCTTTCCCTGCTGTGTTAAGGAAATGTAGCGCAATGCATCCTTGATATAAGGATAAACGACATTCCAGTAGAATTTAGCATAATTCTTGCGTAAGTCGCCAGGGGTTTCATAACCCAACACGCGATTCATTCCAGTCTCTTCAAATTCGTAAAACAAAGAAGTAATCTTCTTTAAGTAACGCGGGTCACTTAATTGTCCAATCAAATCAGCAGCACGCACTAAGCCCGCAAAATTATTTGTATCTTGATGGTCTTCTGCGGCTGGTACTGGAAACCGAGTTAACTCAATATTGCTCTTAATCACCTGCGAATCTATCAATTTATGCCCACCAAAACGCTCATCAATGAACAGTTTGGCTCTGTCTACATGATATGGTGTGAGACTGGCATCAGAAGCTCCAGGAGGAAGAGGAATCATTTTTGCATCTTTACCAGTGGCATACAAACCTTCGTCCTCTCGGTCTTGTCGGCAAACTCCTTTGACATAACCAATATCATGACACACCAAGGAGATCATAAAATGCAACCAGTCTTCACTGGAAACACCTCCTTCACGGATATGTTTGCCGCGTAAAATTTCTTGTCCAACCAGCGTGACTAAGATAGAGTGTTCTACATTATGATACAGGGCGTCACTATTAGCAATGTTTTCCAAAGCCATATTGCCCGCCCAAGCTATAATATCTTGGTAATCGTTTTTTAAGCAGCCGTAGGTGCGCCGATAACCTTCGCGAATTTGAGCGACAAACGCATCAATTAAAATTTCGGTGGCATTAAACATAGTAGTTACTCAAAGTTGTATACTAAATTATTGATTGTTGGTTTATCTCAAAGAAAGCATAATCTGGTAACTGTTGGAAGTTCACCAGAATGGTGATAAGTCGTTGTAGCTCTTTATAATCGAAACATAGGTGCTAGCAGGATGTGTAAGCCTGATGTTCCAAATCTTTACGACTTTAGCATAAGATAAGCCGTAGTTTGTCAGTGATGAACAGGCTGAAAGCATTACCGATGTAGAGCTTCAGCCAAAAACAAGCTTTTCTTTCGTATCTCCCCATCACCCAATAGCGCGAAGCTTCTCCCCTACCTAGACAAAATGGTGACGATAGTCATGGGTATATTTTGGGAATAATGCAACAAAATGCGTCATATTTAATATACAGTAATCAATTGTAAACTTTCTTAAGCATAACTGCCTATTAATGCTTGGGCAGAAAGTGGAGGCACAACTGTGGGTGAGGAAAGTTTTTCAGAACTAGAGGTGGAAGAACCAGTGGCGTTTGAAGACGCTAATTGGCAGAAAAAACAAGTGTATAGAAGGCGACGTTCATGGGTGGTACCACTGGTAGTAGGTACTGGCTTGGGAGTTGTCATCGCCTTAGGGGGAATGCGTGTACTAAGTGAGCGTGCACCTGGGAATACAACAGTATCTGAAAAGAAATCAGCAGCACAAAAAGTTGCGCCAACGATGACAGTCACCGTCGCCCCGGCAGAAACGACTCGTGTTGCTCGAACCCTCAGCAGTACGGGGACTGTGGCAGCACGCGATTTAACTCCAATTTTGCCTCAAGCCAACGGCTTGCAAATAAAAAAAATTCTCGTGAATGTAGGAGATGTTGTCAAAGCAGGTCAAGTGATGGCAGTGCTGGATGATTCCCTACTGCAAGACCAAATTAGACAAGCAAAAGCGGATGTGGAAGCAAAGCAGGCAGATGTTGCTTCAAAGCAGGCGGACTTGGCATCAAAGCAGGCAGGTGTGACATCAAGTCAGGCAGGTGTGACATCAAGTCAGGCGATCGTCCAGCAAAAATTAGCAGACTTGGCTCAAGCAAAGGCAAAGTTACGAGATGCCGAAATCAATTTCAAGCGCGATCAAGAACTTGCAGATCAAGGGGTGATTAGCCGTCGGCTGTTGGATACTGCTACCACAAATTTGGCAACAGCAACAGAAGGGGTGCGCCTTGCCGAGGCAAATATCAAAAGCGCTGAAGCCAATGTCCTTAGTGCAAGAGCGAATATTGGTAGTGCCGAAGCGAGTGTCAAGATTGCCGAAGCGAATATCAACAGTGCCCAAGCAAGTGTCAAAAGTAGTGCCGCCAAGGTGGAACAACTGAAAACTCAGTTAGGACAAACAATAGTTCGCGCCCCAGTTTCAGGTGTTGTGGCGGAGAAACTGGCGAGAGTAGGCGATGTGACCGGTGTACCACCGCAAACACAGATAGCAACTGTGGTTGGTGGAACACAAAAGCTATTTTCGATTATTCAAGATGGGAAGTTGGAATTGCAAGCCCTCGTTCCCCAAGTTCAACTACCACAGGTAAAAATTGGCTCATCTGTGCAAGTCACCTCTGATGCTGATAGCCGCGTGCGCTTGCAGGGGCAAGTCAGAGAAATAGAACCTGTGGTGAATCAGCAAAGACGTGAGGCGACGGTAAAAATTGATTTACCGCAGACCAACTTCTTCAAACCAGGAATGTTTGCCCGTGCTGCGATTACCACCGTAACCACAAAAAGCTTGGCGGTTCCCCAAAAAGCTGTGCAGCCTCAACCAGATGGCAGTGCAATTGTATTCATGTTATCGGATGTAGACCCGCAAAGCGCGGGTTCCCGCCGGGAATACACAGTTCGCGCCCAGAAAGTAGAAGTAGGAGAAATTCTCGTTGGTGGCAGGGTGGAAATCAAAAATGGTTTGAAACTAGGCGTTAGCGGATCTCCTCTGAAAGAGGCTCGCGTGGTCGTTGACGGTGCTGGATATATCAAAGATGGCGACAAAGTGCGAGTCGTTAATAGTCAACAGCCAATAGTCAACAGTCAATAGTCAACAGTCAATAGGCAAAAACCTTTGATTGGACTATCGACTCATAAGTGATAAGTGATAACTGATAACTAGTTCCATGTCCTTCAATATTTCAGCTTGGTCGATAAAAAAACCTGTTCCAACGATAGTTATATTCTTAATTTTGACGGTAGTGGGTTGGTTTTCCTTCACTTCCTTAGGGATTGATACCAACCCAAATATTGATATCCCTACGGTATCGGTTACAGTAACACAACCGGGAGCAGGTCCTGCGGAACTCGAATTCCAAGTAACGAAAAAAATTGAAGATGCCGTTGCTGGATTGGGTAATATCGATGAACTGCGATCGACAGTTGCCGATGGCTATTCTACGACCACGATAAATTTTGTTTTGGGGACAAACACGGATCGCGCCACCAACGACGTTCGTAACGCTGTGGCGCAAATTCGCCAAAACCTCCCTCAAGACATCAACGACCCGATAGTCAAGCGCGTGGAATTTTCCGGGGGTCCGATTATGACCTACGCGGTGAGATCCGACAAGCGTTCGGTAGAAGAATTGAGTAACTTGGTTGACCAAACCATTAGCCGCGCTTTGTTAGCTGTTCGGGGAGTGGCACAAGTTAAGCGAGTGGGTGGAGTTAACCGGGAAATTCGCATAAACCTTGCGAGCGATCGCTTGCAGTCGCTGGGCATCACCGCGACTCAGGTCAACGACCAAATCCGCGCTCTTAACATTAACTTACCAGGCGGACGTGCTGAAGTTGGCGGTAGCGAACAAACGATCCGCACCCTTGGTAGCGCCCCTAATGTGAATGTTTTAAAAACCTACGAAATACTTCTGCCAAATGGTGGTTCCGTACCCTTGTCTAGCTTGGGAACGATAGAGGATAGCTATGGCGAAGTGCGACAAACCGCACGTTTAAACAACCAACCTGTCGTGGCGTTCCAGGTGTTGCGTAGCACTGGCAGCGTTTTGGTGACAGTGGAACAAGGAGTGAAGGAAGCGGCAGCAGAACTGCAAAAAACACTCCCCCCAGATGTCAAGCTGGAATTAATTTTTACCAGAGCAACTTTCGTGGAGGACTCTTACGAAAGCACTATTGATGAATTGATCCAAGCATCGCTGCTGGCGGTGATAGTCATCATGCTGTTTTTGCGAGACTGGCGAGCAACATTAATTACAGCGGTAGCCCTGCCGTTGTCAATCATTCCCACCTTTGCGGTGCAGCAAGCGCTCGGTTACACCCTCAACAACATGACTTTGTTGGGATTAGCACTGGCGGTGGGTAACTTGGTGGATGATGCCGTCGTGGAAATTGAAAACATGGAACGGCACATGACAATGGGTAAATCACCTTGGGAAGCTGCTTTTGACTCGTCTGACGAAGTGGGTCTAGCAGTGATAGCAAGTGCGGCAACAATTATTGCCGTGTTTATGCCTGTTGCCTTTATGGGCGGTGTTCCGGGTCAATTTTTCCAACCTTTTGGACTTACCGTTGCCGTTTCGACGATTTTCTCAACCTTAGTAGCGCGGATGGTGACGCCGATGATGGGGGCGTATCTGCTTAAGGATAAGCACGAAGAAAGTCAAAAGTCAAAAGTCAAAAGTGAGCCAGCGCTGCAGGAGGGTTTCCCGCAGCAGGCGACTGGCGTTGGCGCAGCCTCTCCGGAGGAGATACCCCGAAGCGGTCAAAAGTCAAAGGAATTTTTTACTTCTTCTACTCCCTCCACTTCCCCTACTTCCCCCACTTCTCGTCGTCGCCGCTTTCAACCGTATAAATCCCTGCTGAAGTGGGCGATCAGCCACAGGTTGACAACCATCGGTATTGCGATCGCTTTCTTCATTGCCAGTTTGACGCTGGTTCCGTTAATCCCTAAGGGATTAGTTGATGGTGGCGATATTGGAATTTCCTTCATTACTGTAGAATTACCTCCCGGTTCCACCATAGAAGATACTAACAAGGTCGTGTCGCAAGCGACCAACCTCGTGCGGCAAAACCCGAATGTGATCAATGTGCTGGCTACAGAAGAGGTAAATGCCGCTACTCTCACCGCCAAACTCAAACCTAAAAAAGAACGGAAAATTTCTCAAAAGGAGTTTGAGCAGCAAGTGCGTCCGCAGTTCCAGGAAATTGCGGGAGCGAAAATTAGTTTTGAAAGTGCGGGAGCAGTTGGCGGTCGTAAAGATTTAACGATACTTCTGCGGAGTGAAAATCCGGAAGCGTTGAATCAAGCGGCTTCAGCAGTAGAAAGGCAGATGCGGACGATACCTGGATTGGTGGAAGTGTCTTCGAGTGCGAGTTTGGTGAAACCAGAGATTGTGGTGGTACCCGATCCGCAGCGGGCTGCAGATTTGGCAGTGACAGTGGAATCAATTGCTCGTACTGCGTCTCTCGCAACGATAGGAGACACCGATGCCAATTTGGCGAAGTTTAATTTGAGCGATCGCCAAATCCCCATTCGTGTGCAAATTGACCCCAAAGCCCGTGAAGATATCAACACGATCAAAAATCTCCAAGTCAAGAGTCAAAATGGCAGCTTGGTTCCCCTCCTAGCAGTGGCAGATATCCGCTTTGGCAGTGGTCCTGCGACCATTAACCGCTACGATCGCTCTCGTCAAGTTTCCTTAGAAGCGAATTTGCAAGGCATTTCCTTGGGAGATGCACTCAAAGCAGTGCAACAGCTACCAGGCATGCAAAACTTGCCGCCTGCAGTCAAACTGCAAAACTCTGGTGATGCCAAGATTATGTCTGACATCTTTGGTCGCTTTGGTGGCGCAATCGGGCTAGCACTCATGTGTATCTACGCCATTCTCGTCCTGCTGTATAACAACTTCTTGCATCCCTTGACAATTATGGCGGCTTTGCCCTTCTGTTTGGGTGGCGCACTGGTAGCGTTGATGGTTGCCCAAAAAGCTTTAGGAATATATGCCCTGATTGGTATCGTCCTGTTGATGGGCATTGTCACGAAAAACTCGATTCTGTTGGTGGATTATGCAATTATTAACATACAAGAAGGCAAAACCCAACGTTATGCGCTTCTAGAAGCTGGGGTGTCGCGTTTGCGCCCGATTATGATGACTTCTCTTGCAACGATCGCCGGTATCGTTCCCCTTGCTTTGGGAATTGGTGCCGGTGCGGAAGTCCGCCAACCGATGGGTATTGCAATCCTGGGAGGTTTCACAACCTCTACCCTGCTGACGCTTGTAGTCGTGCCGGTGTTGTTCTCTTACGTTGACGACTTTCAAAGCTGGATTCTAGATGTCGCGAAATACGGCTTTGGCAAGAAACGGCGGCGCAAAATTGCTGAAGAAAATGGAGTGGTGAGGAATCTGCCACCGACTGGTTGAAATGGGCAAATCGTGTTATAATGGGGGTTAGCTTTATTTAGGCTAAACTCCATTTGCGGGTGTAATTCAGTGGTAGAATGTCACCTTCCCAAGGTGAACGTCGTGGGTTCGAGTCCCATCACCCGCTTTCAAATCTGTACATTAACTAATTATTTGTCACTGTTAACAAATTGATGTCAACTTTCACAAATTGATGTCACTATTAACAGATTAATATCGTCTTTAACAACGAAGTTCCCTTCATTCTATGCTGATCCTGAATCTATAGATGTACACTTAATTAAGTAGCTCTTACCCATTTCAATATCTTTGGGTCTTTGTTATAGCGGTAGGTTAAGCCGTCCTTAGTAGTAATGGATTGGCCAAGGCTAGCCTTGCGTCTAACAGTGCTAAGGGAATAATTTGTTAATATCTGCATCTCTTTATGAGAAAGCCCTTCAGTTGTCCCTATTTCCACCGCTATTTCTGGCTGGATTTGGGATTCATTATTGGGAAAATCATCTATTTTGATTTGAGCTTTTTCAGGGGAATTAGTGACAATTTCTTTTGCTTTTTGCAGTCGATAATCTTGCACGGTCACCAGTTGCCAACTCGAATCTTGTGAAAGCTCCAAAACCCATTGATGATAATCAAACAGGCTCTCTCGATGCCCAACACTGATAAAAGTTGTTTTCGTTTCTTGTAACTGTTGATATAAATTCCCTTCATTTTTCAAATCCAAAGCACTAGTTGCTTCATCTAATATAGTGAAGCTAGGATGACTAACTACTAGTCGTGCAAATGCAAGGCGTTGTTGTTCTCCCAGCGATAATATATTCTCCCAAGGAACTTCTGTATCAAAGCCATCGACTCGACTTAGCAAGTTTTGCAGGTTAACTTGTTGCAAAACTTCTTTGAGTTCTGCGTCGGTCATTTGACGATTTGTATTAGGATAAAGCAACTGTTCGCGTAAAGTTCCCAAAATGATGTAAGGACGTTGGGGCAAAAATAACACTTCTTCTAAAGACGGTCGCACCAAACGACCAGTTCCTGCATACCACAAACCTGCGATCGCTCGCAATAAAGAACTTTTACCTCGACCACTAGGTCCAACAATCAATAAACCTTCTCCTGGCTGAACAGAAAGTGACAAATCTTCCACGATTACCTGTTCATAGTTGGGCGTTTGTAAGGTGACATCCTCAAAAGCCAAACGATTTTCTTCTATTGTTTTAATGGTACTTACATTCTCTGGGTCTTTGGTAACAGCTTCTAACGCATCGGAAAATTGAGTTAAACGCTCAATGTAACTTGAAAATCGTCCTGAAGTTCCAAATTCATTGATTAGTGTTGCCAGCGCACTAGCAAATAGATTGGCAGCCATATTAGCTTGGCTAACTTGTCCAAAATTAATTTCATCATTCATGTATAAAGGTGCAAGTACTAAAAAAGGAAATATTTGGATAAGGGCTTGATACCCTCGGTTAAACATTTCCTCATTTCTCTCCCAATTAATCTTGCGTTGAATATTTTTAATAACCTGACTAAATCTGCGCCCAATTATATTTGATTCTTGCTTCTCTCCATTAAAAAAAGCTATTGATTCAGCATGATTACGAACATGAGTTAGGGTATAAGTATAGTCGGCTTCAACTTCAAGTTTCTCTTGATTAATCTTATTTAATTCTTGAGTTAAGTAAAGAGCAATTAAATTTCCTATTATTGTATAAACAACTAAAACATACGCAACAAATTGAGAAATTGACCAAAGAATGCTTAAAAAAATCATCATTTCCAACACTTTTTCTAACAAAGTAGTTGAAAAACTGAGAACAGTTCTGGTAACAGGTTCGATTTCTTGAGATAGACGTTGGTCTGGGTTATCAATATCAGATTTAAAATTTATTTTATAATAAGCGCGATTACGCAAATATTTTTCTAATGTTTCATTATTTAACCATTGGTACCAATCAAGAGCAATTTTTTTTCTAACAAATTTAGAAAATCCTACCAAAAGTGTTACGCACAAAAGACCAACAGCGTAAAGCGATATCGTTCGCAGAAAGCTAGGATAATTTTTCTGTTCAATAATATCGATGAGATCGCGAGCCATGAAGGTATTAAAGGCAGTTACGCCCACGAGCGCCATTACTAAGAATATCAGGAGCGCTAACATCCTCCAGGAACGAATTACGTCTGAAAATGCTCTTATACCTGGCTCTGTTGGAAACCAGTAAGGCCCAGCGATTGTTTTTACGTTTTCCCAAAATTGAGTAAAACCCGAAAGAAAAGAAGTATTTTTTGAAGATTGATTAGGAAAAACTTGAGTTTGCATAAGTAAGTCAGCGTGAATATTTCTCGTTAGGATAAGGCAGAAGGCAAAAGTGAAGAGGGTTTTACCCTAGTTCATTTTTCTTCACATAGTTCGGTTTTTCCCAGTCGTTCTACTTATTATACATTTTAGTTCGGTTTTTCTCAGTCGTTCTACTTATTATACATTTTACAAAAATAATTTATAGTATGATAAATTTTTGTAAATTTTGCTTTCTAATCAGGCATAGCAATTAATCATAAAAATTTTGTGTACAATTAAATTGTTTCACACAAAGACGTTTTAGAGTTAATAGTTGATGAATTAAATTGCTTAGGTGAATTGATTTTATCTGTAAGTAAAATAGAATGAGATGTAGCTGGTTCTAATAGCTGAAAAAAGTTTTGGGCTATGGTAGTTAAAGGATCTATCGCTTTGATAAAATCAATTCCATTTAGCTTGAGAGATTTCGTTAAGAGATGAAATTCTGTACAACCAGAAATATAAGAACGGGTCTTATATTTATGTAATAACTCTTGGATATCTACAAGAATTGTGAGTGGGTCTTGTCCTCGTTTCAGTACTCTATAGATCATCTCATGGAGCGAGTATTGGTCTTTTTCAGATAGATAAATAATGCGATTGGCAGCAGCACAACCTTCGTGAAACAATTTTTTGTGATAAGTACCTGTGCTTGCCAGCAAAAGGGCAGGTTCATCATGTTCTTGAAGTTGTTGATCTGCGATTTGAATTAAGGAAATTATTTTATTAGTAAGATGTTCTGGGATATGAGACAGAGCATAATGAGCTGTACAACAGCCAATCACTATGCGGTCAGCCAATTTATTGAGATTTTCTAGATGCAATTGAATAAAATCAATAAATTCTCTTTCATTTCCACTATTAATGGAACTCGTGCGATCAGGTGCAGACGGAAGTGAGAACACAATGACGTTAGGTGCTTCTTGTTCCTTATCAATAAACTGGTTATATTCATAAATGGATTTGAGAAATTCAGCAGTAACTACAGGTCCCATACCGCCTAAAACTCCAAGCATTGGTAGTTTTTTATTCATAAATCTTCTTCAAATCAGTGATTGCTATGCTTAAGCTGCGAATGGCACGCTTGTAAAGCGCAAACCCGCAATATAGTTGGATGAGTGGGTGTAAGGGGGTAGGGGTATAAGGGAAAGAACCATCCTTGCACTTAGATGTTTGCTTGGGCTTGCTGGATGCAGGCTTTCAACCGTTCAGCTAAGACTTGGACGTGGGGTTCAGCCATCATTGTCACATGATTGCCTGGAAGAAAATCGACATTCACTGGTTCGCAAGAAAACTCGTTCCAGCCCAAGGCTGAATCCTGTAACATCTCAGAAGGTAACTTTCTAGCATAATTTTCCCCAAGAGGCTCGCTGGCGCGTAGAAGCGTAATTCGAGACGGATAGATATGTTTTGGTACATAATCAATTAGAGATAGAGAGTTAGCTTTATAAGCTTGCATCATATTTTTCATCTGCGTAGTTTCAGTGTTAGGAGGCAGCATATTAACCATTTTTAAATGCTGTAAAACGTATTTTAGTTGCTCCTCTGCAGGCAACGATTGGAGGGTATCGTAAGAAATATTTATCTTCTTTCCTAGAGAAACTTCTACTGTTTTGATCAACTCAATCAGCCACCTAGCATTATCCCAATCAATACAATCAATACGTGTTTGCCTTTCATTACAAGTTGGTGCCGTAGTATCAATAATAACAACTAGAGCCACGATATGTCCCTGATGAAGCAACTGCTGGGTCATTTCAAAAGCTACTTTGCCTCCAAAAGAATGCCCTCCCAAAAAGTATGGTCCTTGCGGCTGAACAGCTTGCATTGCTTGAATGTAATGACTAGCCATATCCTTAATTCGGGTGGCTGGCTCTAATTTTCCATTTAGATCCTTAGCTTGAAAACTGTATAATGGTTGGTCTTCTCCTAAACAACGCCCTAAATGATACAAGTAGAAAGGCTCGTCACCAGCCCCTGGAACGCAGAAGAAAGGTAATTTTGAACCGTTTGGCTGAATTGGAACCAGACAAGACGAATTTGAACAATCCGAGTCTATTTGCACAATTGTCGCCAACTGTTCAATAGTTGGGTTTTGGAAAAGGCTTGTTAAAGGAACATCTTTACCAAACTGCTGCTTAATTTGAGCCATTAAGTAGGGAGCTAAAAGGGAATGACCACCAAGGTCAAAAAAGTTATCTTGTACTCCCACCTTGTCAACCTTAAGAATCTTTGACCAAATTTGCACCAGTTGCAGTTCTATTTGGTTACGGGGTTCAACAAATGTGCCTAAGTTACTAATGTTGGAAGGTGTAGGCAAAGCGCGGCGGTCTACCTTGCCGTTGGGTGTTAGTGGAAAGCTATCTAGGAATATAAAACTAGAAGGCACCATGTAAGTAGGCAGCTTAGTGGAGAGGAAGCTTCGGATCTCACTAATGGTAGGTGCTGACTCCTGATTTGGGATGATGTAAGCCACTAAGCTTTGCTCGCCAAGAACATCTTCACGGGCAGTCACTACAGTCTGATGCACAGATGGGTGTTGTGCTAATACTGTCTCAATTTCCCCAAGCTCAATGCGTATGCCGCGAATCTTGAGTTGATGATCACAGCGACCGAGAATTTCTAGCGAGCCATCTGGACGATAACGTCCGCGATCGCCTGTATAGTACAGCAAATCCTGGTCGTCATTCCGAAAATGGTTTTTGATAAACCGAGATTGCATTTCTTCTTTTGCGTTAATGTAGCCCAAACTGCGGAATGGTGTCCGCAAAATAATCTCGCCCGGTTCCCCAATACCACACAGTTGGTGATTTACACCCAAAACTAGAGCTTGAGTTTCAGGAAGTGTCCGTCCTACTGGCTGTACCCCCACTCTCGGTTCGCGAGGTACTTGGTAATAACACTTTACTAAAGTTGTCTCTGTCGCCCCATAAAGATTGATGATTTCCCCTGCTTCTGGGAAAGCATCTCGCCACTGCAGTATGAGTGTCTCCTTGAGAGGTTCTCCAGAAAAGAATAACCAGCGTAAGTTACGCAAACAGACTTCTTTTGGTACATCAGCTAACCATGATTGCGCCAAGCAAGGAACTGTGTGCAGAACAGAAATCTGTTCGCGTTCCAAGTAACGCAAAATTTTTGCTGGTTCTAAGTTATCTCCTGGTGCTGGCAGACATAAGGTTGCACCACTGGTTAAAGGTAAGAAGATATCTCTTAAGATGGCATCAAAGGAAAGTTTTGTTAATTGGGCAATGCGGTCTTGCTGACTAATTCCAAAGGTCTGACGCTGCCAGCACAGAAAATGCGCTAACCCTTTATGACACCCTAACACTCCTTTAGGAACGCCAGTACTACCAGAAGTAAAGAAAATATAGGCTGCATCATCACCAGATATTTCCGGCAGGGGTATTGTATCACTACTATCCTCTAGATAATTTATGGCTGCTCCTGTGTCTTTATTTATACGTATGACAGTTAAAGACTGCCATATCTCCTGACCTTCTGGGTGCTTCTCATCAATATCCAATATGTATTTCGCTTTAGCTTCTGCAAGTATCAGCTGTTGGCGATCGCTCGGAAGTTGGGGATCGAGAGTCATTAACACTCCGCCACTCAAGAAAACGGCGATCGCACTGGCAATCAATCCAAAACTTGATGTCCCATATAAAGCTACGACATCTCCCCGTTCGATTCCGTGACTCAGCAGCACTCTTGCTAAAGCTTGAGAGCTTTTGCCTAATTCCCCATAGTTCCAAGTGCGAGATCCTTGACGCACTGCTGACCTTTCTGGGGTGCTATTTACCCAAGAGGTAAATGTTGTTGTGACTAATTCGTATTCTGGTTCTGGTATAGCTGTTGTGGGATCTGGCAGCAAAAGTCGGGCTTGTGGTGTCACAAGAGAATAAGAGGCGATCGCATTATCAGGAGCAACAACAATTTGATTCAGCAAATGATGGAATTGTTGCAGCATTTCCACCATTCGTTCTGAAGTAAATAGGTCAGCATTATAGACTACTTGCAGGGTTATTCCTTGTTCGTGTTCTGCAACATACAAGCTTAAGTCAAACTTGGAAGCTGCTTCCCTTATCGATATAGGTTCTACAGACAACCCAAAAAGTTCTGGTTGAGTGTCTGCCAAGTTAAGTAAATTAAACCACACCTGAAAAATTGCGTTATGGCTGAGATTTCGTTTTGGCTGTAATGCTTCCACCAACATTTCAAAAGGCAAATCTTGATGAGCATACGCTCCTAGAGCTACTTCTCGCACCCGTGATAGTAGCTGCCTAAAACTGGGATTACCATCCAAGCGGGTACGCAACACAAGAGTATTGACAAAAAAGCCAATTAGTCCTTCAATTTCTGCACGGTTGCGGTTGGCGATCGGCGTACCTATGCAGATATCATCCTGCCCACTATAGCGCCATAGCAATATTTGGAATGCTGCTAACAGCGTCATAAAGAGGGTACAACTTTGTGTTTGGCTCAACTGTTTGAGCGCAACAGTGAGTTCTTTTGAGAGTGCAAACTCTTGATATGCCCCGTGGTAAGTTTGGACAGCCCCTCTAGGTCGGTCTGTAGGTAGGGACGATAAAGCTGGTGCTGAAGCTAGTTGTTGTTGCCAGTACGAGAGTTGGCTTTGCAGTACATCTGGTTGCAACCACTGTCGCTGCCAAATAGCGAAATCTGCGTACTGAATAGGCAGTGGCGCTAAGGGTGAGGGCTTACCTTGAGAATAAGCATTGTACAGAGTTGCTAACTCTTGGACAAACACACCCATTGACCAGCCATCAGAGACAATATGATGTATGTACACCAATAAGGCGTGTTCTGTCTCGGACAGTACGACTAACGTTGCCCTGACTAATGGTTCACTTGCTAGGTTAAAAGCTTGAATAGCTTGTTTTTGCGCTAATTGCTGTGTGGCAATTTCTTTTTCGCTTGTAGGCAGATGTTGCCAGTCAATAATTGATAGTGTCCAATTCGTTTGTGTTTGGATAACTTGAGAAGGTTTGCCATCAACTGTAATGAAATTAGTGCGTAAAGCTTCGTGGCGATGAATAATTTCTTGTAAGCTTTGTTCTAAGGCAGGTTGATTGAGAGTTCCAACAATACGCAAAGTTAGGGGCATATTGTAGAAGCCACTGTCCGGCTGTAACTGGTCTAAAAACCACAAACGCTGTTGAGCAAATGACAGTGGTAATTCTGCATCCCTTGCCCGCCTTAAGATGGGTGGGGAAGTTAGTTCTAATTTCTGTTGCTTCAACTGCCCAATCAGATGCGCTAATTCGGCAACTGTGGCTGCGGCAAACAGGTTACGCAACGGTAGTTCTATTTGGAAAATGTTGCCAATACGTGAGAGTAGTTGCGTTGCTAGTAGCGAATGTCCTCCGAGTTCAAAGAAGTTATCATAAATGCCCACTTGCTCTACTTTCAGCAGTTGCGCCCAAATTTGTGCCAGCATTTCTTCAATGGGAGTGCGTGGGGCAACATATTTGTCTTTTTGTTCGCTGTGTAAATCCGGTGCTGGTAGGGCGCGGCGGTCTACTTTACCGTTGGGAGCTAGTGGCAGGGAATCCAGAATAACTATTGCATTTGGCACCATGTACTCTGGAAGTTTTGCCTTCAGGAAGTGGCGTAGTTCATTGATGGTGGGTGTACAATGCTGATGCGGCACCACGTAGGCGACTAAGCGTTTATCACCTGGGATATCTTCGCGGGCAATCACACAAGATGCCTGTACATCTCCATGTTGGCTCAGTACTGTTTCGATTTCTCCCAACTCAATGCGGAAGCCGCGAATCTTAACTTGATTGTCGATGCGTCCTATGTATTCAATGTTGCCGTCCGGCAAATAGCGTGCTAAATCCCCTGTTTTATATAATTTTGACTTTTGACTTTTGACTTTTGACTTGTCAAACGGGTTAGGGATGAATTTCTCTTGTGTTAATTCGGGGCGGTTGAGGTAGCCTCGTGCTAAGGAAGCTCCACCAATGTGCAGTTCTCCTGGTACACCTACGGGAACTGGTTGTAAGTGCGAGTCTAAGATGTAGATTTGTGTGTTAGGAACGGGGCGACCAATGGGAGGTGAGGACAAGGCAGAGTCACACATCTGGGCAGATAAGGGACAGCAACTAGCTTGAATTGTTGTTTCCGTCGGTCCATAACCGTTAATCAGCTGTGGAGAAGTTTCTAACTTATATAAGTCTGAATTTTGTTGTATATATTCGTACCACAGTTTGATTTTTTCTGGTAGTAATCTTTCTCCGCCAATAGTTATTAGTCGTAGACTTGGCGACAAACTCTTGTTTGTTCGAGCCAGTTCTGTAACTAACTCATGCCAGTAGGCTGTCGGTACATTCAGCACGGTTATTTGCCAACGCTCAATTCCTTCAATCAAAGCGAACCAGGAATTTAACATTTGTTCTGTCCGCAAAACCAGTGTCCCGCCAACACTTAAGCAGGGATAAATATCTTTAGCGAATACATCAAAACTAAAAGAACTAAACTGGAGGACGCGTTGGCTTTGCCCGCCGTAGGCATCGCTTTGGCTAATGCCCCATTGTATTACCTCAGCTTTTGTAAAGTTGACCAAAGACTGATGCTCAATCATTACCCCTTTTGGTGTTCCTGTAGAACCAGAGGTATAAATCACGTAAGCCAGATCAGTTGCTCGTACATCTGTGAGGCTGTTCGAGTCTTGGTGAGACCAGCCCCCGTCTTGGCGGTTCCCGTCACGATGGGGGACTGGCGAACCCGAAGGGCGGTTTCCGTCGAGTCGAAACTGCCGAACCCGATGGGTGATGAGATTATCCTGACTTAACTGAGCTATCGCCTGCCACTGAGTATCCAAACAGACAAGTTTCGCTTGATGCTCAGGTAGTCTCTCAACGAGATGCTGTTGGGTGAGCAACACTGAAACTTGAGCATCTTCAAGCATAAAGTGCAACCGACTGGTGGGATACTCTGGGTCAAGTGGCATATAAGCACCACCCGCCTTGAGAATCCCCAACAGTCCCACCACCATTTCTAAAGAACGCTCCACGCAAATGCCCACCAATACATCTGCTCCCACACCCAAAGACTTGAGGTAGTGCGCCAACTGGTTAGCGCGGCAGTTCAATTCATAGTAGGTCAGTTGTTGATTTCCAAACACAACTGCCACTGCATCGGGGGTGCTGAAAGACTGGTCCTCAAACAACTGATGAATACATTGATCGCAGAGATACTCAACTTGAGTATCGTTCCACTCGACGAGTAACTTTCGTTGTTCTGGTTCTGTTAGCAGGGGCAATTGGGAAATCAATTGCTGTGGGTTAGTAACAATCGCTTCAAGCAACGTTACAAAATGCCCCGCCATCCGCTCGATAGTGCCTGCATCAAACAAGTCAGAGTTGTACTCCCACATACCCACTAATCCAGTGGCAGTGTTCTGCATTAATAAGGTAAGATCAAACTTTGCCGTTGCGCTTTCTGTCGCTAGTGAACTGACAGTTAAACCAGTAAACTCTACTTGAGACACGGGTACATTCTGGAAGGCAAACAACACCTGAAACAGTGGTGTATAGCTGAGGTCTCGTTGTGGCTGCAATGCTTTTACCAACTCCTCAAAGGGCAAGTCTGGATGAGCGTAAGCTTCCAGTGTCAGTTGCCGCACTCGACTTAGCAACTGTTGAAAACTGGGGTTGCCTGACAAATCGGTACGTAGCACTAAAGTATTGACAAAAAAGCCAATTAACCCTTCAATTTCCAAGCGATCGCGGTTAGCAATGGGCGACCCTACTACAATGTCATCCTGTCCTGTATAGCGATAAAGCAAGGTAACAAATGCTGTAAACAGCGTCATGAACAGGGTGGCTCTCTGTTGCCTACTGAAATTGGCAAGTGCTTCACTCAGTTCAATTGACAGTTCTATATGTTGGCGCGCCCCCCGGAAAGTTTGAATGGCTGGTCTAGGACGGTCTGTGGGTAATTCTAGTAAGGTGGGAGCGTTTTTGAGTTGTTGCTTCCAGTAATTAAGCTGTGTTTGGAGTACCTCTGTTTGCAACAACTGCCGTTGCCAAATAGCAAAGTCGGCATACTGAATTGGTAGCTCAGGTAGCTCTGGGGACGAGTTATTGCACAGATCTGAGTAAATGTTTGCTAACTCCCGCATCAATACGCCTGTTGACCAACCATCAAAGACAATGTGGTGTATTGTGAGTAGAAAGACGTGTTCTACCTCTGTGAGTTTAACTACAGAAGCTCGGATTAAAGGAGAGCTAGCGAGGTCAAATGGTCGAGTAGCTTCTGCCGTAGCTAATTGTTGGCAAGCGATTTCTCTTTCACTTTCAGGTAATTCTGTGAGGTCTACTACTGGCACACTTAAGGTTAAGCTTTCAGCAATTACCTGGACTGGCTGCTCGTCACAACTTCGGAAATTGGTACGTAAAGCTTCGTGGCGAGCGATAATTTTGTTGAGGCTTTGCTCTAGCGCCACAATGTTCAAGTGACCATGAAATCGCAGAGGTACGAGTTCGTTGTAGAAGGGGTTATCTGGTTCCAACTGACTCAACAGCCAGATTCGTTCTTGGGCAAAAGATAGAGGTAACTTCTGAGTGCGATCGACTTTGATTAGGGGTAAATCAGTATCGGTGGCGATTGCCCAAGGGGCACTGGGCTTACGCGCGATCGCATTTTTCTGGTGAAGCAACAAGATAAGTTCTGCTTTATGCTTAGCTAATAAGTCACGAGTTTCTGGTGTCAATACTCCTTTTGGTGCATTAACACGCAACTGCTCACCTTCAACCCACAACTTCACTCCTTGCTGAGAAAGTTCAGCTACAAATTGCTTGATATCCACAGAAATTACCTCCAGAGCTTCACCTAATTCGTAATTCGTAATTCGTAATTAAAAATTATTTGTTATTCATATTGCGATTTCTTCTCTATCAATTGCATCTAAGTTAGTATCTGGCTCTACTTGTTTCTCTAGCTTTGGTGCTATTTCAGCTATTGTGGCAGACTCAAACAAACTTGCTACAGATAATTGAATAGAAAAAGTATTTCGTAATCGGGTCAGAACTTGAACAGCTATTAAGGAATCTCCTCCCAATTCAAAAAAGTTATCATGGATTCCCACCTGTTTAATTCCCAACAATTCTTGCCAGATATCGGCAATTTTTTCTTCAAGTTCATTGCGGGGAGCTATATATGAATTTGGCAAATTGGGTCTAGAGTGGAGCGCAGATAAGTTTTCTGGCTGAAAATTATCTGGCTTTGGTAAAGATGCAATTTTGAGAGGCTCATCGCTATGTTTTTTTGGTGGTTCAATCCAATAACGTTGGCGCTCAAAGGGATAAGTTGGTAAGGGAAGACGATAATACTCATCCTGACTATAAAATCCAAACCAATCTACTTTGACCCCAGCCAACCAGAGTTGACCTAATGTGGTGAATAAAACACGATTATCGGATTTCTCCTCTTGAGGATGACGTACCGAAGTCAAGACCGTTTGTGCGGCTGCTTTGTCTGGATGCCTTTTGACTAATGTAGTTAGTGTATGTCCTGGTCCCACCTCTAGTAAGATTTGCTCAGGTGTTGCTAATAATTTCTCTACACCTTGAGCAAACAGCACTGTAGAACGCAGATGTTGGGCGTAATAGTCAGGATTTGTGGCTTGCGTGACTGTAATCCAAGTACCAGTAAGGTTGGAGATATAAGGAAGTTTTGGGGGATTTAAAGTAACTTTTTTGACTCTTTCTGCAAATGCCTCTAAGATTGGTTCCATCATTTGGGAGTGGAAGGCATGGTTCGTATGCAGACGGCGACATTCAATACCTTGAGCAGCAAGCTGATTTTGTAGTGCATCTACTGCTGCTGTAGAACCGGAAACTACACACTGCAATGGTTGATTAATCGCGGCTAGAGACAGTTCTTGCCCTAATAGGGATTTTACCTTGTCTGCGGGCAGGGGAACCGAAAGCATTGCTCCAGTTGAAAGTTGCTGCATCATCTGCCCGCGTGCTGCTACCAGAGATAAAGCATCTTCTAGGGAAAAAACTTCTGCTAGAGTTGCTGCTACATACTCGCCAATACTGTGACCGATCGCAGCTTGTGGCTGCACTCCCCATGACTGCCATAATTGAGCTAGGGCGTATTCAATGACAAACAGCGCAGGCTGGGCAATCGCTGTCTGTTGAAGTTGCTTTGATACTTCATCAATCTTTTCGTCACTGGGGTAAAGAATCTGACGTAAATCCAGTCCTAGTATGGGTTTGAGAATTTCTGAGCAATAATCAACTTGTTCTCGAAATACTGTCTCGGTTTGGTAAATTTCCCGCGCCATGTTAACGTACTGAGAACCTTGACCGGGAAACATAAAGACAACAGACCGTTCTGTAATCTCTGTATAATTAGTAAAAACTTGTTTTGGCTCTAAGGTATTGAGAGCTTTGACAGCATCTTCTAAATCGTGACAAATTAACATCCGTCGATGATTAAAACCCTGGCGACCACTATTGAGGGTATAAGCTACATCGCCTAAGTTAAGTTCTGGATGCTCTTTTAAATGCGTGATTAAATTAGCTGTTGCCTTTTCAAGTGCATTCTCACTTTTAGCCGACAGACACAACAGAAAATATTCACTTTTGAACGCCAGTTGCAACAAGCGCGGCTCGCCGCCCAACGCACTGGCTCCTTTTGACTTTTGACTTTTGACTTGTATTGGTGCTTCTTCTAAAATGACATGAGCATTAGTACCCCCCATACCAAAAGAACTAACTCCAGCACGGCGAGGGGTGTTATTTGTTTTCCATTCAGTCAGGGTTGTATTGACATAAAAAGGACTGTTAGCAAAATCAATTTTGGGATTAGGTGTCTCGAAGTGCAAACTAGGAGGCAGCATTTTATGTTGCAGTGCTAATACAGTCTTAATCAAACCTGTGACACCTGCTGCTGTATCCAAATGTCCCAAGTTGGTTTTTACTGAACCAATAGCGCAGAAACCTTTTTTATCAGTACTTTGAGTAAAAGCTTGAGTTAAAGCTGCAATTTCAATCGGATCTCCTAAAGGTGTAGCGGTACCATGAGCTTCGATGTAGGAAATTGTTTCGGCATCTACACCAGCTAAAGCTTGAGCCTCGCCAATCACTGCTGCTTGACCACTGACACTAGGAGCAGTGTAGCCGACTTTCATTGCGCCATCATTATTGATCGCCGAACCTTTAATAATTGCATGAATGTGGTCGCGATCGCCTCGCGCATCCTTTAATCTTTTCAATACCACAATACCAGCACCGCTACTGGCAACAGTTCCTTGTGCCTTTGCATCAAAACTACGGCAGTGTCCATCGGGAGAAAGGATCATTTCCGGTTGATACAAATAACCTGTTTTTTGGGGAATGCTGATAGAAACTCCACCAGCTAAAGCCATGTCACATTCACCATTTAAGAGACTTTGACAAGCTTGGTGAACGGCAACCAAAGAAGTAGAACAGGCAGTTTGCACATTGACTGCTGGTCCAGTCAAGTTGAGTTTATAGGCAACCCGTGTCGGCAAAAAATCTTTCTCGTTGGAAATTACTAATTGGAGAGGGTCAACTGTTTCTAATAATTGATGATTAGGGTAAATATTTTTGATCAAATAATGATTCATCCCTACACCAGCATAAACGCCTATCAAACCATTGTAGGTTTGTGGGTCATAACCAGCCTTTTCTATTGCCTCCCAAGCCAATTCTAAAAAGACGCGTTGTTGTGGATCTATTAACTCAGCTTCTTTGGCACTATAAGCAAAGAAATTTG
This sequence comes from Kalymmatonema gypsitolerans NIES-4073, assembly GCF_002368435.1. Classification (GTDB taxonomy): domain Bacteria; phylum Cyanobacteriota; class Cyanobacteriia; order Cyanobacteriales; family Nostocaceae; genus Kalymmatonema; species Kalymmatonema gypsitolerans. The sequence continues at coordinate 2,824,923 of NZ_AP018268.1, forward strand.
CATCAAACAATTCAATGTCTGATACAACAGGACTAGCTTTTACATAATTAGAATTACTCAGCAAATCTGGAGAAACACCAGAATTTAACAACTCTTCATTGGTAAATCTGGAGATAGATTCTACGCCATCATGTATATTCTGCCAAAAAGACTCAATATCTTTTGCTCCTGGGAAACGACCAGCAACAGCAATTATTGCTATTTCTGAATTGTTAAACTCATTATTGTTATGCACTGAATTGATTGTCATTTTACCTTTTTCTCTGGGAGCGATATTGTTGTCTGGATTGTAATTGTTGGTTTCTTAAAGATTTAATTTCACTCTGAGATTGAGTACGGAAATTATTTTGCTTAATTGTATCTTGTTTGTGAACCTTAGTACTCAAATATTGGCTGAAAGTATGTATAGTTGGGTAATTAAACATATCAACTATTGAAACTTCTAAACCAAATATTTCTTGCAATTGCTGATTAATCCGTACCAGTAGTAACGAATGACCTCCCAGTTCAAAGAAATTATTGTAAATTCCCACTTTTTCTACTTTTAGTGCTTTTTGCCAAATGTCAGCAATGATTTTTTCTGCTTCTGTATTTGGCATGACATAATCTGATAGTTCTTGATGTAAATCTAGCTCAGGTAGAGCGCGACGGTTTACTTTGCCGTTGGCTGTCAGAGGTAGGGACTCCAATATCACAAAAGCAGATGGCACCATATACCCAGGCAGTTTATTAGAAAGGAATTGACGCAGTTCGCTAATTGTGGGTATCTGCTGTTGATGTGGTACCACGTAGGCAACTAAGCACTTACCACCTGAACTGTCTTCCTTGGCGATGACGCAAGACACTTGTACATCGTCATGTTGGCTCAGTACTGCTTCAATTTCTCCTAATTCGATGCGGAAGCCCCGAATTTTTACCTGATTGTCAATGCGTCCTATGTATTCAATGTTGCCATTTGGTAGATAACGTGCTAAATCCCCAGTTTTGTAGAGGCGTTCAACTTTATCGAATAATTCAATTTCAATAAATTTTTCGGCGGTAGTTTCAGGACGATTGAGATAGCCTCGTGCTAATCCAGCACCACCAATGTGCAATTCTCCTGGTACACCCACAGGTACTGGTTGGAGATTTTTATCTAATATATAAACTTTGGTATTAGCAATCGGACGACCAATAGGAACAGAGACATCTGGACTGAGTGACTTTGGGATTTGATAACAGCAAGTAAAAGTTGTATTTTCTGTAGGACCGTAACCATTAATCAGTTGGCAATTTCCTACAGTTTGGAGAAATTTCTGGACATGGGGAACAGATAAAATATCACCACCTGCTAACAGTTGACGTAAGGGTTTTAAAGCATCAATCTTTTCATCTACCATTAAATGAAATAGACCCGCCGTTAGCCAAAGGGTGGTAACTTGGTATTGCTCAATAACTTGTCCTAATTCATTTATTGATGGGGTGTTGGAGGGGAATATTACTAGTTGTCCACCGTTAAGTAAGCAACCCCAAATTTCAAAAGTTGCAGCGTCGAAGGAGATAGGAGCAACTTGTAGAAATACTTCTTGAGCAGAAAAGCTTACATAGTCGGTTTGTTTGACTAATCGAACTACACCTTGATGGACAATGCTAACACCTTTAGGTTGACCTGTAGAACCGCTTGTGTACATTACATAAGCTAAGTCCTGAGCTTTGATGCTAGTAGTCGAGTTCTGTTGTGTTTGTTGATTGATGATATCCCAGTTTGTGTCTAAGCAAATTACACAAGCTTTGCGATTGGGTAGTTTGTTAACTAGTTTTTCTTGAGTCAATATCACTGATAGCTGAGTGTCTTCGAGCATAAAGCTTAAGCGCTCTTGGGGATACTCTGGGTCAAGTGGCACATAAGCCCCACCTGCCTTGAGAATTCCTAATAGTCCTACAATCATTTCTAAAGAACGCTCCACGCAAATACCCACCAGCACATCTGGTCCCACACCCAAAGATTTGAGGTAATGCGCCAATTGATTAGCCTGACAATTCAACTGGTGGTAGGTCAGTTGTTGATTTCCAAACACCACCGCCACTGCATCGGGTGTACTGAAAGACTGCTCCTCAAACAACTGATGGATACACTTATCTTGGGGATAATCCGTCTGAGTATTGTTCCATTTAACTAATAATTGATGCTGCTCAACTTGTGTCAGCAAAGGCAATCGGGAAATTTTCTCCTCTGGGTTAGCAACAATACCTTTAAGCAATGTCTCAAAATGCCCAGCCATGCGCTCAATTGTGCTGGCATCAAATAAGTCAGTGTTATACTCCCATACACTCACCAGTCCAGCAGCAGTGTTCTGCATTACTAAGGTAAGATCAAACTTGGTAGTTGTAGTTTCTGTTGGCAATGAAGTGACAGTTAACCCAGTCAACTCTACTTGAGATGTGGAAGCATTCTGGAGGGCAAACGTTACTTGGAATAGGGGTGTATAGCTGAGGTCTCTTTGCGGCTGCAATGCCTCAACCAGCATTTCAAAGGGGAAATCTTGATGAGCGTATGCCTTCATTGCGATTTCACGAACACGACCCAGTAATTCGTTAAAACTGGGGTTGCCTGCCAAGTTGGTACGCAAAACTAAAGTATTGGCAAAAAAGCCGATTAGTGATTCAAGTTCTTGACGATTGCGGTTAGCGAAAGGCGAACCGATACAAATATCATCTTGACCACTGTAACGATGGAGTAAAATGGCATAAGCTGTCAGCAGGGTCATAAACAAAGTGACACCTGACTTTTGGCTGAGGGTTACTAGTTGAGAAGTTAAATCCTTTTCGAGTTGAAATCTTTTAGTAGCACCAGAAAAAGTCTGGACTGGTGGGCGCGGATAATCCGTTGGCAACTCCAGTAAGGGCGGTGCATCAGCTAACTGTTGTTTCCAGTACTCAAGTTGCTTTTGTTGAATTTCTTGAGTTAAACATTGGCGTTGCCAGAGGGCAAAATCAGCGTATTGTATCGTTAACTCTGGTAAGGGATTTGGTTGTCCTTTAGTAAAAGCATCATAAAGAACTGCTAACTCTTTGAAGAATATCTCCATTGACCAGGCATCAGTAATGATGTGGTGCATAGTCAATACCAATAAGTGAGATTCTACTTCTTGGCGCAGTAGAGTAACTCGCAGTAAAGGAGCGATACTTAAATCAAAAGGTTGCTGAATTTCTTTAGTAACTAGTTGTTGAATTTGACCTTCTTCTAATCCTTCTACATCCACTACTGGGATGCTGATAGTCAAATTAGGGATAATCTTCTGCACCGCCAATCCATCTACTGTTGGGAAAATAGTCCGTAAAGCTTCGTGGCGACGGATAATTTCGTTGAGGCTCTGCTCTAATGCTGCTACATTTAGCGCACCAGTAATCCGAAGTTGTACACTGCCATTATAAAAGGGGTTTTGTTTATCTAACTGATGGAGAAACCACAACCTTTGTTGACTAAAAGATAGATGTAAATGGGAATCTCGGTCAACAGGTAAAATAGGTTCAAAAGCTAATTTATTCTCTGTTTTTGCTTCTTGAAGACAACTAAGTATTTCTTTTTTCCGCTCCATCAACTCCTGCTTGAGGGGTGGGGTCATTACTCCCTTGGGAGCGCGATAGCGAAGCTGGTCGTTTTCAATCCAAACTTTTATATCTAAACTGTTTAGTAAAGATAGAAAATCAAATACTGTTATTTTATCAAGCTCATTATTCATATTTTTTTATTGTATCACTAATAGATAGCGCACTTCACAGAGTATATCTCTTACGTTATTGCTGTTGTAACAGCACTGTTGATATTAAAATTAATAACAGATTGAGAAAAAAGTTTTTTATAGAAAGGTGTTTGTTGAAATGCCATTTTATAATGATACGAAGAGTATTCAAATTCAATGGTTTTTCCTGTTTTTTTAATCACCGAACCTTCTATTTTATAGTCTGGGTTCAGATTGTTATCACAAAGCCATCCACTGCAAATCGCTTCAATCTTATCTCCTTCGGAAACTTGAATTCCCGGAGAGAAGACTGGAAAATATACAGGTAGCCAGCAATATTCATGCTCTAGTACATCGATAACTTCTCCCTCTATTGTGTGTAGATTGAGCCAGACTACAAAGCCATCCAATCTCGAATCTTTTAAAATGGTGAGATTGACTTCGTTACTATATTCTGTCTCGATAGTACCTGCGAAATTCAGATCTTCAAAAATCGAGCTAGTGGAGATAATGCTGGACTTGGAAAAATGTCTCAGACATAACCTTAAATCAAAGGGGTATCCAACTTGCTCAAATATTTTACGGGTATAATAAGCTGGGATTTCCGTAAAGCTTGGATTTTGCAAAAACTCATCAGGCAGGCAAACACCAGCAATTTTAGTAATGCTTCTTGCGGGAATCATTACTCCATCTTCTTTCAAAAGTCTTCGGGCGTTATTCAAAATTAATGCTGCGCCTTCAACTCCTCCAATGGAGCCAACGATTTCTGAAACACAAACGTCTGCCAATTCAGGTATATTAACTTTGGTTGCATCCCCTAAAATTAAGGTTATCTTGTCTGATAAACCAAGTTTGTTAATGCAAGCTTTGGCTGAGTTGTAATATTTTTCGCTCATTTCAATTGCATATACTTTCCGAGCATTGGCTTCTGCACAAAATCTAGCTAAAATCGCATCTTTGCCTGTTCCTATATCGACAACTACTTTATCTTTGACTAACCGATTAATAGCCACTTTGTAGCTGTGATTTCTTCGCTGATCGTTGGTGAGAACGTAGTACAAAAACTCGTCGTACACGAAAAATTCTGCTAATGATGGCCATAGTTCAATTTGACTAGGCTTTTCGCACTCCACCTGAGATATGGACTTTACATTTTTTTGAGGAACGACATCAGTTACTAAGCGTTTGTCGCTCATCACATCTTCTGCTTGTTTGAGAAATGTAAGTATTTCTGTTTTCCGCTCCACCAATTCCTGTTTCAGATCTGATGTCATTACTCCTTTGGGAGCGCGATAGCGTAGTTGGTCATCTTCAATCCAGATTTTGATGCCTGAACTTTTGAGTGAAGCCAAAAATTCAACTGTTGTCATTTTATAAACACCCCTCTTCGTATTCTTCTTCTGTGTCAGTCATCAAAGCATCTTCATCTTCTGTTGCAATTCGGAGTACCTCAATGTTATGAGCTAACTCAGCTACAGTAGGAGATATAAATAAACGGTGTAAAGACAAATCAATAGAGAAAGCAACGCGCAACCGAGAAATGACTTGCGCCCCCAAGAGGGAATTTCCTCCCAGTTCAAAGAAGTTATCGTGAATACCCACTTGCTCTACTTTCAGGATATCAGTCCAAATTTTTACCAATATTTCTTCTTCCGGGGTGCGCGGGGCTACAAAACTTACCTCTAGTCCTTCACGCGACTCTGGGGCAGGTAAGGCGCGCCGATCTAATTTGCGGTTAGATGTCAGGGGTAAGGATTCCAGCATTACAAAAGCACTTGGCACCATGTAGCTTGGCAGTTGCTCGGTGAGGAAGCGACGTAGTTCTGCGACGGTGAGAGATTGTTCTTTATTCGATACTACGTAAGCTACAAGACGTTTGTCCCCCGGTTCATCCTCCCGAACCACTACCACACTTTCCCAAATGGCTGGGTGAGCAGCGAGTAATGCCTCAATCTCTCCCAACTCAATGCGGAAACCACGAATCTTGACTTGATTATCGATGCGTCCTAAATACTCTAACTCGCCATTGGGCAAATACCGCGCCAAGTCCCCTGTTTTATATAGTCGCGCTTGGGGGTTGTTGCTAAAAGGATGAGAAATAAAGCGTTCTGCTGTCAGTTCTGGACGATGGAGATAGCCGCGTGTTACCCCTTCCCCACCAACGTACATCTCACCTGGAACACCTATTGGTACTAGTTTTTTATATTCATCCAGCACATACACCTGTAAGTCAGGTATCGGACGACCAATCACACTGGCAGTGTTATTTAAATCGGCTTTGCTCAATGGGCGATAAGTGACGTGTACAGTGGTTTCCGTAATCCCGTACATATTCACTAATTGGGGTGAGGTGTCGCCATGTCGCTCAAACCAAGGCTGTAAACTCTTGATTTCTAACGCTTCTCCACCGAAAATTACCAAGCGCAAATTCAATTCCCCAACAGTTACACCTGACTGTTCGGCTTGAATTAATTGGCGGAAGGCGGAAGGTGTTTGATTGAGAACTGTGACTTTTTCTTGAGCTAATAACTCCAAGAATAATTCGGGCGATCGCGTCACTAAATATGGCACTACTACCAGTCGTCCACCATACAGTAATGCACCCCAAATTTCCCACACGGAAAAGTCAAAGGCGTAGGAGTGGAACATTGTCCACACATCTTGGGCGTTGAAGTGATACCAAGCGTCTATGGCTGCAAAGAGACGCACTACATTTGAGTGGTTGACTAATGTGCCTTTCGGTTGACCTGTTGAGCCTGATGTGTAGATGACATAGGCTAAGTTGTCGGTGGTAGAGCCGCTAACAGGATTATCTTTACTTTCGTTGTTGATATTTTCCCAGTCTTGATCTAAGCAGACGACACGGGCGCTATGTTCTGATAGGCTAGTGAGCAATTTCTCTTGAGTCAACAGGACTGATAAGAGTGAATCATTGAGCATATATGCCAAACGGTCAGCCGGATAGTCTGGGTCAAATGGCACATAAGCCCCGCCTGCTTTGAGAATGCCCAGTAGTCCCACTATCATTAAGAGCGATCGTTCTACACACAACCCAACCAGCGTATCTGGTTTGACACCCAAGGACTGCAAGTAATGAGCTAACTGATTAGCGCGAGTATTCAACTGCTGATAGGTAAGTTGTTGATTGTCAAATACAACTGCTACTGCATCGGGGGTACTGAAAGACTGCTCCTCAAATAACTGATGGATGCACTTATCAGCAGGATATTTCGCCTGAGTATCGTTCCATTCAACTAGTAACTGTTGTTGCTCAGGTTGTGTCAGCAGAGGTAATTGCGAAATTCGCTCCTCTGGGTTAGCGACAATCCCTTCCAGCAAGGTCACAAAATGCCCTGCCATCCGGGTAATTGTTGCTTCCTCAAATAGGTCACAGTTGTACTCTAAACTTCCACTCAGTCCTTGCTCACTCTCCGTCATCAACAAGGTTAAATCAAACTTAGCTGTCGGGTTTTCTATTTCTAAGGGAGTTAGAGATAAACCAGGCAATTCCAATTTTCCAGGCGGCGTATTCAGCAAAACGAACATTACCTGGAACAATGGAGAGTAGTTAAGGTTTCTTTCTGGCTGCAAGGTTTCTACTACTTGCTCAAACGGCACATCTTGGTGAGCATAAGCTTCCATTGCTACTTGGCGTACTCTTTGCAGTAACTCCCAAAAGCTGGGATTCCCAGAAACGTCAGTACGCAACACCAAAATGTTGACAAAAAAGCCGATAAGTGATTCTATTTCACTACGGTTGCGGTTGGCTATTGGGGAACCGACGAGAATATCTTGTTGATTGCTGTAGCGTGATAGTAGGATGACGAAGCCAGTCAGCAAGGTCATGAATAAGGTTGCGCCTGACTTTTCGCTAAGGCTTTTGAGTTTTTGAGTCAGAGGATCATCTAACTGAAAACGCTTGATACCGCCACGGTTTGTCTGTATTGGTGGGCGCACTCGGTCGGTAGGAAGTTCCAGCAGGGGAGGCGATCCTGCTAATTGTTGCTTCCAGTAGTCCAGTTGAGTGTCCATCACTTTCCCTTGCAGCCACTGTCTGTGCCAAACTGCAAAGTCTGCGTACTGGATGGGCAGTTCAGGCAATGGAGAAGGCTTACCAGTAGAAAAAGCTGTGTACAAGGCTGTCAGTTCGCGCCACAAAATACCTTCAGACCAACCATCAAAGGCAATGTGGTGGACACTCAGGAGTAGCACATATTCATTTTCACCCAGCTGCACTAAGGAAGACCGCAACAGCGATCCTTGCTCTAGATCAAAGGGTTTTTGAACTTCGTTTTTCACCAGTTGTAAAACTTGAGTTTCTCTTTCCGTTTCCGGAAGTTCTTGAAGATCCACTACAGGTAACTTCAAGTTGAGGCTGGGAGCAATCACCTGAACAGGCTTGTTTTCCGAAGCTAAAAACTTAGTCCGCAATGCTTCGTGGCGTTGGATAATCTCATTAAGACTATGTTCTAATGCGGAAACGTTTAGCAAACCCTGAAGGCGAAAAGCAAAGGAGACATTATAAGTGGAGCTGTCTTGCTGCAACTGGTAAAGGAACCATAATCTTTCTTGAGAAAAAGATAAAGGCGGGTGTTCATTCCGAGATACAGCTATCAAAGCTGGAGCTTTATTCTGTAAATCGAGAATGCTGGCGATCGCTTGCCAGAAATCTTCTCCTGTTTTTACTGACTTGTTTGGTTCTAATGGATTTCTTTCAGCAGAATAGCTCATTGTAGTCTTCTTGCTTCAGGTCTTTAGGGATATGCTGGAGTTTTTAGTTTGGCGAAAAAGCCCGTTTCTAAAAATTATCAGCTTTGCTTTTTATTAATTAACTTCACAATAGTTTCTACGCTTTGAAAATTTTCTGCATTAATATCATTAATTTCAAATTTAATCCCAAAAGTATTTTGTAGTTTCAGGACAAGTGTCATAGCATTGACCGAATCCAGCCCTATGCTAAAAAGATTGCTTGACTCTGACAAATCTTCACTATTAATATTTGGTAAAACGCTTAAGACAACATTTTTAGTTTTTTGTTCAATGAAATCAATGCTTTTCATGATTTTATATCTGAGCAATTATCAATTAAGTTTTTTCTTAATACCTTGCCTAATGGACTCTTGGGAATATCGTTACGAAATTCGATAATTTTCGGTACTTTAAAATCAGCTAACTTGTCTTTACAGTAAGATAAAATATCTTTTTCCTCACAAATATCTCGGTTTTGAGGTACAATAACCGCCTTAATAATTTCTCCTGCATACAAACCTTTGATGCCAACAACTACTGCTTCTTTAACCTGATTATGAGTTATCAAAATGTTTTCTATTTCTAGTGGATCAACTTTGTGACCTCCTGTATCAATAAAGATTTGCTTTCTACCAGTAATATAAACACGTCCAAATTCATCTTTCTTGCCTAAATCACCAGTGAAAAACCAACCATCTTGAAATACCTGTTGATTTCTTTCTGGTTTATTACAATATCCTTTAGTCAGTGCTTGACTTTTGATAACTACCTCTCCAATACTTCCAGTTGGGAGTTCTTTTCCTGCATCATCAATAATTTTAATGTCGATATTTTTTAAAGGACAACCTACAGAATCATAGGTTTTTTTTAGGTCTTTATCTAGATTAATAGCAATAGAACCAGCTTCTGTACAGCCATAAAGTTGTCTCACAGGAATGCCAAATCTCTGAAGGAATTTATCAAAAATGTCTTTTGATAAAAAGTTACCTGCGGAAAAGCATAGTTTCAGTGTGGAAACATCAACTTGAGCATCAGCCGGTGTTTCTGCTAGAGTATTAAAAATATAAGGAACAGCAGGTAATATAGTAATTTTCTCTTTTTCTATAAGTTCTAATACCCTCGAACGTCTAAAAACAAATGGCACCTCAATGGTTGTTCCTTGATGTGAGACTTGTTCTAAAATCACTAGAGTAGCCCCATTACATATGGCAGCTAATAAGCAATTTCCTAATCCATGTGCGTGATACAGTGGCACTATACATAAAATATTGTCTGCTGAAGATATATTAATAGTCTCGGTAAAGTTTATAACTTCGTGATATAAATTCTCTTGGGTTCTACACACTCTTTTAGGTCTACCCGTAGAACCAGAGGAATATTGATAAAGCACATCTCCTTTAAAAGGGGAGGTACTTTCTGTAATTATTAAGTTATCTGCTTCTCTGGTGAACGAACTAGTATCATCAAGGACAATTAATTCTATTTTTTTGTCTATTTTCGAGATTATTTTACGACTAATTTCTGCCCCATAACTATTGGTAATAATTGCTTTAGTATTGCTGTCAATAATGTAGTAGCTGAGTTCTTCTTCTTTAAGGAGAGGATTTATTGGCAAAACTATAGCATTCAGTTTGGCAGTAGCGTAAAAGGCGATCGCAAATTCTGGGCTGTTAGGCAAAATTAACGCTATGCAGTTACCTGGGACGATACCAGTTGTTCTTAGATAGTTACTTAAATGTTGGATACTAGCATAAAATTCTTGATAGCTAATCCTCAAATTGTCATAGGTAATAGCAGTTTGATAGGGGTCTGTTTTGACAATTTCAAACAGTCTTGTTTCTAACATTGTTACCTCAATTCTTAAAAGTATACACTTCTAAGCAAATTGATACTTTTGTGTTTATCAATTGCATCTCCTGATAATATTTTTATGTTTTGTATCTTTTATAGATTAAGTCATTCACATTTTTTTCCTAAAGTAGCTTTCTGGGAACTTTTCAGTAATCATTATTATAGGCTTTTTGTTAGAAAAAACTCGATAAGTACGAGAAAGCATTTTGTCTTTTCTTGCTATATTAAAAAAATCAGATAAGTCTTCAGCTGTTTCTATCGCTGAATCGATTATTTCTTTAAATATCTCAAGTTTATGTTCTAACCAGAGCCTACCCATTGGTTCCTGCGATTTGACTAGTTTGGACTTCAACTTGGGTTCTAGTCTTTCAGGTACAATTATGGATTCAGCGTAAATAAAATTGTTTAGGCTAATCTTGCCTTGTAATAATATTTTTCTCTCAATGACTTGAGTGTCAATATCCAAGTCCAAAGCAGGAATCGGTTTAGTAATTTTAACTAATTTCTCTGATAATTTTACTAACTGAATTTTTTCCAATAAATAAGCTTCTAATATTTCCGTAACTGTGCCATCAGTTGTTAGTATAATTCTTTGAAAAGGACTTAAACTTAGTGGTTCAATCTGCCTATCTATCAATGATTGATGCATCTTTTATCTTAGATAATATATACTTTTTTACTATTTTTGTGTGGCTTGACATTTATCCAATATTTATTTAGCTCTGTTAAGCAATATTGAATGATTTAAGCTGAGCGGGTATTAGGAACTCTAGAGAGATTTTATTGGTGGGTTCAATCCCCCACTATTATTCAGAAATTAAAAATAGCCAATCTCCGTGAGGAAATTTAACAAAGCTATGGGATTTCGTCGCACTTCCTCTAAGATCAAAACCAATGTTCCACCAGAACACCAAGTAAAAAAGATTTTTTGGAAGGACACATCGAAGCTCAAGCAACCAAATTATATGTAGAATTTTGGCTTTGTTGGAAACTGTTGTATTTTGGAGTTGCCATTTAATCAAATTAGCAAGAGCAAGGTGCGTCATCGCTACCCCTTTGGGGCTTCCTGTAGAACTCGAAGTATAAATCACAGCAGTACTGGCTCCCTTCAGGTAAGCGCAAAGCCCACGCTAGGCGTAAGTCGTTATGAGCTTTCTTACAATATGCCCCACCTTTAAAACATCTTTTGAACTTCAGCGTATAAATAATCTCAGCTTTCCAAAAAAAATGCAACAGTACTTAAGACAGTTAAGCAAATATTTAAATGGACAGTTAAGACAGTTAAGCAGATATTTAAATGGACAGTTAAGACAGTTAAGACAGTTAAGACAGTTAAGCAAATATTTAAATGGACAGTTAAGACAGTTAAGAAAGTTAAGCAGATATTTAAAAGATTTAAAACAGTGAATAAAGAATAGTTAAAAAATATAACTTATTTGCAGCTAGGACTGGCAGGGGGCTGGTTTGTAGAAGAAACCTGCCTTTTCTGATACGGGCGATCGCGCTCTTCGCAGTGCCAGAATGCGATGGCGCAAAGCGTCCGCTTCGCGATCGCACCCTGAGAAACCTTGCAATCAAACTACACTACCAACTCCTCCTTGGCGAAACCGGCAAATTCTTGGAATAGTGGCACTGTTATTATTTGGCTTTTATTTGCTATGCTTTTTGAGAACGATTATTAATGTATCCGGCTAGGTTACACTTGACCATTGGACTTAACAAAGGAAAGATAAATGTCACTAAACGCCAATGAAGAACTGATGGAGCAGAAGACAGCAAGTAAGGTAAACGAAGCAGATATGTCCGCCACCATCAGAAATTCGTTACCTTTTGGAGAAGATGTATGCCTCATAGAAGGTGAACAGGCAAAACCTGTGAGTCACCTACCTCAGTCTTGGCAAAACATTTATGCAGGGAAATCTAACACAAAGCTTTCCGATCCACAAGCATATGTGAAGATGGCACAACTTTTTCTTCAAAAAATGTCTCATGGTGATGTTGACTTATTCAATGAATCGGAAAAATTCCAACACCGCAAGCCAGCTTTTTGTGAAATATTAGGCAATCTTGGCTGGGAAACTCTTGAGTTTTATGGCGAAGATTTCCAAGTCAATAAGTATCCTAATTTTGACTTGATTGAGAAGGAACTTTCTCTGGAACAAGATGACGCTGAACGTAAGAAAATTATAGAAATTGGGAAAGCTCTGTTTGAGGAATTTGGATATGACCTTCCTGCTTCTTTTTACCACGTACACCTTGCTCCTATCTACAGAGAAGAAGTTTCTGAAGTTCGCCCATTAAGATTCAGTGAAGAGGACAGAAAGAACGCTCGCGCTTGGGATGCTTCTTTGCATGGACAAAAAGTATTTCCTATCCAACTCATGGTGCAAAGCATTTCTTCTAAACACGGATTTTTCCAAGAGCATGGCTGTGGTTGTAACCATGCAATGGCGAGAGTTGGCGCTACTGATACCTCTTTTGATTATCAAATTCGTCCCAAAATGCGAACTACCTGGATTAGGGATTTTATTTGGACTGTATGGTATGAGTACGCCTTCTATAAATTCGTGCCAGTTACCCGTTTCTTAGTAGGTTAAGAAGCTGTATAATTACCATTTTTGAGAGACGATCATTTCAGTACTTGAAGAAGAGTATTTCTTCAGGTACTTTTTCCTAAATTTACAACTATACAATAAAATTATACATATCTATAAAAATCCTAAATCATTTATGAAAAATCTTGAGTAGTCTAGTAGGGTGGGCACTGCTACTAAAACCCGACTATAGTGGGCAGGATCTGACAGGCAGTGCCCACCTACGTGTGTTTCAAAAATAAAATAAGATTCCTATAGCTACATTTCTGTTAATAGCTAAAGGTCGAATTCCTGATTGGACAGTATTTCTTGCACTCGTCAACATCAGGAGCTATATCTATTATGGAAAATCAGTCTAAAAGAAGATTTTTATATTTTATGTTCAGAAAATATTATTGCTCATAATTATTTGGTATTTTTTTAGTATTTATTTGAAAAATATAACATTTTTGTTAATTTATCATGTTATGCTATTACCTTGAAAAATGAAAATAAAGAATTAAGAGATAACAGATGGTAAAGCCTTCGCCACCTAGCTATCCAAGCCATTATCAAATGCTGAAAAACCTCCTTGTAGAGGCATATGAAACTGCCAATCAGGGGTTATGTGGTGATAGAGTTATCGCCTCCAGGAGCAGCGTTAAAGAAAGGCTGGAAATATGCGCAACTTGCGATAAATTTGATGCGGCAGCAAAGCGTTGTACCGTATGTGGATGTTTTATGATGGTGAAGGCGAATCTTGAGGCTTCTACCTGCCCAGATGGGAAATGGTAAGATAATATTCCTCTTTTGTGAAGGGGATTGGGGATTGGGGATTAGAGATTGGGTTTCCATCGAAAAATTATGGAAGAGGCAACAAAGCTCTGCCAAATGCGTGACTATTTTTCCCCTTCAACAGTCGCCAGTCACGAAAAAGGGAGTGCCCATTCATCGCACCACCAATTCATTACTATTATGGTGGGGGCAGCTCTGTAGCGGCTTGATAACTACCAATAAACTCATGCTTAAAAGGTGAGTGGAGGTAGTACAAATATGATATCTAGATTCTTTCTTACTTTTGAATATTTCTATGGCCGTCAAACCAATTATCTCTCATCCGAATTCTTTATTAAGACAACGTTCAACTCTGGTAGAAAAATTTGATCAAGAGTTTCAAACGTTGATTGATGATTTGGTCGATACAATGCTCGAACACGAATCGATGGCGTTAGCTGCTCCTCAGATTGGAGAGTTCAAAAGAGTTTTTGTTGTTAATAAAAAACGCATTTTAGGTGATAAGACAAGGGAGATAGAGCCTAAGGATATCTTGTGCATCATTAATCCGGAAATAGTATACCAAGAATTTCTTATTGATTCAGAAGAGGGATGCCTCAGCATTCAAGGGCAGCGTGGGGTTGTCAAGCGATTTCATCAAGTCGTTCTTTCAGCATTAGACCGAGAAAATCGTGCTTTTTCCCTCACTGCTGATGGGATGTTATCCATTGTCATCCAACACGAAATTGACCATCTGGATGGGATTCTGTTTATTGATCTTCTGCCTTTACCTTGTAGTGAAGCTTCCCTCTCCTAGCCTTAGTTAGGGCATAAATAAATCTAAAGTTAGTAGATACTTCAAGCTAAGAAACTAAACGGCTGAGTTTTCATTAACTCCCGTTGTCGTTGCAAGCGATCTTGCCACCTTAATACTCTTGCCCACCGTTCCTCAGGAGAACTCAATTTTAGAGAGAGAATCCCCTCTAGGATGTGGTTGGAAATTCCTTCGACTTCGTCAAAGACATCAAGAGGATTCTTGCCGTAAATAGAGGGCATAAAAGGAATTTTTCCAACTATCCTGTTTGAGTATTTAGACTCGAATGCCTCAACTTCTGGGAAGTGATTGAGACACTTATTCAAAACATACACTACTGGAATTCCCAACTCTTCATCAATGGCGCGGATATCTTCTGAAATTGCCACAGAGTCGGGTGTTGCCTCAACGACTACAATTACGACATGGGTTCCTATAGGCAGACCAAATCGTCCTGAGTCCTCTCCACCGCCGCAGTCGAGAACCACAACCCCATTTGTACACAGTGCTAACCAAGCTTTTAGTGGGTTAAGTGTCGCATGAGAACAACGGGTGGAATAAAGTTCTTCTATCCGCAGCGCACTGGTTCCGACTGAGATGAGGGCAAGTTCGTCACTGAGGGTTCTTGCATATTTCTTGGTAAATGAGTCTTTTGGAGTGATGGAGAATTTTTTGACTTGATCAAACCCAGTGCTGTAGAACTCCCGGTAAGTTTGCTCTGGACGGAGTCCATGAAACTCATAAAAGTCCTTCTCAGCTAAAGTGATTAGAGGAAGTTCCTGAAGTTCCTCTTCTTTATATCCAAGATAGTGGGAAGTAAGATACCGTGACAGCGACCTGTTAGGGTCTGCATCTGCAACAATCATGGCTTCTCCCAATCTCTTCAAAGATTGGATCAAACTCAGTGAGATAAATGTCTTACCTGTCCCCCCTTTGCCCATAAGAGCAATGACAAGTTCACGTTTGTGCGGTACATGAAGCTCAAGAACTGCCATTTCAATTAAATCTCGATGTATAAAAATTGTCTTTGCTAGCATAATAATAATCATTATTAAACATTAGTGTCACACAGCTCTTGTTAGGGAAATCCAATAAAAAAATGTCCAGCCGTCGCAAACTCCCCAAAGGTGGGAGCGTAGAAACGGGCGTTGCTGAATCCATGTATGAAAAAGATGTCGTGTGATTCCAAACCCTTGGAGAGACATACCATGTGAGTCCAGCGCTCTTGGTAGGGTTTCCCGACAGCAGGCGACTGGCTCTCCCGTTGGGGTACGTCTCTACACTTGGATTCATACTTCAAATCAGCAACGCCTAGAAACGAATGCTTGTGGAGGTGACTCGATACCGTATACGGCTATAATTTTTTTTTTCGGGCGATCGCGCTTTACAAGAAAGTAGGCTGAAAGCCCCTGCCCTAAAGGGCAGGGGATGAAAGCCACGACGCAGGATTTATCCTGCCTTCCACTTCTCTATGAGCGTGGGGAGTACCTCTGTTAATCGCTGTTGCCAATTAGAAACAGATTTGAGTTCTTTAGCTAAGTTTTCATCTAGCCGAAAACATACGGGACTACTAATTAACGGTTTGTCTGTGTTAGTTGTATACCTATCTTTGTGACCTTTGCGGAATGGCATAGGCAATTTATGTATATAGATGTATACTTGTATTTCTAGCACGATAAAGGAGGTGGAACCACTGTACGCAACACAGCAAATGCTTATCAAGTTAGACCAACACAACATGAATGTACTGGAGTTCCTGGCAGAACAATCTAACAAACTCCGTAACTGTGCAATCTACCTGCTGCGACAAGCTTATTTCACGTTTGGAGAAATTCTGGATGATCCATTTGGACTTCATGTAGAATTGAAAACAAATCCGCATTATCAAATCTTTTATTCACAAGCAGCACAGCAAGTTTGCACAGAGGTTGCAGAAGCATTCACTAGTTATAAAGAATTGTTGCCATTGTGGTACTCTGGTCAACTAAAAGATAAGCCCAGTCTCTCCAAGTACCGCAAGAAAAATGGATTAGCAGGTTGGACTTATCCCAAACAAGCACTCGGTTTTGATATCGAGACTGGGCTGATTAGGTTGCCACTTGGTAATGCATTTAAAGCGCTCTTTGGCTTTGATAGTTTGTTTGTGACCATGCCTCATAACATTAAGTTTGAGGCAATCAAAGAACTAAGAATATTGCCACGAAACAGTTGTTTCTATGCAGAATTTGTCTGCAAGCAGTCTGATGTTGTAATCTCTAACCTAGATAAATCTAGGGCATTAGGTATCGATCCAGGAATAAATAATTGGCTGACTTGTGTACCAAATACAGGTGACAACAGCTTCATTGTTGATGGGTTCAAGTTAAAATCCTTAACTCAGTGGTATAACAAACAACTTGCAACTATTAAAGAAGGAAAACCGCAAGGTTTTTGGAACGACAGACTTGCCCACATAACAGAAAAGCGTAATCGTCAAGTTAAAGATGCAGTCAACAAGGCTGCAAAGCTGATTATTGGCTACTGCTTGAATCACAATATTGGAACTGTTGTTTTTGGCTGGAACCAAGGTAACAAAGATGGTATTGAAACTGGGAAAGTCAATAACCAGAAGATAGCTCAAACACCAACAGCGCGTTTAAAGAAGCGGATTGAGCAATTGTGCAAACAGCACGGAATTCAGTTCGTGGAGACAGAAGAATCGTACACTTCCAAGGCTTCATTCTTAGATGGCGACAGTTTGCCAAAATACGGTGAAAAACCCGATAACTGGAAGCCATCAGGGACAAGACCGAAGCGTGGGCAATACAAAACGAGGTGTGGTGATTTCATTAATGCCGATTGTAATGGTGCGGCGAATATTCTCCGCAAAGTAGAGGCACAGCTAGGCTTATGCTTGGTCAAGGTCTGTAGGGCAGTGCTGACCGTGCCTACCAGAATCAAACTCTGGGAAACCAAAACTAAAAAGCGGAACGGAGTGGCTTCAGCCTTCCGTGTAGCAACAGTTTAGAATCCCTGCGGCTTTAGCCCAGGGAGAGGTCAATGTAAGGTTTTATTAGAAAAGCCGTAGAAAAGCGATGTAACTTGTGAAGGCGGCGCTTGCGCGATTGCGCGGAGCGCAGTGCAATCATGCAATCGCACTCGTAGCGCTGCGCCAGCGCATGGCGATCGCCATCTGCTTTTCTCCGTACTTCTCGCTCCAGCAAAGAAGAACAGCAAAAATCTGTTATAGCGTTTTTCACGCGTCCACAGCAATGTCGGCTAAAACCTAATTTATCTTATATAGGGGTCTGGGGGAGCTATAAGACCCACACCATAATCTTTGATTATGGTGTGGGCGGGGGTCTAACACGTAAAAAATTTGCCAGCCTTTGTTTGGCTGATCTGTCGGCATAGTCGGTTACTCGTAATAATAAGGCTGGCAAATTTTTCGGGGACAATGCGTCGGATACATGGACTCCCCACCCTTTGGGAAGTCAAAAGTCAAAAGTCAAAAGTCAAAATTGAATTAAAGAATTATTATATTTTTGATTTTTGGCTTGATACTTTTGACTTCGAGCGAAGCGAGGGTGCCCCCTAAATTAACATTTAGAGGTTGATTTGTAGCTAGTAAACCCAGTATAATACTGGGATGCTAACCATCACGCACCGCTATCTAATCTATCCGGATACCGCTCAAGAGCAACAACTCATTGAGTGGATGGACATCTGTCGCAGCGCTTACAACTATGCATTGCGAGAGATAAAAGATTGGTGCGATGGTCGCAAGTGTTTGATAGATAGATGCTCCATTGAAAAAGAGTACATCCTCTCCCCAGAGTTGAAATTTCCGAACGAAATTCAACAGCTTAACAACTTGCCCAAAGCCAAGAAGGAATTCCCTAGATTGAGTGAAGTCCCTTCTCAGGTTCGTAAGCTCGCAATTAAGCAACTACACGTAGCTTGGAAGTACTTTCAGGAGAGAGGATTTGGCTTTCCCCGATTCAAAAAGTACGGGCAGTTGAAGTCGTTGCTGTTTCCTCAATTTAAGGAGAATCCAGTAACCAACCTTCATATTAAGCTACCCAAAATTGGAGCAATTCCAATTAATTTGCACCGACCTATCCCAACAGGATTTGTGGTTAAGCAGGTGCGAATTTTGAGGAAAGCCGACAAGTGGTATGCATCTATCTTCCTGCAATGTGATGTCAACATTCCCGACCCCATTCCTCACGGTCACCCGATTGGGGTGGACGTGGGTTTGGAGAAATTTTTGGCAACCAGTGAAGGAAGCATCGTAAGACCGCCCAAGTTTTTTAAGAGTCTGCTCTTGCTCGCTGAAATTGCTGCAACGCAGACTCTCTAGAAAAAAGAAGCGGTCGAAAAACTACGAGAAACAGCGTATCAAAGTTGCCCGACTTCACCACCAAATCGACAACACGAGGAAAGACTTTCACTTCAAACAGGCTCATGCACTTTGTGATGCTGGTGATATGGTCTTCATGGAAGACTTGGATTACCGCACCAGTGCCAAAGGAATGTTTGGAAAGCATATGCTCGACGCAGCGTTTGGTCAATTTAGGAGTATCGTCAAGTACGTCTGCTGGAAGCGTGGAAAGTTCTTCTCAGAAGTCGATGCAAGAGGGACTTCTCAAGAGTGTCCCGAATGTGGTGGTGAAGTCAAAAAAGACCTGAGCGTTAGAGTTCATAGCTGTCCACACTGTGGATACACAACCGATAGGGATGTGGCAGCAGGTCAAAACATTAGAAATCGAGGAATCAAACTCATTAGTACCGTTGGACAGACGGGAAAGGAAACTGCCTGTGCAGACGATCTACCGGGGATTGGGGTAACTCAGTCTAGGCAAGTGTCGAAATCCCGTAAGGAAGCAACCAGGAAACCCAAGAAGCGATTTTTGGGAAGCCCCCACCATAATCTTTGATTTGGTGGGGGAGGATGTCACTTGTAATATATTGATCTGAATTCTGATTGCAGTACTGTAGAGTTTTTCACTTGTAACAGGATGGTTTGAGCCTCGCCGGGAAGCCACGGGGATTCCGTTTAACCGTTTCGAGGAACAACTGCTATATCCATCTTTGATAGTTAAAAGCCAGATGGAATAAATCAGATTTTATTTGTCTATTATAACAAAATAAAAAAAATATGAAACTATCAGATGATACATAAATTTTAATTACATAAGTTTAAGATAGCTAACAGTGGTAAACAGCCCAGGGGAAGAATTTACCACAAAAATGCAAATTTATTGGGCATGGGGCTGCGATTGAATCAGGTTTTTACTGAAAACCTGTGTCTATTTCATTATGTCATGATTGACCATCTGAGCCTCAAAATAGGTGTGGAATCATTGCGCGTGTTTATTGTGTGTCATATTGCTCAAAATTCAGCCTATTAATACAGTAGGTTTCAATTAAAACAGTGAACAGTACCAGCCGCAGTGACGCCTGCTATGGTGGGGGATTTAAACCCGCCACCAACGCTTTCCACGCTCTTGGTGTGGTGTTTCCCCCAACGATGAAACTGATAACTGATAACTGGTAACTGGTAACTGTTAAACACTCTCCACAGCGGCTTACAGAAAAAGTTATTCTGTTACAAATTGACAGACATGAAATGTTGTAGAAGTTGCACTTTATTTATACTGACAAACGTCAGTATAAACAGTATTCGCTGAATACATGATTTGCTGTATTCAAATAGCAAATGGTTCATAAAATATGTCTAGGAGACCATTATGTTTGAGTATCTTCCGGCTTTGAACGACCACAATTTACCGTATCCCGATACGATTCATCCCATCGTTGTACACTTCGTAATTGCGATGGTGTTGTTTGCCTTTGTTTGTGATGTCATTGGCTTTTTCACAGGGAAATACCGTCTTTTTGAAGCAAGTTGGTGGAATATGTTTTTCGCCACAATTTCCATCTTCATCGCCATCATTTTTGGTCAGTTTGAAGCAGGCTTGGCAGAACCTTACGATGCTGTTGAGTCAGTGCTGAATTTACATACACTGCTTGGCTGGTCGCTTTCAGGAATCCTTGCAGCCATTACAGCTTGGCGCTATGTGATTCGTATTCGCACTCCATATAAAGTACCGTTTTCGTATCTTGCAATCGGATTTATTTTGACAGTTCTAGTTGGTATACAAGTGTATCTCGGAGACAAACTCGTTTGGGTGTATGGACTGCATACAGTGCCAGTTGTTGAAGCACTAAAAGAGGGGTTGTTGCAATGAATGCTGAAGTTATTGACCAATTAAAAACGCATCTTGGCGCAAACGGATTGCCCTACGCAATACCAATTCATCCAAACTTGGTTCATCTCACGCTAGGTTTGTTCATCATTGGAATTGCCTTTGATTTCATTGGTGTACTGTTCCACCTCCAAACTCCAGTCTTCAAATTTTTGGTAATTCCCGTCGTTCGCTCCAATTTCTTTGATGTTGGCTGGTTCAATATGCTGGCTTCTGCCATCATCACCTTTTTTACTGTAGCAGCAGGCTTTTACGAAATCATGCTGGCAGAAGCACCATCTGATCTCAAGAGTGCTTGGGGATTGCACCCGCTGGAAACAATGCTCTGGCATGGTGTCGGTGGTGTCTTCTTATTAGCGCTGATTGTTGGTATGACTGTCTGGAGAGGATTACAGCGCTACGTTTGGTGCAAGAACGAAAGCCAACAAGTGCAGTGGAGTTATCTGCTCTCTGGGGTGACAATCATGTTGCTGATGTATCTACATGGAACACTAGGAGCGCAATTAGCTGCGGAGTTTGGGGTACATAATACCGCCGATATGTTGTTGCGATTGGGTCTTGACCCCAACACCTTGCTGAAGTAAATGATTTTAGTCCTTAGTCATTTGTACGAGTGCTAGTGACTACTAACCAATGACTAATGACTAATGACCAATGACTAATGACTTTTGTTGCTATGAAAATCTGGAATGTTTTGATATTAATTGTAAGTGCGATCGCTCTCACGGCTGCTAGTCTGTGGATAGGGCAGCAAGCTTATTCCTGGCTTCCTCCACAAGCGGCAGCAGAATCGCAACTGATAGATGATTTGTTTAGCTTTCTAGTCACACTGGGCGCATTCATCTTCCTGGGAGTGACTGCAACTTTGATGTATTCTGTGACTTTCCATCGCGCAGGCAAGTATGACTTTAGAGATGGTCCCCCGATTGAAGGGAATGTCACACTAGAAGTTGTCTGGACAGCTATCCCGATTTTGCTAGTGTTTTGGATTGCAGGGTATAGCTACCAAGTCTACGAGCAAATGGCAATTCGCGGTCCGATGGAGGTTGTCCACCTACATATGCCAATGGGAATGGAATCAGCGTATGCTGCGCCAATGAACTCCCCAACGCAACCTGTAGAAAACATTGAGGTCAATGCCAAACAGTGGGCTTGGGTGTTCCGTTATCCAAATCAAGGTGTCACCAGTACCGAATTGCACTTACCCGCCAATCACCGCGTTCGCTTAGCACTGCAATCAGAAGACGTTCTCCACGGCTTTTATATTCCTGCTTTCCGACTCAAGCAAGACATTATTCCCAAACGCAAGATTGACTTTGAATTCACTCCCATCCGCATTGGCAAATATCAATTGACCGATTCCCAATTCAGCGGTACTTACTTCGCGACGATGCAGGCGAATGTAGTTGTTGATTCTCCTGAAGATTACGATAAGTGGCTTGCCGAAATAGCAACCCACAAACCATCCCCTGCACCTAATCAGGCAGTTGCCGAGTATACCCAGGAAACTAAGGGACTTATCAAAACTGGCTGGGCTACAGTTAAGCCTGCACAGCCTCCTGTAGTCAATTACAGCAATTAGTTAATGGTTATTGGTCAACAACCAACAACTAACAACAAACAATCAACAATCAACAAAAGACAAATGACCAACATTTCTGTCAAAGACATCAGCATGAGTGGTGCGGAACCTCACCACGAAACTGCAACAGGCTGGAAGCAATACTTCAGCTTCAGCACTGACCATAAGGTCATTGGTATCCAGTACATTGTTAGCGCTTTCATTTTCTTTCTTGTTGGCGGCATATTTGCAATGGTGATTCGAGGGGAACTGATGACCCCAGAATCAGACCTCGTTGACCGCACAGTTTACAATGCCATGTTCACCATGCATGGCACGGTAATGTTATTCGGTTGGACATTCCCAGTGCTGGCAGGTCTTGCTAACTACCTTGTGCCACTGATGATTGGGGCGCGAGATATGGCATTTCCGCGCTTGAATGCTGCTGCTTTCTGGATGATTCCAATCGCTGGAATTTTGCTGATGGTGAGTTTCTTTCTCCCAAGCGGTCCAGCACAAGCGGGCTGGTGGTCTTATCCTCCCGTCAGTTTGCAAAACCCGTCAGGTCAATTGATCAATGGGCAATTTGTCTGGCTTCTGGCTGTGGCAATATCGGGGGTTTCCTCGATTATGGGAGCGGTCAACTTCGTGACAACAATTGTCAAGATGCGGGCACCAGGCATGACGTTTTTTCGGATGCCGATGTTTGTCTGGGCAGTGTTTAGCGCTCAGATTATCCAACTCTTTGGACTACCTGCCTTGACTGCGGGTGCAGTGATGCTTCTGTTCGACCTGACGGTTGGAACTAGCTTTTTTGACCCTGCTAAGGGAGGTAATGCAATTCTTTTCCAACACTTTTTCTGGTTCTACTCGCACCCTGCCGTTTACGTCATCATTCTGCCCGTCTTCGGGATTTTTTCGGAACTGTTTCCTGTGTATGCTCGCAAACCTTTGTTTGGTTACAAGGTGGTTGCAATTTCATCACTCTTGATTGCTGGCGTCAGCGCTTTGGTTTGGGTACACCATCTGTATGTCAGCGGCACACCAGGCTGGATGCGGATGGTTTTCATGCTCTCGACAATGTTCGTTTCTGTGCCTACTGGTATTAAGGTGTTTGCTTGGGTTGCAACCATCTGGGGAGGCAAGTTGCGATTGAATACACCGATGCTATTTGCACTGGGTGGATTAATATTGTTTGTCTTCGCGGGTATTACTGGTATCACGCTCTCCTCTGTTCCAATTGATGTTCATGTCAACAATACTTACTATGTGGTAGGTCATTTCCACTACGTCCTCTACGGCACGGTCACAATGGGGGTGTATGCTGCTATTTACCACTGGTTCCCCAAAATGACTGGACGTATGTATCACGAGAGCTGGGGCAAGTTGCACTTTTGGCTGGCA
Organism: Kalymmatonema gypsitolerans NIES-4073; assembly: GCF_002368435.1. GTDB lineage: Bacteria > Cyanobacteriota > Cyanobacteriia > Cyanobacteriales > Nostocaceae > Kalymmatonema > Kalymmatonema gypsitolerans. The sequence goes on from NZ_AP018268.1 coordinate 2,848,622, forward strand.
TTTATTGGCACCAACCTCAATTTCTTTCCAATGCACCCATTAGGATTGCAAGGAATGTTGCGTCGTGTTTCTTCTTACGCTCCTGAGTATGAATTCTGGAACATTATTGCCAGTGTCGGGGCGTTTTTGCTGGGAATGTCCACTTTGCCCTTCATTGTCAACATGATTGCTTCCTGGATGCATGGAAAGCAAGCTCCTAAAAATCCTTGGCGAGCAATTGGACTAGAGTGGATGGTTTCTTCGCCACCTCCTGTAGAGAATTTTGAGGAAATTCCAGTTGTTATCTCTGAACCATACGGCTACGGCAAGTCTGAACCGTTAGTAGCTAGTCAAGCGAATGGTCATAAATAGAGGATGTGGGGTGTTGGGTGCAGTCATTTATAGCGGTTTGCAATCCTTGTAAGGTACACAAAGAAATAATGAACCACAGATGGACACAGATGGACACAGATAAATAATTACTTCATTCAATTGAATTGCGCTATATATCGAGTCCGTCTCATTGCCTACAAGACGAAAACCCCACCCCCAGCCCCTCCCCGCAAGCGAGGAGGGGAGCCGCAGGCGGACTGGGGTTCTGAGAAAGTAGTCATTCATCAGTATTCCCCTACACCCTTCATTAGCAGATATAGGAGAATTCAATCAATGGATAGTTCTATCATTGCAGAACAGTTAGACCAACCTGTGCATGAGCATAGTCACGACGAAGAAGGCAACAAGATGTTCGGCTTTGTTGTGTTCTTGCTCTCAGAAAGTGTGATTTTCTTGAGTTTTTTCGCGGGATATATTGTCTACAAGACAACGACTCCCGACTGGTTACCGGCTGGTGTTTCTGGACTGGAAATTAAAGAACCTGGCATCAACACGGTGGTTCTTGTTGCAAGTAGCTTTGTGATTTACTTGGCAGAACGCGCCCTAGAACGCCACGACTTGAATAAATTTCGCCTGTTTCTTTTAGCAACGATCGCTATGGGAACTTACTTCCTCGTTGGACAGGCGATTGAATGGAGTAATCTTGCTTTTGGCTTTACCACTGGTGTCTTCGGTGGGATGTTCTATTTACTGACTGGTTTCCACGGTTTGCATGTTCTCAGCGGCATTATATTGCAATTGATTATTTTTGCTCGCTCGTTCATTCCGGGCAATTATGACTCAGGTCACTTTGGTGTGAATGCAACTTCGTTGTTCTGGCACTTTGTTGATGTGATCTGGATTATTTTGTTTGTTCTCATTTATGTCTGGCAATGAATATAACGGTTCTCGTTTCGATGCAGTACGCTTTGACCCCACCCCTTACCCCTCCCCGCAAGCGAGGAGGGGCGAATGTTCCCCCTCTCTGCTTGCGGAGAGGGGGGTAGGGGGTGAGGTTCCGAGTGCGTGCAATGAACAGAAAATTGCTATATCTCCCCTACACCCGTAGGACGCCATACGTTCTTGCGCCCCTACATCCCTACATCCCTACACCCTTAACAGAGGAGAATATCTATGATTATTGATGACCAGCACTATGACTTAATTATCGTTGGTACAGGTGCAGGTGGAGGTACATTATTACACAAACTTGCACCCACAGGTAAGAAGATTCTTGTCTTGGAACGAGGAAATTTCTTGCCCAAAGAGAATGAAAACTGGAATGCCGTCGAGGTGTTTGGAAAAGGACGCTATAACGCTCAGGAACAATGGTACGACATTTCAGGAGAGCCTTTTCGTCCCCAAACTAATTATTGGGTAGGTGGTAACACTAAGGTTTATGGTGCCGCTTTGCTGCGGATGCGGGAAAAGGATTTTGAGAAGGTTCAACATCAAGATGGCACCTCTCCAGAGTGGTGTGTCAAATACCAGGAATTTGAACCATACTACACCGAAGCAGAAAAGCTTTACTCTGTCCACGGTAAACAAGGAGACGATCCAACAGAACCTCCTCGCAGCGAAGATTACCCTTGTCCTCCGGTCAGCCACGAACCCCGGATGCAGCAAATTTGCGATGCTATCTCTAAGCAGGGGCTGCATCCATCACATCTACCTCTGGGCTTAAAGCTGAATGAAAGCGATGCGGATGAGAGTTTTTGTATCCGTTGTAAAACTTGTGATGGGTTTCCCTGTAAGGTTGATGGCAAAGGTGATGCTGAGGTAACAGGAATTGTTCCAGCCCTGGAGTTTCCCAATGTCACACTAAAGACAGATGCTAAAGTTGTACGTTTACATACTACTCCGTCTGGTCGAGAAGTCAAAGCCGTCGAAGCGGAAATTGCTGGACACTCTTATCTGTTCTTTGGTGATATTGTTGTGCTGGCGTGTGGTGCTGTGAACTCGGCGGCGTTGTTGTTGCGATCGCCAAATGAACAGCACCCCACCGGACTAGCTAATAGTTCTGATCAGGTGGGACGCAACTTCATGAAACACCTGCTGTCAGCAGTGGTGCAACTCAGTCCCGCACCCAATCCTGCGGTGTTCCAAAAGACGATTTGCGTCCACGATTTTTACTGGGGATACTCGGATTTTGAATATCCGATGGGTCATATCCAGAATACGGGTAATCTTCTTCAAGAGATGATTCTGACTGAAGCACCACCCTTGTTGGCTCTTTTGTCAAGATTCATGCCAGGGCTTGGGCTGCGGCAGTTGGCATCGCGTACAATTGGTTGGTGGTTGCAGACGGAAGATTTACCCGACCCCAACAATAGAGTGCGCGTGGATGGTTCTAAACTGCATTTGGATTACACGCCGAATAATCTTGAGGCTCATGACCGCCTGATTTATCATTGGACAGAGGTACTCAAAGCAGTAGACAAAGATACAAACAGCCCGGTGGGCATTTATCCTTATAGCAATACGACGATTCGAGTGGTGGCACATCAGTGTGGTACTCTCCGTTTTGGAGAAGACCCGACAACATCTGTTCTCGACCTCAATTGTCGCACCCATGATGTCGATAATCTCTACGTTGTGGATGGTAGTTTCTTCCCATCGAGTGCTGCGGTGAGTCCAACGCTGACCATTATGGCTAATGCCTTGCGCGTTGGCGAACACTTGATTTCACGGACATCATTTAACCCGGTAAATTCTAGTAACAGGTACTAGTTTCTACCGTGTATCGGGCTATGTCCTGCCCAGCCTCGACTTTGGTCGAGGCATTTATCAAATCATTGATTGACTTGATGAAAATATTGATTGCACCATTCCAGTCTCTTGGGATTTCATGACCACAGTTAGGGCATTTAAATTTTTTGTTCCCGCCTAATTTCTCATGGACATGACCGCACTTTGAGCAAGTTTTGCTTGTGTATTTCTTCTTGTACATCATGCACAATGCAGTCCCGCTTTAATGCGTGAAACTTAAGAGTCTGTTTGAATCTATAGTGTGACCACGTAAGCATATTTCTAGCCGTTTTAGAGCGGAGCTTACGTTTTTTCTTTACAACCATCTGAGATGTTTCAAATGTTGGCAAAAAAATGTGTTTATAGGTCTTGGTTAACAGTACTGAAGCTTTATTATGAACTTCGTTAGTAAGGTTCTTAATCCTCGCTCTTATGGCTTCAGACTGCTTTCTTAGCTTCCAACGTAAACGCTTGTTTCCCTTCCCTTTGGATTTTGTAATCAGAGATTGAAGTCTATCCAAGCGTTGACAGAGAATAGCTACTTTAGATATTGAGCCATTACCAACTTCTAAAACTTTTTCCCCGTCAAAACCAGTTAAGAAAGTTCTAACACCTGGATCTAGTCCAATACAGTTTTTACGTTGATTAGCTTGCACCTCAAAAGGAATTGCAAAACAGATAAACCATCTGCCTTTGTCGAGTAAGATGGTAAATTCTGATGGCATTTCTTCGCATAAAGGTTCTACGGCGTTAAGCTGTAAATCTTTTATAATCAGAGTTCTGCCGTTCACCACCACTTGACTTGAAGCATAATGAGTAAAGCCTTGCACCTTCTTAGTCTTGCCTTTCTCAGAATAAAAAGTCCCCCAATACTTTGCGCTAATTCTTAAACTTTTGACTGGTTCACGGCATGATTTAAACCGAGGGTTTAATTTATTCTTCGTAGCTGTTTTGGAAAAAGCTGTCTTTGCGTCAAAAACAGCCTCCTCTCGTGGAGAGTAAGGACACTCTTTTACCCATAAGGGGCAGGATTTGAGAATAATTTCACGCAATTTATACTTGCTGGGCTGCTTTTCGCCTTTGATAAAACAGTCGCGTTGATAAGCAATTGCTGCATTGTACGACCAACGACAAGCAGCCAACCACCTTCTATAAACTAACCTCAGATTTGTTTCCGGGTAAATCCGGATCTTCTTTGATTTTTTGTTTATATTTTCTGAGTCCGTAGAGCTTGGAACTGAAGACATGGATAATTGCCAGGATGTCTTCAACAAACTCTCTTTCTGGAGATAAATCAACGCGGTTGAGAACCACGAGTTTGCAATTGTTTTGCTGGCAGATATAGTCAATGAGTTCAATTCCGAATCTTGCGAGCCTGTCGAAATCGCTGCATACAACTTGCTCGATATCTCCAGACAGAATTTGTCCCAGAAGGGCTTGTAAGTTTTTTCTTCTGTAGTTGAGTCCTGACCCGATTTCTTTAATGACTTCTCCATGTGGGAAGAGAGATTGAAGATAATCGGCTTGTCTATTAAGGTCGTCTCGCTGTTTGTGGGAACTGACTCGGCAATAGAGAATGACTTTTCGTTTTTTGGTTGATTCTGGACTGAGTACGCTGTCAATGTCGTAACGTCGATGTCCAGCGGGAGTTCTAATTGTACGTATTTTTCCAGCTTTGTCCCAGTCTCTAAGGGTTTTCTCCGAGACTTGGAGAATTTGCATCGCTTCTCGCGGTGTAACATATCTAGTCATAAGTGCGTGGTTAATTGCCATCTAATCCTACCACGCACTGGGAGATAATTCCGGAAAAAACTATAAATTAGTACTTAATTAGTCTCCTGGTCGTAACGGTTGAATTAAGGGCAAAGTACGAAGGTAATACCAAATCCTCGTTGAATACCCTCAGAATAGAATTGTGGGGCTATACAAACAAAGCCCGCCTGCGCGGGCTATAAAATTACAGCAATTTTCACGCTTTTAGACTATGCCAAGAAACCTAACCCCCAACCCCTTCCCTTGTAGGGAAGGGGAGTAAGCCTCTCTCCTTATAGGAGAGAGGAATGGAAGCGAGGTCAGGATTGTGGTCGATTTACCTAAAAAATGCTGTATTGACAGGCTACTACTTATCAACCTTGCTGAAACAATTCAGACACAACTCGTGACAACTCCTCAGTCATCCAGTCAGAACCAGTCTCCCGAAATACCTGCACCAAGGACTGATAAAACCACAATGTATCCTCCTTGCTACCCTTAAACTGACTCCAGATAACATCGCCTTGTTGTCGCCATTCTGCTAACAAGGAACGAGCATTGTGAAGCTTATCAGCAAGCGACACTCGTCGCACTGATGGTAAAGCATGGCGCAGATGTTCTATGTAGCGGGTTTTGCGTTCTAACCAAGGGGGTTTGGGTGTGATGTCTGTTTCTGTGCAACCATCCACAATTGCCACAACTTGTTCGCCAAATAGCTGCCGAATTTCCTCACGAGTCGCTTTGCCTCCCTGGTCTTCTACGGCATCATGTAAAAGGGCGGCGATCGCCTCATCTTCATTTCCTCCTGCTTCGAGTACCAAAGCCGCCACACTCATCAGGTGTGCAATGTAAGGAACGTCGCCAAGTTTACGACTTTGGTTTGCATGGAGACGAGTGGCATATATCAATGCTGCTTCAAATCGTTCTGTCAATTTTGGTGCATTCATGTCTACTGCATACTGAGGTCAAGATAGAATTGTGTCGCGTACTTTTCCAGAATTCACGCTGAGTGTCGAGCAGGTTTTGGCAGCATGATAGAGTCACGCAATAATTACAGAGCTATTGGCGCAATTCTCAAAGAATTTCAAGTTCTAGTAGACCTTATAAATGAAAAAGTTTTGCGAAAGTTTGTTGAATCATACTCTTCATCCCAACAACAAACTTAATAAATTGCTCTTTGAAAGACTGATTAATTGGAAAACCTTTTTCTCGCATCTCTTTAATAACATCCATCAGCCCCTGTTTCATGCCTGGCTCTTGTTCAATATACCTGGGCAGAGAACTTGCCAATTTTTCAATCAGAGCCGATACTATCAAAATAGTCTCTTCACGGTTGATTTCTGGGTCAATATATCGTTTAACAGCTTGCTGATACTTATCAATTGCATCTATTAAAGCTTTGGATTCATGAAAGTGAACCAATAAATGCTCATTGTCCCTACTAAATTTATTCGATGTATCTTGTTCTCCTGAAGTTTCTGTATCGAAATATGGTTTTTCTTCCATCTTATTCATGTTTTCCTATTATCATGAGACTCACCGTTGATGTGAAAACAATCAAGAGATACAGTTAATGTATCTCTTGAAATTTTGCTATTTCTATATATTAGAATTAATGGCTAATCATAAATATAATAATTCATAAGTATTGCCAATGTAATCACTCAAGTTTACTAAGTTGTATTATTAAAATGTGTTTTTCATGTTAACCGAATGAACCTCTAGTTAGTTCTTAGTGTCAGTTAAATAGTTTTATGCAAGAAACATCATTTCTTCACAGACGTTGAGCATAAGTATAAATACTCTCCATAAGGAACGGTAGAAAAGTTGGAAAAGTGCCTTTTCCACTAGATAGAAAAACCCCTGCCTGACAAAATGACAGTGCAGGGAGTATTCGTGATTGTTGTTGCAGCATATGTTATAGTTCTCAACTCAAACAAAGGAAATTACGCAAGATTTGCTATTTCTTTATAAAACTTAATCTAAAAGTTCGGTTCAACTGATAACTTGCACTATTCTCAACAAGGAGGAGGCGACCGCCTAAGAGCCCTCGTTCCCAGGCTGAGCCTGGAAACGAGAATATAGAGGCGGAGCCTCTTATTGAGATTGGTGCAAGATGTCAGATTCAACCAAGGCGGGCGGGAATTCCCCTTCCTCACATCAAACAAATCTGAAACGCAAGCAACAGAAATTAGCGAAGAAGCAAAAGGGGAGTAAGTCACGGCGGAAATATAGAAAAGTTGTTGTCATGGGATAGCCGTACTGAGCTGCAACAAGTATGCAAACTAAACGGTTTAGTTTGAATTTGATGTACGTACAACCGTTTAGAGCGATAGCTTTAATTCCCAAAATCATAAGGAAATATCAAATTTATCAAAAAAATCATCATTGCCAATGGCTTTCATTATCTTCAATATCTCATTGGGCTATTGTCAACAATTCGTGTATATGGCGATTGGGCAAAGCCCACTGCCAAAGGCGATCGCCCTCCGGTTCCAACTTACCGCTAAAAAAAGAAGCCCTGGTTACCTTGACCAGGGCTTTGAGAATACTTCGTATTAACGACAATCAAGACAGAGCTTATTCATGTAAGGTGAGTGAAAACAGCTCCCCCCAGACTCCCAGCCACTGTGATAGCAATCAGCAGGTTAGTGAAAAATTTACCCAATTCAGCATTTCTTCCCAGTGCTTTATCTTCGTGACCGCCGGTGAAAAACAATGACCAAGCTTGGTTAGCGCTGATCACTTCAAAGTTGTTGAAATCAGGTCTAAACACAACAGGTCCAAGTAGCTCCGCTTTAGGAAAGTCAAAGTCAGTTCTCATCGTTATTTCTCCAAATTTGATTTATATAGATAGATTGATTAATTTCTAAGAATTCAGCTTTATATTTACAAGCTACTGAGCCACCCAATCAAACCGTGTCCGGTAAGAACTTCGAGCGCGATCAGTGAGACAAAGCCAATCATTGCCAAACGCCCATTGAGCTTTTCAGCATACTCAGTGAAGCCAAACTTCTGGGTTTCGTCCACGTAAATCTTGGGTTCAATTGCGTAATTGTTCAATCGATTCCCTTCTTCTACTATGTAGCTGCGTGCCGTCATGGTTTTTTTCCTTTTTCTCTTTGTTGTTAACAATAGTAAAGTTTTGTAAAAAAATTTTGCAGTAGCTTGACAAACTTATTTAGGAGTATAAACAGTAATAAATCTATACGTAATTCCGTACTTGACTAAAATAAAGTGCCTTGTTTGGGGCTACATATGCTCCTGTTGTTGCCTTTCGATGAGCATCTTTGCCATTGCTGGGTCTCGGTTCAATGCTTGGTACTTGCTATGCTAGTTGATCCCGGAGTCACCCCTAAGCCCTTCGGGCACGCTGCGCGTTGGCGGAGCCTGCCCGAAGGGCTTACGGGGAATTCAAAATTGAAAATTCGCTCGTTCAAAATTAAAGACCCCACAGCCCTAAGCCCTATGCCTTCACGGCTGCGCCGAATGGGAATTCAAAATTATTTTTTGAATTTTGAATTGATAATTTTGAATTTGAGCGGAGCGAGGGTCACGGCTGATTTCTTAGTAGACATCGATTGTTACAAAAGTAATGGAAATTGAACAAGGCTAAAAGCATGACAGAAAAGGTAAAACCGCGTAAGCAATTTGCTCAGCATTGGCTCAAAAGTGAAAAAGCCCTCAACGAAATTATTCAAGCTTCCCAATTACAATCAACTGACTGCGTCCTGGAAATTGGTCCTGGTACAGGTATCCTGACTCGCCGCTTATTACCGTTGGTACAATCTTTGCTGGCGGTGGAAATAGACCGGGACTTGTGTAAGGTATTGACAAAAGAATTCGGACGCAAAGAAAATTTTTTACTTGTGCAAGGAGATTTTCTAGAGCTAGATTTACCATCCCTTTTAAAGCCATTTCCAGCTTTTCAAAACCAGAATAAAGTTGTTGCCAATATTCCCTACAACATCACAGGACCAATTCTAGAAAAACTACTGGGTACAATTGCTAACCCAAACCTTGAACCTTATGACTCGATAGTGCTATTGGTACAAAAAGAAGTTGCTCAAAGGCTGGCAGCAAAACCAGGGTCAAAAACTTTTGGGGCGCTATCAGTACGAGTGCAGTATTTGGCAGAGTGCGAGTTGATTTATACTGTACCAGCCGGAGCATTTTACCCACCACCCAAGGTAGACTCAGCAGTGGTGCGCCTCGTTCCACGCCAATTTGAACCACCAGCGACAGACACGCGACGGTTAGAAACTTTGGTGAAGTTGGGATTCGGGGAAAAACGTAAAATGTTACGAAATAATTTGCAATCGGTCGTAGAACGCGATCGCCTGTCACAATTGCTGGAAAAATTAGAGATAAATCCTCAAGCCCGCGCTGAACAACTCAGCGTTAGCCAATGGGTAGCTCTAGCAAATGAGTTAGGAGATTTGTCTTGACGCTTTCATGAGAGTGCGTCTGTACAAAAGTCCTAAGAACTTACGTAAGCACTGTAAAATGGTTATCCAAAACTTTGACGTTTTGAACTTGGACGTAAACGGAAACCATACATTTCCGCCAACCCTAGAAACTCTAGATTCTTGGAGGCATTAAGATCAGCATGATCGGCATGACCACAATTTACGCACAAGAATCTATCACCTCTACGATTTCGTTTGTCCCATTTACCGCAAGCGTGACAGCGTTGCGAGGTTTTCCACGGGTCTTTGCGTTGAACCTCAATGCCCAACTCCTCACAACGTCTGACCAACAAACTCGCGGTATAGGCATAAAGCCAATGAGACAACCGCCGATTAAACACGCGGGAAAACGTTCCCCGTTTGCCGTGTTTAACTTTCTTCAAGTCTTCGATGACCAGCATCTTGACTTGAGAGAAATCAATTCGCTTTATCGCCTGACCGATCATCGATTTCATTTCAACGCGGGTATGTTTCTGGCGTTTAGCAAAACCTTGAATGGTTTGATGCAGTTCGGTCGCAACGTTCTGTCCGTCCGAAAACACCAATCCGTTTTTGTAGTTGGAATCCATTCCCACAACTTTTCCTTCGCTTCTGGGTTGCGGAGGTTCTTTCTCAAGCAACAAGTCAATAAACACTCTGTCGCCCTTGCATCCCAAACGAATTGTTCTGCTCCTAATCCAACCGTCTGCAAGCTTTTGATTCATTGGCTTGGTGGCCTTAATCGGACAAACCATTTTCGGAGCGCCAGATCCAATAAATTTAATACACCAATCGAACCCTTTACCATTGAATGGTTCAATCGTGACGAAATGATAGAACAGTGTAACAACGTGGCGACGCAGTCTAGGTTTGCGCTTTTTGTCCTTCTTGCGCTGACTAGCAACGAACTCTTTCGCCTGTTTGCACAACGCTTGGGACAGACGGGTTGTGATACCAAACCGCTTAACAGCACGGTGAATTGTTGGCAAGTTAGCCAACTTTGCCGAAAAGTCTTGACGCTGCCAATGCAGATCCACAAAGTATTGCATTACGTCATGGCACAGGCGCAAGAAACGCTTGAGTTCCTCAGACTTGCCTTGATTCAAGTCGTTAAGGAACACTCGATAAGCACGGGTCATCACGTTTTTGTTACGCCTAGCTGCCATAAAATAAGGTTCAATCGATGCCATAATTGTACTGCAGTTTCCGGTACAAAGCAATGGCTAAACTTACTGACACAGTCACATTTCGCGTTACGGAAGATGAAAAACGTGACTGGATGCAATGGTGTGAATTGCAGCATCGCAGTCAGAACGAAGAATTTCGATTTTACTTAAGCTCAATTCGTCGCAAATTAGCAAATATTGCCAAACAAATGAGTGATTAATTACCATGCGTTCCTACACCCTAATAGCTCCTGCCAAAATCAACTTACACCTGGAAATCATTGGCGATCGCCCTGATGGATATCATGAGTTAGTTATGATACTCCAAAGCATCGACCTAGCGGACGAAATTCATATAGAAGCAAGCGACAATCAAGCCATAAACGTTCGTTGCCCCCATCCGGAAGTTCCCTTAGATAAAAGTAATCTTGCATACAAAGCAGCAGAACTCATGGCAGCAGAGTTTCCAAACGCCTTTGCCAGGTATGGCGGTGTCAACATCACCATAAACAAGCGTATACCTGTTGCAGCTGGGTTAGCTGGGGGTTCGACGAATGCAGCAGCAGTGTTGGTAGGGATAGATTTACTTTGGAAGCTAGGACTGACTCAGTCAGAGTTAGAGGAATTGGGAGCGCAATTAGGTTCAGATGTGCCATTTTGTGTCGCTGGCGGGACGGCGATCGCCACAGGAAGAGGTGAGCAACTTTCTGCGCTTCCCAGTTTAGACAACATATATATAGTATTGGGTAAATATCGTAGCCTTGCAGTGTCTACCCCTTGGGCATACAAAACCTATCGACAACAGTTTGGTGATTCCTATCTCAAAGATACCGGCAGCTTGTCAGCCCGTGCAGCAGCTATACATTCCGGACCAATAGTAAAAGCTATCCTAAATAAGGACGCAACCGAGATTGCTCAAAAGCTGCATAATGATTTAGAGCGCGTGGTATTACCAGCATACCCACAAGTGTTGCAACTGCGGCAGACATTTGCAAGTGCTGGTGTTTTGGGGACAATGATGTCTGGTTCTGGTCCGAGTGTATTTGCAATCTGTGACTCGCAACAGCAGGCGGAAAAAGTTAAACTTCAAGTGAGGGAGACTATTCCTGATGAGGATTTAGAATTGTTTGTGGCACGGATGACATCACATGGGGTTCAAGTGGCATCATCGATGTAAGGATTAAGATACGAACCGCAAAGACGCAAAGGACAAAGAAGGTTTTATGAGTGACGAGAATGTAAAGCAGCAACCAGATATTCAAGCGCAGGTTCAACCAACTCCGTTACGTTGTTTAACTGGAGCGGTGATTTCCGGGGGACTTGGGTATGCAGCGTACTCTCTGATGATTGCTATAGCCACAACTTTTGCCACTAAACCTATTCATTCAGATAACCCGATGGTAGTGAATATCGGCTCTGCGGTGCGTACCTTAGTTGTAGGTGTGATTGCTTTGGGAACTGGGATATTTGGGATAGTGGCGGTTGGGTTGCTGGCGTTAGGGGTACAGTTGTTGGTGCAGCAGTTGACACAGAAGAGCTGATGCGGCGTAAATTTGAGCAAAGCGAGTATGGTGACATTGCAACTCAAACAAATTCGAGTTCCACCAGGTCAGCGGGTGCTGCTGGAAGATATTAGTTGGCAAGAATTTGAGGCAATTCTCAACGAGTTGGGGGAACACCGCAGCAGTCGAGTTGCATATAGGCAAGGCACATTAGAGATTATGGTTCCACTCCCAGAACATGAGAGAGCCAAAGTCATTATTGGAGATTTAGTAAAAATCTTACTAGATGAACTTGACCTTAATTGGGAGTCATTTGGTTCAACCACCTTTAAGCGCGAGGATATGACCGCAGGTGTTGAACCAGATGATTGCTTTTATATTAAAAATTATAAGCTGATGATTGGCACAGATAGGATAAACCTAAATGTTGACCCTCCTCCTGACCTAGCAATTGAAATAGATGTCACCTCAAAAACCAAAATTAGTGCTTATCAAGCGTTAAGAGTACCTGAAATTTGGCGCTACGAAAACGGTAATTTGGAAATCAATCTCCTGCAAGGTGAGCAATACATCAAGTCTCAAACGAGTCTCACTTTTCCTAATTTTCCAATCATTGAAGAGATTTATCGATTTGTGGAGATGAGTCGAACAATAGGAACAACTCCAGCACTCAGGGAATTCCGAAAGTGGGTTAGAGAAATGATTAGCAGACTGTAGGTAAAAAAAATAAAAAAATGACCATTGGTGTTTGGATATTAGGCGACCAACTTTGGATAGAACAAGCAGCACTGCAAAGTTGTCAACAGAAAGTCCCTGTGATCATGATTGAGTCGCTGCGTCATGTCCAAGCACGCCCCTACCATCGGCAAAAGCTGGTGTTGGTTTGGTCAGCAATGCGGCATTTTGCTGAGGAATTGCGACAACTGAATTATCGAGTCACTTATAAGTTAGCTGAGGATTTTGAAACACCACTCCTTTACAGCGTTTTTTAGGTAAATGGACCACAATCCTGACCTCGCTTCCATTCCTCTCTCCACCTCTTTTTAAGCCTCCCCTAAAAGGGGAGGGAAGAGGAGCAGCTTTTATTACGGAGAGAGGCTTACTCCCCAACGCTAGTAGGGAAGGGGTTGGGGGTTAGGTTTCTTGGCATAGTCTAAAAGCGTGAAAATTGCTCTAAGAATGAACGATAAGTGCGTTGACAGTTGACTAATGAGTGAAATTCCGGTCAATAGTCGATAGCCTACTGTCAACAGATCCAGCAGTCAATGACTGCCTTGACGAAAAAAAACTGCAATTTTCGACACGTATCTGCTGATAAGTCTTTATTTTCTTAACATAATGTGAGTACTTACTTCAATATCTTTGACTTTAAATAACATTTTTTAACTTTGAATTACGTAATGATTAAATAATCGTGATAGTTGAAAGAATTTGATTTAATACCAAAGCCAAACAAGAGTAGACGTTGTGATTGATGAACTGAAAAAGGCTAAACTCATAGACTGCTTGCTAGATGGTAGAAAACGGAGGCATTTATGCAGATGATTCACTGGCAAATCAAGCTAGTTAAGTTCTGTAAAGAAGCTTATGGTTACCTCTGTAACAAAAACAGTCCTCAGGAGCCAGCGCCCTGCGGAGGAGACTCCCGTTGAAGCGACTAACGTTGCTGAGTATTCAGTACTAGGTGTGTCATCTATTAAATTGACAAAGCTTTTCTCAGGAAAACTTTTTAAAACATTTTTAAGAGGCATTAATGAGTATTAATACCACTGAAAAAGGTGTCATCTTAATCGTGGATGACAATAAGGCACATATAGAACTCTTGCTCAATTTGTTAGATAATGCTGGCTTTACAGTTTTAATAGCTGACAATGGGGAAAGAGCAGTGGAAATAGCAGAATCTGCCTTACCAGACCTGATATTATTAGATGTATTAATGCCGAAAATAGACGGTTTTGAAACGTGCCGTCGCTTGAAAACAAATCCAGCTACTCAAGATATTCCTGTCATTTTTTTGACTGCTCTTGCACAGAGGGTAGATAGGGTCAAAGGTTTGAATATTGGCGCAGTGGATTACATCACCAAACCCCTAGAGAGTGAAGAAGTTTTAGGAAGAGTTAATATTCACTTACGTCTGCAAAACCTTACGAAAAGACTAAAAGAGCAAAATGAGCATTTGGAGAAGGAAATTTCTAAACGCAAGCGTTCAGAACAAGAACGCTCGCAAGCTTTTCAAGCACTCCAAGAAAGTGAGGCTCGGTTTAGACGTTTGGTTGAGTCTAATATCGTTGGGATCATTTTGGCAGACTTAAGCGGCAAAATCACAGAAGCAAACGATGCTTTTCTCCAGATGCTGGGATATGAGCGCGAAGAACTGCTGTCAGGAAAATTGCATTGGAACGAAATGACTTCCCCAGAATATCGGAGTGCGGATGAAAGGGCTATAGCACAACTCATCAATTCTGGAGTGTGTACTCCCTTCGAGAAGGAATACATTTGCAAAGATGGTCGTCGTGTTCCTGTACTTATTGGTATTGCCCTTCTAGAAAAATCTCAACAAAGCATAGTTGGTTTTGTCTTGAACCTTACACAACACAAGCAAGCAGAACAGAAAATCCGCGAACAAGCTGCTTTGCTCGATATTACGACAGATGCGATTCTTGTACGAGACTTAGATAACCAAATCCAATTTTGGAACAAAGGGGCTGAATATCTCTACGGATGGAAGACAGAAGAAGCGATCGGCAAAAATGCCAATGAACTTCTCTATCGACAGGAAACTTTATCTCAACTTGAAGATATCCAAACAAGCTTGATTGAACATGGTTCATGGCAGGGTGAATTGAGCCAGGTACACAAAGACGGCAAGGAAATTATCGTTCAAAGTCGCTGGACACTCATGCAAGATGAGCAGGGACAACCTAAATCTATCCTGACAGTCAACACCGACATTACAGAGAAAAAACAACTCGAAGCGCAATTTCTGCAAGCACAGCGCATGGAAAGCCTTGGCACCTTGGCAAGCGGTATTGCCCACGACTTAAATAACGCGTTGACACCGATGATGATGACGGTTCAACTTTTACAGACACAACTGTTCGATAAACAGGGCAAGCAGTGGCTTTCTATACTGGAAAATAACGTTAGACGTGCGGCAGATTTGGTAAAACAAGTGCTGTGGTTTTCACGAGGTCATGAAGTTAACTTCACGACTTTGCAGGTGAGACACTTAATTTTAGAAGTTGAACAGATTCTTAGACAGACATTTCCTAAAGCAATTGATATCTGCGTAGATATTCCCACGCCAAATCTCTGGACAATCTCTGGTGATGCTACCCAGTTACACCAAGCGCTCATGAATCTCTGCATTAATGCTCGTGATGCCATGCTAGAAGGTGGTGTTTTGCGGATTGTCGCTAAAAATATGTGGATTGATACGCAGCAAATACGTAAAAATCTTGATGGTAAAGTTGGTCCTTATGTTGCTATCACCATATCTGATACAGGAACAGGAATTCCCAAGGAAATAATAGATAGAATCTTTGAACCATTTTTTACAACAAAAGAATTGGGTCAAGGTACAGGTCTTGGTCTTTCTACAGTCATGGGTATCGTTAAAAGCCACGGCGGTTTTGTGAACGTAGTCAGTGAAATCAGAAAAGGAACAGAGTTTCAGGTGTGTTTACCAGTTAAGCAGACAGTGGAAGCAGATGAGATATTAACAGGGCACAACGAGTTACTGATAGGACATGGAGAATTAGTTCTCCTTGTTGACGATGACGACTCAATTCGTGAAATTACTAAAAACTTGTTGGAAAGAAATGCCTACAAAGTTGTTGTTGCTCGTGACGGCATCGAGGCTGTGGCATTGTATACACAACATCAGCATGAAATTAGTGTCGTGTTGCTTGATATGATGATGCCCTCTATGGATGGTTCAACGACTATCCGCATCTTGAAAAGAATGAACCCAAAAGTCAAAATTATTGGCGTTAGCGGGTTAGTATCAAACCATGAAATAATTAAAATTGTTGGTGATAGCATCACAACCTTTTTGTCAAAGCCTTTTACCTCAGATGAATTGTTAAAAAATTTACAGCTAACTCTCAACACAAACTAGTACAAGGAGTCAGAAGTCAGAAGTCAGGAGTCAGCAATGCTTATCCCGTCTGTCTAGTCAGTAATTTCTAACTGCCCTTGTTATTTCTGTCGCGCTGTACTGGTAGTTCATTGCATTAATTATGCTAGTTGTATAAGTTCGTAGTAAGGACTTTAGTCCTAGACTCTTTGAGCGATGGCAGCGCTCACTACGAAGCCTTCAAAACAAATGCGATACACCACTAGTGCAGCTTATTTCAAGAAACCTGGTTTTAAAAAAAACCAGATTTCTAAATTTACTCAGCACTCAGTACCGAAGCAAGGTGGGTAGGGCGAGACAGATAGGGGCAATGTCCTCCAGGCAATTCTATGGCATCAACCCCCAAACGTTTGCGTGCAGCGTATCGCGACCATACAGGAGAAATTGTCCGGTCATCAGTGCAGACAATATACGTGTACTCCACATCCGGGAAAGCTTGCAGGGGAGTGACCTCGAAAATGTGTGCCATTGATTGTTGATTCCGTAGTTTGGAGATTGCCCAACGCGCCACATCAGGTTCACAGTCGTGAAACAGAACTTCCATTGCTAGTGCTTCGTTCCCTGAAGAGTCTTTGCCAAGCGCAGCGCCAAGCACAGCTGGGTTGTACATATCAGGCTCATCACGGAACTGCTCGAACTTACTCGCCTCTGGCAGTTCGTAACCTAGTGCTTTAAGGGCATTGGGATCAACCTCATCATAGAACTGGTCGAGGACACTTGTTCCTACATGCGGAATGAGCGCGGCGAGGAACACTAGCCGACGGACTCGACGTTGGGTGGCGACAAGGGGAATAACAGTACCAGCCATCGAGTGACCGACTACTACCACGTTGTCTTCATCTTCTGGTATTGCCTGAACTACTGCATCTGCAAAATCGGACAAAGTGGCGGAGGGGTCTTCAATAGGCAGATCCATTGCCACTGTTTTGTGACCTCGTGCTTCTAGTTCGGGAATCAACAAATCCCAACACCACGCGCCTTGCAAAGCGCCGTGAACTAAACAGAAAAGACTCATAAAACCTCCTTCGCCAAAATTGCATCTTCAGTTACGTAGTCCAGTAACCAAGGTTCCGCGAACTTCTCAGGTTCTTCAGGTGGATGAGTCCGCTCCCAGTCTATAGTTTGTTGCAGTGCTTCCTCTGGGGGTACAACTTCCTTGTATCCCAACTCTTGGCGGATGCGAGTTGAGTCTACAAACCAGTGTTGCTGTGTGTTCACTGGCAGTTTCCACTCTACTGGTAACTTGTCTTTAGATACAGAAACTACTTTTCCCTGCCATCGTGCGACCTTGCCAACTCTAGTTATCCGTTCAGCCTCGGAAAACACCTCTGCGTCGGCGACATGATAAATGCGACCCTTTGCCCTCTGATCACAGACTGCTAGGGCGATCGCATATGCCACATTCTCCACATATCCATACGAGCCTCGCCACCCAGCAATACTCTCTTCCAACACAATCGCAGGGCGGTTATCATCCATGCGTTGTAAGTAGGGAAACAAGCGGTGTCGAATATCTCCTGGACCATAGACCATTGGTAGCCGTAAAATCGTGCCAGGTAAGTCAGGGTCTGACATGACCACCCGTTCAACTAGAATTTTCTCGTAATCAACTGGCGCGTCTAGAGGTCTATTAGGCATCTCCCGAAAAGGATAAAACTCTTGGCGCAGAGGCGAATCTTCAGTTAGAGGTACCAGGTTAACATTAGATTCCCTGCCCAAAATCACGCTGTAGACACGATACACATCCATACTACTGATAGCAACAACACGCTGGGCAATACCCTTAAACGTCTTCATCAGTGTTCGTGCATCCTGTTCAGTGTAGGCAAACATATCCAGGACGACTTGGGGCGAAATCTCCTGAAACTTGTTTTTGAACTCCTCTAGGTGAGTGCGTTCACCCAAAATGCGATGCACACCTGATGGTAATTCAACTATGCTTTTTCCTCGATGGAAGACAGCCACCTCATGACCCATACCACAGAGGCGACGAACGACAGGAGGACCAATAAAGTTAGTGCCACCAATGACTAGTATTTTCATCTTTGAAATCCTGTTCATCAATCAGTTTTTGATCAAACCGCCAAGACGCCAAGGACACTAAGAAGTTTTGTGTCTTTACATCTTTGCATCAAGTAAATTCAAAACAAATATCAGCCTCCATTCAACTGATTGTCAATGTGGGAGTTGGTTGAAGAGTTAGACTTCTTGCATTCATTCCAAAAAAAAGAATAATTAACCACAGATGGACACAGATGGACACAGATGGAATCAAAGAAATGCAATGTTGTCTATTGAACAGAGGTAGGCGTTTTCAGGATAACACCGTCAATTAAGCCGTAAGCCTTTGCTTCTTCAGCACTCATGAAAAAGTCTCGGTCTGAATCACGTTGAATCTTCTCTAATGGTTGACCTGTATTAGCAGCTAATATCTTGTTGATAGTTTCTTTGGTACGCAAAAGTTCTCTAGCTGCAACCTCAATATCACTAGCCACTCCCTGAGCGCCTCCTGAAGGTTGATGAATCATAATCCGAGCATTTGGCAAAGCATATCTTTTGCCGTGAGTACCTGAAGAAAGCAAGAATGCTCCCATTGAAGCGGCAAAACCGACACAGACAGTACAAACATCACAACGAATTTGATTCATGGCATCGTAAACAGCCATTCCTGCTGTTACTGAACCTCCAGGACTGTTAATGTATAATGTGATATCTCGTTCTGGGTCATCAGCATCCAGAAACAACAATTGCGCAACTATCAAATTAGCCGTTTCATCTGTGACTTCACTCTTCAAAAATACAATTCGTTCTGCAAGTAAACGCGAATAAATATCAAAGGCTTTGTCTCCTTTGTCTGATGGTTGAATAACCATTGGAATGCTGAGTTGAGGATTGTTCATAGCGTTTTTCTCCAAATAATAGACAATTTTAAATTAACCTAACTACCCAAATAGCTAGGATAAGATATTTTCCAAATTGCTCTATTGAGCTAATTTTAAGTAGAAATGTGGCTAAAAAGTCCCATTTTACCAAGACGAATAGTCAAGATTTCGACAGATGTGATTGCTGTGTGAGGACCATTTTTAGTGTTAGCAGGTGTAAACCAAAATGTTCCTGGTGTGCATTCACGTCCACCTGTTTCTATAGTTCCATAAAGAACATAGACATACTCGTCACAGAGATGAAATTGAACTGGAATTACAGTGCCAGCAGCCATTTGTAATTTATGGATTGAACCTTGTGCTACTGGTTCCGCCAATGACAGTATTTTTGTTCCTGGAAGTTGCTCAATTTCCTGCCACTGTCCAGTGTGAGTGTCAACAAAATTTTGTTCAGTCATATTTCATTGCTCAAGTTTGAAACTGATCTCACCAAAGTTTGTAATGCTAGAAGCATCGACTTTTACAGAGATAATTTATCTGTGTTCCATAAGTGTGCAGCTGTGGTTCTAAATATTCATTAATCATGCTTTTGTAAGAAGACTATTATTTTCCTCACGAGAGAACTTGTGGCAATGTATGTTCAAGTTTGTACTCCCACCTACCACAGAAATAGGAAGTAAGAATCACGCTCGTCGATGCCTGAAATTCTATACCTCTTGACCAATAATTGGACAATTGATGTTCGCCACTCGTTCTTATAAAAGTTCTTGTTTGCAAGGCAGATGCTGATTTTATCTGTGCAAGTGACTTTTTATATAGAGCAGTTGTTGTCGTTTGCTCATGCATAGACTCACCTTGCCACGGTTCTCGCGATCCAGTCATGGCAGTTTCTAGAATTCTATGTTGTAAGCGCAACTGGGTACCGCCTTCTTGTGGTTCCAAAATCCAGGTGACAATGGAAGGCTGAGGCATGAATTTATCCTGCCAAGTGTAGGAAAGCCGCTTTGGCTCTTCTAGTTCAATAACTTCGCAATCAATACTTTCATCGAGTCCTGGCAGTGTAGACTCCTGAAATCGGAATTTGTGTCCTACACGCGGCTCAAAGTCATTTTCCATCAACCATGCAGCTAAGGCGCGACGGTTGGTGAGTACCTGCCAAACTCGTTGCGGTGGATATGGATAGAAAACTTCCTTGTTCAAGTTTCGGAGCATGAATCTTCCTCCAGATAGTTGCTTAGGGCATCCAGTTTTTCTTGCCAGAACTGTTCGTAATGTGCAATCCAGTCAGAAATCTGCTTGAGAGGCTCCGGGTTCAGGCGATATAACCGCTGTCGCCCTGCTTTTCGCATTTGTACTAATCCTACTTCACAAAGCACTTGTAAGTGCTGAGAAATCGCTGGCAAGCTCATGGCGAAAGGCTCAGCCAACTGTTTGACTGGTTGCTCACCAGTACGTAACTGATCCAATATCGCCCGTCGTGTTGGATCTGCGATCGCTGCAAAGACATCCGCACTGGCAGCTAGTCTACTCATAGCGATTTTGGATTGTGGATGTTGCATTTTGGAGCGGGTAAAGCTGGCTAATAGGCATTGTCAGCCCATCGCTGCATCGCTTGAAAAAGCAAAAATCTGATCATTGGCGTCCTCCAAATACTTAAGCGAATACTTAACTATTTCAATAATAGATAAGGAATTGGTTAAATGTCAATTGCTAATTTTAAGAAATGTTACGAAAACACGTTATTTTGCGTAATGCTAACCTACTCTAACTGAATAATTACTTAGATGTGGCAGTAAAAGCCCAGAATACCTAACTTTTATCGGCTGCATAAGTGCAAGGAGTGGTGATTTGTAAAGTGATGTTGTTTATCTCAATAAAAGCCACCATTGTTGATTGCACATTTCCAATAAATCACAGTTTGGATGGTAGAGGAGTACAGTGAAAAAAATTTTCGTGATTGAAGATGAAGCACAAACCCGAAAACTTTTTCTAAAATGGCTAAAAGCTGAAGGTTTCTATGCTAAGGGTGCCCAAAACGGTCTGATTGGTGTCCAGCGAGCAGACGAAGAGTTACCCGATTTGATAATTAGCGAAATTATGATGCCAAAACTCGATGGTTACAGTGTCCTGACCACGGTGCCACGCTGCGCCAAAACTCAGCCACAGCGATTATCCCCTTTATTTTTGACCAGACCCATTACGGGACGACATGGCATTCTCTACGCTTTATCTGTAGCTGGCTTTTAGAGAATTGGTATTACCTGCCTAATTCATCCCGCAAATATGCAACGCCTTAGCCGTTTGTCTTGCCAACTCTAAGACAGCTTGTCTTGCTTGCGGGTCGTTTGGGTGTTCTCTCAATACCGTCTCTGCAATGACCAACGCATCTCCTAACTGGAGCGAGTGGCTAAGCTTTTGCTTTGGAGGTTGTCTACTATAAAGCTCAGTATAAAGAAACTTTAAAGGATTAGACAGCGCTCTTGTCAAAAAGTGTTAGACGTTTGGTATGTTAATACAGATACCAAGCTCAGTGGAGAAATTAGCAATGCTCTGAAAAATTATGGGTTACCTGTATTCAAAGGGGGAGCCGAGGGAAAAGTACCCGCTAAGGTACTATACCTAGTCATTAAGAAAACTGTAGACTAAAAGATAATGCATACACTGTGAGGTATCAACGGGTAATTTATATACCTTTTGCCAAAACACAGTAGTGTATTTCTAATGTGTAAATAAGGAGAGTACAAAAGAGTTATGAAGTTCGACCTGTAATCATCTGTTCTTTTCTGGCTATAACTACCTTCTCTGGAACAGTAGTGTTTTTTTTACAATCAGCAAGCCTAAACCGCCGATATGTCCGAAGAATTGCTTAACTCTTGACATTCATGACAACTCTAAGATAGTATGACTTTTGTCAATTAGGGATTTTGCCTAAAACTGTGTTAAAGATGAGGTATTAAATTAACCTTATTACCTAATTTTTGCGGCATGAGTGAATGATGGGTGCAAATATTACACAACTCCTCCCCCCAAAAATTATGTTTTTTACCACGGTTTTCAAGATATTTTTCAGCGACATTACTTATTGACAAACACTCTATAATCTTAACTTGTCATGAATGAGTCTTGATGACATTCATGGAATCGGACGCGACCCACTGTGTATACCTATCTAAATTTAATGGGCGTTGCATCTTTACCGGATGAATTAGACTGGTAGGGGTACACCTCTGTTGTGGAGGGAATGCAGTAACAATTTGATTGATAACTTAAGGATTTCTATGTCGCTTCCGGACACGCTACGCCAACGGATTTCGAGTCACACAAGGTTTTACGATGAAGACGTGCCAACTAATGCCTCAATCTTGTATTTTCTCCTTCTACTCGCATCATGTAGATTTTCACGGGCGTTGTGGTCACAATCATTGATAAAACATGGATAAACCGGATAACCGTTTGTCACGTAAAAGAAACAGCTGCTTAATTTGATAATTTTCCATAACCTTCCGAAAGTTCGGGCGCTACGGTTTCCTAAAACCCAAGCTAGAATCCCACCGAACCCTATTGTTTACTGCCGTCCACAACCACTTAACAGTTTTTTACGGACAAATGTTTCCAGATCATAAACTTGGGCTACCTCTGGTATTTCTGAATATTCAGGAGTATCACGTAAAAGTTTGGCGGCTTTTCTTATCCAGTGAATTATGATGTTATGGCTGACCTCCATCTGCGGTTCGATTGCACGCAAACCCGTACCATTAACGTACATTGTTAGACATTGCTGTTTAATTTCATCCTAATATCCCCTTTGGGAATAGGATTGATTAAACTGGCGATCGCCTAAGGCGCCCTGGGCGGAGCGCAATCGCATTTGGTGCAAATGTAGTTTTGCTTACCACGAAGATGACCATTCTTGCGGATATGAGTAGATGTACAGTAAGGACAGTTCATCCCTTAATTATGTAACGCCAAAAACCAAGCATTTCCAAAAGGCAATGCAGAGCCAAGTCCAATTGCAGACAGCGTTCGCTCAAATTGTAAATAATGAGAACATATTTGCGTCAATCTTACATTCCAACCTGATTGATTTTAGTAAAGATTCAGCTTCAGTCAAGGCAACCAAATGAATTAAATCTATCTAAACAGAAGATTGAGCACGACCAACTGGAATCAGACCAATTGGCTAAAGCCAATACTTTAGTTAGAAACTAATACAACATTCTAGGTTAGACAACCTTTTTGGGGGGCTTTTGTTGACTAAAAGTACCTATTTTAGGTGGTACTACCTCCATTTACCCATAGCTAATATTAACCGAGGAGAATGGTATGACCTCTCGAGTGTCTGCTTTGCCAGATATCTCACTTAATTTTTCGACTTTAGTTGACCTAGTAGGCTACAGAGCGATCCATCAGCCTCACCAAACTGCTTATACTTTTCTGGTGGACGGAGAAACTGAACAAGTCAGCATAACTTATCAAGATTTAGAGCAGCGAGCTAGGGCGATCGCCGCACATCTGCAATACTTAGATGTCAAAGGTGAACGGGCGCTACTTCTTTACCAACCTGGTGTGGAATTCATTGCCGCTTTTTTAGGGTGTCTGTATGCAGGAGTCATTGCCGTTCCCGTGTATCCGCCACGACGCAACCAGCGGATGACGCGGTTACAAGCTATTGCAGCAGATTCTCAGGCACAGTTAGCGCTGACTACTACATCTGTTCTTACCAAGATTGAACAAAGCTTTTCAGAAGAACCAGAATTAGCAAGTTTGCGTTGCATAGCCACGGACAATATTCCCAACAACCTTGCACAAGATTGGCAGAATCCAAGGTTATGCGAGAGCATCCTGGCATTTCTCCAGTACACTTCAGGCTCTACAGGGGTGCCGAAAGGGGTGATGGTGAGTCATGGGAACCTTCTGCATAACGAGCGAATGATCCAGACAGCCTTTGGGCATACAGAGAAAACTATCGTTTTAGGTTGGTTGCCATTTCACCATGATATGGGACTGATTGGAAATGTGTTGCAGCCCCTGTATTTGGGGAGACCATGTATTCTCATGTCACCAATGACGTTTCTGGAAAAGCCTTTCCGCTGGCTCCAAGCTATTTCCCGCTACAAAGCTACTACCAGCGGCGGACCGAATTTTGCTTATGATCTGTGTATTCGTAGGATTACGCCTGAACAGCGGGAAACTCTAGACTTGAGTAGCTGGGAGGTGGCTTTCAACGGGGCTGAACCCATCCGTGCCGAGACATTGGAGCGGTTTGCAGCTACTTTCGCTCCCTGTGGCTTCCAACCAGAAGCGTTTTACCCCTGCTACGGTATGGCAGAAACAACCCTAATTGTATCTGGCGGACTCAAAACAGCTATGCCGATATTTAAGACTGTTCAGGAAGAAGCACTGGGACAAAATCTGGTAGTTGCTGCTAAGAAAGGAGATACAGGAACTCGGACACTTGTTGGGTGCGGAAAAACACTAGAGGAGCAGCAGATTGTGATTGCCAATCCTGATACCTTACATCGCTGCACAGCAGGTGAGGTAGGAGAGATTTGGGTTTCTGGCAAGAGTGTAGCCCAAGGCTATTGGAATAGATCTGACCAGACAATGCAAACCTTTCATGCTTATCTGGCAGACACAGGAGAGGGACCATTCCTCCGTACAGGGGATCTAGGCTTTTTAGAGGACGGTGAACTGTTTGTAACGGGTCGTCTCAAGGATATAATCATCATTTGGGGACGCAATTATTATCCCAATGATATTGAGTTGACCGTAGAGAAAAGTCACCCAGCTCTACTACCAGCCTCTGGTGCTGCATTTGTGGTAGAAAAAGATGGGGAAGAGCGGGTAGTTGTGGTTCAGGAGGTTGAGCGTCAATTTCTCCGGCGACTGGACATTGATCAAGTGATTGGGGATATTCGACAAGCGGTGCTGCAGCACCACGAACTGCTAGTCCATAATGTCATTTTGGTAAAGACTGGCAGTATCCCTAAAACTTCCAGCGGCAAGATTCAGCGTTATGCCTGTCGAGACGCTTTTCTCAATGGAACGTTGAACGTAGTGAGCAGGCAATAGCAAAGCCTTGCGAACTTCGCCATTGCACAATTACCGCCATAACCACAATGAGTTAATCCAGATCGAACAGGAAAAATAAGACATATTGCTCTGGTGATTCTGCCGCTAGGAAATCAACAAATCAAAGGCAAACTGCAAGAGGAGTAAATCCATGTTTGTAGATGTAGACAACGCATTAAAAAGCAACATCTCAGAAGAAACGGGCGTCGATTCCAATAAACACTCGAAAACTATATCCAGTAATTATCTCAAAGGCTTACAGCTACGCCACTTTTTGCTCTACGACGTGCTGCCTGGAGTAGGATCTGCCATTGCTATCGGCTTACTTTGGCTGCAGCCAATCAGTTTAATTGAAATTAGCCTTTTAGTTGGTATGTGGGTGCTGACCGGTATTGGAGTCACCGTAGGTTTCCATCGGCACTTTACCCACAGATCCTTCCAAACCAGCACACCGATTCGGGTGCTGCTAACTATCCTAGGGTCGATGGCAGCACAGGGTCCTTTGACATCCTGGGTTGCCTTACACCGACGTCATCATGAGTATAGCGATCGCCCAGAGGACCCTCATTCACCACGCTTACACGGAGAAGGCATCTGGGGTCGGATTCGGGGACTTTGGCACTCTCACTTTAGCTGGATGATGGCTCACGAGTATCCCAACATCGTCCACTATGCTCCAGATATTTTGCGAGACAAGGCAGTGATGAAAACGAGCCGGCTATACTCAGTCTGGATTTTGCTCGGTCTAGTAATTCCTGCAATCCTGGGCGGCGTGTTATCAGGGACACTTCAAGGAGCAGGACTGGGCTTTTTGTGGGGTGGAGTAGTCCGCATCTTCCTGGTAGGTAACACTGTCTGGGCAATCAACTCCTTCGGTCATGTCTATGGTTCCCGCCCTTTCAAGACCAGCGAGTACAGCACCAACAACGTTTGGCTAGCTGTGTCCAGTTTAGGAGAATCCTGGCACAATAACCACCACGCTTTTCAGAGTTCGGCGAAATTCGGATTGTGGTGGTGGCAAATTGACTTTGGCTACTGGGTGATTCGGGGGTTGGAAATCCTTGGGTTAGCTTGGGATGTTAAAGCACCCACACCCAAAATGATAGAAGCTAGACTCAAACCTTCTAGCCAGTCTCAACAGATGTAATCTTCAGCATTACATCTTATCTTCATACCATTTGCCCCTGAGGGGAAGAAATGGGGAGATCGGAAACTTGTCAGTGTAATCAATCAGAATTCAATCATACTTAAAGAGGTTTTCACCATGACAACATCAAATCCTAAATCCATCCAAATGTCTGAGAACGCTGCCCAAGCTAGCTCAGAACCACTGACTGCAGCGAGTATTCAAGCCTGGATAGCGTCCTATATTGCTCAACTACTAGACATTCCCCTTCAAAATGTGGATATGCAGATGTCCTTTGATCGCTATGGGCTAGATTCTTCGGCTGTTGTGAGTTTAATCGGTGATCTAGAACACTGGCTAAAAATCGACTTGTCTCCTGCTCTTGTGTTCGACTATCCCACTATTGAGTCACTGGCCCAACACTTAGCCAAAGAAGTAGCTAAGCCCTAACTTAAGCGCTAGTGTTACTAGTCAATTACCCTTAGCGTTATTCGTGACAGTTTAAAATAGCGCTACGTTGGTCAAGAAGTAATTGTGCTGGATATTCCGTGGGAGTTTAGGTATCAAAATAACCTTGACCTGACTTTGAACTGCAAGAGGGAAAGCGATACGCATAAATTTTGAAAAACTTTTCCCTGAAATTGCAAATTCTTTATACAGCTCCAACACTTTTTCAAGTAATGTTACTTATTGATAAATCAGACGTAACCTTAGGCTGTCACGAATTCCTTAGCATTTGAATTGCCTTATCAATCTATTCAAGTAGAGTCATTCTGTAAGCGGAGGTCAGTATTGTGAATACCTTGCAAACCCAACATCCTGGTGCGTCATCTACGGCAATTCAACATCATTATGATGTTAGCAATGAGTTTTATCGCTATTGGCTAGATGAAAGTCAAACCTACTCTTGTGCTCTTTGGTCAGATGACGGGGAGCAGGATTCTTTGGAATTGGCCCAGCAGCGAAAAATAGACTACATGGTGGCTCAAGCTAGGGCAAATGGCGTCAAGCGCGTTCTAGATATTGGCTGCGGGTGGGGCGCAGTGTTGAGACGCTTGGTAGATATACACCAGGTCGAACATGCTGTAGGGCTGACGTTGAGCGCTGCCCAAGCCGAGCACATCGTTTCCTTGAATCATCCCCGTATTGAAGTTCATCAACATAGCTGGTTAGAACACTCTCCTGTAGCGCCTTATGACGCGATCATTTCCATCGGCGCATTCGAACACTTCGCCAGAATCGAACTGACTGACTCTGAGAGAATCGAGGCTTATCGTGATTTCTTTTTGCACTGCCACAAATGGCTCAAACCTAACGGCTGGATGACGCTGCAAACTATCAGTTATGGCAATATGCGCCGAGAAGAAGCCAGTCAGTTCATGAACACTGACATCTTCCCCGAATCGGATCTCCCCCGATTGGCCGAGATTGCCCAGTCCACTGAGGGTATTTTTGAAGTCGTCATGCTACGTAATGACCGAAAACATTATGCCCGCACCTGTGAAGAATGGCTGAGCCGACTCAGGGCAAATCGTGACAGGGCGATCGCTCTGGTTGGAGAGGATGTATTCAGCCGTTATGAGCGGTATTTGAAATTATCTGCCGTTGGTTTCCGTATGGGTAAAATTGCCCTTTTACGCCTGACACTCCGTCGATTTGATACTCTCCACTGATGATTAGCTAACGCAGTGTAGATCCAAGCATCTGGATCACATCTTTGCTAAATGCACATCTTTATAGGACTACGTATAGTACTTATGTACTATACGTAATTTGGGTATTTCAGCTATGTCTAGCAGCCAACACCGCAAATATTCGAGCTTTCTCTTTCTTTGTGCGAAGCACCTGAAACGCCGAAATCTCATAATTCACATTATGGTTAATTTGTACAATGCGTAACTCCTACTTTAATCCTTTTGTCAAAAGACAGTTGCTAATGGGGGAACTTTTATATGAAGACGTGAGATCTTTACCCCTATGCCACTTTAATTTTTATTGTGGTACGTTGGTTTTTCTCTCTCCAAATTGATTAAAAAGGATTATCATCAAGGCTTGTTAAGCATCTACCAATAGGATAATAAAAGGAGAACAAGTGATGGATTCAAATAATAAAAAAGCACTTGAAGTCGAGTTACAATTTCATGCAAAAACCTATGATATAGATTTCGGTGGCGTTGTAAGTAACATTGTTTATGTTCGTTGGTTAGAGGAGCTTCGCTTTCGGATAATGGAAGTTTATTGTCCTCTAGAACATCAATTAGCAATTGGAGTTGGTCCTGTTCTTTTAAACACCCAAATTGAATATCGAAAATCAATAAAATTAGCTGAAAAACCTGTTGGTAGAATGTGGGTAACCAACATGACCAAGCTTAAATGGGTTGTCAAAGCAGAAATTTTCCTGGATGACAAAATTGCGGCTAGAGCGGAACAAAGTGGAATATTTGTCAAGTTGCCCGCAGGGTCTCCAACCGCAATCCCCGACAAGCTTTATCAAGAATATTTAAAGAGTATTGACTGAAGTGTTTACCTAATATGTGCAAAAAGTTTTTAACCCGTTTTGCCGGATTCTTAATGACATTGAAAGGAGTAGTTTCTCTGTTGGTAAACCCAAGTTCTACCTCCTCAATTTATGATATTGAAGATGGACTTCGTTACGTAAAACCAACAATTTTGTCCGTAGAGTTCATCAAATTGCAACCAGAGGTGGCACAGGTTGTTCAAGAACGCTATTTAGCAGGAAAAATTGAGCTAGAAGCCTTAGAGAAGTATCCTCCAGGTTCTTTAGGACATTCTTATGCTTCATACATTAAAGATTTAGGCTTAGAGCTAGAATTCTATCGTTCTTTAAAGGTTGATGATGATACCAGCTATATCTTTATGCGTCGCCGACAAACTCACGATATCTGGCATATTATTACTGGGTTCAAAACTGATTTGGCTTCCGAATTAGGGCTAAAAGCCTTTGAGATAGCTCAGATGCGAAACACCCTGTCGGTTGTGATTTTAGTAGGAGGAATAATTAGAACTCTCTTTAAAGCTCCAGAAAAACTGAATGATACGTTCAAGTTTATTGTAATAGGGTATCTCATGGGAGCAGAAGCTAAACCTTTCTTGGCACAAAAGTGGGAAGAAAATTGGCACAAACCACTAGCTGAATGGCGAGAAGAATTAGGAATAGTTATCCCTATAGAGATACAAGCAGAGGCTAGTATGTCACATTTAGGACAGGGAGCAATAGAGGGTTTGTACCAAAACCTTCCGCTCAATATTCGGTAAGGATCGTAATTGACATGACCAGAAAAATGTGTGTATTTTGTATTAAATTACTAAACATGGAAATGCTGGATGTTCACTGTATACTTATGATCTAAACTTTAGAGAGCTAAGACTAATCAT
This sequence comes from Kalymmatonema gypsitolerans NIES-4073, assembly GCF_002368435.1. Lineage (GTDB taxonomy): Bacteria > Cyanobacteriota > Cyanobacteriia > Cyanobacteriales > Nostocaceae > Kalymmatonema > Kalymmatonema gypsitolerans. The sequence continues at coordinate 2,878,203 of NZ_AP018268.1, forward strand.
GGATTCCCAAAAACTTGTGTATCCGTCTACTCTACAAGTAAAGTTTTTGCAACTTCAAACAGAAATAGAATCTCTATTGCAGCAGATGCAGATTCTCAATCAGCAACTATCCTTATGCAATAGCAAAAATACTGCCCAGCAAGCGATGACCAAGAATAGAGAAATAGTTGGCGATTCTAAGTCTCCTCACACTATTCCACTCAATAACAGTTAAACCATTATTCACTTATATCAACTAGAATTGATAAATATGTACATCAATCAATTGCCTCGGAATACAACCATCCGCTCAATAAGGATTCCAGGGAGCTAAAATCAAGAAAGTTTGAAAGGCGACATCGCAGCAAAGATTTTTACTTTTACTGCAGTTAAGTATTCAATGTCTCTGCTTTCTTGTACTGAAACAATGGCTAAAAGTTAGTAAGTTCAAAAAGGGTAAACGACCCTCGAGCAATTTTTGCAACGCAATTCTTTTGGCGACACAACTTAACTGATATACTGCTTTGATATACAGACATAGTTGCCAAACCTTACATCTTGCACCATTCTCAACAAGACCTGAACAAGTCAGTTTCTAAACTAAAAATCAAGAATTTTAGGTTGAACGAACTGCAAGAAACCCGAATTTAGACGCTGGTGCAAAATATGAGCAAACTAAAGGCTCCACTATACTCCTTTCATATAGCCTCAAACATAACAACTTAGTTGAGTGATGATTAGTTGAGTGATGACAACTACGATTGCAGTTAACCCTTGGATTAAGTATCCTCACCCAAATCCGCAGGCCCGTCTGCGTCTGTTTTGCTTGCCGTACGCTGGTGCTGGTGCCTCAATCTTCAACGCCTGGCCCAATAACTTGCCACCAGACGTAGAAGTCTGTCCTATTCAGCTTCCTGGTCGGGAAAGTAGACTGAAGGAAGCGCCGTTTACCCAGATATTGCTTCTCGCTCAGACTTTGGTATCAGTTTTACGTCCGCACCTGAATATTCCCTTTGCCTTCTTTGGTCATAGTATGGGGTCACTGCTGAGCTTCGAGGTGACTCGTCAACTTCGTCGGCAAAATGCTCCCATCCCAGTTCACTTGTTTGTTGCCAGTCGCCGTGCTCCTCAAGTGTTGGCTTCAACTCCACCCATGCATTTATTGCCTGAACCTGCATTTATAGAGAAAGTGCGTCTTGTCAACGGTACATCAGAAGCAATTCTGCAAAACCCTAAGTGGATGCAGCTTTTCTTACCTATCCTGCGGGCGGACTTAGAACTGTGCGAGACCTATACCTATACTCCCGAAGCTCCACTTAACTGTCCAATCTCTGCATTTGGAGGTTATCAGGATGGCGTGGTCAGCCAGGATGAGATTGCAGCTTGGAGTGTGCAGACTTGTAGTTCATTCACGCTGCGAATGTTTTCCGGCAATCATTTCTTTCTACATAGCGCACGAGTACCTCTTTTACAGGCTATATCTCAGGATTTGATCCCGTTTTTATAAATACCTGCATTGTTATTCTGCGATGCCATGCTGATCTGTCAAGTGCAAGCGGGAGCAGCGTGAAAAAGTGAGAGCCAGAAAAAAGGCAAACGCTATACCATGCTTATCCTGAAGGAGATCGCTGTGCTAAGCTATTGCCACTTTCTCAATTGTCAACAAGAGTAAAACCTAGATAGTCATTACGGAGTATAAAATTTATGCTAGATGGAAATCTTCAAGGACGTCGTCGTTTTCTTCAAAATGCTGCTCTATTTTCTACTGGTTTAGTAACTTCCCTAGCCAGCACTCGTCTAGCTAGGGCTAATGATGAGACTATAGAAGCTGTTGTTATCGGTAGTGGCTTTGGTGGTGCTGTTGCAGCTTTACGTTTGGGGCAAGCGGGTATCAAGACATTGATTATAGAGCGCGGTCGTCGTTGGTCCATCATAGACTCTACAACCAACAGTACATTTGCGACTTTCCGTCAACCAGATCGTCGAGCCGCATGGCTTAGTCCAATGACGTGGGAGGGTATTCCTACAGGTGAGATATATACAGGAGTTCTGGAAACTAAGCACGAAAATGGCATTTCTGTTTTATGTGGTGCTGGAGTTGGAGGCGGATCGTTAGTCTATAACGGTATTACTTATCAACCTACCCGTGAACTTTTCTATAAAGTCTTTCCTAAAGAAATTGACTACAACGAGATGGATAGCGTTTATTACCCTCGTGCCCGTTCTATCATAAAGGCAGCACCAATTCCTCAAGATATTTTGGCTACTGACTATTACTTAGCAACTCGGGCTTTTCTTCAGGAAGCAGCAAATGCAGAACTACGTGGAAGTTTACTAGACATAGCTGTAGATTGGGATATTGTTCGTCAAGAAATCAATGGTACTAAAGTTCCTTCGACTATTCTTGGTGAACACTGGTACGGTATTAATAGTGGAGCAAAAAATAGTTTAGATCGCAGCTACTTAGCTCAGGCAGAAAACACTGGGAATGTGGAAATTTTACCTTTACACATAGTAACAGAAATTTCTGAAGTGACTGGATATGGTTATAAAATCAAATGTTCCCAAATTAATGAGTCTGGAGAAACTATTGCTACAAAAACTATTACTTGTAAACATCTGTTTCTGGCGGCTGGTTCTATGGGGACTTCGGCACTTTTAGTCAAAGCTAAAGCAACAGGTACGCTACCTAGGTTAAATGACTATATTGGTTTAGATTGGGGGAGTAATGGAGATACTTCGGTTATTCGCTCAGGCATTCCACTGACTACAAGTATTCAGGGGATTGGTCAGGGGGGACCTGCTTCTGCAGTTATTGAGTACTTTGATAACCCTCTTAATCCGATTTCTATCCAGTTTTACTCGAGATGGAATGCTCCCCAAGGAATCCTAATATCTCTTTGTATGGGCATACCCTCTGTAAAGGGCAGATTTAACTATGATTCAACTACAGGTTCAGTAAAACTAACTTGGCCTGGTAATAAGCGGTCAGGAGACCCGGATATTCAAAGAGCTCTGGAATTTGCTTACAGATTAATTGACAGGAAAAACTCTATTTCGACTGGTAAGACAAAAACAGAGATAATACCAGGTAGTTATCCTTTGCGTAAAAACACAGTAACAGAAGATATATCTGATACGCTTACTGCCCATCCTTTAGGAGGAGCAGTTTTAGGAAAAGCCTGCGATTTATACGGTCGAGTTGTCGGTTATCGGGGGTTGTATGTTGTTGATGGTGCACTTATTCCCGGATCTGCAGGCTCCACAAACCCCTCTTTAACCGTTGCAGCTTTGGCAGAACGCTGCATGGAACGGATTCTTGCAGAGGATATTGCCGCGCTGCGCTAGTTTGAAATACCGTTTCATTAAAACCGGAAAAACTGCGATGCCTCATTACAAATTACTGGTTCTAAGGCTCGTGTTGTTGACGGAAAAATCGCCTAAGAAATTCTCAAAACTAAGAGGGCTATTTCATGTGTGGCATAGTGGCATTGTTGTCAAAACAGGAGCCGATTTCAGAGTCATCTTTGAGACGGGGTATGGATTACTTGAAGCATCGAGGTCCAGATGGACAAAAATTCTGGATTTCTCCTGACCGCCGAGTGGCTTTAGGACATACACGACTTAGTATTATCGACATTAAGGGCGGTGATCAGCCGATCGCCAACCAAGATGAAACACTACATCTTATTGCCAATGGAGAGTTTTATGATTTCGAGCGCATACAGCGTGATTTGAAACGATGGGGATATCAGCTAAAAACCAACTCTGACAATGAAATCGCCCTCCATCTATATAATCAGTTTGGGACACAATGCCTACATCATCTTCGGGGTGAGTTTGCCTTTATTATTTGGGATGAACGCAACGAATTGCTTTTCGCTGCACGAGATCGGTTTGGCATTAAGCCTCTGTATTACAGCACTTATGGAGATAACCTTTATTTAGCCTCCGAAATCAAAGCTTTGTTGGCTGTGGGTGTCCCTGCTTATTGGGACCATGAATCGTTCTTGCAAACTGAGTGCAACATTTTGCTTCCAGACCGGACTATGTTTGCCAATGTGCATCAAGTGCCACCAGGCCATTTTCTGCTGGCTTCTCGCTCTGGTATTCAAATGCATCGTTACTGGGATTTTGATTACCCTGTGGTTAATGATTCCTTATCCCAATACACAGCAGAGGATTATATTGAAAAGTTACGCTATTCGTTGGATGAGGCTATTCAACTGCGTTTAAGGGCTGATGTCTCAGTTGGCTGTTATTTGAGTGGTGGTCTTGATTCGTCTGCGGTGTTAGGGATGGCAGCGACTCATAGCTCTGAACCCTTAACAGCATTTACTCTTGCTTTTGACCATGAAGCTTACAACGAAGAAGCAATTGCTCATGAAACGGCGGCGCTTACAGGAGCCAATCTTCAAATTATCCCTATTCGTCAATCTGACCTAGCTGAACACTTTACCGATGCCATTTGGCATTGTGAAATGCTATGTATTAATGCCAATACAACTGCTAAGTATCTTTTAAGTCGCGCAGCACGAGATGCAGGCTATAAAGTTGTGCTTACAGGAGAAGGCTCAGACGAAATCTTTGGCGGCTATGCTCATTTCCGCCAAGATATGTTGCTCCACAATCAACAAGGGCAAGACAAACAGACTGTGCAACTTCTGTTAGAAGAGTTGAAGCTGAAAAATCAAGTTTCATCAGCAAGTTTCTTATTAGCTGAGGACATATCAAGTCAAGCCTTAAATAGTGTTCATAATTTGTTAGAATTTATCCCTGCTTGGATGCAAGCAGGGGCTGAGGGGCATCTCAAGTCTCTTTCTTTCTATTCGCCAGAATTTATCGCACAATTTCCTCAAAGGGACGTGTATCGCATATTTCTTAATCAGATAGATATACAAGGACAACTCAAAGGCAGGGAGCCTGTACATCAATCTCTTTATTTGTGGTCTAAAACTATCTTATCCAATTACCTTTTGCGAATGTTGGGCGATGGTGTTGAAATGGCACATTCCATTGAAGGTCGTCTACCCTTTTTGGATCACAAAGTTGTTGAATTAGTTTGCAACATTCCTATTGCACTTAAAATTCGTGGTCTTACTGAAAAATATGTGTTACGAGAAGCAGCAAAGCCCTTCATAACTAATACAATATATAATCGCCAAAAGCATCCATTTCTGGCTCCACCTTCGACTTTTAAACCAAATGGAGCATTACAACAACTTGTTCAAGACACTCTGCGGAGTTCGGTAATGTCTTGTTTACCTTTCTATAACCAAGCAGCAATAATTCAATTGCTGGATGAATTACCAACAATGAGTGAAAATCAACGCGCTTCCATCGATTCAGTTCTGATGAAAATTCTAAGTGCTTGTATTCTTCAAGAAAGGTTCGGACTCACTTGAGTTTGATGTAAGGAAATGAGAGCATCCCACTTTGGCAAAAATATATGAAGCGCCTAAAGTCTCTAGTTCTTTTTACAAGACGGGGGGAAGTCTGCTCACTATACTGAAAAATAAATCCTACATCTGTAATATCTTCCATGGATTTCGTCAATACAGTCACGCATCCTATCATTGGTATGAGTGCCGCAGAGATTGCCCAACGCATCGCCAATGGGGAAATCTCTGCCAGCGAGGTAGTTGAAGCCCATATCCAACGCATTGAAGAGGTTAATTCCCGTTTAAATGCTGTAGTTGTGCCGCTGTTTGAACAAGCACGCGCCGAAGCGAAAGCCGCCGATGCAAAACGTACTAGCGGCAAAGCCATCGGAACATTGCATGGCGTACCCATCACCATCAAAGATTCGTTTGATGTCAAAGGATGCATTACTGGGATGGGATTTACCGATGCCACTCAACCAGCAGCACAGAATGGGGTATTGGTGGAACGCCTCAAACAAGCTGGGGCAATTATTTTGGGCAAAACCAATGTAGCTCAGATGTTGACCTTGAACGAAAGCGACAATCCTGTATATGGGCGTACCAACAATCCTTGGAACCCTGAACGCACACCCGGCGGTAGTACGGGAGGGGAAGCCGCGATTATTGCTGTGGGCGGTTCTTGCCTGGGTTTGGGGAGCGACATCGGTGGTAGCGTTCGGATGCCTGCCCACGCCTGCGGAATCAACAGCCTCAAGCCTACTGCTCGCAGGCTAACGCTTGCTGGTCATACGCCACTGTTCCCCGGTCAGCAAGTGATCGTCACCCAACCGGGACCAATGGCAAGGAGTGTTGCCGACCTCAGCCTCGCAATGCAAATTCTTGCTGCTCCTGGTCAGGAGGAATTTGACCCCAGCATCCCACCTGTACCCTGGCATGACCCAGCTACCGTAGAGGTAGAAAAATTGCGCGTTGCTTTTTACACCGATAATGGCGTCATTAGACCTGCGCCAGCTATCCGGCGAGCGGTGCGCGAAGCTGCCGAAGTTCTAGCGAAGCGTGGTGTCATCATCGAAGAATGGAAACCACCAAATTTACTTCGGGGTTTGCAGCTATACATCCAGCTAATAAGCGCCGATGGTTACGCTACTCTGAAACAGCAAATGGGTAAGAGTATCTGGGATACGCGTATTAAGCGCTATTATCAACTCGCCTCGACACCCAAAGGGATATTATGTGCGCTTGCAGCAACTAGCGAACTTATTGGACAGCATAAGGTTGCGAGTTATCTGCGTGCGGTGGGTAAAATTTCGGTGGCGGAGTATTGGCGAGTGATTGACGAACGGGATCGCTATTGCGCCGAGTTCCGAGCCGCGATGAATGCCAGGAAATACGACGCAATTATTTGTCCGTCAAATGCATTACCTGCTTTGACACATGGCAGCGGCTTTTTCCTCAGTGAAGAGACCACTTACACAAGTCTTTACAACTTATTGGGAATGCCAGCAGGCGTAGTTGCAGCAACGCGGGTACGTCCGGGCGAAGAAAGTGACCGACAACCAGGTAACAGTCCAATTGAACGTAGTGCCTATAAGATTGAACAAGGAAGTGTTGGTTTACCCGTAGGCATACAAGTAGCAGCACATCACTGGCGGGAGGATATAGTTTTAGCAGTGATGTCAACCTTGGAAGAGCATTTTAAGTCCCAACCTGATTATCCTGCCTACCCATCACTTTAGAAATACTAATACTTAATAGTTGTTTTTCCGTTAATGAGGATTGTGGTATGTCGTCCTGGACTAGTCTTATAACTGCTCTTACACTCCTGCTCTACCTAGTCATAACAATTAACGTTGTGAGAGCCAGAATCAAATACAAAGTGTTACCTCCCCAAATGACAGGAAATCCTTACTTTGAACGAGTGCTGCGCGTTCAGCAAAATACCCTAGAGCAGTTAGTTTTGTTCCTGCCTGGACTGTGGTTGTTCTCTTTCTACGTCAACCCATTGTGGGGTGCCCTCCTCGGTGCGGTCTGGCTTGTGGGTCGTATTGTTTATGCCTGGGGATATTATCAGGCTGCTGACAAGCGGAGGATTGGCTTTAGTATCAGTTCCATCAGCGGTATACTACTACTTCTGGGTTCCCTCTTTGGGATCATACTATCTTTGGTGCAGTCATAAGCAGTCATCAATATAGTCGAAAACAAAATACTGCTGCTATGATCACCATTGGTGACAAGTTAAGAAAACTGGGCTTTTGTCAAGAGGGAATTGGGAAAAGGCGATAAATCCAGCTTAAGCACAGGGTTTCGCAAGGCTTTGGCTACCGCGAAATCTTGATTTTCAAAGCGCTAAATACTTAACTGCATCTGTAGCTTTGCCTTTGTCATAAGCAACAGTGAAAGGGACCGAATTAGAAGCGATCACGACTCGAAGCGATCGCACTTACCGAGTCAGTTTACGTTCTGGTAATCGCTCGTTTGAACGCACATATGAGCGAATTTTGCTGGCGCTACCGTTTAGTACTCTGCGTCAAGTCTCGTTAAATGTCGATTTGCCAGCAGTGAAAAAGAAAGCGATTGCGCGCAGCACAGTGCCCAAGAGTCCTTTTTAGAATGAAACAGCCCTGCATCTTAACAGGGGTAGCTTTGACACCTTGCTCCCCTCAATTTTCTCTTTTGCAACCAGTAACTACGCTCCAGTAACCGAAAGTTGATTTGATTTCAATATCAACAAAGCCAGCTGCCTTGAGCATTGCTGATAGCTCATGGCCCGAATATTGGCGACCTCCATCACAAGACAGAAGCATAATTAAGCTGTAAGCGGCAGCAGAGAAGTTGCTTTTTTGGTCGTTGTACAGCATCTCATGAATGATAATCCGACCACCAGGTTCCAAACTGTCAAAGCTTTTGTGAACCAGGAAAGTACATTTCTCTGACGACCAGTCGTGAAAGATATCAGCATAGAAGTGGAGATCAGCTGCGGGAAAAGGCTGTTCACTCCACATATCAATCTCTTGTATTTTGATGCGGTCCTGCAATTCGTAGCGCCTCACAAAGTCTTGGGCGATCGCACATACTCTAGGTCGTTCAAGGATAACTGCTTGTAAATTCGGCCATTTCAATGTTGCACCAATGGCATGAGCACCTGATCCACCGCCGATATCGAGCATGAGCTTATACTTAGAAAGTTCAAGGTGTTCTGGCCAAGCCATAGCAGGCGCTATGCTATGGCTATGCATAGCGTAAGTAAACCTTTGTGCCAAAGCAATTTCATGCTCATGAGTTTTGAACAACTCTTGTTCGCCGTAAAGTTGCGAGGAATTTGTAATTACAGCGTTATATAGACTGTCGAACGAATAAATGTGGTCGGTTCCAATCAGCATATCTAGAAGCCAACCAAAATAGGTTGGGCTACTTTCAAGCAGGTAATTCTCCGCCAACGAGCTCAGTGAATATAAGCCGTCTCTTACTGTCAGTAGGTCGCTCGACACAAGTACCGCTAAAAGGGCTTCAGCTGGTCGGTTGTTAATCTGTAGCTTTTCACACACTTGTGATAGCGTCAGTGCTTTTTCAGCCAAAAGAGGAAACAGCTTGAGTTTATGAGCAACCAACAGAACTCTATATCTGAAGCTTCCTAGATAAATGTCCCAAAGCTGCCGTTCATCCATTTTAACGACTTATTCCATACTCTTTTTAACAGTTTATCACTTTAGAACCAGTTACGAGAACACAAGCAAACGAGCTAGCAGCGAAAGCTTTTACTTGAAAGAACCTGTTTAGATGGGGCGTAGAATTCAGGTTGAGGTAGTTGACACGGGGCAAGTCAAAGGGAGAATATCAAAAATATGATTCATTGTGTGCCCAGCTTTATAACCACAAGTTCTACAAATTGTCAAATAAACATTTGATAAGAACGTTTATCTGAGAACTTGCAAGAGTTGCAACAGTGAGTCGGCAAAGCCTCCAAACCCTCGTTACCAGGTTGAACCTGGTAACGAGATATTAGAGCCTCTGGCTCTTGTTGGGTGCAAGATCTGAGTTATCCTTCGCTTACTCGTTTTTCTTTTGCTTGAATCCTTACAGTTACTATGAATAAAAAGTTATGGGTAACTACACTTTAAGAAAAATTATAATTACAGGTATTGGGATGACAAAGTCTGTAAATCTTAGCATAATTGTCAATTAATTTTGTTAGTCAGCATCAAGGTTTGAAGATATGCAGCTAAAAATTGAAAATACAGCAAAATTAAAACTCCCAGTCATTGAAATCTTGGAAATAGAGCAGAGATATACAAAAGGATATAGATACCGTCTTATCGCTCCCGACCAAAGATTTGAATATGACCTTTCTCCGACTTTCAGTGACCCATTACATTGTAAATCAATCGCAGAAATGAAGGCATTGAAGTGGGCAGCAGATGAAGAAGAAACGATTATAGGATGTATAGATTTTGATTCCACAATGATTCTTTTTCAAAATAAGCTTGGGTTTGAATTCTTTGGCTTTAGTGGTGGAGTTTCTACATACGAACATTGCGCTGAACCTACTTTAATGGATGAATGGTACCTAAAATTGAGGCAAGAAGGGCAGGCTGAACACTTGTTAAAGTTATATGATTATGATGGCAAATTATTAAGAGATAAAATCTCCAGTGCGACAATTATGACAGTAGGAGATAATAGACTCACGATTGTCTCACGGCTATATGACTAGAACTTATCCTGCTAGTTAATTATTGGATTATACTGATAATCCGTATGTAAATCTATTAGGTAATCTTCAAAGCTTGCGTATTTTCGTAAGGGATCTACTTCTGGTATGTTTTCACGCCAAGAGTATACTACGTATAGTTCACGAGCGATCGCATTTAAATCTTCTATGAGAATTCTCAGCCCTTCTTCATCTCCACGCTCCAACTTCCTTGCTAGAGCAATTTTGATTCCTGTAGTTTCAGCAAGCCATCTCGAAAGTGCCTCTCCACGAATTTTGACAATTCCAGTTTGAAGGGCAGCTGACAATGCTAAATGATTAGCTAGGCGAACACAGTCACGAGCTGTTAGTCTGTAAGCTCTTTGTTGTTTAACAACCTTTTTTTCTCTCATATTCATGAGTAAAGGTTTTATTTTAGCTTTGCAACTGGAAGTTTTAAGGTGAGCAATGGATTCTTTCGAGGCATTATTAGATAAGTCTTCTGTAATTAGAGTTGGGCTACTTACTTCAGCTGCAGTTAACATCTGCTCTTGCTGATTCTCTTCCCCAAAGTTTTGCTGAGCAAAAAACTTTCGATACAACTCGCAAGATACAGTACATTTATTTTCTTGAAATTTCACTAACCCTATACTTTCTAATTTGTAAGCCAATATATGGTTGACTTCCAAACTGCCTGCGGTAATCACCTGTTGAAGTGCTTTTGCTAATTCAACGTTCTGTTGCAAAAGTGCCAAAGGTTCCTGCAAGTAAGCCCTATAAATTCCGTTAATTGTGGGAGCTTCTTGTAATAACTGCTCTAAATTTGTTTGGGGATTATTAACAAGATGATAAAGCGCAAGTCTTACTAAGTACGGGTGTCCTCCCACCATTGCTTGTAGAGATAGGGCATTCTGTATTCCTACGGCATCTGTCCAATCTAGTCCATGGCGTTGTGCTAAATTCTGAATTTGCTCTAAATTAAACTCAGGTAACTGAATCACGAGCCCGACGTTAAAAGGAGATTGATTGACATCTAATTGAATAAAAATTTCTGTAGAATAAACAACAACGAACCGAAGTTTTTGCAGTCCCTCATTTTGTTTAGTCTCTTCATGCCACGAACGTAGCAGTGATAAAAATTCAGAGGCAACTTTGGGATAGTCAAAAATCCGATTTACCTCCTTGAGAGCTAAGACTAGGGGAACGTCTATTTGTGATAATACATAACTTTGTAAATAGATTGTACAGCTCATCTTACTGCCAAGGTCTTCATCCCAATAATCATCCAGTATTGGTTGTAGCTGTAGCTGCCAGGTAATGTTAGCACAAAACCAGCGCAAAAATTTATCAAGGGAGGAGAAAACGACCTCGTCTGCTTGCTGAAAATCCAAACTTACAGTGCGGTAGCCAAGACAGACAGCGTGATCGATAATCCGTAGCATCAAGGAAGTTTTACCTGTTTTGCTAGGAGCCTTAATGCGGATAATACACCCTGGTTTTGTGATTTCTGCGTAGGCTAGTTTTTCAGATGGAAAGCGAGAAATGTAAAATTTAGAATTAAGCGGTACGGGACCACTGGGAAATTCAATAGATGTAGCTTCAGATGTAGCTTCGCTTTGGTGACTTAATTTCTCAATTAACTGCCGTTGCTCCAAAGTCAGGGGACGTGGCTCTAAAGTTGAGCGAAAGTTATGTTTGGTAATTGGTTCTCCAAAGAAATCACTTAATAATGACCACACTCCAGAGGCAACTTTCCTAAGATGTGAGGCTCTATAGTGTATGTTGCCTGCCATGGTAGTGTAAGTTTTTCCTTCCCATGAGGAATGTAGCACCACTTCTTGAAGGGGCGTTAAAACAGTCTGCTGGCTGGCATTGAGTAGCTGAATCACTTCTTCAATTGTCATACAAGCTGCCTTCGGGTTGAGTTGTATCAGAATAGATCGTTTCGTCACCTGTAAATTTCAATTTTTCTGTCCTTTTAGCGTCGGAAAATGCACATATTTACAATATGTGTAAAAACTAAGGAACTTATAAGGGACTTATAAGGAAGTTGTAAGAAATTATTAGCAAAGCCCCTTCAAGGTTCCAGTTTTGTCAATCCACATAACAATCTATTTGTCAGCGTGCGTAAGTCAATACGGTTGGTGATAAGACCAAAACCGTTATCAGGATGGCAATGTAAAGACGCCCTTTCATGAAAGCGTCTCTACACATTACTAATTCTCACTAAAAATCCTTAATAGCAACCGTATTGGTACGTAAGTTTTAAAAACGCTCATCACCTTCGCTTTTGACAAATGTGTAAAATCTAAGTATTGACAAATGTTAGAAAATATGAATCCTGTTTTCATTGGAATACAGCGGTTTTGATATTAAGCTTTTTAACAAAAATCTAGTCATGCTTGTGCTCATTATTACCAAATTTTTCTTTTTTAGTATAATAATATGACTACAAAGTGTATCCTCTTTTTGAAAAATTAGGGAACATTTTTCTCTTGACAAAGCTTGATTGATTGCAAGTATAATAAATTACGAAATATTAAATTTTCAAAAAAAAAAGCGCAAAGTTAGTTTGACATTAACTAAGTAGTGTTTCCCCACGGCTATAGAGTTTGGTATAATTTGTACTTCATCAGATCTACATCTATGACGAGTACTAATTTGTCGCAAAAGGCCTTTAAAACATCACGAATAGACCCTTCTGCTTTTAAGAGAATTCTAAATGGTCTAATCTCTAATTCTCCCGACCAATCTTCAAAACTCTTGATTTTTAAAATAACTGGCTGACTATATTGCTGAAATCCTTGCCAGACTGATGCGACTAATGGGTGTTCCCTATAACTAGATGACTTTTCGTCTGCGGACATTTTGCTTGTTCCGCAAATTGTAATGTCCAGCAGTTTTTTCATCATTAGGAGGTGCTAGTAATGTCATATCTTGAAATCTCACTTATCCGTAGCGATCGCACTACTCAACCGAGAGCTTACCTCAATCTAAAGCTAATTGGTGAGTATGCTGAAGCCATGGCCTCAGGAGAAAGATTTAGACAAACAGGACGTGGACATTGGTTGGTGGGTGATGGGGCGAAATCGCTCCTTACTTAAGCCCTTTCATTGAGCAGGTTATATGATGTATGGTGACACTTGAGTTGAAGTTGGTAACTTTCGTGCGTGTTTGTCTGGCTAATTATATGTCCTAGAGTCAAATTAGTGTAATTTCGGTGGAGTTGATGCGCGTACCTGTCGTCATGCTGGCTTGAATGTTCTACCTGTGAAATCACACCTAAAATTCTGGCATAATCTTGTGTTCCCGCTGATCTCTTGAAATTACCATAACCCATATAGCAATCCGTTGAGGATTTGTGAAAAACAAGATCCCCGACAACTCTTACGAAGTCGGGGATTTGAAGGATGTCAATTTTCATAAATGAAATAAGATTGCTATATTCCGCCAGGAAAGCACCACCTCAAGTAATTTGTCAAGCTGACAAATTATCTGTCACTCTACACCTATTCGATTGTCGATATACCAGTCTTTGGATGGCACAGAAGACAGTGAAAAAAATTCTACTGATTGAAAATCAAGCAAAAACCCGAAAACTTTTTCTAAAATCCCTGGAAGCGGAAGGTTTCTACACTATAGGTGCTGAAAATGGCCTTATCGGTGTCCAGCGAGCACAGGAAGAGTTACCCGATTTGGTAATCAGCGACATAATGTTGCCAAAACTCAATGGTTACGGAGTCCTGACTAAGCTGCGCCAAAACCCAATCACAGCGATTATCCCCTTTATTTTTGTCAGTGCCAAAGTGACTCTGGCTGAGATTCGCAAAGCTATGGAACTGGGAGCAGATGACTATCTCACTAAACCCTGTAGGGTAGAGGAATTACTGAGGGCGATAAGAGCCCGCTTGGAAAGACAAGCCACCTTCTGCCAATGGTACGCTGGAAACTCACAACCAGTCCGAGAACCACCATGTGCTGACATTATAAGACCGGCTGCCCCTGAGTCCATCTTACCGTCCGACCCTCAGTTGAGTAAGGTTTTCGACTTTATCGAGGCTAATTATCACCAATCGCTTACCCTAAGTGACGTGGCTCTTACTGTTGGTTACTCTCCAAGTTACCTCACTAACCTGGTGCGACGTCAAACGGGACAAACTGTGCAAAGCTGGATTATCGAGCGCCGCATGGCAGCGGCACGTTCCTTGCTCTTGGAAACTGATGAGAAAGTGGAGGAGATTGCTGCTAAGGTGGGCTATCAACATCCGGTTCACTTCTTCCGCCAGTTTCGCCAACATCACGGGACAACTCCTCAAGCCTGGAGAATGTCCCAGCTAGCAAGCACAAATAAGAGCAACAAAATGGTTAGTTCAATCAACAGATAGTCCATTGTCACCAAACGCTACATTCTAGTAAGCTTGTTAACAATTACATAGTTTCGCAAATCTGCTTTTCAATGTATAGGCATAAATAAACTTATAGACGTGAATAATCACGCTCCCAATAGCCGAAGTCTTGCTAATTATATTTTTAGCATTACCTATTGGCTACAAACACTCGTGTTTATTTATGCCCTCTAACTTCATGACTCTGCTTTCATCAAGCAAAGAGTTAAGTTTGGTCGTTGGATTGTGTATATCCTTAAAAAAAAACAGCAGTTTTTGGGTTAACCTTATGTTTTACATCATCCGGGCTTTTGTTTTACTTATAGTCGGGTATTCGGTTAATAAAAAACTTCGCCAACAACATTGACAATTAAAAAAAAATAAAATATTCTTTATACGGGGCTATTTTGTTCTTGTTAAAAAATAATCAGAGTTTTTTTCTAGCATAGATATAGTTTTTCGTGTTTTCACTTTCAAACTCCATGTAAGTTATCAAGGTTTTTAAAGACATACTGCATGAGTGAAAGATGTTCATTAGTCCTGCCAACCAGAAAAACTATTCATTCACTTTGCTTGTAGAAATCTGTCATTGCAAAGCAGTATCTTGTAATAAACTGGCGGAATTGAACTTAATTAATCGAGAAATAAGGCAGTACAAGCCTAAATGCCCAATCTTTGTAATAACGGAGATAGATAAGGTTATCTCAATTAAACGAAGATGATTCATTGCAATAGTTTGGGAGGATTATCATAATGATGGACTTACATAAGTGTTGTTCTTTCCCAGTGCAATCAACAGGGGCGAGTTCCAAAGATTTCCAAAAAAGTTGACGGTGTTTGTCAGTCATTTCAAACACGTAAATATTGTGAAATAAGCTTGGCATAGACTCTTGTTTTTCACACATGAAAGAGTATGCCTAAGGCTTATCTGTATATCAATACAGCTTTTGAGAAGTCATCAATAATCAGGATTTTAAATATTAATAAAAAAATAATCAAACCATTTTAATGGAGAAATTGTTCTTTTATTTACGAAAAGAGTAGATTTGAGAATGGTTAATTCTTGTAGGATTTGAACTTCAATAAAATTCAAAATTATGTAGTTAAAACTGCATAAGTTGAGGAAGCAGAAAACTATTAAGTTTGTAAGTGAAATCCACGATAATTAGCAACATTTAAGGAGGATTTGAGTCATGATTATCGTCATGAAACCTGGTAGTTTCCCAGCAGAGATTGAACAAGTTAGTGAACAAATCCACAACACTCAAAATTCTGCAGTGACAACTGCATAAGTTGAGGAAGCAGAAAACTATTAAGTTTGTAAGTGAAATCCACCATAATTAACAACATTTCAGGAGGATTCGAGTCATGATTATCGTCATGAAACCTGGTAGATCCGCAGCAGAGATTGACCAACAGTACACACGCAATACCCTTGATATATCTGCGCTCCCCGTCTTGCAAACGCTGACTCACTTGCCGATCATGATTGATCCCAGCCACGCTACAGGCCTTTCAGAGTTTGTACCTACGATGGCAATAGGGGCGATCGCAAAAACAGCGCAGATTCGTTGATGATTGAGGTTCATCCCAATCCGGCAAAGGTACTTTCAGATGATTCTCAATCTTTAACGCTGGAAGGATTTGAGCAATTAATGCAAGAAATAGCTCCCTTAAGCACATTCTTTGGTCGTTGGACTCAAAACCATCGCGCTACTACAACGCCAAAATTTGCTCCAAGAGTTTCCTCCACTGCAGGCGTTTGAACAAGTTAATCATAGGCGTGCAACTAGCTGTCCTTAAGGAGAAGTAAACCACAAGATGAATACAACATTTCGAGTCTTAGACGCAACAAGAAGTTGTTCATCACCGTTGTTTGGGAATTCAGACAAAATTGTAACTGTGGGCGATCGCCACCTGACAATACATGAAGTCGTCAGTATGGCTCGTTATGGGACTCAGGTACGCTAGTCTATTACTTTTTACACAAGGCAAAGCTTATGAAACTTCCTGATGGTCCTCGGATGCCAATCTGGCTACAGACAATCCAGCGGATTGCACGTCCCTTTGAATTTTTTGATGAACTGGGGAAACAGTACGGTGACGCTTTCACGCTAGGAGATAGAAACAATTCTCCAACCGTGTATTTGAGCCACCCTCAAGCGATTAAAGAAATCTTCTCTGCCGATCCAAATTTGTTTGAAAGTGACCACCCGATTCAGGCCGAAACGATTGTAGGAAAGTATTCTGTGGCGATGGCAGACGGTGAAGTTCATAAACGCCAGCGCCGTCTGTTGTTGCCCCCTTTTCATGGGGACCGGATGCGCGCCTACGGTCAGCTCATTTGTGATATCACCAAGCAAGTGATGGCGAGACGGACGATTGGTGAAACCTTCCTAGTTCGTCCAGTCATGGAAGAGATTACCCTACGTGTGATGCTGCAAGCCGTTTTTGGTCTGCATCAAGGACCGCGTTACGAGCAATTAAGAGAATTGTTCGGTTCATTCTTAGAGACAGTGGACTCTACCCTAAAAGCAAGCTTGTTGTTTATTCCTGCCCTTCGATGGGACTTGGGTTCTTGGAGTCCATGGGGAAAATTTGTCCGCCTGCAAAAGCAAATTGATCAACTGCTTTACAGCGAAATCCAAGAGCGACGGCAGTCAATGGATTCTGAGCGTACTGATATCCTTACTCTATTACTAATGGCTCGCGATGAAGACGGTCAGCCCATGACTGATGTGGAGTTGCGCGATCAACTCATGACGTTGTTGTTTGCAGGTCATGAAACTACTGCAAGTGCATTGGGCTTAGCCCTGCATTCGCTTCACTATCACCCACAGATCAACAACAAGCTCGAGAGTGAGCTTGACACTATCGGCATTGATACCGACCCAAGCTTAATCGCCAAGTTTCCCTATCTCACTGCGGTTTGTCAAGAAACACTGCGCTTGTACCCAGTGACTGCTCATACTAATCCTCGCAAGCTGAAAGCACCATTGGAAATTATGGGTTACCAGTTTGATCCAGGTACAGTACTGATAGGCTTGTCTTATCTAACTCACCAACGTGAAGATTTATACCCACAGCCGAAGCAATTTAACCCAGAACGCTTTCTTGAGCGGCAATTTGCCCCGTACGAGTATTTGCCTTTTGGAGGCGGCTACCGTGGCTGCATTGGCATGGCATTTGCCCAGTTTGAAATGAAATTAGTCCTGGCTACCATTTTATCGGGCTGGCAACTGGCTCTACTAGAGCAGCGCCCGATCAAGGTTGTACGCCACACCGCAACCTACGCTCCTCCATCTAGTCTGCGAATGGTTGTGACAGCTCAACGTCAGTCTCAAAAGGTTCTGTCTACAGTCTGACCTGGCAACGAGCTAGCAGGTAACTCAAATGTGATTTTGTACGGCTTAATTGGTACTGTACTAATTTCTACCTACTGACAGCGGACAGGAAAATTTTTCGACAGTTTTGGATACCTGTAGAAACTGTACTGTACGGTCTCTACCGACGGATTATTTATGTCGCACTGTACTAGTTAAAAAATATCATTCAGATAGAATATTGGGTCTGTTGAGCAACAGTTGGCAAAATAATCACTTCAACAGTAGTCTATTACTTTTTACACAAGGGAACACAAGGCAAAGCTTATGAAACTTCCTGATGGTCCTCGGATACCACACTGGCTACACACAATCCAGCTTATTGTACGTCCCTTTGAATTTTTTGATAAACTGGCACAACAGTATGGTGATGCTTTCACGATAGGAGATAGAAACAATTCTCCAACTGTGTATTTGAGTCACCCTCAAGCGATTAAAGAAATCTTTTCTGCCGCTCCAAATTTGTTTGAAAGTCGTCAGATAACTGAAGTTGAAACGGTTGTAGGGAAGTACTCCCTGGTGGTGACCGACGGCGAATTTCATCAACGCCAGCGTCGTCTCCTCATACCCCCCTTTCATGGGGAGCGTATGCGGGCCTACGGCCAACTGATTCGTGATATCACCCAGCAAGTGATGGCAAAATGGACGATTGGTGAAGCTTTCTCAGTTCGTCTAGCTATGCAAGAGATTACCTTACGTGTGATGCTGCAAGCCGTTTTTGGTCTGCATCAAGGACCACGTTACGAGCAATTAAGAGAATTGCTCTGTTCATTCTTGGATACAATCAGCTCGACCCTGAAAGCAAGCCTGCTGTTTATTCCTGCCCTTCGATGGGATTTGGGTCCTTGGAGTCCGTGGGGAAAATTTGTCCGCCTGCAAAAGCAAATTGATCAACTGCTTTACAGCGAAATCCAAGAACGACGGCAGTCAATGGATTATGAGCGTACCGATATCCTTACCCTATTGCTAATGGCTCGTGATGAAGACGGTCAGCCTATGACTGATGTGGAGTTGCGCGATCAACTTATGACGCTGTTGTTTGCGGGTCATGACACCACTGCAAGTACATTGACATCAGCCCTGCACTCGATTCACTATCATCCACAGGTCAAGAGCAAGCTCGAGAGTGAGATTGACACTATTGGCATTGATACTGACCCAAACTTGGCAAGCAAGCTTCCTTATCTAAATGCGGTTTGTCAAGAAACACTGCGCTTGTACCCAGTGATTGCTCATACTAATCCTCGCCACCTGAAAGCGCCATTGGAAATTATGGGTTACCAGTTTGATCGAGGTACAACACTAATAGTCTTGTCTTATCTAACTCACCAACGTGAAGATTTGTACCCACAGCCGAGGCAATTTAAGCCAGAACGCTTTCTTGAGCGGCAATTTGCCCCCTACGAGTATTTGCCGTTTGGAGGCGGTCATCGTGGCTGCATTGGCATGGCATTTGCCCTGTTTGAAATGAAATTAGTCCTGGCTACCATTTTATCGGGCTGGCAACTCGCTCTAGTAGAGCAGCGCCCCATCAAGCTTGTACGCCACACCACAACCTACGCTCCTCCATCTAGCCTGGAAATGGTTGTGACAGCTCAACGTCAGTCTCAAAAGGTTCTGTCTACAGTCTGACCTGGCAACGGATTAACAAACAACTTAAATGTGATTTTGTGAAATTGCCCAAGGGGCACTGCGCTGCGTGCGATGGCACGGAGTACCCGCCGGAGGCGAGATCGCTTAATTGGTACTTTTGACAGACAGTATACACGGAATACCCTTGATATATCTGCGATATAAACCTTGGTAGAGCATCGCTTTCGTGTGAAATTTGTTGTCGAGAAAGTTCAATACTTTTGTCAGTTAATTAGGAATCTAGTCCAAACCATATGATATTTCGGGCTGATTCTTTACCACCTTTTTTGAACATTCAACATTTGTGTATTGGCATTAGCTTAAGAGGTATAAGTGATGAGTACAAACATGACTGTGTACTTAACATCTGCGATTGTCTGTGGTGTGTTTTGGCTGCTGGCATATGTTGGCATGATCTGGCGTGGCTTCAAAGATAAATTACTTGGCACGCCCATGTTGGCTATTAGTGGAAACCTTGCTTGGGAACTTACTTTTGCATTCCTTTACCCAACACCTAGTAAATCAATACAATATGGCTCTACTTTCTGGTTTCTAATCGAATCGATACTTGCTTGGCAGTGTTTTCTTTATGGCTACAAGGATTATAAATCTCAATTTATCAAGAAGAATTTTTCTGTGATCTTTGTAACTTTAACAGCTATTATGTTATTAGTCACTGTCTTATTGACTTACCAATTCAATGATTCAATAGGAGTGTACACTGGCTTAGCCGCAAACGCGCTATTATCGTTTTTTTTGATTGATTTGCTTATTAGACGCGATGACGTATGTGGTCAGTCTCTTTGGATCGCAGTTAGCAAGTGGATTGGTACCTTAGCTTTTGCGCTCGCAACGTTTGTTGGGGGATTGCCTGATATGAATACTCAATTAAATATTCACACCCTTCCAACGCTTTTCACAGAAATTATCTCTAACAAAACCTATCCGTTAATACAGAATATTTTCATGTATCCTCTTGTGTTTGTGTTGGACATCATTTATATCGTTCTTTTGTATCGCAAGTTTATGGAGAAAAAAGTTAATATTTGGAGATTCTAATTCAATGGTGTACATTTTGCAGTCGTTACTTCTCCTTCCAGTATTATGAATCAAAGAAAATAGAAACAGAATTGTTTTCTTGAGAGCGGTTAACTTTACGCTCGTGCTGGATGGAGAGAAAATCGAGAATTTCTTGAGAGTTATAGCTATTACATTCGTCTAAATTCAGCCTTGCAAACTATGATTACCCAACAAGAATTTCAACAAAGAGAACCCAGCTGGCTCACAGTGATTCGACTTATAAGATGGGACAAGCCAGCCGGACGGTTAATCTTAATGATTCCTGCCCTTTGGGCTGTGTTTTTGGCTGCACGGGCAACACCACCGATACCGCTTGTCAGCGTCATCATTTTAATTAGTTTGGTAAGTAGTGCTGCTGGGTGCGTCATTAACGATTTGTGGGACCGCGATATCGATCCACAGGTGCAAAGAACGCAACAGCGGCCCTTAGCGAGCCGTGCGCTCTCTGTCAAAGTCGGCATTGTTGTCGCTCTGATATCTCTGGTGTCCACTGTGATTCTTGGCTTTTATCTCAATGCGCTCTCCTTCTGGTTGTTGGTGGCGGCGGTGCCGGTGATTGTGTTATATCCATCAGCGAAGCGGGTATTTCCAGTACCCCAGCTA
This sequence comes from Kalymmatonema gypsitolerans NIES-4073, assembly GCF_002368435.1. Taxonomy (GTDB): domain Bacteria; phylum Cyanobacteriota; class Cyanobacteriia; order Cyanobacteriales; family Nostocaceae; genus Kalymmatonema; species Kalymmatonema gypsitolerans. The sequence goes on from NZ_AP018268.1 coordinate 2,899,336, forward strand.
GTGCTGGCTATAGCCTGGGGTTTTGCAGTTCTGGTAAGCTGGAGTGCAATCAGCAAGCACTTAGAGTTTTCCACTTGGCTTCTCTGGGGTGCAACCGTATTGTGGACTTTAGGATTTGACACGGTTTATGCCATGTCTGACCGGGAGGATGACCGACGGATTGGTGTCAATTCCAGCGCTTTATTCTTTGGTGAATACGTTTATGTTGCCGTTGGTGTTTTCTATATCGGCACTGCCTTACTACTGGGTTGGCTGGGTGTCTATATGCAGTTGCCATTCCGGTTCTTTGTTAGCCTAGTTTTTGCAACCATAATCTGGATTTGGCAATGTATACGACTGCATAACCCACAACTGCAAAATCCTCTCTACAGCCAAATGTTTGACGAAAACGTTTGGATTGGCTTTGTGTTACTCATTGGCATGATGTAGGTCTCTAAAGTTTTGAATTTTGGATTGCTGTAGGTGTGAATCAATGCCTTTTTAACTCTGTCTAGCTAATTTCAGCAAAAAGATGACATCAACAACTGTTTACAACACAACATGGCACTCCTTGATGCCCCTTTGGCAAGGGGGGGAGGCAATAGTTCAACAAGGCTTACGCCACACCCAGTTGGCACCCTCCTGGCAGATGCTCCTCCTAGGAGATGGCTCTCCAACGCGACACCTCCAACTCCTAACAGGTGAACGCACGGAAGTCGATTTAATCGAGATGTCTAACATTGGTATGGACTCAGATGGTGCTCCAGAAGCGATCCAATTATTACCCGGACCACGACTGCGACGGCAGGTGTGGCTACGTACAGCTTCTGGTCACCGATTAGCGTATGCTACCTCATGGTGGAACGCGAATTACGTAGATAAGTATTTGCAGAACCGGAGTTTACCGATTTGGGCTAGTCTATCGAAAAAACGTACAGAGTTGTATCGAGAAGTTCTGGCAATTCACTACGGTCAATCAACTGCGCTACAGTCAGCTTTCGCACAAAAGGGTGATTTTTGGGGACGCCACTACCTCTTCTGGCATCAAGGAAAGCCTCTAACACTGATTTATGAAGTTTTCTCGCCTTACCTAAGAAAATACATAGGACCAATGGCATTGCAGCATCAGGAAGCACTGACAACAGCCAGTTGTTTATGAGTTCCATGGCACATCTGACGATAGCCAAGCTATTTTCATACGATCGCAGCTCGTTGAGTTGCAAATAACTGATAAACCCCATTGTGTATCGAGGTAAAAAACATGAAGTCACAACCACTAGAAAGACCTACCAGCCAAGACAAACTGCAATTTTCTGATCTCGACCAGCTTAGTAAATCCATTAACGCCGCAGTCACATTTCTATTGGAAGCAAAAACCCCAGAGGGATGGTGGCAGGACTACAATTTTCCTCAGGCTGCTAGCATCGGTGATGAGTGGGTAACAGGTTATGTCGGCACCGTACTCTCTGAAGTACCTGACACCCGCATCGATTCAGCTCTGCTCCAAGCTTGGGAACTACTCAAAACTCGCGACCACCGTCCATCAGGTGGGTGGGGTTATAACTACAAACTCTGCACAGATGCCGATACCACAGGCTGGGCATTGCAATTAGCTGCCGCAGTAGGTGCGAGCGATTCGGAACGGGCGCAACGAGCAAAGCTGGCTCTGGCTAGCCAATTGCAGCCTGATGGTGGCTTATCTACCTTCCGCGAGGAACCGATACGAGCCTATATTAAGGTTCCTGATTTAGCCAAAGTGTCTTTTGCGGGTTGGTGTAGCTCTCATGCGTGTGTTAGTGCTGCGGTCGCCAGATTACCAGAGTTTCACTCACGTTTGCTTGACTACTTGAGAGCAACTCAAACCTCTGAAGGAAACTGGAAAGGTTATTGGTGGCCTGACCATGAATACACAACGGCATTAGCAGCAGAGGCATTAGCAGCGAGTGGTGAAGCCAGCGACAAGCCCCGCATCGAGCAAGCAGTGGCATGGGGATTGAAGCGCTTGAGTCCCCAAGGATTTGTGGCAACTTCCAGGCATCCAAACGGTTCGACTTTTGCCACTGCATGGTGCTTGCGGTTATTGCTGTTAAACACAGACGATGCAGAAGTCAAAGCTGCAACAGGCGCTGCAACGCAATGGCTCTTGGAGCAACAGAAGCCGAATGGTTCTTGGGAGCTATCTGCTTACCTGCGGATACCCTTTCCCTTTGATCCAAACCCCGATGAATTCCCCCGGTGGAGATATTACGTCGAGATTGAAGAAGGAGATAATAAGAGATTTGAAGGCAGTATTATTTTCGATCACAACAGCATTTTCACGACTGCTACTGTCTTAAGCTCACTCCAAAAGGCAGCACAGGTGTTGGAGAAATAAGAGCCTCTCAAATCAGTGAACAGTGAACAGTGAACAGTTATCAGGCGGGCTGGTGGGGGATGCGCGACCCGCCACCAACGCTTTCCAGCAATCGGTGGAGGGACAGTTACCCAAATGATGAAACTGATAACTGATAACTGTTAAATATTTGTAGCCTGCAATTGACCCTCTCAAAGGTATTGTCAAATCTCAGTACTTTCTCAAGTTGATTAGACCTTAGAAAATCACCTTCTTTGACAATACCTTTGTGGAGGTTTTACATCCAACCTACAAGCAATATCTAACGAATAATCAGAAATTAGCAGCATACCCTACTGTGGTGACAGGACTACAAAGACGTTAACTACAAACACCTTATTTGAATCAAACTTTCAAGCAAGTTGTACATCAGGTTAAATTTCAAAGGAGAAACAAATGAGCGTCAAACTTGAGCAAGTCAAAGAGCAAACTAGAGAGAAAAAAGAAGATAAAAAAGAAAAGGTTTTTCCAGCCAGCTGGTACATTGCTATGGAATCCAAAGCTTTGGGTAAAAAGCCACAAGCAATAGTATTATTTGGTCAGGACTTAGTAGCTTGGCGAGATGAAAATGGCAAGCCAGTCATTATGGAACGTTACTGCTCACACCTAGGAGCTAGTCTGGCGATTAGTAAACGAGTAGATGGCTGTCTTGAATGTCCATATCACAAGTGGCGCTATGATAACTCTGGACAATGTGTTTCTATTCCTAACGTAGAAAACATTCCCTCAAAGGCTCGCCAGGTTACTTATACTACTGTTGAAAAATATGATCACATTTGGGTGTGGTATGGTTCTAAAACTCCTTTGTTCCCTGTACCTGTCTATTTACCCGCAGAAAAAAAGAGGCAGAAAGACTATATGGCTTTCCGCTTTGCTGTGGAATCTAAAATACCAATCGTAACGATGATTGAAAATATGTATGATTATCGTCATTATACCTCCGTTCATTCTCTGCCTATCAATGACAAAGTACCTATTGAATACACCCTACAGGAGCAGCAACACCCAGAACAACAGAACGAATTATTCATTACTCCAGAAGCTTGGTATCGAGGAGTCATTGACATGTCTGTCGAGAAGTATGTTCTCGAGCAATTTGGTGGGATAACTGATGGAATATTCCGTATTTTAGGGATAAAGTTTAAAAAAATGACACACATAATAGACACCTGGCCTACTGGGCATGTGCTTACAATGTTGTTCGATGATAGGGAGGTGATGAGAGTCATGCTTGGCAGCACACCAATTAATGCAAATCATTCAATTGGGGTTGCATTGGTAAGGGTTAAGAAAACAGGCAATTTCTTGTTAGATATAATTTTCTATATGCTTTTTGCTTGGCAGTCCAAAGTTAGTAGTAAGAAGGATTTACCGATTTGGGGTACCATGAAGATAGATGGAGGGAAAATTTTTGTCAAAGATGATTATTTACTTTTGAAGTTCAGAGAATTCTATCGCAAGTGGATTGATAAGGCAGAGTAAAAGATACGTCACACACAACTCAAACTTCGTCTAAAAGTTGGTAGTCTTTGTAGAACAGGGCAGGTCGCCTAAGGTAATGTCAGTAGCACTTCAAGATGAGCCTGTAACCCTGAAAAATTATTGTTTAAATGCCTGCTTAACGGTTTAGCTAGTTAACTGACAAAACTTTTGCTGCGGCTTGTCCCCATTACTTGGATAGTTGGAACACAAGAGATGGAAAGCCAATCATCAACTTATGGCTGATTGATACTATTCTCAATTATCCCAAAAGCGATCGCTCCCAATCAGTCATTCATATTGCATTTGAAAATAGCAAACCATAGTTATCTTCCACGATGAGGATGATACAAAGGCGGTTAATTTACATATCTTGAGAAACAGGCTCTCAGAATTGGATTTTTCTACTTACTTAAAAAAGGAACCTTCTTATGCATCTGAGCCAAATTACCCATCCAAATCAATTGCACGGACTATCAATTCCACAACTGCAAGACATTGCCCATCAGATTCGAGAAAAGCATTTACAAACAGTAGCCACCAGTGGTGGTCACTTAGGTCCAGGTCTGGGTGTGGTTGAACTGACTCTGGGGCTTTATCAGACTCTAGACTTGAACCACGATAAAGTGATTTGGGATGTAGGTCATCAAGCCTATCCACACAAACTGCTCACTGGACGGTACGATCGCTTTCATACTCTACGACAAAAGGATGGCATTGCAGGCTATCTCAAGCGATGCGAAAGTCCATTTGACCATTTTGGTGCTGGTCATGCATCCACCAGTATTTCTGCCGCATTAGGGATGGCTCTAGCCAGAGATATCAAAGGAGAAAACTTCAAAGTCGTCGCAATCATTGGAGATGGCTCTCTGACAGGCGGCATGGCACTAGAAGCGATTAACCATGCAGGTTACATGCCCAAAACTAACTTGTTGGTCGTACTCAACGACAATGAGATGTCGATTTCTCCCAATGTAGGAGCGCTTTCTTCTCACCTGAATCAACTGCGGTTCAGTTCCGGTGTACAATTACTCAAAAAACTGGAAGAACAATTTGAAACAATAACGCATATCGATTCCGTTCTCCCAGAGTTGAGTCGGATCAAGCAAGGGATCAAACGTCTAGCAGTGCCTAAGGTGGGAGCAGTGTTTGAGGAACTGGGCTTCACCTACATGGGACCAACCGACGGGCACAATTTGGAGGAATTGATTGCCACCTTTGAGCAGGCGCATCAACAGACAGGTCCAGTGTTGGTGCATGTAGCGACAGTCAAGGGCAAAGGATATGAGTTTGCCGAGCAAGAAAGGGTTGGCTACCACGCCCAAAACAAATTTGATTTAAAAACAGGCAAGGCAATTGCTTCCAATAAGCCCAAACCTCCGAGTTACTCTAAAGTGTTTGGCGAAACTTTAACTAAAATTGCTAAGAACAACCCTAAAGTGGTTGGCATTACTGCAGCTATGTCCACCGGAACTGGACTGGACATCCTCCAGAAGCAACTGCCAGAGCAATACATTGACGTGGGGATTGCCGAGCAGCACGCAGTGACCTTAGCAGCAGGTCTAGCCTGTGAAGGTATGCGCCCCGTTGCTACTATCTACTCCACCTTCCTGCAACGGGCTTACGATCAGATTATCCATGATGTCTGCATTCAAAATCTGCCTGTATTCTTCTGCATGGATAGAGCAGGTATTGTGGGTGCGGATGGTCCCACCCATCAGGGGATGTATGATATTGCATATCTGCGTTGCATACCCAACATGGTACTGATGGCTCCCAAAGACGAAGCCGAACTTCAGCGAATGCTTGTGACTGGCATCAACTACACCAATGGTCCTATCGCTATGCGGTATCCGCGCGGCAATGGTCATGGAGTGCCCCTGTTGGTAGAAGGTTGGGAACCTTTACCAATTGGCAAAGCAGAAATTCTCCGCTCTGGAGACGATGTGCTGATGGTTGCTTATGGCTCGATGGTAATGCCAGCACTGCAAGCCGCTGCCACCTTGAGCGAATACGGCATTGAAGCAACGGTAGTCAATGCCCGCTTTGCCAAGCCCTTAGATACTGACTTAATTGTGCCTTTGGCTAAGCAATTTGGTCGAGTTTTCACCCTAGAGGAAGGCTGTTTGATAGGTGGCTTTGGTTCAGGCGTTGCCGAAGCGCTACTCGAGCACCACGTGGTAGTTCCAGTTATCCGCATCGGCGTACCTGACCAGTTAGTGGAGCATGCAACTCCAGAACAATCCCAATTAGAACTAGGCTTGACTGGTCCACAAATTGCCGAGCGCGTCATAAAAGAAGTCGAATTACCCAAACTAAGTGTACAACTATTGCAAAACGCCTCGCGCAAACAAATGACTGATGCTGCCATGCGCTGATAAAGTTTTCCCTTGCCACCACGCGTTATTCCACAAGCGGATTGAAAATAGATTTTCTAGCGTAGTGGTGTAAGCAGTTGCTGATTCACTAGTTTCTGGCTTTTACCATCCAAATCGTAACCTATGCAAACTCTCTCAACTCCACTGGCTTCTAACGCCTCTTCTAATCAGACCCTCACTGGCACTATCATTCCCCGCCGTAAAACTCGTCCTGTGCGCGTTGGTAATGTCACCATTGGCGGTGGTTCTCCTGTGGTCGTGCAATCCATGATCAACGAGGACACTTTAGACGTAGCGGGTTCTGTTAGTGCAATTCGTCGCCTGCATGAAATCGGCTGTGAGATTGTTCGCGTTACCGTGCCCAGTCTAGCTCATGCCAAAGCAGTTGCTCAAATCAAGCAGAAACTTAAACAGACTTACCAAGATGTTCCCTTGGCGGCTGATGTCCACCACAATGGTATGAAGATTGCCTTGGAAGTCGCAAACCATGTTGATAAGGTGCGGATTAATCCAGGGCTGTATGTGTTTGAGAAACCCAACTCCAACCGCACCGAATACACTCAAGCAGAATTTGACGAAATTGGTAACAAAATTCGTGAAGCCTTAGAGCCTTTGGTTATCTCTCTGAGGGATCAAGGGAAAGCAATGCGGATTGGTGTAAATCATGGTTCCCTTGCAGAACGGATGCTGTTTACTTATGGTGATACACCCGAAGGTATGGTAGAATCTGCCTTGGAATTCATTCGCATCTGTGAATCCCTCGACTTCCGCAACTTGGTTATTTCGCTCAAAGCTTCTAGAGTGCCTGTGATGGTTGCTGCCTATCGCCTGATGGTTCAACGAATGGACGAATTAGGCATGGACTACCCTTTGCACCTAGGTGTAACCGAAGCTGGTGATGGTGAGTACGGTCGGATTAAGTCTACAGCCGGAATTGCACCTTTGTTAACTGATGGAATTGGTGATACTATCCGTGTCTCCATCACCGAAGCGCCAGAAAAAGAAATTCCCGTTTGCTATAGTATTCTGCAAGCGCTGGGTCTACGTAAGACCATGGTGGAATATGTGGCTTGTCCCTCCTGTGGTCGCACTTTGTTTAACTTGGAAGAGGTATTGCATCAGGTGAGAGAAGCCACCAAGCACTTAACAGGTCTGGACATTGCTGTGATGGGCTGCATTGTCAACGGTCCTGGCGAAATGGCAGATGCAGATTATGGTTATGTTGGCAAGCAACCCGGTTATATCTCTCTGTATCGCGGGCGTGAAGAAATCAAAAAAGTGCCAGAGTCCCAAGGGGTTGAAGAACTGATTAACTTGATTAAAGCTGACGGTCGTTGGGTTGACCCTTAAGACAGTTAACACTCAACAGTTATCACTGATTTCGGACACTATCACCTACTACAGAAGCCAATGAATACTCAAGTTTTTGAACGGTCATTGCAAAATTCTCAACTTGTCCAGCCTCAGGGATTTGAGCGTGAAATCAAACAAGCAACTTTTGACCTAAAGGCTTACTTATCACAACGGCAAGCCCAAGTAGAAGCAGCGCTTGAGGAATCAATCACTGTAGTCTATCCCGAAAAAATCTACGAGGCTATGCGCTATTCTCTGCTGGCTGGGGGAAAACGCCTGCGCCCAATTCTGTGTCTTGCTAGCTGTGAACTCTCTGGAGGCACACAACAGATGGCGATGCCCACTGCCTGTGCGCTGGAAATGATTCATACCATGTCTCTGATCCATGACGACCTGCCTGCCATGGATAACGATGACTATCGACGAGGTAAACTGACCAACCATAAAGTTTATGGCGAAGACATTGCCATTCTGGCTGGTGATGCACTGTTAGCCTACGCCTTTGAGTTTATTGCAGTGCATTCCAAAGGAGTTCCCGCCCAGCAGTTGTTGCAAGTCGTTGCTAAGTTGGCTCATGCAGTTGCTGCAACTGGTATAGTCGGTGGTCAAGTTCTGGATTTGGAACATGAGGGACAGCAAAATGTTGATGTAAAAACCCTCAACTTTATTCACACCCATAAAACTGGAGCTTTGTTAGAAGCCTCAGTTGTGTGTGGAGCACTCCTAGCTGGAGCGTCGGAGGATATTTTGCAACGACTAGAGCGTTATGCTCGCAATATTGGTCTGGCCTTCCAGATTATTGATGATGTGCTTGATATTACCGCAACAACTGAGGAATTAGGGAAAACCGCAGGTAAAGACCAAAAGGCGCAGAAGGTCACTTATCCCAGTTTGTGGGGTATTGAGGAATCCAGACTAGAGGCGAAAAAATTAGTTGAAAAAGCTAAGGCTGAACTAGCTTGCTTTGAAAAGAGCGCGCAACCTCTGATAGCTCTGGCAGACTTCATCACAGCTAGAACTAACTAATCAGTTATCAGTAAACAGTTATCAGTTATTACTGTTCATTCTTTACTGATAACTGTTCGCTGATAAAGGCGCGCCAAGCAAGAGGAACTGATTAAATAACACTTTGGTATTCGGATACATCACACAACCGCTTGGGTGCAACTAAGACAGTTGCGAATTTCTACTACAAGTTCCACGACCTAAACATTATTAAATGTCCTACTCTAAAAGTTTTATTTTTTTTTATTTCTATCAGCTTGAAAGAAGGAAGGTGTAATGGGCACATTGATGCAACAAAAGAACCGCAATCACAAGGCGTTACGTCCCCCGTTGGCAAAAGGGTTGCCTGTTCTAGGCAACGCTCTGGAATTCAGTGATATGGATGCCTTTTTGCGGAAGAAGTACTTGGAATTGGGATCGGTTTTTCGCATCCGTGCTCTGAATATGGAGTTTGTAGTTCTTGCTGGACAAGAAGCGAATTTGTTTTTTTCCAAAGAAGGAACGAAATACTTTACCTCCGCTCAGGCTTTGCAGGATTTTAATGCCGAACTTGGTGTCTCGCGATCAATAGGCAGTATGGATGGTCCTGACCATGCTAAGTACCGCAACGCGTCGAAACTAGGGTATTCCCTTGCTATGCTTGAACAACAGTTAGATCAAGCAGTCGCAATTGCTAGACGAGAGGTGGCAAGCTGGTCAACCATCAAGCCACAGCCTGTCTTCTATCTGATGCAGCGGATTATTATCCAACAAATTGGTTTGTTATTAACTAACTACTCTCCGTACGAGTATCTGGATGACATTATCTTATTTTCTCGGATTCTGATAGCAACCAAAACGACTAGGTTACGTCCAGGGTTTATGACGTACCTGCCAGCCTATCGACGGGCAAAGGCACGGGTTTTTGAATTATTACGCAAGGTCATAGCTGCCCATACCACCGAACCGAGTGGCGATCGCCCCCCTAGGGCGGCTGCTTATGAGCATCGTCATTCTGATCTCATTGACGATCTACTCCAGTTCATGAAACAGGAACCGGAAATTCTGCCAACGCAGCAAGATCGCATGCTGGCGGTCATGAATCCATTCCTCGCAGGGGTAGATACTGCTGCCAGTACCGCTGCATTCTTGCTCTATGCTCTTCTTAAACATCCAGAAATTCTAGAGCAGGCAACTTTTGAAGCGAATGCACTATTTGCCAACGGCATGCCCACACCTGATAGTTTGCGTAGGCTGGATGTTTTGCCGAGGAGTACTCTAGAAGCCCTACGGATGTACCCGATCGCTCCAGCTGTATTCCGCAGCGTTACGGTTCCCTTCGAGTTTGCGGGATACCGTATCGAAGCCGGACAAAGGGCCCTCATTGCCACAACCGTACCGCACCAGCTGCCGGAATTTTATCCTAATCCTTTCCAGTTTGACATTGATCGCTATAAAAAAGGCAGAGACGAACATCATCGTCAGCCAGGTGTATTCGCACCTTTTGGTTTGGGTCCACATATGTGCTTGGGCATGAATTTCGCACAAGCACTGATCCCGCTCAATATCGCAACTATTCTCCAAGCCGTTCGCTTAGAAATGGTTCCAGCGAACTATCAACTCCGGATTGACCTAATACCTACGCCAAGTCCTGATAGCAAATTCCAGATACGAGTTGCACAACGGTTTGAGCTTTAGGCGGATTGATAGGTTGAGCACTTTGAATCAATTTGAGTGGCTTTTGCGATGGCGCGGAGCGCCTGCATAATTGCAATCGCACTGGAGACAATACTCGAAGGGGGAAAACGCTTGCGCCCAATTCTGTGTCTTTTAGCTGCGAACTCTCTTTTGGCATACAAGAGATGGCAACGCCAACTGCCGTGCACTGAAAATGATTCACATCATGTCTGTGTTCCATAATAACTTGCCTGCGATGGTTAACACTGATACATAACTGTTCTATTGATAATCAAGCAGCAATTAAACTGCATTTATAATCATAAGAGGAATGAATAATGGATACCAAAGCCTTTAAGCGATCGCTCCATAGTTCCGATCTCTACTATCGCAAGGGATTTGGACGCGCTGCCGAAGTCACCCAAATGCTGTACTCTGAGTATCAGAGCAGTTTGATTCAGCAGATTCGGGAGAACGGCTACACGTTACAACACGGCGATGTTACGATTAAGCTAGCAGAAGCATTTGGATTTTGCTGGGGAGTGGAACGGGCAATTGCCCTTGCCTATGAAACACGTCAGCAGTTTCCCACTGAGCGCATTTGGATCACTAACGAAATCATTCACAACCCCTTAGTCAATCAAAACCTGCAAGATATGCAGGTTGAATTTATTCCGGTGAATTCGCAAGGGGAGAAAGATTTTTCGGTTGTTGCAAAAGAAGATGTCGTCATTTTGCCTGCCTTTGGAGCCAGTGTTCAAGAAATGCAATTATTGAACGAAAAAGGCTGCAAAATTATGGATACAACCTGCCCGTGGGTTTCTAAAGTGTGGAATAGTGTCGAAAAGCACAAAAAAGGAAACTACACCTCGATTATCCATGGCAAGTACAAGCACGAAGAGACGATTGCTACCAGTTCTTTTGCTGAAAAATATTTGGTCGTCCTGAATTTACAACAAGCCGAGTACGTCTGCAATTACATTCTCAATGGCGGTAACCGTGAAGAATTCTTGACTAAATTTGCTCATGCCTATTCTCCAGGATTTGATCCAGACACTGACCTAGTCAGAGTGGGTATTGCTAACCAAACCACAATGCTTAAAGGAGAAACTGAGCAAATAGGCAAGCTCTTTGAGCGCACACTCATGCGTAAGTATGGTCCACAAGAGCTAAATCATCATTTCCTCAGCTTCAACACCATCTGCGATGCAACTCAAGAACGTCAGGATGCAATGTTCCAGCTTGTGGAGGAAAAGCTCGACTTGATGGTCGTGGTCGGTGGCTTTAACTCTTCCAACACGACTCAACTCCAAACAATTTCTAGAGCACGCGCAATTCCTTCTTATCACATTGACAGTGCAGAACGAATTGGACCTCTTAATCGGATTGAACACAAAAAGTTGCACTCTACTTTAGAAGTCGTTGAAAACTGGCTACCACCAGGTCCAATTGTCGTGGGAATTACCTCTGGAGCTTCCACCCCAGATAAAGTTGTTGCCGATGTGATTGAAAAGATTTTTGACATTAAAGCAGCTAAGTAGAAATGCAGTTCAGTTAATGTCAAAAAGAAAGGCAGAAGGCAGGAGGCAGCTATGCTGAAGGTAAGACAATCAGTGGGGGCTTGGACCCGCCACTGATTGAAGACCACCAAATCAAAGATTTGGTGGGGGCTTGGACCCAGTTTGGACAAGGCAGAAAGGCATACCTTAAAACTTTTTCCTTCCTTCTGCCCTCTGCCCTCTGCCCTCTGCCTTGTCCGAAGGACTGGTCAATTAGCAAAATTAAACAGCCTGGAGATAATAAAATGGGAACATCGACAGCTTCTAGCTTTGATTTAATCGGTCCGACAGCACTCGCCGCTGCCTATAGTAGGCAGTTCAGCGATATTCCATATGCTCTTGAAATTGCTCAAAAAGTGGATGCTCAAACTGTGTTTGAGCAGCATACTGGACATCATCTTGAAAGGTTGACCACACTGGTACTGTGGATTGAATCACGCTACAAAGCAATCAACCATCTCATTGCCATGTTTGGCTACACACAAATTATCGAACTGGCTTCAGGCTTGCTGCCCCGTGGTATGGCGATGTCTGAAAACCCAAACGTCACTTTTGTCGAAAGTGACTTACCTGCTATGATTGATTTCAAAAAGCAGCTGGTTATGCAACTGATTGGGGAACGTCGCAATCTCCAGTTTGAAGCAATAGATGCTACCAGTATACCAAGCCAATTTCCCATTGACGCCGATTACCTGCATGATTCTGAAAAGGTCGCAATCCTGTGTGAAGGGCTTTTGCTTTACTTGAGTTTTCCTGAAAAGGAGCGGGTATGCGCCAATGTTCGGAATATGCTTCAACGCTACGGAGGTGTTTGGATTACTCCTGACCTAAGTACTAAGGATGGATGGTATAGGTTACAGGAAATTAATCCAACAATACATAAAACATTTCAAGCAATTTATAATACCACAGGTAGGTCATTAATAGATAATTGCTTCAATGATATGGAACACGCCAGACAGTTTTTTATAGAACAAGGGTTTTGTGTTGAAGAGTATAAGTTGATTGAAATTTTGGGAGAAATCTCTGATTTAGAACGACCGGGAATTGATAGTGACCAAGCCAACCATCTTCTCGCAACGAATTCCGTCTTTGCGCTCACTCTCAATTCTTAACCAGTTTTCTGGGACAAGTTTGTTAGCGGACGAAGCCAAGAAGATTGAGATTGTCCATTGAGCGTGCTCCTACCCACTCATCTCAACTCCAACCCTAAAATTACTCTCATGCTTTCCTACTCCCTAATTGCCTCGGCAAAAATCAATTTATACCTGGAAATTATCGGCGCTCGCCCAGATGGCTACCACGATCTGGCAATGGTGCTCCAAAGTATCGACTTAGCAGACCAGATTGACCTGCACTCACGCTCGGATGATGCCATCTGTCTGCATTGCAACCATCCAGAAGTGCCTCAAGACGAGAGCAACCTGGCTTACAAGGCGGCAGCACTGATGGCAACAAAATTCCCTGATGCCTTTGCCAGATATGGCGGCGTCGATATCACAATCCATAAGCGGATTCCTGTTGGAGCAGGATTGGCTGGCGGTTCTACAAATGCTGCTGCAGTTTTGGTCGGGTTGAATTTGATGTGGAACCTGAAATTAAGCGACAAACAATTGCAATACCTGGGTTCTTTACTCGGATCAGATGTTCCCTTCTGTATCGTTGGCGGTACAATGCTAGCAACAGGACGAGGCGAATACCTGACTCCTTTGCCAGTACTGGGTCGTTCCTATGTAGTCTTAGGTAAGTACCGCAGTCTCTCGGTTTCAACAGCTTGGGCTTATCAGACATTCCGTCATCAATACCTTAGCTCCTGCGTGTCCAATGCTCTTGCTGTCGAGAATCTTGAACAGTCTGCCAGCATAGAAAAAATGGTATCCGCTATCAATCACCAGAATGAGCAGCAAATTGGTCAATTGCTCTACAATGACCTAGAACGGGTAGTACTGCCAGAATATCAAAAAGTGCAGCGGCTCAAAAAAGAATTCCAACGGTTGGGATGCGCGACGATGATGTCAGGTTCTGGTCCTACCGTGTTTGCCTTGACTCACTCTCAGGCTGAGGCACAGCAAGTCCTAGAGTCCGTGAAGATAGCTATTGCTGACCCTGATTTAGACCTGTGGGTTTCACAATTTACGCCTTCCAGTATTCGCATTCCATCATTTCACACGTAAGCTTGCAATTTCCAAATTCTTAAGGAGGAAATATGGTGAGAATTATTGCTATTGTTGGTATGCCTGGATCGGGTAAGAGTGTGGTAGCTAGCTATCTAAAAAATCATGGCTTCCCCATCATTCGGTTTGGAGACATTATCATCCAAGAAGTAAAAAAGCGGGCACTACCAATCACACCAAATAATGAGCAAATAGTCAGAGAAGAATTGAGAACACAACACGGAATGGATGTCTGTGCCCAAAAAGCATTGCCATTTATTAAAGAAAAAATGTTAGACCATCAATTAGTCATTATTGATGGTCTCTATAGTTTTAGCGAGTATAAAACTCTCAAAAAAGAGTTTGGTAATGAACTACTCGTTTTAGCAGTTTTTACTCCTAAGGCTATAAGATATGAACGACTCACTTTAAGACAAGAAAGACCTTTAACAATTGTAGAAGCAGAGAGAAGAGATTTCATGGAAATTGAGAGAATTGAAAAAGGTGGTCCAATTGCAATGGCTGACTTCACCATAATTAATGATGGCAGCCAATATCAGTTACACAGAAAACTTGAAGAAATACTGGCAACATTGTTACCTGAAGTTGTTGCTGTAAGTCGTTAGTTATTAATAGCTACTAACTAACCACTACCTACTAACTACTAACCCCTAACCACTAACACTGTCATGAAAGCAATTTCTATCCTTGGCTCAACAGGCTCTATCGGTACCCAAACACTGGATATTGTTGCTCAATACCCCAACCAATTTCGGGTGGTGGGATTGGCAGCAGGGCGGAATGTAGAATTGCTGGCTGAACAAATCCGCACATACCAACCTCAGATTGCAGCTATTTGTGAAGTCGAGCAGCTACCCGAACTACAAGCAGCGATAAAAGACCTCGACCCCCAACCAATTCTGCTAGCAGGCGAAGCCGGGGTAATTGAGGTTGCCCGCTACGGCAATGCCGAAGTTGTAGTGACTGGCATTGTGGGTTGTGCAGGTCTGTTACCTACCATTGCTGCAATCAAAGCAGGCAAAGACATTGCTTTGGCTAACAAGGAAACCTTGATTGCTGGGGGACCAGTTGTCTTGCCTCTAGTGCAGCAGCATGGAGTGAAGCTGTTACCCGCAGATTCAGAACATTCAGCAATTTTTCAATGTTTGCAAGGAGTGCCTAGTGGTGGGCTGCGACGCA
Source organism: Kalymmatonema gypsitolerans NIES-4073 (assembly GCF_002368435.1). GTDB lineage: Bacteria > Cyanobacteriota > Cyanobacteriia > Cyanobacteriales > Nostocaceae > Kalymmatonema > Kalymmatonema gypsitolerans. The sequence goes on from NZ_AP018268.1 coordinate 2,914,490, forward strand.
TTCTGCTGACAGCTTCTGGCGGCGCTTTCCGAGATTGGCCAGTTGAAAAGTTATCAAAAGTGACTGTGGCTGATGCTTTGAAGCATCCTAACTGGTCAATGGGTCGCAAAATAACTGTAGATTCCGCCACTTTGATGAATAAAGGGTTGGAGGTTATTGAGGCTCACTGGCTGTTTGGCGTTGACTATGACAATATTGACATTGTTATTCATCCCCAAAGTATTATCCATTCTTTGATTGAGCTGCAAGATACTTCAGTACTGGCGCAATTAGGTTGGCCAGATATGCGCTTACCACTACTGTATGCCTTATCCTGGCCAGAACGAATTTATACTGATTGGCAGCAGTTGGATTTAGTGAAAGTCGGGCAAATGACCTTTCGTGCTCCAGACCATCAAAAGTATCCTTGTATGCAATTGGCTTATGCTGCCGGTCGCGCTGGGGGTTGTATGCCAGCAGTTCTCAATGCTGCAAATGAACAAGCTGTAGCCCTATTCCTAGAGGAAAGAATTCAGTTTCTGGATATTCCGCGTTTGATTGAACGGGCGTGCGATCGCTACCAACTCCATAACCTCTCCACCCCAACTCTCGACGACATCATTGCAGCCGACCGATGGGCTAGACAGGAAATTATCGCCGCGAGTCAAACCTTGGACTGTGTTGCAAAAACTTTTTAAGAATATTAGGGAGATGCAATCAATGATTGTAATTATGAACTCCAGCACGCCATTAGTAGAAATTGAGCGTATCAGCAATGAACTCCGCAACCGGAAAATCACACCAGAAACAAGTATCGGTCATCACAAAGTAATTATTGGTTTAATAGGTGATACCGCAGTTCTCAATCCTCTGGAAATCCAACAACTAAGTCCTTTTATTGAGCAAGTTCTGCGGATAAATCAGCCCTTTAAACGAGCTAGTCTCCAATTCCGTCATGGAGAGCCGAGTGAGGTGTTTGTAGAAACACCATTAGGATTTGTCGCCTTTGGTCAAAACCACCCTATCGTTCATGTCGCTGGACCCTGTTCAGTAGAAAATGAAGAGATGATCGTCCAGACAGCTCAGCAAGTCAAGGCGACTGGTGCTAAGTTCTTACGTGGTGGAGCTTATAAACCCCGAACTTCTCCTTATGCTTTCCAAGGACATGGTGAGAGTGCCTTAGACTTACTCTCCAAAGCTCGTGAGGTCACCGGGCTGGGTATTGTGACAGAAGTTATGGATACAGCCGATCTAGAGAAAGTTGCCTCTGTTGCTGACATTATCCAAATTGGTGCTCGCAACATGCAGAATTTCTCATTACTTAAGAAAGTGGGTGCTCAAGGTAAGCCTGTTCTGTTGAAGCGAGGTCTCGCCGCTACAATTGAAGATTGGCTGATGGCAGCTGAGTACATTCTGGCAGCAGGCAACTCAAATGTCATTTTGTGCGAGCGGGGAATTCGCACTTTTGACCGACAGTATACAAGGAATACATTAGATTTGGCAGCTATACCCGTGCTGCGATCGCTGACTCACTTACCGATTATGGTTGATCCCAGTCATGGCACAGGCTTTTGGGAGTATGTGGCAGCTATGTCTAAGGCTGCGATCGCAGCGGGGGCAGATTCTCTGATGATTGAAGTCCACCCCAACCCTGCGAAGGCACTTTCAGATGGTCCTCAGTCTCTAACACCAAAACAATATGAGGAATTAATGGTCGAGTTGGCAGTGATTGCTAAAACTGTTGGTCGCCCTGAGCGATCGGCACAACTCACTCAGGTAAGCACAGAATCGGCAGTTAGTCAATTGATAGCGGCGAATTTATGAATATTAGGATCGGTAACGGTTACGATATCCACCGCTTAGTTGTAGGTCGCCCTTTGATTTTGGGAGGAGTGGAGATTTTCCATGAATTGGGGTTGCTCGGTCACAGCGATGCTGATGTGCTGACTCACGCGATTATGGATGCAATGCTGGGAGCGTTAAGTTTGGGAGATATTGGTCATTACTTTCCGCCCACGAACCAAGAGTGGGCAGGTGCTGACAGTACAGTTCTCCTCGCTAAGGTGCATCAGTTGGTACGGGAGCGGGGGTGGCAAGTTAGCAATATTGACTCTGTAGTGGTGGCAGAGCGACCTAAACTCAAGCCCCATATCCAGACAATACGCGCCCGACTCTCAAGCATTCTAGAATTGGAACCCGACCAAGTGAGCATCAAAGCAACCACCAATGAAAAGCTAGGTCCCGTTGGACGAGAAGAGGGGATTAGTGCCTATGCTGTAGTGTTGCTGGTGCCTGACAACTAAAATATCTAGCAATCGAAATATTGCCTCTAGAGATTGCCTCTACTGGTTTCCTAATCGCTGCCGAAGGATAAATTCGGCAAGCGCCAAATCTACAGGTGTCGTTACTTTCAAATTCGTCTCCTCTCCCTCCACAATTTGCACAGGCAGTTGGCATTGTTCAAACAACGCAGCATCGTCTGTCACTTCCCAACCCAAGCGACGACCTTCGGCATGACACTGCTTGAGTCGCTCTACTTCAAATGCCTGAGGGGTTTGAGCCGCCCAAAGTTGGCGTCGTTCTGGTGTATTCGTAATCAGATGTGTCTTTTGATCTACAATTTTGATCGTGTCTTTGACAGGAACAGCCGCAATCAGACCTTGACAATGGAGAATTGCCTCGGCACATCGGTCAAACAAGGTGGGTGTTACTAAACATCTCGCTCCATCGTGAATCAATACATGTTCTGCAATTGCGGGTAAGGACTGCAACCCGTTGTAGACTGAATCTTGGCGGGTTGCTCCTCCCAGAATAAAATGTATCGGCTTTGTCAGGGATAAATTCTTCACAATTTCTTGCAAATCAGCCCAGTCCTCTTGCTGAACAATCACGCCTATCCAGCGGATACGCTCAGAAGCTTGAGCTGCTAAAAGTGTCCAAGCAATCAGAGGTTTATCTAACAAGGTGAGTAGCAGTTTATTTCGACTACTGCCCATCCGGCGACCCATTCCTGCAGCTGGAATTAGTAAGTACATATATAATTGATTTTTGCTCAGTGTGCAACTTTGAATTAGCAAAACCCTAGTATAGTTTAATCCTAAAAGGAGCAATTTTTCGACGTTTCCCGCAACTTTCCACGTCATTACTGGTAACTTTATTTCAGCGCTTTTTACTTAATTGTGGTTTGTACCCAAAAGTGCAAGATCTCAGAAAACTGACTTTTGCGGTTGTGTGGTAAAATTCAGCGTGAGTCCAAAGCGTGGGTAGTTTTAATAACTCCGAGAATTTGGCGATACTCCGAAGGAGTCGCTCCGCGAACGCCTTAATATTTCAGGTGCAAACACAAATCTTGCTAACAACTAATCAGCATTGTTGGCTTCTCTACTTTTTGACAGTAGGACTGTCAATTTATCTAAACAAATGTAACAAGAACTGCACATTATCTAGTATTTTCTAAGATATATTTCTTATCACAAGATAAAAGATTAAGGCAACCCCAATGGCGAGATCGGCGTTGATGGCATCATTACGGCGAGCTTACAAAATCACCAAGGCATCTGTTGAAACAGGAATTCCTGCGGACGAAATCGTTGATATTCTCCACCAAAAGACTACTCGTCGTCGCCTGATCTATGGGGGTTTGGGATTAGCAAGTGCCATCAGTGCGGTGACATGGCATGGTGGAGGTGATGCTGCATTTGCCACAATTCCGAAAGTATTGGTGGTCGGTGCGGGAATTGCTGGACTCGTCGCGGCTTATCGTCTTTCTCAAGCTGGAGTGCCTTTCGATATTATCGAAGCAAGAAATCGCGTTGGCGGTCGCATATATACATTACAAAATGTTGCTGGTACTTCTATACCTGTAGACTTGGGTGGAGAATTTATCGACACAAATCATACCAGCTTACGCTCTTTGGCGCAGGAATTAGGTTTGCAAATTGCAGATTTGTATACTGCTGACAAGGATTTGATACAAGGTACATCGTATTTTCAAGGGCGTAAAATTTCAGAAAAAGAAATCCTACAGTGGTTCACTCCACTGGTGCAGAAGATAAAGCAGGATTTAGCTGCTCTTGGCAAGACACCTGTAACCTATGGCACACGCAATCAAGTTGCGATTCAGTTGGATAATACCTCTATCACTCAGTACTTGAGGGACGCGCAAATTCACCCAATTCTTAGTCAGATAATACAAGTCGCTTACACTGGTTTATACGGTCGAGAAGCCAGCGAGCAGTCTAGTCTGAATATGCTGCTTTTTATTGGCACAGATCCAAGCAGCTTCGAGATTACTGGGGAAAGTGATGAACGTTATCAGATTGTTGGTGGAAATGACCAAGTCCCGAGTTTATTAGCGCGATTTTTGACAAATTCTATTGAAACAGGGATCGAATTAGAAGCTATCACAACTCGAAGCGATCGCACTTACCGAGTCAGTTTACGTTCTGGTAATCGCTCGTTTGAACGCACATATGAGCGAATTTTGCTGGCGCTACCGTTTAGTACTCTGCGTCAAGTCTCGTTAAATGTCGATTTGCCAGCAGTGAAAAAGAAAGCGATCGCCCAATTAGGTTATGGTAACAATGCCAAGTTAATTACTGCTTATCAAGAACGCATATGGCGCACACGGTATAACTCAACTGCATTTGTCTCTACTGACTTAGACTTTGCAGCCATCTGGGAAGCTTCTCGTTATCAACCAGGACCAAGTGGTGTACTCACCAATTTTACTGGCGGTCAAAAAAGTTTACCTCTAGGGCTACGTTCGGCTGAATCTCAAGCTCAAAAACTGCTATCACAATTAGAAAATATTTTCCCAGGAATGAGTAGTGTACGCCAAGGTCAACCCATCTGTGCTTATTGGCGTAGAGAACCGTATACACAAGGCTCTTATGCTTGCTATCTCGTTGGACAGTGGACAACAATTGCAGGAGCGGAACAAGAACAGGTGGATAACCTGTTTTTTGCTGGTGAACATTGCTCCCAAAAGTTCCAAGGTTATATGGAAGGTGGTTGTAGAACGGGTGAAATGGCTGCTGTCCAAATTCTACGTTCTTTGGGTTTGAAAAAGAGCGCGGCTCAACTAGAAGTGCGAATCACTGCTTAGCAAAAATCTCTCCAGTCTCTTTATGGCGTAAGCACAACAAACCAAGAATGAGTTCACTCTTGATTTGTTACATATACCTCTGAGCCTATATCTAAAGCAAATTGCAGTGGAATTGGTGAATCTGCTTCTTGATTGCTGCGATTGATTTGAAAAGAGAGCGATCGCACTCTTTGCAAATCCAATTGGAAGCCATCAACAAGTCTGCCACGAATCTTTGCTCTAAAGTGGCTCAAAGGAAGCTTTACCTTTGTCCACTCTGTCCCAACAATAAACTCTTGCTCAAATGTGAGAGTACCAGTGTCCTGTTGAGCTTGCTCATCTTTAAGTGTGAGGGTATAAACAACTCCAGGATCTTTGGACTTAGCGTAAAATTCAATGTACTTGTATGCGCTTAAATCTAGGGGCAAAGGTGCTTCTACAAGCGCAAACCCGACAAGTCCTTCATTACCTTGAATAGCAGCCAGTTCACCCTGAAATTGTAGTTCATTTTCGGCTTTGAGCAATGTCGCAGAACTACTACCAACTTGCGGTCTTTCAGTTTTATCAGTCTTGATTAACCAATCCGCCTCAACAGTTGAGAGCGTCAGTCTGGGGTCTTCAAAATTACTGATTTGTGCGCTTGCAAAAGAAGAGTTCATCAAACAAAGAAAAATAGACGCTACAACTAACTTTTTTCTCATGTCAAGAATTTTACAAGTAATTGAGTCACATATTGCAATCTTCTCACAATTCACTTTTATACCACGTAAGTTCGACAGAGTAATTAAACCGTAGTCGTTGGAGCGAAGAGCAAACAACAGGATTTTCGACCTAGACTTGCGCGATAGGCGTTGCTGCGTCCTGCGATCGCACAATCCATGATCATACTAATTAGCTTGGTCAGTATAATATTTTTCTTTCATCAAAGTAACAAAAAAGCCATAATTTTTGATTCGACAAGCGGCTTTCTCCCTATTTGCAAAAGAATAGAGGGATTTTCCGAAAAATTTTATATTGTGAGCAAATCTAATCTATGTAAATTTATATACTTATAAGCCATTGATATTACCCGAATGCCCAGCAAATCTTATCTTGAGAACACAAAGAAGTGTAAATTATGAAAATTTTCCCCAAAACTATCAAAACAGTCATTATTGCTACTATAGTTGCTGCTCTAGTCGTGTTTGGAAGTCCCGCACTTTCCCATAATGCTCAGCATCAACAGGCATCAAATCAGATCGTCAACGGCAGTTCTAATACCAAGCTGCCAGTATTTTATAACGCTGATTCTGCTCTTGCTCCTGCAAACAACAAGGGTCTTATTAGTAAAAGGATTCCTCCTTATAGAGCACGTGTCAGAAGGAACGTTGTTGACCTGACCTCATCCGAGAAACAAGCATTCGTTCATGCTGTGCAGACATTAAAGCATACATTCCCAGAAGGTAGCAATGTCAGTATCTATGACCAGTTTGTTGCAGTGCATCTGGGAGCAATGGGTTTAATGTACGATAGTGCCCAAGGTCCAGCAGCGGGGCATGATGGTGCTCATGAAAGCGCTCTATTACTACCGTGGCATCGTGAGTTGGTATACCGATTTGAAAAAGCCTTACAATCAGTAGACCCGAATGTGACGATTCCCTACTGGGATTGGACAGATCCTAAGGCGTTAGAAGTGATCTTTCAAGATGACTTTTTGGGACCAAATGGTCAAGGAGTCAATCTCAACATCCCCCAATTAGGTAATGTTCAAGGAGGACCTGTTATGTCTGGTCCTTTTACAAAAGCCAATGGATGGGTCATCAACCCAAACTTACATACTAAGCCCTCGGGAAAATCATTGGGCGACACACTCTTACGCTTTATGCAATCGCCTCCTACAAATAGTTACCCTCTTCCTAAAGAAGATGTAGAGCAAGTCCTTGCTATTGACGACTATGGAACTTTTCGTCTAGCTCTAGAAGGATTTATCAAACTGGATAGTTCTAGTCAACAACCAACGCCTGGAGTGTTTCAACATAACTACTTTCATAGCTTCGTCGGTGGGGCTACTTTTGACCCTGCGGTAGGTCGTCCGGAAGCTCTTGGCACGATGGCTGACCTTGCTTGTTCTATCAACGATCCAGTATTTTGGCTGATTCATTCTAATGTAGATCGCCTTTGGGCTGAATGGCAGGCAAACGGGCATGAAGGTAGCAATTATTATCCTGCCTCAGGTGGACATTATGGAGAAAATCTCAATGACCGATTGTGGCCCTGGGATGGCGGTGAGTCCACTCCAGCGAATTGGACTCCAGGGGATTTGTTTTCCTTGCTACCTGCTTTTTCACCAGATGATATTGTCACACCAAGAGACACTTTGGATTTGAAAAAGTATGGCTACACTTATGACACCGTTATTAGAGCAAATGTCATCAAGCTGATACCGGGAGCAAAGTAAGTTTTAACTAAATCGCCGTAAGTCCCCCACCATAACGGTACACCGGAAAGGTGGTGGGATATAAGGCGGATGGCGACGAGGGCATCTCCGACCTATGTTGACCGTCGGTCAACTTGGGAGGGGGTGTCTGATGAGCCGTCTTTTCCTTTGTTAGGTAATCGGTCAATGTAATCTTCGATTATTTGAGTCACTGTCTTTTCCTTCAACGTGGCATAGTTTTTTAGTTTGCTAAAACGCTTTTCCGATATACGGATGTGTACTTCTTTTGTTTTCATAAGTATGTCCACAATATAGACATAGTTATGCTAGTATATAAATGGTTGCGACCCACCCACTCGGCTGCTTTCCAATGGTAACAGTAGCGGTCATACGCTTACCACGGTAACTAACGAGAGAAAAGGGGAAAGATTCCGGTCACTGGTTCGCACGATTACGCTCTGCGGTAAAAGATAAGCCATACAGGAATGTACGAAAAACAAATTACTGCCTTGGGAAGCAGGGCGGCTGCCTGGGTTCTCCCTTTGAGGAGATAAACGGTGAAAACCGAGAGATGCGGCGTAAGACTCAGACCGGATTTGGTTTCGGATACTCAGCAATGAGTATACCCAACGGAGCGGCGGCAAATGAGACAGGAAGCCCCCACCATACCGCTTGCGGTTGGTGGTGGGTACTTCACGAAGTTCCACATCTTGCATCTTGTCTGCCACAGGCTTCGGTTCCTGTGGCTAAGCAAACAACGCCTGCCGGAGCCTACCCACCAGCGATGCTCCCGACACCTAGAGGGCGGCTTCTGGTAGATTTCATTTGCGCTACTGGCAGTCATACTTTTGTACTAGGTCATCGAGTTCCGCTTGCATCATGGCACGAACCCTTTCGTAACAAGCATCTACGTAAGCACGGTCACGAACAGCGGCACAACCGTAACGCTCAAACACAATCGGTGCACAGACACGAGTATGAATCTGCATGGGAAGCGGGAAATTTGGTACAGGTCCAATCCCCACCCCCCAAGGCAGCCCAAGGTAAACTGGGAAGACGCCCGTGTTGCCATCAAGTAACCAGGGAAAGCCCCATTCATGCAATTGTTTCACCTGTTGGTAGAGGTCAGCTAGCACAATCAGAGTTGAGTGTGCACCATGAGAAATAATCGGCACAATTGGCACCTCCTCGCGCAAAGCCAGCTTGATGAACGCCTTATTATTGGCCAGATGAATTCGGTTTCGCCAACTGTAGGGACGAAACAAATCCTGGGCACCTCCTGGGTAAACGAGTAGCGCTGCATCTCTTCGTAGAGCAGCGATCGCCATTTTAGGATGCGCTATAATTGCCCCCACCTGAGCACCCGGCAAAGCGAAGATGGGAGTTTGCCAGGCTGACGGGTGCATTAAAGCGTAGACTAATCGTTCATAGCCAAAGGTGCGGAACCAGTCATACATAAACATCGATGTATCTGGTGAAGCTAACCCGCCATTATGGGAACCGACAATCAACACTTTTCCAACCGATGGCATATGATGCCAACCAGAGGTGTGAACCTGAAAATAGTAGCGGTAGAACCATCCCCATATCGGCATCCAAGCTTTTATCGCCTCAGGGTTTCGCTCCGACAAAGACCAACCATCGAACCTACGACGCGAAGCTTTATCGTCAGCACCCGAGTTGTGTGTGAAAATACTTAACTTATCTAATAGTTCCTCAAACGGGTTAGAGATTTTGTCGCCTTCGCCCTGGCTGCCCATAAAAATATTCAAGTAGCTTAACAATTATTATTACCCTTCTAACCACAGCATTTTTTAGAATAAGCTACGAATTCTCAACAATCATAAATTTCTTGCAAAAGTCATCTATCGACGAGATACCCGAAGGGTCAAATTGCCCCCCTCCAGAGATGTCGGGGTAAGGAACTGTAACTTAATTTCTAGACAAACCTACCCATTGCTACTCATTTTTGGGTAGCTTTTCTCGTGCCATACGTTCAATAACATCGCTAAGACTGTTTGCGCTTAATTCTGCTTGTTTTTCTTCAAGCCATTGTATTGCTGTTTCCGTTAAAGTCATAGTGAATCTACGTTTTGACTCGTTATAGATTTTTTTACCAGCCATATTGACAACTCCCTATCACACTCATATATGATACGACTATGATACATTTGAAAGGTCGAGTCAAATGCAGCTAGTAGAGAAACATATAGTCAACAAACAGCACAAATTTTGGAAAGAGTGCGACTATTTAGCACTACAGTCTAAACATCTTTACAATTCGGCTAACTACGTTCAACGTCAATACTTTTTTGAAACCAAAAAATACTACAACTCAATTGACATCTATCACCAAACTAAAGAATTGGAGTCTTATCGATATCTGCCAACCAAAGTTAGTAAACAGATTGTTCGTAGAGTAGCGGACGCTTGGAAAGGTTGGTTAACAGCGTTAAAGGATTGGTCAAAACATCCGGAAAAATATCTTGGCAAACCTAAAATACCAGGATACAAGCATAAAGAGCATGGTAGAAACGTTGTCATCTACCCGATAGATGCAATATCAAAACCTGCCTTGGCTAAAGGTATTGTTAAACTATCTCAGACTAGTATAGAATTTTCTACTCAAGCTAAAAATGTAGACCAAGTGCGGATTGTTCCTAAGCTAGACCACTATGTTATTGAGGTTATTTACACAATTGATGACGTGCCGAAATCAAACGGTAAGTACATTGCTGGTGTAGACCTTGGTTTAAACAACTTAATGGCTATAACATCCAATCATCCCGGTATCAGACCGCTTTTGATTAATGGTAGACCGTTGAAAAGTATTAACCAATTTTTCAATAAAAGAGTAGCCTTAGCGCAATCAATTGAAGCTTGGAGACAAATTAAAGCACTCAACAGTAAGCGCGATAGAAGAATTGATAACTATCTCCATACAGTTAGTCGTCGTGTCATTAACTGGTGTCAACTCAACGATATTGGTCAATTAATCATCGGCAATAACCAAGGATGGAAGCAGGAAATCAATATTGGTAAAAAGAACAATCAAGAGTTTACCAAAATTCCTCATGCTAAGTTGATTGACTTGTTAACTTATAAAGCACAATTAGCAGGTATCGAAGTGATTTTAACTGAGGAAAGTTACACATCAAAGGCTAGTGCTTTGGACGGTGATAAATTACCAACTTTCAACAGTAAATCAGAAACAAAACCCGTATTTAGTGGCAAACGTGTTAAACGAGGTCTATACAAAACAAACACTGGCAGAACAATCAATGCAGACACCAATGGAAGCATGAATATAGCTCGAAAAGTAATCCCAAACTTTATGGATGGGATAGTGGGATTGCCGTTTATCCCAGTAGTTTTAGGACTTTGGACTAAGATTGCAAACGTAGATGTCGAGAATCCACTACCTTTGGGTAGCTTTGTCTAGGTTTCTATGAGCGGTAACGACAGTTAATTTGTGGGGCAGGCTCCCCAATAATTTGTTATTCGACAGCTGGGTTGTTGCCTATAGTTGTATGAGGATATCAACACTCTCTTACCAACTTACAGGGAGCATCTCAATAATGTCACGCAAGATAAAGACTTCACGGCGGGGTTTTCTCAAAGGGGTAGCAGTCAGTACAGCCACTGTCACCGCAGCAGAGTTACTCAGAAAACAACAGGCAGATGCTGCCGAGGAAAACCGCAATAGTGCAGTCATCGAATCAACTAAATTTGATTTTACCCAAAAATCAGGTGCGTTGCAACCGGACAAGATTATAGATAGTGCCTGCCAATTCTGCAACTCTCTGTGCCGTTTAAAGGTTCATGTGAAAGACGGACGCATTATAGATGTCTTAGGCGAACCGGATGACCCAGTACAGGCAGGAGGCTTTTGTGTTAAGGGTCCGATGATGACCCAATTAGTGTATAATCGCTTCCGCCTCACTCACCCGATGAAACGGGTTGCAGGTGAGAAGGGTTCACCCGATTCTCAATTTGAGCAGATTTCTTGGAACGAAGCCTTAGAGACGATCGCCGCCAAGTTTCTGGCGTTGAGAGATGCGGGGGAAGCTAGGGCGATCGCCAACAAAACTTCTGGTAGGTTACCACGCGGCACTGGTTCTCTAGTCGGACGCTACTTCACCCTCCTGGGTAGTCCCAATGACACGGATGTAGGTCCTGTCTGCAATGATGCTGGTGGAAATGCCTTGGCATGGACTTTTGGTTTAGGTAATTTTACTAATGGCTACGGTATCGATGGCGCAACCGGCAAAGAAGACCTAGGGTCTGCTAGATTTTTTCTCTTCTTAGGAACCAACCAGGCGGAAACTCATCCAGTGACCTTTGCCTATCTTCTCAGAAGCCGCGCTCAGACTAAAGCCAAACTAGTCGTCATCGATCCTCGCTTAACTCCTACAGGAGCGCAAGCAGATGAATGGATTGCACCCAAGCCGCACACGGACTTAGCTCTAGTGTTGGCAATGCTCTACCATATTGTCAACAATAATCTATACGATACTGCCTTTGTGCAAAAGTGGGTACTGGGCTTTGACGAACTGAAAAAGCACCTTGTCAGCAACGGCTATACACCAGAGTGGGCTGCGGCAATCACGGATGTCCCAGCAACTAAAATCAAACTTCTTGCTGAGGCTTACGCAACAACCAAGCCCGCTGCCATTTTCTGCAATGCTGGAATTTCTCACCAAGTGGGAGCTTTTGACACTTACCGCACTCTGGCATTCCTTGCCGCGATAACAGGTAACATTGGCATCAATGGTGCTGGCTGCAACTTCATGCATAACACCTGGCCCGGTGGTCTAAATCTGCCACCCATCAAAGGCAACACACCAAAGAAAGATGTTGCCCTGCCTGTTGGACCAGAATATTTTCCTGAATCTATCCTCACAGGCAAACCTTACCAGCTAAAAGCTATTGTTACCCAAGGCAATCCCCTTCTCGCCTCCTCGCACACAGCTAAAGTACAGGAAGCTTACCGCAAATTAGACTTTTACGTCTACACTGGATTGTTTATGGAGGAGTCTGCCTACTACGCCGACATCATTTTACCTGTCACCAGTGGCTTTGAAATGGAAACCGTTTATATGCGACGAGATGACCGGGCAATCCGTTGGCAAAAGCAAGTGGTTCCCCCAGTAGGAGAGTCCAAACCAGACTGGCACATTTGGATTGACCTGGCACACGCCACAGCAAAGTTAGACAAACGCAATCCACCGCAATACTGGACAGAAAACTTTCCTCAGGCATGGAAAGACTACCGCAATCTTTGGGCAACTTTTGTGGCAAACACTCCCGGTATGGGTGGAATGACGACCGAACGCATGCAGACGCGTTCAGAACCTTTGCGCTGGCCCTGCCCATCAGTGGATCATCCCGGTGTCAGTACTCTTTACCTGGATCATCCTTCTTGGTATAGTGCAGCACAGGCTCTCAATCCTCAGAATAAAGGCAAGCGATTTCTAACTCCCAGTGGCAAGGTAGAGATTTATACGCCCGATATGCAAAAGCAGCTAGCGATCGCTGGACACGCTGCCTTACCTATCTTCTACACTCATCCAGAGGTTACTGGTCAACATCCTACCATTGAGTATACAACGCAACTAGTAAAAAATCCGGTGAATCCGCAGGCATTCACCCAAAAGGTCAAATTAGGGAAAACCTCTTCTGGAGAGGTTCATAGGGAGTATCCCCTTATGGGCATGACTGGCAGATCCAGTGTGGTTCATTTTCACTCCGTCACACACTGGACTTACACGGGTAAACAAATGAACGGTGTTCGCCTAGTTCAAATCCATCCCAAAGTAGCGCAAGCAGCAGGCATTAACAACGGCGATGAGATCATTGTCGAAAGCCCCAGAGGATCTATCACAGGTACAGCTTTAATTTGGGAGGGAATTCGCGAGGACACAATTTTTGTGCCAAATTGGTTTGGTCAACAGCAGAAAATGGCGGAAGAACTCCGTACTCCCTACTACGAAGCAGCTAACCAATTGATAGACAACCAGTACTACGACAATCTTTCAGGACAGCTTGCCTTTAAGTGCTTTGCCTGCCGTGTGAAAAAGGCTTGATATCATAAGACCTCGTGGGAAGTATGGAAACGAGCGCGTCTATGCCTGCGGCACGCTGCGCGAACAGACCTGAGAGGAAATACGACTCGTGCGGCTTTAGTCGCTTTGTTCCATTACCGCCTTGGGGTTACTTGAATCGGTGTACTTTTGTAATGTACTTTCGAGCTTGACAATTACCATCTCAACTCGTTCACCCTGTACGCATAACGGTTTTGCACTCGATGTGCCTTCCCGAAAGGGAGTAATATTAGCCTCTCCCAAGGGGAGACGCTGAGCCCTGCGGGCACGCTGCGCGAACGCGAACGACAATGTTAACGGTCGGTAACTATACCAAAGACACTGGCTTAACCCAATAAACTTGTTTAATCCCTGGTTTCTAGAGCTTGGAACTGGCTATGCCTAACGTCCCGTTGAGGGATACGCATTGTCCTCGGTAGGAACTTGAACACTTACCGTTAACGTAGTACTCAAGGTACTTAGTCTGGTCAACTATGGTCAAGTCTTAGGCTAGAAGCCCAGTGTCTTTAGACCTGGGTTGTTGACGTCCGGTTAAGATGCAATTAAACAGAACATGTCTTTATAATGTTAGGACAGCCATGACCGCAATTACCATCAACTTTAATAATGTCGTTAAACTTAACGACGACCAATTTTACCAACTGTGTCGGGATAATCCCGATGTTAAATTTGAACGTAATGCTTTTGGAGAACTAATTGTAATGCCACCAACGGGGGGAGAAACAGGGAAACGTAATGCATTGATTATTGCGGATTTTGTAATTTGGAACCGTCAAACAAAACTCGGAGAAGTATTCGACTCCTCCACCTGTTTCAAACTGCCCAATGGTCCCGACCGCTCCCCCGATGTATCCTGGATACAATCAGAAAGATGGAACGCCCTTAAACCAGAACAACGCGAGAAATTTCCTCCTATCGCTCCAGATTTTGTTTTAGAGTTAATGTCCCCATCCGATAGTTTGAGTGAAACGCAAGCCAAAATGCAAGAATATATGAATGCAGGCGTAAAATTGGGTTGGCTTATGGACAGAAAAACTCGCTGTGTCGAAATTTATCGACAAGGACAACCAAAAGAAGTATTAGAGTCCCCCACAAGCTTATCTGGAGAAGATATATTACCTGGTTTTGTCTTAGATTTACAGATTCTATGGGGTTAATTTCAATTCCAAACAAGCTAAAACTTTAACTTTTTTAAAAGTGCTGAGAACGGGCGTGTTATTGTTATGCTTTTGGTCGCACAATCGCTCACTGAATCCCCCGACTTTTTGTCTAAATAGTTATGAGTAGCTTTGTCCAGAAATTAACTGACAGTTTCACACCCCTCAAGGCATTAATTCCTCTTAGACTCTAAAAATCAGCGAACGTACAGTTATCTACGCTAAAATCTTTCCCTCTCCTTATTAAGGAGAGGGATGCCCGACAGGGCAGGGTGAGGTTCGGTGCGCGTACAAAAGGAATTTTGAGTCATTCGATGACTTGTGCGTACACCGTAGCCTTTTTAGGGGAGGGGAGATCAACCCTTATCTGAACCCGTATTGGCTTTTAATTTCCAATTGGTGGTGCTAAAGGTTGGCGTGGTGTACCGCCCCCACCAACGCTCTTCGGTCCGTTGTTGTCCACAACCTTCACGGCACCAATGATTTTGGCGAAATCAGCTTGGAGTGCGGCATCTCCATGAACTTCATGCCCAGTGACTTGCTCGTACTCTTGCTCGGCACTGCGCTCAAGGCAGAGGTAATTGTAGTCCCACCCGGAATCGTCAACAACATAAGCACCGTAATTTTGCATTGCTTCAAAGATTTTCTTGCCTGCTTTACTAGTCAGTCCGAGGCTTTCTGCTGTACTTTCCGGCGGAATTGCTAGCAACGAACCCATGACCAGCGCCGGATTGGAGCCATGGTATTGGTTTGGTGCATTAAAATCAGCGAGACGGGCAGGCCAACGGCGACCGGGGGTTGACGATGAAGAATTGTAGTGCAACCATTTGCCCCAGATAACAATCTTGAGTGCATGACGAATAGGCTCGTCGTTCAATAACTCACCTTTGCGAATGCTACCGCCAATGCTCGACATTCCTGAGCCACCATGTCCACCGTCAATGCCATCACCGTAAATATCTTGCTCTCCAAACCAAACGCCGTAAAGCGGGGCACCCTCTTGACAACGGGTGGTGACGTTATAAGACACCAAAGTTCTACCATCTGGCTTCAAAAACGCTGAGGAGTTGTTTGGAGTAAATCCTGGCTTAGCATCCTGAATGACAAGATCGTAAGGAACCTTCAACAATTGACCCGCTTCCGGATGCCATTGTGCTTGCTGCTGTGGCGTAGAGCCGGTGCAGCGACCTTCACCCCAGGCACCAGGCATATAGGTGGACACACCCGGATCGCTTTCCTTGCTTATGATGAACCAGTCGGTGTCAACTCCAACGCTCTTTGAGCCAATATAGGCATCAACATATTGGGCGTTTGATCCAATCGGCATATTCCAAATGCTGTCGCAGGCGAACGGCTGCGTGTACTTATCACGTGCTTGACCAGAACCGCATTTGCTAGTATCTGAACTGAATGTTGGAGTGCTAGCTTCAGCTATGAAAGTGGGAGTAGTAGGAGTTTGATGTGAAAGCCTTTTTGAGCTATTTGCTAGCGGCGAATCTGTTTCTTTACTCAGACTCAAGCTTGATTGATTTTTAATGCTAACGCCAATTACAGAAGCAGCATTGAGGGCATGGCTAATAGAACTCAAGGTACTAGGTTCAGAAATTATCATTTGCCTCTTCTCTCCTTATCAAGGTTGGCTAAAGCTCACATTTAATGAGTCTTCTTGCTCCAAGTTGGTAGAGGCAAAACCCTGAGAAACTGAAATTTTATTCCAAGGGATTTGACGCCCTGATCGGATTTGAGCTTACATAAACCCAGAGTGGAATTTAGCTTGCTTAGGCAAGTAAGGGTTGCTCAAACTTTTCTAATGGTCATTTAATCAACGCAAACTTGTTAACAATATGTCAAAATGTATAAATATGTCAATCCGTAAGTTTTAGGATTGATATTTTATTGTCACTTAGTTATCTAATATCTTGATCCTATCCGTAGAAACCATGAGGAAGCAAAAAGCGCCGAAATAAAGTTACATTTTTTCTGTTCCTTTTATCGAAAATAAGGCACTTTACGCTTAGTATTTAGTGCTTAAATAACATTCATAGGACTTACGCAAAAATCGCCAAAAAGCTTAATTTATCGAACCACCAAGCCTGCCCTCGAGCGAAGCGAAGGGACGCCAAGAACGCGCCCGAATTTGTAGACTATGCGTAAGTCCTAATTCATTTTTTCAGGTGCAAGATGCGAGCGCCTAACTAGCCGCGAAAATCGCCGCTAGCAATAAATGAAACATGCACCTGCATTCTTCACTTTCTAAAAGCCTTGCTATGTAAGCGTTATAAAATGTCCATCTTAGCAGGATATCCATAAAAATATCGCTAAACCACTGGTAGCGGTTTAAAAGTTACACGTAGTGATACTTTGCACATTTATGCACATTTATAAGTGTATAAGTAGATTTTTACAGAGTTTGCACGAAACTTCGGTATAACCCGTGTTGACATCAGATAACAGCTTCTCTAGCATTAGGCGAAGAAACGGTGTGGCTGGTAGTATAATCTGCTGCTTTGAAAAATGTAATAATATCTACTTTGCGCTTTTGAATTTCTGCACGCAGTTCTGGTGTCAGGATTCCTTCTGGGGCATTACAGCGAAGGCGATCGCTCTGAACAAAAATTTGAATATCTAAGCTGCGAAGATAAGATAAAAACTCAACTGTGTTCAAAATTACGCCCCTTCGCAACAGTTGTTAGTTGCTAGTTGTCAGTTGACCCAAGATGTTTGAACACACTAAGAACCCCATACAAATCATTCTCAAGGTTGAAAATATAAAACATTATTACTGTGAGCGTAAGGCTTGGACTGGGTCGATCTGGCTGGCTCGCAGGGCGGGAGGCAAACCAGCACCCACCCCCACCAGTAGCGCTGATCCTAACGCTAGCGTTGCGATAGAGGTGTCAAACTCGTAGGGCAATTTAAAGGTATCAGTGACTACAACCGTCAATCCATGCACCACCCCAAGACCAACTGTTCCTCCTAGTAAACTTAAAAGCGCAGCTTCCAGAATAAACTGCAGCATGATTTCCTGCTTTGTTGCTCCCACTGCCCGTCTCAAACCAATTTCAGCAGTTCGTTCCGTCACCGAGGCAATCATAATATTCGCAATGCCGACACCGCCAACCAAAAGTGCGATCACCCCTACCACCGTCAGTCCTTGGGACGCCATCTCAAGGGTTTTCTGCTGCTGTAGGATGTCTGATACATTGTTCCAAAACCGAAATTTTTGACCTGGGTATCGTTGCTGCAGCAGTTCCTCAGCTTGGTGGCTCAAGTCTTCCACGTCTTCGAGTTTGTCGGGACGCATTTGAATGCTACCAATGTCGCGGCTACCACTCAGGGCATTGTAAGCAGACATCGTTATATACAGTTGCCCCTCCGGAGGAGCATTTTCATCTAGAGTCGTCGTCACTACCCCCACAACGATATAAGGTCTATTGCCAGCATAAATCATCTTACCCACAGCGTTTTGCCCACCGAAAAGTTGTTCTGCCAGCAGTTGATCGATGACGGCTACTGGTCGGTAGCTGGCAAAATCTTCAGTCGTAAAGAATCGTCCTGACACTAATGCTTTTCCTGAAGTCAGCAAAAAATCTTGGGAAACAGGTGACATGGGCGGAGTGAACTCCTTGTCCTGAAATACAGTTGGTGTAGCACCAGCCCAATTAAAAGAACTGATTGCCCGCAAGCCCACCAGCCGTTCTCGTAAGAATTCCATGTCTTCTAACTTGAGTTGGGTGGTCCGACCACCATCCTTTTTTGGGTATACTGAGGCTTGAGGTGCGCCTCGCTTTGCCAGTTGCTGAGCAATCATAGCTCGGCTGATGTTACCGACTTGAAGCGTAGCGCTGACAGCAGCCACACCCATAAACACTCCTAAAGTTGTCAGTCCAGAACGTAAAGGGTTCTTAGCCAAGGAGCGAAAGGTGATATTCAGTAAATCTAAAGGTGAAAGACCCATAGTGCAAATTCAAAATTCACGCATTCAAAATTCAAAAAAATTAATTAGTTTGGAATTCAAAAATTTTTAATTACAATTCAAAAAACGGCGTTGCTGAATCAAAATATGAATTTCAAAATTCTCATTGATGTAGAACTTTCGGAGCCGAGCGTTCGTACAGAGATTGCAGGAAATTGAACATCGTGCTACAACCATAATTCATTACCAAATTCATCAACGCCCAAAAAACTCATTTTGAATTTATCATTTTGAATTTTGAATTCCCCTTGGGGTTCCCCCTTCGGAGGTGACTGGGATTCCTGGCTTAAGTTGCAACTGGGCGGACGGCAGTATGACCTGTTCGCCTGCACGCAAACCAGAGGTCACTTCTGCGGTCACTAATCCCTCCAATCCTAAGTTGATGGTTCGTTTTTGTGCCTTATGTTGACTATCCTGAACCCAGACAAAGGGCTGGGGTCCAGAGCGTTGAATAGCATCTGTACTCAAAAGGACTACGTTTTGCCGTTGTTCTAAAACAATCTCAACATTCACCCGGCTACCAGGGAGCAACTTGGTAGTAGGGGTATCAAGCAGCACTGTTGCAGGTACCGTTGCTTGAGTCGATTGGTTTTGGTTGCCGCCCTCTTTCTGAGTTTCTTCAGGTGTCAGTGCTTGAGGATACAAACTTTGCACATATCCAGTGAACGTCTGTGCTGATGGTCCGATCGCATTGACGCGGGCAACTTGGTTGACCCGGACTCGGGCTGCATTGAGCGTAGAAAGCTGAAGCTTCACGAGTACTTGCTTAGGGTCGCCTAAGGTGAGCAAATTGGTGCGTAACTCAACCCCCTCACCGTCCTTAACATAAATACCCAAAACTGCGCCATCAAACGGTGCACTCACGGTGGTGTCTTGGAGTTGCTGCTCAATACCTTGGCGATCTAACTGTAGGCTTTGCAGTTCGAGGGCGGATTCACGAGCTTCTTTTTGAGCTTCTCGCTGGTCAGCCCTCGCTAGGCGGACTTCGTCCTCTTGCTGCTGGAATAGTTGTCTTGTAATAGCTCCTTCTTTGATCAAGGGAGTAAGCTTCTGGAGTTCCCGTTCCTTCGCTATGAGCTTCTCCTGAGCCTCGGTAATTTTATCCTGACTGCGTGCGAGCTTGAGTTTCTCTTGCTCAATCTTCAACTGCTGTTTGGCAAGAGCAATTTTTCGCTCAGGGTAACGCAGGGTGAGTAGCACTTGACCTGACCTGACTTTCTCCCCTGGCTTGACCAGTACCCGATCCACTGCACCTTCTGTTGGGGATTTGACGATCCTCTGTTCGCGCAGTTCAACAGTACCGCCTTCTGTGATTGTGGTTTCAACATTGCCACGCTCTACAGTCAGCAAGCGTACTGCCACTGGTTCGGGAGATTGATTTAAAACTAGGAAATACGTCAGCCAGCCGCCGACGCCGACAACAGCCAGAGCAGCTGGCCACGCTAGCCATTGCACTCCGGTTTTGAATTTCTTTTTTTCCTTATGCCAGATCATGACACTTCACCCCGTCAGTTTGCAGTTCACTCTTAAGCGAGTGCAGCCCAAGGCTCTCACCCCATATTAATGTCGCAGAACCTCATGGTTGCAGATCGAACACAACAAGGCGACTGTTGTGCAAAATGCAGCGGAAATTTGAATTGAGATAATTTCTGAACTGAGAGTAGTAATCAAGCCACCAGAAGGCTGGCCAGCCAATGACCATAAAGCTTGCTCCGCAGTCGCGCATTCGTTCAAGTTCCCGGATGGCGGTTTCGTCATCAGATGGCGCTCCCCAGTACTGACCTTCATGTTCGAGGAAAGGAAGGGCATCGAATTCTGGAAAAATTTCTGCACCCCATTGATTTTCATCAACCAAAATAAAACGCTTCCCTGTAGGAATCACGGCTGCAATCTCCCGAATGGCAATTTCCAGCCGTTCTGACCAGTTCAGATTGAGTTTTGGTACAAGCTTATACGTAAATTCACTGCGGCGCATACTTATGTGCAACAGCCGCTCTGCCAGCCAGCGACGATAGGATGCATCTTCTGCACGCGGCGACTGTAGCAAATAAGCGATCGCATCAGTACGTTCTGCCATCACAGCAAGCGCTCCTGTTCCACTAAGAGAGTGAAAGCTAACCTGGGAATCCTGTTCAACGTGAAACCGGACTTGAGCCAACTGTTTGGCAATAAAAAAGAAATCGAATTGCGTCGCCATGCGCAAGTATAAGTTCAAGTCTAGCAAGTACTTTGAGTGCGTTATGTCGAATCCCCCAACCGCCCTGAGGGCAGAAGCGCGAAACATCACCGCACTGGTGCGCAAAATCCATTTCCGTCCATCAACAATTTGGTGGATGAACTCTAGACCGTCGATCAGCCCTTGTGGCAAGTTGTCTGAAAATTCTGTGCCTTTGACCTGTAGTACAACACCGTTAGTGTCGATAAATTCAGCTTGGGCAGCCGATAGACCAGCATGAGGATGGTTGTCCAATCCTAAGACAGACTCGCGGATGAAGTTGGGCAGTAGTATGTCATCGTCCGACAAGATGCTCAGATAGGGGCTAGAATTTATCTCAATCGTTCGCTGCCAATTGCCAAATATTCCTATATTAGCATCATTGCGTACATAATTGATTCGCGAATCTGAGAATGAGCGTACAACTGCCTCTGTATCATCGCAAGAAGCATTATCCAGCACAAGAACTTGGAAATCTGAATAGTCCTGTGCCAGTGCGCTCTTAAGGCTAGCTTTTAGTAACTTCGAGCGATTGTAGGTTGGGATTGCGATGGTAACTTTGGTTTCAGGTATCATATGGTTTCTACTCACCCCCAATGTGGGAATAACGCCTACACAGTATCAAGCTGATATGCGCAAATCAAAGACAACCAAGCGCTGCGAATCTAAAACACAGCGAAACTTGGTACGCAGATAGCGAGCGAATTCAGCATAGTAGTCAAACCACCAAAAAGCTGGCGATCCAAACACGATGAAACTTGCCCCTTCACGGCGCAACCGCTCAAATTCCTCTATTGCAATAACATCATCACTGGGTACTCCCCAATACATACCATCTTTTTCTAAAAAGGGGATTGACTGACTATGTTCAAGTAGCTGTCCATTCCATCCCCATTCATTCATATCAACTAAAATATAGTTTTGTTTTGGTGGAATTAAGGGTTCGAGTTCCTGACCCAATTCGACCATATGCTGGATATACTTATAGCCAGAACTTTGAGCGCATTCAAAAGCATCTTTAATTTGAATGTCCTGTTCCTGTAAAAACTTACGCAGGACTGTCATTTCATAGTGATATTGGTTAAGTTGCCAGCGATAAGTAGTCTTGCTAGTGCCATTATCACCATGAATGCGATACAAAGCCTGATACTCAACAATGCGCTTGATGCTGCCAAACAAGGGAGCAAGAATTGCTAGGTAGGAATCGGCATTGATTCGATAGTGAATCTCCGGTATGGGCAAAACCCTTTTTAAGTAACTACGTGCCCAAGCATTGCCGCTAGTAGGGGAGAAGACATGACCATCTACACCACCAGTGAGTTGTGCATCAAGCAAATCTCCTTCTGGCAAAGGTTTTTCAGGAAATAACTTGTCCAACGGTTTCCCATGAACATCAATAGCACACAAAGGCCAATGTACCTTGACCACGTTTGGTTCGTGCAGCAGTGAGACTGCTTTTTCAACAGCACTGGGTAGCAAAACATCATCTGCATCTAAGAAGCAGACAACCTCACCACGACTGACGGCAAAACCGGCGTTGAATGCTGACCCCTGCCCACCATTCTCTTTCAAAACGGGAATAATTCGTTTTCCGTAATTGGCGATGATTTGCTGTGAGCCATCTATTGAACCATCATCCACTACGATGACTTCCGTAGGTTGATAGGTTTGATTCAAAGCACTTGCGATCGCCTCACGCAGAAAACGCCCGTAGTTGTAGTTGGTTATTATAATACTTGCTATAGGTTTTTCCATTAGATATGTGTGAAAACTAATCTCAAATTGTTGCTGTCTTTGGGCTAATGTTTAATTTCTGGAGATGTCTATTAGCGTAAGTCAAACACAATGAGACGCTCATTTTGTAATACACAGGGAAACTTTTGACGCAAATAGTCATGAAATCCGCTATAATACTCCAGCCACCAAAAAGTGTGCAAAAGAAAAACTATCGCGCTGGCACCAGCTTGGTGTAGGCGATCAAATTCTCGAATAGCCGTGTCGTCATCTGTTGGAGCTCCCCAATACTTTCCATTGTGTTCAGTAAAGGGTATAGTCCGAAAACCCTCGATGATTTCATTGCCATTTAGCCAATCTTCATCGACCAAAATAAAGGGTTTGTGCGCCGGTATCAGAGCTTTGAGTTCCTCCATGCTTGCATGAAGCTGACCTATACGATTTCGCTCGATCGCAAAATCCAGATCTGCTGTCACCTGAACCAGATTCCACTTCTTTGGAATACGATCAAGATCCTGTTGAGCTCGTTCGAGATCCCATCTCATAAAGAAATAGTCCAGGTCATCACGACGGGGAGGAAAAGGGTGCCAGAAATGAACAACAGACTTCGGCTCAAACACAACTGGAATCTTGGCATTATATAAAGCCAAACTAGAATCGATCCAGTCTAGATAAACAACCTCTTCATCAAAAGGAGCGACTTGGTCAAAAACGCTTCGGCGATAGAGCTGACAGTGAGCCTCTCCAGACAATTCTATCGTTCGGCGATGGGAACCTTTATCAAGTTGTTGCTCGTCTGTAAACGGAAGGATTTTGTATTTGACTCCGTCGGTTGTTTGCACTGAGTGGATCTGACCCAGGTTTGGGTCCCAGTGAAGTTTTGTCTCTCCCAAACGCCCCTCGATAATGCGTGGTATTGCCACATCAGCCGGATGCTCTTCGCATGCTGCCATAAGTTGAGATAGCCAGCCCTCCTCAACAATAACGTCACTCTCTATGAAGCACACAAAATCATCTTTGGCTTGCTGAATCACCAGATTTTTGCACTGGTTAGGCGTTAGGTAATGGTTCTTGTGGATAACTTCCACATGACTACGTCCGTCTAGCACCTGTTCAATCTGCTGCCAATACACCTTTGGGGTGTTGCAGTCCACTACGATCAGCTTAAAGGGGATGTGGGTGTAATCGAAAATCCGCTGCAAAGATTCAGCAGCTAAGGAGAATTGCTCGCGAGGAATGAATCCGATGGTTACTGTTGATGACATAGTGAACTTTTATATAGCGGTTCGGGAGTTGAGTGCAATACATCAAGTTAGGAGAACCACAGATGGACACTCATGGGACACAGATAAATAATTACTTTATCCAAACGAGAAGTGTTATAAACTCAATGTATTGTTAACTCATAGCTGCCTCTAAAAGAGATGAAAGAACTTTCTCTGAGTTAAAATACTCCTGTGCTAACTGCCGTGCTGCACGCCGATGTCGGTTATAGTCAGCGTTGATGGCTTCTATAGCGTTTACTGCCTCCTTTTGGTCACGGAAGGTTAAAATCCCTTCTCCTACTGGCAGCCAATCGCTTAAGCTTGTGTCTTGAACTAGAATAGGTCTGCCGGAAGCTAGGTAACAGACGCTGCGATCGCTAAACCAGCCTCCCCGCGTGGCAACATAACCGTGTTTCGCCACTCCAAACTCAGCACGGGATTCTTGAACGAATTTTTGGTAAGACTCTGGTGAAAAAGACGCAATCCATCCAGGGAGGACTTCCCAGCCGTACTGGGATAGCTCATCGGGAAAGCCGCCACTTAATGCAATCCGAAACGGTTGTTTGGTGAGTTGGGGTATATCAATGAACTTGAGAAATTCTTTATCCTTGTTGCCATAGGTGACTCCCTCGTATACCACCTCCCGATAACTGCGCCACTGCATAATCGAACTGAAGTGGGTGGCACCGTCGTCCTCAGTCACTGGCCAGTAAGGCAGTGCTACCGGAGGTAATGTCAACAGCCAATCCCTACCGATTGTGGGGATGAGACAGTCTGGGGCACCAATGCGCTGCCCAATTGTGAACAGGCGATCGCAATGTTCAATCGTGTTTACCAATTCTGAATGACCGGTGGCAATGTTAATCTGAGTGAAACCTGGATCTGCATCAATATAAATGCGGCGTTGCGGCCACTTATATTCCTCTCTCCACAGAGAAATTGGTGAACCACGGACAATCATCAAATCAGCTTTATAACATATCTCTTGAAAATTGTCAATATCCATCCCAACCGAACGCTCGCCAGCTCGGTAAATCCATTGATTTTCAAAGCCAAGCCCTTCCAGGCAGTTTCTCACATAATTGGTGGGATATTCCAAATCCGTGGTGAGTTGCTCAGTTTCCCAGTTGTAAACCCACGACTCTGGTCCACATTCTTCCAAATAGAAAACATTATGCCCAAGCGATCGCAAACCCAAAAGGTACTGCAGGTCAGACCAGGCATTGCCTCCTATAGGAAAACGACCGATCGCACTCGCAAAAATGATGATCATCTTACCTCGACTCTCCCTGACTCGTCTCGAGCATGAATTGCTGTTTCCAGTAGTCGAGGCAGCACGACTTTGTAACTGAAGGTTTGCTCGGCTATTTCCCGTGCTGCAAGGCTTTGCGCCGGATAATCTGCGTTGACGCGCTCTATGCAGTCTACTGCGGACTCCAAGGAGGAAAACGCCAGCACGCCATGACCCGTCGGTAACCAGTCGCTAAATCCGGTATCTTGTAAGATGACAGGGCGACTAGCGGCGAGATAGCAAACACTGCGATCGCTAAACCAACCGCTACGGGTTTTGACATAAGCGTTTTTGGCAACGCTAAATTCTCCCCGCGAGCTAGTCAGGTAATTGATGTAAGTTGATACGTTAGCGCTCAGAACCCTGCCATCTCGAACTAACCAGCCTGCTGTTTGTAGAGACTTGGTAATCTCTGCTATTTCTTTGTCCTTGCCTGAGAGGGCGAGTTCGAGTTTCTGCGCACAGTAGCTTGGGAGTTCCAGCAGGCGCATGAATTCCTCATCCTTCTGTCCATAGTGTTCGCCCTGATAGATAATCCCACCATAGGCAGTCCAATTGGCGACTGTTGTCAATGGTATATCTACCCACTTTTTTCCACAATCTTCTGGAGCGAGTACAGGGCTTTGCCAGATCTCTGGCACAACAGGCGGTACAGTGGGGAGCCATTCAATACCATCACTCGGTATGCCGCAATTGGGTTGTCCAATATTCACACCATAACTAAAGTAGGCGTGATAGTCATTGCGACCCTCAGCGGCGAATGTCCCAGTTTGAGTAAAGAATGGGTCCATATCGATTAATATCCGGCGCTTGCACAGCAGAAATTCAGGTAGCCAGCAAACTCCACCGATATTCAATAGCAGATCCGCCGTCTTGAGCATCCGCTTTAGCTCTTGCCAATCCGCACCGTAGACGGTTCCCGTGTCCCGATTCACATAGCACACAGTGGCATTCACACCATAAGTGTTTATAAGTGTTTCCACTGCGTGAATTCCAACGCTGGGGTCATCACTGTAACTGCGGTTTATCGGGTCATAGCAAGACCCAGACCAGCCGCTTTCCTCTAGGTATAGGACTTCATGTCCCAGAAGATGTAATCCTAACACATAGTGGAAGAAGGCTAAAAGATTACCAGCCAATGGATGACGGATCATATATCCGCAAACAACAATGCGTGCCATATTTATAACCCCGCTCGCTCCATAAGACTGCCAATCACCTTCTCGGCAGCAAAGTACTCTGATGCAATTTCGCGGGCTGCTTGGCAATTGCCTTTGTAGTCGCTTTCGATCGCATCCAGTGCTGCTAGAATATCTTCCATATTGTTGAAGGCAAAAAGTCCTTTACCCGTTGGCAGAAATTTGCTGAATCCTGTTTCCTGAGTAATCACAGGACGACCAGCAGCTAGATAGCAAGCAGAGCGATCGCTAAACCAGCCACTCAACAGGCGCGTGTATTGCTCCTTTGCCACCGTGAACTCCCCGCGCGATTCCTGGATATAAGCGCGGTAATTCTTCATATCTTGAGAGAGTTCCACCGCGTCTACCTGGCTCCAACCATGCTTCTGAAGCAGCGATCGCACATTCTCTCTTTCCTCCTCACTCACATTGGTCGCCATCTCAAATTGCAACGGACGCGCTTTGGGAAGATCCAGAAATTTTTCCAACTCACGCGCCTTGCGCCAGTAATAAGTTTTGCCCTGATAAGTAATGTCCTTCCCCTTATTATTCCAAGTGGCGATGGTGTTGTAAGCAATCCCTGGTGTGAAGTTTGAGTCCCACAAATCCAGCACAACTGGTTGGCGGGTAGGTAACCACTGAAAGCCACCGACGGGAACACCACAATCTGGTGCCCCTAGATTTTCCCCAAAACTGAAGTGGGTATCGTGGGCGGACAGGTGAGCAATGAGTTTTTGGTCGTCCTGAGCGACCCGAATCTGAGAGGCAACGGGATCTGATTCTACATAGATGCGGCGGCGGCAAGCCAGATGCTCCTCGCGGATTTCCTGGTCACCCGTTACGTTCAAGAAGGCGTCTGCTTCGTGATATAATTGCAGGATTTGGGCTTCAGTCATCCCATAACATTCACCCCCGAGATAGTCGCGAAATCCCCACCGATCTTTGAAGCCATACGCCTCTAAAATTGGGGCAATTTGCTGGATATTCTCAGTAGCATCTGGAGAAAGGTCGTTGATGCGGGGATTGTAAATCCAACGCCATGAATCTTCTATATAATAAGCGTCATAACCTAAGCGACGAAGCCCTAGCAGGTAGTGGAGGAACTGGTAAGTCACCCCTGCTAAGGGATACCAAAATAGAATACCAAAAACTATAATTTTCCCTTTACTGGGGCGTTCACTTCTCACGGTCAATTCCTCCTGCATCTAACTCACGAACAACACGGGCAGGATTGCCAGCCACGATAGTGTACGGTGGGACATCTTCGGTGACAACAGACCGGGCACCGACGATCGCCCCCTCTCCAATCGTGACGCCTGGTAGTACACAGGCATCAAAACCAATCCAAACGTTAGAACCGATGAGGATCGGTTGCGCTGGTACCATGCCATCAATACATCGGGGCGAACGAAATGGTATCTGTTCTAGTTCACGCCGCCGTTGTGTCTGGTCGAACGGTAGTCGGTAGGTATCCATCAAAACAACATTCCAAGAGATGAGGGCATAATCACCGATTTCGATCTGGGCGTCACAGATAATCCTGGCTCCGTGGACAAGCGCATAGTTACCCAAGCTGACTTGCCCACGCGGACCAACATCAAACATCGTCCCCAGATAGGTGGAAGCGCCGCGACCGTATTCTACCCCCACTGGTGCTTCGCTGCGGTATAAGTGAAAACTGAAGGTCGTTTCAACGTAGGCGGTTTCGTCAAGAACCACGTTTTCTGGAATCGTTCCTGGATACCAATCCCAGGAGAGAGTGCGTGTAGACATCGCCGTTAAACCTCCCCAATAATCTGCGCCGGATTACCCATAACTCGCGTGCGTGGCGGTACATCTCGGTTCACCATTGCACCTGGCTCCACAATTGCCCCAGCTCCAATATGGACTCCCTTGAGGATTGTGGCGTTCGGTCCAATCCAGACGCCGTCGTCAATAACCACGGGTCGCTTTACGATTTCTGGTCGCGGTAAGGTCTTCCCCAGGGGTGAACAGGCGATCGCGTCAGCAATGCGTTCAGCAGGTGCGATCGGATGAAAGTCGGTATCAGCGAGTGTCGTATTCCATCCAATCACAACGTAGCTGCCAATGCGAAGTTCTAGCTCGCACAAAAGTACAGCGTTTGTGAAGTAGCAGTAGTCGCCAATCTCGACCTGCCCCTTCTCACCAATATCGAAGTGAACGCCGTCCATAGTACAATGGTCACCGATGATTAGCCCCTGTGTCTTGCGGCTATGGAATCGCTTGAACGCGAGATTGCCCATAATGACTGTGTTTGAACCAATTTGGACATTCTCTGGAAAAACCGTAATTCCCCTGTACTCCGACTGCTGATTCGTTAAATTGCTCACCTTTCCTCTCCTGGTTTATACCGATTCCGAATGGATGATTGGTCGGCTGGACTGGGTTTGGTGCAGGCGATAGTACAGCCCACGAGCGTTTAGCAATGCTTGATGGGTTCCTATCTCCGCAACTCGTCCTCGTTCCAACACCACGATCCGGTCTGCTCGTTGTACTGTCGAGAGGCGATGGGCAATAATAAACGTAGTTCGTCCTGCCATCAGTCGCTCTAATGCCTCCAGTAGCAGAAACTCGGTTTGAGCATCCAAAGCAGAGGTGGGTTCATCCAGAATCAAGACTGGAGCATCCTTGAGTAGGGCACGGGCGATCGCCAACCGTTGCTTCTCTCCCCCTGAAAGCGTAGCTCCTCGCTCACCAATAACCGTGTCATAACCTTGGGGTAATCGTTGAATAAAGGTGTCAGCATTGGCAGCTTGGGCGGCGGCGACAATTGCTTGGCGGCTAGCACCAACACAGCCATAGGCAATGTTCTCCGCGATGCTTAGCGGTAGTAGAAACGGCTCCTGCAGCACCAAGGCAATCTGCTCGCGCAGGCTTTGCAGTTGCACGTCTCGGATATCTACCCCATCAAAGAGGACTCGTCCCTGCCAAGGATCGAAAAAACGGGGTATCAGAGAAACCAGGGTACTCTTACCTACTCCTGTCGCACCGACCAGCGCGATCATTTCCCCTGGCTGTGCTTCCAAGGAAATGTCTTGGAGTATGGGTTTCCCATGCTGGTAGCCGAAGGTGACTTTCTCTAGGCATACGTATCCACTCGCTTTACCGGGTTGTAAAAGCAGAGGTTTGGCATCAGCAATTTCCCGTACCTCCTCCTTGGCATCTAACACATCTAGCACTCTACGAGCACTAGCTGCCGCTGCTGCAAAACCAGACGACATATAAGCCAAAGTCTCCATCGGCACATACAAGGAGGCGAGATAAGAAAGGAAGACCAGTAAAGACCCAATTGAAAATGACCCATTCAGAACCTGGAAGCCGCCAAATAGCATGATTGCTGCTGTTCCGACTGCGGTTACCCCGCTCACCCCAATTTTGAATTGCATCTGGGCAAAAACAGCGCGCAAACAAGCCTGGAGCGCTTTTTCGGACAGGTCGCGAAAGCGCTCATCTTCGTGTGCTTCGCGACCAAATGCTTGAACAATTGGTAGCGCTGTTAACGTCTGCTCGCTAAGCGCCATAATCTCGCCTTCAAATTGTTGATGCTGATAGGTTCGCTCAATCATGGGCTTGTTAAAGACCCAAATCAGTAACACAATCAGGGGAGCAACGAGCAGCGAGAGCAGTGAAAGGAAGTGATCAAGTTGCCACATGACAACGAACATGACTACCAGATTCACCACAGAAGTGAGCACGGGCAGAAAAACCCCCATCGCCAGATTCCGAATACAGATGCTGTCAGTCATGACTCGCCGGACGAGATCGCCAGCTTGCTGTTGGTTGTGAAACTCCAGAGAAAGATGCTGTAGGCGATGAAACAGTGCTGCTCCCAAGTCATAACCCATTTGACTCCCAACGCCAGCACCAACATAATCTTGGAGCAGACGAACTCCTTCACTGGCTAGAAATAGAGCGATTGTGGCACCCGCTAAGGGACCGAGTAGCTGAATATCGGCACCACCAGCTAAGGTTTTGAGCCAAACAAGAGTATTTGGCAGGGATTGGTTACCCAGGACGCAATCAACAATCAACTTCAAAGGCCAGGGCTTGAGCACATTCAGCCCTACATTAATTAGCATGAGCAGCAGCACAAACGCTAGTCCGCGCCAACGGACTCGGGCGTAACGTGCCAATCGCAGCCACCACAGTTTCATAACACGACCTCCTGCGGCGAATCGGGAAACTGCAAGGAGTGCAAACGCTTGTAAAGACGAGAACCTGTCAGCAACTCCTGGTGCGTTCCCATCTCCACAATCCTCCCCTGCTCCAGCACCACGATCCGATCCGCCCGGAGAATAGTCGAGAGGCGATGAGCAATAATAAATACTGTCCGCCCCTGCATCAAGCGCTCTAAAGCTGCCAGGAGTAAGCTTTCAGTGTGGGCATCCAGAGCAGAAGTGGGTTCGTCGAGAATGAGTACCGGCGAATCCTTAAGCAGCGCCCGCGCGATCGCCAGCCGCTGTTTCTGTCCGCCAGAGAGGATAGCTCCTCTTTCACTCAGAACTGTGTCATACCCCTGAGGCAGCTGCCGGATGAATTCGTCCGCCTTAGCGGCTTTGGCGGCGGCGACAATCTCCTGTTGGCTGGCTCCCGGACGACCGTAAGCAATGTTCTGTGCCACCGAGAGTGGCAGGAGAAACGGCTCCTGTAGCACTAGGGCAATCTGCTCGCGCAGGCTATTGAGTTGCACGCCTCGTACGTCCACCCCATCGAAAAGGACTCGTCCCTGCCAGGGATCAAAGAAACGAGGAATCAGAGAGACCAACGTACTCTTACCAGCACCCGTCGCACCGACCAGAGCAATAGTTTCTCCCGGTCGCGCTTCCAGGGTAATGTTTTCTAGCACAGGATAGCCAGCTTCGTAACCGAAGGTAACTCCCTCTAGACATATATGTCCCCGATCTCCCGGTGCACGAACAGGCAATGGTTTGGCTCCTGGGGCATCGTGCACCCCATCTTTAGCATCCAAAATCTCTAGCACTCTATCCATATTGGCTTCTACCGACTTCAGGCTCCCGTAGATGCCAAACAACCCCCGAAATGCTCCTTGTATGGATTGTAAATATGCCAGGAAAACCAGCAAGCTACCGACACTCATAGCTCCCGATAACACCTGCAGCCCGCCCATATAAAGGACAATCGCATTACCAACCGTTGTCACAGAACCATTTGCAAGACCGTAGGTACTTTTGAGCAGGGTTTCGCGTTGCGAAATCGTAACAGCGTCTTGAGCCAGGTGCTTAAACTGCTGGGTATTGTAACTCTCCCTGCTAAATGCCTGAATCATTGGGATTGCTGTGAGCGTTTGGTGGACAAAACTGGTGAGGCGAGACTGCGCCTCGCGATTCAGCTTTGTCCGGCGCTTGAGTCGGGAACCAAAGACGAGAGCAAAACCAGCCATCATTGGTGCAACCAATAGCGAAATCAGCGTCAGTGAAGAATTCAGGTTCCAGGCGACGATGCTAATAGTGAAGAGCATAAGCAGATGCTGCACAGGTGAAATCAGCACAGCACCGACCAGGGTGTATACACAATAAGAATCTCCTGTCAAGCGGCTCAAAGAATCGCCGACAGTACGCTGGCTATGGAACAGCAGTGAAAGGCGTTGAAGACGAGAGAACTGGTTTTGAGCCAGTTCGTAGACCATACCTTGCCCGGCAGCACTCCAAGCCCAGCTCAAGCTCGTGTCAAGGGTCGCGTTCAAAGCATAAAGTCCGAGGCTACTTAAAGCAGCGACAATGACCAGCAGTGGTGGCGTCAGGGACTCTTTGAAGTTCGCAAACGAAGAAACTAGGGGGGGGAGGGCTACCTGAGAGAGGGCATAATCCACCAGGATTTTCATTGGCCAAGGTTGAAGTGTTGCGGTGGCTGAGGTGCCAGCCGTGAGAGCGAGGATTGCTATTATGGTGCGCCACTGCCGCAGCGGATATTCGAGCAAGCGCCCGTATCGGTGCATCATTGCTTTTAACCCTTGCCTCATTTACAAATTCACCTCTCGTCTGACCATTTGCTTATTAGTATAGAAAAGCACCAAAACAAACGTTATGCTTGTATGACTGCACTTTGTACGACAGACTTGGTGCTCTTGGCGTGTATCGGCAGCAGGTGGAGTTTTTTGGCGACCATCTCCAGCACGTGGTAGAGAATACGCCCCAAACCGAAGTTCTGATAGAAAATGACGAGGGCGTTGAGTACCCCTACTAAAGATGTAACTAAAGCGACTTCTGGCATTCCCAGAAGGATTGCCACAACTGTGTAGACGAAATACGCAACCATAGCCATAGTGGCAAACTGCGACATCCTCAGTCCACACCGTAGCCTCAGTAATCTCTTGTTGCCACCGTGATTTTCAGTACACACGTTCACCTGAATTTTTGACCAGATCCCCCGGTGAATCTCCAAATCCCAGTCGCTCCACCCATCATCGACAGTGATGAAATAGTTGTAGGGCAGGAGGAAATCCATGACCTCTTGAAGCAGGTTCTCCTTTTCCAGTCCTGCTTCTGTCCAATAGGACAACTCATAGGCGCGATCGCGCCAACAAATGTGTACTCTCTGAGATGATCGAGCAAACTTTGTCAACCCCGGTTGAGTCAGTATTTGACTCTTGTTATTAGAAACTGCTTCCATTTTTGTTTACGGCTTATCAAACTTTATCGGCTCTACTTTAGTGAGTTGTTTTATGCGCCAGCGGTAGCGTTCTACACTGCGTACAATAGGACCCAGGTAGATCAGCACAGCAACAAGCAGGCGTGCCTTTGCTCCCTGAAACCGCTCTTCAATGCGTGCTTGTAAGGCACCAGCTATACACCAGACAAAAGAGGTGAGGAACATTGCCGCCGCCACCCACGGATAATCACCAGACACAAGCGCAGACACAAATAAAACACCAGCGGCCACATTCCACTCCAGCGTTAGGGGGAGGTAAGAAATGAGGGAGCCAGAAGGCTCATATAGGGTTTGAAACAACCCGCGACCAAACACCCCAGAGTAGATAACTGGTTGACCAAAACGAAGAAACGAGGATAAATCTCCGTAGATCCTCCCGGCCCAGCTGGGCTGTCCCAGAAGGTTAAAGCGGTTGGGATGCTTAAAATAAACGAGCGCCTCTGCCTTACCATAGCCTCGCTGCTGCTTAAGATACGCATCTACCGTGTTACGGCGAAAGTGCCATACTATTGCAGCTGGGCTGAAGCCAATCGCGTAGCCTTTGTCTTGCAGCCGCCAGCATATATCAACATCGTCACCCGCAGCACGATACTGCCGGTCGAACCCGTCAATTTCCTGTAGAACCTCCCGACGAAAAGCCATGTTGCAGCCAGCAATATGTTCGGCTACTTCATCGCTCAAAAGTACGTGGGTGGGTACACCGGGAGACACAGCAACGCAGGCTGGGACAAGAGAGTCTTCAGGAGGAGATAAGTTTGGACCACCGACGGCTGCCAAACCCGAGGAGAGAAACTTTGCGACCAGATAGGTGAGCCAGTCTGGATCTGCCATACAATCAGAATCGGTAAAGGCAACAATCTCGCCTGTCGCGGCGGCGATGCCAACGTTACGTGCTGCGCTCAGTCCCTTGTTTTCTTGGCTAATCAGGCGTACGTAGTCGTAGCGCCGAGTAATTTCTAGAGTGCCGTCAGTCGAGCCATCATTAACTACAATGACTTCATAGTTAGGGTAGTTGAGTTCTTTGAGAGAAGCTAGGCAACTATCCATAGTGCGCTCAGCATTGTACGCGCAGACAACCACTGAGACTTTAGGATACTCAGGTAGCACTGGCGGCAGAGGGGCTGTGTAATACTGCTGCACGGTGTCGAACGCAGGCTTTTTGTTACGTTCAGCATCAACCAAGCCAAAAGCCCAATCTTGTATAGCATACCCGCCGGTAAACCACTCATCCGTCCAAGAAAAGACGATCGTCCCTGCGGCTCCCATGTCAAAGCTTGATGACAACTTCTGGGAGAGGATCTGTGCTTGTTCCTGGGTTCCCTCACGGATCGAGTCAACACCAAACTCACTCAGCACGAGAGGTTTATCCCCCGCCAGGTTATGGAGTCGGGAGAGGTAGCGGCGAAAATCTTTTTCTTGATGCAGGTAGACGTTAAAGCATAAAAAATCAGTAAAGTCAATATTTAAATATTCAGTACAGGGGTAATTGGCATAGCTTACCAGACCCTCTGGATCGCTGTCTTTTGCTACCGCCATTAACTCTTTGACAAAAGCACGAACCCGTTTTTGACCATGCCAACGCACAATATCTGAAGGAATCTCATTGCCCACCAAATAGGCAAAGGCAGCGGGATGGTTCCGGCAGGCTTTAACTCCGGTGGCAATGCAGTTACGGATTTCTGCCTGAACAGCAGAGGAGTCAAGGAAGGCGATATGTTGAGACCAGGGGATGCCGATAAGCAGCCGCAAACCGTAGGTTGCAGCTAGATCCAAAAGCCAATCAGGTGGAACGGTATAGATACGTAGACAGTTAGCGCCCAGCTGTGCCATCATGGCAAAGTCTTTCTCCACAACTGGTTTTTCTGGAAAAGGCTCGCCGTGCGTGCCGGTAGAGAAAGGACCGTAGCTAACTCCTTTGAGAAAAAACTTCTGATCTCTCTTAAAGAAAAATTTGCCCTTTACTGTAACTGCCTCCCTATCTGCAAGCGTTGTAGGGCTGCGGCTAGAAGATGACATCAGATTTTGCAAAATACCCCCACCATTGACTGCAAATTCGTTAGCTCGTTACGAGCTATCTTTACTCGCAACACACCCACCCGTAATATCCCCCTGGGGTGGAACCAACTGTTTATGAAATAACAGTGTGCAATCATCATGTTTGCGATCGCGTCCTAGAAAATGTATGACTTAACGTATAAGTTTGCAGAATTCACAACTTTGAATTGGCTTGTCCAGTGAAACTGATCTGCCCATAGTAGGATTTAGGGTTTTCCAACCACGAGTTGAAATATTGCCATTGCCCCAATTCCTTAATCAATGACTTGATTGTGTCTCATTGAGTGCCATCGCGCTTCGCTTACTGCAACAGACGACTTATTGAAAAACCGCGTATGCTTGCTTAGCTGGGTCGTTGTGTAAGCGTGGAACCCATTTCCATAATTCTCAAGAGCTAGCTTGAGTAGTTTTTTTGCTAGCTAAATACTGTTCAATCGCCTCTCGAATCAAATCAGGCACAGTGCAATTTTCTTGGTCAGCCAGGTTCTTAAGTTGCTGCTTCATGCTTGGGTGCATCAACACCTTCACCTGTTCTGATAGCGGCTCTTCCCTGCCATAGCCAAAGCGATACTTGGTTCCAAAATCAGGATTGCCACCAGGTCTCGCCATCTGAACCATCGAACTCAACACCTAGATTATAGCGCGGTATTCATTTTAAGAAATCTTATTTTTTTCTTTAATAGTGTAGTACCGCTCTATTATATAATTTATATATTACAGAATTAGTAGCTAAGACATCTTTCGTCTTGAGTTGCAAATCGATTCTCACGAAAAACCCCGACCTGTGACGAGGACGGGGCAGGAATTTTTTATTCACAAAATCTTAAGGCGGAAGCCCACGAGTGTGTGGGTGACTGAGGAACCCACACACGTGCTTCAGACGTGGGAGGAAGCCGCAGGGGACTTTAGTCCCCGTCAAGTCTAATTAATTGCTCCAAGTATTCGCTGGTACTAACACCCAGACGTACAGCTACGGACTGAGCTTTTTCCCACGCAACGCTTGTTAACCATACGGCTCTTTGTTTCTTCAACCCGTCGTACAAAACAGGTTGATTTTTTATTCTTTTTTTGCCTTTTCCTGTTGACATAGTTAGAACCAAAACTTACGCTAGAACAACGATAGGAAAGAAAAAGGAGGTGATGTCAAGTGGGAACTCGGAGTAAAACGCCATCTTTCATAACAGAAGTACCGTTAATAGTTGATAGCAAGCAAGAAGCAGAGTTATTGTCTCGGTTTCAAGGAGGCAGGCAATTATATAACGCGGTGTTGAATGAAGCTATGGTAAGAATGGAATTAGCCCGTAACTCCGAGTTGTACAAGGGAGCCAAGAAGATACCTAGAGGCGAAAAAAAGAAACGTAATGATGCGTTTAATGAGGTAAGAAAGCACTACAGGTATTCAGAATATGACCTACAAGCGTACGCCACAACAGTAGCAAACAAGTCTAAATGGATAGCTCAAAAAGTTGATTCTAATACTCAACAGAAATTAGCATCCCGCGCTTTTAAAGCAAGTGAGAGGGTACTATTTGGACAAGCGAAAAAGGTGCGGTACAAAGTACCTAGCCGTTTTCGGTCAATGGAAGGCAAATCTAACAAGACTGGTATCAGATGGAAGGATAATTGTTTGGTCTGGGGGAACCTAAAACTTCGGGCAATGATTGACCCATCCAACCCAGTCATTCAGCATGGTTTAGCTTCTCCAATCAAGTACGCTCGTGTATTGTGGCGGGATTTGAATGGTAAGCGTCGCTGGTATTGTCAACTAGTTAATGAGGGAATGCCATACCAGAAACCTCAGAACTATGTTTTCGATGGTTTGATTGGGCTAGATCTCAACATCTCAAACATTGCATATGTTGGTGATGACCACGCCGACTTGCTGCCGTTTGCTGAGGGCGTTCCAACCTTTCTTTATGAAATAGCTGCGCTACAGCGTCAGATGCAGCGTTCTCAACGCGTTAACAACCCAGATAACTTTGAGCCAGACTTTGAGGCAAGAAAAGGACGTAAAATTGTTGTTAACAAAGGTAAGGTTAAAAAAAATAGTCGTAAATGGAACAAGTCCAACAACTACAAGCGACTGGCAACTAAAAAGCGGGAACTGCAACGCAGAAAAGCCGCTTATGCTAAGAATCAAAACCGTAGAATTGTTAACGAGATATTACGGCATGGCAAGCATATTAAAACCGAGAATGTATCGGTTAAGGGTTGGCAGAAACGCTATGGTAAAGCTATAGCAGCCAAGTCCCCAGGTTTTGTTCAATCTGAACTGAAGCGCAAAGCTGAAATTGCTGGCGGTTCATTCACCAAATTTTCTACCCAGAAAACTGCGCTGAGTCAAACTCATCTCAATGGTGAGCGCATCAAAAAACCTCTGTCGCAGAGAGTCCACGTGGATAAGTTGACGGGCGATGCAATGCAGCGCGACTTCTTCTCTGGGTTCCTGGCTAGATTTGTTAATCAGGATGAGCTTTCATGCAAGGATGCTGCTCGTCAGTATCCAAGGTCGAAGTCGATCTTGTTTGGGGCATGGAGGCGTCAAAGAATAAACTGCGAGAAAAGTAGGCAAGCCCGAAATCCCGTGCCTGATTCCCGGCAGAGCAGTTCCCAACGTAGGCGGAAACGGTTAGCCAGATAGTCAATAAGGACGAAAAGCGGAGCCCACCTTCCGCCAAAATCCCATGCCTTATAGGCGTGGGTATGGCTTAATAGAATCATGATGACATATGGAATTGAAGGAAAGTTTTACATACAGCAAAACGACCAACCCACTGTGGGGGCTAACGATTCCGAAAACGAGGAAAATTCCCCAAACGAAAAGCTGATTGCGGATGATGCTGTACTAGCACAAGTTATTGAGCTTGAAGAACTGACCGAGGAGGAGGTGCGCGATCGCCTTTATTTAGAGCGAAAAATAGAAAGGGCGTTTTATGAGTGTGGCAAAGCCTTGAAAGAATTGCGCAATCGCCGTCTTTACCGCTCTACCCACAAGACTTTCGAGGAATACTGTCGCGATCGCTTCCTTTTGACTCACCGTAATGTCAATTACTTAATTGCTGGTTCCTTGGTTGTTGATAATCTCCTGATGGGAACCAATGGTTCCCAAATTCAGATTCAGGAGCAAAGGGGAACCATTGGTTCCCAAATCCTACCCACTAGCGAACGTCAAGTCAGACCATTGACAAACTTGGAACCTGAGGAACAGCGTGAAGCATGGCAGATGGCTGTGCAAGCAGCAAATGGTAAAGTACCATCAAATAGCATTGTTAAAGATATTGTGCAGCGGATTAGAGAAAGAACAAAAGTGCCAAATCCTTACCAACTGGGGGAAGTCTGTCAGATTTTGCCAAAAGATAATCCTGAACTCAAGGGTAAAAGTGGATGCTGGTGCATCGTGAGTCATGTGGGCGATTACAGCTGCACAGTAGCAACTATGTATGGGGAGTACACCTGTAAGCTGGAAAACCTGAAATCACTTGATTACTCAGAGCAGAATTGCGAATATATGCACCAACTATGCTTGCGTTTGAGGCGGCTGTCTCAGATTGAAAACTTAGACGGTGCTGGTTCCTGGATTCTCAACGGGCTGGGAAAACAGCTAAAACCATACCTGACGCCATTGCAGGAGAAGTTGTTGAGTGTTTTGGAGCAAGAGTACCGGATTGGGTAAAACCCAAGCTTGAGTTGAAAAGAGGGTGCGTAGACGCGTTCGCGTTGACAAAGCCTCAAAGAAGAGAAGCGATCACAGTGGAGGCGAACGCACCCCACCAGGTGAATGGCAATCAGGAGCATCAGTAAATTACTGCAAATTCTTACCCTTATAACGAGCCACTATGCTCGCTAGACGCTCCAATTCGAGATTGGCTGACTCTAACTGTTTATAAAGCCGGGATTGTTCGAGCAGACGACGCACGCGATGGCGCAGCACTGCCCAGTGAATCGGTTTTGTGATATAATCTGTAGCCCCCACTGCAAACGCTTGCTCAACCGAATCTGGATCGTCAAGCACCGTGATCATCAACACAGGCACTGTGTCTGTTAAGGTCCGCAACTGGGTGCAACAGGCAAAGCCGTCTATCCCTGGCATCACAGCATCCAGCAAAATCGCGTCGGGCTTTTGATTTTGATAGGCGGCTAGACACGCCGCGCCATCTTGTGCTTCCAGCACTTGGTAGTCTTCTTGTTCCAGTGCGACACGCAGCAGCATCCGCATGGATTTGTCGTCATCGACAACAAAAATTAAGGGGGAGTTTTTTTGAACAGGGTTGGTACTCATTCTTTTTCAAGCCGCTCACGTTCGATTTGCAAGGCTGCCTTAACTGTTTCGTATGCCGCCTCAAGTTGCAACACACTCGCCAGTCCTCCTGTGGTGCTACCAGCGCCACCCATGACTTCCAAAGCCTTACAAAGCTCACACACAGCGATCGCACCCAGGTTGGCACTCGCGGATCTTAGCGTGTGAGCCGCCTGTTGCAGCCGGCACGCATCTCCTGTCGCAACAGCGGCACGCATCGTTTGCAGGAGTTGCGGCGCTTCTGCCAGATAATTATTGATGATTTCAGCCAGAACTTCGTTTGCTCGCTCACCCGCCATCTTGCGTAATGATTGCAGCGTCTTCGCATCAAGAGGGGCACAGGAGATAAATTTTTCATTCTCAAGAGCTCCCCTGCTCCCTTGCTCAAGAGCTCCCCCTGCTCTAGTTGGCTGACACTGGCTCAAAGCCTGAACGAGTTTTTCTATTTCAATCGGTTTGCTGATGTAGTCATCCATACCCGCTTCCAAACACTGCTCCCTAGCATAGTCGGTGGCATAGGCTGTCATGGCAATAATCCGGGGTCGCTGCTCTTTTGACCATTCTTGGCAAATATGACGGGTGGCTGTCAATCCGTCCATTTTTGGCATTTGTACGTCCATTAATACCACGTCATACATTTGACAGCGTAGCGATCGCAGTACCTCTAGTCCATTGCCAACGGCATCAGCTTGATACCCAAGCTTCTTTAAGATGAGCAGGGCAACCTGCTGGTTCACTTGATTGTCTTCGGCTAACAGAATCCGTAGGGGTAACTGTTCAGCTATTTGAGGTATCGCAACTCTTGACTCCACCTTAGGGGTATCCACTTGCATGGGACTCGATTGGGCAATTAACGTGAAATAAAAGGAGGAGCCTTGACCCAGCGTACTCTCCACCCAGATCCGTCCTCCCATGATTTGGCTTAGCTGTTTACAGATGGCAAGACCCAGCCCCGTGCCTCCATAGCGACGGCTGATCGAAGAATCGACTTGGCTGAAGGGCTCGAACAGATGCTCGATCTGCTCTTGGGGAATGCCGATACCTGTGTCCTTGACAGCAAATTGAATTTCATAAGTATCTAAGGAGGAGCCAGTTGCGTGCGGAGAGCAGCGCCCTGCGGGGGTTCCCCCCGTTGAGGCGACTGCGGAGGGTTCCGCCCTTCCCGCAAACTGGCGTTCAGGACTCAGGAGAGAACGCCACCCTTGCTTGCTTCTCACCTTCAAAGCCGTTACCGAAACAGTCACTTCCCCAACTTCTGTAAATTTTACCGCGTTAGTCAGTAGATTCACTAATATTTGGCTGAGTCGGGCAGCATCTCCTACGAGCGTCTTTGGGGTGGAGGGAGCAATCGAGTATGCTAGCTTTAAGCCTTTTTCTGCTGCCTTGGAAGCCACTAGGCTGATGGATTCCTCAACACATTTTTGTAGATCGAAGGGTTGCTGTTCCAGATCCAGTTTGCCGCACTCGATTTTGGAGAAGTCCAGAATGTCGTTTATGATGCTGAGTAATGCGTCACTGCTGTGGCGAATCGTCTGGACAAAGCCTCGTTGCTCGGGTTTGAGTTCTGTATTCAAAAGCAGATTTGTCAACCCAATGACAGCATTGAGCGGGGTACGGATCTCATGGCTCATGTTGGCTAGGAACTGAGATTTGAGACGCGATGCTTCAAAAGCTGCTTCCCGCGCTTCTACCAATGCTGCCTCTCCTCGCTTGCGCTCGGTGATGTCTTCAAAGCTGCCGAGTATGCCTACAACATTTCCGCTCGAATCATGGAGTGGAACCTTGTTAGTGTCTAGCCAAGCTTGTTTGCCATCAGCTAGCTGTAGAGGTTCAATAATATGATATTCGGGTGTACTCGTTTCCATGACTCTCTGGTCACACTCGCGAAAGGAGTCCGCCTCCTCTGTCTGGTATGTTAAGTCGTAGTCTGTTTTGCCAACAATATTCTCTGGACTGCCAACACCCACGAATTGTGCAAAGTTACGATTGCAACCTAGGAAGACAGAGTTCCTATCCTTCCAGAAGATGAATTGCGGAATGTTATCCATCACTAACTGCAGCATCTGTTGCGACTCCCGCAGCGCCTCCCCGGTCCGCTTGCGCTCGGTGATGTCGCGGCAAGTGGTAACAATACCAGCCACACTCGGCTCAGCCAGTAGATTATTGACTAGCACTTCAAAATCTCGCCACGAACCATCTGCGTGCTGTAAACGAAACTCAGCTGTGATGTTGGTCTTAGAATAATCGAGGGCTTCCCTCAAGAGGCTTTCTGCCTTGGGGCGATCGTCAGGATGGACGAGTTCAAAAGCCTTTTTGCCTAGCAATTCCTCGCCTTCGTAACCCAGAATATTTTTGACGGATAAGCTTGTGTAGCAAATGATGCCATCGGCTGCGATAACCGCAATAATATCAGATGCATTTTGCACCAAGGAGCGGAAGCGCTCTTCGCTCTCGCACAGTGCCTCGGCTCTGGCGGTCTCGGCACCCAGGCGCTGATCGAAAAAGCTAGTCAGATCCGTTAGCTTCAGGATGACCAAAGTCGCAATTCCAATTGCAGTCGCCAGTAAAGAGTGGTTCAAGCCATGAACGGGCTGTACCACTTGGTCAGTGGGCTGAAAGCTGACTGCCGCCATTGCTGTATAGTGCATTCCGGCAATAGCACCTCCCATAACCATCGCACCGCCGAGGTTCCACACACTCCCGCTCAGCATGGTCTGGGAGCGCAGATGGAACGCCAGCTTTAGGGCGATGAGGGATGCACAGATCGCAATCACGACAGAAAGTGCAACCAGGTTTGGATCGTAGCTCGCTTTCGCTTGTAGTTGCATTGCAGCCATGGCGATGTAGTGCATGCCTGCAATCCCAAGTCCCATTAAAACGCCCCCAAAGAGCAACCCAAGCGTCGCCAGCTTCTCACGGCTGACGATGCAGAGCGCTCCTCCAGAGGTAACAATTGCCACCCCCATTGAGACTAAGACAATTGAGAGGTCGTGAGTTATAGGGATCGGCAGCTTATAAGCCAATATCCCGATGAAGTGCGTTGACCAGATGCCAATTCCCAGGGCGATCGCGCCAACCAAGAGCCACAGATTACGCACTTGCTCAGTGGTCACTTTCACCCGTTCAGCCAGATCCAGTGCTGTGTAAGAGGCAATGAATGCGATCGCCACCGAAAAGACAACAAGCGGTACATCATAAGTGGCTACCATAGCTTCACCACATTTCCAGTAGCTAAATATACCCTTGTATCCGATGCACCACCTGATGTTCTGGTGATGGGCAACAACAACGTTTCCGAAATCTGCTCTCGCACAGTGGGAGTGACTTCACAAGCGACCTTGAGGCAATCCACCAGCAATTGGTTGGCAGCGTAGTACTGCTTGAGTACTTCCTTTTGCTGCTCGCTGAACTGCCATTGATGACCTATATTGCGACACCGAAGCATCAGAGACCTCAATTTCTCAACCCAAGTCTGACCGTTAGCGTTCCACCATTTCTTCAACCTTTCTCTGCCTTGATCTGGGGCTGGTAGTTGTTTTTTAAGTTGTTGCAGCGATTGCTCGAACTCACAGTCACAGAAAATATCTATGTCATAAGTCAGAGCAAAACTTAGGGCAAGGACTCGATCCAGAGTTGGGTCAGCTACCAGGGCAAGGCTGAGGGATAGCGCACGGTTAAGAGCCAGATCTACGGTCAAATCACTGGCAAGATTACCAGCAAGCCTCGGATCGATGGCAAGGGAGAGAGTCAGGTCACGGGCTATGCTCAGATCGCGAGGAAGAACCAGTGTCAGGTAAAAGCCACGAATAGCTGCTCTTTTATAGGGAGCCTGGACGGAAAGGGACTTCTGGTTGAGCCAGATCAGGAACTGCTGCAATTGCTCATCAGCGCCAACAAGCGCATCAATCTGTTGCTTGATTAACTGTAGCAGGTTAGGGGCATTACCTAACATACCAGCTGTGAGTAAAAAGACTTTGCGCCAACGGGGTTCGGTCACATGGCTGACCAGATCGAGCAATTTTTCTTCTAATATCTCTGGTTCAGGACTAGTAACAATGTTTCTAGCCGTTAAATACTCTTGAAACGTGAGATGTGAGAACGAGTAAATCCCCCGCGCCCGCTCCACGAGTAGACCATGTGCTAAGAACGATTTCAGCACTGCCTCACTATTGAGTTGCAGTACCTCGGGATCATCAGCTTGGACAGTCGGTAAGTTACGGAGATACTCCATAATGTATTGCCGGACATTGCTTTTTGTAAAACAGTAACGTTCTTGCTTAAAGGTGATGGCGGCAATCTGACTCAGCAGTTTGAGCTTGTGGGGTAAAGACAAATCACGATAAATACTATCACGTTTAATGCTCCTGACTTGATCCCAGCGATTGAGCAAAATGTCCAATCCTTGCTTGTAAAGTTCGACCTGCCTAGCGGGAAAGTCTGAGCGGGCTTGAAACACACAACAAACCAGGTTGAGCAAAAGCGGCGACACAGCTAGTTCTCGAATGTGCCGATTTTCTGATAACTGCAACTTTTGCATGAACTGACAAGCCTTGGCTTGTGCTTGTTGAGTGGAATTCCTACCAACGTTGACAAACCACTTTTGGACAAAGGCTTCAATTTGGAAGGCGTCAAAATCGGCAATTTCAATATCAGTGAATGAGTCAAACCGATACTGCTGAGTACCAATCCGACAGGTGATAATAAACTGATTTTTGTAATATTCCTCAAATAACTTGCGAATTTTTTTCACGATTTCGGCGCTATCATCTTCTGGAATTTCATCCAAGCCATCCAGTAGAATTAACACTCTGCCATCAGCGAGTAATGTTTGGATTTGCTGGTCACAAATGCCGAAGTAAGCAAGCTCTTGAGTGATATAGTTCAATAAACTAAAATCCCCTGTTTCTCTGGCATCCTCAGCAAAATTTTTTAATCGTATAAAAATAGGTATCCGGTCTCTTTGGAACTTGCCTTGATTACATTGCGTGGCGATATGTTGTAAAAATGTGGTTTTACCAGAACCTGGTTTGCCTAGCACCATCAGTTTGGGATAGGTTGCCACTGCCTGTAGCGCTGGAACGAGTTCCTGACAAACTTGATCCCAAGGCAAGCGGTCGAATTCTTTTGAAAAGCCTTGTAATTCAAAGATATCTAACCATCTTTGACTTGTAATATTATTCTGAATATTGACATCGACATAAATATCTTCTAGATCAATCGGTTGAGCAATATCTAACAACCGCATCGTGGCGCACTGGGCTTGAATTTTATCGCTTCTTTGCTTTCGCACCATTTCCACCAAGGCATCAATATCCTGGCAGTTGTCCCAATCGAGCTTTTTTTCCGTTGGTGCGCCTGCTGTCGGTAACTCAGCAATCTCTTGCCAATCCAAACCAAGTTGA
Source organism: Kalymmatonema gypsitolerans NIES-4073 (assembly GCF_002368435.1). Classification (GTDB taxonomy): domain Bacteria; phylum Cyanobacteriota; class Cyanobacteriia; order Cyanobacteriales; family Nostocaceae; genus Kalymmatonema; species Kalymmatonema gypsitolerans. The sequence continues at coordinate 2,959,335 of NZ_AP018268.1, forward strand.
AAGCAGATCTCCATGAAGCTCTGACGCTCAATCGGCTTCCCTGTAAAAAACTTCCAAATTGGCTGGCGAGTTTCCAGCCCTACCTCACTAGCTAGATATTCTTGCGTCCATTCCCTTACTTTAAAAGCCCTTTTTGCTTTCTCGATGCCTAGGATAGATGCCTTCAACGAACGTCGTGCCATAAACCAGAACTCGAACCTCTAGAGATTTTCAACCTAAGGCAGCAATAAATAAATTAAGGACAATAAATCTTTTTTAACTTGCCCGTATTGACTTGTCTGTTGCTTTTTTTATGCAGCCGCCTGCACCCCGACAAGCATAGCCAGCTATTTCCTACTTTGTTGGGAGTTGAAGTTTTATTAATTACGAATCATAAACGTCAGTTAAATGTATTTAATAAATTTTGGCTAAACTTCTAAAACTGTTTTGGATTTATTATTTTTAATACATTTATTTTTTGATTTCAAGTCCAATCCCTGTCAAACTCCTTGCTTTATAAGGTTTTTTATTTTGGTGTTGGAGTGCCTATTGCTATCCTCAATTTGAAAGCAATCGTCGGGGCAACTACCGACTTGATATCTTGCAAATTCTCAACTTTGTTTTTATTTGTTTTATGTATATGGAAATTAAACTACTAATGTTTACATAATCTTCTGCCTTTAGACAGACTTAATCTTAACTTATCCGGCAATGCTAAGTACAAAGAAGACTTTTGTAAAGCACTGAAGAAACTTCCATCCTCCTGTTTGTTATTTTGATGATTTTTTTCATATATATATTTACAATAAAATGATTATTTGATAAAATTAATAAAATTTAAATAAAACATGCTAATAATAATCAATATCATCCGGCGGGATGCCTCATCTTCAGCCCCAGTCAAGTGGAGACGCCAAGTACTAGCGTGGCTTTTAGCGAGTATCAAGCCAAGCTAAAGCCGGGCAGATCGGCAATTGCCGAAGGCAGTCAGCGTGACTCTGCTTTTGCATACGGGCAATGGCTCCACAAAGCTGTTAGAGTCAGCCAATCTCGAGTTCGAGCGTCTAGCCTGCCTGGAGTGGTTCGTTACTTTGGAAACGTATTTGCGGTAACGAGAGAATTTTTCACTTAAAGCGAAGCATAAACAGACCCAAACTATACAACTTATACGTTAAATCATACATTTCCCAGAACGCGATCGCAAACAGGTTAGTTGCATACTGTTATTTCATAAAGGATATTTCATAAAGGATTGCGCTGCTACCACAGCATAGGCAGTCGGCTGCAGCAAGCGGCTGTTCGTGCCAGAGAGGCTCGTTACTTTGTTCAGGGTTTTGTAGTCATTAAGTCTGGGAGGTATTTTACAGAACTTGACTTTATTTAGTAATATTTAACACCTATGAAAATACTTGTAACTGGAACTGAAGGTTATATCGGCTCGTTATTAGCCCCAATCTTGATGCAACACGGACATGAGGTTATTGGGGTTGACACAGGATTCTACAAGGTTGGTTGGCTATACAACGGTACTGAACTAACTGCCAAAACTCTGAACAAAGACATCCGCCACATCACAAAAGAAGATTTACAAGGTGTCGAGGCAGTCGTTCATCTGGCTGAACTTTCCAACGATCCTGCCGGACAATTATCTCCCAATGTGACTTACGACATTAACCATAAAGGTTCGGTTCGTCTCGCCGAACTAGCGAAAGCATCTGGTGTGCGTCGCTTTGTCTACACTTCTTCGTGCAGTGTCTATGGCGTTGCGAGTGAGGACTATGTTACGGAGGAGTCTAAAGTCAATCCACAAACAGCGTATGCAGAATGTAAAACGTTGGTAGAGCGAGATGTTAAGTTACTAGCTGACGATGGTTTCTCTCCTACCTTTTTGCGGAATGCCACAGCCTACGGCGCATCTCCCAGAATGCGCTTCGATATAGTTTTAAACAACCTGGCTGGACTAGCATGGACGACTAAAGAAATCAAGATGACGAGCGACGGTACTCCTTGGCGTCCGTTGGTTCATCTGCTTGACATTTGCAAAGCAATTGTTTGTACGCTCGAAGCAGAGCGCAACATTGTTCACAACCAAATCTTCAATGTGGGTGATACTGCCAGCAACTATCAAGTCAAAGAAATTGCCCAGATAGTAGCAGAAGTTTTCACTGGATGCAAGCTTAGCTTTGGGGACAGTGGTGCGGACAACCGCAGCTATCGGGTTTCTTTCGAGAAGATTAACACGACACTACCGGGATTCAAGTGTGAGTGGGATGCAGCAAAGGGTGCCCAGCAGTTGTTCAATGTGTTTAGTTCTATTGATATGTCAGAATCCACTTTTTTATCTAGAGGATTCACTCGCTTGAAGCAGCTAGAGTATCTGATTCGCACTGGGCAAATTGATCAAAATTTCTTTTGGAATCAGTCATGCTAATTAGAGAAACTTCACTCAAAGGCGCATTCCTGATTGACTTAGAGCAACGGCAAGATACTCGTGGCTTCTTTGCTCGTACTTTCTGCCAAAAGGAATTTTCCGCTCACGGCTTAAAGCCAACAATTGCACAATGCAACGTAGCTTTCAACTACAACTTGGGGACTCTACGGGGCATGCACTATCAAGTTGCTCCTGCAACCGAGGTAAAGTTGGTTCGCTGCACTCATGGTGCTATCTACGATGTCATCATCGACTTGCGCCCTGAATCCCCTACGTACAAATTACACTTTGGCGTTGAGTTAAGCGCTGAGAATCGTAGAGCTTTGTACGTCCCTGAGATGTTCGCTCATGGTTACCAAACGCTCACTGATGATGCTGAAATTGTGTATCAGATGAGTGAATTTTATGCACCAGATTACCAGCGTGGTTTGCGTTATGACGATCCCGCCTTTGGGATTGAATGGCCTTTACCTATAAGTGAGATTTCTGAGAAAGATACCAGTTGGCCTCCCTTTGAACCTGTTCTAGATTTTACCCAATACTTCTCAGTTAAGACTTGATCCCCCCTAGCCCCCCTTTTTAAGGGGGGAACAAAACCCCCCTTGTTAAGCGAGGAACAAAGCCCCCCTTGTTAAGGGGGGTTGGGGGGATCTCCCTTGGAGTCGCTCTATCAAGTTACACATAACACTCAAAGAAGCTAATAAATGATTAACACAACTTTGGAGTCCTACGTACAGAATGGTACAACCCTGAATCGTGGTTGCTGTCGATTTTGTGGGTCAACATTAAAGCATACCTTTGTTGATTTGGGAATGTCACCGCTTTGTGAAAGCTACGTGACTGCTGAACAGCTTAACCAAATGGAGGCTTTCTATCCGCTGCACGTGTATGTGTGCGATCGCTGTTTTTTAGTTCAACTTCAGGAATATGTCAGCCCGCAAGACATCTTCACTGAGTATGCCTACTTTTCATCTTACTCTGACTCTTGGCTACAACACGCCAAGAATTATACCGAAAACGTAATAGCTCGCTTTAGGTTACACTCATATACTCAAGTCGTGGAAATAGCTAGTAACGATGGTTACTTATTGCAATATTTTCTTGCCAAAGGAATTAATGTTCTGGGCATAGAACCAGCAGCTAATGTCGCTAAGGTAGCTATAAAAAAAGGCATTCCCACAGTTGTAAAGTTCTTTGGAAAAAACACAGCGAATGAATTAGCTGCTGATGGTACGCAAGCCGATTTATTAGTGGCTAATAATGTACTTGCTCACGTACCTGATATCAACGATTTTGTAGCAGGCGCTAAAATTTTACTCAAACCTCAAGGTGTCATTACTATGGAGTTTCCTCATTTAATGCGACTGATGGAGGAAAACCAGTTTGACACTATTTATCACGAGCACTTTTCTTACTTGTCGTTGCTCACAGTAGAGAAACTTTTTGCAGAGCACGGTTTAACAATCTTTGATGTAGAAGAACTGTCAACTCATGGTGGTTCTCTGAGAATTTATGCAAGACAAGCAGAAGATACTTCTAAACCTATTAGTCAGCAGGTAAAGGAACTCAGAGCAAGGGAAGAAGCTGCTGGATTTAGCAATATAAAACATTATTTTTCCTTTGGTGAAAAGGTGAAGGAAACCAAGTTCAAACTTTTGGAATTTTTAATTTCAGCTAAACGACAAGGAAAAATAATTGCTGGTTACGGCGCTCCTGGTAAAGGTAACACTCTTTTGAATTATTGTGGAATTAGAGAAGATTTCATTGATTACACCGTAGATAGGAACCCATACAAACAAGGTAAATTCTTACCAGGAACTCATATACCAATCTTTCATCCAGACAAAATTCAAGAAACAAAGCCAGACTATCTGTTGATTTTACCTTGGAATCTGAAAAACGAAATCATGTCACAGATGTCGTATGTACGTGATTGGGGTTGTCAATTTATCGTGCCGATTCCTGAAGTTAATGTCTATTCTTGAGCGAGCGACAACTCAACTCAATCTTAATTGAATTTAATCAGAGTCAAAAAAGGAAATTACGATGAAAGTAGTTTTATTCTGCGGTGGTTTAGGAACCAGATTAAGAGAATTTTTCGCCAATGTTCCCAAGCCTATGGTTAATATTGGCTACAGACCAATATTGTGGCATGTCATGAAATACTATGCTCACTACGGACACAAAGATTTTATTTTGTGTCTTGGTTATAAAGCAGACGTCATCAAAAATTACTTTCTCAATTATGATGAGTGTGTTTCCAATGATTTTACATTACAAGAAGGAGGCAAAAAAATCCAACTTCTAAATAGTGATATTGAAGATTGGAAAATTACTTTTGTCGATACAGGGTTGACTTCAAATATTGGTCAAAGGTTCAAGGCTGTTGAAGAATACTTAGAAGGGGAAGAGGTCTTCCTAGCTAATTACAGTGATGGCTTGACAGATTTACACCTGCCTGACATAATTGAAGACTTTTATAGACATGACAAAATAGCTAGTTTTCTGTGTGTCAAACCGTCGCAAAGTTTCCATTTAGTTTCCATGCAAGAAAATGGCTTGGTAACTAATATCCAAAGTGTCCAACAAGCCGGGATTCGGATAAATGGAGGTTTCTTTGTTTTTAAGAAAGATATCTTTAAATATATTGAAGCCGGAGAAGAATTGGTGAACGAACCATTTGAAAGATTAATTCATTTAAAACAGCTAGCTGCTTATAAATACAATGGCTTTTGGGCGTGCATGGATACCTTTAAAGAGCAACAGCAGTTAGATGATATGTATTGTCAAGGTAACGCTCCTTGGGCAGTATGGAATCATGAAAGGAAGGCAAAATCTTTAGAATATAGTCGGATTCACCATGTTGCTCATGATTCTGTACCAGTCAAATTGGCTTGAAGATAAATATCAATGTCCTTTGCAGTAGATATTGACTAAGAAATTCTTTATAAAGTAAATTTTAATTTTGTAGGGTGCGTTATAGCGCAGCGCAACGCACCATTCATCGGGAGTGCGTTACGGCAAAAATATTTATGTTCGCTATATTTAGTCACTTTGTGCCGTAACACACCCTACTTAATATTTTGTTTATAAAGAGCCTCTAAGGATATCTACTGTAATTACTAGACTTCTTGCAAAAGTATGATTAATTGATATTTATAACCACAGATGGACACAGATTAACACTAGTTATTTATCTGTGTCCATCTGTCTTAATCTGTGGTTTTATTTTCATAAATTTGACTTTTGCACTCTTGTTTACTATTTTCAGCAAGTATCTAAGACAAAGTATCCCCTGGCATTAACAAATTAGCAATATGCTTAAATTCAATTTTGAAGAAAAGAACGACTCAACTTATAAAGTTTTGTGTTTAGGAGCGCATTGCGATGATATAGAAATTGGTTGTGGAGGCACAATCTTAAGATTGGTAGAAAGTTACCCGAATATTGTGTTTAATTGGGTTGTATTTAGCTCAAATATACAAAGAGAAAAGGAAGCTTATCACAGCGCTAATAAATTTTTAGAAAAAGTCCCAGAAAAAAATATAGTAATCAAACAATTTCAAGATGGTTTTTTTCCTTTCATTGGAATTGAAATTAAACACTTTTTTGAGCAATTAAAGCAAGATTATAATCCCGATTTAATTTTGACTCATTCTCGTCACGATCTGCATCAAGACCATCGCTTAATTTGTGACTTTACTTGGAATACATTTAGGAATCATTTAATCCTAGAGTATGAAATACCTAAGTATGATGGAGATTTAGGAAATCCTAATTTTTTTGTACATTTAGACGAGGAAATTTGTCAAGAAAAAATTAAGTATATTATTGACAGCTTCCCATCGCAAAATAACAAACAATGGTTTACAGAAGAAACATTTTTATCAATTCTAAGACTACGAGGAATTGAATCCAATGCGCCCAATAAGTATGCTGAAGCTTTTTATTGTCGCAAAGTGATTTTTTAACTTGAAAACTAAACTAGCAAGCTGATTAGATTTAGCTTATATTGAAAATTTAATTATTTCTAGAAAAGGTGAAAAACGTGAATATTACTGATATTAAAGAGAGGCTTAAGCCAAACGAAGTTAGCCAAGAAATGTACCAGTTAATATCAGAGTTGTATCCTATTTGCCGCTCTATTACTGGCAATGGTTTTCGAGAAACGCTGCATTGGATTAAAAAGCATATTGAATTAACTCAACATGAAGTTCCTACTGGTACTCAAGTTTTTGATTGGACAGTGCCTAAAGAGTGGAATATTAAAGATGCGTATGTTAAAAATTCCAAAGGAGAAAGAATTATAGATTTTAATAAATCAAACTTGCACGTTGTCAATTACAGCGTGCCTGTTAAGCAAAAGATACATTTAGAGGAATTAAAGAAACATCTGTTTACACTAAGCGATCGCCCTGATTGGATTCCTTATCGGACTTCATATTACAAAGAAAGCTGGGGCTTTTGTCTGAGTCACAAACAATTCTTGGAACTACAGGACGAAGAGTATCAGGTGTGCATCGATTCTTCCCTGGAGGACGGTCATCTAACGTATGGCGAGTATTACCTTAAAGGAGAGAAACCAGACGAAGTCCTCATATCATGCCATGCCTGTCATCCATCACTTTGTAATGATAATCTCTCTGGTATAGCGATCGCAACATTCCTGGCAAAATATTTGAGTCAAATAAATCTTTCGTACTCTTATCGATTTATCTTCATTCCTGGAACTATCGGTTCCATCACTTGGCTTTCTTTAAATGAAAATCAGGTTCACAAGATTAAACACGGTTTAGTTTTAACTTGTCTAGGCGATCCGGGGAAGTCTACTTATAAAAAAAGCCGTCGAGGTGATGCCGAAATCGACAAAGCCGTGACTCATGTCTTAAAGCATTCTGGTAAAGATTCTGAAATCATAGATTTCTTTCCTTATGGCTATGACGAACGGCAGTTTTGTTCACCAGGATTTAACTTACCTGTGGGTTGTTTCATGAGAACACCGCACAGTTGTTATCCAGAATATCATACATCTGCAGACAATTTGGATCTGGTACAAACCGAGTACCTTGCCGATTCATTCTCCAAGTGTTTGTCAGTTCTGCATATACTAGAAAACAACAAAAAATATCTAAACCAAAATCCAAAATGTGAGCCGCAGTTGGGTAAAAGGGGTCTATACGGCGCAATCGGTGGACAGACGGATACAAAAATGAGAGAAATGGCAATGTTGTGGGTTCTGAATTTGTCTGACGGGAACCATAGCTTGCTGGATATTGCAGATAGATCCGGTATGAGTTTTGATTCTATTAATCAGGCAGCAGATGCGCTGCTGAAACACGATTTATTACAAGAGAAACCTGAGTAGTCTTTGAGTGCTAGTGTTGTGGAGTTAGTTGTAGAGACGCGCCATGGCGCGTCTCTACATTAGTTGTTGGTTATTCCACTAACCACTAACCACTATCTACTAACCACTAACCAGTTCTGGGTATCACTAAATCAAAAAGTTATTAGACACGAAGTTGCCCACATTTGTGCCTACTTGCACCCCATCTACAGCGGCTGTGTCAATATGGATTCCACCGTAAATCCGGCTATCGGCATCTTCCCGGGCGAACTGCGTAAAGCTGCCGTATGAGCGATAAACACCAGGTAATTCCTGTGAAGGAATGTCAAAACTGATGTTGTCCGTGCCGTAGAATTTTCTGAGAACTTCGGCTGTTGCACCAGCAAATACGGAATGCCCTGATATGTAGTCAGGGAAGTTCGGCGTCGTTAGCAGTGGGTTCCAATTTGGATCGGCAATCGTGTCTGGATTGTTGTCCTTATCTGCATTCTGGATTGCAGTAATTGGGCGCAATTCCTCGTAGGTGTACTTGGCATCCCACGCAGCAATGCCCGCATCAGCTTGAGCAATGCTATGCAGCGCAAACAAACGGGCGTTCTGTTCTAGCGTATTGCCCTTAGCTAATGCTACTTCTTCCACAGCCTCGAGCAACTGACCGGGTGGTCTGAAGGTGTCAGGGCGATCGTAAGCCCAGAATTGAGCGATTTCCGTCTGGTCTGCGTTGCGGACAGTGCTATTATCTTGACCAAGCGACTTGACTTGGTTAAAATCTCTCGCGTACCGAGGGCTAGCATACTCAGGGATAGTATCCGGGCGGAACTGGTTACCACTCGATAGACCAAAGGGAGTAACATTGCCCCACTGCGCCAATAATGCTGGCTTAAAATCGGGGGGAGTTGGCTGCCAATCGCCAAAGCCCTTTCCTGGTGTGTAGGGTACTTGAGCAGTCGCTGCACCATCATTTACCCGGTTAGCGAGTATTTCTTGGGCAACCTTTCCTCCTATAGCAATGCCCTTGGTCTTAGCATCGCCATTAGGGATTGCTGCAAGAGACCTGTTGAGTTGTTCATCGAATGTGGCTTTTAATGTGTCTCTTATGCCTTGGTTTGGGTAAAATTGTGAGGGAGAAAATCGTGAGTCTGTGAACACAGCGACTAGTGTATCGTGCGCTGCTTGAACTGCCGCAGCTTCTTTCGACGCGCCTGTAGCTTCAGATGCGCTGATGTCGTTCACTAGGTAAGGCTTGTGCGTCCGGTCAATTGCGTTGACGGCATCATAAATTGCCGTGTTCATTATCGCCAGATCGCGTGTTTGTAATGGAGGTGGTGTACCAGCAGCACCGTTTTTACCCGTAGTCTGTACAGCATTTAAGAAAACAGAATTCCATTGGATAACAGCGTCACCTTCAGTAATTAACTGGTTGGCTGTGTTGTTGGCTGTATTACTATCAGTAACATTGTTACCCGGCTCCACCTGTGCAAACAGATAATAGAGTCCTGGGGACACAACACTCGCAGTACGGAAATCAGATCCAACAAAGTCTACAGTCAAGGTTTGGGACTGACCTGGCGCTAAGTTAACTGTTTGACCATTCAAATTACCTAGTAACTCATCTGTGCCCTTGAGTGGATCGCTTGCACCTCTTGTTGGACCAAGGGTATCTAGGTTATTCGTGTCAAGAATGTTGTCGGTTGATGCATAAAGTTTAAGGTTTACAGGTCCGTTGAACTGTGCATCGCCCTGATTCTTAACAACAATGTTTAGTTTGCCTTGTTCTTGGGGAAAGATTGTGGGGTTTTGCAGTATGTCACCAAACTGAACTGCAATATCTGAAGCCATAAAGTTTTAATCCTTTCCTATGCAAGTAGGATTGAACATGGTTTCCCAGCATGCTTGCGCTCAACCGAAAAGAAGCACAAAAGCTGAGATTTTGGTTTAGTACCTAAGTTAGAATTTCCAATCAAACGAAAGTGAATTGGTTGGTATTGGAAAGGCTGAGATTTTGCTGCGAAATTCCCTCGACAATACCAATAAGTTCATTCACATTTTGACCTTGGCTATAAAATATCCCTGTACCAGATACTGAGCTAACAGGAGATGCACCCAATGAATACCAGCTCTGTTCACCTGCCAGCTGGATTTTATCTACACCACGGTTAAAACTGTCGTTAACGAAGCCAAAGTCTTTAATCAGAGCGTAGTCTCGAACGCCATTGGCGAAAACATTGCCATCATCGTATAAAACGACATCCTGTACAACGGTATCATTACCGTTTGCATCCCTGGCATTTGCTTGTGCAAGTCCAAGGACGAATGTGTCGTTACCTTTCCCACCGGTTAAGGTATCAATCTCGCCTAAGCCAAATCCTAGTTGCCGTTGACCATAGAAGGCAGTGTCAGTACCAATCAATGTATCGTTACCGTCGCCGCCATCAAGGGTGTCGTTACCTTGTCCACCAACAACTAAATCTTTTCCAGCATTACCAAACAGGCTATCATTTCCCCGACCACCATAAATGCTGTCGTTGCCAGTCCCACCATAGATTGTGTCGTCACCGCTAACGCCGGAATTGTTCTCTATGTCATCACCGTAGAGTATGTCGTTGCCAGCCTCACCATAGATTAAGTCGATTCCTTTCCCACCCTCAATATAGTCATTCCCAGAACCACCAAAGATTTGGTCGTCACGGTCTTGACCAAAGATTTGGTCGTCTCCCTCATTACCATAGAGGATATCATTGCCACTTGCAATCAAGTCTAAATTTCCACTAGGATTAGAGTCCCCATAGATGATGTCAGCCCCAGCACCGCCACTGACGGTGTCACTTCCGCTTCCTCCGCTGATAGTGTCATTTCCATCTAGACCATAGACTGTATCATCGCCACCCAAAGCGGCAATGATATCTTTACCATTAGTGCCATAGATTGTTTCGCCGTTGGGAGTGCCTTGAATTTGATTAAAACCAGAAGAACCAGAAGTTGTGGATCTTCTATCATCAGTTGTGGAAGGTAGTTCAACTGCTGGTTGTCTGTCTACTGGTGTTTTGGATGTGCCTGATTCTAATGTATTTAGTACATCTATAGCAGATTGCTGCTCTGAAGTGAGTTGCGGTCTAGTTGGACTTGTTGTTGTTGATAGGTTGAAAACGGTTGCTTCTGGTTGTTCGAGTTCTTGAAGTGCTGTTCCTGCTGTTGATGGCTCGAATAAGTTTGTTTCTTTTTGGATTTCTTGCAATTCTGTTGATTCAACGTTGTTAAGTGCCGCGTCGCTAAGTGTTATGGCCATTGTTTTTACCTGGTTCCTTCAATAACTAATGCGAACAAACTCAACTGACTACTGGTAGTTCAGCTTCCAGCAGTAAGTTGAGAGAATTGAGAGGGTGGCATTGCAAAAACTTTTTGAGAACAAAAGAGTTGGAAGGTGCAATCTATTTCTGCAGCCATTTTAAAGAGTTAGGCAATGCATTTGACTTGCCCCTCAAAATCTCATTTGTTAACTTCCTGGATTTCTCCTTTGCGAATTATCTATATCGCATGGTAGATGTCGTCAAGCTTGATTGATACCACTGTTGATTCTCATGAATTTTGACTTCAATTTGAGAATCTTCATTAAGCAACTAAATTAGTTATTCAGCATTTCAAATGCTGAATAAATAGCTCAGAATATGCACGCACCCCTAAAAAATGGTCATCTAGCTATTTCTAGTTTCATCCAAAGATTTAGATAGAGATTAAACTGAGTTATTCAATCTACTTGATTTATATATTATGAGGGCAAAATAAGCACGTCAATAGTTTCAGTAAAGTTAATGAAACAAAACTAAAGTAGTAATGTTCAAATTTTTTTAGCTTTGAAATATGACTGAGACAAACAGTTTTATATTATAGGAAAGCTTTTTCAAGCTTCATTCGCTACAAAAAAAACAAAAAAGAGTAGAATAGAAAATTTTACTCTCTAAATATAAAAAAATATAAAATCCTCCTTAAGGAGGAATGCAATCGTCGCAGCATGACCAACTAGAGTCGCCCTTTATGACCATTACCCAAATTTTAATTTTTGTAACAAGCGGCATAATTCTAGGCTTAGATTCTGAGAAGTAAATAGAAGTTTTCATCTTGGCAATAAAACCCAAATGTTCAATTTTTACCCAAGGAGCATACTTGAGAATCTCAAGCTTAAGGATGCTTTAGCTGAGGTAATAAGGGCTATCAGTGAGATATGAAAACTAATTGGAAGCATCTACTGTTTAGTAAATATATCTGGTGGATAATCCGAAATGCTGCGACTTTAGTTTGTAGTTTGATGTGTTCCTGCACGCATTGAGATGTACCCAACTAATGAGGCTGTTCTACTTAAGTTATGCAAGAGGGAATTGCAGTGGAAAATCAAGGTCATTACTTAACAGCTTTTGAGCGCAAGCTTCTGCACAAGAGTCTAAAAGCCGATTTACGTCCGGAATATCGCCGTCGTATTGAAATCATGTTGCTTGCAGATGCGGGTCAATCTCAAGCACAAATCTGTGAAGCGCTCTTGTGCGCTCAAGAGACTGCACGATACTGGATTACTATGGCACAGACAGGTCAGGCTCACAAGTGGGATGAACGCCCGATGGGACGCCCCAAGGCAATTAATCAGCAATATCTTGAGCGCTTGAAAGAACTGGCAAGCCATAGCCCGCGTGACTATGGCTATGCATTTGAACGCTGGACAGCGCAATGGTTAGGGAAACATCTCGCGCAAGAATTGGGAATTAAGGTTAGCAATTACCACATTACCCGTCTACTTAAGTCAATGGGGCTTTCTACTCGACGAACAAGCAAGACTGTAGAGAAAGAAATAAAGGACGCCAAGGATTGCAGCATTACTATTACTATTAGCAGTCTGCTATTGCCTTTAAGCCTGTTTTTCTGTGGTAACTGAATTCGATCAAGACCAATAGCTATTTCTTTAAGTATTGCTTTTGATAAATTCAGTACAGCTTCACGACAGCGATGCTCGAAAGAAGCCGCGCAAGGCGCGATGGCGCTTTTCTGTGCGCTGTTGGGGGCGATCGCCCAAGGGCGCAGTACCCAAACGGCGATGGCACGGAGTGCCCGCCTTCGCAGCGATCGCACCTCAAATATTCTTCGTAGATTTCCTTAAAATTCCACCTCTTCTCGCTCTTGTCCGGTAGTTCCAGTCTTATCCACACCTTTCGCCGCCCAAGACATTGTTTCAATGTACCTAGCAAGTTGTGCCACAGTCGGTGCTTCAAACAAATTTAGGATTTCATCCTAGCTTTGTCTTCAAGGCTTCCGAGACACCGTGCAATAACAATTTCTCGCGCAAGAAATCTAGATTCTTTGGCTTTGATGACTCAGTCAAAGGCTCTGTTTTAAACTGAGTCGAATGAGGCTTTTGACTAGATAGAGTTGCTGCAAATTGCTTGTACAGCTCTGGGTTTATGGTAAAGTAAAAAGCTAGCTCTTGTCCCACCTCTTTCAATCGCCTTGGTAATTCTGTTTCTGTTGTCTGCAACAGTTCAGCAAGACTTGCTCGCAGCTTAGTATCATCTCGAACTACTCCGAGAAAATTATTTTGGGGTTGATTTTGTGATAATTGTTGCTCAAAGAGATGGGCGAAGGTGTCGAGTCTGCCGTTGTCTATAGACGGGTGTTGTTCTAAGGCAAACCCTGGTGCAATAATTGAACGAGTCACATTATCAGGTAGTGGTGCAGCAAGTACTTTCTCTGCATTCACGATACCTTCACCGAATTGATTGGGCTTCCATGTCGGAAATTTCTCACAACTGTCGCGTAGAATTTGATTAAAGATGAAAGGAATCTTTTCGGCTCCATAGCGTTCGATGAGTTGCGATCGCCCATGATATGATAGCCATAAAGCCGCTACACCCGCGACGAATGGTGCAGAAAATGAAGTGCCGGAGCCTTGCAGAACGTTATAGCTAATCTGACCATTGTTCTTCTCGACTTTTGCATACCAAACTGACTCACCAGGGGCAGTGACATCCACTTGACTTCCCCGCGATGCACCCCACCAAATCTCACGTCGCACATTACTGCCAGTCACAGCAATCACTTCCTCATAAGCAGCAGGCCAAACCACGTAGGGAACCATGGTACCAGATGCTGCGACGATGATTACGCCTCGTTTTTGGGCATAAGTTATCGCACTCCGCAGACGCGGGTTGAACAAACCAGCTCCCAGGCTAATTGAAAGGACATGGACACCATGATCTGCGGCGTACTCAATCGCTTCAGATAAATTACGTACGCTCAATAGTACAACTGAGTACGAGACTCGAAGGGGTACTAATTTGGCACCAGGTGCCACCCCCGCCACAGTTTTTCCGCTTGGGTACTTGCCTTGTCCCCCTCTTGGGCTGATGATGACACTGGCTGTAGATGTGCCGTGACCTGGATTGTTTATAACTTCGCCCCCAGATGTTTCGAGTTCGTCTTTTGGGTCTTTGTCACCCTTAAGAAAATCGTAACCTTGTTCAAGGAGCAGATTCGCAATAATTTCCGGATGTTCCGAATAGCCCGTATCAGGAAGCCCAACGATAATCCCATCCCCTGGTCGTTTTTTGGGGTCTGGGAAAAAGCGTGACCATGCCTCAAAGACTCGCAGCTGCTTGAGACTCCATTCTACATCACTGCTTTCGTCGAGATTTTTGGGCGCAAAGGTAGCCCTAGGCTGTGTTGACTCGTCATTCCAGGCGGGGTAGTTGGGTATAGGAACAGCAAACAGTGGCTGTGCATCTACAACTCCTGGCTGGGAACGCAGATAATAACTTTTGTCCCAAGCTTGTTTCACTGACAAAGCATCTTTGTTTTTTGTTACCTCAAACTCAGTAAAATTGTCACCAATCGGTTTAATCTTCCAATCTGAACCTAGTCCTTGGGTGACAATTTTCTGGACTCTCTGCTGTAGTCCTGGCATAACCATCTGGAGAAAAAACCCTTCAAACTTAGGAGCGAAGTTATTTGGGTCACTCTGTTGCTCGCGAATATGCATACAATTCACCTTTGTAATAATAGCAGACATCAGGAGTTACGTAACCGTCAGTGGCGATTGGCTCCGCCAGTGCTGGGGCGGCGTGATAGCAAGGCGCACCCATAATTTCAAAGGGGACTGGAGGAGTTACGAAACGCAAACACACTTTACCCTGGATTCTCTCACTATATTAACTTTCGCATACCAGCCAAAACGATTTCTCCAAGATTACCGGATAAAGTTAGTAGTGGCTTTTGAAGTCCCCATTCGTTAACTTTACTTGCTGAAAGCGCACCATGAGCAGTAGCATTCCGAATTGCTTTAGCAAGTCTTACTGCATCTACCCAGGTAGAAACAGGAGTAGATTTAACAATCCATTCTTCGATTATTGTTTTATCTCCATTCTCAAGACTGAGGAAATCAGCAATTGCACTTTTTTCTTCACGAGATGGTTTGTTTAGCCATTTTTCAAGATTTACCCTTGTAGTCGCTGGCGGATTTAATGAACTGTAGTCCGGTAAGTAGCATTTATTTGTAAAGTCTTTGATAGTTTCTGGGGTTAGATATTTTTCTTTAATTAGTAATGTCTTTGTAATCATCTCAAATCCATTGTATGCCATCACAAGTCGCCACTGAATTCCACGCGCCTTATGTGTATCATTAGGTTCTTTAGTTGAGTTGTGACCTGCAGCAGGTTCCTGCCATTCTAACCCAGATTTAATAAGGTTAAATCCTCTTGATAAAGCTTGAATAACATCATCAATAGAGTCTGGCTCGGCTGAATGAAGAGAGTTGAAGTATGAGAGCCTGTGCTGTATATCTTTGCACTTAGCGTTCTCAGATGTCCAGGATTCTCTAGTGCCGAAAGCTTGCCATAAATCGCGCCATACGTCTTCAAGATGAGTGGTAAGATATTCCATGTGTTATGGTTCCTGCTGATAAGAGTTGAGGTGAAAAGTGGATTTTACTGAGGATCAGCATGATTTAGAGTATAATATCAATCATTCATGAGTTCTTCTTTTTATACATATCAGTCATAAATCTATCCGGATAAAACCCAACCATTTTTTATTTCAGCAATACCTTAGTTTTGATATGCCAGCAAGAGATATTTATCATGATGCTGTTAAAAATGCTTTGCTTAAAGAAGGCTGGACAATTACAGACGACCCTCTACATTTAAAATGGGGGCAGAAAGATATGTATGTGGATTTAGGAGCACAACGACTACTAGCCGCCGAACAGGGAAATAAAAAGATAGCTGTGGAAATAAAAAGTTTTGTGAGTCCGTCGGAAATGCAAGACTTAAAAGATGCTATCGGGGGATTTGTCATGTACCGGGCTGTTATTGGGCGTCTTGAACCTGAACGGACATTGTATTTAGCAGTGCGCGACAATGTATTTACAGCTTTATTCGAGGAACCAATTGGTAAACTTTTGATAGAGAGCGAGAATCTCTACCTAGTCGTGTTCAATCCTGACAGTGAGACGATTGTGCAATGGATACCTTAAATACTTATCGTCGCATTATTAAAGACGTATTAGTTCCATATACACAAATTCCTTACTCGCACGGAGACATTCAGTGTAAAACAGTCTTCGATAGCGAAAATGATAGCTATTTACTTATTACTTTCGGATGGGATGGTGTTAAGCGGATTCACGGTTGTTTAGTCCATATTGACATTATTGATGGCAAGGTATGGGTGCAACGGGACGATACAGAAGATGGCGTAACCTATGAATTAGTAACCGCAGGAATTCCTAAAGATAGGATTGTGTTGGGATTTCATCCACCTAATGTTCGTCCCCATACTGGATATGCTGTTGCTTAAGATTAGATAAATTGGTGTTCTAGATACCAATATTGCTACGGTGGAGGTATTTCCAAATCTTTACAAATTTTTACAGCCAAAATATCAACTATCTCAGTATGTCTTGGAACTGCTGATGTTCTATTGTTTGATAGATTGTAGAAAATGGTGTGTTTTCCACCCTCTTGAAGCAAAAGACAACCGTTAGCTTCCAGATGGCGAATCAATTCACGTCTCTTCACGATATTTTGACTGTAATCTTTTCACGTACAAAATCTTTACCGGATAGTTGTTGCTCTGCAAGTTCCCGATTCGATATTATAATTAGCTCGATAGCTTCCCGCAGGCTTTCCCTTGCTTCTTCCAGAGTTCTTTCTTGAACATTTGCACCAGGTAACTCTTGGACGTAGCCAATGTACCAATCATCGACTTTTTCAAATATTGCAGTGAAAGAGTTTTCCATATAATTTGCTGTCTGACTCCGAAAGTGTAATCATTTGAAGACATAATAGCCTCAAAAGAGGTGAGTTTGTGTGGTGCCGTACTCTCGGCTAACCCACCCTACCTGTCTAAACTGTCACCCCTTCAAGTTCCTCATCCGTTAACTCATACAACTCGCGTAACTTCTGCAACTTCTCCTCACCAGCTTGCCAAAAACCACGCCCATGCGCCTCTAACATCCTCGCCACAATATTACGGAAAGCTTCCGGATTCGCCTTCCGCAACTTCTCTGCCATCTCTGCATCCAAGGCATAAGTATCAGCCGCTTGGTCATATACCCAATCCTCAGTAAAATCCGCAGTACCACCCCAGCCAATTAACGCCGTCATGCGTTGGGAGATTTCAAAAGCACCGCCAGAACCTTGATTTGCCATTGCATCCGCCCATTTAGGATTCAGCAACTTCGTGCGATATTCCATCCGCAGCAAATCATCTAAATTGCGCGGTGTTGTATCTTTCGAGAAACTTTCCACAAAGCTAGTTGTTACTTTTTTACCGCGTTGTTTTTCCGCTGCTTTCTTCAACCCACCAGTATTGGCATAATATTCTTGAATGTCAGTTAAACCGTATTCTACCGAGTCAATTTCTTGGACAATGCGATCGCTTGTTTGCAAAAGTTTATTCAGCACTTCTGGTCTAGCTTGACCTTTATCTTGTCTACCATAACTAAACACATTGCGACCTTGCCAAGTATCCCCCAACTCATCGCCAGATTCCCAGTTACCATCAACCACGCGATCATTCACCAAAGAACCAAAATCACCCGCAGGGTTAGAAAACAACCTCGCTGCCACATTTTCCACCCCTTGCGCCTTCAAAGCCAAAGCGTGTTTTCTGATAAAATTTTGGTCTTGGGGTTCATCAGCCTCAACTGCCCGTTGAAACAAATCATCCAACAACTCAATAATATTCACAAAACTATCGCGGAAAATCCCAGACAAATTCCCCAACACATCAATCCGGGGATGTCGCACCTCAGCCAACGGCTTCAGTTCATACCGGACAATTCGCCCCGTCCCCTCCTTCACAGGTTCCGCACCCACCAACTCCAACAGAATACCAAGAGATTCTCCCTTAGTTTTAATCGCATCCAAACCCCACAACATCACCGCCACAGTCTCCGGATAACTCCCATGTTCTTCCAGATGCTGGGCGATAATTTTTTGACCAATTTCCCGTCCCCGTTCATACGCCGCAGGCGAAGGCATACGATAAGGATCTAAAGCATGAATATTTCTCCCCGTAGGCAAAACACCCGCACCATCCCGCAACAAATCACCACCAGGCGCAGGCGGAATATACTCCCCATTCAAACCCCGTAACAAATTCGTCAACTCATCAGTCGTTTGCATCAACAAATCTCTAACTAACCTCTCCTCCTCTTGGCGTTCTTGGCGTCTTGGCGGTTCGTTTCCAAAATAAGCCTCAAGGTAAGACTCCATCTCCTCCTGATTCGGCGCATCCCCCAAAATATGCAACCCAGAAGAGAACAGACGATTTTCCAACACCTGCAAATACTCGTACAACTTCACGAGATAATCATTAAAAGCGCGATCGCTAAACATGCGGACATTCTCCGGCGTAAACCCAATCCCCAAACGCTTCGCATCCTCAAACGGACAATCAGCATCCAAACCCGTATCCACAATCTTTTTACAAATCGCTTCCTTAAGGGCATAATTCTTTTCTGGGTCTTCTCGATACTCCGAGATTAAATCCCGCAGCGCCACCAACTCCTTATACAAACCCGCACGACCATAAGGTGGTACATTGTGAGAAATTAACACCCCATAACCGCGACGCTTCGCCAAAATTGATTCCGAAGGATTATTCGCCGCATATATATATAGATTAGGCAAATCTCCCAACAAAATATCAGACCAAGAATAACCCGTATTCCCCAAAGGAGAACCAGGCAACCATTCTACAGTGCCGTGCATCCCAAAATGAACAACACCATCAGCTTGAAAGCCATTTTGCAGCCATTTGTAGAAAGCAGCGTATTGGGGATGTGGCGTTAAATCCCGTTCAAACATCAACCGCATCGGGTCGCCTTGTATGCCCAAAGGTGGTTGCACGCCTATCCAAAGATTTCCTAACTGAACACCGCCAATCTGAAATTCATCGCCATAGGTTTTAATCCCAGTACCCGTCAGAGATTTCCATTGTTTCTCAATCCGGGATGTACGCAGATATCCCAGCCATGTTTCTAGGGTACGGACGTTAACAGTAGAATCCCCCCTAACCCCCCCGTTCACAGGGGGAAATTCAACTCCCTCCACCTCGTGGTAGAGGGTAGGGGTGGGGTTCTCATCCGCCTGTTTCACCTGGCGAATCAACTCTTCCCCATCTTCCGGCAAATCCCCGACAGTGTAACCTTGCTCTTTAAGCGCGTGGAGAAATTTGAGCAGACTTCGCGGTACATTTAACAAAGCAGCTGTACCCACAGCACCGTAACCAGGCGGGAACCCATACAGAATAATTGCAATCTTCCGTTCGGATGCTGGTTTTTGTTTGATGTTAATCCAGCTTTTTACCCTACCAATTAATCGCTGTACTCGTTCAGGAACTAAATAAATCTTTTCTCCCACCAAACCACCGAGGGGAACCGTGTCAATTGCCCCATCCAGTTCTGGCAAAGCGTATAACACAACACTTTGCAATCCTCCGATACCCTGGCGCGTCCAAGAGGAAATATCTTGAATAAGCAGTGGCGCGGCGACAATGTATGGTACATTTTTAGCATTGAGGATACGTTTTGCGACTTCCACCTGACGCCCTGCTTCCATTGAACCAGCAGGACCACCCACTAGGGGAAAGCCGATGGTTGAGACAATGGCATCAATCTTGACTGCTTCCGGAGAAAGCGAAGCAATTTCTACATTTCCTAGTTGTCGTTGCTGAGTTTCGTAGTCGGTTGTCATCCAATCACGCACCGCCACATGACCTTCTACACCGTTGATGAAGATGGGTAATGGTATCAAACCCGCTTCTTCAAAATGGCGGATGAGTTGGGGTATGTAAGGTTGTTTGGTGATAACGTGCTTGCGATAGAGGAGAATTCCCACAACGGGTTTTGTGGGGTGGAGAGAAGTTGCGTGCGGGGGTTCCCCCCGTTGAGCAAACTTCGGAGCATCTTGCCCGCCAGTCTCTACGGGCAGGCGAGACGTCTGCCCCACAAGATACCACTCTAGATACTTGCGTGGCGATTCAAAATAACCTGGGTAATCGGGATGCAGTAACCCCATATTGGGGGTTTCGACTGGCGGGGGAATCTCGCCAACTTTTAAACCCAAGTATTTTTCTGCGAGTGTCCAGAATAAAGCGGCAACGTTTTCTGGTCCGCCAGCATTCCAGTAACCATATATAATTAGCCAGTTGCGTAAGTCTTGCACCTTTTGCACTGGCACATATTTCAATAACTTTGGTCCTATCTTTAAAAAGCTAATATAACCTGCGAGTTTATCTTCCTCTCGTCCGTTGCTGAATTTGTCCAAGATGAATTTAACTGGTTTGGGCATTCCTTTGGGTTTATCGCCAATGGCAAAAGCGCCCAGTTTGGTTAAACTCAGCAATTCCAAAGCTGACTCGAACACGAGGCAGATGGGGATGTGGGAGACGTAATCGCGCAACCACAACACCTGATCATAATCAAATAGCAAGCTGCCAAAAAACACATCAGCATCTTTCAGTGCTGCTTCTACCTCAGCGCGTTTGGTGGTAATGTCGCGATCGCTAAATACGCGAATATCCAAATCACTGACACGAGAAGTCGCCAAAAAAGCTGCTTTTCGGTATAAGTCAGCGTTGAACGATTCAAACCCTGCAATCAGGACAATGCGTTTCATGCCTTGAAATTGAAAGCCTGCTTAACGTTTTACATCTCTTATTGTTACACTCTTAACTGCTTTTAAGGGGCTTGAAATGAAAGTGCCGTATCTTTTGAATTTGCTCGCTTCATGTAACCGATTTTCGCGCATCGAACCGTAACTTCTCGAACGGTGGTGTTTTCCAGCGACGCATTTAATTAGGTGGATGTATCCTGGTTTTTTCTGAAAAAATGAGTGATTATCCGAAGATAGGAGACTTCTCTAAATACTAAATTAGGGCTGACGCACTCAAGTCTATTAACACTAAGTACTGGCAATTTCCAGAAACTCTTAACTCGCACCATCTGAAAAAGTTATCAACTAAACTTGGCACTTACAACTAGACATTGTTCAAAATAAGTATCACAATTATCTGAGGTGTATCCGATGAAATTTGGAATTGATAGTGGTCATAATTGTCCTCCTGATACTGGAGCTAAAGGGATACAACTTGAGGATAATTTAACTTTAGATCTCGGCAATCGAGTGATAGCAAAGTTAAAAGCTTTAGGGCATGAAGCAATATCATGTAAACCATCAAAAGCTGATACAGTCAAAGAATCTCTAGGAAAAAGATGCGATACAGCTAATGCTGCTAATGTTGATGTTTTTGTCTCTATACATTTCAATTTTTTCAATGGTCAGGCTTATGGAACAGAAGTCTTTGCTATGAGCGAAAAAGCCAGTAAAATAGCTCATTCTGTCTTAAATGAAATCGTCAAGCTAGGATTTTTCAATCGCGGCGTTAAGAGTGGTAATCACTTATTTGTCCTCAAAAATACAAAGATGCCTGCGATTCTTATAGAAGCTTGTTTTATTGATTCGCAAAAAGATATGAATTTATATAATGCAGAGGCAATGGCAAATGCGATCGTCAAAGGCTTAACGACTTAATTACCACTTGAGAAGAACCCAGAATTCAGAATAACCCCACAGATACAGCGGTTTCCTGTAATACCAAGCGTGAAAAATGATTGCGACTTTCTTAGCGCTAAAAGCGATTACGAATAACTCTTTGACAATCCAAAATCTCAAATCTAAAATCCAAAATGTTATGAGGTGGGCATTGCTCACCAATATCTCAAATGTTCATTACATTGGCTCTAAGCAATGCCCACCCTACGATTTGTGGTCTAATCATAGAATAAGCGCTCTCCAATCTGGGGGCTTGGAACTTGTGCGGTGGGCATCTTGCCCGCCCAGATAATGCAAGCTTATTTATGGAACAGCTTACTCGCCAGTTAAAGCCTTACATTGGATGCATTATTGTTAAATGAAATCCGTGTCTTGTCTCAGCTTTCAGATATCGCTGCTGTAATGGTTGCCACTGCTGCCATAACTTGTAACGATTTTGAGCTAACAAAGAAGCAAGGGTAGGAAGCTCTTGGTGGATTTCTGACTTGAAGACATCTGCAACCCACTCGGCTAAAACTACACTATCTTGCATTCCTCCCAAAATTTCTTGGATACTTTTTACGTCTGCAAGACAAGCCGTATAAGACTCGCCGTATAAGTCACTAAATAACTCCATTTGGTAGCGCAGGCGTTTGGCTTGTTTGCGTAAACTGTGGAGAGTGTCCCCATTCGTTGCTAATTCTTGCTCTACCTTCTGGGAATCCCACTTTCTAGAAATAACAATCTCTGCTCCCTCTACTTGGCTGCCAATCAGCCAACCTGGATGCAGAAAGAATTCACTCACCTCTGGTAAAAGTAAATCTGGTAGCACTTGCTGAATTGGCAAAGATGCCAGTGGTTGATAAGATGGTTCCTCCAACCACTCCTTTAATGTCTGTTTGAGAGACTTATAACGCTCATCCTTGAATGTTGACTTCACATCTGCCAGAACTTCTTCACGTTGTTTACTTAACGCATCCAAAGCTGTTTCTAGAGACTCCTGTTCTTTACGAGGTAAATGGGATTGCTCAAAGTTTTCCAAAGTCTCTTTGAGCACGTCTAAATCCCGCAGGTTCCCAAGACGACGCGCAATTTTACCGATATTTTTATCACTTGCAGCCTTTGGCAGATCTAACGCTGACGAAAACCCAGTTACAGCCGTGCGTAGGCGACGCATCCCCACTCGCATTTGATGCAGTGCTTCTGGATCTTTATCTTTTTTGACTGCTGTTTCCCACTTTAAGGTTTTCTTAAAGTGTTTTTGAATCGCGTCACAAGCGTAATGTCCTAGAGTTTCGACCTTCGGTTTTGTAGCTAATGTCATTCTGATTGATACACCTTGATATACTAACACCTAACTCAATGAGGTTATTGAATGGTAGCATTAGTTAAACAATTTCATCTATGTCTTGTTATTTTTTATCTTATCTAATTATTAAGAAATATATTCCCGCTGAAAGTTAGATATTTCTACTATCTATAATGACAGACTATGATGAGATAGGGTCATGGCTTTGCGGTAAACACTGATTTTTAAGTTACATTAATAACAATTACATTTTTGATATAATTTTCTTTGGGGTTATTTGCAATGCACAATTCATCTCTCATAAATCAAGTTTTTCTAAGTTTTACTGATAGCTTTAAAGAACATCGTAAAGATATCTCAGCAGTACTGCTAACTCCGGAGAAGCATTTGTGGTTGGGGTCAGATGAAACCTCAACTATTGAACGTCTATCTTTTGTAGATGCCAAGAATTTCGCAGAACATAAACAATTTCACGTAGCCGAATTTATCTCTTTACCTGCACCAGAAGAAGAGGAAATTGATATTGAAGGGTTAGCATATAGTGATTATTACCTGTGGTTGATAGGTTCTCATAGCTATAAACGTAAAAAACCTAAAACCAAACATTCTGATGAAAAAAATATTAAAAGACTAGCAACAATTACATCAGAACCAAATCGTTATATCATCGGACGTATTCCGCTGGTGGATGGAGAACTATTTCCATCATGCCCACATCCAGAAAATCCTGATGTACAATTGAGGGCTGCCAAACTTGAGGTGACGCAACAAGGTAACTTGCTTATGGAAGCTTTGGCAGATGACCCACATTTGGGCTTTTTTGTGAAAGCTACAATTCCAGGTAAAGATAATGGCTTTGACATTGAGGGAATAGCCGTTTATCAAAACCGAGTTTTTCTAGGTTTGCGCGGTCCGGTGTTGCGAGGTTGGTCTGTGATGCTGGAAATAGAGTTAGAAAATTCTAGTCCCGAACTGCTGAGACTGAAGACAATTGGAGAGGAGGAAAAGAGATACAAAAAGCATTTTATCTTCTTGAATGGCTTGGGAATTCGGGATTTATTTTTAGATGGTGAAGACTTGTTGATTTTAGCAGGACCAACAATGGATTTAGATGGTCCTGTGCAAGTTTATCGTTTGAAGAATGGTGTTAATTTACGAGAAAATGTTCTCAATCACCCAGAGGTTGTGCTTGATATCCCATATGGAAACAGGGACGACCACGCCGAGGGAATGACTCTATTTCAAAATATAGCTGGGGTACCTTCACTACTGGTAGTTTATGACTCTCCGGCAGAGCATAAACTGGTAGGAGATGCTGGTGTACTAGCAGATGTCTTTAAGCTGAATTGAGCAACACAGCACTCGGTCATAAAGTCAGAAACCCCATGCCTAAAGGCAGGGGCTTGAAAAAGCCCTAATCTGACCAGATTAAGCCAAAATTCTGGCTACGTTAGAGGCAAGTGTTTAAGAACATACCAAGGGATGCGTAGCTAGTCCCCTGCTCTATAACCGAACAGTTAAACATCTGTACAAGGGTTAAGGAAGTGCTGTTTGGATAGTACCGACCTCTAACATTATCGTTCGCGTTCGCGCAGCGTGCCCGCAGGGCTCAGCGTCTCCCCTTAGGAGAAGCTAACTTTACCCGCGAGGAGGCACTTTATGTGCAAAGTATTTGTTTTAGACACAGAAAAAAGACCGTTAAATCCTGTTCATCCAGCCCAAGCTAGACAATTATTGAGAAACGGAAAAGCAGCAATATTCCGTAATTTTCCATTCACAATCATTTTAAAAGAAGCACGACTTGATGCACCAATTCAATCACTGCGATTAAAGATTGACCCAGGTGCAAAATACACTGGAATGGCTTTAGTCAACGATAGTACTGGTGAGGTTGTATTTGCTGCTGAGTTAAAGCACAGAGGTTTCGCAATTCGAGACGCATTGACTTCTCGTAGACAATTACGTAGAAGTAGAAGAAATCGTAAAACTAGATATCGTCAACCTCGATTTGATAACAGAAAGCGTCCTGATGGATGGTTAGCACCAAGTTTACAAAGTCGTGTTGACAATATTAAGACTTGGGTAAAAAGACTATTTAAAGTTGCTCCAATTGAAGCAATAAGTCAAGAGTTGGTGCGTTTTGATATGCAATTAATGCGTCATCCTGATATTCAAGGCAAGGAATATCAACAGGGAACTCTTGCTGGTTACGAAACAAGAGAATTTCTGTTAGAGAAGTGGAATAGACAATGTGCTTACTGTGGTATCAAAGACGTTCCACTTCAGATAGAACACATTCACCCAAGAGCAAAAGGAGGAACAAACTCAATTACAAATCTTACTTTGTCTTGCGAAAAATGCAATAAAAAGAAAGGAACTAAAGATATTAAGGAATTCCTCAAAAAAGACCAGTCAAGGTTAGAGCGAATTCTTAAACAATCTAAAAGACCTGCTTCAGATGCAGCAGCAGTTAATACAACTAGATTTGCGTTGCTAGATGTATTGAAAACAACTGGTCTACCAGTTGAAACGGGGTCGGGAGGTTTAACCAAATTCAATCGAAATCAACAAGGATTACCTAAAACTCACTGGTTAGACGCGGTTTGCGTAGGTTCGTCAACACCAATTCTTAACATCAAGTGCGTTAAGCCTCTGATGATTACAGCTAATGGTCATGGCACTCGTCAGATGTGTGGGACAGATAAGTTTGGTTTTCCAAGTCGTCACCGCACAAATAAACAAATTCATTTTGGTTTTCAAACTGGAGACATTATCAAAGCGGTTGTTACCAGTGGAAAAAAAGTTGGCGAATATGTTGGACGTGTTCTGTGTCGTGCTACGGGTAGTTTCGACATTGCTACGAAGACAGGGAGAATATCGGGTATTAGTTATAAATATTGTTCGGCAACTCATAAAAAGGATGGATACAGTTATGGTTTTTGAAACCAACTTGACGGCGATTAAAATCGCCTGCGCCTTACCCCCATGTCTAAAGCCAGGGGCTTCCACGGCGCGAAGACTTTGGTGAAGTCGCAAATTTTCACGCCTTTTTAAAGGTTCGTAGAGATTGCCTCCACAGGACAAGTGGGAATACACTGTTCGCAGACAATGCAGCGCGATCGCGTAAATGTCAGCTTATCCGTTTGGGGATCGATTTTTAAGGCTTCTGTTGGGCAAACTCCTGTACACAAGCCACAGTGGACGCAGACATCTTCATCAATGATAATTTCCCCTAATGCTTGGGAGACAGTGATGTTTTGCGATCGCATCCACTCAATCGCTGCATCCAATTCATCAATATCTCCCGAGAGTTCCACGACCAGTTTACCAATTTGATTCGGCGCAACCTGAGCGCGAATAATATTGGCAGCAACGTTAAAATCTCTTGCCAATCGGTAGGTGACTGGCATTTGAACGACGCGTTTGGGGAAAGTGAGGGTGACTCGTTTTTTCACAGTTGTATTTGGTAAATTCCCCAAGCATCTGGGGATAGATTTTTATTCTATTAGTTTTGCGAACCGCTCTACGCCGTACCCGAAGGGAGCGCTCTGCGCTCAGGCGCATGCCCGGAGGGCTTTAGACGCATTAGAGGCTAAGGACGAAACAGAGCAGGTTAAACTGAAGAAAGTAATACTTAATAAGTTGTAATAAATCTGTTATGAGTAGCGATTCACCTGTTCATTCTCCAGAAAAATCCGAAGCTAAGGTTGGGGCGCGCTTGAGAAATTTCTTAATCGCAATAGTGGCGATCGCCCTAAGCGTTGCTCTAGTTTTGGGACTGCGAACTCAGACAACCTCTGCAACTCTTGCTCAGTTAGGTGAGCAGTCTACACCAATAGATGTCGCTTTAACCAATAGTAAGCCATCTCTGATGGAGTTTTATGCTGATTGGTGTACTGTCTGCCAAAAAATGGCACCAGATATCGCGCAACTGGAACAGCAGTATGCTGACAAGGTGAATTTTGTCATGCTGAATGTGGATAATACGAAGTGGCTGCCAGAGATGTTGAGATATCGGGTAGATGGCATTCCCCATTTCGTGTATTTAAATAAGAATGGGGAACCTGTCGCGCAGGCAATTGGTGACCAACCTCGCACCATTCTATCAAGTAACGTGGAGGCTTTAGTTGCTGGTTCGCCTTTGCCTTATGCTCAAGCAAGCGGGAAAGTCTCGCAATTTAATGCACCAGTAGCACCAACAAGTAGTCAGGATGATCCCCGTACTCATGGTAGTCAAGTGGTCAATTGATTTTGAACCATACTAGCTAACCACAACTTTCCATTCCCATATTTGGGAAACAATATGCTACAGCTTATTATCCTAGTGCTTGTTGTTATTTTAGGTTCAGCGGTTTGTTCTAGTATAGAGACAGCGCTGTTTTCTGTTTCTGTGCTGAGAGTCCGACAATTAGCTCAGTCAAAAAACCCATCAGCAGTCGCACTTTTGGCGATTCGTGAAAAAATGAATCGACCTATTGCGACCATTGTCATTCTCAACAATACTTTCAACATCATTGGCAGTATTCTCACAGGTAGTATTGCTACTAAAGTATTAGGAGACACGTGGCTAGGTGTATTTTCAGGAGTATTGACCTTCCTGATTATCATCTTTGGTGAAATCATTCCGAAGACAATTGGAGAGCGTTATGCCGAACAAATAGCCACACTTGCAGCTCTACCTGTTACTGCACTTTCTATTGCCTTCACACCTTTAGTTTGGATTCTAGAAAATGTGACGGCACCCTTTGCCAAAGGCAAAAAAAGACCGACAACCAATGAGGCTGAAATAAAGCTATTGGCGAATATCGGTCACCAGGAGGGGATTATCGAAAGCGGTGAAGCAGAAATGATTCAACGGGTGTTTCGATTGAATGATTTGATAGCGGCTGACGTAATGACACCCCAAATCATGCTGACATACATACGTGGCGATCTGACTCTTGCCGAGGGGAAAACAGATATTATCGCCTCCCAACATACCCGAATTATTGTAATTGATGACTCTATTGATCAAGTCATTGGGTTTGCTTTAAAACAGAACTTGCTGACAGCGTTGGTTGAAGGAAAGGACAATCAAAAAATCGCTACTCTGACTCGGAAAGTTCACTTTGTTCCTGAGACAATTCGGGCAGATAAACTGCTTAAAAGCTTCCTAGAAGCCCGTCAGCATCTTGCAGTAGTAGTGGATGAATATGGTAACGTCTCTGGTGTTGTGACCTTGGAAGATGTACTTGAGGTAATAACTGGTGAGATTGTAGATGAAACTGATAGAACAGTTGACCTGCAAGAAATTGCACGTAAGAAGCGAGAAAAAATGTTGCAGTCGATGGGTTTTGGCAATCCATCTTTAGACACAAACAAATGATTTGATGCATCTAAACATTCATCTCAAACCTCCAGGAGACTCCCGGTGTAATCGTTTGGATTCAGCGGTGAGAGGAATGGAGGAGGAATTACGAAACGTTTTTATCTGTATCCTGCTCAGATTCCAAAATGCCACTGCTGATAACGAGTTTGGGCCAGATGATCAAAAAGAAACCCATCCATGTCAATACAGGCACACAGACAAGAACCGTCAACCAAACTGTCTGAAATATTACCCAGCTACCACTTATCAGCATCACACCTGTGAGAAGAATAGACCAAGGCTGACACCACCAAGGTTTGTATTTCCAAGGACTCATAGCTTCTTTCTGAGACATTTCTTGTTTGGTAATTGCCAAGGATGTTCCACATATTATTGATAATACAGCACAATTCAGAATTCAGAACTCAGAAGTAAAAAGGGTTTAGTGTCTCGGCTTTTAGACAAAGCGCGTTGTACTTCATTTACTTGCAAGGTGCTGTAATAAATGAAAACTCTTTTCATTCAACTAAAATCTAAATTAGAAATTTTTAATTATTCAACGATAATTTAATATTTTTTCGTACTAACTTTTGTCTAATATTCTTTTTCAAAAACTTGACAAGTGGAAAATGTATTTTTAAAAAGTATATGTTATAACATTTTATTTTAACATTTTAGTCTCTTGTTATTTGTTACAAAATATAAAAGGTATTTTTGCTCTATTGAAAATTGAGCATATTAAATTTTGTGAAAAATCTTAGGGAGATGAATTTGAATACCCAACTCATTATTATAAAACAAATAAAAAAGAAAAAAATTGCTGTGGGCATTGCTCCAAGAGCAATTTCTGGCTGTGTTAGAACAAATCAACAACACAGTTGATTTTTGGTAGCAAAAACGGATTGAGATCTTTTTCTTAGCTTTGAGTCAAATAAAAAAAGACTCACTGATCTCAGCCAGCCAAAAAACTTGAACCAATTATTTTACTACAAATGAATAAACGTGTTGGTCAATTTGCAGTAGCCTTTGTTACCCTCATGGGGTGC
Organism: Kalymmatonema gypsitolerans NIES-4073; assembly: GCF_002368435.1. Taxonomy (GTDB): domain Bacteria; phylum Cyanobacteriota; class Cyanobacteriia; order Cyanobacteriales; family Nostocaceae; genus Kalymmatonema; species Kalymmatonema gypsitolerans. The sequence continues at coordinate 2,988,866 of NZ_AP018268.1, forward strand.
GGTGTCTTGCTGGGTTGGCTGCTTGACGTTCCTCTACTTAAGTATGGCTTCCCTGGCAGTCCTTACACAATCAAGGCAAACACAGCTGTGTGCCTCTTGTTAATAGGCGTATCGCTAGGACTGTTGCAGCGACGACTTCCTCGGTGGCTCTATCTCATTGCCCAAGGATGCGCAATGCTGACAGTAACCATCGGTTTACTCACTCTTAGCGAGTATGTTGTTGGATGGAATCTCGGCATTGATGAATTGCTGTTTGATGATGGAATCCCAACTTTTACCTCTCCCTACCCAGGGCGAATGACGGAAATTACAGCATTTAATTTTGTGCTCCTGGGGATTGCCCTTTTGTTGCTAGCACAAAAAACTAGGCAGTGTCATTGGCTTGCTCAGAGCCTAAGTTGTGTTGTAGGTTTGAGCGCAACATCAGCACTGGTTGGTTACCTGTTTGAAGTAGGCGTTTTATATAAGTTTGACGTTTCCACAACGGCAATACCGCTGATGGCTGTGACATTCATTGTACTGTGTGTGGGGATTTTATTTACTCATCCAAACAAAGGGCTAATGCAGACCGTGAACAGCTCCTCAATCGGTGGGGCGATCGCACGTCGCTTATTACCCTGGGCAATTATTGTGCCGCCTGCAATGAATTGGTTAACTATTTGGGGGCTTGAGAACAAGAATTATGACCAGATATTAATTCACGCTTTGCAAACCGTGTTCATAATCGTCATACTCTCGATTCTCATCTTCTCGAACGCTAAGTCAATCAACCAGGTAGAAGCCCAGCGTCAAAAAGCAGAGCAAAAACTACGGGAATCAGAACAGCAATTCCGACGTGCTGTGATGTACTCTCCACTGCCCATTATGATTCATGCAGAGGACGGAGAGGTTGTGCAAATTAATCATGCGTGGACAGAGATCACTGGATACAAGCCTGAAGATATCCCGACTATTGCCCAGTGGACAGAACGAGCCTACGGAGAGCGTCAAGAATTTGTTACAGAAGGCATTGACAGGTTATACAATTTGGGTTGCCGTGTTGCAGGTGGAGAATTTACAGTCTGCACGCGTAACGGAAATCAGCGCGTTTGGGACTTTTATTCTGCCCCTTTAGGCACAACTCCAGATGGTAGGCGATTGGTGCTTAGCACTGCAATTGACATCACCAAACGCAAGCAGGCTGAAGAAGCTTTAGTGCAGATGAATGCCACTTTGGAATTGCGCGTCAGGGAGCGGACAGCAGAACTTGCAATGAGCAATCAGCGATTGCAGCAAGAACTTTATGAACGCCAACGAGTCGCACAAGCACTCCAAGAAAGTGAGCGCAAATTCCGAGCCATCTTTGAACAGACATTCCAATTGATCGGGCTTCTCACTCCTGACGGTACAGTGTTGGAACTGAACCAAGGAGCGCTGGATTTTATTAAAGCGCGACGAGAAGATGTGATCAACCGACCTTTCTGGGAGCTTTCTTGCTGGAGTAGTACAGTAGAAATTCAAGAGAACTTGAAAGCAGCGATCGCCCAAGCCGCAGCAGGACAATTCATCCGCACAGAAGTTACTTTACCAGATGCTGATGGCGTCATGACAGATTTTGACTTTTCGCTCAAGGCAGTGCGAGATGAGTCAGGTGAGGTGGTGCTGCTGATTCCAGAAGGACGAGATATTACCAACCTCAAACGGACACAATCAGAACTGCGCGAAGTTCGCGATCGCTTAAAGTATCTACTTACAGCTAGCCCAGCAGTTATTTTCAGTTCCAGACCTCATGGGGATTATGGAGCTACCTTTATCAGTGAAAACGTTACTGCAATTTTAGGATACCAGCCACAAGACTTTTTAGATAACTCTGATTTTTGGGTAAATCACGTTCATCCAGAAGATATTGAACGCGTCTTGAGAAATATAGCGCAAAATTTTGAAACAAATTATCACTTCCACCAATATCGGTTCTTGCGTGCTGATGGCACGTATTGCTGGCTCGAAGAGCATGTGAAACTCCTCCGAGATAAAAATGGCAATCCTGTGGAGTTTGTGGGGTATTTAATAGACATTAATGAGCGCAAAGCCACCGAAGCAGCTCTGCGCCAAAGTGAAGAACGTTTCCAAACTTTTATGAACCACAGTCCAGCTTCCGCGTGGATAACAGATGCAGATGGCACGATACTGTACGCCAGTCAAACCTACCTCCGCACATTCGGGGTAGCAACTGACAGTATAATCGGGAAAAGACTACTTGATATTTATCCTGCGGAATTTGCCCAGCAGTGGGTTGAGAAAATCAAAAAGGTTGCCGTATCCAATCAGGTTTTGGAAGTCATCGAAACTGCTCCCCGACGAGATGGTACTGTAGGCGATTTTTTGGTGTATGAGTTTCCCATTAAAAGTTTGTCTGGGCAACAGCTAGTGGGCGGTGTCGCCGTTGACATCACTGAGCGCAGGCGAGCAGAACTAGCTTTAGCAGAGCGGGAGACACTGCTGCGTTCTATCGGTGATAACTTGCCTCATGGTGCAATCTACCAAGTAGCCCGTGAACAAAATCGCAGCTACCGCTTACACTACATTAGTGCAGGCATAGAAAATATTTGTGAAGTCAAAGCAGAAGACGCCTTAAAGGATTTGAGTCTCCTCCTCAACCAGTTTGTAGACGAGGACTACCCAAAGTTGCTACAAGTAACTTATGAGACGATAAGAAATTTATCAGTTTTCAACATTGAACTGAGAATACGAACGCCTAGTGGCAAACTCAAGTGGTTGCATTTTCGTTCATCACCCCGTAGTTTCGATAATGGACGGATTGTTTGGGATGGGCTTATTGTAGATGTCACTGATATAAAACAAGCAGAAGAAGCATTACGATTGCAGGCAGAAAAAGAAAAGGCACTGAATCGAGTCATTCATACAATTCGTAACTCACTCGACTTGCAAACTATCTTCAACACCGCTGCGACTGAGACTGCTCAACTCTTGCAAGCTGAGCGAGTAGAAATTGTTCAGTACATACCAAGCCAAAAGCTCTGGAAGCACGTGGCAGAACATCTTCAAACTCCTGATTTAGTAAGTTATTTGGAAATGGATATCCCAGATGAAGGCAATAAAATTGCTGAGCAAATCAAAAAATTAGAAGTTGTGCGTATTGATGATCCTACGACTATAGATGATCAAGTTAACCCCAAGTTTGCTCAACTCTTTCCGGGAGGATGGCTGCTGGTGCCAATACAAATTGATTCAACAGTTTGGGGTAGCCTGAGTTTAGGAAGAAGCAAACAATCTACATGGCAGGACTCAGAAGTAGAACTGACTATGACAGTCGCTGACCAATTAATGATAGCCATTCAGCAATCGGAACTTTACCAACAGTTGCAAATAGCCAATCAGGAACTGCAACGCCTAGCTAACCTTGATGGACTCACTCAGCTTGCCAATCGACGACGTTTTGATCAATACCTTAAAAAAGAGTGGCTACGGTTAGCAAGGGAGCAAAATCCTTTATCGCTCATTTTGTGCGATGTCGATTATTTTAAGAGTTATAACGATACCTACGGTCATCCAGCTGGTGATACTTGTTTAATCGAAATTGCTCAAGCAATTAGTGGTGCTGTTAAGCGTCCAGCCGATTTAGTCGCTCGTTATGGTGGCGAAGAGTTTGCGGTGCTTTTGCCTAATACGGACAGTAACGGAGCAATACAGGTTGTTCAATTTATCCAAAAAAAGGTCAGACAACTTAATCTCCCACATATCGCTTCTTTGGTAAGGCAATATGTCACCCTCAGCTTTGGCATTGCTACAGTTTTCCCTTCTCACAATGGTTCTGTACAAGCTTTGATTAATGCAGCAGATAAAGCATTATATCAAGCAAAAAACAAGGGACGAAATTGCTACCAAAGCATTCGATTGCCGGAGTAGGTAGGGAGCTGGGAAGAGCCATTCTTTTTTCACCCTATCACCCCATCACCCCATCACCCCAAACTCCTTCGGAGACGCTTTGCGAACACCCCATCATCTTTCCACCACCTCACGCACCAATTGCGCCAATTTCTCCGCACTATCAGGAACAGCGATCGCCAACGCCTTTTCCCCCATTTTTGGCAATTCTTCTGGATGCTGCAACAAGTCCAAAACCTTATTTTGCAATATCTCTGCTGTCAACTCCGACTGTTTAAAGGCGATCGCTGCACCGACTGAAGTAAAAACTTCTGCATTATAAGTCTGATGGTCTTCTGCGGCAAACGGGTAAGGAATCAAAATTGCTGGTGTTCCGCACACCGCCATTTCCGTTAAACTACCGGCTCCAGAACGAGTAATTGCCAGATTCGCCCGTCGCAGCAACGCAGCCATATTATCATAAAATTGTAACTTAATATACTGCGGATGCTTCAAGCTGTCAGCCTCTGGATCTTTATCGCCTGTCAAATGCACAACCCAAGCACCAGCATCAAACCAAGCATTGGCACACTGGCGCACCAGCTTATTGATTGCAACCGCTCCTTGACTACCACCAAAAACAACGATCACCGGAACGCCTTCAGGAATAGGTAGATCCAACGATGCTGCAATTCCTGCTTCTAGGAATTGAGAACGTACCGGAGTACTGGTGTAAATTGTTTTAACGCGGGGCAAATACTGAGAAGCCACTTCAAAACCTACCGCCACTGCACTACACCAAGGTCCCAGAAAGCGAGTGACTTTACCAGGTAAGGCGTTGGCTTCGTGGAGAATCACAGGTAAACCCAAGGAACGCGCTGCAATCACAGCAGGTGCGGCGATGTAACCCCCTGTGGTAAACACTCCCTGAAATTTTCCTTGTTGTAAAATTTTCCTGACTTCTAGAATTGAACCAAGAAGCTTTACCAAAATACGAACAGACGAAATTCCAAAACCTTGCTGAAAACCTTCAACTGCAATAGTATTCAATCGATACTGCTTAGGAACAAGCTGAGTTTCTAATCGATTAGGCACACCAAGCCATTCGATTTGATAATCGCTCAAGTGTTCCGCCAGTGCGATCGCCGGAAACACGTGTCCGCCAGTCCCACTAGCAGCTATCAATAACCGTATAGGAGCGTGTACCATTAACTCTCCACCCTGTTAGCGCTTAGTTTAACCTAAGATAAAACAATTTCCATACCTCTGTAGTCAAATTGCCTTGTTATTGCTCATGCCTAATTTTGTTTCCTTTCTACACAAAAGTCCAACACTGTTGCTATCTAGTCGCTTGCTAGTTTTTTCCTTGCTGACACTTGGTTTATTGACAAATTGGAGCGCTCAAGCAAAAGCACCACCGCAGTTAGCCCAAGCTGCAGAACCCGTCCCGAGTGCTTCCCAGAATGCACCCGCCCAATTGAAAAATTTATTGACGCAAATTGATACCGCAGCCAGCCGGGGCGATATCAAAGCTGTGATCCAGTTCTACAGCCCCAATTTCATTCATGGGGATGGCTTAACCCGCCAGAGTATGGAAAAAGCTTTAACTGCACTTTGGCAGCGATACCCCCAATTGAAATACAGCACCGAGATACAATCTTGGAAACCAGAAGGTAATGCCATTATCGCCGAAACAGTGACCAATATAACTGGCGTGCCCTCGACGAACACTGCTAACTCGGTTCTCAATGCCACAATTAGATCACGCCAGCGCATCGCTGGAGGCAAAATTGTCCGCCAAGACATTTTGTCTGAACGTACTCAAATCACCTCTGGTACCAAGCCACCTCAAGTAGATATTAAGTTACCCCAACAGGTAAAAGTTGGTCAGCAGTATAATTTGGACGCAATTGTCCAAGAGCCGCTTGGTGATGATTATCTATTGGGAGCAGCATTAGAAGAACCGATTAAACCAGATAAATTGCTGAGTCCGACACCTGTAGACTTGGAATTACTTTCATCTGGCGGGATTTTTAAAGTTGGACGCGCACCAGCTACCCCTGGTAGCCAATGGATTTCTACGGTGATCATGCGAGGAGAAGGCATGGTTATGATCACTCAGCGTATGCAGGTCGTGAAAAACTAGTTATTAGTCATTAGTCTTAAAACAGTTATCAGTTATCAGTTATCAGTTATCAGTTATCAGGTTCACTGTGTACTGCTCACTGATTGTTGACTCTTGACTCTTAAAACAGTTATCAGTTGTGAGGTTCACTGTTTAGTGTTTAGTGTTTACTGTTTACTGATAACTGTTCACTGATTGTTGACTCTTAACTAAAAATGCTTTCTGTACAAAATCAAATTGTTTTGATTACTGGTGCAAGTAGTGGTATTGGTGCTGCTTGTGCCAAAGTCTTCGCAAATGCAGGTGCAAAACTGATTTTAGCCGCGCGGCGCTTGGAGCGTTTGCAGGAACTTGTAGAACTCTCGGATACAACGTCTGTACAGTACCATTTGTTACAGCTAGATGTGAGCGATCGCTCTGCCGTAGAATCTGCTATCTCAACCCTACCCCCTGCCTGGTCTGATATCGACATCTTAATCAATAACGCTGGTCTGAGTCGCGGTTTAGACAAACTCCACGAAGGCGACATCCAAGACTGGGAGGAAATGATTGATACCAACATCAAGGGTTTGCTCTACCTCACTCGCTACGTTGTTCCTGGAATGGTGAGTCGCGCTCGCGGTCATGTGGTAAACATTGGTTCGATTGCCGGACATCAAACCTATCCTAATGGTAATGTCTACTGTGGCACAAAAGCCGCCGTCAGAGCAATTTCCGAAGGTTTGAAACAAGACCTGTTAGGAACCCCTATCCGCGTCAGTTCTGTTGATCCTGGTATGGTGGAAACCGAGTTTAGCGAAGTGCGCTTTCATGGGGATAGCGATCGCGCCAAAAAAGTTTACCAAGGAGTCACTCCCCTCACTCCAGATGATGTTGCCGATGTGATATTTTTCTGCGTGACTCGACCAAGCCATGTAAATATCAACGAAGTTGTACTTATGCCAGTGGACCAAGCTAGCGCAACCTTAGTTAATCGGCGAACTTAAAATAGAGGAAAGTTAAGAATCTAAATTTGGTAAAACTGTATATGCAAAATACTGCCAACGCTGAAAAAACCGGGGTGACAGCACTGACGGCGATTAACATAGCAAAAGTTATCACAATAGGCTGCTTGGTCGCTTTTGCTGTCGTCTTCGGCATTAAAGACTGGCGGCAGGTTATCTATATGTGCTTGCACATCAGCTATTGTATTTGGTGGCTAATCGAGCAATGGTTTTACCCCCAGCGGCGACAGATGTTTAATGATCCTGTGGGGGTTGGTCTGTTCGTTTTCATACTATTGTCAGTCGGGGTTTTTTACGTGCTACCGGGGTACCTGGCATTTATCAACCCCGTGCCCTTATCAATGACCACAGCAGCTGTAGCACTATCGCTTTACATTTTCGGCAGTCTGATCAATGCTACTGCCGATATCCAAAAGCTTACCGCCAAACAGTACGGGGCAGGGTTAGTTCGTGACAACATCTGGCGCTTCTCCCGAAATATCAATTACTTTGGGGATCTGCTACGGTATCTGAGTTTTAGTGTCGTCGCTGGTTCACCTTGGGCTTATTTGGTGCCTGGATATATCTTAGTTTTCTACCTCCAGCTTATGTCCCGCAAAGAACAGTCAATGTCCCAAAAATACCCGGAGTATGCCGAGTATAAGCAATCTAGCGCCCGTTTAATTCCGTTTATTTGGTAAAGCTTAAGCGAGGAGTCAGTAAGTAGGGTGGAGGGAATACCTTCCACTCTTTTGCTATGCAGCTTCAAGAACACGCAATAAATCATTGACCATTCCATAAGGATGCTCTGCCAGAGAGCTATTACAAAAAACAGCTAACGTCAGTTTGCGCCCGTGAAAATCGGGTAAATGCATAGCCCACAGATTATAGCCGGGACCACCTCCACCATGTCCATACTTCTCACCATACTTGGATTCAGGATCTGCCATAATTCCTAAACCATAACAAGGTTTTTTATACCAACGCTCGTGAGTACCAGTCGGTACAAGAGTTAGCATTTGCTCTAACTGCTTAGAATCTAGCAATTTACCTGAAAACATAGCCTCAAAAAATTTCACCACTTCTTCAGGGGTAGAAGCAATGAGTCCTGTTGCACACCAGTCTGGATGATAACGAGGAATTACATTCTCCATAATTCGTTCCGAATTCAGGTATCGGCAATAACCAGGTGTCAGAACGCCTTTTGTGTCAACATGATGAGCAACAAAGGTATTTTGTAAATCCAGTACTGAAAACACATTGTCTTCTAATGCTTGAGCAAATTTCTTACCACTCACAGCTTCAATCACCTCATACAGCAACATATAACCTGTATTTGAATAACTCCATCGTTCTCCTGGTTCAAAGTCGAGTTTTCCTGTACAGGTTAATTCAGCAACTTTCTCATGTGTCCAAGGAACAGAAGGATTCTCACAAACAGCAGGCAAATAATCTTCAAGGCTGGTGTAACTCGGTATTCCACTTGTATGATTTAGCAACCGACGCAAGGTGACACCATCCTGAAATGGCATTTCAGGTAACCATTTCGTCAGTGGATCATCTAAATTTAACAACCCATTCTGAGCTAAACGCAATAAGCAAACGGAAACAAAAGTTTTGGTAATACTGTAAATGTAAAATGTGCGATTTATACCAAGAGGTTCCTTTGCCTCAAGATCAGAGAAACCACTGCTCCCTAACCAGAGTCCATGTTTCTCATTATTGATAGCGACATTCACACCCATGCAGCCTGTAAAGTGAAGGGATTGGTTGAGCTGCGCTTGTAAAGTATCTTCTAACCTACTATCCATATAGTGAGGAGGTGCCTTTTGATTTGCCATAAGTTTACATTTCTCTAAAAGCGGGTATCTACCTACTTATATTGGGTAAATCACCTACTGAATTTGACTGCTACTTTCTATAGTCTAAAGAATAAGTTTTTAATCTTTGCCGAATATAAAAGCTTTGATTCGCCAGAATATTGTGCATATTCTCTAAAAAACTCCCCAGAGTTTAACCACCACATTCTTGAAGAGGTTTAGCTTAGCAATGCCTCTTCTTACTGTTTGGTTGACATCTCAATTCTCAGCTTTGAGCCTTGATTTCATCCCTTAGGTGAATGTAGGTAGTCCAATCAAGATAATTGCAGGAAACTGGCATGAATTTAGCAGAAATCATTGAAAAGGAGCCAATGGAAAAGGGCTGGTGGGTAGAAATTGTCTCCTCTAAGCCCTGCTGTACCTACTACTTTGGACCTTTCGAGAGTGCTCAGCAAGCTATTGTTGACCAAGATGGCTACATTGAGGATCTCGTAAACGAAGGAGCACAAGGAATTACTGTTCAGATTCAATGGTGCAAGCCAAAGGAACTCACTATTTGCCCAAAAGATGAATTGGCAGAGAGTTTTCAAATGTGAGGAGAGTTTAATTACCTAGCCAACGACCCCAAAAGTAGAGCCGTAGTCAGTGATCCCATTAAGGTGGGCAAGGTTTTACTAGTCGGTGACAAGAGATCACACAACAAAAAACTAGATACAAAACAGGAGAAAACTATGACGCTTTCAAGAATCGAAGACTTTGAAGCAAGTTCCCGTCGCTCTTTTAGAGAGCATGAGCTCATGCACTTTGAGGTTTACACCGCTCAAGAGGAAAAGGCGGGGCAAGTGGTGGAAATCTTAGTCGATGAAGCCGGACATTCCCAGTACTTGGTTGTCTCACTCAATGACGAAATGACTGGTAAGCAGGTACTACTGCCATATAGTGAAGCTCAGGTTGACCAAACGACAAGGCGCGTCTACGTTAGTAGACTTAACAAAGCGCAAGTCGCTGAGTTGATGGCTTACAACCCAACTGACAACAACAACGTGGTCTGCGGCTTGAACGAGGAAGTGGCTTCTTCTTCGTATCCGTTGTAAAACGCACAAAGCTAGATTTGTCAATACTTTCTGAAAATTTTGCACTACTGTAACACTTATCGGATAATCGCAGGCAGACAAAATGTCAGCGATTTTTTTACGGAATAGTTGCAACTCCTAATCATAACGACTATGATTTAGACCAGGTAGATTAAATAAAGAACCCCAAGTATGCAAAGCCTTGTTATCGGTGCAGTTGCTAGTTTAGGTGCAGGACTTGCTACAGTTGTCGGTGCCTTGCCGATTTTACTGCCAATAAATCTTACGCAGCGAGTGCAGGGAATTATGCTGGGGTTTGGTGGGGGAGTGATGTTAGCGGCGACATCGTTTTCGTTAGTTGTGCCTGGTACGGAAGCAGCGATCGCCCAAGGTTATTCCAAAGCAAATGCAGCCTTAATTATCGTCATCGGTATTTTGCTTGGGGGAGTATTTCTGCAACTGGCACATAAGTTATTGCCGCACGAACACTTTTTCAAAGAAGAAGAAAGCGTTCGTGGCAGTAATCTAAAACGAATTTGGCTATTTATTGCTGCAATTACCATTCACAACTTCCCCGAAGGATTAGCTGTGGGAGTGAATTTTGGCAATAATAATATTAGCGATGGAATTCCCGTTGCTTTGGGTATTGGTTTGCAAAATATTCCTGAAGGTTTAGTCGTAGCATTAGCTTTGGTAGGTGAGAAATATTCACGAGGTTATGCTTTGTGGATTTCGCTGCTCACGGGTTTAGTCGAACCAATTGGTGGTGTGATTGGTGCAGGTGTGGTGAGTATTGCTAATTTCATATTGCCTTGGGCAATGGCGTTTGCAGCGGGAGCAATGTTGTTTGTCATTAGTGATGAAATTATTCCCGAATCTCATCGGAAAGGATTGGAAAAAGAAGGAACTATTGGTGTGATGTTTGGCTTTGTCGTCATGATGTTTTTGGATATTGCTTTAGGATAATTCCTGGTACTTCTCGTTACCAGGCTCAACCTGGTACTTCTCGTTACCAGGCTCAGTCTGGTAACGCATTCCCTGAGGCTCCGCCTCACATTCTCCATAAGTTTTTTGTCCATAAGTTTTTTGACTGTCTTTTGAGGAAAGGCAGAGCCTCAAACAATAATCATTCCCTGGCAGAGCCAGGGAACGAGAAACAGAGGCAGGGAACGAGAAACAATAACCATTCCCTGGCAGAGCCAGGGAACGAGAAATATGAAAACCAAAAGGAGCAAAACAATGGACTTGATTCGCTTTGAGCACATCAACGTTTCTTGCAAAGATATTAATGCAACCAAGAAATTTTACCAAACCCTATTTCCTGATTGGTATGTACGCGCCGAAGGCGTATTCGAGGGTAGACGCTGGATGCATTTGGGAAATAACCAATTTTATCTAGCTCTCAACGATGAAAGTAACCAAGAGCGCGTGCATACGCCCTACGAAAGCATTGGTATAAACCATATTGGCTTTGTGATTAAAGACGGCGAAGCCATGAAAAAATTGCTTGATGCTGAGAACATTGAATATTACACAATGACAGCGCCGGAAACTAAGCACAGAATTTATGTCAATGATCCTGATGGTAATGAGATGGAGTTGGTTGAATATAACCCAGAGTACGCACTGAAATAATAGCTTGTAGTGGGCGCTGAAGCGCCTACTACTATTACCCAACAGGAGAATAAACAATGACTACAACACAGAAAGTTGCAGTAGTAACGGGTGGAAATCGCGGTTTGGGATTTGAAGCTTCTCGTCAGTTGGCTAAAAAGGGATATCAGGTAGTTCTCACCAGTCGAGATGGAGCAAAAGGCAAAGCTGCTGCCGAAAAGTTACAAGCTGAAGGTTTGAATGTCATTTTTCATGCCCTTGATGTCACTAATGATGAAAGCAGTCAAAAATTAGCTGATTTTCTTCATGAGCAGTTTGGTAAACTCGATGTATTAGTGAATAACGCAGCCATCTACATCGATTCTCAAACAGGTGGAAACAGTGTGTTTGATGCCAAAATTGACACTCTGCGGCAAACAATCGAAACAAATGTTTACGGTGTTTTGCGAGTGACTCAAGCGTTGATTGGGTTGATGCAAAAACAAAATTATGGACGGATAGTGAATGTTTCTTCTGGTGCGGGACAACTGACTGATATGGGAAGCGGTGTTCCTACGTATCGCATTTCCAAAACCGCTTTGAATGCCTTAACGCGGATTCTTGCTAACGAATTACAAGGCAAAAATATATTAGTGAATTCCGTTTGTCCAGGTTGGGTGAAAACCGATATGGGTGGTCCAAATGCGCCCCGTACGCCAGAACAAGGAGTCGATACGATTGTGTGGCTGGCAACTCTTCCTGATGGAGGTGCAACGGGTGGGTTCTTCCGCGATCGCCAACCAATTGACTGGTAATATAAAGGAGTAGAAAATGAATAGATTACAAGGAAAGTATGCCTTAATCACGGGGGCATCACAAGGATTAGGAAGGCAACTCGCAATTGATTTTGCTCAAGAAGGAGCAGCAGGAATATCTATTGTGGCGCGTAATGTTGAGTGGCTGAATCAAGTGCGTAAAGATATCCAGGAAATTGCGCCCAAAACACAAGTTCTCATCATTGGCGCTGATTTAACTAAGCACGAAGATATCGAGCGTGTTGTTGCGGCAACTTTATGCGAATTCAACGGTCATCTCGACATTTTAGTGAATAATGCATCGAGCATTGGTCCCTCTCCCATGCCTTACTTACTCGACTACCCGCTTGAGGATTTTCGTAATGTTATCAACACCAATTTAATCGCCCCATTTTTACTTATTAAAAAGGCATTACCAGCGATGATTGAAAATGGCGGTTCCATTATCAACGTCACAAGTGATGCAGGGGTCAATGGTTACCCTGGTTGGGGCGCTTATGGCATCTCGAAATTCGGTATTGAAGGCATGTCTCAGACATGGGCGGCGGAACTTGAAGACAGCGGTGTGCGCGTCAATTGGGTAGATCCAGGTGATATGAATACCGCCATGCACCGTGTAGCAGAACCAGAGGAAGATCCCACCCAATGGGCAAATCCAGCAGATGTGACTGAAGTGTTCATTTACCTAGCTTCGGATGAATCACGCCACGTCAACGGGCAAAGATTCCAAGCTCAGGAAGAAAATTGGGGTCAGGAAACACAGACGCTAGCGATTGCGCGGAGCGCACTCCCGTTCGCGTAGCGTCTCCGCCAGGAGAAGGCAATCGCTTAAATCAGTAATAAGTACTTGACACTCCTCGACCTAAAGGTGCGAGGATTCTTGCTTCATCCGTCCTCCCTAGGCATTCAAATCCAAGCATTCAAATACCCCCGTTTGGATACGTCCACTTTTCGCAAGGACTGCCCGACCGCGTTTGAAAGGATTTATCAATTTTCTATTTTCTCATTCCCACAGTATGTCGCACGTAGCTGAGCATTGTGGATGGCGAGCTACCAACCTTGGCTATCTTGGCGTATTACCGCATTGCCATAAGTATAATCTCATATATCATGTTAAAAATCAATAAAGCCGTCAAACGAAGGACGGCGGCTCTAAACCCAAATTTTCGGTAAGTACGTAGTGAGCGCTTACTACAACAAAATTACCAATACTGATAAGTCATCTGTACAAAGTAGTATTTTTGACAATCAAAAGTACTACTTTAAAAAAGTAATGATTCATACAACAATACTGTTGGTAAATGTTATATGTTAACAAAACCCTTTACTTTTACACTTCCGGCGGAGCTTTCCGCAAAAGAACCACCAGAGCGTAGGGGAATTGCCCGTGATCAAGTGCGATTGATGGTCATTAACCGTAATGACTACAGAGTCGAACATACCTATTTCAATAGCATTGGTGAGTTCCTGCGCCCTGGTGATTTATTAGTCTTTAATACCAGTCGTACCCTTCCGGCTTCTCTTGATGGCTGTGAGATACCGAAAGGACAATGTATGGAAATCCGCTTAGCGCAGCATCTACCGGATGATTCTTGGCTTGCTTTACCTTTATGCCAGCAACTACCCACCTGTAGCTTGCAAACAGGGACGCAGATTCACTTTGGTCAAGGGTTAAGTGCCAATATAGAGAATCGCGACACCCATATTCCGCAACTGTGGAAAATACGCTTCTCAAAATCAGGAACTGAGTTGATGGACACACTCTATCGCTTAGGGCGTCCGATTCGTTATGAATATGTTTCAGAACCTTGGGATTTAGACTACTATCAAACTGTCTACGCCAAAGAACCAGGTTCCGCAGAGATGCCATCAGCAGGACGAGCTTTTACGTGGAAGCTACTTTTTGATTTAAAACGTCGTGGGGTGGAAACCGCACACATCGTACTACATACGGGTTTATCTTCTTATATGGATGATGAACTCGACGCACAGCATCTCGCTTCAGAAGAAGAATATTCTATCAGTGAAGCAGCGGCACAGAAGATTAACCATACCCATAAAAAAGGAAGACGAGTCATTGCCGTTGGAACTACCGTAGTTCGGGCTTTGGAATCTGTTGCAGATGCAAATGCGTTGGTACAGCCCCAACATGGCTACACGCGATTACGTATTACTGCTGAGCATAAACTTAAAACAGTGGATGGTTTGCTAACTGGCTTGCATGAACCAGAAGCCAGCCACCTCGACTTGCTGACTGCATTTCTTCCGGCACACCAAATTAAGCAAGCTTATGAGGATGCGGTGCAGCGAGGTTATCTATGGCACGAATTTGGAGATTTGAATCTGATTTTATGAAAACACAAATTGAGAAATTATAAGGATGGCAGGCTGAAAACCCTTGAGTCTGTAGTTCTCGCCGTGCTACGAACTACAGACGTGCTTTAGACAAGGGATGAAAGCCGCGCTCCGTAGGCTTTAGCCTACCGTGATGTTATGTTTTTGTGGTTCAGGTAAAGTATCAATTAAGTCTTCAATGATTTGAGTAATTGTTTTATCTTTTTCGATTGGGAATAAACGTAGCTTATTGATTTTGCGTTCAGTAATCCGAATATGTAAATCTTTTTTTTTCTGTAGTATATACATTGCAAATACAATAATGCTAGCAGATATTCAGTTAATTAAATCAAGGAGGTGATAACGCAGTGCTGGTTTTAGAATACAAAGTAAAGGGCAAGCAACAGCAATATCGAGCTATTGATGAGGCTATTAAAACTACTCAGTTCATCCGAAACAAAGCTATTCGTTACTGGATGGATGCGCCCAAGGAAATGAAAGTAGATAAGATTGCTCTAAATAACTATTCAACAGCACTGCGTAAAGAATTTAGATTTGTTAAAGATTTAAATTCAATGGCTTGTCAGTCTGCAACTGAAAGAGCATGGCTGTCTATCGCCAGGTTTTATGACAATTGCAAGTCTAAAAAGCCTGGTAAAAAGGGTTTCCCCCGCTTCCAAAAAGATAACCGTTCGGTTGAGTACAAGACTTCAGGATGGTCACTACATCCCACAAAACGACGCATTACCTTTACTGATAAAAAAGATATTGGTGAAGTCAAGTTGTTAGGAAAATGGGAAATTCACACCTACCCTGTTAAATTCATAAAACGGGTTCGATTGGTTCGGAAAGCTGACGGATATTACTGTCAATTTGCAGTTGACATTGAGGGAAAACATGAATCCAGAACGGCTGATGGTGAATTAGGTCTTGATGTTGGGCTAGAGTTTTTCTATTCTGATTCCAACGGTCATCACGAAGAGAATCCCCGTTTCCTTAGAAAAGCCGAGAAAGCAATTAAACAAGCTCAACGTCAGATATATAAGAAAGAAAAAGGTAAAAACAACAGACGGAAAGCAAGACGAAGATATGCAAAGAAGCATTTAAGAGTAAATAGACAACGTAATGAGCACGCTCTTAGACTTGCACGCTGCGTATGCAAAGCTAACGCTTTAGTCGCCTATGAAAACTTAAATGTTAAAGGCATGGTAAAAAATCATCGTCTTGCCAAGTCAATAAATGATGTGGCTTGGAGTCTTTTTCGTCGTTGGCTGGAATATTTTGCTCGTAAGTTCAATACAACAGTTGTAGCCGTCAATCCTAGAATGACATCTCAAAAGTGTTCAGATTGCGGTGCAATTGTGAAAAAGTCTCTTTCAACTCGCACTCATAAATGTAATTGTGGTTGCGAACTCCAAAGAGATGTGAACGCGGCGATAAATATTCTAAATCTTGCACGACAAGCTAGGGACGGGCAGTCTCGAAGTAACGCTACAGGACTCGTGACCTCTACTTTAGTTGGTGAAAGCCTGCTTGAGCAAGTAACGAGGAAGAATGTAGAATCCCCGTGTCTTTAGACCGGGGAGTGTCAACCAAACCTATCGTCGAAAAAGTTGCCATTGCCAGTGCTGGACTTGGTGGTCTAGCTACTGCTATAGCACTGCGAAAGCAAGGGTTTGATGTTCACGTTTACGAAAAAGCACAAGAATTTCGTCGTGCAGGTGCTGGTCTCGGTCTTGCTCCAAACGGCTTGAATTCCCTTGCTGCTATTGAACCGGGCATAGTCGAGAGCCTGAAAAGTTCGGGCTGCGATGTTCGTCAGGGAATTTTCAAAAAAATGACAGGAGAAACAGTCCGGAGTAACCCAATAAGAAGCACCTATTTAGAGAAATACGGACAGCCATTGATAACGATTTGGTGGTGGCGTTTGCAACAAATCCTTGCATCAAAACTGCCACCCGAAACCATCCACCTGAATCATCGGTGTGTCGGCTTTGAACAAAATGACAACGGTGTGGAAATATATTTTGAAGGTGGAAAAAAAGTATATGCAGATTTGCTGATTGGAGCCGATGGTTTAAACTCGGTCATCAGAGAAAATTTAATTGGGGATGGAAAGCCTCATTATCTGGGAAGTATGAGTTGGCGCGCCGTCATCAAGTATAACCACGAGCTACTTAAGCCTGATGAACTCGTTTTTATAAAAGGAAATAAACAGATAATGCGCCTTCTAAATGTAGGTGACGGATATATCTGTTGGATTACTCGTAAGTTATTGTCAGATTGCTCTGTTTCCGACAGTGCTACTCTTGCCAAATCTCGCGTTCTCAATGAACTCGCTGGCTGGGAAGAATCTGTGCGGGCACTTGTGGAAGCGACAGAAGCCGAGCAAATTTTAGAGGGACCTATTTGTGATAGACCACCGTTAACCCACTGGAGCAAAGGCAGAGTAACACTCTTAGGAGATGCTGCTCATCCGATGGCACCTGCGCTTGGACAAGGTGCTAATACCACTTTTGAAGATGCATACGAACTGCAAGAGTGCTTTTCCCAATCATCTAGCATTAAAGAAGCTCTTACTACCTACGAAAAGCGTCGCATCGAACGCACGCAAATCATCCAAACCCGCAGTGCTTTGGGGGAGATGCGCTACTATGAAGCTGACAGCGAGACATCTTCTAGGCAGACGCAGCAGCAATCACAAACGACTCGTGAGGAATTTCAGGATTGGCTTCATAACTACAAACCTTTTTTAACAGATTCCAACCCCAAACAATTCTTCTAATAATTCACTTGCTTGCTCTAAAGAGTTCAACACTTTGTAAGCCAAACTTTTTATTTGAGCAGATGGCTGTTCTAGATCAGGAACCATAATAGTACACATCCCAGCCGATGAGGCTCCTTGGACACCGACATATGAGTCCTCAAAAACCACACATTCTTGAGGAGCAACACCAATTCTGCGACTGACTTCTAGAAAAATATCAGGAGCAGGCTTACCTTGGGCGACATCTTCGCTTGTGACAATTGTTGCAAAATTTTGATAAATACCAGCGCTGGTCAAACGTCGGATTGTTCTGACTAAAGATGTCCCAGTTGCCAAGCCAAGAATGACTCCAAGCGTACTTAACTGATTTAATAATTCTAATGCACCTGGTTTTATAGGAAGACCTTCTTGCATTTCTCGAGAATCACCCAGTTCAATGCGTTGGGCTGTAACGGACTCAAAAGGAAAGCTTTCGCCATATCTTCTTTTTAAAACTTTTTCCCGCCATGACAAGTCCCGACCGACAAACTCTTGGTATAAGTTGTTAAATAAATCATCGCTCATCTCATAGCCATGATTTTCTAGAGCTTTCTTCCAAGCCCAGCGAGCAATCCTTTCTGTGTCAAAAAGCAGACCATCCATGTCAAAAATTGCGGCTTTGAAATATTGCGACATATTGAGTTTGTCAATGAAAGTGTGGCAACACCTAACTGTCTATTTTGCTTGTAACGTTGAGCAGCAGTCCACTGTTTATCCCCTGGTTTTAGAGGATTCAGCAGTGCTTGCATGAAAAATTCAAAGAACGCAGTCGCCTGAGTGGGGATTTACCAAGAAGGCTACCTCACTGTTCTTGCGTCTACGTTTTACATACAACTTCAATCAGACATTTCCAGATTAAATTTAAAATGTAGAGTTTTCTAACCCAAAATCCGTGCTTTCATCTCAGCTACCGACGATTAACGCCCTGAAACAACCCACCAGTTCCGCTTGGGTGGAACAAGCAATATCTAACTTAGATATTATTCTGCTCGACCACTCCCACTGCGAACGCAAAGCAGCTAGTGCGGCGTTAAACTTTATGTTTCGCTACCCTTCTAATACCAAAATGGTGCGGGAACTCACCAAAATCGCCCGCGAAGAACTAGAACACTTTGAACTCGTCAATCAATGGCTGGAACGCCGGAATATCCCCCTTGCTAACCTACAGCCGCCTCCTTACGGTGCTGGTTTGAAAGCACAAGTTCGCCCCAAAGAACCAGAGCGGTTTTTAGATTCTTTGCTCGTCACCGGTTTAATTGAAGCTCGCAGTCACGAACGCTTGGGATTGTTAGCAACTCACTGCCCTGAGCCAGAATTAGCAAAATTTTATCACAGCTTGATGGCATCTGAGGCGCGACACTATGGTACATACTGGGTTCTTGCTGATACTTACTTTGACCGTGAAATTGTCATGCAACGGCTGGATGAGTTGGCAGTTGCTGAAAGTGAATTGTTAGCAAATTTGCACCCAGCACCTAGAATCCACAGCTAAAAGTACAGAGATTTACGCTTGAGATTTGGCAACACGAATTAACACAGCAAAGGAAAATCCTTATAAGGGGCTGGAGTTCTTTGTCTAGAGGTTTTGATACTGTTATTGCAAATGAAAAGTTACTATAAGGATTTTTTGATTCGTGACTGGGAACAGAGCGATTGCGCGGAGCGCACGCCTTACGGCGATCGCACTCCAGCGGCTGAAATTATCCGGTCTGTTCTATCAGAATACGGTCTGGGTTGGGAACCAGCAGGTGCAGACCGAGATGTGCTGCAAGTGGAAGAATACTACTTAGCAACTGGGGGAGAGTTTTGGGTAATCGAATGCCAAAACCAACTTGTGGGTACTGGGGCATATTACCCGATCACACGAGGGGAAAAAGCCGTAGAAATACGCAAAATGTATCTTTTGCCCAGCGTGAGGGGTTTAGGTTTGGGGAAATATTTGTTACAGCAATTAGAGGGAGCGATTGCATCTCGTGGTTTTCAGCAAATTTGGATTGAAACCGCCAGTGTTTTGACCGAAGCAGTCAAGCTGTATGAAAGCAACGGGTATCAAAGGGCAACAGGTGTAGAAACAGCTCGTTGCGATCGCGTGTATGTCAAAGTTCTACATGAGACTTCTTGCAGTAGTCAAATTTGGAGAAAATGAAACCACAGATGAACAACGGACACTTGCTATCTCCTTCGGAGACGCTGCTTTGAACAACGGGGGGAACCCCCCTCCGGGTATGCCTATGGCTAACGCCACGGCTTCGCCGAACGGCACGCTACGCGTTAGCGAAGCTCCTCCGAAGGAGGCACACCAGTCGCCTGCTGTCGGGAAACCCTCCTGCATAGCGCTGGTTCACCGCAACGCAGTGTCCTCCAGATGCACACAGATAATTAACTAGTGTTTATCTGTGTGCATCTGTGGTTCTAAATATCGATTAATCATAATTTTTGCAAGCTTTTGCAAGAAATCTATTAAAAAAGCCTGGAAAACCAGGCTTTTCATCAGTTAGCACAATACAAGGTCAATCTCAGAGGTGGGATTGATCCCTGTTATTTAAGAGGTTGCGAGGAAGTTCGGCAGAGGATTGCCACCGTTACGACCGACAGCCGGGATTTCCAACAGAGCATCCGTCGCTTGCGTGGTGCCGTCATTGGTTTGGACGTTGGGGTCGATGGTGACGGAGTTCTGGTCTCCTGGATGTCCGTTAGGAACGAACAGTTGCGGGTGGTCGAAGGGCGCTTTTTGATTGCGGACTCGTTCATCAGTCAGCGCTTTCAAAAAGGCAACCAGATCCTGTTTTTCCTGTAGTGACAGGTTCAGCACGGGCAAACCACCGAAGTCCCCGCCCCGGCTGTAAAAATCAACCACTTGCTCCAGAGTCGCCTGACCTCCATTGTGGAAGTAGGGGGCAGTGAGTTCCACATTCCGGAGTCCGGGTGTCTTGAAGGCTCCGTCCGCAACCACCGTTTCACTAGGGCTAAGCGGTGGATCGAGGGTAGGGGGGTTTTCGCCGAGGAGCTGCTGAAATTTCCCTTGCTGAGCCAGCCGTACCTCGGAGAGCGGATTGCCCAACGCATTTCCTAACTCATCTTTATCATTCCTATCAAGATTACCCAAACCGGGGTCTTCGCTGGAGGGTCTGACACCAATGCTGAAGAAGCCAGTGTCTTCGGCGCGCCCACCAGCCTGCACAGGCGCACGTGAGATTCGTCCCCTTTGAGTTACGGTACTTACTGAAGCGGCGGTCAATTCCGATCCTGCGTGGCAGCCGATGCACAGTCCCTTGTTCTGGAAAATGGTCCACCCCTGCTGTTGTTGGGCAGTTAGGGCGCTAGTGTTACCGCTTAAGAACTGGTCAAATGGTGTATCAGCAGACACCAAAGTTGATTCGTACGCCTGAACTGCCAACCCAAAGAACAGCGAGAAGTTGTACTCCATCTGCGTGTATTCAATGGTGCTCAAGCGGCTCTTTGGCTTGCGCAAGAAGGTTCGCTCGCCGGTTTGTGGATCGACTCGGATAATTGTATTTGATCGCCACCACTCCGGTTTGAAGGCGTCCCGGATCAACGCCTCGTAGGACTTTTTCAGACCACGTCTGGGCGAATTACGAGACGAGTTGCTTAAAGGACCTAAGACGCTGTCATCATCAGCTACAATCTGCTTGGCAAGGGGCTGCAGGGCAAGTAGCTTCTTACCGAGTTTCCTACCGATCCTTCTCAAAGGCGTCGGATTTGACGCCGGAGGTTGTTGCCTTGATGAGTCAGCATCCGTTGATGGCTGCGAATCAGGGTTATTCTCAACAGTCTGACCTTGTGCGTCGAACACCCTAACCGTATCGTCTGTTTCGGACTCCTCAATGATTAACGGCGCGAAGGGTAGGTCTTCAGCCGCCGTCTCCAAGGCATTGAGCGGCGGTCCCACCGCTTGTGAAGCCAGAGACGAATTCTTAAGACTGACTCGCACATCTTCCAGCCGCCTTTGCCTGGTTGCTTTCAAAACAAAAGCATTAGGGTCTCTCAACCCCAAGGGATTCACCCCGTTGAAAGTGTTCTGAGCTAGTCCGTCCCAAAAGTTACGAAAGTTGAACACCGCGTTGATCACCGTCGGTGAATGGCGGGGCGTTACCTGACGTACGTTCGTGCCTTGCACATTGAAGATTTCATCCTCTACAGGCGTCACATTGTCCTTGTCACTACCAGGAACAACGTCAACGAATTTTGACTTGAAGACCCCCTGCGAACCAGTGACGTCATTACTGTCGGACACAACGCTCGAGGATCTATTATTCGGATCTGCCAGTTTATGGAATGGGTAATCTGCTGCTGTCAGCTGGTAGTTTGGACGGCCTCCCGTAGTGAAAGCCGTATCCAAAAGACCTGGGCTGATCTGGTTCTTGGATCTGTTGTCTGCTCCAGCATGAAAGTGACAACTGGCACAGGACTGGATACCATCGTTGCCAAGCTGCATATCCCAGAAAAGAGACTTTCCTAGGGCGATCGCAGCCTTTTCGTCCTTTACAAAATCTCCTAAATTCTTTGGTTTTGGAACCTCTATCTCCGAAAGCGGACGTGGTCCATTAACCTGCGCTGATACACTATGTCCGGCTAGGATTGCAGCCATCACTAGTGCAGCAATTGTCGTGCCCCTTTTTATTTGTGTGCTCTTAGGCAATTTGGATGCTAGGTGATTGCGTCCTCTTAGCATCCCCACTGCCCAGATGGCAATAATTTGTATTCTTTGTAAAAGCCTTGATAGCAGATGGATAAAGGGGAAAGCAGAACGAACCCTTCTCTTACTTGCCTTTTGGGTGTCTTTCGACTCCTCTAACTCAGGCAAGCCGCTATAGCTACTTTTTCTAGCATTGCTCATTTGTTTTTCTGTTTTTCTGGTTTTTTGCCAAAATTTGAGTCAATTTATGCTAGATTCTGTTGCAACAATTATGTGCTGCTTTAAACAGGGTTTCTAGAACCTAATCGAAGCCATAGGAAACAAACTATGGCTCTACTGATTTTTCAGTTTCAGATAGAAAATTTACGCAAAGTATAAATTACTTCTTACAAAACTTTACACTTATACATTTTGATTCAAGTATCACTTACAGTAGAAGGGAGTTGTTGACGCCGTCTTGCGAAGAGAAAAACAGCAAAGCTGAGGTGTTGATCGTCAAGCCCCCTTGTTTACGCGTGGTAAATACGCTCGTGCTGTTTTTCGCTCGCCAGAACCTCGTGACCCTAGATGAAAAAGTGGACTCAAAATTTTAAAGGTTTACTCAACCTTTTTTTACAATCCAACTGCCCCCTTTGCCAGCGTCCGACGTCCCAGGACTTGTGTCAAAACTGTGCCAGACAGTTGCAAAAATGTCACCTAAAAGACCCAAGTTCTCTGTGGAAAGACCCCCTACCAGTATTTGCTTGGGGGACATATGGCGGTATCCTTAAACGGGCGATCGCTGCAATGAAATACGAAAACCAACCTCAAATTGCTCGTCCTTTGGGTCAATGCTTAGGAGAAGCATGGCTATTGCATTCGCCCGTTTACGAGCAGAAGATTGTGGTTGTTCCTATTCCACTCCACCCTAATAAGCAAAAAGACCGGGGATATAACCAAGCTGCATTGATAGCGCAAAGTTTTTGCGAAACAACTGGATTAAAATTGAAACAAAATGGTTTGACAAGAGTGCGAGCGACTGAAGCGCAATATTCTTTATCAGCCTCAGAACGAGCCAAAAATTTAACTGAAGCTTTTGGAATAGGCAAAGATTTTCGTCGCCGTCCAGAAGTTGCGGTGCTTTTGGTCGATGACATTTACACAACGGGTGCGACTGCTATGTCTGCTATGGAAACACTCAATCAAGCTGGAATGAAAGTTGTAGGGTTAGCAGCATCTGCTATTACCTTAGGAGCAGCGCAGAAATAAGTTACCTATTTCCAGCTACTAAAGGAGCATTTCAAGCATTTTGGGGTATAATCCTGTAATTCCATTCGCCATGAAAATCAAGCTTTTCCAGGTTGATATTTTCTAGCTCAGAATCACTTACTTTTTTCCCCGTTGCATACTTGACATCTCACTGCACACTTACCTTACTTTGTCAATTTATCAGGTAAGTTATTTTTGCGCGAGTCCTTAAAGGTGTAGGAGCGCAAAGCCCTATCGTGATAAGTAAGTTACTATGTAGGTATTATTTTTTTGAATGCCGCGTGAATTCTTACCCCCTACGGTGTCCGTGCATAGGCAAATTCTGCTTAAGAAAACTATAATTAACCAGATGACTCTGTTTTTGTGGGAATAGTCTTTGGAATGATAAATAAGGGTTTGGCGGTGGGATTAAAACAAGTCACAATCATTCCTGCCACGTTACTAGCAATTGGTATAGGTACAACAGCAGCATTCGCTCAAGCCAATAAATTTTATAATCCACTTTCTATACCTGTCGGTAATGAAATTAGTGATACACTCTCTGACAAAGACATTCCCACAGGTCAAGGCGGATTTGCCCGTGATTACATGGTGAAGTTGAATAAGGGCGATAATCTGGCGGTTGATCTGGTGTCTGACAGTTTTGACTGTATCATTACACTGCTGGGACCCAATGGAACAACATTGGCGGAAAATGACGATGGTCCTGATGGTACCAGCAATTCCCTACTTTTTACCCGAATCACGGAAACAGGTAATTACGTCATTCGCGTCCGGTCTTTTGGAGAAACTGGCGTTGGAGCTTTTAAACTTAAGGTGACACGGCTACAGGCAGTTAAATGAAATTATGAATTCTAAGAAAAAACTCAGGATTCACAACTCAGTCGTCAGAATAGTAAAGAGCGCATTTATTTATGATTTATAGATTTTCCAAAGCAGTTAGTACACAAAGAAATAAAGCTTCAGTCCACTCAACGACTGCACCGTAGGTATCTCCTGTATGTCCACCTAATTTATGGTTAAACCAAGCACCAGTTAGAGTGGCGATCGCACTTCCAGCGAGTATCATTCCTAAGGCGAAAAAGAAACTTTTGTCTAGCAGTATTTGTAAACCACTCAAACTCATCATCAATAACAGCCCTGGTAGCAAATCTTTGTAGGAACGAATCGCTTGTTTGTGAAGTGCGCCTTTGCCTGTTGGTTTTAGATATCGGTATTGGGCGATCGCCACTTGTTGACCCCAACGTCCCCACCCACAAGCAACCATCAAAACCAACCAACGGTATTTCTCTAAATCCGTCAAAGCCGCTGTTTTCATTAATACTAAGGCAATTGCTGCCATTGCTCCAAACGCACCTGTCGCACTATCTGCCATCACCTCTAGTCGCCGCTTTGGATCACCCACTGCCAATCCATCCGCAGTATCCATTGCTCCATCTAAATGTAGTCCACCAGTAATGGCAATCCAAAGACACACCACCAAAACGCTACGGGTTAGCATTGGCACACCGAAATAATTCATACTGACATCAAAGAACCCTAAAATTCCTCCAATGATTAACCCGATTTGCGGGGCAAACCGCGCCACTTTCGTGAAGTCTAACCCGTTTATGTAAGGTAGGGGAATGCTAGTATAGAATATAAGAGATGCTGCTATATCTAACACCAGTTGTTTCCACCACTGAAAGCAATTCGTCATATTTTTGACCAAAAGAGGACGCACAACTCAGTTGTCAGAACTCAGAAGGATAAAAGAAGTTTAGATATCAGGATTCAACATCAGTTCTGTAGATATGAAGTGCGAAGTAGGACGGTACAAGCCCCACCAAATCTTGAATTTGGTAGTTCATTAATGAGTACCCGGTTCCAATTCCCCACTGATTGCATTCTGAGTTCTGCGTTCTGAGTTCTTCTTTAAATAAATTAACAATTCCCTGTCTTTGCCAATTAAGGAATAACACTGACAATTGAGCGACATACAGAGGCATTAATTTTTAAAGCTTTAAATAAGATTTCCATTTATGAGAAACTTATCCAAAAAATTTTGTTATTCTTATCTCAGTATAAAAAGTTAAATCATTTGTATAGGATTAACACTTTTATGCTGGGGTTAGGCAGTCAAAATTTAGTTCACTGGCAGTTTAGCAGTGCTGTTTCTTAAAAACCAGTTATCACAGCTTTTGAGTTATTCGCTCTACAGAGTTGATATTTGATTAAAATGTAGGGGATAAAAAAAGCTGTAGCTTTGACTGCTTTGCTGTGTTATATCTCACC
Source organism: Kalymmatonema gypsitolerans NIES-4073 (assembly GCF_002368435.1). Lineage (GTDB taxonomy): Bacteria > Cyanobacteriota > Cyanobacteriia > Cyanobacteriales > Nostocaceae > Kalymmatonema > Kalymmatonema gypsitolerans. The sequence goes on from NZ_AP018268.1 coordinate 3,014,458, forward strand.
TGCCCTCTTGAAGTTATTTAATTATGAACCATCATCTACCTAACGCAAAGATACCAGCCCCGTGCATTATCAGTACAGGCGTAGTTGTAAATAAGCTTGATATGCGGCGATTGCTGACGGATTTAGGTCGTGTCCGCTACATCTACACTTACGCAGGTAAGTTGCAGAGCGAGGGTGAAGGGGATGTTATGGAAGTATTTGCCAATCCACAACGTTCTACCCTAGTCGCAAATCATGCTCTTTACCTGAATGTTCACAGTTTTGATTACTTGGAACTGAAACAGTCTTCAGAAAAACAAACTTACTTTGACCTAGTGCAAGAAGGGGTGTGTCTGCGACTGATTCCTCTGTCAACTCCCTTGCAAGAGCGACAACAACGTTGCTTGAATGTCAACGATATAGAAGTGATGATGGAGCAGGTACTATCAGCAAAATGGGATGCAGAATTTGACGACGATAATTCAGATTTACTTTAAAGCTCCATCAGCTATCAGCATTTCATTTATCAGCTTTTTGAGCATTCTTTAGTAAAAAACGTCTTTATACAGCTAAATTAGGATAACCAGTTAGCTAAAAAGCTGACGTTGAGGAGCTTTTCGCCTGGGCGGGTTCGCCTTTGAGGCGAGGAGCGTTGCTGAATGTTTGATAAAGGTTAATTGTCTCTTGAAAGCAAAATTTTCTTTTCAACGTCTGACCAGCTGTAGCCAAACGAAAGCTAGAGCCGGGATTTTTTTAACCCCTCATGGTCCGGTGGAAACCCCACGATTTATGCCAGTGGGGACGCTAGCAAATGTCAAAACTCTCACTCCTGCTCAACTGCGCGATACGGAAGCACAGATGATATTGTGCAATACTTATCATTTGCACCTCCAACCGGGTGAAGGAATTGTGGCTGGAGGTGGAGGGCTGCACAAATTTATGGGCTGGAATGGTCCGATCCTGACTGACTCTGGTGGGTTTCAGGTCTTCAGCTTAAGCGAAATGCGAAAAATCAGTGAAGAGGGTGTCACGTTTCGCTCACCTCATGATGGTCGAATTATTAATTTAACACCAGAACGCTCGATTGAGATTCAGAATATTTTAGGGGCGGATGTGATCATGGCGTTTGATGAGTGTCCGCCGTACCCAGCAACTCGAGAAGATGTGGAAGCCGCAACGCTAAGAACTTACCGTTGGCTAGAACGTTGTATTGCGGCACATCAACGCAGTGACCAGGCTTTGTTTGGCATTGTACAGGGAGGTGTGCATCTCGATTTGCGTGCCTCTGCGGCTGTTGCTTTAGCACAGTTGGAGCTGCCCGGATATGCTATCGGTGGTGTGAGTGTGGGTGAACCACCAGAACTGATTGCAAAAATTGTGGAAGCGACAGCACCGCTGCTACCACCAGAAAAGCCGCGTTACTTGATGGGTGTAGGAACTTATCGAGAAATGGCGATCGCGATCGCATCTGGTGTCGATTTATTTGACTGCGTGATACCCACCCGGTGGGCGAGACATGGAACGGCGATGGTGCAGGGCGAACGGTGGAACTTAAAGAATGCACAGTTTCGTGAAGATTTTACGCCTTTAGATGAAACTTGTCCTTGCTACACTTGTCAAAATTTTAGCCGTGCATATTTGTCTCATTTGGTGCGATCGCAAGAAATTTTGGCTTACACTTTGTTAAGCATTCACAACATCACCGAACTCATTCGCTTTACTCAAAGGATACGAGAGGCAATATTAGAAGACCAATTTGCCACAAAATTTGCCCAATGGCTCACTCCTACACCGCAATCAGGTGAAACAGTGAGCAGGAATTCCTTATAATTCTTTGGGCAAGGATGAGAGGGATGTTAAGATTCTGATATTATATTTATCAATGTTTTTGATAAATGTTTTCGTACAACCGTAGGAACTACGGCGGTGCTGCCTGTCGAGGTAATTGTTACTTAGCGTCTCGATTCGTTCGAGTGGCTGGAACATCCGAAGAAGCAGGAACTCCTGGTAGCGATGCCAGGAAACTGCGTTCCTCTTGGACGTAGAGAAGGTTCACGATACTTGTCAATTGTCAGGGACTCCTAGTTGAGTGCAAACCCCACGAGTAAATTCGGGGGCTTGCGGTTAACGCGACCTGACCAGCCTAAGTCCATTAACTGGACTACGTTTAGAGGAAGTGCTAAAAGTCCTACCTACGAATGCTTGCCAGTTTGTAGCTCTAGAACCAAGGGATTAAACAAGTTTATGGGAGTTAAGCTAGTGTCGCTTGGATACGCCGACTCTAAACATTGGCAAGGCAAACTTTACCTAGAAATGGGGTATCTCGGAAACGAGAATCAGGGATAAGTTTGAAAGGGATTTAAATTTCCCTTCTGGCTTCATCCCCATAAATAAAATTTAGGGGCTTCCGCCCTTTGATGTCGGTGAAAGCTGTGTTGGATAAGTGGATTTAACAAATATGGAAGCAGCATTGTTATTAGCAAAACTACCTGAAGCTTACCAAATCTTCGACCCGCTGGTAGATGTTCTACCACTCATTCCTGTGTTCTTCTTGTTGCTGGCTTTTGTTTGGCAAGCAGCCGTTGGTTTCAGATAAACAAAATCGGTGGATGCGATTAATCGCGTCCCCGACGATCATGGAAATATCACAGCATTAAGTAGGGTGGGCAATGCCCACCCTACTTAAGTCTATAACTCAGTCATAAGTTCTCACTAGCTAGCTTTAAGCGCTGCTCTTAATTCTTTGAGAACACGACCGATTTCTATAAATTCCAAGTTCTTGGAGAGCTTTTTGAGAGTTTCAGCGTCGCTTTTAGTAACAATACCATTGTAAGCCTTGATAGCAGCATTCAATTGACTAACATCTACAATAAGCCGTACTAGTTGTAATCCAGTTCCTAGGGTTGCTTCTGAATCAAAATCTTCTAATAAACCTGCTACGTTATTCACAAGCACTGTGTTGCTTGTAAGAGCAATGTTATTGTAAGTCTCAATAGTGGCATCCAATTGACTAACATCTAGATTGTATTTTTCTCCACTTAGAGCAAGCTGATTATTAGCGACTAGCTGTACTGGTTGTAATCCAGCAACAGTTACACCGGGCGTTGCTACATAATCAAAGCCTTTTAATAAACCTGCTACGTTATTCACAAGCCCTGTAATTAGAGATTGCGGAATTCCTGAACTAGATAAAGAAGTCTGTACCTTACTAATTGCTGTACTAGCAGCAACTCCCCGCACTAGGATGACGACCACAGTACTTCTTGGAGTTTCAACACAAAAACCAGTGCTAATTCGGTCACCACAGCCACTTTGGTCTATTATTCTGGTAGCCACATTATTCAAACTTTGTTGAACTTTCTGTGGAATACTAATTGTACCGTTTACCTCAACTGATACATTGGTACCAGGTACTGGTTGAGTAGGTGCTGACTGATTTGTACGATTAAAACTATCGCCAGAGAAGGAGGATGATTCTGTGCTAGTTCCGTTAACAACATTCTGACCAGCGTAGACCTTTAAGGGTGTAGCGCTAATAAGATTACCTGCAAACAAGAGTAAAAAACCCAAACTGAGGCGAGATTTTTGCTTGTTCATTGCCGCTGCATTAACTTTTTAATTTACACAAAACTCAGAAGTTAGAACTGGAAAACATAGCCTGCACTCAAGCTTAAGCCAGTACCTCCATCAAGATTGTCAGTTACGTCCGTGAAAATAGCATTGAAGACTATGGGGGTTTCTCGCAAAGGAGTAAAGGAAGCACCTACGTTAAGGCTATTTCCAGTCCAGCTACTGACTACAGAGACTTGAGGAGCAACTCGTAAACCTACACTACCGAAAAAATTCACAGAATTTTCACCTGCTTCGATAGCCCCTTTAGAACGAAAACTCCCAGTACCAACACCCAGAGAAACAGTCAAAGGCAATTGATTATTGGGCTTTAAATAAAATGACTTAGTCACGACACCATAAAAGGTGTCTTTTGCATTGTTGACTTCTCCCCATTTTACGGGATTTGACCAGCCAACAGCGACTGCTGTACCATCAGCAAAGTACTTATGTAATTTTACACCAATACCTCCACTTTCACCAAAGTCAAAATTTTGACCGCCTAAGCTAGTAACGTTCACATTGATTTCAGCACCTATGGATTCAACCGCGTCTCCCAAACCAAAACCAACAGATGCGGAACCATCGATATTATCCCCATCAAAAGGTAAATATCCTCCAACACCCACATATGCTTGACCCCAACTTGCACCATAAGCTGTAGGAGTCCCTGCACTCGAAGCAGGCGCTGCTTGACCTAGAGGTCTGCCTTCTATAAGGACAGGGTCAATCAGAAGTTGTTGGCGTAACTTATTAATCTCTCCTAAAGTGTCGCCAACAACACCGGAAGAATCTGTTTGAGCAATTCGCTTGGTTGGGGCGAATTGCTTAGCAGATGAGATTTTAGGTTTGATAAATTCTTTATCTTCCTTTGGTATCATGTTGGAATATAAGACAGATCCAACAGCGATTTCAGTTAGATCTGCTTTAGTAGTCAACTTTTGCAGTGGAGAAATGTCTAGAATATCATCTGTAGCAGATTCTGTAGCAGATGTAGAATTCATTTTTTGACGAGGAGAAACGTCTAGAACACCATCTGCAGCAAATGCTGCATTTATAAAGATTACTGTTGTAGTCTGCATAGTGGCGGTTGCCAAGGTTATTCCTAAACCCAAATAGATACACCGCGCATATTTAACTTTGAGACTAGCACTAGCATTAAGTATTTTTTCTCTAGTCATTAGAAATATAAGATACTTAGGATTGACCAATCAAACTAAAAACTTGCGAAAAAGCTGTTAGACATTTCATTCTCCTAATCATCCCTAATGACGAACACAGGTGAATTTAAGGGTTTTGCCTAAAGCTGAAAAGATGCAAGTTCAATGCGAAACCGTTAAATCCAGTAAATTGATGAAGTCATTGTTTGTCCTTTGTAAACGTATTTTTTTTCTTTGGCTTCGGTGAGAATACTTAATAGCTACAAAATATTCTTTTTTTTTCAGTGGAAACACTTAATATGGCAATCTTGAACAACAAGATTCCCGACTTCTTAAAGAAGTCGGAAATCTGAGTTGCTTCCCGTGCGAATACTCTTTGCTAAAAATTTATAACTCTTAATAATACGCAAGAAAATAATATAATAAGTAATATATTTTCTTAAGGCAGGTCAAAACTTAGCCTTTACAGTCAGGCTTACAGTGAACGAGGTATCAGATATGGGTAACATCACATTCGTTAAAGAAAATCAAGAAGTCGTGGCGGCAAATGGTGCGAATCTGCGGGAGAAAGCCCTACAAAACAACATCGATATATATAAATTGTTTGGCAAGATGATGAATTGTGGAGGCTACGGTCAGTGTGGCTGCTGCGTTGTCGAAGTCGTCGAAGGAATGGAAAATCTCTCGCCCCGCACAGATGTAGAAAATCGATTATTGAAGAAAAAGCCAGAAAATTGCCGTCTTGCTTGTCAAACCTTAGTTAATGGTCCAGTTAGCGTGCTAACAAAGCCTTAACGGTAAATAATCAAGAGTTAAAAGTCAAGGGTCAAAAAAGATATTTAACTTAGACTTTGAACCCGTAATAAATAACTCGTTGAAGCCGTGATAGTGGTATCCTAAAGTTGTTGACTGGATATTATAGAGAGGCTTTCTTTCCATGCAAGTTAATGAACTGGGGTTCGTGGCGAGCATTTTGTTCGTTTTGGTTCCCGCTGTTTTTTTAATCATTCTTTACATTCAAACTGCTAGCCGCGAAGGGAAAAAAGATTAGTTAAGACCTGTTTTGTCCATTAAATAAAAACCCCTACACAACAAATGTAGGGGTTTTGTTTATGAACCGCAGTACCTAACTTACCGTCCTTGCCAACAATACTGGACAGGTAGCATTAACTCGAACATAGTCAGATAAAGAAGCTCCCAAAAGTCGATCTATATCTACCAAATTCTTGGCAATTGAAGGACGCCGATCCGGAGAACCGAGCAATAATAAGTCTACGTTCCACTCATCTGCCAAGCGACAAATTTCTTCACCTGCTTTACCACTGCTGGTGACACAACGGGCTTGTACACCGTATTTTTTAGCTTCTAAAAAAGCTGCAGCTAAAACAGGGCTTTGTTCTGGACTAATTTGTGTTGTGTCAGATTCTTTGCCGCGTAAATCCGTATTAACATTAGCCAGAATTAACTCCCCTCCCTTAATATCTCGCAGGAGAAATAAAGCCAAATTCAAGCAATTTTTTGCAGCATCAGAGCTATCCATTGCCACCATAATGCGGTTAACTTTTTTGACATAAATGTCATCTTTAACCAGCAACATGGGGCGAGAAGATAATTGGAAAACGTACTGACTGACTGAATTGGACAAAATCGATTGCAACCGCTTGAGTCCGCGTGAACCCATAATAATCAAGTCAGCATCGATTTCGTCAGCTACCTCGCAAACAACACGTTTAGGGTCACCTTGCCTTAAAATCGAAGAAACTTTGCTGGGATCTAAGTTCAAATACTGGATCGCATTCGCTAGAATTTTGCCGCCTTCTTCCCATTTAGTTGTCATGGCTTCAGCAGAAACTTGGTCGGGAACAACGTGCAAAACTGTAACTTTTGACCGTTGGATTGATGGCACTTCTGTCAAAGTTTTGAGCATTTCTTCTGCATGCCCCAATCCAGATACAGCTAGCAAAATTTTTTCTATCATCTTACGTCTTGTTGTTCAGGTTGCTTTGGGAACTAGCCATTGGTCATGAGTCATGAGTCATTAATATACTGATGAAAAAAATGACAAATGACAACCGACATTTAAGTTTATTTGCACCTAGTTACCTAAATTTTCAACTAGGCTTCCTTGATTTCAGCTTACCCTCAATTCTGACTGATGAACTTAACGAATGATTATTAAATTTATTAGTTTTAATCTATGTTTACTATTTTTAATTAATGACTTAGTTAAGTATTGCAAAGAAGTACTAATTTTTTTAACAAAAATTTAAAATCTGCTGTTCGCTGTTCTTCTATTATTTTGAGGTGGAGGGTGGGGCTTAGGGTGAAGAACACTTTTGCAAAAGAGGCTGTTGGGCAATAGCCTCTGCTTTAAATAAAGCTGTCTGTTTCACCACGCTCACCCAGGTAGCCAATAGGGTGGTATTAGAGGAGTTGCAAGCTCGTAAATCAGCCAGAGTTGAAACCACGTCAAACCATAGACCTTGTTCAGCATAGACTGAAATTCGCTCCCTGGGGCTCAACTGCTTAAGAGTGGACTCAACATTATTACTGAGAGCAACCCGCTGCACCCAGCCGTAGACAGTGATAACATTCGGTGAAGTATCCTGAGAGCCGCAGATCAACGACACAGACCATTGATATAATTGATCAATTTCCAAAGGTGGAATTCTTTGACTGGGTAAGGCGAGACTAGTTACACCTGATTCGCGACTGGGTTGAAAAGTCGTGTTGTAAACTAAAGTTCGTTGATTAGATTTCTCGTCTAGTTTGTAGAGAGAAAAATTGGTCTTTTGCGCTATGTTTTTGGGCGTGTACCAAAAAAACCGGGGATAAGCGGCGGTTGTTAACCCGATATTAGTTGGCGGTAGCAGTAACGCCAACAGTGGTAATTCCCCGGACATACAACTTTCTCTGCGTGTACCGCCATTTTCCCGGCGTCCTGGTAAACCCTTTTTGGGGATGTTTACAGATTGTTTTAATTGCTTTGTAACTGGGTAAGAATGTGCGTAAGTCGCTAAGGGCAGAGTGAGTAGGGGAAGTAGGAGGAGTGGGGGGAGAAAATACTCCTTCATCTTCCCCATTTTCCCCATTTTCCTCATGTCCCTCATCTCCCTCATGTCCCTCATCTCCTCACTTAGGCTGCAACAGCTAAACCATTATGCCTAAGCAAAGGTTCAGTACTGGGTTCGCGACCCCGGAATGACTTAAATACTTCCATTGGATGCTTGCTACCACCAAGAGCTAGCACTGTATCGCGATAACGCTTACCTGTAGCTTTTATAGCCTGCTCGTTGTCTAAACCAGCTTCTTCAAAAGCTGCAAATGCGTCAGCACTTAAGACTTCAGCCCATTTGTAGCTGTAGTAACCTGCCGAATATCCGCCAGAAAATATGTGTCCAAATGCACATAAAAAGGAATCTTCTGGAAGTGGTGGTAAAACAGTTGTGGTCTTGGCAATGCGCGATCGCACATCCTTTGGAGTTTCCCCACTACCAGGACGATAGCGGTGGTGAAGCTCTATGTCAACAATGCTAAAGTGAATTTGCCGCAGCATGCCACTACCACTCATGTAATTCTTTGCTGCTAGTAGTTTTTGGTAATAATGTTCTGGCAAAGGTTCGCCAGTTTCGTAATGCTTCGCCATACCAAACAAAGTTGGTTTGTCGTAGCACCAGTTTTCCATAAACTGACTGGGCAATTCCACAGCATCCCACTCAACATTGTTAATGCCTGCTGCACTGCTGTAATCTACCTTGGTCAGCATATGATGCAAGCCATGACCAAACTCGTGGAACAAAGTTTCTACTTCATTGAAAGTCATGAGGCTAGGCTTACCATCTACAGGGGGAGTTTGGTTGCACACCAAATACGCCACAGGTAAGCGGGTAGTGGTTACCCCATTTTCCGTGACTTTGCCACGGTTGATACAGATGTCCATCCAAGCACCGCCGCGCTTTTCGGCTGGACGGCTGTAGGGATCTAGGTAGAAGTAGGCAATTGGGTTATTCGTTTCGTCGGCAATTTGGAAGTAACGCACATCCTCATGCCAAACTGGGGCTTGACCATCCGCAGGAGTGATATTTACGCCAAACAGCCGCTGCACTAATCCAAACAAACCATCCAGCACTTGAGGAAGTGGAAAATAAGGACGTAATTCTTCAGCAGTGAAGGCAAATTTTTCTTCTCGTTGACGTTCTGCCCAAAAACTGATATCCCAGTGCTGCAAATCGTTTGCTTCTGGTGCTCCTTTCGATGCAGCAAAAGCTTTGAGTTCTTCCAATTCCTTGACAGCAGCATCATAACTGCTAGAGCGCAGTTCTTCCAACAAGGACTCTACTGCCTCGACACTCTTAGCCATTTTACTGGCTAAGCTCAATTCTGCATATGTTTTAAAGCCGAGTAATTGAGCCAGTTCTTGACGCAACTCCAAAATGCGTTCAATTAACGGGTTGTTATCCAACTCGCCCGATGAAGCACGGGTGAGAAAGGCTTTGTATAATTTTTCTCGCAAGTCACGTCGGGTACTGTGCTGCATGAAAGGAGCGTAACTGGGGAAGTCCAACGTGATGCGCCAAGGACCATTTTCTGGTGTGGCGTTTTCTTCTCCCGCAGCCCGTGCCGCTTGTGCTGCTAAACTGAGCAAGCTGGGGGGTAAACCGTCAATTTCTTCTTTGGCTGTCAGTGTCATGCTAAAGGCTTTAGTCGCATCTAGCACGTGGTTAGAAAACTTGGTAGACAGTTCTGCCAACTCCATCTGAATGGCGTTAAAGCGTTCCCGTGCTTCACCTTGCAAGCCAACACCAGAAAGTTCTGCATCTCGGATAGCAGATTCTACGATGCGTTGTTGAGCCGAGTCTAATGTTGCCCAAGTATCACTTGCACGGACTGCCTTAAAAGCATTGTAAATTGGTTGGCTTTGGCTGAGCTTGTTGGAAAACTGTACCACGAGCGGCTGTACGTTTTCGTATGCTTCGCGAAGTTCAGGGCTATTTTTCACACCCATCAGATGGCTGACTACGCCCCAACTCCAATTTAAGCGTTGGGTCAGCTTTTCTAGAGGTTCTACTAAACCGCTCCAAGTAGGCTCTACATGAGCTTCTATAGTAGCAAGTTCCTTATCTAGTTCTGCCAGGAGTTGGTTGAATGCTGGCACGACATCCTCTGCTTTAATCTCCCCAAAGGGAGGTAAGCCAGAGCCTTTTAGTAAGGGATTCTCTGAAATAATGGCATTTGTACTCATAGTTTTGTGTGAGTAGCGGTTCAATACGCACCTAAAAGCGAGTTTTCTTTATATATCATCTAATGTAGCGATATCTTTCTCTATTGCGGGTTTTTCGCAACTAAAGGGGTAACAACCGCACTCGCATATATTCAAGAATTTGTTACCTCGACAGGGCTGGTTTTATCTTGTTGACTGAATGAGGGGTTGTGTAGCCACTTTTTCTAGCCCAATCACTTTCAGTAGGCTCTTCCAGTCTTCAGCCAGTTGTGGATCTTGAGGGCTTGCAAGGCGGAGTTCTGCTAAGGTTGTCAGGGCATCATACCAAATGCCTTCAAGAGCGTAAATTGCTACTTGTTGCTGTGGCGAGGGTTGTTTGAGCTGATTGCGTAGTGCTGCGTCCAAATTCACCCGTTGCACCCAGCCTTCTACATAATCCAATGTCGGTGGTTGCTTGGGGCCACATACGACAGTGACTTTGAAGAACCAGTGATACTGCTTGTTAGTCTCTAGAGGAGTCGTGGTGTTTTGTAGTTGCACGCGAACAATTCCGGGTGCTTGCGGTACTGAGACGGGTGTGCGATAGATTGTTTTGTTTTTATCGGTTTGCAAAACAAACTCGATCGCCTGAAGGTCAGATTGGTGATAGGGAACATAGAACCAAAAGCTGGGCTGTTCTACACTGGTTAAACCCCACACCTTGGTCATTGTACTACCTTCCTCTTGGCTATTGCTCAAGCGCTGTTTATAGCTTGGCACCAGAGCGGTTAAAGGTAAATCAAGCGCCGCACATTCTCCCCGTGAAGCTCCTTCCCCTCGGTTCCCTGGTGCGCCGCGATCAGGTGGCGGAGGGGGTGGGTTGAAGCGAATTGGCGCGGAGCGAGTTATTGTTGGTTTTGCCTGTAGTGCTATTGGACTGCTGAGGCAGCTTATGAAAACTAGGGTGAAAGCAGTTATTGACACTAGTCGCTGAAGAAATGGTTTCATTTGTCACTCCTGCTTTGAAGTGTTAGTAAAATTTGTTTTAAAAAATAAATTTTTGAGGAGCTTGGTCATTCCCTTATTCGGTAGGCAACGATGATGCTACCACTACCGATTAGGGCGATCGCAGAGGGAACAAGTGGAATCCAAGCGCCCCACTGAATGAAAATAACGAGGCATACCCCGTAGAGGCAGGCGATCGCAACTCCAGTCGTAATCCCTAAATAAAGTGGTCGTCGGATATACCAAGTTAGTAAACCACCTGTTAACGACCATCCCCAAACCCAGATTGTTTCCTGCCACACAGACCAAGCCCATAGGAGTGGTCGTCCATCAAGCGCCGCACTCAGCAATTGACTAATCATTTGTGCTTGCAGGATGACACCCGGTATTTTCTGCATCCCACCTTCGTTTGTGGAGTAGGGTGTGGATGAGTAGTCTTGGAAGCTTTCAGCTACTGTACCAATGAGAACAATCCGGTCTTTAACTCCACTAGAGTTGACTTTACCTGCGAGTACCTCTGTTAGCGTCACCTGCGGCACAAATTCCTGTAGCGAACGATGGGAGCGGTAATTCAACATAATTTGGTGTCCGGAAGCATCAATACCTTGGTATCCACTTGTATGTGCTTCTAGTGGCTTAAAGGAGGTCTTACCCAGTTTCCAGGCACCATCGGTCGTAAATTCCAGGGAAATATTTCGAGCAGCCAAGTAGCGCAGTGCTAGTTGTACGCTTAAGGCGTATGATGCTTTGCAAGGTGAAGAGGGTGGAGGTGTCAATGCTAGCAGATGCCGACGGACAATGCTATCGGGGTCAACTGCCACATCACTAAAGCCCAAGCGTTCTTGCGGTATTTCAGGTGGGGGTGGGATGCCAGGTCGCCTGGGCTGGGTATCGCTAACTTGGCAAACTGCAATCAAGCGGCCCTCCTGGGTCGGATCTGCGCTAGCGCTGTTTTGCATCAGCGCTGCTAGGGCTGGTAAGTCTCGCCTCACGGCATAATCACGATAGATATCCAATCCGATCGCTTGCGGTTGATATGCCTGCAATTTCTCCAACAATTTCAAGAGCGATTCATCTGAGAGGGAACCTCGACGTTCCTCTTGAGGCTGTGATTGCACATCTTCTTCAGTAATCGTCACAACTAACAAGCGAGAATCAGGCTTCTCGTCTGGGCGTAGCCGCTGCAGTTGATCAAATGCTTGTAACTCGAATGGCTGAAGCATTCCCCGATATCGTACGCCCATGACTAAACCAGTGATTGCTAGACTCGCGCACATCAGCCAAAGAAGATGAAGTTTTGAGTTCTTAGCTTCGTTTTTTGGGTATAAACGTAATCTTTCCCCCCCTCCCTGTCTCCCTATCTCCCTGTCTCCCTGTCTCCCTACCAACTCCCGCCAACTTGGTGGGACCTCTGCCAGATTCTGGTAAATCACAGGTAGCCAAGTTGCACAGGGAAATTGCCCCTCCAGCCCTTGCAGCCGTTCCCTTGCCTGGCGAACTGCCAGATAAAGCGATTTGCCTCTAGCATACGCTTGTAAGAAATGTTTGAGAAATGTCTGCGCCACACGATCTGGTACTGGTTCACGCATGACAATCAACTGCGGAATCTGCAAAGGAGCAAATTCTCGTGCCAGTCCTAACCCATCACAGGAGTTGAAAATTGCCAACTTTAAGCCGCGCTCTACTGCCTGCTTCAAAGCATACTTTAACTGGCTAATTGTCAAACTCTCAGTTTGGTTAATGTAAATCTGACCTGTTTCCCCTGCACTTTGAGTTGAACTATGTCCTGCAAAAAAAAGAATGTCCCAATTTTGCTGCCAGAGATTATCTGTTAAGTCTTCACGGGCTGGCTCCACCAGAAAGTCAATTTTTGCGTCAGGCAGTTGCTCTAGGAGCGCACGGTCTGCTGATATATCTATACCAGTACTATCCCCTAATAATGCCAAAATTTTGACTGTGGCAGTTGCTCTTGAGGGAAGACGAACCTGTTCATAAGTAGGAGCACTTAAGCCAATTTCTGCATTTGGGTAGCGCTCCACTAGCTCCCAAAGATGCCAAGGGAGCTTCTGAAGTTGATACTCTTGAGTCTGCAAAATTACCCGAATTGCATCAGATGTCAGCAGTTTTTCCAGCCATTTCTCGCGGATGGGTCGAAAGGATTCAGATCCGAGCCAACAGTTAAGGCGATCGCCTAATTGTTTAGCTGCTTGTACACACTCCTCAACTCTGAAAATTTGCGTTGTTGGTTTTGGTAGCCCAATGGGACGAGCGGAAAAATCCAAGCTACGGTAAATTGCTTGCCAACGATTAAAGTCTAGTGGCAATTCTATGTTTGGCGGAAGTTCACCTGTGACTTCACTGTGAGGGCGGCTGTTCTCCTCACCAATCTGGAGTGTTACCTCAAACCCAGCTTCAAAGCTCCCTTTTCCAAATCTCAAAACCACCAATTTAGTCACTGTAATTTCTTCGCTTCAATAGAGAAATTATTTTTCCAATGTTTGTAACTAGGCTAAAAGTCAATGGTAGATACTAAGGATAAAATTGTGGAATTTATACTTAAGAGAAAGTAAGTGTATTACCACTTACAGTCTCTATATACGAGTATCTTCATTTTTTATGCAGTTCCAATCACAGGAACTGAAATTGTTAGATTACTTTGCTTTTCAGGCAAACAGTACTCCCAATAACCAGGACGAAGTGGTGCCTTGGTGGAAAATGGAAATATTGTTCTATTTCTGTAAACCCCTAAATCATACTTTTGATTCAGCAAAGCCCCTCATTTGTCTTATGGATGGCATTTATACTCTTACTTGAACAAGAAAGAATCATTCGTCAGTCGCCAGGATTCAGTATGAATCCAGTGCGACTGGGTGACGAGTATTGGGTACAGTCCCAAAATCGTAGAAAAGGTGGTTAACGATTGGTTGTCGGTCCCAATCGTCAACCAATCGATTCTGAATTCTGACTTCTGTCTTCTGACTCCTTCTTCAAAGTACTCCTAAGTGTACTATTCTAGTTTTCGTGGGTTTTTCATAATAAGTATAAAGACAATTTTCCTCGAATAAACTCAAGTGACAAAGATGTCTATTAGTCTGGAGTCACTCGCTATTTCTGCAAAACAAAAAGTTCTATGCGCTCAAGGCAGGGTATTGTTGAAATCTTTTCCACGTTTGTGCAATTTGATGCAGATGCTTTCAGTCGTTGGGTTACCGATCCCAAGCTGCGGCGCAGTATGCACAATTGTGTAGAGCGGTCTTTGGAGGAGGAGTCCGAAACCTTTTGGGCAATTTACTGGCATCGCATCTGGGAAATTCAGGCAAGTCCACTCGCCGCCGCCCACATTACAGCCTATTTGCAAGAAGTCTGCTACTGGGTTGCAAAAAAAATGAAGATGAATGCGCCGGGTCAACATTCTGTGGCAGACTTTTTCCAAACAGCGATCGCTCGTATAGACAAAGTTCTCAGAGGCTTCAACCCCCAGTTGAATTCAAATTTGAAAATTTATGCTGAATATGCCTTTAGCAATCTCATAAAAGATGTCTTACGCAAGCGTCAAGAAGTCGATATGTGTACCGAGTGGGGATTGCTGCACAAACTCAGTCAAAAGCGACTGGTGGAGTCTCTGCGACAGGCAGGGTATAACTCAGAAACTATTGCGCGTTATATTCTAGCCTGGAGGTGTTTCCTCCAACTCTATGTGCCCACTGATACTGCAACTGCTCACAAACTGGTGAAACCAGATCAGGCAAGATTGCAGGCGATCGCGCAGCTTTACAACACCGAACGGATGAGCCAACTGAGTTGTCCCAGTCCTGTTTCTACTCCAGAAAGTTTGGAAAGCTGGCTACTTGCCTGTGCTAAAGCCGTGCGTTCCTTTCAATATCCAACCTCAGTTTCAATTGATACCCCTATACCAGGACAAGAGACGGGGGAATTGCTCGACCGTCTGACGGGAAATTTTCAAGAATCGCTACTGAATGAAATTATCGCCCAAGAAGAAGCAGAAACCATAGCAGCGCGGAGTACTGAAATCAATGTGGTTTTAAGCAATGCACTGGCAAAATTAGATACCAAAGAGCAAGCACTCCTGGAAGCCTACTACAAGCAAGAATTGACCCAGCAGCAGATTGCTCAACAGCTAGGAGTAAAACAATACACAGTTTCTCGCCAGTTAACTAAACTTAAACGGACTTTACTACTTGGGTTGACGCAGTGGAGTCAGCAAAAACTGCATACTTCCCTAACATCTAACGTAATCGACAGCATGAGCAATTCTTTAGAAGAATGGCTACTTATTCGCTATCGCCATCCCGTTCTGTCGTCTTCCGTGGAGTCCCTCAAATGACTTTTGATTCACCTGCATCTGCCCTCATTCCAGACAAGCTCTCCCTGGAAATTCCACTATCCTCTCAGACACAGCAATTACCATCTTTTTCAACATTGGGCGCGAACTGGCAAGCCCGTCTTAACCAAATGTGCCTCGATGCATTTTTACCTTGGTTGAGAGAAGAACAAGTTCAGAGTGCAAGAGTTTGGACTTCACAGGCAGCATTGCCTAGCTTTTGGGAATTTGTGAATGGGACTGCCATTGCTTGTGAGGGAAGGCGATTGGTATTAATTCCGACAACGGCAATCGACCTGGAAGAATTGCGCGTACCGCAGGAATGGGTAGATATTCCCAGTTGGGTTGCTGATTACTACGTAGCAGTACAGGTAAATCCAAATGGTGGTTGGGTAACAATTTACGGGTACACCACCCATAGACAATTGAAAACAAAAGGGGTGTATGATGCAAGCGATCGCACCTACTGTTTGGATGAGAATGACCTGATACAAGACATCAATGTTCTGTGGATTGCCCGTGAACTCTGTCCAGAAGAAATTTTACGTGAGTCCCTTTCTCCTTTACCAAAGTTACCTTTAGCACAAGCAGAGAACTTACTGGAACGGCTAGGCAATCCTGCAGTCGTCTTTCCCCGTGTGGCAATCCCATTTGAACTTTGGGGAGCATTACTGGAACATGGCGGCTGGCGACAACGGCTGTACGAGCGACGACAGGGGTTATCAGAACAGTGGTCTATTCAGCAGTGGTTGCAAGCAGGAGTGTCTCATTTAGCACAACAGCTAGGCTGGGGAATGACCTCAATGCAATTAGCTTCTCGTGGTGTGCGAAGTCGGGAGCCACAAGAATCAAGCATCTACTTGTCTCGACGCTTGACCTTGGCTGGCAATCCCTACGAATTACACGTATTTCCCAGAGGTAACTTAGAAGACCGCATCTGGCGTTTTGAGTTACGAAATGCAAATCCAAATGAAATGATTCCAGCTGGGTTTAAACTTAGACTTTTAACCGAGGATTTGCAACCTTTTATTAATAATGAGGATACTGCAAAACAGGCGATCGCGCAGCTTTATGTTGATGTGTTGCTGGAACCTGGGGAAGGTTTGGTTTGGGAAATTGAGCCTACACCGGATGGGTACGATAGAGAAATCCTACGGTTTTAATTGCGAGTAAGACAAGAAGCAGTGGTTGTTTGGAAAGATGACGTGGCGTTAGGGACTTGGGCAACGAGGTAAACATCGCCCTTCTTATCCACAACCCACCCATTCGCTTCCACAATTGGCTCTCGATTATCAGCAGGATGCTCAGATGATTCCACTGGTTTTACTTCCCCATCTCCCTGGTTCCCCGTCTGCTCATCCAGTGTCACCCATTGAGTGACGACTGCACGAGAACGCAACGGTTCGCTTGGACTTAACGGTAGTCCACCGCGTCCTGTGGCAACAAAACTACTGGTTTGTCCATGTCTGGGAGTACAGCCAGTAGCAATTTGCTGTGAGGCGTCAACAAGATTTGTGGGCAGTTGTACTAATCCTCGGTTGGGGTCAACATCGGGTGTATTAATAGTCACTACTCCATTTAAAGAAGCGTTAGCTTGTGAAATGGCGGAGATGTCATTTGTAAGCAACCGAGCAGGGTCGAGTTGGTTTGGGTCATTGGTTTGTAGTAGCTTTACTAAGTCTTCCCGACTACGTGGTATCATGCCAAAAATAGCAGTGGCATTGATTGTGACTTGCCCCCCGTTGCCATTGAAGGCATTGGCGGTGATGTCGCTGTTTTCATCAGGGACGGTGACGATAAAGCCATTAGGAGCATTGATAGTGATGTTACCACCATCTCCACCAGCACCAGCAGTACCCGCAGTGGCAGAGATGAGACTACCACGCCGCAACAGCAACAAGTCCCGGTTTTGTAAGATAATATTGCCGCCGTTACCCGATGCGGTTTGGGCTGTAAGTTTTGCTTGATTATCCAAATGGATAGAGCGAGCATGTATCTGAAGATTGCCTGCATTGGCAGTCCCTTCACTGCTTACATTTATTTGTGCGCCATCCCGAACAATTAACTTTCCAGTGGCGATCGTTATGTCTCCGGCAGTTCCTGTGGGGTTTGTGTTTCCGCCAATTGTGGAATTTGAAGTAAACAACCCGCTGGGATCTTGACCATCTGCTGAGGTTCCAATCAGTTCTACTAACTCACGGGCAGTCACACTTAAGTTCCCCCCTCGACCCTCGCCTAAAGTCTGAGCTCTTACGCTTGCCCCATCCTTGATAGTTAACTTTCCAGTAGAAATCGTTATGTTTCCAGCATCTCCTTTGGCATCTACGATAGTGGAAGTAACCAAGCCACTAGGAGCAAAGCCTGGTTCGTTGCTCAATTCTACAGACTCCTTAACATTCACAGTCAAGTTCCCCCCTCGACCCTCGCCTAAAGCAGAAGCTGTCACAGCTGAGCCATTTTGAATAAGCAACTTCCCTGTAGTAATCGTCAAGGGTCCAGCATTCCCGCTCCCTAAACTCGTAGTCGATAATATACCTGTGTCAATTAGTTTCACGGAATCCGCTGCGGTTACTTCTAATCTTCCCCCTTGTCCCTTGTTGTCCCCAGTTTCATTCCCAGTTTCAGCTGATACTAATGCATCATCCCGAACAAGCAGGTTTCCAGTTTTGATGGTCAAGTTCCCCGCTGCTCCAGCATCGCGAGTTTCAGTAGTCAAAAAGCTCAATCCCATCACTTCCACAGAGTCAGAAGCGTTCACGGTCAAGTTTCCCCCTCGACCCTCACCCAGAGTATTAGTTGCTAGCGCAGCTCCATCCCGGACAGTTAACTTTTCAGTAGCAATCGTCAAGTTTCCAGCATCTCCAGTACCAAAACTCCCTGTAAATAAGCCGCCGGTATCTGAATTTGGAGCAAATGGGTCCAGATATACTCCGGGGGGAACCTGACCATCTGCCCACTTTCCAATCAATTCGACGGACTTAGAGGCGCGGACGGTAAGATTCCCCCCCTGACCCTCCAAAGTACGAGCTGCAACCCTTGACCTATCTTGGACAATCAACTTCGCAGTTTCAATCGTCAAGTTTCCTCCAGTTCCTGAACCTAAATTATCGGCTGTGATCAACGAGCCTTCCTTCAAAGTGATTGCTTCAGTGGAGCGGACAAGAACTTCTCCTCCATCCTCTGAATCCAAGGTGTCAGCAAAAATAAACGAGTTTTGGGTTAGCTCCAATCGAGCACCCTGAATCTGTATGTCACCGCCGCCAGAACCGCTAGCATCGACAAACGCCCCGTTTTCAAGCCGGATATTGCTAAAAGTATTAACCCGGTCGTACCCGAGTACCCAACTGTTACCTCTGTGGTTCAAGCTCACTTCCCCGACACCAGCCACACTACCCAGTTCAATCCGTCCTCCAGGAGCTGCCAGATTCGCTGTTTCTGAACCCCCCAGATTCCCTCCCTGCAGCGTTACATCACCGCCCACGAGCGCCAAAGTATTACCAGGCTGCACTTCCAAGCTAGAACCCTGCACGCGAATACCTCCCGCAGTTCCCCCATATTGCAAGCCAATAGGAACACTTACTGACAGTAACGGTGTAGCTTGTGGTGCAGTGGCACTAAACTCAAAGTCATCAGCAAATTTCAAGCTACTCGCCGTACTCGCTACAAATGAACCGCGTATGTCTAAACTGGCCTTTGGTCCAAAAATAATGCCATTGGGATTAATCAGAAACAAGTTAGCATTACCTAATACTCCGAGTTTGCCGAAAATCTTGGAGGCGTCACTCCCCGTTACCCGACTTAGAATGTTCTGTATTCCAGATGGGTTGGCGAAGTAGGCTTCTCGTCCTTCACCTATGTGAAATTGTGAAAAACTGTGAAAAAGGTTTGTTCCGCGAATCGCTCCACCATCAATCCTGTCAACTTGCGCGCTTGTTGGTGTTACCACAGAACTTTCAGCACCAAGGCTATCATCGGCTATAGGTTTGAGTTCTTGAGCAAGAGTGGAATTGACAGAGAATGGGAATATCTGCGCTACGGCTGTGCCCAACGCACCACAATATGTAATCCCTAGCCGTAAGAACCAGCGCCAACGAGTATTCATCTCAGACATAGCACTCCTTTAAATAAAGCAGCATTTGCTGAACAAAAGTGACGTAACACCACTCATGCTATTGCTTTTTTATAAAAGCATTGCTATCAGAATTGACAGACAAAATCCTGCGCTGAACGTGAAGATTTAGCACGCGGCATAATTTTCCAGCCAATCTGGCAATGCTAATAACTAGTCACACAAACGAGTTTCATTCTTACAGTGAAAGTCATCATTTTGATTACCACTGAAAATTAATACGCAATATTAATATTTCACTCTAGACTGTGGCAATAACAAATATCCTCATATTTTTTTGTAAATGTAAATTTAACATAGTTATTCTGTTTGTTGCAGATGTTGTTATATTTTTTATTAGTAAATAAATGATAATTTTTTTATACATATTTGAACCAAAATGTATAAAAAACTTTAACTCAAAGGTTTCGGAAATAGGTGATGATTGTGAGATGGCGATCGCTAATCACAAAGAAACGCAAGAAAGCGATATTTAGCAGGAACCCTAAAGACTAAATCTAGTTCAATAGCAAATGTACTTCAAACTATCAGCTTTTTGCACCAAGAAATCAGTGAAAAGACTCATAAAAGTGTGAGAAGTGCGATTTGATATTCGTATTAATAGACATCGTTGATTACAATAACAGTTGACGATTATTAATTTGTTTTTAGTTCCGGTTGAACTTGAGATCCTGTAGCAATAATAACATCACCTTGCTGGTTATTCTTAAAGAAGTTGTAATGTATCACCGGACGAGCCTCCTCGGAAATAATGATACCTACTCGATTCTGAATTATTTGGTTATCAATTACCAAAGGTGATGAAGTGCCACTGATTGCTAGTGCAAAGCCAGTTTCTTGAAACACGTTGTTACGAATCTCTCCCTTGGCAGACCGTGCTACTGAAATGCCATTACCACTATTCTTAGTAAAGACGTTTGCTTCAATTGTAGGCGCAGCTGTAGCAGTAATAAAAATGCCTTCCCGGTTACTATTAGTAAATGTGTTGTTTTTGATTGTGGGGCTGCCATACTCAATCCATAGTGCTGTGCCGCGTGTATTAGGGTTAGTGATGGTGACGCCTGTGATGGTGCAATCTTTTTCAACCAGAACTGCAACATCTTGCCGCGCAAAAGTTGGACTTATGTGGCGACCGCCACCAGTAATTACCGTGTTCAGCCCTTTAGAAGATTCATCACCGCGAAGCGAAACATCAGGTTTAATAACGAGTGGGAAAACTTCACCAGTAGCGCTAGTATAGCTACCTGGGGCTATTTGTATGACAGTTCCTGGCTGTGCCTTGTCAAGGGCGTAAGTGATTGTACGGTAAGGGGCATCTTCACTTTTGCCAGAAACTTCACTATCAGATCCAGTTGCTGAGTTGACATAAATAACAGATTTGCTCTGAAACAGTGTGCTAGTCCCAGTTACAGGTACTTGGGCGCTGGGGCTATTGTTTGATTTAACAGGGGACTGTAGACTCAGTATGGTTGACAAACATAGTGTTCCTGTCACCATTGCAGTCTGGCAAAGCCATTTCATTTTGCCAAAATTCATTTTGCACCTCTTTATGTAGTGTTGTATCTGCACTTGTTGAAACATCAGACCAATTTTCTAATCTCCATCGAGATATTGGGTGATATAGCCTTTAGTACACGTTTCGGATCAATCAAAAACCAAGTCCGTACTATCAAATAACTGGCAACAGAAAGTAGTTTCTGTTACCAGTTTTCAAGCGCCAGGGAGCAAAAAATTGTTATCTCCGACACTTGAATTATTAAGTGAAGCTCAAAAACTCGTCACAGAAATTTATTCTTTTAAACTAGCTGATGCGGATCATTTTGACTTTGCCTTTGACATGTATAACGGACTTTCTAGCTAGACCACCATTGGCAGTAGCCGACAAGAAAAAGGTATTTTTATTGCTTGCATAGCTGCGAATCAATTGCTGATGTCTCTGATACTCTAGTTCCAACTTACGCTTTGTCTCAACATCTTTAAATTTAATAGCCAGTTCTACTGCTGCTTTCCACTTGTCACCAATCTCTTGCTCATTGACGCTGAAATTTCCACCCTGAGCAATAATATCACCCTGGTAGGAACCACGCCCATATTTGTTTTCCAGTACCTCAATTTGGTATTCAAGAATTTGCCAACCTGGAATGGAATGCTGGTAAGTACAGGTTTTCGTTATTCCTTTATTGAACGTCCCTGCTCCTTGTTGGGCACGTACGTCACAAGCGTTGAACCACTGCTCCTCACCGAGTTGAGCGCTTTTAGGTAAACCTACTTGCTCCATATACCAATCGACACTACGCACTTCAGATGTACTCTCGCTTTGAGTGGGCGTGTCAGATGTACCCTCGCTTTCAATGGGCGCGGTTTCTTGAACAGAGTCTATTTCTGATTCGGTTATCTGTGCTTTGGCTTCTGCTCCTGAATACAAAAAGGTAAAGGGTACAGCAACACTCAGTAGTAGAAATAAACAAGCCGACAGAGTACGTGTAGACTTCATAAAATTGAACTCCTTGAAATGAGAAATGTGGTTTTCAATTTGCTAAGAGCGGCGTTGTTGCATAAAAAAGCTGCGGACGCAATACTTTGTCCGAACGCAAGCTTAAATCGAACGCGCAGGCAAGCGAATAATTTCCTGCTGATTGTGTGAGAAATTGTCTGAGAAATCCGTAGGAGGGGTCATCGTGCCAATGCAAGTTTTCTGTACGCTAAACGATTTTTGTGGCAGATGAAAGCACCTGCTGTTGAGCCTAATAAAAAGGCTGTCAAAGCCAAATTAATCTTGATTGTCTTTCCCAAGTTAATTTTCATAGTAAATCCTTGAAAGTTGGCTTGAGTTTTACGCTTCGACAAAGCGTGTTTTAGAAACTCATGTTGTTGTCCCTAGCATCTAGGTGTCACACCTATCCATACGTGCGTTACTAAGGTCTATGCAGAGTTCTCTTTCCTCATGTGGAAGTTGTAAAGTTTGTTAATATTTCCGATGGCTGTTTATAACCAGTTACTCACCAGAATATAAACAGCCCAATCGGGGAGAAAGTAGCGAAGCTGCTTTCTGCCGCCATGCAACGGCTGAAAACGCTACTCAGAAAGAGTTTCAGAAAAATTTTTCAACTTTTACCCGAAAAATAAGCTTTTGCTCAAATGGATACACACTTAAAGGTGTACCATTTAAACCTCACTGAATTTTGCAGCCTGAAACCCTTGTGGCTACGTTACTAAATGCCGTATCAAATAATTTAACTTTCGAGAATCAGCTTCTAATGAACCTTTCAACCACCTTTTACTGGCGATGTAATACACGCACAAATTGAAACTTATTAATGGCTCTTT
This sequence comes from Kalymmatonema gypsitolerans NIES-4073, assembly GCF_002368435.1. Lineage (GTDB taxonomy): Bacteria > Cyanobacteriota > Cyanobacteriia > Cyanobacteriales > Nostocaceae > Kalymmatonema > Kalymmatonema gypsitolerans. The sequence continues at coordinate 3,037,209 of NZ_AP018268.1, forward strand.
TAAGCGTCCGAACCTTCTTAGATGTATTCCATTCTACACTTATGAAAGTCGTTCCAGACACTGACCGAACTAATCCTGTATGTGAAACCCCATTTTTTCTAATCAAGAAAATATCCCCAACCTTGGGGTTTTTGACTATACGTCCTTCATTTGGGTTGTCCTTAGCCCATCTAAGAATACTTGCTCCTGATCCTGGGTTTTTCCAATCAACTTTCTTATTTCGATCACCTGAATAATCAAAAGCCCAACTCACAAAATAAGCAGACGACATTCCACAATTTACGCCAAAGTACTTTGAGAATTTGTTGCAGTTTGACCCTAACGGTTTTTCCTGAGTTCCGATTTCAGTTATTGCTTGCTTAACAGCCTGTTCACGAAAATTATTCGCCTTTCTGTTAAATTGAACTTCACTTAAAGGAACTTCATTGATAATGTTTTCGTTTATAAGTTCTTCAGTTGCTGAATCACTCACAGACAGTTCACTTTCTGCCGTTACCTCACTTATCGTAGGTATATTGTCAGGTGAAGTATCTTCATCTTGAGTTAGAGAGTCATCCTCTTGATTTAGAGAATCGTCTTCTAGGGTTTGAAAGTCTTCCTTTTGGGTAAAAGTAGGATTAACTTGCTCTTGAGTAGGATTAACTTGCTCTTGAGCAAGGACAGATGCAGCGCTTCCAGTTCCCAGTAAAGTTAGGCTGACTAGAGTAGCGGAAAGTAATTTAGAACGCATTTTAGTATCCTTTTAAATTAAGGTCTACTACTTCTCGGTTTTAAAATTTCTGTTTTACGTTAAACCAGCTATTTCTTTACAAAAAAAAATAATCATGGTGATAAAGAACTTTACAAGCATAACCCTATTTGCAAGCATCGATCTGTAAAACCAGTTGTTGACCGAGCGTTGTTCACAACGTTCTAAAAAAGACATTTACTCACAGCGCTCAGTCACCGCTGCGCTACAACTGGTTCAAAATTGATATACGGTTACACAGCCCCGATATCGGGTAAGGCTAACCGTAGTACACATCAATCGTCAATACTACAAGGATGTCTTGCACTAATATTCATTTGAAAGCAGGAGTAGTGCATAAAGCGCCATAATGCTCTTTCTCAAGATTTTGCTTTCTCGAAAACATATTTTGTGCTATCAGGCTGCTTTGGTTTTGAGAATCTGCTTCTAATGAACCTTTCAACCACCTTTTACTGGCGATGTAATACACGCACAAATTGAAACTTATTAATGGGTCTTTTAAGCGTCCGAACCTTGTTAGATGTATTCCCTTCTACACTTATGAAAGTCGTTCCAGACACTGACCGAACTAATCCTGTATGTGAAGCCCCATTTTTTCTAATCAAGAAAATATCCCCAACCTTGGGGTTTTTGACTATACGTCCTTCATTTGGGTTGTCCTTAGCCCATCTAAGAATACTTGCTACTAATCCTGGGTTTTTCCAATCAACTTTCTTATTTCGATTACCTGAATAATCAAAAGCCCAACTCACAAAATCAGCACACCATCTTCGACAATTTACGCCAAAGTACTTTGAGAATTTGTTGCAGTTTGACCCTAACGGTTTTTCCTGAGTTCCGATTTCAGTTATTGCTTGCTTAACAGCCTGTTCACGAAAATTATTCGCCTTTCTGTTAAATTGAACTTCACTTAAAGGAACTTCATTGATAATGTTTTCGTTTATAAGTTCTTCAGTTGCTGAATCACTCACAGACAGTTCACTTTCTGCCGTTACCTCACTTATCGTAGGTATATTGTCAGGTGAAGTATCTTCATCTTGAGTTAGAGAGTCATCCTCTTGATTTAGAGAATCGTCTTCTAGGGTTTGAAAGTCTTCCTTTTGGGTAAAAGTAGGATTAACTTGCTCTTGAGTAGGATTAACTTGCTCTTGAGTAGGATTAACTTGCTCTTGAGCAGGATTAACTTGCTCTTGAGTAGGATTAACTTGCTCTTGAGCAAGGACAGATGCAGCGCTTCCAGTTCCCAGTAAAGTTAGGCTGACTAGAGTAGCGGAAAGTAATTTAGAACGCATTTTAGTATCCTTTTAAATTAAGGTCTACTACTTCTCGGTTTTAAAATTTCCGTTTTACGCTAAACCAGCTATTTCTTTACAAAAAAAAATAATCATGGTGATAAAGAACCTTACAAGAATTGCATTAATCAATGTAGCTACAGCCAAATCTGGTTCCACCTCATAAGCGACCCCCTCAACTGGGGGTGAAAGTAGCGAGTCTGACACAAGCCGCCACGCAACGCCTGTAAGTCTTGTTAGGAAAAGCTTACAAAAATAAAATTGCTCTTTTTACCAAAAAACGGAGAAAAAGCTTGTTTTTGGCTGTATCAATTGAAGTCTAAGTTATTTGATACGGCATTTGGTAACGTAGCCACAAGGGTTTCAGGCTGTAAAATTCAGTGAGGTTTAAATGGTACACCTTTAAGTGTGTATCCAGTTGAGCAAAATCTTATTTTTCGGGTAAAAGTTGAAAGATTTTTCTGAAACTCTCTCTGAGTAGCCTTTTCAGCCGTTGCATGGCGGCAGAAAGCAGCTTCGCTACTTTCTCCCCCAATCACCCAAATAGAAAATTGCACATTACTACCCTGGTTTATATAAATTAGGGTAGTGATGTGCAAGCTGGGTATTGGGGTCTCGTAAGAACTTTGGTGAAAACGTAAATCGGTCTTTGGTTGCGACCGCATTGGGGCGTATTTGTACAGTGCGTAAGCCTATACTTCCCGTAATCTCAATGCCGTAGGATTTCCTCTATTGCTTGAATGTTCTCACTCCTTTGAACACCCGGACGAAACCGATGTCACCTCTAAAAAATCCGGGATTACTGGAATCAGAGCGTCTACCGATTGTCAAAGGTTTTGTGTTATCTAGAGAACCCGGTATTTTTGTCGGGTCAAATGGTGTGCCAGCTTCTACTCCGTCCAAGTACCAATGACCACCATCTTTTTGATCCCTATCAACTGAGACAGCCACATGATGCCATTGACCATCGGCTATGGGAATTCCACTTTCATAGTTGTACCATTCTTTGGCTTTTCCTCCTCTTCCTCCATCAGCCAACTGAAACAGCAATGTACCGTTGTAATTGGACAGTGCGTATCCTTGAACAGGACCAGAAGTCTCAATGCGTTTGTCCACTATTACCTCAATTCCTGAAGTACTTGTTGTTTTAATCCAAGCACTAATTGTGAAATCTTCTGTACCAAAATTCAGACAGCCCTTGTCCGGAACTTTAATGAATTTCTGTTGTCCATCAAAAGAAACGATATTGTCTAACACATTCACAGAAGTACAGGACTGAGATTTCACAATCGATGTTTCTGCTTCTGCTTGTGCTGTTTCTTGGGCAGCAGCCCAGGCTGGGCTATAAGTAATAGATGACGCTAGAACAGTACTAAGCGCAAATAACGTAGCGAATTTTGACTTTGTTGAAGAATTGAACATATTTTTCTATCCTTTTTGTCAGAGGTGAAATTGCATACAAATATCTAGCCAATCGTGACAACCTAAACTGAAAGCTGTTCGGCATGAGTGTTTTAGAAACTCTTGTTGTCCTCAGCATCTTAGTGTCACACCTATCCATACGTGTGCTGCAATAGGTTATGCAGGGTTGCTTTTCCTCATACTGGAGTTGTAAAGTTACTTAATATTTGGAATGGCTGTAAAGGATGGGCTATACCCAATACCGTTCAGTTAAGGATTGTTTGTGGGAATTGCACATCTGTAGAGACGTTCGATGGAACGTCTCTACAAGGGTTATCGGTAGACAAGTTATCTTATCTGAACCGTATTGGGCTACAACCAGTTACCAACTAGAACATAAGCTGCCCAATAAGCCGGACGGCTGTAGTTTGGATACTTTTGCAAAAGTGTCACTTGAGCGCGACGCAGCGCTTCCGCCTTTGTGACTTTGGATCGTGCTAACTCACGATAGAACTCACCAATTAAAATTGCAGTAGAGCGATCGCCCACATTCCAGAGACTCGCTAGTGTGGTCCTTGCACCTGCACGCACAGCAACCCCCGCCAAACCCAGCGTTGCCCGATTGTCTCCCGCTGCTGTCTGACAAGCACTCAAGACAAGAAGTTCTACGGCTTCTGGGCGCGTTTCATCTCGACGGCGCAAAAGCAAATCAAAGTCAGTCACATTAATTGGACCATCTGTCGCCAAAACAAATGTATCCTCAGAACGAGAACTAAACTGTCCGTGCGTTGCCAGGTGAACGACATTAAACGGAATAGAGTTTATCTTTCCGAACAGTGCCTTACTGGTGAAATCTTTATCTAAAAGTTTTGTAGTTGATACCCCTGCCTTGGCAATCAAGTTAAACTCAGATTTGATTTCCGGTAAGGGCGGAAATCGTTGAAATTTGACTGGCGGTTGCACCAATCCCCCGGCAAGAACCTGCAACTTTTCCTGTGCTAAAGGCTTGGGTTTTTGCAATTGCAGTCCCAAATTCAAGGCAACAGCATATTTCTCAATCAGATATTGCTGACCGTCATACAGTGCTGCCATTGGTACACTTCGCAATGCACCATCCAGTACAAAAACTAAAGTATTAACATTGCTACGTTGTAACTCAGACTCTATTGGTTGAATCAGCCAACTATAGACTTGCCCTGAGAGAGATTGGACTTCCTCAAGTCTGTCAGGTTCGGTCAAGTACTGCTGCAGTTGCCCCAAAATATCTTCTACTTCAGTCTGGGATTTATTCACCGAGTAATGGGCGAGAGGTTGCTTGGGAACTTTGACAATGACTTGTAATTGGTCTTTTAGAATAATTGGATAAATAATGGCAGCAGTCGGATTATCCTGATCTACGACTTCGTCTAAGACAACCTTTGTCACATTCAAGCAGGCTTCCCGAAAGAAGTTATCCAATTGTGCTAACTGGAGTGCTTCAATTCTTTGTCTGGCTTTATCTAATGTTTCTTCGCTCAGTTTTTCTCCCTGTGATTGCAAAAGCAATGCCACTGATTCGCGGTAAACAGGTTCTACACTTTCCTTAAATGAAAACTGCACATCTCGATTCACTGCTACAAGATCACTTCTTAGAGACTGCAATTCATTTACAGCAGCATCATACGCAGCAATTGCCCCTAGAATATCTCCCTGCTGTTTTCGCAAACGTCCCAGCTGCCAATGCCAGTTGTAGGCGATATCCGGCGCATTCACAGCTTGAGCCAACACAAGTGCTTGCTGTGTAAGCTTTTGGGCATTCAACCATTGTTTCTCCTGCTCATACAGCCTTCCGAGGGTTCCGATCGCGTAAGATTCTGCTCGCCGATCGCCGAGTGCTTTCGCTTGTTGAACTCCTGTGGCAAGGATTTGAGCAATTTTTTCAGATGCTGGAAATCGGGTGTCGGTTGTCGTCGTACGGGCACGGCACTGGTGTGTCTCTACACACTCCCGATTCCCTTCCTTGATCAAGCTTTGAGCAAAATGAATCCTTGCATAAACTGCTACCTGACTCCAGGGAAGTTTATCTAGTTCAGTTGGAATTTCGGCTAAAAGGGGTTGTGCTGTTGACAATTGCTGTGTAGTCAATAGCACACTGAGAAGATTGATTTGAGCTTGGACTTTGGTGAGTGGTGAAGGAGTTTTTGTAATCGCTTGTTGATAAAAGGCGATCGCATTGTGATTATCCTGCTGGATTCTGGCAGTATTGCCCAAACTTAGGAAAATCGCACTGATTTCTTGAGAAGATTGCAACCTTTGGGCACTTTCTAGGCTTTTTTGCAGAACTTGACGGGATTGTTCTAAATCTCCGGTTAACTGAAGTGCATTTCCAAGCGATCGCAATTCTACAGCTTTAGTCAAAGAATCTGGTTGAGATTGTAAATTCTGACCTACCTCAGTCAATAACGTCAAAGCACGACGGTAGAATCCCAGAACCTGCAATGCCTGTGCTTGATTAATGCGACTGCGAGTGATTCCAGTGCGATCGCGATCGCCTATCTGAGTATACATCGCTTCGGTTCGTTGCCAGCTTTTTAATGCCTGTTGTGCCTGTCCTTGCTCTAATTGCAGGTTACCTTGAATTTCCAGCGTCTGAGCAAGAATTTGCAAGTGTTGTTTTGAACCCTGAGTCCCCAGCAGTTGTAAACTGTTATTGATTGCCTGAGTGGCTTCAGCAAACATCCCACGCTGCTGGTAAACCAAAGCAAGATTACTGAGGCTCATTGCCTGATAGAGTTTGTCTCCCAGCGCCTGATACTGTTGAGATACACTTTGCAAAACCTCTTGCGCTTCTACTAACCGTCCCGCTTCAAACAGTGCTTTACCCTGTTGTGCTAAATCTTTTAAATGTTCTTTTGCCCTAGACAAATGTTGAACTGGAAAATCAGCCGCTTGAGATTGTCTCAGGACAGGTGAAACAATAAAAACTATAGATGTTGTCACAAGCGTCAGCAGGAGGTAGGCAAGCAAGGGGAAAATTTTCCGCCGTCTACTCCTTTGCCGTTGCTGTTGCTGTTGACCTTTCGGTTGCAGAAAAAAAGAGCCCAGATAATGGAAAAAGTAGAAGCGTTTTCCCGCCATATCTTTCTTCCTCTAGCTATTAGCTATTATCCATTAGCCATTCCTAGTTTTGTTGGTATTCTTCTTAGAGTACTTCAGCACTTGGCTGCAACCGCTGCTGCAATTGATAACTTAAAGCCACTGGCTAAAATTCTAATCTTGCCAAGAGTTAGCTTCTATAGGATTACTATTTGATTTTTGAAAAGACGCGTAGGGGAGCCAGTGCGCCCTTGGAGGTTCCCTCGGTTGTAGCAACTGGCGTTGTGTTAGCGCGAGAGTACGGCACCATTTATAAGGGTTTGGTGCGTTACGACGTTGGGTCTAACACACCTTACAATACTTAATTTTTTTCATAAATCAAACCGGACTCCTATATGTCAGGTCTTGGTAGAGGTAAGATTCGTAGTCGCCTTGCAGAAAACCAACAAAGTCTGGCGATGCAACCTATCAAATAAAATTTTTATAACCCTGTATATAAACTACCTGTACGTGCAACCATAATGTCTTATATGCAACCAAAATTAATAATTTTTATAGTTAAAATTTAAGACTTTTTCTATAAATTAAATTGTATTTTCTTGTATCTTAGGAGGGATATCTATAGGCGAGTTAAATCTTTTAAATCATCGTTAAACTTTTTTAAACAAAAAATAACTTTACCTCAGTCAATTAAAACAGTACACAGTTATCAGTTATCAGTGACCAGGTTTGACCCTGAGCGAAGCCGAAGGGTCAAATGGGGATTTAAACCCCACTTGAAACAATCCACTTGTATCCGTGGGGGACTCCCGCCTCCCAAGGAACTATATAGTCATAACTCGGCACTGCGGCTGGTACATGGTAACTGTGTTGATGGCGTTATTTAAGTTACATATTTTTTACTGCAATGAACACAGCAATATAAACAGCTTAATTAAGCTGTTTATATTGAATTTGTATACTCTCAGTTGCCAGGTTGTTTGCCAGTATTGTATTTTACATTTTTTATTTTTTAATTTTGAATCGCTTATTAGGTTTACCTACGCTCAAGCCTACCTAGAAATTAGGTAATGTTCCAATAGGAAGGAAGTAAAGTTTTTTCTTTTTTATTTAAATAAAATTTAACTTTGATTTAGTCATTTTTTAACCTAGGGAAAAAATGAGTTTAGAAATTATTAAGAAAACGATTTTTGAAAAGAAAAATCAAAGTGATACCATCTTTCTTACTTAAAGCAGATATATATGTGTGTGTGTTTATGCAAAATTTGTTTGCAGCAACGTGTATCTCACAAGTTTGAATGATAGCAAAATACGTTTATTCTGAGGAGTTATTGTGTTCATTACAAAAATATTCAGTCAAAAGATACTTAAATTGTTGAGTATCGCCTTTTTCGTCATAACTTTGATTTTTTATCCCTCTATATTGAACTCTGAACTTCCATTTTTGGGTTCATCATCTGTAGAGTTTAGCGTCAATGCCCAAACGGTTCAGCCTGAACGTACACAAGGGGACATCAAAGTTGAAATTGCTCAAGCTCCCCCTGCACCCAGCGGTTCCGAACAAGCATCAAAAGAGAAAAAGGAAGTCATAAACTTTTTCCAAATGGCTATGGGTGCAATAGCCGGTCTAGTCTTGTTTATCTATGGCGTAACCCGACTGGCTGAAGGACTAGAAGACATTGGAACCGACCGGATGAAAAGTCTTCTCAGCAAGTTCACCACCAACCGCTTTGCAGGCGTAGGGACTGGAATTGTTGCCACTACTCTTCTGGAATCATCATCAGTCACTATCATTTTGGTGATTGCAATGGTGAGTGCAGGCGTTTTGACATTTGTCCAGTCCTTGGGCGTGGTTTTAGGTTCTAACATTGGGACAGCAGTAGGCGCTCAAATCATCTCTCTTGATATAGAACAATACGTTCCTATTTTGATGTTCCTAGGGCTGTTGGTGCTATTTTTGGGCAAAACAGGGACTCAGAAAAATATCGGTCTGATTCTGCTGGGGTTCGGCTTAATGTTCTATGGTTTGGAAGCCATTGATGAAGCAATGAAGCCGTTTAGAAACTACCAGCCCTTTATTGATTTGATGCGAACCCTGGGTAACAATCCACTTTTAGGTGCCATTGTTGGAGCAATTTTTACAGTTGTCATTCAATCTTCCTCTGCAACAGTCGCCATTGTAATTACCTTGGCGGGTTCTGGCTTGGTTTCACTTCCTGCTGGTATCGCTATCATGTTGGGTGCAGAAGTTGGCACCTGCGCTGATACTCTAGTCGCTACAATTGGGCGTGGTCGTCCAGCTTTGCGGACAGGTGTGTTTCATTTTGTGTTTAACTTAATTAGTGCGATTGTGGGAATCATCTTTGCCCCACTCTTGGCGCAACTTGTCCTAGCAATTTCTGGTGAAAATGTGGGTCGCCAGATTGCTAATGCTCAAATTATCTTTAATTTGATTGGTGTGACAGCAGTTATCTTATTCCTGCCAATCATTGCTCGTGGATTAGAAAGATTAATCCCCGATGCTCCAGATAATAAGCCTAAGAGGCAATTACAGACAGCATCAAAAGAATAATCTAATGAGAGTTATGAGTTCGCAATCTCCTAAGATGTACCAGATTATTTGTCATTGGTGACAGATTAGTGTCGTCGTAAAAAATAGTTGTCATCAAAAAGCTGAGTGTGGTTGAAAGCTAGGGGAGATGCTCCTAGCTTCTGTTTCTCATGTGTCTCAAGGGCATTCAGCCAAGAACCTTGCATGCAGGGATCTCGGCTCAATGTCTAAACGACAACGAAAACTAAACATTAAGCTTATTTATTGTCGCACCCTTAGGGCGAGAAACAACGACCCACCCCTGAATTTTTCTTTCAAGCACCTTCTAAAATCCCCTTGACAACTGTCTCTCAACCTTAACTTGTGACAAATAGTCCATGTCAAGAATTCGCTAAACTGGGTAGATGGAAATATGCAGAAGTAAAAAAATAATGTCGCTCATTACTAAAGTCGATGAATTATTCATCCAGTGGGATAAACCTGATTCCCCTGGATGTGCTATTGCTGTTATTCAGAATGGCGAGATAATTTACCAGCGTGGTTATGGTATGGCTAACTTGGAATATAACATTCCTATTTCCCTTAATTCTGTCTTTGATATCGCTTCTAACTCCAAGCAATTTACAGCAATGTGTATCGTTTTACTAGCCACACAAAACTTTCTTAACTTAGATGATGAATTGCAAAAATATATTCCAGAAATTCCTCAATACACTCACTCCATTACTATTCGTCATTTGCTCGAGCACACCAGTGGTTTGCGCGACTATTTGATTCTGATGTTCTTTGCTGGAATGATATTTGAAAATAAGTATTTAAATGAAGAAATTATTGCCTTAATTGCTCGACAAAAAAGCTTAAATTTCGAGCCTGGAACCGAGCAATTATATTGCAATTCTGGCTACATTTTACTAGCAGAAATTGTGAAACGTGTCTCTGGCAAATCTTTACGGGTATTCGCTCAAGAGAATATTTTTGCCCCGCTGAGAATGAAAAATACCCATTTTCACGATAACTTCAAGGAAATCGTGAAAAATAGAGCCAATGGATACGCTCCAAAAGATGGAGGTGGTTTCCAGATCGATATGTCTTTTCACGATTTCTGTGGAGACGGACAGCTTTACACGACGATAGAAGATTTACTACTTTGGGATCGAAACTTCTACCACAATATCTTAGGTGGCTACGGACAAGATTTAATTGAAGAGGTAACTACTCCACGCAAACTCAATAATGGTGAAGTTATATCAGGTTCATTTGGGTTACAGATTGGCAATCGCGGCGGCTTGAAAACAATTAGGCATGGAGGCTCTTGGACGGGTTATCAGAGTGACTTTATTCGATTTCCCGAACGACAATTTTCTGTTATCTGTCTGGCTAATCTAAGTACGATTAACCCAACTAAATTAGCTTTTCAAGTTGCTGATATATATTTAGATAATGATTATATTGAAGATATTGTTAAACCTATTTCGCGTTCTATTAGCTCTATTAATTTACCCGTAGTAGAGCTACAGCAAAAAACTGGATTTTATTATAACCCCACGACTGGAAGTATGTGGGAGTTAGAGATAAAAGATGAAAAATTAATGGTTAAACTAGCATGGATGTATTTTCAACTTGTTCCAATTGACACCAACCATTTTCAATCTGTCGATAATGAAATTGACTATGACATTGAGTTTTCTGAAGATTTTACTCGAATGATAGTCAAAGTAGATATCGGCAATGGTATTAAAACTTACAGTCTTGAAAAAATGCTAGATTCTCCAAAAGATCTATTGACAGATTATCTTGGTACTTATTATTCTGCTGAATTAGAGTCTGACTTTAAAATAACTTTAGCAAATAATAAATTATATTTTAAGAGCAAAGGCTATCCACCATCTCATCTCAAAGTTGTTGGGCAAGACCTCTTTCTTATATATCTTATATATGCAGATAAGTTTGAATTTGTGCGAGATCGAGAAGGTCGAGTTGTCGGTTTATATCGTTGTAGTGACAGGGTACGAAGACTCTATTTTAGCAAACAATAAATAATCAAGAGTAGTAACGAGCCTACTGACTTGTCTACTAGGTGTCTACCGTCTACTTTTGAAAAGGAGCCGCTTCGCTTGCATTAGTCCACGAAAGTGGACTTTGCTTGTGTAGTAGCGAATTATATTCGCGTATGACTTTTAAAACATCCTCTAACTGGTTTTTAATCGCGTCATTTCAAACAACTGCTGGGCATTTCTTCCCAAAAAACCATCAAACAGCACTTGCTGACCTGGTTCGACTTCCACCATATAGCGTTGGGCAATTTCATAGTAGGCGTAAGTCCAGGGAATTTGAATTTCTGCATCTGTGATATCTTCTGATACCGTAACAATTTCGGTCACTGCTTGAGTTGCTGTTTGCCGCAAACCATCAGCAACATCCCCTTCAATCTCAGCTTTCATTGGCACACCCAAGTTAGCTAAACCACGAGCTGTAGTCTCAATATCCGGGTAGTCTGGAGTGTTCTGGCGGTTAACATAGCCTGTAAAGTGGTTGACTGCGTAACCGTGCAGCAGTACCCAAGCTCCATACTGAGTGACCTTGTTGACTTCTTCCAGTACAGAACGGTGGGGAGGTTGCCAGGGGCAAGTAAAGATTCTATGCAATTCCTTGACAAGACGTTTAGTATCAGCTTCAAATGTCTCAAAAATTGCTGAAAAATGAAATAAATTTACGCCTGATACAGTTTGATGGATGAGTTGAACAGTCTTTTCTGGCAATTCATCCACAATCAACTCGCTAATAAACAACTTAGGCAAGTCGAATTCCTCTTGCTGAGGATGGCGATAATGACGGGCGTAAAGATGACTTTCTGGAAAAGAATACTCACCCGCCGCTTCGTAACCCAAAGCCTCAGCAAGTTGTCCTAGGTAGTCAATACCCAAGTTAACCTGACCCTGTGGACTGTCCACCACCATCCGTAAAGACCGAAAGGCAATGTGGTCATTGGCGACTGTCCCACCCGCATTAGTTATCATTTGCTGGTAGGTGCGGGCGTAACTTACCCTGGTGCTGTAGTCGTGCCAAAGCAATTCCCAAAGATGACGGGCAATTTCGGGGTTCATGGTGTTTGTAGCGATGGGTATCAGATTTATGATAACGTTACGCAAAGATGCAAAGTCGCAAAAAGTTTCTTAGTACACAGTTTCGTAAATTCGTGGTCAATTGAGAGTTTAAGTTTAAACGCAGAGGAGCGCAGAGTATAGCGCAAAGGAACGCAAAGTTTGTTTGAGTCTATTCGCTACGAACTTAGGCAAAGCTGTATTTAGCGTCTTTGCGTCTGGTGTGCGAAAACTTATATGTGTGCCTAACACTGAATTTCAGCTAAAACTTCAAAAAGGATCTGAAGAGCTGTTTGAATTTGGTCACTATCGATAACTAGAGGCGGACAGAAGCGAATTGCTGCTTTTCCGCAACCAAGCAACAATAAACCGCGTAAGAAAGCTTCTTGGAGAATGCGATTCCGCAACATGGAATCAAATTTCCCCTCCGAGTCCAACAAATCCACCGCTACCATCAAGCCCTTTCCTCGTGGCGGCGAAATTTGCGGAAATTGCTGCGACAGACGATGTAAACCTGCTTGCAGTAATTCTCCCATCTGGGTGGCATTTGCCATCAAACCACTTTCCAACAGTTTCAAGGTAGCAATAGCCGCAGCACAAGCAACCGGATTACCACCAAAGGTGGTTGCATGGGAACCCGGTTGCCATGTCATAATTTCCGGACGAGCGAGAATGGCTCCCAAAGGTAGACCACTGGCAATACCTTTAGCTGTGGTAATGATATCGGGCATCACACCCCAATGTTCAATGGCAAACAAGCGACCTGTGCGTCCCATCCCAGATTGCACTTCATCAACTATCATCAGGATGCCAAAGCGATCGCATATTTCCCGCAGCCGCTGCAAAAACCCATCCTCTGGCACAATATAACCACCTTCTCCTTGTATCGCTTCGACAACGATCGCTGCGACCTCTTTAGGCGGTAGCATTGTGGGAAATAATTGTTTTTCCAGGTAATCTAGGCTAGCGTGAGTCCCGTAGGGAATGTGCGTTACACCTGGAAGCAGAGGACCAAAGTTTGCTCGCTGTACTGTTTTGGAAGCCGTAAGGGACATCGCGCCATAAGTGCGTCCGTGGAATGCTCCCAAAAAGGCAACTATCAGGGAACGCCCGGTGTAATACCGAGCAAGTTTGATTGCTCCTTCGTTAGATTCTGTTCCCGAATTGCTAAAAAATACCCTTGCACCATTGGGAAAGGGGGCGCGGATAGCTAATTTCTCCGCCAGTTCCACCATTGGTTCATAGTAAAAATCAGTCCCCGACATATGCAGCAGCATTGCAGCTTGCTCTTGAATAGCTTGCACAACTTCCGGGTGCGCGTGTCCAGTGGCGGTAACGGCAATTCCTGCAGTCATATCTAAAAATACATTACCGTCCACGTCTTCCACCATACACCCCTCACCGCGAGCGACAACTAACGGGTAATCACGGGTGTAGGAAGGGGATGTCACAGCGCGATCGCGTTCTACAATAGCTTTGGCACGAGGACCGGGTAAGGATGTAACTATGTGAGGCGATCGCGGTAAACCTATATCAATAGGGATACTTAACATAGTTGTATTAGATTTTTTAAGATTATTTCTGATTAAAGGGTGAGAGGCGATAGTTTACAGTAGCAATTGATTCTATTTCGGTTGATTCTATGTTGACCCATCCGCAGTCCAAATGTTTTCAAAATACTTACGTGCGTATGTGACTGCAACTGGAAGAGGTCGTTTTTGTCGGTGATGCCAACGTGCTTGCAACTGGGGTAACAAGTCATGAAAAACACGCTCAAATAGCTCTGCCGGAAAGCCGAGAAACCGCTGTGACAATGCTTGTTGCGATACGAGTACTGCTTTTCCCCAAAGTAACTCCTGTTGCTCTAACATCCGAGTCAACTCTTGCACCGATGATACTTGTCGCCAAATTAATGTCAACACCGCAGCAACCATTAATGTCAGGTTGAGAATTCGCGATCGCCCTTTGGGCGGGCACTACGTGCCATCGCAACCCCAAACTTCGGTAATACGCACTTTGAGCGTAGATAGCTGGACTCAACAAGTCCTGTAGATGCGATGTGTTTCGCTTCATTATCCGCTTGCGGTGAGGAGCGACGGCGCACATGATCGGGATTTCTCGGCTTTTTGGTAGGCATTTCGGTCAGTTACTTACTGACTTTCAGTTTCTCAGCTTTTGGATGGGTATTACGATCGCCTGCTGTTTGACTATTGACAGACTGCAAAAATCCTTAACTTGTTACGAATCAGGGTAAAGATCTTTATCCATCTGTTTTTTTCCAGCAGAAAGCTTTGACAATTCTTGCTAGCAAAGGATCTTAGCCCTCTGTTTTTGCCCCACTTTTATCTTTGTTCAGTGTCCCAAAGTTTAGTGAGTGTTTCTTCTCCCACTTCTTTGGAGTTTTCAAATCCCACACTAAACCGAGCCAATTCAAACATTTCAAAACGTACCAGGCTACATCAATTTCCCACCATACAAATCCGTGCCGTGCAGAACTGGGGTCGTAATGATGGTTATTGTGAAATCCCTCACCTAGGGACACCAAACCTAAGACCCAAAGGTTACGGCTGTCATCTGTAGTCTCGAAGCGTCGGTATCCGTTAGGGCAATGGCAAGCTGACTGAATCAAATGAGTCGTATGCAAAATCATCACGTTGCTAACGCAAAATCCCCACACAAATCCTTCCCATCCGAAGAAGAAAAACATAGCAGCACCAAAAACTAGCCATGGCAGGATAAACCACCGATCTAACCATACGAGTTCTGGAAACTTGGCGAAATCTGGAATTTGGTCGTAATCGGTCTTCGCAAAGCGTTTATTAAAGAACCAACCACTGTGAGAGTAAATTAACCCTTGATAACGTGGCGAATGAAGGTCATCGGGTGTATCCGAGTAGCGGTGATGAAGACGATGTGTCTGCGCCCACCACAGAGGACCACGCTCGGCACACAGGCTGCCATGAAGAGCTAGGAGGAACTGCATCCAACGCGACGTTTTGAAAGACCGATGAGAAAAGTAACGATGGTATCCTGCCACAACTCCGAATTGACGAACAAAGTAGCTGATCAAACAAAGCAATACCCAGAACAAATTGAATTCTAACCAGAAGACACACAACGCTAATAGGTGAGTGGCAACGTACAAAATATGGAGGTGAGTTATCGGTAATATATTTTTATAATTCATAATTACTTGGTATTAGTGGTAAATGTTGCATTCGTTCATATAGTCTATACCTTTAGCTGTAGTAATGATATCGGGCATCACACCCCAATGTTCAATGGCAAACAGGCGACCGGTGCGCCCCATCCCAGATTGGACTTCATCAACTATCATCAGGATGCCATAGCGATCGCATATTTCCCGCAGCCGCTGCAAAAACCCATCCTCTGGCACAATATAACCACCTTCTCCTTGTATCGCTTCGACAACGATCGCTGCGACCTCTTTAGGCGGTAGCATTGTGGGAAATAATTGTTTTTCCAGGTAATCTAGGCTAGCGTGAGTCCCGTAGGGAATGTGCGTTACACCTGGAAGCAGAGGACCAAAGTTTGCTCGCTGTACTGTTTTGGAACCAGTCAGGGACATCGCGCCATAAGTGCGTCCGTGGAATGATCCCAAAAAGGCAACTATCAGGGAACGCCCGGTGTAATACCTTGCTAGTTTGATGGCTCCTTCGTTAGACTCTGTTCCAGAATTGCTAAAAAACACCCTTGCAGGAAAAGAAGTTTTTCCGCTTCCCTCCCCTTCTAAAGGAGGGCTAGGGAGAGGTGGAAAGGGGGCGCGGATAGCTAATTTCTCCGCCAGTTCCACCATTGGTTCATAGTAAAAATCAGTCCCCGACATATGCAGTAGCATTGCAGCTTGCTCTTGAATAGCTTGCACAACTTCCGGGTGCGCATGTCCAGTGGCGGTAACGGCAATTCCTGCAGTCATATCTAAAAATACATTACCGTCCACGCCTTCTACCATACACCCTTCGCCACGAGCGACAACCAACGGGTAGTCACGGGTATAGGAAGGAGAAGTGACAGCGCGATCGCGTTCTACAATAGCTTTGGCACGAGGACCGGGTAAAGAAGTGACTATGTGAGGCGATCGCGGTAAACGTATATCAATAGGGATACTTAACATAGTTGTATTAGATTTTTTAAGATTATTTCTGATTAAACGGTGAGAGGCGATCGCTTGCAGTAGCAATTGATTCTATTTCGGTTGATTCTATAGCCGTTCTCACTCTTTATAAAGGGTAGGTTGAAAACCCCGCGCTTTTAAGCCGGGGATGAAAACCACAACGTAGGCTTTAGCCTACCGTATTGTTTTCTTTTTGTGGTTCCGGAAGTGAATCTATCCATTCATCAACCAAACTACTAATAGTCCGGTCTAATTGAGCAGATAATAAGACTAACTTATAATATCTGCGGTCAGTAATTCTGCAATTTAATCTTTTAACTTTCATTTTGTCCCCCGTTGGCTATATAATAATATTAAAATATATTCCGTTAAGCAAATCAAGGAGGTGATAACGCAGTGCTAGTACTAGAGTACAAAGTAAAAGGTAGGCGACAGCAGTATCAAGCTATTGATGAAGCTATTAGAACTACTCAGTTCATTAGAAATAAGGCTATTCGCTACTGGATAGATGCACCTCGTGAGGCAAAAATCAATAGAATAGCGTTAAACAATTACTCTACAGCACTGCGTAAAGAGTTTAAGTTTGTTGAGGAATTAAACTCAATGGCTTGTCAGGCTGCAACAGAAAGAGCATGGTCAGCTATTGATAGATTCTACGGTAACTGTAAGTCTAAGAAACCAGGAAAGAAGGGATTCCCAAGATTTCAAAAAGATAACCGTTCAGTTGAATACAAGACTTCAGGCTGGTCAATACATCCGACAAAAAAACGTGTCACCTTTACCGATAAAAAAGGTATTGGAGAACTCAAACTACTGGGTAAATGGGATATTTACACTTACCCTGTCAAATCTATTAAGCGTGTTCGATTAGTCGGTAAGGCTGATGGATACTATTGTCAATTTGCAGTTGATATTGAAGTTAAAACTGAACAGAGAACAGGTGATGGCGAGTTAGGTCTTGACGTTGGGCTTGAGTTTTTCTACTCTGATTCCAATGGACATCATGAAGAGAATCCAAGGTTCCTAAAGAAAGCCGAGAAAGCTATCAAGCACGCTCAACGACAAATATACAAAAAGGAGAAAGGGAAAAACCAACGACGGAAAGCGAGACAGAGATATGCTCGGAAGCATTTAAAAGTAAATAGGCAACGTAATGAGCATTCCAAGAGACTGGGACGCTGCGTATGCAAAGCTAACGCTTTAGTCGCCTATGAAGATTTAAACGTTCGAGGCATGGTAAAGAATCACTGTTTGGCTAAGTCTATTAATGATGTAGGTTGGGGTCTTTTCCGTCATTGGTTGGAATATTTTGCTGGTAAGTTCAATACTACAGTTGTAGCTGTCAATCCTAGATTCACTTCTCAAAAGTGTTCGGATTGTGGTGCAATTGTGAAAAAATCTCTTTCAACTCGTACCCATAAGTGTAGTTGTGGATGCGATTTACAAAGAGATGTGAACGCAGCGATTAATATTCTCAATCGCGGCATCGCTAGGGACGGGCAGTCCCGAAGTAACGCTACAGGAGTCGGAACCTCTACGCTGCTTGGGGCAACCCTGGCAGAGCAAGTTCTGACGTAGAATGTAGAATCCCCTGGTTTTCCGAACAAATGAGCGGTAGCGAAATTTGTTCAACCAGGGGAGTGTCAAAAAATACAGTATGGCAAGATGGAAGCTGATTTGCTTAATGGTATGCCATAAAGCCGATGTTAGATTTTCATCAAAACGGCATCACGGAAGAAACACTTCACTGCATCCTCCCTAAAAAACACTTACCTTTCAATTGCTCGGATGACTTTATGTAACAATTTGACCAACTTTCCCCCTGATAGTTAGCTGATATGTCATCCTAGTAATATGAGAATTTATTCGGTAACTGTGTTTGTTTTTTTTATTGATCGGCTTTTTCCTTTTGGTATTGAAAGACTTCTCTCCGAAATCTAAATCTCTCCACACTTATGATTTTGGAGACAATTTATGTCACTTTATGTAGGTAACCTCTCTTATGAAGTTACAAAAGAAGATCTGAATTCTGTGTTTGCAGAATATGGTTCTGTCAAGCAGGTTCAGGTTCCAACTGACCGTGAAACAGGTAAACCGCGCGGTTTTGCTTTTGTGGAAATGGGTACAGAAGCTGAAGAATCAGCAGCCATTGAAGGTCTTGATGGTGCTGAATGGATGGGTCGTGATCTCAAAGTCAATAAGGCTAAGCCCAAGGAAAACAGAAGTTCGTTTGGTGGTAACCAAAGCAACAACAGCTTCCGTAACCGCTACTAACCGTAGTAGATTTACCTGCATCAAAGAGGCAAAAAGTAGTCGGAGCATTCTGTTGCTTTTTGTTGCTAGCCCCTCATAGCAAAGTCGAGGGCTTTCTTTGAGTATGAATCGTCCTTTTCCAAAACATCTCCTTAAGGAATAGGTGGAATGTTTTGGTCGTATAGGTCGATGAAAAATCTTTTGATCAGTTTGATAAATGTACCGGTGCCTAGAAGGCGGTATCAGTGGTTTTTTGTGAAACGAACCGCCGATACGCCCGAAGGCAGAATCAACCAGAGCAAACCATATAAAAGGAGTAGGGCAACTTATGACAAAGCAGGAATCATCGGCAAATGAAGGGCAGTATATTCACCAGTCCGGCACAGAGGCGCTCGAGACGGCTCAGGCTAAGCAAGCCGGAACCGAGTTCAAGTGGCATCTCGGTCGAGTTACTCGTTTGGGGAACTTCGAGATTGCCGGGGGCAGAGAAGTGACGATTATCTGGGAGGAGGGAGGCGTCAGTTCACAGCAAGGTGACATCACCGACGAGCAGTGGGAAATTTTTAAGCTAGCGTTTTTGACTACTGGGCGGCTCGCTGTGCTAAGCGATCAGGACGGGGAAGACTGGATGCGCGACTACCGCTGTCTGGAGGCAGTCCGCTAAGTCTACAGCAGACTTCCATTTATAGCAGGGGACGCTTGGACTGGGGACTGGGGACTAGGTGAAAACTCTTTTTGTGTCTAGGTTTTATCATCTGTTGATGTCCTAACCACCTTGGCTGTTGCTATAACTGTAGCGCCTGGAAAACATAATCACTCCGGCGCAGAATACACCAAAAGCCTTTCCGGGTTATCCTGGAAGGGCTTTTTTGTAGCGTGGGGATTGCCCACCATAAACTCAAATGCTAGAGGATGCTTATTACGAAATAGTCTTCAATACACCAGCCGTATCCCAGTAGAAAGGGAGAAGCCGTTTTATCTTGCCGTCTGCAACCCAGAAGAATTCTGCCAAAGGCATTTCAATACTCTTCCCCGTACGTCTGGACTTTGCACTTAAACGAGCCAAACCGACTACATAATCACCAGCATCAGCGATACTGTCAACTGTAATCACTGGATCTTGCCATACGGCGGTGAAAGCTGCACCAAAGTCTTGCCACCCTGTATGTCCTCGGTAAACACCAGCATATGGCAGGGAGGATGCTTCCTCTAGCACGATATCGTCAGCAGCAACTGCAAGCAGCCCCTCAAGGTCACCTCGTTGTAGTGCATCATAATACGCTTGAACGACTTCTAAAGCCGCTTGTCCCGTAGTCATAAAAATTCCCCTAACTACGGTTATCTATTTGAGCACGTTGCAAGCTTCCAGAGAAGTCTACGTACACTGTCTTCCATTCTGTAAACACATCCAAGACAGCAGAACCAGCTTCCCGGTGTCCGTTTCCAGTTTGCTTAACACCGCCAAAAGGTAAATGCACCTCTGCGCCAATGGTAGGACCATTGATGTAAGTGATCCCTGCTTCGATATCGCGCATGGCGGCGAAAGCGCGGTTGATATCGCGCGTGTAGATTGAAGAAGAAAGACCGTAGGGAGTATCGTTGAGGATGGCGATCGCCTCTTCAAAAGAGTTCACCTCGATAAGCGCCACCACAGGACCAAATATCTCTTCACGGGCGACTCGCATTTCCGGCGTGACTTCATCAAGAATCGTGGGTTGAAAGAAGTAACCGTGTTTTAGTTCTCCCTCGGTGACTATTTCTCCACCCATCAACACCTTTGCGCCTTCTTCACGGGCAATATCCAGATACTTGCTCACCCGTTTGAGTTGAGATGCATTTACCAAAGGTCCCACATCAATATTGGGATCAGTTCCTGCACCTAAGCGTAACTGACTGGTACGCTCTTTGAGCATGGTGGTAAATTTCTCTTTGATATCGCGATGCAAAAGCAAGCGACTGGTTGCAGTACATCTTTGACCGGCAGTTCCAAATGCACCCCAAACCGCACCATCAAGAGCAAGTTCTAAGTCAGCATCTTCCATAACAATTTGGGCATTTTTGCCGCCCATCTCCAAACAGACGCGCTTGTGAGTGCGTCCGCAAGTTGCGCCAACAAAAGCACCCGTTTGCGAAGAACCGGTAAAAGATACTAAGTCAACCTCAGGATGCTCAACTAAAGCTTTCCCTGCTTCTTCTCCCACTCCATGCACCAAATTGATAACTCCGGGTGGCAAACCTGCTTCGGCAAAAATCTCAATAAGTTTTGTTGCACAAGCGGGGGTATCTTCAGCGGGTTTGAGGATGACAGTATTACCGCACACCAACGCCGGCATAGCTTTCCAACAAGGAATGGCGACTGGGAAATTCCACGGAGTAATGAGGGCGCAAACTCCGATGGGCATTCTTACCGTCATGGCGAATTTGTTGGGCATTTCCGAGGGAATGGTTTGCCCGAATAGCCGTCGCCCTTCACCAGCACTGTAATAGGCGCAGTCAATACCTTCTTGAACATCTCCCCGAGCTTCTGTCAGGGGTTTACCCATTTCCCGACTCATGAGTTGGGCAAGTTCTTCTTTGTGCTTGAGTAAAAGTTCTCCCACTTTGTGAACATATTCTGCTCTGGCTGGGGCGGGGACGAGTCGCCAGGTACGATACGCCTTGCGGGCGGCTGCTACTGCTGTATCAACATCAACTGCTACGGAACGCGGGAAAGTGGCAACAAGTTCGCTCGAAACAGCAGGGTTGCGACTTTCTAGGGTGGCTCCCCCGGAGGCGCTCAACCATTTACCGTCGATGTAATTGCGGCAAGTCAGGGGAGTGGTCATAACCAAGACCTCCAGCTCGTGATCTACTGAAAGCACTAGTTTCGCTTGCTTTATCGATTGTAGTCAAGTGAGCAAGTCATGTTTTCAGGAGGAGCAGCACAAAGTGCATATGTTTATTTCAACTCAAACTATTAATAAGCAACAAGGTTAGCAAACAAGCAACGACCTTCTGGTTGGTTCATTAATAAAAGAGTACATCCAATGAAAATAAATTTTAAACCAATACGAGCAATTGTTGCTCTTGTTCCATTTGCCCTTTTACTTAACAGTTGTGGTCGTGATTTTCCTTCAGTCCAAAAAATAGGAAAAATGGCAGATGCGCTTGAAGAATCATCATCCAAGCTAGCTGATGATATTTACAACTCTTGTATAACAAGAACTAAATACATATCTTTTTTGACAGCCCCAGGTTCTTCAGGGTCATTCCCACTCAGAGAACAGGAAGAAAAAAAATGTGATGATTTCAACAGACCAGCTGTCAAAAATGTTAAGGATGCAAATTCTGTCTTGGTAAAATATTTAAAAACTTTGGGCAAGATGGCTAGTGATGATACTGTCTCATTCGACAAAAACTTTAATTACCTTGGTGAATCACTCAAGAAATTACAAGTTCCTCAAGCCAATGGAAAGCCCTTTAGTTTTGATACTTCTGATGTTAATGCAGGCATAAGTATTACCAAATTTATTACCAATGCATTGACAATGAAATTTCGCCAAGAAAAGTTAAAACAAGCAATTTTGTGTACAGACAAGGATATACAAACTTATATTGGATCTGCAACATCTAGCGTAAAAGATTTAGCCTCTAACCAACCTACAACAGGAGGCTTAAGAGCACTGACAGAACAGGCTTATGTTAATGGAATTTTGATAGCGGAAGAGCAAGAAGTCCGAAATTACTTTACTAATTACATCGGTGGACTTACACCAGTTTCACAAGACCATCCTCTAGATTTCATCAAGCTAGAAGAAGACTATAACAAGGCTATGGATTCTATCAGAACTAGAAAAGATGTAGCCGGAAACTATGTAGCAATACTTCAGCAAATAGCCGCAATGCATAGCAACGTCAAAACAGAGTTTCAAGGTAAAGGTGAAAAGCAGCTTAGTGACGCGCAGTTGCAAGACTATTGTCAAAGGCTTGACACAGCCAAAGCAGATAAAGCAGCGACTAAAGAAAAAGCAATCACATACGAGCAGGAGGAAATCAAAAATGTTGGAAAAATAGTATCTGAGTACGAAAAAAGCTTAGAACCTTTAATTGAAAAAATGAATAAAGGTTTCTAATTAAAATTTGCCTAGTTAAAATTTTCATGATTCCTCATATTTTGACATAAAAGGAGATCTAAAATGGTAGTAAGTAGTCTTAAGTCAAGTGAATTGAAAGAGTGCCATGATCGGATAAGCCAAGTTGTTAAGTCAATCAACGTTCAAAGACTAGAGTTAGTTACGAAATCTAAGATAACTCAGGCAGATTCCTTAGAGATATCAAAATGGGTAACGACTCTTAATAGTAGTCTAAATAAGATAGCTATTGGACAAATTGACGAAATACGAACTGATTTGCGGGAACCGGCAGAAAGAATAAAAAAAGTCACGGGCAAGTTGGATGCTGCCATCAATAAACTGGATAATTTTAATAAATTCCTAACAATTTTAACTGGTTTTGTGAACCTTGTTGGTGCAATTTTAAGCCCAGCTTCAGGAGGACTGGTAAAAATTGCTGCGGTAGTAAATCAGCTTGATAACCTTACATAGGATAAATTTTAAACTAATTCATAAAATAATTTTTCTTCGCACAGTTGAGTGAGGTTAAAAAGCGATGGAGGGTGAGACAAAGAGGAGATACTCCCTTTGTCCCGCCTTTTTCGCTTTGGCATAAAAAATCATGACACCAATATGCAACCCCTATAAATTTATGGCAAAAACGCCAACACTCCAACTGGAGAACCCGAACCGCCCTGCAACCGTAGCACTCCAATCACCAAAGTAGCTCCTGTTGGTGGTAACTGATCCAAATTCGTCAAATTTTCCAAGACAATGCGCGGTTTCTGCAATACCAAGCGATTAGTCGCAAAAGTGGTATCTTGCCCTGAATCTACCCCATGAGTATCAATTCCTACCCCAGCAATTTGACGTTCCTCAACTAAAAACCGTGTTGCATCGTTACCAAACCCAGGGAAATACATACTCCCTTGAGCATCCTGGTTAAAAAAGGCATTTTTATCCAACCATTTCTCTTGCCAGCCTGTATACAGTAACACCACGCAACCAGGCGGAATCTCACCATATTGTTCCTCCCAAGCGAGAATATCAGCAACCGTAAGGGCGTAATCCGAATTCCCCAGCGCCTGTTCCCGAATATCAATAACTACCGCAGGGACAACCAAGGACTGGGCAGGATATTCGTCAATTCCCACACCATCAAGGTGAAAGCTGTTGGGAGCATTGATATGAGTCGCACTGTGTTCCCCCATAGAAAAACGCCGCAGATAATAACCATCCTTATGCAGTTCCGCCACAGTCTCAAATTCTACTGGCGGATCACCTTGCCATTGAGGAATATCCGGGTTAATGACATGACTCAGGTGTATCACCCGCGAGTAAGTAATAGAACCCCCCTTATTTCCGCTACTTGCAGGAGGAAGATTAACTCCCCTCTCCGCCAGCGGAGAGGGGTTGGGGGTGAGGTTCCGAGAGATTAACCTCAAGAGCGTTGCTTCCATAACAGCACGAGTTTGACCGGTTACAGTAAATACCAGCGCCTCGCGGTAGACTCGCTGTGCATCGTGAGAACTATGTAGAGCAGCACCACTGGAAACAGTCACCGCTGCATGAGCTATTCGCGCTGCTAAATCAATCGCCCAAGCCCGTAATTCCAGGCGTTCAGACAATTCCAAACCAGAATTATTTTGCGCTTCCTGAACGGCGGTGCGACAGTTCCTGAGTTCCTGTTGAAGAGAATCAAAAGCATTGGTGATGAAAGACAGCGATTTTGTGCGTGCGACAGACTCCAAAATATCTAAACCAGCAAAAGCGCATCCTGTAGCCAGAAAAGTAGCGCGAAGAACATTCTTTTTATCATTTTCATGAATCCAGCCAGCAGGTTTCATAAAAACGACACTTTCTGTGGGTAAAAACCAGTTTTTCAAGCTGGCGGTTACGGTGTTGGTTGATGTCATAGCCGCCAGTTGTGCGGGAGTTGAAAGTGTCATAGCACCTCCTGACTCTTGATGTGTTTCTCGCAAAGGCATAACACCGAAAACCGCACCACCATCTGGTAATGTGGCGGCGACAATAAACTCGCTGAAAAAGTCCTGTCCTGTCACCCAAGGAACAACCCCATTGAGTTGATATCCTCCAGGTATTGGTATAGCTACAGTCAGCGGATCTCCTTCGCGCCGAAGCTGCGAAAAGCCAACACCTAGTAAAACTTCACCGTTGCCCATACGGGGGAGGTATTTTTCCTGTAGCGAGGAGTTGCTACTAGCAACGAGCATACTAGCAGCGCTTTGGTGTTGAGTTTGCAGAAATGCTAAAGCACCAGAATACCGTGCTACCAGTTCTTGAAAGCTGCCATATGTCTGTTCGCTGACTTCTTGTCCACCCCATTGGCGTGGAACCAAGAGCGCTAGCATACCCAATTCCCCAAAACCTCGAAGTGCTTGAAATAAAGCAGTTGGGTTGCAATCTATCTCGTTAGCTAATGGTGCAACTTCTTTAAGCAAGTAGGACTTGGCTGTATCTAGGAGAGAGTGATGATCCTTCACGCGTCAGGGTTGCAAAGGTTTGTTAACTACCTTTATTATTCTTTATTATAAATAATTATAAATAATTATAAATAACCCCTCCAACCCCTATAAATATCAGGCTTTGGAGGGTTCAAATGTTGCAGCAAAAAGTGAATTAGTTATAATTGACATTCCCACGCCTAAAAGGGGATAGGATTCTTGGGCTGAGACTGCGATGAGCAAGTTTTCCCCACTCACGTCTTACATTCTCATATCGCACCATTACAGATGCCTCCGCAAGCGTTAATTTCCGCGTGCCCCACGGTATTTAATGATTACTGTACCATATTAGTGATTTTACCGGAACATTTTGTCAACGCAAAGGATCGACTACAGGTTGGCGCTCCTTGGGCAAAGTTGGAGCAACAAATTCAGCTTCTTGCGTGGAATTGATTTGCGAGTGTGATTGCGGGCGAAATTCTACGACATCGCGTTTGATGGTGATATCATAGTCACCAAAAAAGTCATGTCCGAGAAGCCCAGTTTCTAGCTCTGTGCCAGCGATCGCCACTGCTACGCGATTCACCTTAACCCCACCAACTTCCATCGAATCCACATAGCCGATGGCAAATTCTACTGCTTTGGAACTTGCCGTATTTGCCTTGGCTCTTCCAACTTGCACCACTGCCAAAGCATTTGCCATCTTCTGGGTAATCACTGTGCCACTAGCTCCCGTATCCACAATCATCTCAAAGAGTTGATTGCCATTGAAGGTGACTTCGATAATTGGTGTGCCACCAATTCGCCGTTTGATTGGGGCTGTATACACCGGTTGTTCGTTTTGCCGTTTCGTTGGAACGACCAACGCCTCTTGTTGTTTCAGTGGCGCTACTGTCAGTGGCGCTACGGTCGTCGGCTCTGGCAACGGTGGTAACGGTTTTTGCCGAGGTGCTAAGGGTGGTTGGGTGACAATTGGTTGGGTGCTTGGTTGCGTGATACTTGGTGTCACAGAAGGTTCGGGGATGCCAACTGCTACCCTCTCCGGTTGTGCTTGTGCTGGTGGATTTACTGGACGAGTAGCTTTTTTTGTTGCATATTTGACATGGCGCTTGTAATCTATGATTTTTGCTTGAGCGCTTGTGAAATAAGGACTATCAACTGGAACTTTCTGCATCAGGGCGATCGCTTCTTGCAGCTCAATTGCCACCAAATTCCAATCATCTGTGGATTGAGCAGATTGGCTGATGCTAAGAGCGCTAACAGCTTTATCTAGTCCCTGTTCAAAATAACCGACTTCAATCTCAGACAAGTGCTGCCTTGCTGGCTCTACTTGTGGGCTAGCGCTTAGAGGTGTCGTTGTGGCAGTAGGCGGGGCAACACTCTGATCTTTAGGGACAACAGGCTGCTCATCGCCACTTGTCACGGCAACCTGTTGCTCTCTATTACAGCCAACAGCCAAAACCGCTAGTGTGGTTGACAGAAGAATCAGCCCTGCTCGGGATAAAATAAATTGAACCATAATTAATTTTAAATTTTATCTGTTCTAAGGTTTTGAAATCTACTGCCACTGCCCATTACTGTTTAAAAATTTTGTGTCTTCGAGTCTTAAGCTTTGGTTAATTGAGTTATAAGTTCCGAAATCCTTGAGTCATGGCATAATATTCGTTCGCAGTATCGAGTTAATCGAGAAATGGGGGAGTAAGGATAAAGCAGATGAGCGAGATGGCGGAGATAAGAGAGATAAGGGAGATAAGCAAGAGTAGTTATTATTCATTCACTTCCTCATTCTCCTCATTCTCATCCTCCTCATCTTCACCACTTACTACTCCCCGATCCCCTAACAATCCCAAATCCCTAATCCTTCAATTTCATAGCTTATGCCTCTATCTGACGCAATACCTGCTATTTTTGTTTTGGCAGATGGAACCACATATCGTGGTTGGTCTTTTGGTGCCACTGGAACCAAGATTGGGGAAGTGGTTTTTAACACTGGCATGACCGGATATCAAGAAGTGCTGACCGACCCTAGTTACTGCGGTCAGATCGTCGTTTTTACTTATCCTGAATTGGGAAATACTGGCGTTAATCCAGAGGACGAGGAATCAAGTAGACCGCAGGTGCAAGGTGCTGTTGCTCGGAATATTTGTACTCGACCAAGTAACTGGCGCTCCACACAGTCATTATCCGACTACCTTGAACAATACGATATCCCAGGTATATACGGCATTGATACCCGCGCCCTTACCCGCAAAATTCGGATTTTCGGAGCGATGAACGGTGGCATTTCCACAGAAATTTTAGATGAGGCTGAGTTGCTAGAGCAAGTGCAGGCAGCTCCTAGCATGAAAGGATTGAATCTCGTCCGCGAGGTCACCACCCCAAATATATATGAATGGTCTGATCCCACCAACCCGGTATGGGAATTTAATCCTGCTTGCCAAGAAAATTCTGGGGAATCTTTCACTGTCGTCGCCATTGACTTTGGCGTGAAACGCAATATAATGCGTCGTTTAGCGAGTTACGGTTGCCGCGTCATTGTTGTTCCCGCTAATACCCCACCAGAAGAAATTCTCAAATACAATCCAGATGGGATCTTTCTTTCTAATGGTCCTGGGGATCCAGCATCTGTCACCGAAGGCATTGAAACGACCAAAGCGCTACTGGAAAGTCACAAACCGATGTTTGGCATTTGTATGGGACACCAAATTTTGGGTCATGCGCTTGGTGCTGAAACTTTCAAACTCAAATTTGGTCATCGTGGTTTAAATCAGCCAGCTGGTTTGCAACAACGAGTAGAAATTACCAGCCAAAACCATAGCTTTGCCATTGACCCAGAAACTTTACCTAACGGTCTTGTAGAAATTAGCCATCTTAATTTAAACGACTCCACCATTGCTGGGTTACGTCACAAGTCCCTGCCGGTGTTTTCTGTACAATATCACCCAGAGGCAAGCCCTGGTCCTCACGATGCTGATTATCTGTTTGAGCAGTTTGTCCAAGCAATGCGAGCAGCTCGTCGAGCCGGAGTCGCCACAGTAGGGTAAAAATGGAGAAAGTTGCACAAAAGAGGACAAGGAAACAAAAAAGATGAGGCGGATGCTGTCGGATGCTGTCGGATAAGCAGGACAAGGGAGAATTTTTACATCTCCCTCATCTCTCCTGCCAGCAGGTTGTAGACAACATACAATAAAACCATCTATACTTGAGCGTTCGCCATAACTATTTCGCCATAACTATGAGGAGGGAATTATTGCTGAGCCACTTAATCTAACTGTAAGCCTGAGAGGCACTCGAGAAGTCCGGGATAACTGTCAGCTATTCCGCCTCACAGGTTTGTTAGACGCCTTTTCCGAACCGACATTTCGCAAGGTACTTGGGAGCAAGATTGAAGAGGGACCAAAGCACATTATTCTGGATCTCTCACAAATCGATTTTGTTGATAGCTCCGGCTTGGGTGCTTTGGTGCAGCTAGCCAAACAGGCTAACTCCGAAGGCACTTTGCAAATTGTCACTAATGCCCGTGTCACTCAAACGGTCAAGCTTGTTCGCTTGGAGAAGTTTCTTGCCCTACAAACATCAGTTGAAGCGGCTCTAGAAAACGTCAAGTCGTCTTGATTGCTTGATCTAAGAGGTTAATATAGCTATCCAATCATCAAATCTGGATAGCTAAATTTTTACAGAATCAGAATTAATTATCTTGTATAAGGAGGAAAGCTGAGTATAAAGATGAAGGATAACAAGGATATGATATATAGTGTATAAGCCTGAAGAATGGTTAGCTGTATGCTACAATAAAACAGTATAATATCAATTTGATTATTTATACCTTATACTTTAGGCTTTAGAAGCATCTTTATTTTTAGATCCCAGAAAAAGCATCTTAGATACTTCTGGATTTCACACTTCAGGTTAAGAGCCTTGAGTATACGAAATGGCAACTAGAAATTAAAAAAAAGATAAAAATTGCGCAGTAATTTTTTTTGCTTTGATTATGCTTAGGTAGACCTGCATGGCAGTCTGCGGGTAAAAAAGTTAAATCTTCCCGAAGAAAGCCTTTCTCATGTAGCCTGCGAGGAAAGAAGAACTTGTGACATCAAAGGAGGAAGACCCACTAGATGGATCAAATAATAAAGCTCTCAGTCAGGATTCAGTTTGGTGTCAACTACTAACGGCAAGCAGAGAGCAATTATTCCAACAGATTTCACAGGCACAACTGCAACAAATTTCTCCTACTGCTTTAGCATATTTGGGAGACGCAGTTTATGAACTGTACGTCAGAATGTTTTATCTACTACCACCTAGGCGAGCAGAAACATACCATCATCTAGTTGTGGCACAAGTGAGAGCAGAGACGCAGGCTAAAATGTTGCAAACACTGTATCCTCATCTGGAGGACGACGAGTTAGAAATTGTCCGACGGGGTCGCAACGCCGCCACAGGACGCCCGAAGCGGGTCGATCCCGCAACATATCAACAGGCAACTAGTTTAGAAACTTTAATTGGCTACCTGTATCTTACCGATTTCCATCGCTTAACCGAACTGTTGCAAAAACTTCACCTAGAAAAGCCGTGAGAAATCCTGCCTCACACTGGCAAAACTTGTAGAGTAGGTTCGGTAAATTGAGGTAAAAAGGATGCCTACTTATAAGCTCTACCAACGACTCATATGATAAATAAACCAAGAAAAATCAAGACTTCTGGCCAACCAAATAGTGGGCGGCAACCCTTGAAAATGAAAGCAAAGCGTGTCATTTCTCTTCCAAGTCGCGCTCCCAGAGATAAAGGTCCTAAGGTCATAACACAAGACTCACGCCAACATCGTAACTTCTCCGATTCATCCACTCAAGAATCACAAGATACGGATTTGATCTACGGTCGTCATCCAGTGTTAAGTGCTTTGGAAAATGAGCGCCATCTTCACCGTCTCTGGATTACTTCGCGCCTGCGATATGATCCCCGCTTTCACTCGCTGATTTTACGAGCGAAGGAAAATGGCACAATTATCGACGAAGTTGAACCTAAGCGTTTAGACCACATCACAGACCAAGCTAACCACCAAGGTATAGCGGCGCAAGTTGCTCCCTACGATTACATTGATTTGGATGAGTTGATCACACAGGCAAAATCTGTAACCGATCCAGTGATTGTTGTTGCTGAAGGGATCACTGACCCCCACAATTTGGGAGCAATTATTCGCAGTGCAGAGGCGTTAGGTGCTCAAGGAATGGTGATCCCGCAACGCAGAGCATCTGGTATCACCTCTACAGTCATGAAAGTCGCTGTTGGTGCTTTAGAAAACTTTCCAGTCGCGAGAGTGGTGAACTTGCAACGCGCTTTGGAAGAACTCAAAGCCGCTGGCTTTTGGATTTACGGTACTGCAACGGACGCAAGCGAACCTGTGCATATGGTGGATTTCAAAGGTCCTATTGTTTTGGTAGTTGGTTCTGAAGGCGAAGGTCTGAGTATTTTGACACAACGCCATTGCGATTTTTTGGTGTCGATCCCCCTACAAGGTAAGACTCCTAGCCTAAATGCCTCAGTAGCAGCAGGAATGGCGCTTTATGAAGTTTACCGACAACGTTGGATAAATACGCTGCACCTGGATAAATTACAAAAAATTTCTTTGAAAAAAGAACAGTAAACAGAGTATAAAGAAATGTAAAACAGACAAAATTAGCAGCATATCATCTAGAACCCAGTACCATATTTAGAAATCGGCGAGAACCATGAAAACCACTTGGAATAACCTCAAGGAATTCTTAATTAACATATTCCACAACTTTGGCTTCGCTTGGTGGGTAGAAGTTGTGACACAAAATCCTCGTTGCACCTACTACTTTGGACCGTTTCTCAGTTCTGTTGATGCAAAAGCGGCGATAAAAGGCTACATAGAAGATTTGGAACAAGAAGGAGCGCAAGGAATTATTATTAATGTCAAGCGCTGCAAGCCAAATGCTTTGACGATCGCTGACGACCTGGGGGAAAGGATTGACCGCAAAGTAAAGCCTGTCTTTAGCGGTCAAATGTAATCAAACTGACAAGAACTCAGAACACAGAATTCACCAATTGGTGAATATTTCTACCAATTGCAGCAAGGGATTCTACAAGCAAAGAATTATTCATCTCCATAAATAAATATTGGAGATTTTTGCTTGAGTTGAAATCCACCCGCAAAACAACCCTTTTGGGTTATGGTCGGAGTTTTGGAGTCTCCCACTGGGCTGCAAGATATGAGTTGTGAGTTCTTTTCTAGTCAGAAGGCTAGTGGTCTATCGCATTAGTTTTGAAGGCTTTGTAGTGAGCGCAAACACTCAAAGAGTTTAGGACGCGCATTCCTTACTACGAACTTATACAACCATCATAATTAATGCGATAAACCACTAGTTAGTAGTTGCGAGCAAGCGCAACTACTAACCCAGAATGTGTCGATTTTTCTCAAGCCAACGGTCAATGTCCCTCAAGACTTGGTTGGGGATCTCCCACGGGAAAAGATGGGCGGTATTAGGATAGCAGTGCGATTGGCAATCTTTGAGGTACCGAGATGTCTCTAAGCTAGCGTCAACTGTGATGTGGCGATCGCATTCCCCAGCAAGTACAAGAGCAGGAGATTGAATTTCTTCTAGGTCTACAAGTCGATTGTACCCAGCCCCAATCGCCGTATAAAGAGCGCGAGTCGCAAAAGCAGAAGTTTGGAGATACGCTGGTACAGCTTCTTTTGCTATGTATTTGTACGCAGTAGGAGTGTGTTGTTGGATCAGGTAGCGGAAGAGCGATCGCTTGCCAAAAGTTTCAATATTCCACTGCCAATCTGGTTTTATGTAGCTTAAGAGCGCGGCAACACCAGTATAAACATTATCTTGCCAACTTACAGGCGGATGATTGCCTCTGGGTCGGGCAGCAGTCGCCACCAAAATTAGCCCGGTGACTCGTTCAGGTAACCGTAGTGCCAATTCCATTGCTAGAATGCCACCAAGCGACCACCCCAATATCAGACATTTTTTGATTTGATAACGGTCTAGAAGCGCTTCCAAGTCGGTCAAATGGTCGTTCATATTAAAATTGCCATTAAACCGACTTTTGCCGTATCCGCGCAAGTCTGGGGCAATAGTTTGAAAGCGTTTTGATAAGTGATTGGTAAAGACAGAAAGACTAGAACCGGAACCAGGATGACCGTGCAAGCAGAGAATCGGGAAGCCTTGACCTTGAACGTGGACGTTAAGGTTAGCAGCAGATGAAGCTGTATTGTTATGGCGAGGGTTGATCATTTATTAGTAATTTTTGAACTCTCCTGGCTTTGAAAAACCAGGATTCTAGACAGTTGTTGCGACCCGGGCTAAAAGCCGTCCTCCCTTCGGGTATGCCTATGGCTAACGCCACGGCTATCGCCGTTCACGTAGTGTGCGCTTGCGCTTACGGCACGTCTGAGTCCTGAGCCCTATGTCCTTCGGACACGCTACGCGTTCACGAAGTGTGCGCTTTGCGCTTACGGGCACGGCTTGAGGCCGTTAGCGCAAGCTCCTCCGGAGGAGGCACGGACACGCTGAGCCCAAAGCGTGCCGCTAGGCATACGCGAACGACGAACGCAGTCGCCTGCTGCGGGAAACCCTACCAAGAGCGCTGTCTCACCGCAACGTTGTCTCATGTTTTTGTTAAACACGTTGACGAGGGTAAGACAGCCCTACCCGCCTCGACCATTGTCACGGCTGTGCGGCACTTTCCTTCCTTCCAACCGTTCGGCTGAGCGCTCACGGCGAAGCCTTGTAGATTTTACGCGGTTGTTGGCAACGCAGCGCGTTCTTCTCAACACAACCTCATATCCCCAGTTGTGAGGGTAGGCATGGCATCACGTTTTGTTTTTTTGGAGTTTTTCATCCGACGCATTGTCCCCTAAAAAATGAGGCAGGCTTCATAACAACTCTAATAGCCGTCCTCGTTGACTAGTCAACGAAACAAGCCTGCCTCATTTTTTTCGTGTAAGACCCCGCCTTGTGCTACTATAACATCAATATAACATATATTTGATGTCATGAGTAGGTTCAGTGCAAGATTCTCCAAACAAGAGTATGAAGAATTGGTAAAACTAAGCAAACAAAAAGAAAGGTCGATAAATGAGTTGATTCGAGAAGCTGTTAGAGAATACATTCAAAGAGAAACAACAAGTTAAAACTTGTTGTGTCGAGCTTCATCCCCTGGTTAAAAACGCAGGGGTTCTCGCTCTCCCACTTTATTTTGATAGTTGCTTTTGAGTTATTACTAAGGAAGTACGTCAGTTCTACGGGCAGGCGCTCTCGGCGCGTAAGATCCACCGGGTGAAAGCACCCGCGTAACGTCTGCACAAGAAATATAATGAATTACGATTTTTCTCTATATCCTCCTGCGTAGTTAATCACGCACATCTGTCTGTATGTGTTGTGAATTCCAAAAGCAACTCCCGTCACCTTAAAAGCAGGGTTAAACATATTTGTTCTATGACCGCGATCCGGTACTCCGTCATCAATAATTAATTGCATAACAATATCCTGTGCTGTGTGGGAACCATAGCTAATATTTTCCCCAGCGGTGAGTTTCCAAGTTCCGTAGCGCTTGAGGCGAGTAAAGGGATCACTCTTATCGCTGCCTTTGTGACCAAGAATGCCTTTTGAACCTTGGTCTTTGACATGATCCTTAGCCGCCAAAGACATTCCTTTGGATGCCGTTAAAGGTCCGACTGGACGGACTGATTTAAGAAAGGCGATCGCCTCATCAACCGCTTCGACTCCTTCCTCTGTTTGCAAATAAGTATGACTCGATATTCTAACTCGGTTGCCTTCAAAGCGTTGTCTATACTTTTCTAAAACAGCAGCATAAGCATTGGGATTTGTTCTCGCCTTATTCATTTCCACAATCACTTGTTGTTCAAGGCGCGAAAGAGTCTTCCCGCGTGGCAACACATCAGGATTTTCTTCAGGAATATTAGGTACAGAGAAATCAAATTCAAACAATTTATCACACGATGTGGTTAATACAGCGATGGGCGTAAACATCCAAAATACCATCCGACGCATCAACAGCCTCATAACTTTAGACCAACCAATCAATATCTGTTTAGATTCATGATTTTACAAGTGGTTTCCAGATGGCTATAGCAATCCTAAATCATAAGCCGTACAATCTGCCGCTACGTGAACAATAAGATTCCCGACTTCTTCAAGAAGTCGGGAATCTAAGCCTTGTTTATTCAACAATTAATAATTTTTTGCTAGAGATACTGAGCATTAAGGTGTTTTCCTAAGCATTGCAACAAAAAATAACGCGCTTGTTGATGTTAATAGTTTTTAGAAGTTGTCGGAACAATGGGCTTTGGTCTACCTTTTGGTCTACCTTGAAGTACCGCAAAAAGAGCACGTATCCACTGCTGTGCTATAAACTTATTTCCTTCATCGTTAAAGTGGAGACCGTCGTCACTAAAAATATCGCCCTGTTTCAATCGAGCAAGTACTGCGGCGTGCATATCTAGGAAGAAGATTCGCTTACCCCGTGCAGAGAGCTGCAGTACACGCTGCTTAAGAAATGCGTTGGCTTTGGTTTTCGTTTGACTAGTATCAACACCCTTCTGAATCTCCCATTTAAACGGGGGAATTGAGGCGACCACAACTCTGGCGTTGGGACGTAATAACAAGATATCATCGATAATTCCTTGAAGGGATTTTGTGAGAAACTCTGAGGTGTTATCGCCTCGTACATCACTAGCAAAGAAATCATTGGTGCCAAGCATTATCAGCACCACATCAGGCTTGGTCGCTTGAACCCAGTCCCGAATGCTCCCTGGCTTTCCCTCCCACTGGGGGAGACGAATATTTGATTTCGGCTGTTGCAACACCTGCGCCGCCGACCAACCACCATGACACTCATTATCGGGGTCAGTATATGCGCCGTCTTTTTTAGTTCCCACCCAGTCTATGGTAGATCCAAGTTTGGTCTGTGCCACCAAACTACGCAGAACGGCAATATTATTTGCACATAGAGAGTCTCCTAAGGACATCACTTTGGTAGCTGCGGTGGCAGTTCCAACTGGAAGAAAACATAGTAGTATGGCAGCTAGACTGACATTACCCCACCGAGCATGGGCTGTTTTAGAGCAAAAGCACTCAATACTCTTCTCTATGCTTAACAAACGGCGGATTTGATTTTGGATAGCCATTATGTTCCCCATTTGATTTATCAGCGTACTCTTGTACTGCTAAGATCGCGTGTCGTTTTCTGTTCCAATGCTTACTCTAACTTCATTAAGCGTCATCAAAAAAAGAGTTAAAACTATTTATATAGTTTTTATTATTTATATAGTATTTATCATTTATATTGAGCGGACTTGATATGATATCTTTGAACGCAACTCCTTGCACTTAGTTGTGAAGTATGTGGAACCAATTAAGCAGCCAATACGTCATCATAGCTAGAGTTGTGATTCATACTTTTTGCAAAAGTCTTTTTCTAAGTCATTCTCAATAGAAAACTCCCGTTATCATGCATAAGCATTTAACGGGAGATTGCCAACAAATTTCAATTTTTTACCGCGACGCACCTCAAGGTAACTCGTTCGGGCTGGGAAGAGAGAATAGGAAAGAAACATTTCGCATTCTCTATTCCCGACCCCAAAGAGTGATGTTTAATTACGTCTACTTACTGCTGCAATTGATTTTTCTTCATATCCTGCTGCGTAATTAACCACGCACATGGTTTTGTATTTAGCGTGACTTCCATAAGCAACCCCAGCCACTTTAAAATTGGGGTTAAAGATGTTTTTTCTATGCCCGCGATTCGGCACTCCATCATCGATAAGTAATTGCATGACAATTTCCTGTGCCGTACTAGGACCATAACTGATATTTTCCCCAGCAGTAGATTGCCAACTTCCATAGCGGTCGATACGAGTAGATGGGTTGCTGCCATCGCTGCCTTGGTGACCTGTGGAACCTCTTGAGCCATTATCTTTGACATGATCTCTAGCACCTAGAGACATTCCCACAGATATGGTTAAAGGACTAAGAGGACGAGCTGACTGAAGAAATGCGATCGCTTCATCAACAGCTTTCACACCTTCAAATGTTTGCATGAAGAATTTATCCGAGATTTTGACTCGCTTACCTTGAAAGCGCTGTTTATAGTTTTCCAAGACAGGGATGTATCCCTTGGGATTTGTCCGAACCTTATTCATTTCCATAATTACCTGTTGTTCCAATGAAGACAGGTAAGTTGAGGCTGCTACTGTGGTGGTAGGATTGGCTTGTTGAGCTTCACTAGGGGGGCGTTCCAACGTATTGTTTGCCACAGATGGGCTAGATAGAAATAGCTGAGAACTGCAAGTTGCGATCATAGCGATAGGGAACAACACACGAAATCCATTGCGACGCATTAATAACCTCACGATTTCTGTTCTATTGAGTTAATGGAGTTGCCTTGGATGCACAGCGTTTTACTGATGTTAATAATCAGTAGTTCTCGGTTTAATAGAGAACTTAAATAGAATTTGCAAATTTCTATTCTTTGTAACCTTTTGAACAACATACAGGAAACAGTCAGCCTACGGAAATAGACCTTAGGAGGGATGACTTGCCATACAGGCATTGCGTACGTATGTTTGTTTGTGTTCAAAATAGCACTTATTAACTAGTGGAAATTTATCTAATACGAGTCAATACGTTCTCCATATCCGATAGCTGCAATGCACCGGATAGAGTTTGACCATTCATCACAAAAAAGGGAGTCCCAGAAAGTCCCAATCTCTCGGCAAGCTGTATATCTTTCTCAATTGCAGTGTCGGCGTAAGAGCGATCGCCCTTATCGGTGCTGCTTTGGCGATCGCCCCTAAGGGCGCGGCTTTGCCGATCGCGTTTAAATTTTTCGAGATCCAAATTTAGATTTTCGGCGATATCTAAATACAATGGCTCACCCAGTTCTTTTTGATGGGTAAAGAGTGCGTCTTGGTATTCCCAAAATTTACCTTGTTGCTGTGCTGCCCAAGCAGCTGTCGCGGCTGGCATCGCTTGAGGATGAATCGATGTGAGAGGGAAATGTTTGTAAACCAAAGTGACCTCATCCTTATGCTTTGCCATAAACTGTTTTAGGGTTTTATGCGCCTGGGCACAATAGGGACATTCAAAATCTGAGAATTCTACCAACAAAATCTTGGACTGCGGTGAGCCAGTCGTAGGAGACTCACCAATCACTTCTTCGGGATTGGTTTTCATTTGACGCACAAATGCTTGCTGTGCTTGCTGTATTTGTGCTTGTTGCTTTTGTTGGTACGCTTGTACTGATTCTATGAGGGCTTCCGGGTGTTCCCGGATAACCTGTAAGATTTGCTGTTCTAATTGTGAACTGATGCGATTCGCTGCATCTGCGGGAGGTGCGCAAACCAGCACTAAACACAAGGTGCATAGTGCGGCGAAACTACGTAGCCACTGAATATTTTTACCGAGCCAGTAGGAAAATGCACGCATACAGAAACGGATTGTGTAGACAATTTCTACCATCTCTTAGTATTCCCTGAGTTGGGTAGTATTGATTAGTCAAAATTACGCATCACTTAGAGGTTTTGTATAAACTCTAGTAATAGTGTTGTAAAAAATACTTCAGTGTGTCAGGGAAAAGTGATATATATATAGGTTCTCTAAATTCTGATCTCACGAAATCAGCACTTTACAGAGGTTGATCTATTGACTGTGGAAACCTGGTGAAAGTCCCGTTGCGTAAAGGGTGCAGCGTTTTGCGCAACGGCAAGTTCTAAGAGGGAAGAGCATTTTTACCTAATCGTTCTCAGGTGGCATACATCAAATGCAGGCGTGGCTCAGCGAGAAGCTAGAAATAATGCCATCTTGCCTTAGGGGGAAACAATCGTGCAATCGATTCAAGACAAGATCATAGAGAAGTTGCAATTTTTGTCATAAGCATATCTAATCAGGTGCTGGATTTTGTATCTTTGGCACAGGCAACTTTCACCCCACCCCTTACCCCTCCCCTTACCCCTCCCCGCTTGCGGGGAGGGGAGGTTTTGGCGTTAGCCAAAGCCGGGGTGGGGTTTCGACTGTATGACAACGAAGTCAGAAGCGCAATAGAAGTAAGCCTTAGTAGGGTGCGTTATGGACGGAACGTCCTAACGCACCGAAAATCTGGGATGGTGCGTTGCGCTACGCGACAACACACCCTACAGAAGGGATAATTTATTTTTTGGTACTTAGTAGGGTGCGTTATGGACGGAACGTCCTAACGCACCGAAAATCTGGGATGGTGCGTTGTGCTACGCGACAACACACCCTACAGAAGGGATAATTTATTTTTTGCTACTCCCTAAGCCTTTTGATTTTCACAAATCAAATAGGATTGCTATAGCTGCTATCTACTCCGGAAAAATCAGAGCAGAAGTTGTTTAAATATGTAACAAGCTTGCAAATGCCTCAAGGGGCGATCGCCTCGTCGTTCGTTCGTATTAGGGAGTTATATTAATGAGTGAGCGGCATCGGAAACTCCATCAGCCCTTAATCGGTCAACCTCCTGCATGAGCGCAGATTTTCCAAATTACCTGCAATCTGTGTGTGATACCTACCAGCATTGGTGGGAACTGTACACCATCACAGATGTGGAAGGGAGTAAAACAGCACAGCGGCAAGAAATGTC
The DNA here is from genome assembly GCF_002368435.1 of Kalymmatonema gypsitolerans NIES-4073. Classification (GTDB taxonomy): domain Bacteria; phylum Cyanobacteriota; class Cyanobacteriia; order Cyanobacteriales; family Nostocaceae; genus Kalymmatonema; species Kalymmatonema gypsitolerans. The sequence continues at coordinate 3,075,974 of NZ_AP018268.1, forward strand.
GTCGCTGTTTGATTTTGGCTTGATGGTGGAAACTGTGCAGGCGAAGCAGCAGGAGAGAGGCGAGACGCCAGAGAAAATAGAACAGGAAACAGAACGCTTGCCAGTGCAGGAAGGAATACGTAAATATGCTGAGAATCATGTGCTACTGGTAGGAAGACCAGGATCGGGCAAATCTACAGCGTTAGCGCGGCTGTTGCTGGAAGAGGCACAGAAGGCAAGATCCCCCCTCAATCCCCCCTTAGAAAGGGGGGAAGAAGAGTTACAGTCAAAACCCCTCTTAGAAAGAGGGGAAGAAGAGTTACAGTCAAAACCCCCCTTTTCAAGGGGGGTGCCGCAGGCGGGGGGATCTCATTTTGGGAGGTTAGGTAAAATACCCGTGCTGGTGGAGTTGCGGCAATACAAAACTTCGGTGCTGGATTTGATTCGACAATTCTTGAGGCGGCATAAGTTACGCCTAGAGAGTGCGGACATTGAAACGTTGCTGGATGACGGGCAATTTTTGCTGCTGGTGGATGGAGTGAACGAGTTGCCCAATGAAGATGCACGGCGAGACTTAAAAACCTTTCGGCAGAATTACCCGAACACGGCGATGATTTTCACCACGCGAGATTTGGGCGTAGGTGGCGATTTGGGCATTGAGAAACAGCTGGAAATGCAGCCGTTGACACAAGGGCAGATGCAGCAGTTTGTCCGCGCCTATTTGCCAGAACAAGGTGACGAAATGCTGCGGCGGTTGGCTGGAAGGTTGCGGGAGTTCGGGCAAACGCCACTGCTGCTATGGATGCTGTGTACGTTATTTAAACAAACGGGCAATGTACCACCGAATTTGGGTTTAGTGTTTCGCTGCTTTGCCCAGAGTTATGACGGCAAAATTAAAGATGATGTCCCGGTTTCCCAGGAGTCGCGCCGCTGGTGGCAGGAGTTATTGCAGCATTTAGCGTTTGAGATGATGCAGGGAGAAACGCCTACAGAGTTGCGAGTCACGATTGACAAGCGAGAAGCGGAAGCAATTTTTGAGAAGTTTCTTCAGGGCAAAGTTGATTATCCTCCTAGTCGGGCGAAAGAATGGTTAGAGGATTTGCTCAAGCATCATTTAATCCAAGTTGCCAGCAATGAAAAAATAGAGTTTCGCCACCAGCTGCTTCAGGAATACTACGCCGCAGAATGTTTACTCCAGCGCTTTACTAATATTAGTGATGAGAAGTTGAAACGGGATTATCTCAATTATTTGAAGTGGACAGAACCTTTAGCGCTAATGTTGGCGTTGGTGGAGAAAGAGGCGCAGGCGTTGCGGGTAGTGAAGTTAGCCTTAGATGTGGATTTGCAGTTAGGGGCAAGGTTGGCGGGGGAGGTGAAGCGAGAGTTTCAGGAAAAAACAGTTGATTTAATTTTAGGCTTACACATTCATAAATTAGTCAAGATAGAGTTTTTGGGTATTACACGCTCTAAGTATGGGGTTGCTTTTTTAATTAACTCATTACAAGATGAAGATTCATCTGTTCGTGAGAGTGCCGCATCTGCGTTAGGAAAAATTGGTAGTGAATCGGCAGTCAATGCTCTGCTTAGTGCTTTACAAGATAAATATTTATCTGTTTATGAGAGTGCCGCATCTGCGTTAGGAAAAATTGGTAGTGAATCGGCAGTCAATGCTCTGCTTAGTGCTTTACAAGCTCAAAATTCAGAAATTCGTAGGATTGCTGCATCTACGTTAGGAAGAATCGGCAATGAATCGGCAGTCAATGCTCTGATGATTGATTTACAACATGAAGATTCATTTGTTTGTGAGAGTGCCGTATCTACGTTAGGAAGTATCGGTAATAAATCGGCAGTCAATGCCCTCGTTAGTGCTTTACAACATGAAGATTCATCTGTTCGTTGGAGTGCCATATTTGCATTAGAAAAAATTGGTAATGAATCGGCAGTTGCTGCCTTGATAACTGCTTTTTTACAACATGAGGATTTCTTGGTTCGTTCGAATGCTGGATTTGCGTTAGGAAAAATTGGTAATGAATCGGCAGTTGCTGCCTTGATAACTGCTTTACAACACGAAGATTTATTTGTTCGTTTTAATGCTGCATCTGTATTAGGAATCATCACCAATCAATTGGGAATCAATGCCCTGTTTAGGGCTTTACAACATCAAGATTCATCTGTTCGTGAGATTGTCGCATCTGCGTTAGAAACAATCGGCAATCAATCGGGAATTAATACCCTGCTTAGTGCTTTACAACATCAAGATTCATCTGTTTGTGAGATTGTTGCATCTGTGTTAGAAAGAATCGACAATCAATCGGCAGTCAATTGGCAGATAATTAATTTACAACATCAAGATTCATCTGTTCGTTCGAACGCTGCATATGTGTTAGGAAAAATCGGTAATAAATCGGCAGTCAATGCTCTGCTTACTGCTTTACAAGATGAAGATTCATTTGTTCGTGAGAGTGCCGCATTTGCGTTAGGAAAAATTGGTAATGAATCGGCGGTCAATGCTCTGCTTACTGCTTTACAAGATGAAGATTCAAATGTTCGTTGGAATGCTGCATATGCTTTAGGAAATATTGCAGGGACTGAAATTATGCCTTCTATATGGAAGTTACGGATTGCTGGGGCAGAGTATACAAGGGATATAATTTTAAAAATTCAACAGCGTTACAGGTTTTATAACCATGAAATTTTTCATTCTCCCCCAGTTGAGGAGGAGAATCAGTCAAATCCTTTGCTCGATACTCTAAACAAACTCAATCGAACTATGTCAGAAACTCCTAAATATGATTTCCGTGGGTCAAACATCGGCAACTTTGCAGATACTGTACAATCAGGTGGTCGCCAGCAAGCTATTCAACACAACTACGCGCCCGAACAGAAACAAAATCTTATTGAAGCAGCCAAAGAAATTCAGCAATTACTAGATCAACTGTCTCAGACTTACCCAACTACCACTGAATCTCAAAAGCAAGCCGTTGTCAATCAAGCAATAGCTCGTATTAAGCGCGACAACCCAACCACCTGGCAGAGGTTACGCAGTGCTACCGAGGCAGCATTAATTGAAGCATTCAAGGAAGTGCTTGATAACCCGTTCGTGAATATCACGGTTGCAGCTGTTGAAGGTTATAGGCACGCTGAGTAAGAGTTTATTTAGTCTTTGAGATGTGTTGGTGAGTCTCAGAATCTCGTTCACGAGTGGTGAAGACTCGGCGATGAGTGGTGAAGACTCGGCGATGAGTATCAAAGACTCGTTCACAAGTGGTGAAGACTCGGCGATGAGTATCAAAGACTCGTTCACGAGTGGTGAAGACTCGGCGACGAGTGGTAAAGACTCGTTCACGAGTGGTGAAGACTCGGCAACGAGTATAAAAGACTCGTTCACGAGTGGTGAAGACTCGGCAACGAGTATAAAAGACTCGTTCACGAGTGTTAGAACCTCGGCGATGAGTATAAAACACTCGCAAACGAGTATTACTCCTTTCCCGATTTTAATAAATAGATATTGCCTTGTTCCCAGCCTCTGACTGGGAACACCATTGGCAGGCTCTGCCTGCCTTACTTGCGGCAGAGCCGCCCCAACCGCATTTCCAGGTAGAACCTGGAAACGAGATTATGTAGAGACGCGCCATGGCGCGTCTTTACAAAGAACGCGAATTCTTATTCCGGCAACCCCTTAACTTGCATCAAATCCAAACCCCGCTCAAATATCTCATCAATCGGCAACATTTGCCCATCAGTCGTCATAAATTTATGGTCTTTCGTTGCCCGAATAGTCGAACCATCTTCTAGACAATATTCAAACACCTCTTGCTGTCCGCGATTATGCCACTGCACAACAGGTTGCGTGTAAACATTCCCGTTACTATCAATAGTATACACAGAGCATTCAATACGCTTTTCCACAATTTCGCCAATCGGCAAAAATCCATATTCCACCGTCAACACTTCCGTGTCATAGCTTAAGCAATATTCGGCAAACTTCACCATTTGCTCGAATAATTCTTCAGCAATTTGTTTTTTCACTCCATTTTTTGCAGCGCCATCTACAAATTTTTCTCGCTGCTTCATCATCTCGTCAACTTTCTTTTTCCCCATTGCACGGCGCAGTAAATCTGCTTGTCCTAGAGAATATCCAGCCATATCTTGAGCAATTTTCATGATTTGCTCTTGGTAAACCATAATTCCGTAGGTTTCATTCAATATGGGTTCTAGAATTTGTGTTTCATAGTCAATATTCTCTCGCCCGTGCTTACGGTTAATAAACTTGGGAATAAGCCCCGCATCTAGTGGTCCTGGTCGATACAGTGCCAAAATAGAGGAAATATCTTCTATGTTGGAAGGCTTCAAATCGCGGACGATTTGCCGCATTCCCGAAGATTCTAATTGAAAAATGCCTTCTAATTCCCCTGCTTCTAAAAGTTCGTAAGTCTTTTTAACGTCTTTTGGCAAAGTGTTAAATTCGCCTTTCGCTAATATTCTTTGAGCTTTTCTTTCTTGACTAGTTATCTCATAAGGGTCAATTTTAAATCCGTGTTTCTCTTCAATCAAATCAATGGTTCTCTGAATCATCGTCAGGTTTTTCAAACCCAGAAAATCCATTTTCAGCAAACCCAGTAATTCTAAGTCTTCCATGAAATACTGGGTAATCACAGAACCATCGTTATTTTTTTGTAACGGTACAATTTCATCTAATGGATCAGCAGAAATCACCACACCCGCTGCATGGACACCAAAGGTTTTGTTCGTTCCTTCAATACGAATTGCCATGTCAACCCAATGGCGTACCATTGGGTCATTGTCATATTTTTCTTTAAACTCTGGTGCTGGTGTTGCGTCGGAAATCATCACCTTGAGTTTGGTGGGTTTTCCTCGGGAAACAGGAATAAGCTTTGCCATTTTGTCTGAGTCCCCATAGGGAATATTTAACACTCTGGCAACATCTTTTAATACCGCTTTGGAAGTCAAACGGTTAAAGGTAATGATTTGGGCAACTCTTTCTTTACCATATTTTTCTGTCACATAATCAATGACTTTATCTCGTTGTTCGATACAGAAATCCGTATCAATATCAGGCATGGATTTCCGATCTGGGTTGAGAAATCTTTCAAACAGCAGCCCATGATGCACGGGGTCAATGTTAGTAATTCCCATCGTATAAGCAACTAATGACCCCGCAGCCGAACCGCGACCTGGTCCAACAGGAATATTATTATCTCTGGCAAATTTGATGTAGTCCCACACGACTAAAAAGTATGTGGAAAACCCCATCCTCTGAATCATTGTGAGTTCATATTCCAGTCTTTCTTTATAGACTGTGTCAACTTCATTTCTCGATTTGCGATTTAATCTTTGTAAGAGTCCTTGCCAAGCAACTTCTTCCACATAAGTGTCGGCAGTGTGACCTGATGGGATGGGATAATTGGGAAGGCGAGGCGTATCCAGAATTTGGTATGGCTCAACTTTCTCTGCAACTTCGACTGTGGTTGTCACTGCTTCTTCAATGACATCGTCTGGCAAATGGTCACGAAAGAGCAGCTTCATTTCTTCAGCGGATTTGAGATATTCTGTACCGCTGTAACGCATTCGCTTATCTTCAGAAATCAATTTGCCGGTTTGAATGCACAGCAAAGCATCGTGTGCTTCAACGTCGTAACAAGAAATAAAATGGGAGTCGTTCGTGGCGACAATTTTAATATCTAGCTCCCGCGCAATTTTGACAATTTCTACATTGACAATGCGGTCTTCTTGGGAGCCGTGGTCTTGAATTTCTAAATAATAATCTTCACCAAAGGTTTCTTTATACCACTTGGCAACTTTACGTGCAGCCTCTAGTTTGCCGCTGAGAATTGCTTGGGGAATTTCCCCACCTAAACAAGCACTCGTTACAATTAAGCCTTCATGGTATTCTTTTAATAAGTCTTTGTTGATGCAAGGACGGGAAAAAATTCCTTTCCCCTGCACACCTTGAAGGTTGGAAAGTGTTGTTAGTTTAACTAAATTTTTGTATCCTTTTGTATTTTTAGCTAAAACAACTTGATGATAGCGGGGACGGCGTTCTTGTTTCGTGATATCGCCGTTGATGATATACATCTCGTTGCCAATAATTGGCTTGATATTTTTATTGCGACAGATTTTAATGAGTTCGATCGCCCCATACATGACACCATGATCTGTTAGGGCTATTGCTTTGATTCCCAGTTCGATGGCGCAATCGACTAAATCTGGCAGTTGACTTGCTCCATCAAGCAGACTGTAGTCACTGTGAATATGCAAAGGGACAAAGGACATATGCGTTTCCAACTAGCAGTCAAAAGTAGAAGCGTTTACCAGGGTAACGCAGTTTGTCGCCGCGTGCGATTATCTTATCCGGAATCTTTGATCTCCAAAGTGATGCTTTAATAATCGCATTGCGAACTGAGCGTCTTGCATGAACGAAACAGACAGCATCGACAAGCCTGAAACAAAACCTCGCCCTTGGTGGCAAAGAATTCCGCTGACTTTACAAATTGTCATCGCGCTCATTCTGGCGATCGCATTGGGTGTTGCATTGGGTGCAGGAAACCCTAGCCCAGCAAATAAAAGCTTCATAGAGACTTTAGCAATTCCCTCTGAATTGGTGCTAAAGGCTCTCCGCACCCTGGCGACGCCGCTGATTTTGATGGCAGTATTGCATACCTTCATGACAACCAGCATCCCTGGTACAGCAGGACGGCGTTTAGCGGTGCTGCTGTTTACTAACACGACAGTCGCGATTGTGATTGGACTTTTCGTGGCAAACGTCTTGCGTCCTGGGACTTGGGGAAATTTGGCTGCTCCCGGAGGTGGGGAAACAGCTCCTAAAAGTTTCGATCCGTGGGGACTGTTGAGAGACGCTGTACCACAAGCTATCCTTCAGCCTTTGGTAGATAATAATGTCATCCAGCTGATCGTTATTGCTCTTTCCTTTGCGATCGTCCTGCGGGCAATAAAATCAGAGCAAATTGCCCAACACAAGAGAGGATACCAGGCGATAGAGGATATAATTGGCATTCTGTTTGACTCTATCATCCGCATCCTTCACTGGGTTATTGCCTTGGTGCCATTGGCAGTTTTTGGAATCGTTGGTAAAACCGTTGCCGAAAAAGGCTTTGAGCCGTTTAAATCTCTAGGTGCGTTTGTCGTGGCGGTTGTGCTGGGGTTAGCGTTGCAAGCTTGCTACTACCTGACTCGGGTGAAATTTGGTTCTTGGGTTAACCCATTAAACTTTCTGCGTGGCGGTACGGATGCCTTTTTAACAGCTTTCTCAACTGATTCCTCAGTCGCGACAATGCCCATCACCTTTGAGGTTTTGCAGACAAAAATTGGTTTACGGGAATCTTCTGCTTCTTTGGGGGCGTTAGTTGGCTCAAATTTCAACAATGATGGGACTGCGCTTTATGAAGCGATGTCTGCGCTGTTTATCTCCCAGGTGATTGGACAAAATCTGAGTATCCCGCAGCAGTTTGTTGTCATCCTCACGTCGATTTTTGCATCGGTGGGTGCAGCAGGTATCCCAGAAGCAGGGTTGGTGACGATGACACTGGTGTTCAGTTCTGTTGGCTTGCCCACACAGTATATTGCTTTGTTAATAACAGTGGATTGGTTTTTGGATCGCTGCCGCACTGTGATCAATGTTATGGGAGATATGACTGTCAGTGCCTTACTCGATGGCAAAAAGCCCCGTTCTGTTGATAATGCGTAATTGATAATATGCCCTATGTCCTATGCCTGCGGCACGCGGCTTGGGCGAACAGGCACGCACTCGCGTTCGTAATTCGTAATTATATTTGGAAATAATTACGAATTACGAATTATTAATCACGAATTCTGTTGTGGTCCTTTTGCATCACACACCTTAGCCCAGCACCGTTCTAAAAGTTCCATTCTATGTAGATGCGCGAAGCGACGCGGGCTTAAAACCAGCTTTGTTTTGTCACCGAAGACCGGCTGGTTCAGATACTGCCAAAAAGGAAATTTAATTTTGCTGTTTTCTGGAGTCATACAAACAGGACAATAGGATAGAACGGTTGATTCAGCGCTTACTCGTATAAAATACAACAGCTACTGATTCCTGAGTTAAAGGTTACATAATACTTATTCGACTGTCCTTGTGGCAAACACGGAAGATTTTCCAACTTTTGGATGATGTCAATAGCAGCTTTTTACTTATACTTCTGACCAGATATATAAAATCTGCTAAATTAAGCTGTTCCTGATTTTTTGTGGGATGGGCGTCTCGCCCGTCCGAGATTTGGGCGGGCGGGCAAGATGCCATTGGTGTCAATTTAAGCTGAAACCCTTCTAAAATCTCGTTTCGGTGGTTCCACCTGGAAATGCCCTTGAAGCGGCTCTGCCGCTCTTAAGGCAGGCAGAGCCTCCTAAGGCTGCATTCCCAGCCTGAGGCTGGGAACGAGGCAATTTCTAAAAGCTTGTTCTATACTGCTTTTCACGTGATTGTTGACACCTTTGGCTGTCCGGCTCACCCCACAACAACATTTCATACAACTGAGAATCGCGAGAAGAGCCAAGAGTAACTTTTGACTCTTGACTCTTGACAATCACTTATTTTGAAGGTAGACAATTTACCAAGCGTTACTTAATAATGATTGCCTGTTTTGCGATGGTGAATGGCTGTTACGGCATCAGGTTTGAGTAATTTACCGTTGTCAACAGTTGCATACACTACCCAATGGTCGCCACATTCCATGCGTTTGTTGACAGAACACTCAAGATATGCTGAAGCGTCAGTGAGGACGATGCAGCCGTTATCCGCAACATCTGTAGGAAAACCTGCAAATCTCTCTTCTCCTGGGGCAAAAGATTTGCGGAAGTGTTTCATGTATTCTTGTTGATTGCCTTCAGGCAGAATATTTAAAACAAACTTACCGCCTGGATACATCAAGGTATCAATCGCCCGGTCTTTGGCAATCGCAACGGTAAGACCGGGTGGGTTAAAGGTGGCTTGAGAAATCCAAGACCCCATCATTCCAGTAGAGACTTCTCCAAGCTTTGCTGTCACGACGCAAACTGATCCGACAATCCGACCGACAGCTTGTTCAACAGGGGTCGCTGCTGGTTGAGCCAAACGCAGTTTTTTAGCTTTTCTTAGGGTTTGAGCAAAGTCTGTACCCGTTTCTTCACACTGCTTGAGAAGGACATCTGAGGGTTTAAACTTCACTTTCATACTGTCAAACCCAAACCGATATCCCGCATCCCGGAGTTTGCCTTCAATTAAGTCAAAAGCTTCGCCACTCCATCCGTAGGAACCAAACACTCCAGCGAGTTTGCTATTGTCACTAATCGATAATACAATACCCAAAGCAGTGTGAATCGGAGTCGGCGCATTACCACCAATTGTGGGAGAACCGATGATAAAACCATCAGCTTTTTCTACAGCTGCCTTGATTTCTTCAGGTTGAGCAAATTCGCAGTTGATAGATTCTACAGCCACTCCTCCTTTGGTTAAACCAAGGGCGATCGCCTGCGCCAGAGTTGCTGTATTTCCATAAGCTGAAGCGTAAAGTAGGGCAACGGTAATCTCGCGCTCGGTTTGAGAACGGCTCCATTGCTGATAAGCTTGCGTAAGTTCCACCAAGCCGTAGCGTACTACTGGACCGTGAAGGTTACCATACATTCTCACTTGCAGTTCTGATATTTTCTCGAGAGCTGCTTGTACGTGAGTTGCATGAGGAGCCATCAAGCAATCGAAGTAGTAACGCTGGTCTTCCTTGAGAACGCCCCAGTCTTCATCAAAGACTTCTTCACCACAGATATGGGCACCGAATAGCTTATTGCTGTACAATATCTGGGTTTGCTGGTCGTAAGTACAAAGACCTGCGGGCCAACGAGGACTGGGAATGGGGATGCATCGCAACACATGACCCTTGCCTAAATCCAGAGTTTCTTTCCCCCGCATCACCATGATGTTCAATTTGTGGTTGGGGAAAGTCGCACGCAAATTGGCAGCACCAGGAAGCGAACAGACAAAGGTCAGCTGTGGGGCAAGTTCTAACAAAGCTTTGAGAGTTGCCACTCGGTTGGGATTAAAGTGACCTAAAATCACATAATCCAACTTTTTCAAGTCTAGAGACTGCTGGAGTGCCTCTATAAAAATTTGCGTGAAAGTTTCTGGGGGTGGGTCAATAATTGCAGTTTTATCACCTTCGATGAAATAGCAATTCGAGGTGGTACCCTTTGCCAGCGCGTATTCAATTTCAAACCGTAAACGCGTCCAACTGCGTGCCCTGAGTACTGTGGTGTTTGTAGCGATCGCTAGAACTTGTACATCGCGCGGATTGGGATTGTTCATGGTTATTGAGTGAGGGAGGTTCTGAGATAGGTGATGAGGGGGGTATAGAGGACGCCGGGACACGGTGAGACAGCGCTGCAGGAGGGTTTCCCGACCTAGGCGACTGCGTTCGCCCTTGGCGTGCCGAAGGCATACCCGAAGGGGGACGTGGAGACGCGGGGAAATTATTTGTCTCCGTGTCTCCTATTCTCCGTGTCTCCGCATCGAGTCTTAGTAGTAGTTGCCTACTTTGCGATGGCGAACAGCTGTGATTCCATCGGGTTTGGAGACTCGACCGTCTTGAACTGTGCAGTATACGAGCCAGTGGTCGCTGCATTCGATGCTGCTCACAACTTCACATTCCATGTAGGCGAGAGCATCTGTGAGAATGGGGCAACCGTTTTTCGCTGTTTGGGTTTTCACTCCGGCGAATCTATCACCACCGGGTTGCAAACGCTTGAGGAACTGTTTCTTTAATTCTTGATAATTTCCTTCTTCCAAAACGTTAAGGACGAACTTATCACCCAGTTGCATCGAGGAATCAATCGCACGGTCTTTGGCAACAGCAACTGTAAATCCTAAAGGTTGTATGCTGGCTTGAGCAACCCAGGAAGCGAGCATTGCACCTTGGGCATCAGCCTTTTTGCTGGTGATAATGTACAATCCGTTGCTAATCCGACCCAATGCTTTTTCTAAGTTTGCATCGATGGACTTGATTTGCTTGATGTTGCGTTCGCGGACGAGCAATTGTCCTAAGTCCGTACCTGCTTCTTCACACAATTGGTGTGTGGCTTTGGTAGGAGTTTCTTTAATCCGGATGGCTGGGAAAGCTTCTTTGATGCCAAGTTCGAGAAATTTTCTCCGCAGTGGATCAATCGGTTCATCATCGCCACCGTAGCATTCAAACAGTCCGATGACTTGCTTGCTCTTGGCAACAGCGAGTAGTGAACTGATGCCAGCATGAGCTGCGGCGTTAGCGCTTGGGGGCATACCAATAATGATGCCAGCTGCCCTACCTGCGAGTTCTTGGATTTCTTGGATCTCAGCGGAGGTGAGATCGATCATTTCGACGCCAACCTCAGTTTTCTGGATTCCATGAGCAACTGCTTGGGCAAGGCGTTCGCTGTGTCCATAGCCAGAGACATAGAACAAAGCAACGATTGTTTCTGCCTTGGCTTGTTTTTGGCTCCAACCTTGATAGCACTCCCTAAGGACATCAAGATGGTGATATAATAAGGGTCCGTGTCCGTTGGCGATGATTCTAATTTTGCCAAGGTCGCCCATTTTCTTCATCGCATTGAGCAAGGAACGGGAATTGGGACCCATCAAGCAATCGTAGTAGAATCGAAAATCTGGTTCAATCGCTTCTAGGTTGACATCAAAGGTATCATCACTGCAATAGTGCATCCCAAAGGCGTCACAAGTGAAGAGAGTTTGGGTTTTGTGGTCGTAGCTGAATATTGTATCCGGCCAGTGCAGGTTAGGCGCACTCACGAATTCTATTTCGTGTCCTTGACCTAAATCTATGCGATCGCCACTTTTGACAATCCGCTTAGAAAATGGATCGTGTACTAAGTTTTCCAGAAACTGGAGTGCGACTTTTGACGCTAAGACGGTAGCTCTGGGAGCTAACTGGAGAACGTCTTCAACTAAGCCGCTGTGATCTGGCTCTGTGTGGCTAACAATAATGTAATCAATCGCCTTCGGGTTGATCAGGCTTTTGAGCGTTTCTAAATATTGGTCCCGAAACTTGGTGTGAGAGGTGTCAACAAGAACTGTCCTGTCACCCCGGATGAGATATGAGTTGTATGTTGTACCGTTTTGTAATCCGAATTCTATATCAAAGCGATCGCGGTCCCAATCTAGACAGCGAATTGCTGTTGTGTTAGGAGCTATTTCGACCGTTTGTATTGTGAGCCGTTTTTGGACGTTCTCTGCAAGCGCTACCATTCGTCGTCTCCAAGCACAAATTTTCAGTCTTCTTTTCTGCCTCTATTTTGCTCATAATTAGTTTTGTAAAGTTGTCACAATTTTTATTTTTTATAAAATTCAAGATGTAGTTATAATTACTATTTGTTTGCTTATTTTTTTACTTAAAAATTGTTATTGATAGTCTTGAAAAAGAGACAATATTATATCATTTATTTTTTTATGTTAATGAAAAATTTTACTTAATAATTGTTGGCAAAATGATATTTATGTCAACTAATTTGTAGCAAAAGACATAAATTTTGTAACCGTTGTGTTTAATGAGCCAGACGCCTGCGGTTAAAACCGTAGACTAATAGTTGAAGTCCACTAAAGTGGAGTGAAAATATCGTCACGCGAAGTATTTTAGATCCCCCTAAATCCCCCTTGGAGATCCCCCTCCCGTCCCCCTTAAAAAGGGGGAAGCCAGAAGATGCTGCGCTTTGGATATCACGGGGGACTTTGAAAGGCTTTTTGCCCTCCAACTTATCGGGGGGTTGGGGGGATCTGCTTCAAATTTTGGTGTTATTAGCAACTTTCCAAACATCCTCTAAGGTAGAATGCAGCAATTTCGCTCTTAAGCTGTCACGCTATAAGGGAGTAGCAAAAAATAAATTATCCATTATGTAGGGTGGGTTAGGCGCACGACAGTTGAGGTTTTACATTCAGGAATAAAGTGCGCCGTAACCCACCATTGTTTCTTGCATCACTACAAATTGGAGATTTTTTTAATTGGAAGTCCCTAAGAATACATACTGTTAGCAGCAAGGCGTCTTGCCAGTATTGGTTTTCTTTATGGCGTACCTTATGAATGCGTGAATTGCTTACTACCTTTGTCCCGAAAAACTAGTAGATGCTGCGTTATAAGTAATACAGAAGAATCTACGATGAGATGATTTATGGAACCAGTCACTCTGACGGCTGTTGCAACGGCGATCGCCACCCTACTTCTAACAAAAGCACTGGAGAAAACTGGCGAAAATCTTGGAGATGCGGCATGGCAGCAAAGCCGCAAGTTAATAGAACAGCTTCGCAGTAAGAATAAATTACCATTGCTAACCAATGCTACGCAGGGAAACGAACAGCAACGATTAGATTATGGACAAGCTGTGCTGGAACTGAAAGCAGCAGCAGACGCAGATCCGGAAATTGCTCAACGAGTTGTGGAAGTAGAAGCAGCAGCGAAAGCCGATCCAAAATTGGCTCCGCAAGTCGAAGAAGTAGCAAATACAATTAATTCTCAACAGCCAACTATTCAAAACTTAGCAAAGCTGGCAGAAAAAATTAACAATCTCAATCAGGCACAGAATATTACAATAAATCAAACCAATACTTTTTGACTACAGTCGCCCGACTGGGAGAATCGGGTAAAGTCAACTCCCATCAACTGGCGCGAAGTCTGCCAAAACAAATTCCAACAGCAACTTGATGTTAATCGTCAACGACGGCTAGCTACAGGAAGGGGATTTGAACTCGATATTTATGTACCTTTAGGACTTGTTGAGCGCAAACAACAGCCTCGCCGCAGTGAGGATATCTCACCTGAAAAGGGAATGGATGCGTATCAACTTACTGAGGAAGTTATCAAGACGACTTATGAGCATGAAAAATTTCTCACAGAGGTGATTGGGGATGGTTTCAACACCAAAGGCAAGAATATAGCCATTATCGGAGAACCAGGAGCGGGAAAGTCTACCTTGCTGGAAAAGATAGGCAAGTACTTAATTGAGCATGACAGCTTACCTATCTATATTCCTTTGAGCAATTTGTCTGGGGACACGCTGGAAGAATACCTGCTGAACCGTTGGCTGGAAAATCCAATGACACCAAACCAACTGCAAGAATTGTTGCAGCAACAGGGGGTGTGGTTTCTGCTGGATGGTTTGGATGAGATGCAAGCTGCATCCTCTGTTGACGCTTTAAATAAGATTAGCCAAGACATTAGCAAACTTGCAGCGGTGCGAGTTGTGTTAACTTGTCGGTTAAATGTCTGGGATGCTAGCACCAAAAATCTGCTTGACTTCCAGAATTTCAAAACTCAGGAGTTTAGCAGCGAGCAAGTACGGGATTTTATTCTGGCTTGGTTCCAACGGGTTGAACAAGAGGACAAGGGAACAGAGGGACAAGGGGAACAGCTATGGCAAAAGCTGAATGAATCTGGAAGAGAACGCTTGCTTGACTTGGTAAAAAACCCCCTGAGATTAGCTTTGATGTGTCAAGTCTGGGACACGACTAAGGATTTACCAGAAACTCAAGCTGCACTTTATAAGCGATTTACACTATACCACTATGAGTGGAAACAAGCTGAATTTCCAACAACGCTTGCGGAACAGGATCAGTTGAATGCAGCTTTAGGAAAGTTGGCGCGGGAGGCTATTGCTTCTGGAAAAACCCGATTTCGCATTGGACAGAACTTTGCTTACCGGGCAATGGGGGAGAATCTCTTTAATCGCGCTTGTCGTTTAGGGTGGCTGAATCAGGTAGATCGAGATAAACAAACAGAAGAACCCTTCTATGCTTTCTACCATGCCACGTTTCAGGAATATTTTGCGGCATTAGCGATTGATGATTGGCACTTTTTGCTTAACCACGTCCCCAACAACCCATCCCAAGGAACTTATCGCATATTTGAACCCCAATGGAAGCAGGTGATTTTGCTGTGGTTGGGGCGAGAGGATGTGGAAAAAGTACAGAAGGAAGAGTTTATCAAGGCATTAGTAAAGTTTCAGGACGGATGCGGAAAATATTATAAGTATCGAGCTTATTTTTTAGCCGCAGCAGGAATTGCTGAGTTTGGAGATTGTTCTAAAGCTGATGAAATCGTAGAGCAAATCGTTAAGTGGGGTTTTAAAACTTCCCTTATTGACGACATATTTATCACAAGCTCTCCTCTTCAAGAAGCAGCTAAGGCAGTACTGGCAGAGACATGTCGCCCAAAAGCCATTAATGCCCTTGTCAAGTTCATCCGCAACTCCAAGAATGATCATACCCGTATGAAAGCGGCACAGAGCTTAAGGAAAATTGCTCCTGGCAATTCTAATGTGATCGCAGCTTTGGTCAACTTAATCGCCACCTCACAGAATGAAGACACCTATAGACAAGCGGCATATAGCTTAGGGCAAATAGCTGTTGGCAACGAAAGTGCGATCGCAGCTTTGGTCAACTTAATCGCTACCTCTCAGAATGAATACATCGGTTGGCGAGCAGTAAATACCTTAAGGCAAATAGCTGTTGGCAACGAAAGTGCGATCGCAGCTTTGGTCAACTTAATCGCCACTTCACAGAATGAATACACCTGTAGGGATGCGGTAAATACCTTAAGGCATATAGCTGTTGGCAACGAAAGTGCGATTGCTGCTTTGGTAAACTTAATCGCTACCTCACACAATGAATACACACGTTGGGAAGTGGCATATAGCTTAGGGCAAATAGCTATTGGCAACGAAAGTGCGATTGCTGCTTTGGTCAACTTAATCGCTACCTCACACAATGAATACACACGTTGGCAAGCGGCGTATAGCTTAGGGCAAATAGATCCTGGCAACGAAAGTGCGATCGCAGCCTTGAGGTATAACTTCAAACGAAATCAAGAGCGTAACGAAGTCATCTGGTATTGCGCCCAAAATATGTCCTACTCAGCTTTTTATGAAGTTTGGCGTCATCACTCTTACATTAAAATAGCAATTCGATTTGCTCGATATCGTAAGTGGCAAATTGCTTTGTGCTTGTTCTTAGGGCTATCCATCTTTGCTTTAGTTGGCTTCATAGTTTCACCTAGCGTGAATAATCCTGCTCATATCCAGCGACAGCAGTAAGTAAATTTTCCTCATCCTTCACACTGGAAGTCTGGGGCTAAAATTAAGAAGTCGAAAAAGATAGGTAATCGAAATAGCGAGTTGCTAATGACTTATCCGGAACTGCGTCAAAAAATCGAACAACAACTAGCCCAATTGCCACCCGAACAACTCTCTTTAGTCAGCGACTTCCTGGATTCCCTGCAAAGCAAAAGTACTATTAGTCAACGCCCGCTTCGTCGTCTGGCTCCCATTAAACGAGGAACCAAGGCGGGTGAACTGCTGAAATTTGCTAGAACCTGGCAAGGCAATGATTTGGAAGACTGTTTTCGCTTGGTAAAAGAAACCCGTTCTAAAGCTCAGTTTTGATTTCTGTCTCCATGTATCTATTAGATACCAACCACTGCAGTTACATCATCAATAACACCCCTAACGTCATTACGGCTCTGCAATCTCGTTCTGAGAGTAACATCGGTATCAGTATCATCACTTACGGTGAACTGCTCTACATGACCGAAAAATCAGAACGACAAGCCCAAAACCTTGCTGCTGTTCAAGCATTTTTGATGAGTGTTGACTTGTATTTCATTGACGAAGAAACCGCCATTTTTTACAGTCAACTCAAAGCAGCAGTTTTTAATCAGTTTGCTCCTAAAGATAAAAATAAACGTCGGAGTACAAGTATTGGAGATTTGGGATTTGATGATCATGATCGCGCGGATTGCAGCAACAGCAATTCAGCACAATCTCATCCTTGTTTCTGCTGACAGCGATTTTGTCCGCATTCGGCAAGCACAGCCTTTTCTGGTGGAATCTTGGTTATAAGAAAAATCTGGCTCTTGAAGGTAAACGAAAAACTACTGGAACTATTGCCCTACCATCAATCACTTTTCCAGAAATCATTTGGCAATACGTTCCATTGCGCCACCAAAGCTTACAGCAACGTCATAACCAATCCGTATAGTAAACAATCTAGCGTTTGGTTTTTGGTGTTTTAACTTTAACGCTGTCTCTACACCAGTTGGATCGATTCCATATTCGCCAGTCTCTGCATCAATCACAATCATCTTACCAATATTATCGCCATACTCAACATGTTGACGAATATCGTTTTCGTAAAACTGTTTGGCTCTTTGAGCAACTTCTTCCACACTCCAGAAAATACACTGCATAACAATTACACCTACTTTTTGTCCTTTAATCATTGTATAATTGTCAACTCGCGCCTCCAACAGCAGGGGCGATCGCGCTCCGTGCAATCATGCGATCGCACGGAGCGCCCACCAAGAACGCGCCTGTCAAATGAGTTAGCCAGCTGCGTTTTGCTAAAGTGAGAACACATCTTCCTACTGATTCAGGAGCCATGAACGCTACAACTCTCCACTCCCTTACCCTAGAGGAGTTCCTGAAGC
Source organism: Kalymmatonema gypsitolerans NIES-4073 (assembly GCF_002368435.1). Taxonomy (GTDB): domain Bacteria; phylum Cyanobacteriota; class Cyanobacteriia; order Cyanobacteriales; family Nostocaceae; genus Kalymmatonema; species Kalymmatonema gypsitolerans. Next base: position 3,093,439 of record NZ_AP018268.1, read on the forward strand.
TCCCAGAAACCAAGCCAGCCAGCGAATATATTAACGCTGAGATTATTCAAAAGCCAATGCCGAAGGGGAGACACAGCCGCTTGCAAGGTAAACTCTGTGCAGCAGTCAATCAAGTTGCAGAGGACAAGAGGATTGCCTATGCTTTTCCGGAATTACGTTGTAGTTTCGGGGAACGCTCAATTGTACCTGATGTGGCTATATTTCTGTGGCGGCGCATACCATTTCTGATCGATGATCAAGTCCCTGATAACTTTGAACTACCGCCAGATTGGACGATTGAGATTCTCTCGCCAGAACAAAAACCCAACAAAGTAATTGGTAACATTCTTTATTGCTTACAACATGGTAGTCGCCTCGGATGGTTTATTGATCCTGATGACTTCAGTATCTTAGTATTTCTCCGTGAGCAACAGCCTTTACTACTTATGGGAGACGATTTATTGCCTGTGTTACCAGAAATTGAACTGACATTAACTGTCAATCAAGTTTTTGGATGGCTGAAGATGGGTGGCTAGCGCCATCTTTTTCAAAATCAAATGGAATCCTAGGACTAATAATCTAGCCTGCGGAGGCAGGCTTTAGTTAATCGCCACATAATTTAATTCCACATATTTTATGATGCAGCAAATGAACGGCACTATAATTTCATAGTTGGAATAGATCCGCAAAACTCAGCAAGAAGTCTCTTTATTTAATCCTCGTCAGCAAAATTGTCTGAACACAACTTTTGATAAGTCTGGAGTAAAACTTTTGAAGATGAAAACGTTGGAGGAAATTAAGCAAATTCTGAGACAGAATAAAGCGCTGTTGCAGGAACACTATCGAGTCACGCAGCTAGGCATCTTTGGTTCTTACGCTCGTGGTGAACAGACACAGGAAAGTGATGTTGATGTACTCATTGACTATGATCGAGCGCCTACCTTATTTAAGCTGGTAGAGCTACGCGACTATCTCAGTAGTGCGATGGCACGGAGTGCCCGCTAAAGGCGAACGGTATGAAGGTTGATATAGTGACGCAAAACGGTTTAAAGCCAAGAATCCGAGAGCGAGTGTTATCGGAAGTCGTTTATGTATGACTAAACGACAACTTTCAGAATTTCTCCAAGATATACTGGATGCTATTGCGGACATTGAAGCGTTTACAGACGGGATTGATTTTGAGACATTTCGAGTCAACCGCGAGAAAGTTTTAGCTGTTGTGAAGTCAATCGAGATTTTAGGAGAGGCAGTCAAGCGAATTCCTGACGACATCCACAGCCAGCACCCTCAAATTCCTACCGAAAGCGGTGGCTGGTATGCGAGATATGTTAGTGCATGAATATTGGGGAATTGATGGTTATCTGGGCAACAGTTCATGAAGGATTGCCACCTTTAAAAGCAGTGATTGTTGAAATCACGAGAAACTTGCAGAATACTTAGGATGCTGAGGCTTTCCGTCTTGGCAAAGGAGAGTCAGAGGCGATCGCTGATGGCAGTTCCTTTGAAGCATCGCCTTGCTAGAATCCTTCAATATTACCTACTTTTGTCAGTTGGTACTCAGCAACTGCTTGGCAAAATTCTAAAAGTTGTTCTTCTTGAAAATCTCTCTTGGCGAAGTTAGCCATTACACTGACAAACTGAACATTTCCTAAGATATAGCCAAGTGAAGAGTCTATTCTGTCTAAACTAGCTGTCCTTGGATCTAGCTGATGATTGTCCCAATTAGCCGTTGTCTCAGGATTATCTAACTTCCATCCAGTATAAGGGCATTTTCCATCCTGCTTTTCCCAAAGTTCTTTTAAATATTCCAGTGTGATAGTGCATTTCCGTCCATGAGTTTTTACTCGTCTTCGTGCTAATTTAAAATGCTGACGAAATGGAGAATATTCATCTCTACGAGTTCCTAAAAAGAAATGTGTTGAGATGCACGAGGATGTTAAATTTCTATTAGTAAGATTGCCTGTACTCACGCTTCTGTATTTAGAAACTTCAAAACAGAAGTTTATTAAATCTTCCTCAGTAAAAGCATTTTTTGCAAGATTAGCGATGACAGCAACGAACTGGATGTTATCCAGGATATAACCTTTAGTTGAGTCTATGCGATCTACACTTGCTCTGTTAGTGGTTAAAGCTGTACTTTCATAATCGGTTGTGCAAGGCAAAAGAACTAAATTCCAACCTGTGTAAGGGCAAATACCTTTTTGTTTTTCCCACAATCGCTTCAAGTCTGCTAAGGTTACAGTGCATTCTTGCTTTCTGTGTTTTGCAGACTTTCTCATCACTTTCAAGTGATAGCGAAAAGGAGAAAAGTCATCTCTTCTAATTATGTTTCTTAAATAAGATGTATCTTTATTAATCTTGTTTCCAAAATTAATTAAACCTTTAAACTTTCCATAACATATTTTAGAACAAAAATGCTGTCTTCCTAACCTTTCGCTCCTATTAAATTCAGCTAGTCGCTTGGTAAATTCCTTGCTACAAGCTGGGTTTTGGCAAGTCACAACTACTTTTGATTCAGCCATAAAAAACAAAATCCACCTAGCTATAACTTTACCAGGTGGATTTCAAATTTTAAATATAAGTGGAGCTTATGGGAATTGAACCCATGTCCGCAATGGGTATTGACCCCCCACTCATTCACAGGTTTAGCCTTTCTTACCCTCAAGGCGGGGAACGTTCATTATCCCGAACGGTAGGATGCTCTGGTTAAGTCTTAGCTAGCAAGCAAACCAGAGATACTTGCTAGAGCATCCGTTGGGGGTTGGTCTCTAGCCCTTAACGGAGTCAAACTAGAGACGCTCGAATCTGTTAGAGATTGTTAGGCAGCTGCTAGAGCTTGCTTACGAGCAAAAGGTACAATGTTGTTCGCATTTACTTTTTTTTTGAGTCTTTGATTTCCGAGAGACGACTCACTCTCGACCTGAATCATAGAGTAGCTTTCGCCACCACGTCGAAACCGTTAAAGCCCCGTGTGGTTTATATATATCATTATAATGTGCAATTTTGAAATGTGCCACTCAGGATTTTAGATTTTAGATTTTGAATAGGGTTTTCTGGTTCATGCCAGTACTGCGGAGAAACACAAGGTGTCTTTGTGGGAACTTGGTTGTTGACCATCAATGTAGTTGGCGCATAGGCTGATGTCTTTGTAACCGTTTTCCTGCAAACACATGATAAATTCATCTCGCTCAAACCAGTGCAGAGGAAGCCACTGTAACTCTGTGGCAATGAGTTCTCCGTTTTTCCACTTCTCGTAGCGAATCACGCTCATGTTGAGTTGATTGAGCCAGTCGATGCTAGAAGTGATCTGCATCAAGATTATTGAACCATCCGGGCATTCAATGGGCGATTGCTGCCTGAGAATGTTCTCAGTCTTAAAATCTTCGATGGGCAATTCCAAATCGATGAAGATTCGACCTTCTGGTTCAAGGTGTCGTGCAAAAGCTTGCAAGGCGGCGATAGCAGCATTTCGCTTCTCTAACAACATAAAAGAACCGAAGGACACGACGATCGCCTTGAATTTGCCGCTTAGCTCAAGATTTTCTACAAAACCATGATGGAGAACTGGTGTCAACCCCCTTTGGGCACAGTGCTGACGGCAAGAAGCAAGCATATCTTCTGAGGAATCGATGCCCTCAACGTTCAAATCAGCTTCTAGCAGCGGGATGAGTAGTCGTCCTGTGCCAACCATCGCCTCAAGAATTCTGCCACCAATTTTGGAAAGATGTTTGATGTAGTATGGAACGTCAGGATACTCTCCACCGATAGGCTTGGTGATGTCATAAACCTCGGTACATAACGGTCCATATGCTGTCAGTGCCATCATCAGCCTCCGTTGGTGAAAAAGCCCCAAAAACTAAAAATAGCTAATTGCTATCAAAATAACTAGCAATTAGCTATTCTTTATTTGCTATGAGCAATTTCCTAACGTTGTGCTTCGGCACCGCCGACAACTTCTAGGATTTGCTGGGTAATTGCGGCTTGGCGCGCTTTGTTGTAAGACAGCGTCAGGGAACCAATCAGATCTTTGGCGTTGTCGCTGGCATTGCTCATTGCTGTCATCCGCGCTGCGAGTTCGCTTGCGGCTGATTCTTGTAGCGCCCGCAACAGCTGGTTACTCAGATACAGAGGTAGTAATGAATCGAGAATCTGTACTGGATCTTGCTCAAAAATCATGTCGCGGGGCAAAGCACGGACTTGGGTAGCCACTTTCTCCCGTGTCACTTCAAATTGACCACCGCGAGTTGTTAAGCGGAAGACTTCGTCATCCTGTGCTTCTAGACCTTGGCGGTCAAGGGGAAGCAGGGTTTGCACCACGGGACGAGAACTCACTAAGGAGACGAACTTGGTGTAGACAAGCTCAATCCGGTCTACGCTTTCTGACAAGAATAAAGAAAGCAGTTGGTCTGCAATGTTGCTGGCTTCAGCAGCCGTAGGAATTTGCTCTAAGCCAGTGAAGGTGGCGTCTATTGGCTGTTCGCGACGTTGGAAGTACTGACCGGCTTTGCGTCCTACGATGACAAATTTGTAGTCAAAACCTTCTGCCTTGAGTTCTTTGGTGCGATTTTCGGCACGCTTGATAATGTTGTTGTTGTAGCCACCGCACAGACCGCGATCGCCTGAAATCACCAACAGCCCAACTGTCCTGACTTCGCGCTTTTTCAACAAAGGCAGGTCTACATCTTCAAACCGCAGACGGGTTTGCAAACCATACAGCACTGAAGCCAAGCGGTCAGCAAAAGGACGGGTAGCAATCACCTGTTCTTGGGCACGACGTACCCGTGCTGCAGCTACCAGCCGCATGGCTTCTGTAATTTTTTGGGTATTTTTTACTGATTGAATGCGATCGCGTATTGCTTTTAAGTTAGCCATAATCTTTTACAAGAATTCAGAATTCACAATTCAGGAGTCAGGAGGAAGCTATTTTCTGACTTCTAACTCCTAACTCCTGTCTTATACTGTTGCCAAGAAGGTTTTGTATTCAGAATTTGGAAGTCAAGAGAGAAATAACATTTTTTTGCTGACTCCTGACTCCTGACTCCTGAGTTCTGATTTACACTGTTGCTAAGAAGGTCTTTTTGTATTCGTTGATTGCTTCCTTCAAAGCTGATTCTTCTTGGTCGCCCAGTACTTTCTTGGTTTGTACTGATTCAGTGTACTGAGGTTTGCTGGTTTTTAAGTACTCGCGCAGCCCTTGGGTAAAAGTAGTGACTTTATCTACTGGGACGTCATCCAAATACCCGTTGATACCAGCGTACAGAAGAGCCACTTGCTCATATACGGATAGCGGCGCGTTTTGTGGCTGTTTCAAGAGTTCCCGCAAGCGCTGACCTCGTGCCAACTGGTCTTGAGTTGCTTTATCTAGGTCAGAAGCAAATTGCGAGAATGCTTGTAATTCGTCAAACTGCGCCAACTCCAGCTTCAACTTACCAGCAACTTTCTTCATTGCTTTGGTTTGAGCCGCAGAACCTACCCGCGACACGGAAATACCGGGGTTGATTGCGGGACGGACACCAGAGTTGAACAAGTCAGAAGACAGGAAGATCTGACCGTCTGTAATCGAAATTACGTTGGTGGGGATGTAAGCAGATACGTCACCTGCTTGAGTTTCGATGATTGGCAGGGCAGTCATGCTACCTGCACCCAATTCGTCACTCAGCTTAGCTGCACGTTCCAACAAGCGCGAGTGGATGTAGAACACATCTCCAGGATAAGCTTCGCGTCCGGGCGGACGACGCAAGAGCAAGGACATTTGACGATAAGCTTGAGCTTGCTTGGAAAGGTCATCGTAGATCACCAGGGTCGCCTTACCCTTGTACATGAAGTACTCAGCAATCGAAGCACCTGTATAAGGAGCCAAGAATTGCAGGGTGGCTGGGTCACTGGCGTTGGCGGCGACGATTACTGTGTAGTCCAGCGCACCTTTTTCTTGTAATGTCTGCGCAACGTTAGCCACAGTCGAAGCTTTTTGACCGATCGCAACGTAGACACAAATCACGTCTTCAGATTTTTGATTGATGATTGTGTCAATGGCGATCGCCGTTTTTCCGGTTTGACGGTCACCGATAATCAATTCCCGTTGTCCGCGACCGACGGGAATCATCGCGTCGATAGCTGTGATACCAGTTTGCAGTGGTTCGTGTACAGAGCGACGAGCCACAATACCTGGTGCTGGAGATTCAATCAAACGAGTTTCTGTGGTCTTAATGTCTCCCTTACCATCAATTGGACGACCCAAACCATCCACAACTCGTCCAACCAAGGCTTCTCCCACGGGTACTTCAGCAATTCTGCCAGTGGCGGTTACGGAGCTACCTTCTTGAATATCACGACCTTCGCCCATGAGCACCGCACCCACGTTGTCTTCTTCCAAGTTCTGGGCGATGCCAATTGTGCCGTCTTCAAATTCTAATAGCTCGCCAGCCATAGCCTTGTCTAGACCATAGATACGAGCAATACCGTCACCTACTTGCAGAACGGTACCAACGTTAGCCACTTTGACTTGTTGGTCGTATTGTTCTATCTGTTGCTGAATAATGTTGCTGATTTCGTCGGGTCTAATGCTAATTGCCATTTGTCTATCTTCTTTTCTTGCGAGACGGAACGAGGATGGAATTATGAATGATGAATGCCAGCGAGCATCCATCATCCATCATAAACAATTGATAATTTTTCTAAGCGCCACTTAAACGCAAAGAGATGCGGCGCAGTTGACCCCGTAAACTGGCGTCAATAACTTGAGAGCCTACTCTAATGATGACACCACCAATTAACTCGCGATCAATTTTGGTATCTAATTCCACCTCGCGAGCATTCGTCAGTGCAATCACCCGATCTTTTACAGCTTGTTGCTGGGCTTCTGTGAGGGGAACAGCAGAAATGACTTCTGCCAGAGCAATTTGTTTAAGTTGCCGCAACAGCACCAAATATTGCTGAAAAATCGGTTCCACCAATAAAATGCGCTTTCTATCTACCAGCAGCAGCAAAAAATTGCGCAAGTATGCGTTACCGCCGTCACCGAGGACGCTATTGAGGACTGCCTTTTTGTCTTCTGACGAAACAAACGGATTAGCAATAAAGTTTCGCAACTGCTCGCTTTCTGAAAGTAAGCTCAGTAAAGAACGCACATCTTCGCCGAACTGATCTGTCAGATTTTTGGACTGTGCGACTGACATCAACGCCTGTGCATAAGGCACCGCTACTTCGGCTGTTGCTATATTACTTCTCATCCGTTGCCTCCTAGTAGCGCTATGCTGCGGTCAATTAATGTATGTTGAGCATCGTCGGCAATTCCAGTCCGTAGTTCTGACTCGACTTTCTGCAATGCCAAAGCGACGACTCTTTGCCGCAGTTGGGCTACAGCTTTTTCCCGTTCTGTGTTCAAGTCAGATGCTGCTGTTTCCCGCATACGTTCAATATCAACAGCTGCTTGAGCCAGTACGGCTTCTCTTGCTTTCTGGGCGTTTTCTTGGGCTGCTTTTTTGATTTTTTCTGCCTCTGCTTGAGCTTGCGCCAGCTTTTGTTGCTGCTCTGCAAGGGCTGCTGCTGCATCTTTAGCGCGTTGCTCTGCGGTTTGAATCGCAGTTGCAATCCGTTCACGGCGTTCTTGGAGCGTCTTGCCTAAAACTCTCCGCCCAAAGATAAACAGCACACTAATAATAATGGCAAGGTTAATTAGGTTGGTTTCTAAAATATTAGTATTTAGACCAAAACCACTTTCACCTGCTGCCTCTGTCAATTCACCTCCGACGGCACCGGCTTCCACCATCAACAATAAAAAAGTCCCCATCTTCTTCCATCCACTACTGCGCTGCCAAAGCTGTCTGTTGTGTTAGTTGTTCGTTGTTAGTTGTTGGTTGTTTTGTTATTCACTACTAACTACTAACCACTAATAACTAATAAGTATTTTGTTTTTTAGCGCTGACCTACTAGATCTGCTCCTAGAAGCTTTTCTAGTATTTGGCGACTCAGTCCGTCTACCTCTTGCTCTAGTGAAGCAAGAGCCTGCTGTTTTTGCTGTTCTATTTCACCAGCTGCTTGTTCTCTTTGTGCCTGAGCCTCTTTTTGTGCATCGGCTGTCTTTTCGGCTGCAATTTTCTGAGCTTGAGCTTGAGCATCAGCAATCACTGTTTGTGCTTGCCGTCTTGCTCCTGCTAATTCTTGCTCGTATTGCTGCGCCAATTTCTCGGCTTTTGACAAGCGTTCTTGCGCCTCTAGTTGATTGTTGCGGACATATTCATTCCGCTCATCAATTGCTTTGCCCAGAGGTTTGTAGAAAATCGCGTTCAAAATTATCGCTAAAAGTAGAAACTGGATCGCCATCAAAGGCAGGGTAGCATCTAAGTCAAACAGCCCTCCCTCTTTGGCAACCTTTTCTACTGCAAATAAGGTCATCCACTGTATCATCGTTGCTTGTTCCTAATCTACTGCTCAGTTCTGAGTTTTGAGTCCTGAGTCTAAAAGAGTTATGAGCCCTAATGAGGCAGCACGCAGTTTCTTTGGGAGGTTTCCCTCCTTTGAAGCGCGGTAGCTCCACTCTCACCAGAGGCACTGCTTGCTACACGAGGGGTTACCCTGCCGCAGGCGACTGGTGAGCCCAGTCCTGGAACGCGTTAGCGTGGCACGTAGGGCGTTAGCCCGTGCCCCAGGCAAGTGCCATAGGCGGGTTTCCTCAACCTAGGGAACTGGCGTGCCTCCGTGCATAAGCAGCTTACGCTAAGAAAGTAGCGTCTGGTGGAGGAGATACCCGTAAGGGCGTTGCTGAGTCCTGAGTAAGTTTTACTCAGGACTCTGTACTGAGTACTCAGCACAAGTGCTGTCAGTACTGAGTACTCAGCACCTAGTTACGCGAAGGGGTTAGCAAACAGTAGGACTAGGGCAACCACTAGACCATAGATGGTTAGCGCTTCCATGAACGCCAAGCTTAACAGCAAGGTACCGCGAATTTTACCTTCTGCTTCTGGCTGACGAGCAATACCTTCTACAGCTTGACCTGCTGCATTACCTTGACCAATGCCAGGACCAATAGCAGCCAAACCTACAGCAAGAGCAGCAGCTAAAACGGAAGCAGCAGAAACCAATGGGTCCATGTTATTCTTTCCTTATTTACTGAATGGATATGGGTATTGAATGTTTGATTTTGTCATCTGTCGTTTGTCATTTGTCCTTCGTCATTGGTTTTCAATTAATGACTTATGACTCATGATTCATGACTAATGACCATGTTCTTCGCCACCATGATGGTCTTCTAGCGCTTCACCGATGTAAGCAGCAGCCAAGGTGGCAAAAATCAGTGCTTGGATGGCGCTGGTAAATAATCCCAAAGCCATCACTGGCAGAGGAACGAATAAAGGTACCAGTAGTACCAGCACGCCAACAACCAGTTCGTCTGCCAAGATGTTACCGAATAAACGGAAACTTAGGGAAAGGGGCTTTGTGAAATCTTCAATAATTTTGAACGGCAACATAAAAACCACTGGTTGGACATAGTTGCCAAAGTACCCTAAACCCTTTTTGCTGAACCCAGCGTAAAAATACGCTAATGATGTCAACAATGCCAAGGCAACAGTTGTGTTGATGTCACTGGTGGGAGCTGCTAGTTCACCTTCTGGTAGGTGAATCAGCTTCAAAGGAACAAGTGCTCCTGCCCAATTTGACACAAAAATGAACAAAAACAAAGTGCCAACAAATGGCACCCAAGGGCGGTATTCTTTCTCGCCAATCTGGTTTTTCGCCAAATCCCGAATAAAGTCTAGGGCATACTCCATGAAGTTCTGTAGCCCACTCGGAATTCGCTTGATGTTACTGCTTGCAGCGATGGAAACTAACACCAGCAAGCCAATAACTAACCAGGAGGTGAGAAACACCTGCCCATGCAGTTTTAAATTGCCAATTTGCCAGTACAGTTGTTTTCCCACTTCCAATTCTGCAAGGGGAACAGAATTGAAGATGTTCAGAAAATTCAGCATTTTCTTGACCTACCTATCATTTCTCCAATCTTACCTGGAGAAGTGGAGCGAGTTTGCGGCGTGGATTTTCCGAGGTGGAGCAACCGAAGTGGATTTTCCTTAAAGGAAAACTTCGGATCTCCCGCAAAGCTCGCGTCAGCCTTTTATGGTTGCCGGAGCTTTGGCTAGTCAGAGACAAATGCCAACCTAACTACGTAGATGATCAGCGTTGCTTTGTAGGTAAGGAATCCCAAAAATATGGGCAATATTTGCAGTTGATTCCACCGCGATGCTAGTAGAATGATCCCTACTAATAACGCTAACCGAGTTTTACTCAACTGATTTTTTTCTCTACCCAAACGCTCAACATCTTTTGCCAACATCCTCAAGTAAACCACACCTGTACACGCCCCAAGCAAATAATTTAGGGCAATGTTTAGGGAATAAAAAATCCAAACAGAGATAAAGACAACCCCTGTCAAGACAAGAGTGATGAGCAACAACTCTTGGTAGAGTTTATAGAACTCCTGCATAGAGCTTGCTGGTTCTGTGTCCTCAAAACCAGCTTGAGCATCTTGTCGTATTGTCGGTGTGGGATCAGTTGATTCGTCTGACAAGCTCACGGGACTCGAAACCAGTACAGCTAATTATGTTGACTGCATTTTCAGCCAGCTGAATCATATCACGAAGAGGTAACATTACTTTAGAAAAAAACAATTAACTTATTCTCACCAAAAAAAGGATAGGGACAGATACACCAAGTACAAAAACGATTTCTGACACGGAATATAAGGATGAAGAGGATAAATCTATACCCTATCCCTAATTCCTGAAGTTCCGTGTTGTCAGTTGTGGGGAGATGAGGAGTCGCAGCAAGAAAAAAGCGGATTATCTTTTAATTTATCAAAAATTTCGGTTTAAAACCTCGCCCATAAGAGTGCGATTTTTAAAAAGCCTCCTGACGTTTTATAAAAAGCCTGTCTAATATAAATAAGGAGGTGAGGCAATGTTAACTTTGACTTACGAGTACAAACTTAAGCCGAATAATCGCGAAAGAGCTATTTTTGAAGATTGGCTAGAAATCAACCGCAAGGTCTATAATTACGCGCTCAATGAGCGTAAGGCTTGGCTTAAGTCTCGTAGCTGCCACGTTAACTGTTGCTCACTCCAAGGCGAATACATCATTTCTGCTGACGCTCCTAGACCTACTTACAGCCAGCAAAGCAGATCATTAACGGAAGCTAAAAAAGAGTTTCCTGATTTGCGGCGCGTTCAGTCCCAAGTCTTACAGCAAACACTAATCAGACTTGAAAAGGCTTTTGTGTCAATGTGGGAGCAAAATCATGGTTTTCCTCGCTTCAAGAAACCGGGCGCTATGCGTTCGTTTGTTTTTCCGCAATTGAAGCAAGAGGATCTGAGTGAGGATCAAATTAAACTTCCAAAAATTGGTTGGGTGGCTTTCCGAGTATCTCGACCAATAGCAGAGGGCGGAAAACTTAAGCAAGCGCGTATAGTTAAACGCGCTTCTGGTTGGTATGTGATGTTAACCCTTCAATGGGATGTCTCCGTGCCGTCGCCTATGCCTCACGGTGATGCTTTAGGTGTGGATGTAGGTCTAACAAGCTTTATTGCTACCTCTAACGGTCTTTGTGTCAAGCGTCCTAAGTTTTTCGTGGATCTCCAACGCAAGCTTAAATTGCTGCAACAACGAGTAAGCAGGAAAAAATTAGGATCAAACAATTGGCGCAAAGCTCAAGGCAAGGTGCAAAAACTACATGAACACATTGCCAATGCTAGAAAAGATTTTCATTGGAAGGTAGCTCACAGGCTTTGTGATCAAGCTCAGACAATTTTTGTTGAGGATCTCAATCTTATCGGGTTGTCGCGCGGGATACTGGGCAAGCATTGTCTAGATGCTGGGTGGGGTCAATTCTTCAGTATCCTTGGACAATGTTGTTTTAAACGCGGCGTGTACTTCCAAAAAGTCGATAGCAGAAAAACTAGTCAGATTTGCCCAAACTGCCAGACAGAGACGGGCAAGAAGACGCTAGCTGATCGTGTTCATGAGTGCCAGAATTGCGGCTACACAACTGATAGAGATGTTGCAGCCGCTCAAGTAGTCGCGATACGCGGACTTGCAGCCGTGGGATACACGGTCAAGATGCTTGGTGAGGGTAAATTCATTGGAATCCCTTTGAACCAAGAATCACCGCACTTTTAGGGTAGTGAGTATCAAATTATACCTATTACCTTCTGGTGTGCGCCGTTGGTGTTTTGGGAGTTTGTTTCTCAACTTGGTGTCAACAAAATCAGCTGTTGCTTGAGGAGCACTCTCACCGCATCCAAACCCAGTTGCAAGCCTGCCAAAATCCCTCCTACTGTTGATTGACCATCGCACTTTTGTAAAAACTCCAACTCCAGTGGCGATAAATTCACAATCTGGTAATCGTAGTTAAAGACACACTGGCTCGGAAAACCATCTATACAAGGATTTCGCTCGGGAATAGCTGCCAGCATGGCATCATCGGCTGACCAGTCAGCTTTGGGTAGAGGTGGGCAACTCAGGAAAAACTCGTAGTGAGTGACTTCTGGGTCTAATAATTCTATCAGGCGGTACGAAGCGCGATTGGCTTTGCCACTGCCCCTTGGGCAATCGCCTAACTTTTGTGCCCTTTCCATCAACTCTGGCGCTTTGCCCAAAAGTCTGTCTAATTGCCAAAAACCCGGATTTGAGAACCCCACAAAATCCAATCCGGAAGCATCAATCAGTTCAAACAACGTCTCAATGTTGTAATCTATTTCCTGGGGATGCACGTACATATCCGCAAAGTTTTCATCCCGTTGATTTTCTAAAGACCAACGTTCTCGCTCCCGCTTGACAATACGGTTATTGTCTGGTAAGGCAGCGAATATTTGCCGACCGACTTGAACACCATCACGATAATCGCCGCGCTTGTCACCTTGGAGGAGGGCGATCGCCTTTTGCATGAGTTGAATTTCCCAGCGCCCCAACTCACCGTAGACAAAGATGTGCATCAACCCGCCTGGGGCTAACTTCTTCGCCAAGGCTTGAATACCCCGAATTGGGTCGCTCAAGTGATGCAACACACCGACGCAGTTGATAAAATCAAACTCACCCGGTAACTGTTCCACATCGTACAAACTGAGGTGATGAAACTCAACGCGGTTGGCACCGGAACGTTGACAGCGTTCTTTAGCAACTTCCAAAGCCTTGGTACTAAGGTCAATTCCGACAACAGAAGCCGCAGGATTAAGGTGGACAAGGTATTCCGTTCCCACACCCGTACCGCAGCCTGCGTCTAAAATGCGGATATCTTGTTTTTGGGGTTTTTGACCTGTACAGAAATTATAAGCAGCCAACCAATTCCAGCGCCAGTTATAGCCTGGAGGTGGTTCATCCAGTAGAGGTTCCGGGGGAAAGGGGTAGGTGTTGTAGAGTTTGGCAACAGCAGCGCTAACGGTTTGAGAATCGGACATAGTAAGGATAATGGCAGCATTTCTGAGTTTAGCGAATGCTGGGTACTTACGGTATCTTAAAAAATTTCTTTTGGTTCTTGTGGGATGGGCGTCTCGCCCGTCTGTATTTTTGGGCGGACGTCTGTATTTTTGGGCGGACAAGATGTCCACCCCACAACAAGCATAGCTTTACAAAACACCAGGTACTGCTTATGCTACAGCTAACAAATGTCACAAGCAAAGCAAATGATTTACGACCAATCAGAGTTTGATTTGCGCTGTGAGTGGGGCGCGCAAGGAGTTGCTCAACTCGCTTCTATCAGTGATGTGGTTGTAATCGTTGATGTTCTTTCTTTTTCCACTTGTGTAGAAATTGCCACTAACAATGGCGCGATCATTTTTCCATATGCGATGCGAGATGAATCAGTCATAGATTATGCCAAGTCAGTGCAGGCAGAGTTGGCAAGTCATAGACAACGTTGGACTACAACTGGATATTCTCTGTCTCCAGTATCAGTAGCTGACATTCCCGCTGGAACTCGACTGGTTTTGCCCTCACCTAATGGTTCTTTTCTTAGCTTAAATACTGGAACGACACCAACCTTGGCTAGCTGCTTGCGAAATTGTGAAGCTGTGGCGCAGTTTGCTCAAAGCTATGGTAACAAAATTGCAGTGATTCCTGCTGGTGAGAGGTGGAAAGAAGATGGTAGCCTGCGACCTGCGTTTGAAGATTTGATTGGTGCAGGAGCAATTCTGAGTTACTTACATGGAAGTTTATCACCAGAAGCCCAAATCGCTGTGACGGCATTTGAGGCTTTTAAGAATGATTTGCTTGGGTACTTGAAAAAATGTAGTTCTGGTAAAGAGTTGATTGCAAAAGGATTTGAGCCAGATGTTGAACTATCAGGGGCTTTTAATGTGAGTAACTGCGTGCCTTTGCTTGTAGAAAATGCTTACGTTAAACAAGTTTTTTAGAGGAATTGAGGTCATTAGACCGCATCTTTGCGAGCAACTACCATAATGTGAGCACTCATTTCTAACATAGAAGGTTCAGTTTCTATCCAACGGATGGCTTCTAGAAGGCGTTCACGCCGACTTGACTCATTCCAATGTTGGGAAAAGTTTTGTAGTAACCAACCTGGTCCTTCGATCGCTAATGTTGTTTGATAATAGAAACCCGCTTCTTCAACTTCTGCTCTAATACCAATTCGCTATGAAGATGCACTTAATATTTTTAAAGGTAGGTAGCGGCTAAGAAGTTCTTGAGTTCGCACGAGTTCCAGTAAACCTGTACCTCTTGATAAACGCTCTTGCTCGTGACCACTTGCGTAATGAGTTAACGCCTCATCTGAAAGCTCTGTGTGTACTTTTTTTAATGTTGTACCCTATCCCATATCTCCTTCCTGTAGTCTGTTTTCTAGAGGATGTACTTTTGTTAAAAAATGATACAAATCTTAAATTTTCTCTCAGATAAGCGGCAGCATCTGCTTTAGAATTTGATACATTTATACTATAGTTTCGACACAGTTCTTAATAAAGCCACAGAGAAATCGCAAAACGTTCTAATCTAAAAGCTGACTGGGTTAATTTTTTTTGGCAGTCTTGAGGTGGCAGTCGGAAAGCATAACGGCACCGATGTGTCAAGCCTAAAATCAACCCAGACTTAACACAAAAAAAATATGATGGGAGTTTTACAAATCCGATGAGTGTTAAGGCAAGTGGTGGAAGCTCAGTTGCACGCCCGCAACTATATCAAACCCTAGCTGTATCAACAATTTCCCAAGCAGAACAGCAAGACCGCTTTCTGGGTTCCGGGGAACTCAATGAACTGGCAAGGTATTTTGCATCTGGTGTTAAGCGTCTTGAAATCGCCCAGACGCTCACGGAAAATTCTGAGATTATTGTCTCCCGTGCTGCCAATAGGATTTTTGTGGGTGGTTCGCCAATGGCTTTTTTGGAAAAGCCCAGGGAACCAGAATTGGTGCCGGTTGCTGCAGGATCGGAAGTTAGAGAGGGGATGAAACTAGGAACCGTCACCTACGTAGAAACTCGTGGTGGTTTCTTAGAAAATTTGCGTTCTATCTTTAACACTTCGCCCAGTGGTCCGACTCCTCCGGGTTTCCGACCAATTAACATTGCGCGTTATGGTCCGGCAAATATGGCGAAGAGCCTGCGGGACTTGTCGTGGTTTTTGCGCTACGCTACGTATGCGATTGTGGCTGGTGACCCCAACATCATCGCTGTCAACACACGTGGTCTGCGAGAAATTATTGAGAACGCCTGTTCTGGTGAAGCCACAATTGTCGCTTTACAGGAAATGAAAGCAGCGGCAATTTCTTATTTCCGTAAGGATGCTGAGGCAACAGAAATTGTGTCTCAGTACATGGATGTTTTGATTACAGAATTCAAAGCACCCACCCCTTCGGGTAAAGTGCGCCAACGTCCCTCTGGCGACCAACAAGGTTTGCAACTGCCCCAGATTTATTTTAATGCGGCAGAACGGCGTCCCAAGTATGTGATGAAGCCTGGGTTGTCAGCATCCGAGAAAAATGAGGTAGTCAAAGCGGCATATCGGCAAATCTTTGAACGCGATATCACCCGTGCTTATAGTCAGTCGATATCTGATTTGGAATCGAAGGTGAAAAATGGCGACATCTCTGTAAAAGAGTTTGTTCGCCGCCTTGGCAAATCTCCCTTATATCGGAAACAATTTTACGATCCATTTATCAACAGCCGCGCCCTAGAACTTGCTTTCCGTCACTTCTTAGGACGGGGACCAAGTAGCCGGGAAGAAGTGCAAAAATACTTTGATATTGTTTCCCGAGGCGGTCTGCCAGCTTTAATCGATGCTTTGGTAGATTCTCAGGAATATTCTGACTACTTTGGCGAAGAAACAGTACCCTACATCCGGGGTCTGGGTCAAGAAGCACAAGAATGCCGCAACTGGGGACCACAGCAAGACCTGTTGAACTACAGTGCGCCCTTCCGCAAAGTACCTCAGTTTATCACACTGTTTGCTGATTACGAGCAGCCATTGCCCGACCAGCATCCCTATGGTTCTGGGAATGACCCGTTGGAAATTCAGTTTGGGGCAATTTTCCCGAAAGAAACTCGTAACCCCAGCACCCGTCCAGCTCCTTTTGGTAAGGATACCAAGCGTATCCTAGTTCACCAAGGACCTGGTATCAATAACCAAAACAGCAATCCTAGGGCGCGAGGTGAGTTTCCTGGTACTCTGGGTCCCAAGGTGTTCCGGTTGGATCAGCTGCCTGGGACAAGAGGTAGAAAATCACCCACTGGAGTCAGTGTTAAATTCTCTGAAAGCTCCACACAAGCGTTGATTCGCGCAGCTTACTTACAAGTATTCGGTCGCGATGTTTACGAAGGTCAGCGCTTGAAAGTTGCAGAAATTAAGCTGGAAAACGGCGAAATCTCTGTACGCGAGTTTATCCGGGCTCTAGCTAAGTCGGATTTATTCCGCAAGCTGTACTGGACTCCGCTTTATGTGTGTAAGGCGATCGAGTACATCCACCGCCGCTTGTTAGGTCGTCCTACCTACGGTCGTCAAGAAAACAACAAGTACTTTGACCTCGCCTCCAAGAAGGGCTTCTACGCAGTCGTTGACGCCATCATTGATACTCCAGAGTACAGTGAGGCTTTTGGTGAAGATACAGTTCCATACGAACGGTATCTGACTCCTGGCGGTGTTGCTTTGCGACAACTGCGTGTTGGTAGTATCCGTGAGGATGTCGGCGGGAAAGTTGAGAAGGAAGAAACTCCACGCTTTGTGGAATTAGGCACCGTTAAAGAAGTACGGACCGAACCCGATATTCAGTTCCGTATCAACCAAGGTGTCACCAAGAAGCGCGAACAAACGAAAATCTTTAAGTTGGTTGCAGCAACTAATGATAAAGTCTCTGTAGAAACTGTCATCGGTGCTGCTTATCGCCAGATTTTCGAGCGCAATATTGAACCCTACATCGCCCAGAACGAATTCACCTCGCTAGAAAGCAGACTGGGGAATGGTGAAATCACTGTTAAGGAATTTATTGAAGGTTTGGGTAATTCTAACCTTTACCTGAAAGAGTTCTACACGCCATACCCGAACACTAAGGTGATCGAGCTGGGAACCAAGCACTTCTTAGGACGTGCGCCAGTTGACCAAGCGGAAATCCGCAAGTATAACCAGATACTCGCAACCCAAGGGCTTCGCGCATTTATTGGGGCGTTGGTAAATAGTCAGGAGTATGGGCAAGCGTTTGGTGAAGATACGGTTCCTTACAACCGCTTCCCGACCTTACCAGCGGCGAACTTCCCGAATACTCAGAAGCTGTACAACCAGCTCACCAAGCAGAATAATGATTTGGTGGTTCCCAGCTTTGAGCCAGTCAAACCCCGCATGAATAGCGCGAACACACCGATTTTGGCGAAGGCGATCGCAGATTTGGCAGCGAAAGCACGAGAAATCGACAAGACCAAGCCGCTGTTTATTGAACTCGGTCGTTCCTTCAACGATGGTCGCGGACAGTCAGTTGAAGTGGGTGTGGGTACAAGCCGCCGCAAACCTGCACGCATTTACCGCGTCACAACAGGTGCGAACCAAGGTGAAACGCAGCAGGCAATCAACGCTATTTACACTCAGGTACTGGATGTGTTTAGCGGTCAAGTTCCTGACTACTTCCGCCGTACCGATTTAGAAAGCAGACTGCGCAATGGGGAAATTTCCGTACGCGAGTTTGTCCGTGAGCTTGCTAGCTCGGATATCTATCGTAAGCGTTTCTACACCCCCTATCCCAACACCAAGGTGATTGAATTCCTGTTCCGTCACCTGTTGGGACGCGCACCCGCCACTCAAGCCGAGATTCGCCAGTACAACAAACTGCTGGCAGATAGCGGTTTAAAAGCGGCTGTAGAGGCGATCGTCAACAGCCTAGAGTACGCCCGCTACTTTGGTGAAGACGTGGTGCCTTATGGTCGCTTCCCATCGCTACCTGCTGGTAACTACCTCGGTAGCGTGCAGGCGGCTGCTGACTTGGTCAAGCAGTCTTGGTCTAGCCTATCTCCGTCTGTGATTACCGGACGGTCTAGCCTGCGATAAAGCCAGGACAAAGGAATAAGCAAGATGAGGAGGATGAGGAGGGCGTTACTCCCTCATCTCCTCTAGCTTCTCCTGTGCCTTTGCAACCTTTCTTAACATTGCTTTCAGATTTCGGGCACGACAGTAAACATGAAAAGGAATATTACAAAGTGTTAAGAGCAGTCATATTTGCTCAACATAATGCCCGAAAATAATTCCGGAAGGTAGTTGAGTTTTGAGGCTTGTGTACTAGCCATTACCCAAGCAGACTCGGAATGTACTAGTCGCAGCAGTTATTTGGCTGTTGTGTCTAAAAAAACGAGAAAACAAGCTCAGTGAACCTATAAAGTCGCACCACTTTAACTAAATCCTGGTTTCATTAGTACTGGAGGAATGCATTAATGAGTATCGTCACGAAAGCCATCGTGAATGCTGATGCAGAAGCACGCTATCTTAGCCCTGGCGAACTGGATCGGATTAAGAGCTTCGTTACCACAGGTGAGCGCCGCCTCCGCATCGCTCAAGTTTTGACAGAAAACCGGGAGCGGATTGTTAAGCAAGCCGGCGACCAACTGTTCCAAAAGCGTCCTGATGTTGTCTCTCCTGGTGGCAACGCTTACGGTACAGAACTGACCGCTACTTGTCTACGCGACCTAGATTATTACCTCCGCCTCGTTACCTACGGTATCGTTGCTGGTGATGTCACCCCCATCGAAGAAATTGGTATTGTGGGTGTTCGTGAAATGTACAAGTCCCTAGGCACTCCTATCGAGGGTGTTGCTGAAGGTGTCCGTGGTCTAAAGAATGTTGCTGCTTCCCTGTTGTCTGGCGAAGACGCTAGTGAAGCTGGCTCTTACTTCGACTACCTAGTCGGTGCTATGCAGTAAGGTGAAGTTATTTCCCTGCTGAAACTGAAGTAATGCAATAAGGTTGGAAATAAGGAATTAACAACATGGCTCAAGACGCAATCACCTCTGTCATTAACTCTGCAGACGTTCAAGGTAAGTACCTGGATACTGGTGCTCTCGAGAAGCTAAAGAGCTACTTCTCAACTGGCGAACTGCGCGTACGTGCTGCTACTACCATCGCAGCTAACGCATCTGCAATTATTAAAGAAGCTGTAGCTAAGTCCCTTCTGTACTCTGACATTACCCGTCCCGGCGGTAACATGTACACCACCCGTCGCTATGCTGCTTGCATCCGCGACTTGGATTACTACCTCCGCTATTCCACCTACGCTATGTTGGCTGGCGATCCATCCATTTTGGATGAGCGCGTGTTGAATGGTTTGAAAGAAACCTACAACTCCTTGGGTGTACCCATTGGTGCTACTGTACAAGCTATCCAAGCTATTAAAGAAGTGACTGCTAGCTTGGTAGGTCCTGATGCTGGTAAGGAAATGGGTGTTTACTTAGACTATATTTCCTCTGGCTTAAGCTAAGAGCTAGGTTGCGCTTAATAATTTAAGTGCGGCTTTCTTAAGGTCTGGAAATCAATCGTGAGTGCTAGGACGTTTAATCGCTTATCTTGCTCAACATGATGTGTGATGAGTGTTAGCGGTCTGGTATTGACGCCTGATTTCCAGCCTTTGAGTGATTAGATAAAAATATGCACTCACAATTTTGAAATAAAAAAGTTTCCACGCTCACTTATAGGAGATTAACAACCACATGGCACGGTATTTTAAAATTACTGCTTGTGTTCCTAGCCAAACCCGCATTCGTACCCAACGCGAACTACAAAATACTTACTTCACCAAACTCGTTCCCTACGAAAACTGGTTCCGCGAACAGCAACGCATTCAAAAAGCGGGCGGCACAATCGTTAAGGTAGAATTGGCTACTGGCAAGCAAGGAGCCAATACTGGGTTGCTGTAATTCCTTTAAACGGAATACGAATTGTAGGGAGTTGTGAAGAGGTCGATTTGACCTCTTTTTTGTTGCTTGTATTAATTGATTTGCTCAGATTCCCGACAACTTCGGCGAAGTCGGGAATCTTGTTGTTGACGAATCGACATGATGAAAGACTACTGGGCTTCTAAATTTGTCTGAAGTTGGATTTCTTTGTTTTTTCTTGACGAAAGAAGTGGTAAAAGCCCAAACTCTTGGCGAATGTCTAACACAGAGCGGTCAAGTAGCGGTTCAAAGTCAAAAAACGGATAGTACTTCCGTGATCCGCGAGTCTTGAACCACATCATAACTAACTCTGGTAAGAATCGCGGCAATACTGCCAATATTGAACCATACAACCATAGTAGACCTTGGCGCTTCACCAAGTCGTCATACATCACGTCTACTGCTGGGTTCTTGCGATCGCGCAAATAATCTCGAAACTTGTAGTCACTGGCAAAAAACGTCAGAGGCAGCAGTTTTAATTCATCATACATATCAGTATCGCAACCAAATACGACATGGCTGGCATCATGAGCAAGCATAATTTTGGCGAAATCCAGCGGCATCTGATTTGGATGCGTAAAATCTGGGTTCGCGGCGTAATACTCCTCCAGCCCCTGCCGTAGGGTCTGAGTGCTGTTTTTATCGGTATATTGGGGACGAGTGCGTTGAATCATAATCTGCACCAACTACTTACAATACGATATAGTATCGTAATTAAAATGGCAGTATCAAGTCTGGTAAAGGGGACTGGGGATTAGGGATTGGGTTATCAAACGAAAAATTATGGAAGGGGCAATACAGCTCCTCCCCAAATCTCGGGAGCATTTGCCCAGTCGCCAGTCCCTAGTACCTAGTCCCGGGGGACTCCTTACCGCAACCAGTTGAAGAAAAAAATTCTTTCGTCATTGCATGAATGATTCCGCTAAAAAACAACCTGGAAGACCGCGCAGTACTGCGTCTCATCAAGCCATCCTCCAGGCAACGCTTGACTTATTGGCAAAATTAGGGTATGAACGTATAACCATTGATGCGATCGCCGCCCATGCTGGTGTCGGCAAAACCACAATCTACCGACGGTATCGTTCCAAAGAAGAACTCGTCGCAGATGCCATTGAGACTCTTCGAGAAGAAATAGAGATTCCTGATACAGGTACGGTTGGGGGGGACTTGGACTGCATTATTGAGAGTGCGGTGAAAACGACTCTCACACCTTTGGGTCGTCAAATTCTTGCTATGATTATCGGCGCTGCTTCCAGCAGTCCCCAATTTGCCCAAGTTTATTGGACAAAATACCTCAAGCCAAGACGCCAAGCTTTTCACGTTGTGATTGAACGGGCTAAAGCAAGACATGAAATCCAACCAGATACAGACAGTGATATAGTTTTTGACCTGATGAGCGGAATCATGCTTTATGCACTGGTTTTCGAGCCGGCTGATGAGCCAGTGGAAGCATATATACGTCGCGCCATTGGTCTTATCCTTAAACGGGAATAAATATACGTGAGTTCTCCTACAAGGAGAGGGAGGAGCTACGTAAAAATGGGATTTTTAAGCCTCTCCTGGTAAAAAAAGCTGCTCCTCTTCCCAAACCTCTTACGGGAGGGTCAGCCCCTTCGGGGAAGTCAAAAGTCACGCATTCAAAAGTCAAAAGTAAGAACCCCATAAATAAATTTAGGGGCTTGTAATAAGGACGCCGTATTTCTTGCGCCTACTCGGTGAAATACATTTTTTCTTTTTCCATAAATAAATTTAGGGGCTTGTACCTTTTTCTTTCTGGTCAACCCCTTCGGGGAATTCAAAATTCAAAATTCAAAATTCAAAATTCACGCATTGAAGACCCCACGGATAAATCCGGGGGCTTGAATAATTAGAAGAGGGCATTTTTTCTTCTCCATGCCATAAGGAGCGGGGCTTGTATCCTTTTCTTTTTCGGTCAAGACAATTCAAAACTGGTCAATAAGGGGGGTCACGGGGTAATTAGTGGGGGCTTAAGCGCACCACTAATCCTAGACCACTTTTTCAAAGATTTGGTGGTTGACCAAGCCAAAAGTTCCGGGGGTAGGGTGTACCAAAAACAAAATCCTCTTTCTTCCCCCTATACCCCTACACCCCTACACTCCTATCTTGGTCAAATCAGGATACATCGAACTCACGTTAAGTTACAGTTTCTAACCCTACACTCAATCTCAAAAGTCATCTCTTGTTTGAATGCAACTTGGTATCATCGGAAATTTTGCGTAGAAACCCCGTCCCTCCCTTCGGGAAGTCAAAATTCGCTCATTCAAAAGTCAAAAGTGAATAAAAGAATTATTTCTGACTTTTGACTTGATACTTTTGACGAATCGCGTCCCTTGCGCATGTCCCGTAAGCGCAAAGCGCACACTGAAGTGTTCAAAGCAGCGTGCCGCAGGCATACAAAGCAGCGTGTCCTTTTGGACTCAGGGACGAGCGCGAGGGGGACGGCTTTAGGGACTTCCAGAAAATGTGCTAAATTGTGAAGCATAGAAAATTAGATGCAAAGCATGGAAAAAACCTACCGCTACCGTTTTTACCCAACACTCGAGCAAGAAACTCTTTTGCGTCGAACAATTGGTTGTGTACGGTTGGTTTTTAATAAAGCTTTAGCAGCAAGAACCGAGGCTTGGTACTCAAGACAAGAACGCGTTGATTACGTTCAGACTTCTGCTTTGCTTACGTTGTGGAAGAAAGAAGACGACCTCCAATTTTTGAATGAAGTAAGCTGCGTACCTTTGCAGCAAACTTTGAGACACCTGCAATCTGCCTTTACTAACTTTTTTGCGGGTAGAGCGAAATACCCTAACTTCAAGAAAAAGCGTAATGGTGGTAGTGCAGAGTTTACTAAGTCCGCATTCAGGTGGAAACACGGACAGGTATATCTGGCAAAGTGTTCTGAACCACTGAGCATCAGATGGTCGAGACATCTTCCCAAGGGATGCGAACCCACAACTATCACGGTTAAGCTCGAACCCTCTGGACGCTGGTTTGTCAGCTTGCGGATTGATGACCCAACTGACAAGAGATTGCAGCCAGTTGACAAGTCTGTGGGGCTGGATGTTGGAATAAGTAGCCTTGTCACCTTGAGTACAGGTGAGAAGATTGCTAACCCCAAGGGTTTTGATAAGTACTACCACAAACTCACAAAAGCGCAAAAAACTCTTACAAGACGTAAGAAGGACTCTCGAAATCGAGACAAGGCAAGACTTAAGGTTGCCCGAATTCAAGCCAAGATTTGTGACTCTAGAATTGACCATTTGCACAAGCTGACAACTCGACTGGTACGTGAAAACCAAACGATAGTAGTTGAGGATTTGGCAGTTAAGAACATGGTCAAAAACCCAAAACTTGCTCGTGCTATCAGTGATGCTAGTTGGGGCGAGTTTGTTAGACAGTTGGAATACAAAGCCAAATGGTATGGTCGTACTTTGGTAAAAATTGACCGTTGGTTCCCCAGTTCTAAACGCTGTGGCAATTGTGGTCACGTTGTTGAACGTTTGCCGTTGAATGTCCGCTCGTGGAACTGCCCCAACTGCGGGACACACCACGACCGAGACATCAACGCAGCACAAAACATTTTGGCGGTGGGACACACCGTGACAGTCTGTGGAGCGAGTGTAAGACCTGATGGGCATAAGTCCAAAGGGCAACTGCGAAAAACCGTTCAAGGAAAGAAACAGAAACCTAAGTCGTGAGTCTTAGGAATCGCTGCCCTCATAGGGCGGTGAGGATGTCAATAACGTCAACTCTCAACGATGACATCTTACACCTTAAGTTTTATTAATCGTGAATCTCCGCCGTTTGATTCCATTATTTGATGACTCCGTGTCCAGCTGGGCATTAGAGGCGCGTTTATTGCGCTGGTTAACACTGGTTTGGCTGTTTGTGGGGTTAGTCATGCTATTTTCGGCATCCTATGCCGTAGCTGATGTTCGTCATCATGATGGGCTGTACTACTTTAAGCGTCAAATTTTATGGGTGCTAGTAGGTTTAATAGTATTCAACATAGTTGTTCATTTGCCCTTGCGTAGCATTTTGGGCATATCCCATTGGTTTGTGATACTGCTGTTAGGTTTGATTTTCCTGACCTTAATACCAGGATTAGGAAAGAAGGCTTTTGACGCATCTCGCTGGATAGCTTTAGGACCGATTCCAATTCAACCCTCTGAATTAATTAAACCCTTTTTGGTGCTGCAAAGTGCGCGACTTTTTGGTCAGTGGGAAAAACTGAGTTGGCGCGTTCGCTTCTTTTGGTTGGGTATTTTTGGTCTTATCATTCTAGGTATTTTAGCGCAGCCCAACTTGAGTACAACAGCATTGTGCGGCATGACGGTTTGGCTGATTGCCCTTGCTGCTGGGTTACCTTACAAGTACTTGGGAGGAACGGCAGTTGGGGGAGTGTTGTTGGCAGTACTTAGTATCAGTATCAAAGAATATCAGCGTAAGCGAGTGTTGTCATTCCTCAATCCTTGGGCTGATGCAACTGGGGATGGCTATCAACTGGTACAAAGTTTGCTAGCAGTGGGTTCTGGTGAAAAATGGGGCGCTGGGTTTGGGCTTTCCCAACAAAAGCAGTTTTATTTACCAATTCAGGACACTGATTTTATTTTTGCGGTGTTTGCTGAGGAGTTTGGCTTCGTTGGTGGTGTGGTGCTGTTGTTACTACTAGCTTTATACGCCACCCTAGGATTAATTGTAGCCCTTAAGGCTAAGCATCCAGTGTATCGACTCGTGGCGATCGGCGTGACAGTTTTGATGGTGGGACAATCATTACTTCATATTGGTGTTGCGACAGGTGCCTTGCCAACCACTGGTTTGCCTTTGCCCATGTTTAGTTATGGTGGGAATTCAATGATTGCCAGTTTGCTCGGAGCTGGTTTACTGATTCGGGTTGCACGCCAGAGTAGTGAAGCGGAAGTCGTACCGTTGCGAGAAGAAACTGAGAAGAGGCGGAAACGGCGGCTGTTTCAGAAAAATAAGGTTTGACAAGAAAGAACTCACAAATGTAGAGACGCGCCATGGCGCGTCTGTACAACCCAGAACTCAGAACTCAGGATCATCGTTGTGTAGGACTGGGCGACGAGAACGGTGGGGGAAACACCACACCAAATCAAAGATTTGGTAGAAATACACGTCTTACTTTTCAGTAGAAATACACGTAGGGTGGGCAATGCTTAGCAAAACCCAGATATAACCCAGATCTAGTGAGCATTGCCCACCCGAAAGATACTTAACTTTTTTCAAAAATCAAACGGGATTGCTATAGCAAGTGTATTTCTAGGGAAGATGCCATTGGTGTCAACAATCACGTTCAAAGGTTTATCCCACGTTGGTTTACCCCACCCCTTAATCCCCTCCCCTTGCAAAGGGGAGGGGAGGTTTTGGTCTTTCCATTTATACCGCATAAGTTGATTTTGCTTTTCTCTATAAGATATAGGTATCAATAAGATGTTGCACCGTGGTGAATCGGTGCTTTAAACATATTTAAGTAAAATTGTCAATACATAAAATCTCAAACTTTCTCAATAGTCGCTAATGAGTAATAACACTGATGTCAAAACAATTTTGCTCTTGGCGGCGAATCCAAGAAACACTTCCCAGTTGCGGCTGGATGAAGAGGTACGGGAAATTGATGAGGGATTGCGACGCGCAAACAAGCGAGAGCAGTTTAAATTAGAGCAGAAATGGGCGGTTCGCTCGCGCGACTTTTACCGAGCAATCTTGGACACTCAGCCCCAGATTGTACACTTCTGCGGGCATGGTGCTGGGGAAGATGGCATTGTGCTGGAGGATGAAACGGGGCAGATAGCGTTTGTGCAGGCAGATGCGCTCTTCAGTATGTTTAAGCTATTTGCTAGAAAAGGGGTTGAGTGTGTTCTGCTGAACGCTTGTTATTCAGAGGTGCAAGCAGAAGCGATTAGCCAACACATTGAGTATGTGATTGGTATGAATCGGCAAATAGGAGACAAAGCGGCGATTAATTTTGCTGTGGCGTTTTATGATGCGCTAGCCGCTGGGGAAGAGATGGAGTTTGCTTATGAGTTGGGTTGCTCTCAGCTTGTTGGTTTGAAGGGACAGGAAACTCCAGTCTTTAAAAGAAAATCGCGAAATAATCCTATTCCTGAGAAGACGACACGCCAGCGCATCTTTATTAGCTACAAACGTGATGTTGAGCCAGATCAACCAGTCGCTTTAGAAGTTTTTCAAGCGTTGTCGCAGCAGCACGAAGTTTTTATCGACCAACGAATGCTCGTTGGTACGCGTTGGGCTGAACGCATCGAAGCAGAAATTCGCCAAGCTGATTTTCTCATCGTTTTTCTTTCGTCTCGCTCAGTTTACAGCGAGATGGTAGAGCAAGAAATCAAGATGGCGCACGAGATGGCGCAAGTGCAGGGAGGACATCCTGTTATTTTGCCAGTGCGTTTGGCTTATCGCGAACCGTTTCAGTATCCTTTGAATCGTTACCTCAACGATATCAACTGGGCTTTTTGGCAAGGTGAGGGGGATACACCACGGTTGATAGCAGAGTTGACACAAGCTATCTCAGGTGGCGAGTTGCCTTTTGATGCGGCGCAAGCCAAAGCTGCTTTACTTGAGACGAGTGAACCTTCACCGTTACCCCGACCTTTTGCTTCAGCACAGCCAGTGGCGTTGGAAATGCCAGAAGGGACGATGGACAGCGAATCTGCATTTTATGTGGAACGTCCATCGGATGCTATTGCTATCAGGACAATTGCACAGAAGGGAGTTACCATTGCCATAAAAGGACCGAGACAAGTTGGTAAGAGTTCGCTGTTGATTCGCGCAATTGAAGCTGCGGTGAACGCGGGTAAGCGAGTTGCTTTCTTGGATTTCCAACTGTTTGACAAAGCCGCCCTCACAGATGCCGAACTTTTCTTTCAGCGGTTTTGCAGCTGGCTGACATATGAATTGGATATGGAAGATCGAGTTGAGGAGTATTGGAAGACGCCGCTTGGGAACAGCCAACGTTGCACCCGTTATGTTCAACGCCATATTTTAAAGGAGTTGGGCAGTCCCTTGGTTTTGGCAATGGATGAGGTGGATAAAGTTTTTGATGCTGACTTCCGCAATGATTTCTTTGGGATGTTGCGGAGTTGGCACAATAGCCGCGCCACGATGCCCATTTGGAAGCAACTGGATTTGACGCTGGTGACTTCCACCGAACCTTATCAACTGATTGACGACCTCAACCAATCACCTTTTAATGTGGGGCAGGTGATTGAATTACAAGATTTTACACCAGAACAGGTGGCTGATCTCAATCGCCGTCACGGTTCACCCCTCAACTCCAGTGAGGAACGGCAATTGATAATTTTGTTGGGTGGGCATCCTTACTTAGTGCGTCGGGCGCTTTACTTAGTCGCGAGTCAGCAAATTTCCACGACTGAGTTGTTTGCCAATGCGACTGCTGGCAATGGTCCTTTTGGTGATCATTTGCGTCATCATGTCTCGCTGCTGCATAAAAAAACAGAATTGATCCAAGGGCTGCTGCAAATCATTCGTCAGAATACCTGCGAAGATAAGCGCGTCTTCTGGCGGCTGCGGGGTGCGGGTTTGGTACGCGAGGAAGGACGGACAGTTTTGCCACGCTGTCAGCTTTACGCCGAGTATTTCCGGGAGAACTTGCATGGGTGAACCAAGCATCTACACAGTTGGCGGTACTGTGCAAGCCAACCAAAATGGTGTCTACATTCCTCGCAAAGCGGATGAGGAATTGTTGGCGCTGTGTCGAGAACACAAGTTTGCTTATATCCTCACTTCACGGCAAATGGGCAAGTCAAGTCTCATGGTGCGGACTGCTGAACAACTGGCAGAAGAAGGAATTCAGTCGGTTGTGATTGACTTGACGCAGGTGGGCGTGCAGGTGACTGCTGAACAATGGTATTTGGGGTTACTCACAATTATTGAAGGAACCCTGATGCTGGATACAGATGTGGTGCAGTGGTGGCAAGAACGCTCTCATCTGGGTTTTACGCAGCGGTTGACTTTATTTTTTGAGGAGGTGTTGCTGAAAGAAGTTGCCTCACCTCTAGTCATTTTTATAGATGAAATTGATACGACACTCAGCTTGGATTTTACTGACGATTTTTTTGCTGCTATTCGCTACCTCTATAATGCTCGTTCCCAGAAACCAGAGTTTCAGCGTCTTTCCTTTGTCCTGATTGGTGTAGCGACTCCGGGGGATTTGATACGCGATCCTAAGCGCACACCGTTCAATATTGGTCAGCGTGTAGATTTAACAGATTTTACTTTTGAGGAGGCAAAACCTCTTGCTCAGGGGCTGGAACTGTCAACCGATAAAGCGCAACAGGTGCTGAGATGGCTGCTGGAGTGGACAGGCGGGCATCCGTATTTATCGCAGCGGCTTTGTTGCATTATTAGCCAGCAGGACAAGAAAAGTTGGTTAAAAACTGATGTTGACCGTTTAGTGAACAACACCTTTTTGGGTGCAATGAGCCAGGAAGACAACAACTTGCAGTTCGTGCGCGATATGTTGACTAAACGCGCACCAGATGTGTTCGATGTCTTAACTACCTATCGTGAGATACGTCGAGGTAAGCACCGTGTTTTTGATGAAGAGCAGTCATTGGTTAAGTCTCACCTCAAACTTTCAGGTGTTGTGCGTTCTGAGAACAAGGTGCTGTATATACGGAATCCAATCTACAGGCAGATGTTTGATGACAGTTGGGTCACACAAAATTTGCCTGTTAGAATCACCAAGAAGCAGCTACAGATTAATCTCATAAGAGGACTCTCTGTTGGCTTTGTAGCAGCTTTGATGCTGGCTGGAGTAGCCTGGTGGCAATGGCAGCGAGCTCTTATCAACGAAATTCAATCAATTAGTGCAACCAGTGAAGCACTTTTTGCCTCAAATAAAAGATTGGATGCGCTCATAGCAGCACTCACAGCGAGTCAGAAACTAAAGACAGTAGGTACAGCCTCCACAGAAACCCGCACTCAAGTAGAATTGGTGCTGAAGCAGGCAATTGCTGGGGCAGATGAGTACAACCGCCTGTCAGGGCATGCCGATGTTGTTCGGGGAGTTGCTTTTAGCCCGCAAGGTAACCTCATTGCCACAGCAAGCGACGACAAAACAGTGAAACTTTGGAGGCGGGATGGGTCATTACTGACTACTCTCAAGGGTCATAGCGCGGCGGTTTATGGAGTTGCAATAAGCCCTGATGGTAATACAATCGCCTCGGCAAGTGCAGACAAGACGGTGAAACTCTGGAAGCTGGACGGTACTTTGCAAACTACTCTCAAAGGTCATAGTCAGGCGGTTTATGGAGTTGCAATAAGCCCTGATGGTCAAGCGATCGCCTCGGCAAGTGCAGACAAGACGGTGAAACTCTGGAAGCTAGATGGCACTGAACTTACCACTTTTATTGGTCATAGTAATATAGTAAGCGCAGTAGCTTTTAGCCCGCAAGGTAACCTCATTGCCTCAGCAAGTTGGGACAAAACAGTGAAACTTTGGAAGCGGGATGGCTCATTGCTGACAACTCTCAAGGGTCATAGTGATACAGTAAGTGCAGTTGCAATAAGCCCTGATGGTCAAACGATCGCCTCAGCAAGTGCGGACAACACGGTGAAACTCTGGAAACGCGATGGCTCGTTGCGAACCACCATCACTGACAGTAGCAGTCCGGTTTACGCAGTAGCGTTCAGTCCTGACGGTCAAACAATCGCCTCAGCACATTGGGATAAGACGGTGAAACTCTCGAACCTGGATGGCACTTTGTTGAGCACGCTTCATGGACATAGCGAGTTTGTTTCAGGAGTAGCGTATGCGCCAAGCGCAGGCTCCGCCAACAGCCCTCAAGGTAGTACAATTGCCTCGGTAAGTGGCGACAAAACGGTCAGATTCTGGAAGCTCAAAAGCACCTTGCAGACTCCTCTCAAAGGTCATAGCGCTGCGGTTCGCACAGTTGCCTTTAGCCCGCAAAGTAGTATTATTGCCACAGCAGGTGACGACAAAACAGTGAAACTCTGGAAGCGGGATGGCACATTGTTGACAAGCCTAAAGGGACATAGCGGTAGAATTTGGGGAGTGGCGTTTAGTCCGGATGGTCAAGCGATCGCCTCGGCAAGTGAGGACAAAACAGTAAGACTGTGGAAGCTTGATGGTAGCTTGATAAATATCTTTAAAGGACATGGCGAGATAGTGAACGCTGTTGCCTTTAGCCCTGACGGCAAGACAATTGCTACGGCAAGCGACGACAAAACAGTAAGACTGTGGAGGCGAGATGGTAGCCTGCTACAAACCCTCAACGGTCATAATCAAGAAGTTTGGGGAGTCGCATTTAGTCCTGACGGTCAGATAATTGCTTCGGCGAGTCCAGATAAAACAGTGAAATTGTGGAAACGAGATGGCAGCCTGCTACAAACCCTCAAGGGTCATAATGGTGAGGTGAAAGCAGTTGCATTCAGTCCGCAAGGTAATCTCATTGCCACGGGAAGTGAGGACAAAACAGTCAAATTGTGGAAGCCAGATGGTTCTTTGATAACTACTCTCAGGGGTCATAGCGGTGCTGTTAGGGGAGTTGCGTTTAGCCCTAATGGCAAGATGATTGCTTCGGCAAGTGATGACAAGACAGTGAAACTTTGGAAACCTGATGGCACCGAACTTAGCACCCTCAATGGAGGTCATAGCAGTGGTGTTTCGGGAGTGGCGTTTAGTCCCGACGGTCAGACAATCGCCTCCGCAAGTGAAGATAGGACAACGATTCTGTGGGATTTGGATCATGTTTTATCTCTGGAGAAGCTACTGAGCTACAGTTGTGATTGGGTCAGCGATTATCTAAGAACAAATGCACAGGTGCAAAACAGCGTAAGCGTTGCTTCCACCCAGGACGCTCACCATCTTTGTGCGAAGATTGACGCTCAGTAGTTCGAGTTCAGCGATAAACTACGAAAGTAATTGTTTTGTTAACGTCAGTATGTTTGGAGGGGTGCATGGCTATCTTAGTTGGTAATCTACCTTCTCCAGTAAGTGGGCGATCGCACAAAGTACCTGCTTCACGATCGCACTTAATGATATCAGCATTTGCAAATGGGTGATCATCTCTGAAAAGGCCGATCGCACAGAGTGCCCGCTGAGCGATCGCTCTTGAATGACACTTGATGATATTAGCAATTGAGGGTAGATAATCAGTTAAAGGGCGATGGCACAGAATGCCCGCTTTGCGCTCGCACAGAATGCCCGCTTTGCGATCGCTCTACAACTCAAAGCCAAGATTCTAAAAAGTGAAAGGAAATAACATATGCAAAGCGTAACAGTACGTTACCGTGTCGGTGAGGATGGTGTCTTGCATTTAGATGTGCCAATAGGACTAACTAATGCAGAGTTAGAAGTAACTGTCACATTTCAACCTGTAACGCCAACTACTCAAGAGAATATCCCACAAGGTAAAGGCTGGCCAGCTAGTTTTTTTGAGGAGACTTTTGGAGCTTGTAAAGATGACCCCATAGTCATTGATTCTGAGGGAATTTTTGAAGATGGCGAAGAATTGGCATAAAGTATTTATTAGATACAAATGTTTGCGTGAGGTACTTAAACGGTGAATCTGAAGTACTCAGGCGACGCTTACAATCGACTAACTTAGAAGATCTAGCGGTTTGTTCTATTGTCAAAATGGAATTGTTTTATGGAGCAATGCGAAGCAATCATCCTGATGCGTCTTGGCAGAAACAGCAGAAGTTTCTTAAAGCTTTCGTTTCACTTCCTTTTGATGATATTGCTGCTTTAATTGCTGGAAGAGTTCGCGCTCAACTAGTTAATCTTGGTACACCCATCGGAGCTAATGATTTGTTAATTGCTTCTATTGCTCTTGCTCATAATTTAACTTTAGTTACACATAACACTCGTGAATTTTGTAGAGTAGAACAATTACATATTGAGGATTGGGAAGTTGAATAATAACTCAAAATCACTTTAGGCAGAACTGCGATTGGCTTTGCCACTGCCTCTTGGGCGATCGCGTATAGATTCAACGTGGTTTTTGGCAGACTATCGCAGTACCTTTTTCGAGCAATCACTCTCAAAACTCGGAACTTCACCCTCGGAACTCGAAACTTCACCCTCGGAACAAAGCCATTACACTAACACAAGCGATTGGGCAATAAACAACACCCGCGCATGGCGATCGCACAAAGTACCTGCTGAGCGATGCTCCAGAGGAGCCGCCCAAAGGGCGAACGCAAACAAGTACACTACCTGCGCATGGCGATGGCACAAAGTGCCCGCTGAGCGATCGCCCTAAAATTCAAAGCCAAGATTCCTTCCAAATAAAAAAACATCCTAAATTTTCTTGTGGGATGGGTGTCCCCACCCGTCCCATATTTAGGGCGGGCAGGATGCCCAACGCCAGTCGCCTACGGAGGGAAACCCTCCTGCAGCGCTGGCTCCCCCACAAGATGGATAATTTATTTCTTGGAAATCTCCTACCTGGAAATGGAGTGGGCGCGGCTAGTAACGCAACTAAGAGAGGCAGAGCCTCAAGTTATGCATTCCCAGCCTCAGGCTGGGAACGAGGCAATCTCTCAAAGCTTGTTCTATAGTGGTTTTTACCTTAAGTTGACACTAATGTCAAGATGCCCACCCCACAAGAATTGTCTGGAATGCAAGTGCAAGAAATCGACAGGCGATTGCCCAAGGGGCAGTGGCAAAGCCAATCGCACAGAGTACCCGCTCCTTACAGGCGATCGCTAACTATACAGATACAAAAACTTTGGCGATGGTACAGAGTGCCCGCTGAGCGATTGCGATTCGGGGCACAGGCATTGCCAACCGCGTAAAGTACCAGATCCTTACAGGCGATCGCAAATATAGCAGTTTGCAATTGAATGCAGTACAGTGAAGCTTATTGTTCTGCGATTGGCTTTGCCACTGCAAGAAAGGGCGATCGCGTATAGATTCAACGTGGCTTTTGGCAGACTATCGCAGTACCTTTTTGGAGCAATCACCCTCAGAACTCGGAACTTCACCCTCAGAACTCGGAACTTCACCCTCAGAACTCGGAACTTCACCCTCAGAACTCGAAACTTCACCTTCGCAACAAAGCCATTACACTAACACAAGCGATTGGGTAATAAACAACACCTGCCCATGGCGATCGCTGTTGAATTGCACTTGATGATATTGGCGATCGCCCACTACAACTTTCTGAGATGGTGGCAAATTAACCAGTCATCAACTCATACTTAGATCTTGCAGCCAACAAGAGCCAGAGGCTCTAATATCTCGTTACCAGGTTGAACCTGGTAACGAGGGTTTGGAGGCTTCGCCTCCTCACTGTTGCAATAGGTGCAAGATCTCAGCATACAGAAGCCACCTAAAGGGCGATGGCACAGAGTGCCCGCTGAGTCCTCCGGAGCCGCCAGGCTTACGCGATCGCATCACCTCTAATCACTGTTTCCCTTGTTTTCCTAGTCTCTGTGCTCCTCCTGCAAACTTTTATCCTTACTTTGGTAATATATGCAACTATCTTGAGTAAATAAAAAAAGCTAATCTATTAATACTTAAGCGGGATGCGGATATAAAAGCCGCTTTGCTAGGGGAAGCGAAAGGATGAAAGACTGGCTTACAAAATTATTCATATGCATATTATTACTGTATAACCTGTTGTTAGGGGCTAATGGCGCACAAGCCAACCAACTTTCAGATATTTATGTGCAGCAATTGAGTACGATACCAGGAGTTGAAAGGTTTGTAAGTGGTGAGAATATAGTTAAAGAGAACCGAAAGGATGATTTTCGGCAATTTCGAGAGATAATTAAGGGTGCAGATAAGTTAGAAGGACTTTTTACGCTTTATCGCAGTAAAGAGTCTGACGAAATCTACTGGGAAATTAAGCCAGAACAACTTAATAAAAATTATTTAGGCGTAGTCACATTAGAATCAGGGATTGGGGAAAGCGGGCTTTATAGTGGACAACCTCTGCAAGATTTCCTCTTCTATTTCCAGCGAGTTAACAATAACTTGCACTTTGTTGTTCGTAATGTTAAGTTTCGCACAGAAGCAGGTCAACCAGAACAGCGATCGCTTGCTCGTTCATTTAGCGACTCTGTTCTTTATGCAGTTGAGATAGTTTGTATAGATCCATACAGTAAAAATCTTCTGATTAACTTAAGAGACTTACTATTACAAGACTTTCCCGGATTAACTTCTCTGTTGAAATACTCGTTGCAAACTGAATATAACTTACAAGAAAACAAGTCATATTTTGGCAATGTCAACACCTTTCCTTTAAACCTAGAGATTGATTCGATTTACGGTTTTTCCTCACCAGAAGGAGCAAATTTAATCACCTTACCTGATAGCAGGGCACTCAGTCTTAAGGTACACTATAGTTTTTCGCAACTGAGAGAAAACAACGGTTATATTCCCAGACTTGCAGACGACAGAGTCGGATATTTTATTACTGCTTTCCAAGACTTTTCTCGCAACAATGGAAAAGAACCATTTGTACGTTACATTAATCGTTGGCATCTGGAACCATCCGATCCAAATGCTTCTTTGTCTCCACCGAAAAAGCCGATTGTGTTTTGGATTGAAAATGCCGTCCCTTTAGAGTACCGCGACGCAATTCGTGAAGGTGTCTTGATGTGGAATAAAGCATTTGAAAAAGCAGGATTTCAAAATGCTATTCAAGTGCGGCAAATGCCAGATGATGCTGATTGGCAACCAGCAGATGTGCGTTACAATACGATTCGCTGGTTTAATTCTCTGGATGCAGGTTTTGCTAGAGGACCGGTGCGTGTTAATCCACTCACGGGAGAAATATTGGATGCAGACATCATTGTTGATGCCAACATGGTGCGCTCAATTCAGCAAGATTATCGTACACTGATGCAAGCAAATTCTGATGACCATTATCCTGTAGAAAGACGAACTGCAGGTGTTTACGCATCGAGAGTTGAGAATCAGCGATTTTGGTGTAGTCAGTTTGTATTTAGGGCTTCAACTCATTTCAATCCTACTTCTTGCCCAGAGACAGTAAAATGGGGCAGCAATGTAATTCCAGTTTCCAACTGTACTCATACTGATTTACTTTCGACTTTTGACGCTAAACTCTTGACGAGCGAGAAAGATTCTGACGAATGCTATAGCATCGAGTCATCTTTTGAAGCAGCTATGGGGGCGCTGGCGCTGTCACTGGTGCAAGATGCAACACCAAATACTGAACAGATGCAGAAGTACGTGCATCAATATTTACGTTATCTCATTGCTCACGAAGTTGGACACACTCTTGGTTTGCGCCACAACTTTCACGGCAGCACAATGTTAACACCCCAGGAATTAAACAACACTGAAATCACTCACGCTAAAGGTTTGGTGGGTTCAGTGATGGATTATTTACCTGTGAATATCGCACCACAAGGAGTCCAGCAAGGCGACTTTTTTCCAGTGGTTATTGGTCCTTACGATGAATGGGCAATTGAGTACGGTTACAAAAGATACGCAAACCTCATGCTTGAGGAGATGACTCCTTTGAATGAAAAGGCTTTCTTGGAGGAAATTGCTCTGGCGTCGCCTCAGCCAGAATTATCTTACGCTACTGATGAAGATATTTGGGACATCAATCCTCTGGCAAATGTCTGGGACATGAGTAACGATGTGTTAGTTTATTCTCAGTGGCAAATGGATAATGCCCGCATGATGTGGCAGCGTCTCAACAAACGTTCTTTATTAAAAGGAGAAAGTTATAGCGACCTACGTCTATTATTTAACAGAATACTTAAATACTATTTCCGTAATGCCACCTTGCTGACTCAATACATTGGTGGTCAATCTTTTAGACGTCACCATGCTTTGGATGAGACTCACGCTCGCTTTGTAGCAGTTCCTTTAGAAAAACAACGCTATAGTTTGACAAAATTGCAAGAATATGTATTGAGTGAAAATGCTTTCAGTTTCTCACCGCAATTGCTTAATCAGTTAGCACCATCGCGTTTTTCACACTGGGGTAACCCGGTACCCGTCTCGCGGCTGGATTATCCAATTCATGAACGTATTCTATACCTTCAAAGTGGAATACTACGAAGGTTGTTAGATGGCGATCGCCTAAATCGATTACGTGATATCGAACTCAAAACTTTGCCTGGGGAAGCCCTAACAATACCAGAACTGTTTGACACACTGCAAAAAGGTATTTGGACAGAAGTTTTAGACTCTAACTCACATATGGCAATTTCTAGCATCCGCCGTTCATTGCAACGCGAACATCTGAATATTTTGCTAGAGATGATTTTGCGTACAACTTATGTTCCTGAAGATGGTCGTACAATAGCTTGGTATGAATTGCGCCAACTGCTCAAAGCTATTGATGTAACTCTCAAACAACAAGGTTCAAAGCTGGATATTTACACCCTAGCCCATTTGGAAGAAACTTGCGATCGCATCACCAAAGCATTAAATGCGCAATTGCTGTCTAATTAACCACGGCAAGCACAACAGAAGTTATATTTACAATAAGGTAGTAAGCGCTTTAGCGCTAAAGCGCTTACTACGAAATAATTTTCAAGCTTTACTTTTCTTTACATAGTTTAATTTTTTCTCGCCTACTTACTTACGAGAAAGCTTATATTTTTATAACAACCCAAAGCGATGACACAAGAGACTCAGAAAATCACTGGTTTTCACGCTCATATCTACTTCGATACCGCCAGTCGTGATGTGGCGGCGCGTGTACGCGAAGGATTGGGCGCTAGGTTTGACGTGCGGCTTGGGCGCTGGCATGATCAGCCCATCGGTCCACACCCAAAATCGATGTATCAAGTTGCCTTCTTAGCGAATCAGTTTGAGAAAGTCGTCCCCTGGTTAATGCTTAATCATGAGGGATTGGATGTTTTAATCCATCCTGAGACGGGTGATGATGTGAAAGACCACACAGACCATGCCCTGTGGCTAGGAGAAAAGCTAGAACTTAATATCAACATCCTTCGGCGGAATTGATGCAATCGGTTGTCAATTTGTTTCACCCATTGCTTTGAGTCAGTCTTCAAATATTTCAGGTTCAGTGGTTTTGCTCGGTCCACTTCTTATTAGAAATGCTGTCTCTTGTTTTTTTTGGAATAATTTATTTCTTGGAAATCCCTAAGTTTCAAAGAGTTAGTTGCAGAAATCGCTAAATATCTTTCTTAAGTTTTAAAATCTTGCTCTGAGTAAAATCGTCTCTCATAAAAACAAGCAATCCAATTTTGCTAACAGAGTGGCAGTTCTGTTGCTTTGGCATTGATGACTTGTTGATAGGATGTTAAATTTCTTTCTTTTGAACAATCAATATGAGCAAATTCGTCATTGAGTATACCGACTTCTTCGACTACCTGTCGAAATGCTTCTACTAATGGAGAGGTATCTTCTTGTCGCCAAGCCAAGGCATATTCTAATGTTGGTGGATTATCTGCGATCGCCACAAAAACCACCCCTGGATTTTTCATCTGCCGCATACTAGGCGTAGCAAAACTAACACCTAATTTGGCTGTAACTAACCCTAAAAAGGTTTGCTCTGGAGTTCTATGAATTATCTGGGGAGTAAATCCGTTTTGTTCGCACTGTTGAATAATGTAGTCATAGAGTACGGGGCCTTCCTCCCGTTTATGGAGAATCAAAGTCTCATTGACAAGATCCGACCAAGCAATAGTTGTTTGCAAAGATAGGGGAGAATCAACAGGCAAAGCCAGTAACATTGGTTCTGCGTAAATTGGCAGCAATGCCAGAAATTGGGCACGTAGGGGAGGATGGAGAAACCCTACATCAACTTTAGCCACCTGTAGGGCTTGTACTTGATTCTCAGTGCAAGCTTCGAGAATTTCCAGTTCTACATGGGGAAAGCGATCGCGAAATATAGACAGAACTTTCGGTACAACCGTATACAATGCTTTATCTGTAAATGCCACACCTAATCGTCCTGATTCTTGTATAGCAGTTTGACGCACAGTCCGAATGGCTTGTTCTGTCCTAGTTAAAACCGCTTGCGCTTCTGTCACCAAAACTTCTCCAGCCTTGGTGAGTTTGACTTGGCGGGTAGTGCGATTGACAAGTTGAACTCCTAATTCTTTTTCCATCCGACTAATCAATCGTGTCAGGGATGGTTGAGCCATATGTAGCTGTTCGGCAGCACGTCTAAAATTCAGGGTTTTGGCTAGCACAACAAAACAACGCAACTGGTCTAGGTTCATAGCAAAACAGAGATTGCTTGCCGATCTCAGCTTAATCTACTTTCATTAGAAGATTGATACATTATTGCTATCAATCATTAACAAAGCTTGTATCAATATCTAGATCTTTTAGGGTTAATATCGGGAAAATAGCGAAAAATTGACAGTAATCTAATGATTTAGAGTTTTGCCTTAACTTATGAGATTTAATGCAGATTTAAGCCTAGATTCCTACAAATCCATTTTGTGAATCGTCTCCCCTGCCAAGCTTTGTAATATCAAGTTCGGAAGAATAGAGCGACAGATTGAAACCTGGAAAACTAGATAAAACCAGACTTTCTTAATTTTGAATTAAGACAGATACCAGATAATGCGTCATTTTATGATGTCGTTGATGAAAACAAGACTTTGGCTAATTCTGTGTATAGCCATGTTGGCGATCGCTTTATTTAGCAAAACGGTAACAGCTCAAGAAGCTGCAAAAGTTCCTCAACTGACGACTGCTGGGACATTTACGGGTCAAATTTTCCCGGCATATTTCCCATTTCAAGGACGTTATCTGGCAGTGCTTTCTGATGCTGACATGGTGGCTTCAGCTTACCTGGATAATAACCTGGGGCCAAAATCACCATCCATGAGAGATGAACTGACGCTGATACCGCTAGCAAATGGTTTACAGGGCTTCAAGCCGATTCGCTTGCCAGTCTCCAACGCGGTAACAGCTTGGCCTTCCATTTTAGCCATTTCCTCGGACGGGCGTTTTGCTTATGTAGCGGAAGTAGATCGCCCACCAGCAAGTGGAGATACACAGCGAGCGCAATTGCAACCGGGGCCGAATGTCAACGTGATTGATTTATCCAACCCAGCCTCACCCCGCATTGTGCAAACAGTCCAAGTACAAGGACGAACTCAAGCAGCAGCTTTATCTGCTGATAGTAAGTTACTGGCTGTGAGTTTATCTCGCAACAATAACGAGCATATTTATATCTATCCGATTCAAACCAACGGACAATTAAGCCAACCGTCAATTTTGAAATTTCCAGGTGTTGATGAAGCACCATTGCATATTGAATTTTCCCCACAAGGCAACTTTTTGGCGGCAATCTTTGCAGGGCGCAATGAAGCCCGATTTGCTCGCTATCAAGTCACAGGAAACAGTGTGAGGTTAGAACCTTGGGGAGAGCCATTGATCACAGGGAAATTCCCCTCTGTGGGACATTGGACAAGTGATGGTCGCCATTTGATTGTCACCAATCTTAACTGGTTCGGAGGCACTGCCGATAGGTATGTTGGTACTGGCAATTCGACACTGGCTGTAATCGCGTTTAACGCTCA
Organism: Kalymmatonema gypsitolerans NIES-4073; assembly: GCF_002368435.1. Classification (GTDB taxonomy): domain Bacteria; phylum Cyanobacteriota; class Cyanobacteriia; order Cyanobacteriales; family Nostocaceae; genus Kalymmatonema; species Kalymmatonema gypsitolerans. The sequence goes on from NZ_AP018268.1 coordinate 3,133,347, forward strand.
ACCAAATCGGGAAGGTAAAATCACACATACAATCGTGTCCACAGCTTCTGTAGGTGCTTCTGCCGAAGAGTTTGCCATCAGCCCTGATGGACGACGAGTGGTATCGCTAAATATGCACAATTCGTTTTTACCACCTAACGATCCACGGCTGAGTTATTACTCATCATTGACATTAGTGGATTGCGATCGCCAGACTGGAGAACTCACTCCAAGAGGAACATACTTATTTGAAAGTATTCTGCCGGAAGGGATTACCTTCGATGCTTCAGGAAAATTTTTAGCAGTTGCCAATTTCGCTCATTTTAATCCTCAACGCTCAGTAGAAGAAACCACCGTTGATTTTTGGCGCGTGGTTGACGGTATAGAGCCTAAGTTAGTGCAATTGGATGTGAAAGTTCCTGTGATGCGTGGCGCGCACGTTGTCAAATTGATTCCTTAAATCTGCAATTGAAGGATAAAATCATGACTCACATCAAGGGTAATCAGTTGTATACAAAAATGATGGCGGCGATCGCTATTGTTTCGGTAATGGGTGTTACTAAAGTAGAAGCCCATCATGGTTTTAGTGGACAATACGATGTCAGTAAACCGCTTTACCTCCAGGGAACCGTGCGAGAAGTACGTTGGCAATCTCCCCACAGTATTTTAGTCTTGGAATTACCGAAAAATTTAGAAGTACCGTCCGCATTCCGGCAACTAGCTCAAGTCAATGAATTGGGCTCAGACACTCAAAAACGATTAGCAGTTCCCCGCAATTTATTAGGAACAAGGCAGCGTGTAGAATTTCCGCCCCTAGCGTCAATGGTCGATCCTTTGCAAAATCGCCTGCAAAGGGGGGACACTGTACAACTTGTAGTGTTGCGTAACTGCCAAGCCCCTAATCAACTGCGGGTGCTGCTAGCGCGCCTAAGTGATGGCACCACAGTAGCACGAGCAAGAACTGGCAATCAGGTTAATGGATGTGACAGCTAATGAATACTCTAGAATGGCTGGAATACTCAGCAATCGGTGAAATTGTCCGACGGGTGTATCCTTGGATAGAAGTAATACATATTCTGGGTTTTTCTTTGTTATTTGGCTGCGTCACTGTTTTTGATTTGCGATTGTTGGGTTATTATCGCCGTCTATCCATTGCCGATGCTGTTAGGTATCTTCTTGGATTGGCGCAGATCAGCTTTTTAGCAGTTGCTATTTCAGGATTTCTCTTGTTTGCAGCACAACCCACAGTTTTGGTGACAAATGTGGCATTCCGTTTCAAGCTGTTACTATTGGCGTTCGCCCTTTTGAATGCAGTAGTATTTCACTCTTCATTTTCCCCATATTTCAAACGCTGGCGTAAAACTAACCGAGTCAATTTTTTCCAGGCGATCGCTATACTGTCTTTACTTATCTGGACAGGAATCATGATTTGTGGACGCTTAATAGCTTATGTTTAGCGTTTATAACTCATATCTTCCACCTATCCGTATAAACCCATACGAACTAAAAAAATAATACAATAAAGTTACATTACTTATTTGGACTTTTCCCACTCAAATAAAGGCTTTGAGTTTGATACTGAGTTATTAAATAACATCATTTTTTTTGGTAAAAGATGTCAGTTTAGAACTTAGTCACTGTTACGTTAATACCAGATTCGAGTTCTGGAACCTTGAAAAACTCAAATTTTTCAGTAGGTTGAGAAGTCTGGTTGATTTGAGCAGCCTGATTGTTTGTGTCTTCCAAACATTGTTTGAAGGTATTGCCAGGAGATTTAACCATTTCAAGCGGGTTAATCTTTTTGCATTTTTCACGTACTAGCCCTATTGATTCAGAAACTTTTTTGAGATTATTGGTTTTGTCTGTGATGTTAAGTGTTCCATTAGTAATCGTAGCTGGTTGAGTGACAAGAGCCGCTGCTCGATTTTGGTCAGCTAAGGCAGGAGAAACATTTTCTTCGTTGGCTAAGGCAGGATGAGCCACAGCGATTACGCAAAGCGCACTGCCAGCGATCGCACTCATGATTACAAATAAGGCTGTCAGTGAACGTTTCATAATAAATTCCCTATATGATGCTTGCTTTGTGATTCTAATATTCTGTATTGCAAGCTTTTTCATGAGTTGAGAAACACTAAAATCGTGTGGATTTCCAGAAAAAGTTTACAAAATTTATTTCTGAAAATATATCATAATAGGGATGATTTTTTAGAACTTTAGCAAAAATCTTTATCTGATTTTAATCCATAGAGTACATTCTTGCTAGCCTCTTTGAGGCGGTAGCATAGAGCGGCGCACTTCATTGACCATCTCGACCTAGTTCTAGTTCCCCATAAATGTTGATATTAAATGTAAATTGAATGTTAATGTAATTTTGTGTATAGGCTGTGGGCAAAGGTGCAAAGGGTACTGCTTGCTTAACAGCGTTAACCGCCGCTTCATCAGTCATGCTCAATCCAGAAGTTTGTGCAACGCGGAGATTGCTCACCAAACCTGCTCGGCTAACAGTAAACTGAAGCACTGTCCGCCGGGAAGACTGGGTGAGTCCGGGTATCCACTGCTGCCTCACTTGTTCCTGTAGCTGTTGTAGATAAGCGCTCATGTCTGCATCTTGACGGGCATCAATGCCATCTACAGATTGATTGAGGCGGTTGGAATTAGGCAGCGCTGCCTGATTACTGCTTGCAAAATCACGACTAGATAAACTAATTGGACCACCCAAACGACTTGCACCACCCGATTTTGAAGATGGTTGCACTCGAGACACCTTTCGCGGTGATAAGCCCCGCGCCCCTTGGGATGATTGCGAAGTCCTCCTATTCTCCAACTGTTGAGGAGAGGATTTTGCAGCCAGCCGATCCCTATTTCCCTGACGAGTTAAAGCTGCTGATGGTTTCGTTGTAGGTGCAACTGTCGTTTGTCGAGGTTTGAGTGCTAGTGGTTTCGTTGTGGGTGGAAGTGTCGTTTGCCCTCTTTTGAGTGCTAGTGGTTTCGTTGTGGGTGCAACCGCGGTTGGTAAAGGTTGTGGTTCTGGCGGTTTTCGTGTTGGTGCGACGGCACTTTGTAGTGGTTCTGGTGGTTTCGTTGTAGGTGGAAGTGCCGTTTGCCTTCTTTTGAGTGCTAATGGTTTCGTTGTGGGTGCAACGGCGGTTGGTTCTGGTTGAGGTTCTGGTGATGTGGTTGGTGTCGCTGCTCTTTGTCGCAGTTTGAATGCTAATGGTTTGGTTGTCGGTGCAACGGCTGTGGGCGAAGGTTGAGGTTCTTTTGGTTTTGGTGCTGGTGCGACGGCACTTTGTAGTGGTTCTGGTGGTGTGGTTGGTGTCGCTGTCCTTTGTCGCAGTTTGAATGCTAATGGTTTGGTTGTCGGTGCAACGGCTGTTGGTTCTGGTTCTTTTGGTTTTGGTGCTGGTGCGACGGCACTTTGTAGTGGTTCTGGTGGTGTGGTTGGTGTCGCTGCTCTTTGTCGCAGTTTGAATGCTAATGGTTTGGTTGTCGGTGCAACGGCTGTGGGCGAAGGTTCTGGTTCTTTTGGTTTTGGTGCTGGTGCGACGGCACTTTGTAGTGGTTCTGGTTGTTTAGTAGTAGGAGCAACCGCACTTTTCTGAGGTTCGGGTTGTAGTTTTTGAGGAGATCGATTTGGTGATCCTGCTTTTTGTTGGGTTTGTTCTGGCAGCAATATTTCAGAAGGTTTAGAAGCAGCAGAGGTGGGTGCAGTTGATGATGCCGACTTAGCAGTCGAAATAGGTGTTTGAGGTTTTGCTTTTCCACCTGCAATAGAATCTTTGGCAGCGCGTCGTGAAGTTTGGGGAGGCGTTTTTGTCGTGTTGGGAGGAACTTCAACGTACTCAATTGGTATTGGTTCGGAAAGCTCTTCCTTAGGCGCAAAAGCTCGCAGCCAATAATCGCTGCCAAGAAAGAGAATAGAGTGCAGTAGGATGGAAATCACTACACTAAAGACCAGATTCTCTGGGCGATCGCCTCTTGCGAAGCTGCGCCAAGTGTGATCGCTTCTGTAGCCCTGTAATCTATCAGACTTAGCCATGTTATTGTGCGTTGTTGACAGCACCCTCAACAGTTTATAAGGAAGGCTAGCTGAAAACCCTTGAGGAACAGCAACGTAGTTGCGAATTCCATACTTCAGGCAAGGGATGAAAGCTGCGCCCCGTAGGCTAAAGCCTACCGTGATGCAATGTTGTTTTAAGTGTCTTGTAACGTATGAATGCAAGCATGCTAATATAAACATATACAAAAGTTCAAGTATAAGCAAGCAACGGAATAGATACAAAAAGTATCACGTAAGCAAAGCTAACGCTTTAGCAGTTTGTGAAAGCTTGAACTAAGCTCTTAAGTATGTTTTTGTGAAGCGAGTAGGGAGGGGCACTCCCGAATTAACGCTACAGGACTAGCGACCTCTACTCTAGTTGGTGAGACAGCGCTGCAGGAGGGTTTCCCGACAGCAGGCGACTGCGTTCGCGTAGCGTCTCCGAAGGAGATACCTGAAGGGTGAAAACCTGCTTGAGCAAGTAACTAGGATGAGTGTAGAATCCTCTCGCCTTTAGGCAGAGGAGTGTCAATTAACAATGTAGGTGTGGTGACTGGCAAACATCAGCAATGCCGGCTTGTTGTGTCAGACAATCTTTCATCTTAAAGATTAACCATCTGCATTAATGCGGTAGGATAGCGCGAACCAGCAGCTATTCCCTGTGGCATCATAGCATCAATTTGAGCTAATTCGTCTGCGTTCAGTTGCACATTCAACGCACCTACATTCTCCTGGAGGTAAGTTTGTCGCTTGGTACCCGGAATCGGAACGATATCGTTTCCTTGCGCCAATAACCAGAAGATCGCGAGTTGGGCAGGAGTACATTGTTTTTGGGCAGCGATTGTCTGCAATTTCTCAACTAACTGTAAATTGTGCTGAAAATTTTCGCCTTGAAAACGGGGAGCGTTTTGTCGCCAGTCACCAGAGGCTAAATCATTAGAGCTTTTGATTTGTCCGGTTAAAAAACCTCGCCCTAATGGACTCCAACAGACAAAACCAATGCCTAATTCCCGGCAAGTCGGTAAAATTTCGGCTTCCACATCCCGCGTCCACAATGAATATTCGCTTTGCAACGCAGTCATGGGATGAACAGCGTGTGCTTTGCGGATAGTATTGGCAGATGCTTCACTAAGACCGAGAAACCGAACTTTGCCTTCACGTACCAATTCTGCCATTGCCCCAACAGTTTCTTCAATTGGTGTACTAGGGTCTACCCGATGTTGGTAGTAGAGGTCAATGACATCAACACCAAGACGTTTTAAGCTAGCTTCACACGCCGCACGCACGTATTCTGGTCTACCATTGACTGGCATCGCTTGACCGCTCTGGCTAATTCCCCCTAATCCAAATTTAGTAGCAATAATCACCTGCTCACGTCTATCCCGAATCGCTTTACCGACTAACTCTTCGTTATGTCCTCCACCATAGGCATCTGCAGTATCGAGAAAGTTCACACCTAAGTCAATTGCGCGATGGATGGTAGCAATAGCTTCTTGTTCGTCATGAGTGCCATAGATTCCCGACATACTCATACAACCGAGTCCAAGAGCAGAAACGCTGAGTCCACTGTTACCTAATTTTCTGGTTTTCATATTCATTTCTCCTGAAAGTTCAGACATTTGAATCTTTATCTGTGTGCTTTGAAGTTTTATCTGTGTCCATCTGTGTCCATCTAGACCTCCGCAAGGGTACTCCCACCACACCGTAGGTTGGTGGTGAGGGGAATTGCGGGGCAATTAGAGGGGTTCAATGCCCCTCTAATTGCCAAAGAACGCGGAATCTTCACCCTCTGTGTCCCCTCAATGTCAGTATTTTCACGGTACAATTGAGAAGATCGAGTCAGTAGTCCACTGTTAGGGTCGAAGACCGGAAAACAAAAGCCCAAACTAACAGACTGAACCTTGACAAACATTGTGTAGGGGGTTCCAAGAAGGAGAGATGTTTAACGACATCCCCGTTTCTTGGATAAAACACTTTACGGATAAAGGATTGAGCATTTAGACACCTACTTGTTCAAAACAACGGAGAGGACGCTTCGTTGCTGGCTGTGGAGGATACGGGGTTGCCCGTCCTGTGAATCAGCAAATTCTAATCGTGAGGTTAGATGCTTCCGCTACACCGCTTGCGGTTAGCGGGAGAGCCGTCACCTGTGGTTCCATCCTCCAAATCAAGGAAGTTTTGAGAAAATGTGGATAACGATAAGGGCTTATCCGAACCGTATTGCACCAACTTCTAACGACATTAAGCTAGTCGTCATATCCCTTGGCAAAGTAAAACGGCGGATGAAAAAGCGATTAGGGATGTCTTTTTCTCGTCCTGGCAAAAGGCGATGACGGATACGCGCCTCAGTCACCCAGACATTGCGACCTGCTACAGTCAAGTTAACGGGTGACTCCATGTCTGTTGCTATGGTTTCCACCGACTTGGGTTGAGTCCCAGGCGAAAGAACATCGATACGTAGGAGGCGACCATTTCCACTGGCGATTGCGCGGAGCGCAGTGCCAGAGGCAATCGCACCTTCAGTAACCAGCAATCTGCCATCTGGTGCAAACTGCATCCCGTCTGGGTTTTCTAGCTTGCGCGTCAGAGGTATAGCCTCAACTTTTACACGTCCCTGGGATTCTTGTACCACCTTAAACAATTCCCCACTAGAGAACAGTCCCACGATAATGACACCATCAGATCTACGAGCGATACCGGAGAGTCCTATCTCCTTGGAACTCAAGCGTGTGTCCTCTGCCCAAATTTGAAGCTGAGTCGCCCCAGGCGCGAGATAGTAGATGCGAGGACGCGAACTGTCTGTGAGATAAACGCCGCCATCTGGATCAAGCGCCATGTCATTGCCAAAGCCACCATCAGGCATCAAGGTTACACGCAAAACCTTTCCCGTGCGGCTATCGATTGCGAAAATCCGATGCGGACGGCGGATAGTTTCACCATTTGCACCAGGAACTCCAAGAAAGTCAGGAGAGGTTCCCCAAAGAATTCCTCGCGGTTCGTCTAGTCGTAGACTTGTAGCGGCAAAGATTTCGTCGCTTCCAGCGAAGAAAGTCTCGCTCTTGCCTTGGGGATTAATACGCAGTATTCGCCCGCTTGTGACCGAACCGACATACAGCGTTCCATCGCTAGCGCGTGCAATTCCGTTTGGATACTGAAAATCAGCAGGCAACTCGATAGGGGATAGCACTTGTGCAGGCGCAGCGATAGACTGAACAGAGCTAGAGACAAACACCACAAGTGCAGCCGTAGAAAGGAATGTCTTAAGCATTAAATTTGACCTCTTCAAGTTCTTGCGATCAATTCCTCAAACCTGGAATAGTCCACCCGCCATCAACTAAAATGCTTTGACCAGTCACAAATGAAGCAGCATCCGAACACAGCCAAAGAACGGTTTCGGCGACTTCCTCGGGAGTTCCCAAACGTTGCATCGGAGTATGAGCAATAAAGGGTTTGAGAAGCGCCTCATCATCACCAAATCGCCGCAACATCGGTGTATCTATGATGCCAGGATTAATGTTATTTATACGGATGCCATGCTGGGCAAATTCAAGAACTGCTGGTCGTATGAGTCCATCGATTCCGGCTTTGCTAGCAGAATAAATGGTTGAACCAGCCAGCCCACCAACAGCAAGCCAAGAAGAAGTGTTAACAATAACACCACCAGTTCCCTGCTTAAGTAAGGCTTCGATTTCATATTTCATACACAGCCAAACAGCCTTCAAATTGACTGCAATAGTCTGATCCCAGATTTCTTCTGTAAGCTCAGTCATGGGAGCGAATACCCCTTCAGTGCCAGCGTTGTTGAAGGCACAATCTAATCGTCCGTAGATATCTACTGTTTTGTCGATGAGCTTCTGAATTTCGGCACTATTGGTGACATCCGTCTGAATGAAAGTGGCTTCCCCATCGGCATCGGTAATCATTCGTACCGTCTCTTTACCTTCATCCTCACGGCGACTAGCAACGACAACGCTCGCGCCTTCCCTTGCAAATGCAATTGCAGTCGCACGACCAATACCTGAGCTACCCCCAGTGACTAGGGTAACTTTATTTTGGAATCCCATGATCATTCCCCTTTGCTACGTGGTGTAAATGACTTTTACAGCGGTTTGCATTTGCATTCGACACAATTCTTGTTTTTTGTGGGGTGGACATCTTGTCCGTGACACAATTTTTGTGGGGTGGACATCTTGTCCGCCCCCAATCCAGGACGGGCGAGACGCCCATCCCACAAGAAAATTAGCCACAAGAAAATTAGCCACAAGAAAATTAGCCACAAGAAAATTAGCCACAAGAAAATTAGCCACAAGAAAATTAGCCACAAGAAAATTAGCCACAAGAAAATTAGATTGTAATCAATTCCATTCAATTGAAAACCGCTCTAAAGACAAAACAGAATCCTCCAAATTTATCTGTGTGGTTATTCTGCATTGTGTGTTCTGTGTTCTGCGTTCTTCTTTTCATCAGAATAATTGGGTCTGAAACCCCGTCCTTGTAGGACGGCTTTACTGGTATAATTGGGATACCCACAAAGACCCTTAGTTGGTGGGTGAGACTCCCTGTGGCGGGACGTGCGGTTAAATGACGGTCTGTCGAAATGAAGACTTGCTACCTTGGGTAGTCCGTTTCTAGCCCCTACAAGCAGAGACAATTGAGGCAAGTGTTGCAATAAACATACTTAAAAGTAGACTCAATGGTCTTGTACCGGAGAGAGTAGTCGCAATTGGCACCGCGTATCGCACGACACTGGAATTCGAGTAAACGGTTCTGGGAGTTGTGGTTACGAGCAATGACCAACGGTGGTTATCTCCTTTTAAAGAATCCTCGTACCGCGATAGTCGAGGAGTGTCAATGTCATTATGTAATGACTCTCAAAGTTCTGTCCAAGACCTTTTTTGCGCTAAGGTGATACCAAATAGGTATCACCGCTATGGAACTGCGACAGATAAAATATTTCGTCACTGTTGCTGAGGAATTAAACTTCCGTCGCGCCGCCGAACGGCTGTACATGGAACAGCCGCCACTGAGTCGTCAAATTCGCCACTTGGAAGAAGAACTCGGTGTGGAGTTATTCAACCGGACGAAGCGTGGTGTCACCCTGACGGAAGCAGGACAAGCATTCTTGGAGGAGGCGCGGCTCACACTCACGCAAGCAGAACTTGCTGTACAAGCAGCAAAGTTGGCAAGTCGTGGCAAACAAACCACGCTTAAAGTTGGGTTTTCGATTTGTACCTTTAATCGGCTACTGCCGGAAATGATACAGGCATTTCGCCAAGATTTTCCTGATGTCGAAGTCAATCTGCAAGAAATGACCACTGTAGCGCAAGTAAAAGCGTTGCAAGCAAGTGAAATTGATGTTGGGTTCCTGCACTTACCTATCCATGCAGATGATTTACAGACAGAAGTCGTTATTTTAGATCAATTCGTCGCAGTTTTACCGGAAAATCATCCGTTAGCAAAACTACCCCAGCTATCATTGCGATCGCTCGCCGAAGAACCGTTTGTTTTGTTCTCTAGACAAGCCAAACCCGATTTTTACGACCAAATCATCAATACTTGCCAGCAATTTGGTTTCACACCACGTATAGTTCAAGAAGCTACGCCGCCAGAAGTTGCCATCAGTTTTGTGGCGGCTGGGGTAGGAGTTTCATTCGTGACTGCTATCCATCAAGAAAAGCAGAACTCTGGTGTTGTCTTCCGAACGATTAGTGATGCGATTCCACCACTGGAAATTGCTCTTGCTTGGCATCAAAATAATACATCTTCGGTTGTGCGCTCCTTTGTGGAGATGGCAAAGAAAATCAAATCCCCAAACTGAATGTTTTCTCTGTTCTGCCGTCAATTTTTTTGGAAATTAAACCACAGATGGACACAGATGCACACAGATAATTTATCTGCACGGCAGTTTCCACACTCAGGGGAACCCCTGCAACGCACCCAAGAGTCCATCTGCGGTTTCAAAGAGCCAAAAACCAGATTTTTGCAACAAATCTATTCTCACTTTTTCGCGTTGCTCCCATACAACACAGGGTTAGAAGTTATTAAGCTTGCAATGCAATCAAGCGTGCATACAACCCATTTTGATCCAGCAACTGGTGATGATTCCCAATTTCCACAATCTGTCCCTTATCCAACACAACAATCCTGTCAGCTTTACGGATTGTAGAAAGTCGATGGGCGACAACAAATGTGGTACAATTATTCATTAAACGTTCAAGAGCTTCTTGAATCAAAACTTCCGATGCAGTGTCCACTGAAGCCGTTGCTTCATCCAAAAACAGGACTTTGGGATGACGAACCAAAGCACGGGCGATCGCCAAGCGCTGACGCTGCCCACCTGAGAGTTTTGTGCCATTTTCACCAATCAGAGTATCAAGTCCCTGTGGTAAGTTGAGGATAAATTCTAGTGCGTTAGCATCTTGGATTGCTTGGTGTAATTGCCTTTCACTCACCCCTTGCAACCCATAAAGAATATTTTCCCGCACAGTCCCCTCAAACAGAATCGTTTCTTGCGGAACTACTGACACAAACTGGCGATAAGTTCTTAAATCCAGAGCGTTCATGTCTTGCCCGTCGAGATAAATGTGTCCTTGTGTCGGTCGCAGAAAACCAATCACAAGATTCAGCAAGGTGGACTTTCCGGCTCCTGAAGGACCTACAAACGCAATTGTTTCACCAGGAGTCACATGAAGCGAAATATTATCAACTGCAGGATGCTCGCTGCTAGGATAAATGAAACTGACAGCATCAAATAAAAATTCTCCTCGCACTTGCCTGACTGACTGCTTGCCTTGATTGAGTTCTATATCTGGACACTCCAAAATTTCACCCACCGAGCGAATCGACTCAAAACCTGTTCCAATCTGTGGTAGCACTGCCAGAATTTGGACGATGGAATTCGTGAGGGCGTCAAAATAACCTGTTAACAGAATCACGTCACCAGAAGTGATTCCCATCTTACCGGTATAAGCCATATAAGCAGAGGTTACCAAACAGATAGCACTAAACAGGCGCAGCGTCACCCAGCTCGATGCATTAGTTATAGCGTTAATGCCATCTAAACTCATTGCCGCCCTTTTTACGGAGATCAGGCGCTGTTGTGTCCGATCAATTTCGGTTTCTTCGATCCCATGCGCCCGCGTAACTGGAACAAGTTTAATCATCTCAATCAGGTGAGAAGACATGCCCTCCATTTGTCGGCGGAAAATATGATTACGCTGTTGAATCGGCTTTTTAAGGACTTGCACTAAAATCACCGCCGCCGGTACTGTTGCAGCGAAGAAGAACAAAAACTTCCAGGCACGCATTGCAGTAATTGCGATCGCAATCAGAATAGTCAATAATGCTGAAGGCAGAAACTGAAAAATCGAGCTAGTCAGTTGCTGAATTTCTTCCACATCCCGCAACAGCTTCACTTGTAGTACTCCTATAGTATGCTGCTTGTAAAATCCCATAGAAAGCTGTTGCAACTGTCGCGTCAATAAATCGCGCACATTAGTTTCCATTTGGCGGGTTGCCGCACTCAAACTCATGATGTGCAAATAGTGCGTAGGAATATTTTGGACGATGGATATCGCTAAAACCGCCCCATTAAGCCATAGCTGTGTTAGGGAATGCTCTTGAGGGCGAGATATGATATCGATGATGTTGGCAATGACAACCGGTCGAATCCACTCTGGGCTATGTTTGATAACGTAGAACACCATTGACAGTGCTAGCTTATCCCAGTCATGAGAATACAGCAGAAGTAACGTTTTAAATGGTGCATGACTGCGGTAAAAAGGCAATAGCAGCTTTGTGTTGGATTGTCGCTTGTGGTTTGGTCCTTTCATGGATCAGCAACTTAACTACCTTGTTAACGAATTTGCGGAAGTCCCCACCCTCAACATACCCGTAGGTGGGGATGGCGTGCTGTGAGATGACGATTGCATCTTTGACCAATAGTAGCCGCAGGCTTAGGTATCTTGACTTTAAACCGTCCAGACGGTATAGTAAATTTATCAGGGGTTGCACTCCTCGAAGCAATCTAGATTTTGATTGCCGAAGACTTCATTGCTCTTGAGTGCAATGCAGCGCTATCCCCTGTTGCTCTTTTGGGCATTCCTATGGTTCCTAGCAAAAAGTCAAAATCTCGATCAACCACTCGTGAAACTCTCTTGCAAGCTGCTAGCCAGGTTGTGATCGACAAAGGTGTCGAGGCATTGACTTTGGATGCAGTAGCTCAACAAGCGGGAGTCAGTAAAGGGGGCTTGCTTTACCATTTCCACAACAAAGACGCTTTGATGACGGGCATGGTGGAGCAACTGATTCGGGATTTTGAAGCCGTCCTGCAAGTAGAGTTTGAGCAGGATGATGCACCGGGGACACCGGGGCAGTGGGTGCGGGCATACATTCGAGCAACGCTACGGTTTAGCCAACAATCGCTGGCATTAATTGCCCGTCTTACCTCAATTGCGGCTGACTCGCCCAATCTGTTTGAAGCTGCCAAAGTCTATGAACAGCAGTGGCGACAGCGGATTGAAACCAGTGGGATTGACCCCACAAAGGCAACGATTATTCTGCTGGCGACTGATGGTCTATGGCTTTCAGAAGTGTTCCAGGTTGGCACTCTAGAGGAACCTCGTCTCACTCAAGTTGTGGAAACGTTGCTTGCTATGACGCGAACCGACCAATGAGTTAGCTGATTTTTTCAATCGGTTGATTCAACGCTGATGATTCCAGTTCATTCAGTCAATTTGTCCTGCAAATGTTTCATGATTTACCACCTTAAATTGCATACTCATCATGCTGATAGCTCAGTACATGACCAAAGCACTGGCTACCTGGTCAGTTGGGTTTTTCCCCTATTTTGAGGTTTACGCCGCAGTCGCAGCGGGGATGGCAATGCAACTGGATGCGGTTTCATCGGTGGTTTGGGGAGTGTTTGGCAATTTTACTCCCATTCCTTTGCTCCTGTGGGGCTATAGCCGCCTGATGCGCATTCCGCAATTACGCGCTTGGCTGTCACAAATGGAAAGACGGGGTGGACAAAAAGTAAAACGTGCCTTCGATCGCTATGGAGCCTGGTTTCTCATTCTCATGACCCCGATTCTGGGCAGTTGGACGATCGCCGTTGTTGCCCCCATAATCGGCGTTCATCCCAGACGAATACTTCTATTTTCATTCATCGGCATCACTCTCTATGGAGTGGTTACGGCTGTGGCGATTGCCTCTGGCGTGAGTTGGTTCATGCACCATTAAGCCCCCACTTCAACGTTCGGTTTCTAACGCTCTTCTATGACTCTGGAGAGAGAATAATTGCGGCGACTGGAAGTCGCGGCTACACAAACAAAGTCCGCCTGCGCGGACTAACGTAAAAACAGAGTTTCAAATTTCATGTGACGAGAGTAATAAAAGAGCGCTAACTTGTTCGTCATTCATCTGCCAGATGGCGAGAACCTGGCTCGATTCAACCTGCAAATTTTTTCACATACAAGGAGATTCATCATGCAAACGAATCAGCAATCGGTTGTAATGCAAAACTCTGAACTGTTTGGCAATCCTTTTCCCTATTATGCCAAAATGCGCCGTGAATCGCCCGTGTTCTATGACGCAAAGCAGCAAAGTTGGATGGTGTTTCGCTATGAGGATGTCAAACAGGTATTTGCAGATTGGCAAACGTTTTCATCTAAAATTCCTCATCCACCAGAGCAAACCGATCTTACTCAAAGTCTGATCTCCACTGACCCACCCAAGCATCAATCGCTGCGATCGCTCGTCGCAAAAGTATTCACGGCTCGTCGGGTAGAGGAATTAGCACCGCGCATGACTCAACTTACCCATGAACTGATCGATAAAGTTCATGGTCAAGAGCGGATGGACTTCATGCATGACTTGGCAATTCCACTGCCAATCATTGTGATCGCTGAAATTTTGGGTGTTCCCATTGAAGATCGCTCTGACTTCAAACGCTGGTCAGATGGCGTTGTACTGTATGATCCGAGCGCACCGAAAGCAATGGCTGATTACTTCCGACATCTGCTAGAGCAACGGCGACAAAATCAAAGCATAGACTTGATTAGTGATTTAATTGCTGCTCACGAAGCTGGTGAAACCCTGACGGCTCAAGAATTGGTCGATTTCTGCATGCTGCTGCTAATAGCTGGCAATGAAACCACAACCAACCTACTGGGGAATGCCATTCTTTGCTTTAACGAATATCCAGAAGCCTTTGAGCGGCTGAAGCAGCAACCTCAATTGCTGCCGCTGGCGATCGAGGAAGTATTGCGCTATCGCTCATCAGTCCAGGGGATGGAACGGTTTACCAAAGTCGAAACCCAACTGGGGGGACAGATAATTCCAGCAGAACAAATGGTAATCGTTTGGATGGGGTCAGCCAATCGGGATGAGACTCAGTTTGATCGCCCAGATGAGTTTGTGGTCGATCGCAACCCCAATCCACATCTGTCCTTTGGCAACGGCATCCACTTTTGCCTGGGTGCGCCCTTAGCTCGTTTGGAAAGCAAAATCGTGCTGAGTGCTGTGCTAGAACGCCTGCCAAACCTACGCATTGACCCAAACACCACACGGTCGTTTATTCCCTCAACGGGGGTGCATGGCGTTAAGTCCTTGCCTGTCCTGCTTTAACCATCAGAGGCTGAGCTATCTGATATATCGTTATTCTTGGCACAGATAGATGCGATCGCTCGGCGACAAATAAATGGGAGCGTGAACATCTAAATGCTGCAAACGCGGTTGAGCCAGTAATTTGGCAAAATATTCTGAGCGATTGTCAAAGGTTTGACCAATGGCGATCGCCCCCTACCCATATCCTTTTTTCAACTATGCCCCCACCAATAACCTCAATTGTTTCCCGAAAGACCATCTCAAAGTACAAGCCCAGTCCTTAAAACGCAACATCCGCAGCAATCTCGTGCCAGCGAGTAGCCAAATCCTCCGCAGTAGAACTTTCAACAGCGGCAAGGTTCAACGGATAGTCCACGTTGTTTCGCTCGATCCAGCGCACGGCTGTGAATTGACCATTGCTTGCCCTTAATATAAATCCAGATTCTCGGCATTCTGGAGAAGCAAGATATAATACTCCGGGAGCTACTTGATCGGGTCGCAAATCCTCTGGCTCATCTTGTACGTTCCACATCCGCGTTTTGGCTACCGGCGAAATCGCATTAACGAGAATTCCATGCTCTTTGCCTTCAACCGCGAGCACGTTCATCAGACCTATCTGTGCCATTTTCCCCATCGCATAGGGGGCGAGACCACTAAGGGCATATTGCTGATAAATAGCTCTATCCGAAGTCGTCAGCACGATTCGTCCGTAGTTTTGCCGCTTCATAATTGGAAAGGCCGCTTGAGCCAGCCATGTTGGTGCCTCTAAATTAATGCTGATGGCGCGCTGTAGAAAATCAGGTGTCAGTTCTTGCACTGACTGATAGGCAACCCATCCCGCATTGTGGATCAAGATGTCGAGGCGACCAAACTTCTCCAGTGTAGTTTCCACTAGGCTTCGGCAGTTGTCTCTACTATTAAGGATTACGTTGCTCGGGAACGCAATCCCACCTGCTTCTTGAATTTTCCTTGCGGTATCAGCCGCCACGCTCGAATCGAATCCGGTTCCATCTTTGTTAACGCCTGCGTCATGTATAACGACTCGCGTTCCTCTTTCCGCAAGCAGGCTGGCATAGGCTGCCCCCAAACCGCGCCCGCTTCCGGTAATAATAGCTACTTGATCGTCAAGTCGAATCACTTAACTTTCTCCTGACTTAAATTCTGAACTTTAGTGGGCATATGCATCGTCTAATGGCTAGCTCAGAGCTTAGCTACCCAGCTATTACCTCACTGTTCCTATCTGTATAATCCGTACTTACAGTCACCTGCTGCCAAGTATCCAAATCCGTTTTGATCCATTCCAGTTTTTGCTGAATCAGGCTCATGGCATCCGTGCCTAATACCAGTCGCATCGGTGGATGAGGACTTTCCACAGCTTGAATGATGGCTTGCGCCGCTCTAGGTGGATTGCCAAGTTGCTTACCATCCATATCTTTGAACCACTGCAATGAAGAACCGCTCACCGGAACATAGGCATCAATGGGTTGTTTGGCTGCTGCCAGAGAGCGTCCGTTGAAGTCTGTGCGAAATGCCCCAGGTTCAATTAAAGTGACTTTAATTCCAAAGGATTTCACCTCTTTAGCCAGGGCTTCAGACGTGCCTTCCAAGGCAAATTTAGTGCCACAGTAGATGCTGCTTCCACCAAATCCCACTAATCCTGCTGTGGATGACATATTCACAATGTGACCGCTGCCTTGCTGACGCATCAAAGGCAAGACAGTTCGTATCAGACGGAGTGCCCCAAAGAAGTTGGTTTCAAACTGTTGGCGAATATCAACATCGCTGACTTCTTCAAGTGCTCCAATTAGTCCATAGCCAGCATTGTTGACTAGCACATCAATTCGACCAAATGTGGCGATTGCTGTATCAACGGCTGCTTGTATGTTTTGGGATGATGTTACATCCAGACGTACAGCCTTTGCAGTCTTTGGATAGTCCTCAATCAAAGCGCGAAGTTGCTCTGGTTGGCGAGCAGTAGCAAGCACTTCGTCGCCCTTCTTCAACACAGCTTCTGCTAGGGCACGTCCGAACCCTGTTGAACATCCTGTAATCAACCAAACTTTAGGAGCGACATGATTTTTGTCTCTTGTCATTTGTTTTCTCCAATACAAAAACGATGAGACGCGCCTCATATTTCTTACGATAGGAGACAGCCATGCGACTGTCCAATATATATTTGACTAAGATTAATAGGTTAGACATATAAGTACGATGGAATTACGGCACCTGCACTACTTCCGAAGCGGTGGCTGAGGAACTACACTTTAGTCGAGCAGCCCAGCGGTTGCGTATTTCCCAACCCCCGCTCAGTCAGCAGATTCGTGGTTTGGAAGATGAACTAGGAGTCAAGCTGTTTGAACGAACGAAGCGGCAAGTGCATCTAACTGAAGCAGGCAAAGTGTTTTTAGAGCGCTCCTATGGAGTGTTAGCGCAACTCGAACAGGCTATCGTTGTGACACAACAGATAGGACGGGGTGAGGTTGGAAGGTTGGCGATCGCCTTTGTCGGCTCTGCAACGTATACCGTGCTGCCAGATATTTTAAGTGTCTTTCGAGCACAGTTTCCTGCTGTAGAACTGCGATTGCATGAACTGACGACGCAAGAGCAAATTCAAGCCCTGCATCACAAACAGGTTGATGTCGGCATTGTTCGTTCTGCCATCATCGAGCCAGGTTTGAGTGTGGAATGCATTTTGCAAGAATCATTGGTATTGGCGTTGCCAGAAACCCATCCGCTCTCTGCCCAGACTAAAGTGTCTCTCTCCACATTGGCTTCGGAATTATTTATCCTATTTCCTGCCAAAATGGGACCTGTCTTTTACGAGCAGATTATTAACATTTGTCAACAAGCTGGATTTCGTCCGAAAGTTGCTCAAGAGGCAGTTCAGATGCAAACTATCATCGGCTTGGTTGCAGCAGGACTGGGCATCGCTTTCGTTCCCGCCTCCTTGCAAAACTTCCACAGAAGCGGAGTCATTTACAGACCCTTACAAGAGCAGATACCTAAAACCGGACTTTATCTTACTTGGCGGCAGCATGATTCCTCACCAGTAATAAGAGCATTTCTCAGCTTGGCACGGAAGACGACACGGCGGGGAGTCAAATCGTGACGATACATGAGCAGTTAGGGATCAATCACCTCACCGGCGGAGCGCCTCCAAGTACTGTCTCAGTAGTAACCTGAAGCAGCCTAACGTTCCCAATCACTCGCCGCAGATAACCTCGAACGCTCAGCAGATAGCCTCTCAACGGTCGGTGTGCATTGGGGTTGTTATGCCGCCGCAATCCTCGTTTACAAATAAATGCAACATCAATCTGCCGGTTATTGATGTGCCTCCATATACGCTCGTAGTAATTGATTGATCTGTGTTTGATAGCCTCGCCCTTGAGACTTAAACCACTCTAATACATCGCTATCGATGCGAAGCGTAACTTGAGCTTTGGCTTTTGTAGCAGGTAAACCCCGCCGCACTACCGCCTTAGCAAACATTTCTGGTGTAATCTCTGGACAGTCTGACAAGTCAATATCTTCATCGCTCATCGCGTCCAATCGTTGCCAATCAGTTTGAGAGTTGCTCGAAGTAGGTTCGTTGTTCATATTTCGTCGCTTTTCTTGCAGAAATAATACGGATGCAATCCTCACGTTCTGTATGGACAACGGCAATCACTCGCCCTTGCAACAAACCGAATGTGACAAAACGTTGCTCTCCATAACTGTAACGATCGTCCTCAACCGTTAGAACATCGCCATCGAACACAGTTGGGACATCGGTAAAATCGATTCCGTGTTTATGAAGATTAGCAAGGCGTTTTGCTTCATTCCATTCATATTCCATAACCGAACGACAGCTACAATAACCGATTGTAGTTACAAATTGTCGTTACAGCCACCCATTCCTAGCAATTTTCTTTGTGAATAAATATTCTGCAAGCAGCTTCAAGCTACTCTCCCTACCGAGAACTTGCGGCATAACGGCCTGCGCCTCACCGGACGGGAAAAATGTTTGCATCACAACAATAGTGTAAATCTCCGTTCCGAGTGCAGGCGCTTGTTAGGCTTGGCAGAGGCTACACCAGTGCCAAGAATCTGTAGGTTATTAATCCGCATCTTCATAATGCTAAACCATTCTCTACAGTAGTATTATTTGATTTCATGCCAAATAGACTTAGAAAAATTAATAGAAGAGAAAAATAATGCGGGATTTTCCTAATTATTTGAAATAATTTATGCTGACTTGATACATTTATCCTCTCATTCTCTGCAATATGTAAAATGCAATTATCCAGTTTTTGAAAAAAATACGGTTTTTCAACATCAAGAGTTGTCGGCAAATCCTTTTTAATAGTTTTATTAAGTTTCTTTATTACGAGAATACTGTATTCGCGAGCATCTAAACCAAGCAACATATAGAATTTACTGAACCTATCCCACTAATAAGATTCTTTGAATCCAGATATGGATAGTAGCAAGGTCAATGAATGCATCAAAATATACTTTCTGTCGCTCCCAGCGAACAACCAAACGACGATATTTACGTTGATACCAAGCAAAACAACGCTCTTGCTGGAATCTTGGAGCAGAGATTTTGATGGGTCTGCCTTTGTTTTTCTTTGTTTTCCAGACTCGTTTTGGTATTTGGGGTCGAATACCCCGTTTGCGTAAATTGGCGCGTTGTTGTTTGGAGTCATAACCTTTATCGGCAGCCAGTACCTTGAGCCGTTTACGTGGTCTACCACGCTTCAAAGTTTTAAGTTTTACCTTATCAAGTAGGGGTAACACCTGCTCTCTCTCATTACCGTTGGCTGGAGTCGTACAGTTAGAAAGGGGCATTCCATTACCCTCTGTAAGTGTGTGTATTAAGATACCTTTACCTTTGCCACCATAAGCAACTTCTTCACCCCCGCCCTTCCCAGGGGGAAAAAGACCCGTCAACCGCGCCGAACTCCCAGTTTATCAGCCCTTTCTCATTTGCGCTCGCTAACACACGCGCTTGTAAATATTCAAATGTTCCATCTGAACGCCATCGCTTTAACCATCGGTGGGATGAGCTTTTCGATGCCCAAGTATCCCCCCTTGGTAGATCGCACCATCGACATCCAGTAATCAGAATGTACAACAGACTATTTAATACATGGCGATACGGCGCATGAGGCATTCCTTTACCACGCTTTTCTGACTCAACGGGAAATATATCTTCAAACAATTTCCATTCCAAGTCACTCAATCCTTCAAAACGTCCAGCCATAGCGTGATCCACTCTTCTTAGTTAAAAAGTAGACTACCACAATCTGGCATTAGTGGGATAGGTTCATGAATGTGCCTGAGTCTAAATTTTCTGAGAATCGACCGACAACAGTTGATGAGCTATACCAATTTGAGACTTTAAGTCTACGATTCTGGATTGCAGATGTCTTTCCAGAAGGTTGCAGCATCAGGATTTGTAGCCATCAAAAATTGAGATGCTATGAATGGTTGACATAAAAACCGTCCAGACGGTATAGTTAATTATGAGCACTTCCACGCTTTTGGCGATCTAGCTCTTGATTGTCCAGGAGTGTAATGTACCTGCATTCCCTGCTACTTTCTTGGTCACTTCTATGGCTGCTACCAAAAAGCCAAAATCTCGATCAGCTACTCGTGAAGCACTTCTGCGAGCTGCCAGTCAAGTTGTAATTAACAAGGGTGTTGAGGCGTTAACGCTGGATGCTGTTGCACAACAAGCTGGAGTCAGCAAGGGAGGGCTACTCTATCATTTCCCCAATAAGGATGCGTTGATGGGAGGTATGGTTGAGCAACTGATTCAGGATTTTGAACGAGAAGCAGAGGTGCTTTCTAGCAGGGAGAGGGGGAGAAGTATTCTTCACGCGAGCTAGTTTCGTGCTACTGTGCCGGTGTGCTTTGCTGAGCATGGGTTGGAGTCCCCCACTTAAGAAGTGGCTTATATTCAGGTGGGGTACACAATCCACATCTGAATATCTCTTTGCTCCCTTGCCCCCTACTCCCCTCTCCCTTGCTTCTTTGTGAATTACGGGCTTGGCTGTCACAACTGGAAAGACGGGGTGGACAAAGAGTAAAGCGTGCCTTCGATCGCTATGGAGCCTGGTTTCTCATTCTCATGACCCCGATTCTGGGCAGTTGGACGATCGCCGTTGTTGCCCCCATAATCGGCGTTCATCCCAGACGAATACTTCTATTTTCATTCATCGGCATCACTCTCTATGGAGTGGTTACGGCTGTGGCGATTGCCTCTGGCGTGAGCTGGTTCACGCACCATTAAGCTCCAACTCCAACATTCAGTTTCTAACTGATTCGTCACCCATCTGTCAGATCGCGAGAATCTGGCTCGGTTCAACCTGCAAATTTTTTGTTCATATACAAGGAAATTGCTCATGCAAGCCAATCAACCATCGATTACAACACCAATGACTGAACTGTTTGGCAATCCCTTTCCCTGGTATGCCAAAATGCGCCGTGAATCGCCCGTGTTCTATAACGCAGAGCAGCAAAGCTGGATGGTATTTCGCTATGAGGATGTCAAACAGGTATTTTCGGATTGGCAAACGTTTTCATCTAAAATTCCCCATCCACCAGAGCAAACCGATCTTACTCAAAGTCTGATCTCCACTGACCCACCCAAGCATCAATCGCTGCGATCGCTCGTCGCAAAAGTATTCACGGCTCGTCGGGTAGAGGAATTAGCACCGCGCATGACTCAACTTACCCATGAACTGATCGATAAAGTTCATGGTCAAGAGCGGATGGACTTCATGCATGACTTGGCAATTCCACTGCCAATCATTGTGATCGCTGAAATTTTGGGTGTTCCCATTGAAGATCGCTCTGACTTCAAACGCTGGTCAGATGGCGTTGTACTGTATGATCCGAGCGCACCGAAAGCAATGGCTGATTACTTCCGACATCTGCTAGGGCAACGGCGACAAAATCAAAGCATAGACTTGATTAGTGATTTAATTGCTGCTCACGAAGCTGGTGAAACCCTGACGGCTCAAGAATTGGTCGATTTCTGCATGCTGCTGCTAATAGCTGGCAATGAAACCACAACCAACTTGCTGGGGAATGCCATTCTTTGCTTTAACGAATATCCAGAAGCTTTTGAGCGGCTGAAGCAGAAACCTCAATTGCTGCCGCTGGCGATCGAGGAAGTATTGCGCTATCGCTCATCAGTCCAGGGGATGGAACGGTTTACCAAAGTCGAAACCCAACTGGGGGGACAGACAATTCCAGCAGGACAAATGGTAATCGTTTGGATGGGGTCAGCCAATCGGGATGAGACTCAGTTTGATCGCCCAGATGAGTTTGTGGTCGATCGCAACCCCAATCCACATCTGTCCTTTGGCAACGGCATCCACTTTTGCCTGGGTGCGCCCTTAGCTCGTTTGGAAAGCAAAATCGTGCTGAGTGCTGTGCTAGAACGCCTGCCAAACCTACGCATTGACCCAAACACCACACGGTCGTTTATTCCCTCAACGGGGGTGCATGGCGTTAAGTCCTTGCCTGTCTTGTTTTAGCCACAGCGATTACAGGCTTTTAGTAGATGGGGTGGGGTTATACTACTTTAATCATCGCCCTCTTGCAGGTCTTGTGCAAATGGTGATAGCTTGTCTAAGGAGTTAGCTACTGCCATGACTTGTTCTGAAGTCTTGCTGGCAATATTAGCAAATTCCAGAACAGATTGGCTGGCGGAGGTTGAAGCCTTTGCTTGCACAGGAGCGGTTTGGGCAAGCTCCTCGACCAGTTTTTTCATTTGGTCAGTTATAGTGATAATCTCATTGAGCTTCTGCTGAGTTTCTTTTACCAATTCAGTCCCAAGCATTGTCTGTTCTGCCCCAGACTCCATAACAGCAATAGCTTCATTGGCTTGTGTCTGAATTTGGGCAACGAGTGATTCTATTTCTGCTTCTGCAATACTCGTGTTCAATTGCTGCACTTGAGAAAGTGCGTTGTCAGCAAGCATTGCCAATTTTTGACCAGCTTCAGGGCTGCGACTTGCTTCAAGTGCGGTATTCATGACTTGCAGCTTGAGTTGAGATGTAATATTACTAATAAGGCTGGCTACCTGGGAGAGCTTTTGGGAAGGTTCGTCTAGACGCTGGACTTTTTCGGCAGCTTCCACAATTGTTGTTTGGATAGCACTGAAGCTGTCTAAAATCGGGTTCATAGACTCATGCCCATCCTGTACTAACTGGCTCAGCCGCTGATCCTGGAGTTCTGCTTGTTGCGCACAAATCAGCATTCTCAAAGCCGAATCAGCCAACGTTTGAATTTGATTGTAGGCATTTGTAACAGACTCCATCTGGCCGAGAGCCTCGGTTGAAAGGGTTTGGACAACTGTTTCACTACCTGTGAGCAGTTCTGACACCTGACGCTGGAGTGCTTCTTTTTGTTGACGCTGCTCGCGTTCTGCTGCTTCAGCAATTTCGTACGCCTGCTCTACCTGCTGTAAAAGCCGGGCATGGTCGAGGGCAAACCCCACTTGTGTCGCTATCTGGGCGAACAAATTCATTTCATACTCCTGCCAATTACGGGGTCCGGAGCATTGATGTGCAATCAATAAGCCAAATAACTGGTCGTCCTTGAGAATCGGCGCAACCAAATTTGCCTTGACAGCAAACGGTTCGAGTTGACCAATGTAACAATCGCTCAATCCTGCTTCATAAATGTTATTAGTCGCTTTAACTCGACCAGCCTGGTACATTTCTACATAGCCCTGTGCGAAGCAGGGGTCTTTGATTTTGGCTCGCAACGCTTTCGGAAAACCAGGAACAACTGATTCTGCAATCACAGTTCCATACCCATCCGCGTCAAAGCCATAAACGAGCAATCGGTCAGCCCTGAGTGCTTTGCGAACTTCTTCAACAGTGCTTTTAAGGACATCTTCTTCGTTGAGCGATTCCCGAATGCGGCGCGTTATGTCCCCAAGCAATTGAGTTCGCACACCTTCAGCATCGATTCGTTGAAGCAGGCGGGCATGGTCGAGAGCAAATCCCACTTGCATCGCGATCTGGGTGATCAAATCAATTTCATACTGCTGCCAATCACGGGGTGCGGAACACTGATGTGCAATCAATAAGCCAAATAGCTGCTCGTCCTTGAGAATCGGCGCAACCAAATTTGCCTTGACAGCAAACGGTTCGAGTTGACCAATGTAACAATCGCTCAATCCTGCTTCATAAATGTTATTGGTCGCTTGAACTCGACCTGCTTGGTACATTTCTATATAGCCCTCTACAAAGCAGGGGTCTTTGATTTTGGCTCGCAACGCTTTCGGGAAAGCAGGAATCACGGATTCTGCAACCACAGTTCCATACCAGTCGCTGTCAAAGCCATAAACAACCACTCGGTCAGCACTCAGTGCTTTACGAACTTCTTCAACGGTGGTTTTAAGGACATCCTCTTCGTTGAGCGATTCGCGAATGCGGCGGGTAATATCTATAAATATCTGAGCTTGATCAGCTTTCGTATCTATCCGTTGTAGCAGTTTAGCGTAGTCGAGAGCAAATCCCACTTGCGTAGCTATCTGGGTGCAGAAATCAATTTCAGCTCGCTGCCATAAGCGTGATCCGGAACATTGATGTGCAATTAATAAGCCGAATAGCTGGTCGTTCTTGATAATGGGCGCAACCAAATTTGCCTTGACACCAAATCGCTCTAGCAAGCCAATATGACAATCACCGAGATTAGCTGTATAAATATCATCAATAGCACGAACACGACCATTTCGGTATTGTTCGACATATCCTCCCTGAAAACAGGGGTCTGAGATTGTTGTCCACAATGTTTTCGGCAACCCGGGAGCAACTGATTCTTCTACAAAGGTTCCATCCGAGTTGGAATCGAAACGAAAGATGACCACGCGGTCAATTCTTAGGGCTTTGCGGACTTCTTCAACAGTCGTTTTGAAGACATCTTCTTCACTAAGCGATTCCCGAATACGTTGGGTAATCTTCATCAACACCCGGGAACGTTCTGCTTCGGCTTCTTGTTTCCAGAGCAAATCCGGAAGCTGTTCTTTTATTAAGCTGATGTTTGTTTCTAAGACAACCAGTTCATCAATGCTCCTGATGGGAGCGGGAGTACCAACCTCTTGACGTAGGCTATTCACCATACTACTAGAGACTGCTGTCGCGTTCAGGATTGGACGAATGGCGCGATTAGCTAAAAATGCTGCGATCGCACCTGCCAACACTGCCGTCACCCCTGTTTCAATTAACAGAAGTGACAGTAGTCTGTCTAGTGCTTCACTTTTTGCTGGACTTGTGGTATTCGTTTGTCTAGATTGGGAAATTTGTTTGGAAGTCAACTGGCTACCAAAGTAGTAAGTGACTGTCCCTACTGCCAACACAGGGAGCATACTAACACCAAGCGCCCAAGCTATTGCCTTAGTTTTCAAGCTCGATTCCTGTCGCTTCTGCTGCTGAGCAACAGGAGACTCTTGAAGCTTTTTTGGCTGATTAAATTTTTGCTCGGCTGGCTTTTGAGAAGAAGGCTGAGTCATACACGAAATCTAGTTCTGCTGCAAAAAGTTATTGAGGACAAAAGTATCGGTCACTACATCCATTTCCTCAACCAAGGAGGTAGGGGAATGCACCGTTGGAATTGCTACTGACTTAAAGGTAGATTAAAAAGCTGCAACCTTGTCCTGACTTTATTTAGGGCTTTTGTGTAGGGCTAAAGAAGCGCCACAACTAGGGCTATTAGAGTTCCAGCAATTGGGGCAAAATAGCTCTAAAACTCTTACATGGTTTGCTTTTCACTCCTTAGCCTTTTTGCCTTTCTTCAAGGGTCTGATGTTCCAAATTAATAATTTTATTATATGAGTATTCAATATTATTAAAGTATATTATATTCTTACGTGAATTTTTTATTAACCATTCAAAAGCTGTGTGCGCGAGCTTTTTACAAAAATGAGTAAAATAAGCGCAACTGCACATACCAAACCCACTATTCTTAGCGTTGGGTTGTCCCATTGTTTCATAGCAACTGCTACCAAAGCCCAAACTGTGACTCCTGGATAAGCAATGTCTCGACGCTGAACAGCAATGAACGTAGCAAGTGCGGCTGCAACTAGCAACATAATCACTGTCCATACTTGGGCAGAAATTCCCCAACCATTCCAACCGACAAAATACAACGCAGACGCCACATTCACGATGGTTGCTACACTAATCCACGCTAGATAAATACTGATAGGAATGGTAACGCACCACTTCTTGATACGAGATACAGGATTTGTGCCAATCCCTAACCGTACATATATAGTCATCAAGGGTAGCAAAATTCCTAGCATTGCTACGACCGAAAGAGCAAAAAGCCGGGAGAGGAACAGATAAACCCAGATACTTTGGGCAAAACAAGCAATCACCAGCAAGTAGCTTATTTTACGTAAATCGGAATCATGTCTCTGGTTTGGCAAAACTTGGTAGATTCCTAATGCAAAAAGACCAAGGTAAATCAATCCCCAAATAGCAAAGGCGTAATTAGCAGGAATAACCTGCACATTTTTGAACAAAGTGTTAGAAATTTCACCAATATTGAGTCCATTTAAGGGAAAAATATTCGACACGACATTGACGACAAAAGCGCCGATAATTGCAGCTAGAGTCACAAGCTGTCGCAGGAAATCTCGGTCATAGCTAGAGTTGGATTGCTGCATAGGTCAGATTGCACCACTTAATATTAGGTCAACTACTGTTTTGTGCTTCTAGCTTACATCTTTCTTGCAGCTTGACAACCCAGAAGCAACGATAGTATTCTTTAAAATAACGAGCGTTCGATATAAAAAAGCCGAGAGATGCCGAAGATTGTTGACCATGACCAATACCGCAAAGAACTGCTCAGTAAGTGCTTTGACTTATTCGCTGAGAAAGGCTATGCTGCCATTACCATGCGCCAAATAGCTGAAGGTTTAAGTGTTTCTACTGGGACGTTGTATCACTATTTTCCTAGTAAACACGCGTTATTTGAGCAATTGGTGGAAGATATATGTGAGCGAGATGTGTTGCTGGCAAAGGCTGAGTTGGAAGGAAAGCAAACTTTGCCGGAACGGATGGAAGCTTTAGGAAAATTTTTAGCTAAAAACGAAGATTATTACATTAAGTGGACTTATTTACAAGTTGATTTTTGTCAGCATCAAGACTCTAAGGAAATGCAGGGTAGTAATGCGTTTCAACGTGCAACGAAGCGATATGAACAGGAAATATATGATATTTTAGGCATTCAAGACCCAGTGCTAGCTTGGTTTATTTTTAGTCTGATGGATGGCTTAATCCTTGAGCGACTTATGGATAATGAAATGGTTTCTATTACCGAACAATTTGCTTTGTTGAGCAAAATGCTAACGGCATATTTAGAAAAACAACTATCGAATCATACTGCTAACAGCTAATGAGTGAGGAAAATTTATGAATGTTAAGGTGTTATCAAAACCTGGGAATCGATGGTTAATTGGGCTAGTTGTAGGTGCAACTGCAATCACAGGTGGAATTGTTTTTTATGGCATTTCTCAGTATGGGATGGTTAGTCAAAAACCCGCACCTGTGGAAACTGCTCCTCCAGTAAAAAAAGTGACAGCATTAGGACGACTCGAACCGGAAGCCGAGGTGATTAAGCTGTCTGCACCTCTAGCATTGGATGGCGATCGCATTGCTCAACTGCTCGTCAAACAGGGTGACAATGTAAAAGCTGGACAAGTTGTGGGAATTCTCGACTCACGAGATAAACTCCAAGATGCTCTATCGCAAGCACAAGAGCAAGTTAAGATGGCTCAAGCCAAACTCGCACAAGTAAAAGCTGGAGCAAAAACTGGGGAAATCTTTGCTCAAAAAGCAACGATTGAGCGTTTACAGGCACAGTTGCAAAGTGATAGAGTAGCGCAAGAAGAAGCGATCGCCCGATTAGAAGCGCAGTGGCTAGGCGACAGAACAGCGCAAGAAGCAACAATTCGCAGACTTGAGGCGCAACTCAACAATGCTCAAGCTGAAGATCAACGCTATCAGCAGTTATACAAAGAAGGAGCTGAATCTCGTTCCTTATTTGATAGCAAACGCTTGGCTTTAGAAACCGCACAACAGCAACTCAACGAAGCCAAAGCAGTTCTAAGCCGAATTAATACCACTGCTAGCAAACAAATTCGTGAAGCGAAAGTGGCGCTACAAAGAATTAATGTTACTGGTGTCAAGCAAATTAAAGAAGCCAACGCCACCCTCGACAAGATTGCTGAAGTTCGTCCTGTGGATGTGCAAGCGGCGCAAGCGGAAGTTGATAATGCTTTTTCAGCTGTCAAACGCGCACAAACTGACTTGGAACAAGCTTATATCAAGGCACCAACAGCAGGAAGGATACTGAAAATTCACACGCGAGTTGGAGAAAAAATAAGTGAGTCTGGCATTGCTGACTTAGCGCAAACTGAGCAAATGGTTGCTGTCGCAGAAGTTTATCAATCCGACATTAGTAAAGTGAAAACCGGACAAAAAGCAGTTGTCAAAGGTCAAGGGTTCAACGGAGAATTGCAAGGAAGCGTTTCGCTAATTGGCTTGCAGGTTAACCGACAGAACGTTTTCAGCAATCAACCAGGGGAAAATCTGGATAAGCGAGTCATCGAGGTGAAAATTCGCCTCACACCCGAAGATAGTAAGCGAGTTGCAGGTTTGACCAACTTGCAAGTGCAGACAGCGATTGAACTGTAAATATTCTTTGCGAGAAAATATAACGGATGTTCGTTATAGATTGGTGTGACAAGGAGATTTCTAAAAAATGCTTTGCAAAACGTCTCGAATCCGAATTCTCAGGAAAACTTATCCTTGGACAATTTTGGCAATTACAGCTTGTAGACTCACGTACTCAAACGGTGTCAAAAGGAATAGAGAAAAAACTCGTTTTTTGATGGCTTACTTCAGGATCGACTTTGCAAGCATTATATCGCTCATGAATGACATGCTTTTTTAAATTAACTAGAGCAGAGGTGTCAAAATGCTGAAAACTATATACTTAATTCTTTGCATCCTAGGTACTGTTTTACCGTATTCACAATTTGTTCCCTTTCTTTTAGAACATGGGCTGGATGTGAACCTTTTCCTAGAACAGCTTTTCACTAACAGAATTTCCGCATTCTTTGGTATGGATGTGATTGTCTCATCACTGGTACTGTGGGTATTTGTCTATTGGGAAGGTTCGCGTTTGAAGATGCAAATTTTGTGGATTTATATTGCAAGTACTTTGTTAGTTGGTGTTTCTTTGGGCTTGCCTTTGTTTCTCCTCATGCGACAACGCAAACTTGAAGAAACAACACTCGCGCTAATAAGCTAACCAACAAGATTCCCGACTTCTTGAAGAAGGCGGGAATCTAAGCCTGAGTTTAGTGTGTCAAGGAGTTTTTTGAAATGTTTCGTAAATGGCTTCGTAGAACCCCGCTGGCATTGCGGCAGGTGATGAAAGAAAAAACTCGTCTGGCGGTGGCAGTGGCAGGTATTGCCTTTGCAGATATGCTGATATTTGTGCAAATGGGCTTTCAAGATGCACTCTTTGACAGTGCCACAAAGCCTCATCAGCTGCTTGAAGCAGATTTGGTGATGACTAATCCTCAATTACAAACCCTTTTCTCAGTCAAAAGCTTTTCTCGTGAACGACTTTATCAAACGTTGAGCCATGAAGGTGTTGAGTCGGTGAGTTCTGTTTACATCAGTTTGGGACAGTGGAAAAATCCAGAAACTCGGATTAATCGCTCCATTTTGATTTGGGGAATTGAGCCAGACGCTCCTAGCTTGAATTTGCCAGAAGTGAAGCAAAATGCAACGCATCTTAAACTTTTAAATAGAGTATTGTTTGACCGTGCTGGACGTCCAGAGTACGGGGCTGTAGCCGACGGTGTGCAAAAGCACGGAACGCTGGAAGCAGAACTCAATAGTCAGAACATTCAAGTCACTGGGCTGTTTACCATTGGTGCTTCATTTGCTGCTGATGGTAATGTGATCACGAGTGATTCAACGTTTTTGAAATTGTTTCCAGAACGTCAACCCAATCAAATAGAAGTCGGTTTAATTAAACTCAAACCTGGTTTCGATCCGATTCAAGTGCAAGCGCAGCTTGCCAAACAATTGTCAACAGATGTACGAGTTTTAACACCAGAAGGTTTTGCGGCGGTAGAAAAATACTACTGGGAAAGCCAAGGGACAATTGGATTCATTTTCGGACTTGGTGTGATTGTAGGATTTATTGTGGGAATCGTGATTGTCTACCAAATTCTCTACAGTGATGTTTCCGACCATTTACCAGAGTATGCCACGTTGAAGGCAATGGGCTATAGCGACGGCTATCTTCTCGGTGTCTTGTTTCAAGAAGCATTGCTGTTGGCGGCGTTGGGGTATGTGCCTGGATTTTTGATTGCGATCGCACTCTACCAGCTAACATACGCAGCAACTCTACTACCTATTGGCATGACACTTGCACGTGCAATTACTGTACTTATCATAACGATAGTCATGTGCAGCTTTTCTGGCGCAGTCGCGATGCGGAAGCTACAATCTGCTGACCCTGCGGATGTATTTTAGTTTTGGGTAGCAAATTGTCTGAAAAAAGAAAGCAAACCCTTTGTTGCCCAGAGTCACACAAATGCTAACAATTTATTCTGTGTATGATTTCTGATAAAAAACTGCCTCGTTGGCTCAACATAGGATTGGCTTTCCCCGTCATTTTTTTAAATGGTTGGCTCATACTGTTACTTTGCCAGTACCTACAGCCCATCGTCAGTATTGTATTTACAGCCAGCCTCGTTGCTTTTTTACTAAACTATCCCATCGTTTTTTTAGAGCAGCAAGGCGTGAAGCGGGGTTGGGCAATAGGTCTTGTGCTGCTTTTTGCGCTCTTACTGTTGGGAGTTTTGGGTTTAGTCCTAGGTCCTTTAGTTTTTCAACAATTGGTTGAGTTTCGCAACCGCGTGCCAGCTTGGATTGAAGCTGGAAAGCAAGAATTACAAACTTGGGATGAGCAGACAGTGTTGCACCAGCTGCCATTTGATGTTAGTGGAATTACGTCTCAGTTGACAAGCAGACTGACTGGAGCAATGCAATATCTCACAGCTCAAATTATTAACGTGACTTTGGATACTATTAATAGTGCCTTAAATCTTGTTTTGACAATAGTTCTGACAATTTTTCTGGTTTTCAACGGGAGAAACCTTTGGGATGGGCTTTTTAGCTGGTTCTCTCCCGAGTGGAATGAGCAGATTCAATTATTCCTGAAGCAAAGTTTTCAAAACTACTTTGTAGGTCAAGCAATGACGGCTTCCATCCTTAGTGTCGTTTTGATACTTGCTTTTTTAGCTTTACAAGTGCCCTTTGGTCTACTGTTTGGACTAAATATTGGGTTTGCAAGCTTAATACCGTTTGGAGGAGTTCTCAGTATTGCATTAATCAGCTTATTAGTCTCGTTTCAAAACATTTGGCTAGGAGTCAAGGTATTGACAGTTGCTGTTGTCCTCGGTCAAATCAACGAGAATGTTGTGGCTCCCCGACTGATAGGAGGTATGACGGGACTCAATCCTGCTTGGGTATTCATCTCTCTATTAATAGGAGCAAAGCTGGCTGGAGTTTTGGGTCTACTTATGGCGGTACCTACGGCTAGTTTTATCAAAAAAACAGCAGATTCTCTACGGAGTTCCAATTCTAGTCTTAAGCTACCAATAGTTTCAACTTCTCAGAGTTAACTATGGGTCGATGTGTTTTTTTCTGGGAGTACCCAAATGGCAAATGATTCGACAAATGCAGCAAACAATGAAACTCGTGATGCGTGGAACACTAACGCTTTTGTTTGGGACGCCCGTATGGGTGATGACGGGAACGACTTTCATCAAGTACTGATTCGTCCAGCGATCAAAAGGCTGCTGGAGGTAAAATCAGGCACTCGGATTTTGGACATAGGCTGTGGTAATGGGCTGACAACCCGCAGATTAGCCAGCTTGGGCGCACAGGTGGTAGGAATAGATTTTGCCGAAGAGATGATTGCCTCTGCCCGCAGAAGAACTCAACAGCATGAAACATCAATTGAGTATCACGTTCTAGATGCTACGGATGAGACAGCTTTACTTGGGCTGGGAGAACATTCCTTTGATGCTGCTGTATCCGCAATGGCACTTATGGACATGGCAGAAATCGATCCCCTGCTACGGGCACTTACGAAGTTACTACAACCTGGAGGCTGCTTCGTCTTTGCCGTGATGCATCCTTGCTTCAACAACACATATGTGAGTATGGCTGCAGAAGTCAAGGATTGTGAAGGTCAGCTTGTGAGTGAATACTCACTTAAAGTGTCCGGGTATCTACAACCCTCCACCACAAAAGGTTTAGCACTTGAAAATCAACCAAAACCACATCTATACTTCCATCGACCATTGCACATTCTGTTGAGTGCAGCATTTCGTGCTGGATTTGTACTCGATGGCTTAGAAGAACCAGCTTTTCCATCTGACCATTCTTCTAACACTCGCTTTTACAGTTGGTCTAACTTTACCCAAATTCCACCTGCGCTTGTAGCCAGGTTGAGATTTTCTGATGAATTGTTACGCAAATCCTAGGTAATTAGTTAATAACCATACAGAACAAACTATGAAAAAAGTAACTTCTTCTCATAACTCGATGCACTTAGTCACAACTCAACCCGTCATCTGTGCAAGTAACCTCAATCATTACTTTGGTGAAGGTACCCTTCGCAAACAAGCCTTATTTGATATCAACCTAGATATTTACTCTGGTGAAATTGTAATTATGACTGGACCTTCAGGTTCAGGAAAAACAACTTTGTTGACTCTTATGGGAGGACTACGTTCTGCCCAAGAAGGAAGTTTAAAGATTTTAGGACAGGAAATCTGTCGTGCGAGTAAAAAGCAGCTGCGAGATATTCGCCGTCAAGTTGGCTATATTTTCCAAGCACATAACCTCATGACATTTTTGACAGCGAAAGAAAATGTCCGGATGTCGTTAGAGTTACATGACGAGTTTTTAGATCAGGACATGGATGCTCAAGCAGTTACGATGTTGGAGAGTGTTGGTTTGGGAAATCGTGCAGATTACTACCCAGAGAATTTATCAGGTGGACAAAAGCAACGGGTGGCGATCGCCCGCGCCCTGATTAGTCAACCAAAGATAGTCCTAGCAGACGAACCCACTGCTGCACTCGATAAAAAATCCGGGCGTGATGTTGTGGAATTGATGCAGAAATTAGCGAAAGAACAAGGCTGTACAATTTTGCTGGTGACTCATGATAACCGTATTCTTGATATAGCCGATCGCATTGTGTATATGGAAGATGGTCGTCTCGTCAGCGATGGTGTAGATGCTACTGCTAAAGTCGGTTAAATCTAATAGTATTCTAGGATGGCATATTGCTTTTTCAGCTTGAGTTTTTGGGGAGAATAAGTCATGACTATTTGGGTAAATGAACAAATTGATTCATCCGGCATGATTCATGCTTGTATTGCTTGCTGTAACGAGTCTCAAGCCAAAGATTGCCATCAGTCCTTTGAGCAAAATTTGACTGAAGAGCAAAAGGCATGGGGTTGGGTGGCGCGATTGCGGACGGTCAATTCTTGGGATGACGTTCCAGTCAATGCTTTAAAGCTGGATTAAGAGTTATATTCGTTCCTTACGGTATGGAGAAAAAAAGAATTCTTTCCTTGCCAAATAGAACATATTTTATTTGTGGGGACGCAACTGTATTCTGCGTTCTTCTTAATTTTTACTTTCTTTTACCAATTCCTATAGGGGCGCAAGCCACTGCGCCTCTACTGTCTTAGTTTCTATAGCGCAACTCAATTGAATGAAGTAATTACAGCAGAATTCAGAAACCGCAGCTAGGAACTCAGAAGTAAAAAGGGCTTAGTGTCTCGGCTTTTAGACAAAGCGCGTTGTACTTCATGCACGAACAAGGTGCTGTATAAATCTCGTGTCCATCCCCCTCATTTCCCCTTGCAAGAGGGGGGGAAGACAGAGGAAAATTTTTATTTATTGTCCCATAAGTAGTTCATTATTTCTTTGGTGTACCTTACTCCGGGTTGCAAACCCCTATATTGCCACAAGCACAGCAGGTATATCAGAATATGAGCGAAGATTAGGTTAAAGAAATATTAAGAAAATAATATAATATTAGAAAAGCTTCAAATAAACTAATCTATTATGGAAAATAGATGTGTTTGTTGACTATTTAAGAGTTATCATCGGTACAAAAGATGAATTGAAAAAAAAACTTGTAAAAAACAAAGAAAGTTGAGTGAACTATCCAACAGTTTACACTGCTCTTCCAGGCTCTCCCATCCATTTGGTTGGCAAAACGGGACAAGCTGTTCAAATTTCAATTCATTCTCCTAGTCAGTATATCTGTGCCAACCGCGAGCAGATATTACCAGATTGGAAAAAACAGGTTTCTTTGTGGGTCGTGATTGTTTTACAGCAATCAGGATATGAATTAGTGGAAAGTACCCCGGAAATTGAGACAGAAAAAGAACGGTTGCGGGAAAAGTTTATGAGATTTGGTTGTGATGTTGCCTTTAATCTGCGCGATTGCAACTATTTAACAGACGTGATCGACCCCCGCACAGGCTATCCTTTGCTTTCGCGTCCGGGGAAAATTTTGCACGACGACACTGCAGCTGTGAAAGCTTTATTGAGCTACCCAGTCATTCAAAACAAATGCCGGGTGCTCATCCATCCCAGTTGGGGAATGGCAGTTTATCCCGGTATTTTGATCTCACAAGCTCCCCCATTCTTGATCGAATGGGTGATCAGGAGCATAGCTCCCTTGCATGGTTGGAAAATGAAGACTGAAGACTGAAAAATAATAAAGGATGAAGACTTCATAATTTTTTGTACTCTTGATACCATTGCACAAAAGAATTTATACCTTGCTCAAGGGGAGTACTGGGCTTAAATCCAACATCACGCATCAGGTCATCTACATCAGCATAAGTTGCGGGAACATCTCCCGGTTGCATCGGTAATAGGTTTTTCACTGCTTTCTTGCCAAGTGCCTTTTCAAGCACCTCAATAAACGTCATCAATTCCACAGGATTATTGTTACCGATGTTGTAAAGTTTGTAACGGGCATTGCTGTTCGCTGTGTTGGATTCAGGTGGTTTGAGCATCACCCGCAAGACGCCCTCAATGACATCGTCAATGTAGGTAAAATCTCGCTGCATTTTGCCGAAGTTGTAGACATCTATGGGCTTACCTTCTTCTATCGCTTTCACGAATTTGAAATACGCCATATCAGGTCTTCCCCAAGGACCATAAACTGTAAAAAAGCGCAGCCCGGTTGTCGGAATTTGGTAGAGATGACTATAAGTATGGGCAATCAGTTCATTTGCTTTTTTGGTTGCAGCATACAGCGAAATCGGGTGGTCAACATGATCGCTGACGGCAAAGGGAACTTTGGTATTGACACCATAAACAGAACTTGAGGAAGCAAATACCAAGTGCTTGATTTGGCTTTGGCGGCATCCTTCTAAAAGATTCACAAAGCCTGTAACATTGCTATCTAAGTAAGCCCAAGGGTTTTGCAAAGAGTAGCGCACGCCTGCTTGGGCAGCAAGGTGAACGACATAGTCAAAGGTGTACTCTTGAAACAGTTGAGCAACCTCAAGGCGATCGCCATCGCTATCGCCATCGCCGTCTGGGCGCGCCCCTTTGGGACGATGGCGCGGAACGCCCGTCCCCAAGGGACGATCGCTCAACTCTAAAAACTGAAACGTAAACCCCGGCTGGGGGTGAAGCTGCGCCAAACGAGCTTTTTTGAGGTTGACATCGTAATAGTCATTCAAATTGTCAACGCCTATGACCTCGATTCCTTCTTGTAAAAGACGGTGTGCTAAGTGATAGCCAATAAATCCAGCAACACCAGTAACCAGTACCCTCATCGTTAACACCACTCAAAAGTCCATAATAGACATCATATTCATTTACCGAAGTACGGGTGTGCTGTTTGTCGAAGGATAATCAATAACGCTATAGATCAATACCAAGTTGCGTTCCTACATCTTACCCTCTCTCTCTCCCTCTCTCGTATAAACTAACCCTTACGAGGTCGGCGCAATTTCTTAGAACGAATAGGTCCTAAAACTTGGTTGAGTGCGCGCAGCTGTTCAGCTGTCCCCATAGCGATCAGAACATCTCCCGACATAAATACCGTTTCAGCTGTAGGACCACCGATCAGTTCGCCATTAGAGCGCCGAATGGCGAGAACCAGCGCACCTGTTTGCGCTCGTAATTGTGCCTCCCCTAAAGTTTGACCGATAAAAGGACAAGCAGCAGCAGCTAGCAAAAATTCTTCCATGTACAGCTGTCGGTCCGTACCAGAGATGATCCCGTCTACAAAATCCATGACCTCGGGTCTAAGGGCTGCTGCTGCCATGCGCTTTCCGCCAGTGATGTAGGGAGAAATTACGGCATCTGCGCCGGCACGTTGTAATTTTTGCAAAGCTTCCTCTGTGCTGGAGCGGGCGATCGCCCTAATATTTGGATTCAGTGTTTTTGCTGATAACACTATGTATAAATTTTCAGCATCTGAAGGAAGTGCCGCTACGATACAAATTGCCCGATCAATGCCAACTTTGAATAAAGTTTCATCCAAAGTTGCATCTCCTTGGTATGCAGTGTAACCCTGACTTTGGGCTATTTGTACAGATTCTAACCTGGAGTCAATGATTACAAAAGTCACGCCTTCTGCCCGAAATTCTATGGCAATTTGGCGACCTGTCCGGCTAAATCCACAGATGATATAATGCTCTGTTAAGGATTCCATTAAGCGCCTCTGTTGTCGTATTCTAATTCCTTGTTGAAAATAGCCTTCAATAACAGCTTCTGTAAATCTGTTGACAATGTAACCAATACTGATAACTCCCATCAAAATCAAGGCGATGGTAAACAATCTGCCTCGCGCTCCTAGCGGTTGGGTTTCACCGTAGCCAACAGTCGCCAAGGTGATGACGGTCATGTAAGCTGCGTCCTCCCAAGACCAATGCTCCACAAATCGATACCACAAAGTGCCAATGAGGAAAACACCAGCAAGGGCGATCGCTCCTGCCATTAACTCTTTCTGGATACGTTGATATTTTTGCTCAAGTGTTGAGTACACAGTTTTTTTCCATCACCACTCGTTTGAGAATATCTGAGTGCTAGCTTAATATGAAGTTTGTAAGAAGATTTTTTTTCAAGATTCTCATAGAAACCAGCAACCAACCATAAGGTCAACACCCCTGCCGTCCATGCTAGGGGCTTCTAGCCTCAAGTCAAGCGGATTAGTTGACCCGACTCAGTACTTCGAGTACTACGTTAACGGTAAGTGTTTAAGTTCCTACCTACGGATACGAAGCCAGTCTGTAGCTCTAGAAATCAAGGATTAAACAGGTTTAGAGGGTTAAGTCAGTGTCTTTGATATAGTTACCGACCGTTAACATTGTCTAGGCTAACTTTACTCCCTTCGGGGAAGGCACATCGAGTGCAAAACCGTTATGCGTACAGGGTGAACGAATTGAGATGGTAACTGTCCCATTGAAAGTACAACACAAAAGTACACCAAATCAAGTAACCCCAAGGCGGTAATGGTTCACAAAATGCAAAGCCGTCTTACAAGGACGGAGTTTCTACCCAAATTTTCGATGAAAAACTTTCAGGAGTTAAGTAGTGAGCATACAAACTCTGGTTGAACAAGCGACGATAGCGTCTAGCCCCTTTGACACAGATAGTTTTAATCAAGCTGTCATGTCCACCTACGCACGGTTTCCTATAGCCCTAGAACGGGGCGCTGGATGCCGTGTTTGGGATACACAGGGGCGGGAATATCTCGACTTTGTGGCTGGAATTGCCACTTGTACCTTGGGACACGCCCATCCTGCTTTGGTAGAAGCAGTGACACGGCAAATACAGAAGCTCCACCACGTTTCTAATTTGTACTACATCCCTGAGCAGGGAGAGTTGGCAAAGTGGATAGTGCAGCATTCCTGTGCTGAACGCGTATTCTTCTGCAACTCCGGGGCAGAAGCCAATGAAGCTGCAATTAAACTGGTGCGAAAATACGCACATACAGTGCTACAAATTGAAAAACCAATCATTTTAACAGCACGCGACAGTTTCCACGGAAGGACTTTGGCAACAATTACCGCCACAGCTCAACCGAAGTATCAAAAGAACTTTGAACCTTTGGTGCCTGGTTTCGACTATGTCCCTTACAACGATATTGGTGCGGTAGAAGCGGCGATTAGCGAACTCGATGAAGGCGATTACCGCGTGGCGGCAATTTTAATAGAACCATTGCAGGGCGAAGGCGGCGTACGACCCGGGGATATTGCCTACTTCCAAAAGCTGCGGCAGATTTGCAATGAAACTGGCGTTTTACTCATTTTCGATGAAGTGCAAGTCGGTATGGGACGCAGTGGCAAGTTATGGGGTTACGAGTGTCTTGGCGTTGAGCCGGATATCTTTACCAGCGCTAAGGGCTTAGGCGGTGGTATCCCTATCGGAGCAATGATGTGCAAATCATTCTGCGATGTTTTCCAACCAGGAGAGCACGCAAGCACCTTTGGCGGAAATCCTTTTGCCTGTGGAGTTGCTCTCACCGTCTGCGAAACTTTGGAACGGGAGAACATTTTGCAAAATGTACAGGATCGGGGTGAACAGTTGCGAGATGGTTTGCGGGCGATCGCCGCAAAATACCCCAATCACATCACCGAAGTACGCGGCTGGGGTCTGATCAACGGTATGGAGTTGAATGCAGATGTCCAGAGCACAGCACCGGACGTTGTCAAAGCGGCGATAGACGAGGGTTTATTGCTCGTTCCAGCCGGTCCCAAGGTTGTGCGATTTGTGCCACCTTTGATTGTGACACAGGCAGAAGTAGAACAGGCGTTGCAAGCTGTTGACAAGGCAATGGCGGCTGTTACAGCATAGAGAATTTTGCGGTAGTTGATAGTAGTAAGTAGTTGCTTTTATCACTAACTACTTACTGCTACTGCCTACGCAACTGTAATTGCATCAACGTCAAACGCTTGTTCTATCCTCTGTATCTCTCCATTGTCCTTATTCAGGAAGTGCAGAAATCTGGGAGATTCATACCTGCGAGCACCCAAGGCGATCAATTTGTTTGATGAAGTGCAAACCAAGCTATTAAAGCCATTATTCCAAAGCTGTCCCTCAAAGCGTAATGGCGTTGTTTGGTCCTTCCCCTTATCTATTTGCACCAAACTCGTTTCGCCTTTGTTATTAGTAACAATCCCATAGAGAGTTGCATCCGGACACTCAGCTACAGTATTCACCCGCAAGTTTCCAGACAGTTTATCCTCACCTGTAATCGCGGCAGTCTGAGGATTAATACTTACTATACTCATGGGAGGCGTACCGTTTATTTTGCCCACTACACCACCAAGAGAGCCATCTTTGCGGGTAAATAGGCTCAGAAGTGTCTCCTGCTTTTTGAGTCCTGTAACCAGTTGTCTTGTTGGAGAGGCACCTGAAGCACCTAGAGTTATCAAGTAAGTATTCCCTTTGTTTTTTGCATTGAGAATGGTAGTAGCTACTACCAGTATGCCACCACTTAAGGCAGCAAAACCGCTTATTTGCTCACCAGCCTCCAAAGTAGGTGCGGTTGTCAGTACTGTTGTGACCACTTGAGTCCCGACATCGAAAGACTCCACGACGATGGTCTGTAAAGAGGATGGAACAATATCTGCCGTTGCGCTTCCATCAGCAAGGTCAGTGGTGTTGGACTCAAGGTTGGTATCGGTGTCGTCGTCGCTAATACTTCCTATTCGCGCACCCAAAATTTTTGAGTTTGGTGGCTGTTGTCCAACGGTTTTGTTGGCAAAAAACCCCACCGTAGCAGCCGCAGTGCCTGCCACTGCCAACTGACCAAATTGTCTGCGTGTTAACTTCAGTTTCATATGTGACTCCAAAAATTATTGCCAATTCGCCATTGTTCTTACGCTGGCTGTAGTTCATCAACATTGGCTGATACTGCTTTGATTTTTAAATTGATTGCTAATTGCTACGAACACTATGAAGCATTAGCCATAAGTGGGTGTAAGGGATTATGTTAATTGAATCCAACTAGCCACCGAGGGAACGTTATTATTGTCAACAACAAACAACATGTAGTAGCCAGGAGGTGCAATGTTGCGATTACCTGTTATTTGGACGCTGAGAGAATTGCCACTCCTAGAGCTAATCGGCAGATCCACTACCCGTTGTTCTGTATCTAGACCATGCGTGGTTGCCATTGGTCTAATAAGATGAACCCATTTGATGTTCGTTGCAGGTTGGTTTGTTTGGATAGTGATCGTCCTGCTGTAGTTAGTTGCCGCAGGAGCACTACTAATCACGGGTCTTGTCTGCGACATATACGCCGGACTATAAATTTCTATGCGATTTTCATAAGTACCACGCTGAGGATTTCCCCCTGCTGCAACGACCCTACCATCTGGCAGCAACACCGCTACTGAATGATAGACACGACCGTTAACAATTGGTGTCTCTACTGCTGTCCAGGTATTCGTCGCTGGATTGTAAATCTCTGCTGGCAGCGTTGATAGTGATATATTTTCTTCCCCTCCGCTACCATTACATACAAATACCGTGCGATCAGGCAACAAAACAGCATTATGGTGCATCCTCGCATAATTGAGAGACGCCACGGCCGTGTAATTGGTACTATTGCTTAGATTCACAACATTGACTCGGTTCGTTGCCGTACCTCCATCACCCCCACCGATAATCATCACCTTTTGGTCTTGAGCTGGTGGTAGTAAAACGCTGGCAGCTTGATTGCCGTAGCTTGCGTTTTGCAACCCAGACACTGACTGTTCTGCGATCGCCCGATTA
The DNA here is from genome assembly GCF_002368435.1 of Kalymmatonema gypsitolerans NIES-4073. Classification (GTDB taxonomy): domain Bacteria; phylum Cyanobacteriota; class Cyanobacteriia; order Cyanobacteriales; family Nostocaceae; genus Kalymmatonema; species Kalymmatonema gypsitolerans. The sequence goes on from NZ_AP018268.1 coordinate 3,173,844, forward strand.
AATTTTGAAGGTAAAGTGAGAATGCGTGGTGATACACCATTGTTCCCCCCCAACTGAGCACCCGTATAAAAAAGTTTGCCACTACTTAACAAGATTAGATGGGCATAGAGGGCAAGATAACTGGTTGGTTGTGTAAAAATCTTCCAACCACTAGAACCGTTAAAAATTTCTGGGTTGCGGTCTAGACCGCCACTTATATCTAAACCTGACAGGGAGAATATTCTACCATCACCCAGCGTTAATACGGTAGGATACCAGCGCCCTCTATACATTGATGCCACCTTTGTCCATGTCCCATTCCCGTTGTTACCAGTAAAATTAAATACAAAACTATCTGGAATACCATAGAATGGGTCATATCGCAGGGTACCACCTGCAACAAACAGTTGACCATCAGCTCGGAATGAGTGACCGGCACAGAAAAGGTCAATCGGGTTTCCATTACTATCCCGTGGAATCGTGGGAGTGGTGAAGACCGTGGGGTTATTAGGATCCCAAAGCCTGACTCCTTCCGGGGAATTGTTATATGCTACTTGAGTTTCAACGTTACCCGAACCAGCAAAGAACAATACCTTACCTGTTCTTCCTACAGCAGCATGAATAGGATTAATCGGAATTTGAGACGATAGTTGCCAGGGCATATTGATGAATTTTCCCGTTAGTTAAAAAATGAGGATAGTAAAGTTGAGACTTATTAGCTTCATTTCAAGCCATTGCGTCTCGCAGCAATAGTTGGCATTTGTCACCAAAGTTGCAAGGACTTCCTGTAAACACTAAGTTTTAATAACTACCAACTTGAGTTGTAAAAGGAAGCCTATCTTCAGCAGGATCAGTTTTACTTCTTGAAACTGGCAGACTGTATCACCCTTTGCCAAAGCGGATGAATCAAAAGTAGACTATTACTTTATAGCGAGCGGTCTTGCTAAATTATCAAGATTTGATTAAATCTACGTAAATTTAACGATGAAAATAAAAAACAGTTGGCAGGCGGTCTTGCTAAATTATCAAGATTTGATTAAATCTAAGTGAATTCAACGATAAAAATACAAAAACAGTTGATAGCCTCTGTTTTACTTTGAACATAACAAAAGCGCAGCAACATTATTCAATCCTCTAGCTTTTAGCTATAAAGTCTTAATTTATAATGTCTTCATTTTTCCACTGTGAAGACTCCTCATAAGCAAGGCAAACCCATCTCATACCAATTTCAAAAATCTTTACAATACACAAAAAGGCTGTAAGGGCGCAAGGCTTTGCGCGCCTAAGCAAGTATCTGTCGCATTGTGTGTCAAAATCGGGATAACTTTTGCAATCAGATGAGGCATCGTTTTCACATCTCGACAGGATGTTGCCCATAAAATGGTAATGCTTCTGACCAGTTAGGACGCTGCCCTCGTTGCCAGTCTAAATATGCTAGTTGCAACACGCTTGTTACTGTCGCTGCTAATCCAGATTTTGCTTCAATAAGTTGATAATCAGTATTCCATCTCGCTAATTTTTCCTGCCATGCTTCTGGTGTCATGACAGTATCTGGTAGTAAAACGTTCAGTTCACAAGCATCTGGTGTGGGTTGATAAATAGCGCCAAAAACTTGACCTCGGTGGGCGGGCATTTGTACAGCTATGACTTGATCTCCCGCTTTATAAGGGGGGTTGGGGGGGATTTGTGACCACGCCATAGCTGCCAAAGTAGAAATGGCAAATACAGGAATGCCTAGCTGTTGCCCCAAAGTGCGGGCGGTGACAACCCCAATGCGAGTTCCAGTAAAACCTCCTGGTCCCTTTGCTACGGCAATAAACGCCAAGTCTGCCCAAGTTTGGGGTTTGATAAATTCAACTAAATATTGATGCAAATGACTGGATAGTTCACGATCTAAATCCCAAACTTTAGAACGGGTTTCGCCGGCAAAGTTACTGATTGCCAAACCCAATTCACGAGTTGTGGTGTGTAGTCCTAGTGCGTATTGCGTTGGTTGGAGATGTTTTAATTCAGTGGTCAAAGCTATTTTTAATATTAGTTTTTTTATAACGTCTTGTATTTTAAAGCATCTTTCTGCGTTAAATTAAACATAAAAATAATCACGACTACCACACTAAACAGCAGTAGCCGCGTTTAACAGACAACACAACTGATTATCAAGTTGGCACCAACTCACCAGGACGCAACTTCGACCACTTACCCATTTCGCGCTTAAAGCTGAGACATCCTACAACATCCCATTCCATTTCAATCACATCTTCGTGTGTGCGGATGTTGACATTGATGGAGGGTTCATTCGGCTCAAAATTTGGCGTTTCGGTCAAGTGGGGTTGTTGGTGCTGCGTTTCTACCGCATGGTAGGTGATACAGCGGTCTACATAGTGGCAATTTACACAAACACACATAATTCAACCAACTCCGGGGACCTTTATTGATAATCTAGCTTAAGCGCCATTGTTATTCACTAGTCGCTGGGTTTATTTTTATTACAATGGACTGTTCAGCTCCTTCTATGCTTTCAGAAGAAAATTGGCCCTTTAGTTTGGAATTCTTGCCACAACCTACTTACATGGTAGGTGGTGCTGTGCGGGATGCGATTTTAGGAAAGACTCGCGAATATTTGGATCTGGATTTTGTTCTACCATCTGATGCGGTGAAGGTAGCCCGCAAAATAGCGACACATTACAAAGCTGGTTTTGTGTTATTAGATCCACAACGACAAATTGCTCGTGTTGTGTTTCCCCACGCTACAGCAGATTTTGCACAAGCTGAAGGCAATAGCTTAGAAACAGATTTGCATAGGCGGGATTTCACAGTAAATGCCATAGCATACAATCCCCACACTCAAGAAATCATTGATCCCTTGCAAGGCGATGTTGATCTACAACAGCGTCTTTTGCGAATGATATCACCTGCTAACTTGGAAGACGACCCCTTGCGGTTAATGCGGGCATATCGCCAAGCTGCACAACTGGGTTTTACAATTGAGCCAGACACTCAGGCAGCAATTCGCTCTTTAGCATCACACATCACAAAAGTTGCCCCTGAAAGAGTGCGGGTAGAATTAGGGTATATGCTGGCAAATGCTCAAGGGAGTTCCTGGATTGCAAGTGCTTGGGAAGATGGTTTAATCACTCCTTTCTTTAAATACGCCACAAAAGAAAGTGTGAGTTTACTGGCGGTGGTTGACTCTTCTGCTTCTCAACTCACCGAAATTTGGCAGCAATTTGGGGTGGAACTTGCCCAATATGTACGCGATACCGTCAAAACCACTTGGTTGGCAATAGCTAAACTTGCAACTCTAGTCAACCCGGAACCAGAAACAGCCCAAATAGAGTTGATGGAACTCACCTATAGCCGTGCAGAAATAAAAGCGGTAACTACCGTTTTAAGGTTGTTACCGCAACTGAAAACACCCCTGATGTCTTTGCGAGAACAATATTTTTTATTTCAAGAAGCGGGATTTGTCTTTCCAGCGATCGCCACTTTAGCAGTCGCACACACCATATCAGTAGAGGCGATATCTGACGACAAGCCTCTAGATATGTACGCACCCTTAATTACCCGCTACCTTAACCCTGATGATCTGGTTGCTCATCCCACAGCATTACTTAGTGGGGAAGCTCTTATGTTAGCACTGAACATTCCTGCTTCGCCACTAGTCGGTCAACTCCTTAGAGAAATTACCGTGGCGCAGATTGAGGGGAAGGTTTCCACACAAGAACAAGCGATAGAGTTTGCAGCTGGTTTGTTAGGGATTAGAGATTAGGGATTAGAGATTAGGGATTAGAGATTAGGGTAAGGTGCGAGTATTGCCCAGTCCCGAATCCATGGAATAGTGCGGACTGTTGCAATCCCCGTTCTCAATTCCTCCCAGTCCCCAATCCAAGCGTCCCTGATCCCCAGTCCCCGTGAACTACCGATACAGCGGTGATTTATCTATTCCTCCAACGTGATTAAGAGGCCAAAAGCGAATGACAGCACGTCCGATAACGTTCTCGCGGGGAACAACACCCCAGCAGCGGCTATCATAGCTACTGTTACGGTTATCTCCTAATACTAAGTATGAATTAGCTGGTATGGTGACCGGTTGCGATAGGAAAGGTGGTTGCTGACCTGATGTGCAAACATCAATAGCTGTACGCTGTCCAGTTGCTAGGTACTTGTTTTCTGGCAAGGCTTTGTTATCGATATAAACTTTGCCATTCCTAAGTTCTACCTTTTCTCCTGGTAAGGCAATCACACGCTTAATAAAAGCATCTTGGTATTGTTCTTTTTGTAGCTCTTGCGTAGGAGAAAATACTACGATATCGCCTCGCTGCGGGTTAGAAAATTTATAACTTAATTTATCGACAATAATCTTGTCTGCCTCCCATTGGTTTGGAGTACCGTGTAGAGTTGGTTCCATCGAACCAGAGGGAATCCAACGCGCTTCAGCAACAAAGGTGCGAATTCCCAGAGCTAGGACGATGCTTAAGACAACCGTCCTACCGAGTTCTGCAAACCAAGAAGAATTATTGGGTTGTGGGTGGCTAGAGTTGTTATCAGGCACTTGATTTTGCATGAAATTACAAAAGTAATGGCAATAGAAGCAGGTGATTCACTTGCCCAAGCAGGGATGCTGTATTTGTTTATCTTAACTTTACAAATTAGCTGTTGAGGTTATGTAGTCATCTTGAGAAGGTTCTCCGTTAGTTAAAAATCATATTTTTTTTGTAACAAACAACACAAAGGCTCCACGAAGAGTTCAACTAAGTTTAACCTATAGGGATAATTATGTGTTACGCTCACTTCTTGTTTTAACCTATAGGGATAATTATGTGTTACGCTCAGTTCTTGTTTTAACGCAGTTGACCGCATGTCATCTCCTACGAGTTTGCTGATTCGTCGCGCTCGCATAATTCTACCCAATGGTGAATCACTCCTTGGGGATGTGCTGACGCGCGATCGCACGATAGTTCAAGTTGCACCAGAAATTTCAGCTGCAACGCCTACCATAGAAATTGACGCACAAGGGTTAACTTTGTTGCCAGGCGTCATTGATCCACAAGTCCACTTCCGGGAACCAGGACTGGAACACAAGGAAGATTTATTCACCGCTAGTTGCGCTTGTGCCAAAGGGGGAGTCACCTCATTTTTGGAAATGCCCAATACGCGACCTACAACCACGACTCAACAAGCTCTTGATGATAAACTACAACGAGCTTCGCAAAAGAGCTTGGTAAATTATGGCTTTTTTATTGGGGCAACGGCAGAAAATTTGCCTGATTTACTTCAGGCAAAGCCAAGTTGTGGGATCAAGATTTTCATGGGTTCAATGCATGGACAGTTGCTGGTTGACCAAGATGCTGCATTGGAGGCTATATTTTCTAAAGGCGAGCGTTTGATTGCCGTTCACGCTGAAGACCAAGCGAGAATTAATGAACGCCGCAAGGAATTCGTTGGAATTCATGATCCCGCCGTTCATTCACAAATCCAAGATAATCAGGCAGCACTTCTGGCAACTCAACAGGCATTAAGACTTTCTAAAAAATACCAACGTCGTTTGCATATTCTGCATATGTCAACAGCAGAAGAAGCAGACTTACTGCGTCAGGATAAACCAAGTTGGGTGACAGCAGAGGTGACGCCCCAGCACTTACTTCTCAATACCAGCGCGTATGGGAAGATTGGGACTTTAGCGCAGATGAATCCACCATTGCGATCGCCCCACGATAACGAAGTCCTGTGGCAAGCTTTGCGTGATGGCGTGATTGACTTCATCGCCACAGATCACGCGCCGCACACTTTGGAAGAAAAAGCTCAAGAGTACCCAAACACTCCTTCTGGGATGCCTGGTGTAGAAACTTCCCTACCTCTGATGTTAACAGCTGCAATGCAGGGAAAATGTACGGTTGCTCAAGTGAGTCATTGGATGTCACAAGCTGTAGCTCAGGGATATGGTATCCCAAATAAGGGGGCGATCGCTCCTGGTTATGATGCCGATTTAGTGCTTGTCGATTTGAATACTTATCACCCTGTGTTACGCGAGGAATTGTTGACTAAGTGCCGTTGGAGTCCTTTTGAAGGTTGGAACCTCACTGGATGGCCTGTGATCACTATAGTAGGCGGTCAGATTGTATATGAAAAAGGAAAAGTACATACACAAGTCCGGGGTCAAGCTTTAACTTTTAGTCATTAGTCAAGCCACTGGGCTTCGCTTGGTGCAGTCAACAATCCAGAATCGGGACGAGAGGCAGACATCTTGCCTGCCTCCACAAGAGGTAGCTGGATACTTTTTTATTGGCAAGTCCTTAACAGGGATCAGCAATTTCGCGGAATTCAGTTAAAAATTGCGCTGGGTGATTCATCTTGGGGAAACCCCACTGAGTAAGCCTTTGCAGCCACAAGTGTCAGCTTTTGAACGTATTGAGTAGAGGTTTCTTTACTCAATACGTTTTTATTTTATACAAACTTCATAAAGTGCTTAGTAAATCTACGTATATATTTGCTTACATAGGTAAGGGAGCTAGCAAATATCAATGCTGGAATTATCTCCTGTTAAAAAATTTTGCCAGTGAGGTTTGGTAATTAAGATGACAATCTTAGTTAATCTAAGTGATGAGCGTGGTAGTGGTAGATTTGACACTCCCACGGCTAACACATTCGGATTCTTGGCTGCTTGAATCCACTTATACCATTTTGGATTTTAGATTTTGGATTGTGTTCACAAAGTAGCATCTCGTAAGTCCTAAAGGACGTGCCCTCTCGGTGCGCAGCGTCTGGTAACAGGAGAAGATAAACAGTTTTTGGTAATTGCTTTTAGCGCTTCCGAAAGCCGCAATCATGTTTCAATTGGTATCACCATGCTGTAGTTGGCGATAGTTCTCGACAACAAGCATTTTGCTTTATTACCAAACCTGTTACCGTGCGCCCCACGCTAGGGAACGAATTACATTTGTATCAAGGCTATTTCTTCGCTTATGGTGCAATTATGCGGCGTAATTTCAGCTTGACGAGTGCTTTCATCTGTATAAGTCAAGCGCACATCAAGATAACTCTCTGGTTTGTAGGGCATACGTTCTGCCCACTCAATCGCGACAATTCCTGGTGTAACCTCAACACCTTCCCAGTAGGTTTCTAGGTTTAAGGCAGCGACTTGTTTTGCTTCCAAACGATATAAATCCAAATGGTAAAGGGGAAGGCGTCCTTCCATGTACTCGTTAATGAGGGTGAAAGTTGGACTAACAATTGGATCGCTGATACCTAAACCTTCCCCTATACCTTGCACCAAAGTCGTTTTGCCAGCACCTAAATCACCTTGAAGTAAAATAACATTGCCAGCATTCAGCGATTGACCGAGAGTAATTCCAAGCTTTTGCGTTGCCGCTGCATCTGCCAAAAAAATTTTTATCATTACTCAATAGTCAACAGTTTTCTGCTTGTATAGCCGTCGCCAAAGGTGTTAGGACAAGTCGGCTGTAGACGGCTGCAACAGCATGATTTGTGGATTGAAAAGTTGTCCTAAGCTTCGTGTCGGTTGCTATATATCCTCACTTTCCATGATGAGCTCCACTATACCACCGCCACAACACTCGCGCCAGTCGTTCGGAGTTGTGACGCACGCAACCTGTTTCATCTTCGTGCATGACATTAGCGAGAACAATCCGCCGCCCTAACTGGGCTATGGCTTCTCGATCCACGAAAACAGGATGCGATTGTTGTTGGGCGTAGCGGATCAGTGCGCGGGCACTAGGAGATTTTTTGTGTACCAGTACAGCATTAAATAGGGGTCTGCCGCAAGCAGCATCAATTGCCCTGATGTGGTCAGCAACGGTATATCCTTGAGTTTCTCCAGGCTGTGTCATGATGTTGCATACGTAGATACGCGGTGCTTCCGAGGCGGCGATCGCATCAGCAATTTCTGGTACCAGCAAATTAGGAATGACGCTGGTATAAAGACTGCCAGGACCCATGATGATGTAATCGGCTTCTTTAATTGCCTTAATGGCGGCTGGCAAGCCGGGAGGATTTTCCGGAATACAGCCAATCTTGACAATACTACCACCGGCTTCGGTAATTTTAGATTCCCCTTGTATGCGGCGACCATCGGATAACTCAGCCCAAAGGCGCACATCGCTGAGAGTTGCTGGCAGAACTTGTCCCCGGATGGCTAGGACTTTGGAACTGGCGGCGACACCTCTTTCCAAATCGCCAGTAATATCACTCATCGCCGTCAAAAACAAATTGCCAAAACTATGACCTAGCAACCCCTCTCCAGCCTTAAAGCGGTACTGGAACAGTTCTGTCAATAACTTTTCTTCATCAGCCAGTGCTGCCAAACAATTGCGAATATCTCCAGGTGGTAGCACGCCAAATTCCTGGCGCAACCGCCCTGAAGAACCGCCATCATCGGCTACAGTAACAATGGCAGTAATATTGGCGCTATAAACTTTCAAGCCTCTAAGCAATGTGGAAAGTCCCGTACCACCACCAATTGCGACAATTTTTGGTCCCCGGTACAATCGACGATGCGCCAAGAGGACATCAATAAGTTCCTCATCGCCTTCTGATCGCAGTACCTGAGTAATTGAACTGACTGTTTGAGTTTGTCCCCATAAAAGCAACAGCAAGCCGCCCAGTATCACCAAAGGTCCGCTGATGTAGTACGGTAGAATGTCGGTGATGAATCCCAGAATGCCCCTCAAAAACTTAATTGCCCAAAAAATTGGCGTTAGCCTAATCCAGATAGCAAATCCCAGACTTGCTAAAATTACACCTCCAACACTAATTAGCAACCATCGTTTCACCGATAGCCCAGGAGATAACCACTTGAACCACTGGTTAACTCGATGGGAAGTGCGACGACGTGACTGCTTTTGCAAGGCGTTGAGGGCTTGTCTGAGAAAACCAATTGACATACCTGATTTGGAGCAGTGCTACTAACAATGATTAACAGAAAATGTACACTACCTGGTTTAAACCCAAGAAGTGTGGAATTATTACATTTTTCAATTTCATTAGACCAAAAGTGCATAGTCTAAGTTGCCAGTATGCCGACTGATTACGCCTTTTGGTCAACAGAAACAACAAATCAATGGAACAGCGAATTTTAGGAATAGATCCAGGACTGGCAATTTTAGGATTTGGGGCGATCATATGCCAAAAAAATCAAAACAGTGTGCAACATGATTCAGTAAACCTACTAGATTTTGGTGTTGTCAATACGCCAGCTGGCACGGAAGTGGGACAGCGGCTATGTACGTTGTATGACGATTTGCACACCCTGATCAAAGAATTTCAACCTGAGTTGGTAGCAATTGAAAAACTCTTCTTCTATCGTATGTCAAATACTATCCTCGTGGCTCAAGCGCGGGGAGTTGTCATGTTGGTATTGGGGCAGCATAACTTACCGACTGTAGAATTTACCCCTGCCCAAATTAAACAAGCGTTAACGGGATATGGTAATGCGGACAAACAGGAAGTCCAGCAAGCAGTGGCGCGGGAATTGAATTTGGATGCCATACCTAAGCCAGATGACGCCGCCGATGCATTGGCAGTAGCGCTGACGGCGTGGTTTCAGATTTAGGTTTTTGACATACTCCGAGCGCCTGAAGGCATGGGGATTCTAGGCTCAAGCAGTGATTGCAGCTCTTAACTGTCTAACATCACCTAAAGAAAGCGTTTTTGTTGCCCCAACTGCACAAATATTCGCGCGCTGCGTTCTCGTCTCTGTCGTTTACTGTATGGCAGGACGGATAACGCCATCTCCGTGCCCGAAGCGCTTTTCTTGTGCTAACGTGCAACAAGAGCATCGATAATGAATATCGAACAAATCTTTGGACTTATCGCTTAAGGCAACGAGATTGACACAGAGCGTTTTTGACATCCTCACCGCACTTTTAGGGCGGTGATTCCTCACCACGTCAGCAACATACTACAAGCAGGAAAACTGATCGCTGAATGGGGTTGACGCTTCAATGAGAACAGCCTGGAACCAGGTCTTACACTCTCTCCACGTCCGTTTTAAGTCTCGGAATGCCCGGACGCGACTAACCGACTACAAACCATTGAATGCGTGACTTTTTCCTCTGGGGTGGATTTATGTTTACTACCATTGCCCGTTGGTTTTTCTCTACGCCTGCTCTCATCGTAGCTGTTTCAACGCGTCTTGAGCCTAGAGGGGGATTGTTAACTCCAAGTGTATTTTACCACAAAGCCGTCAAACGAAGGACGGGGCTTGTATCCCATTAATTTCGGTCACTGAGAAGTTTTGGCGACACAACCTACTACTTTGGGGAACACAATAAAGTCTAGACTATTAAGAACCCTTAGACGAATAGGATGCGCCATGCCGACCTATCGATCCAAAACCTCCACCCAGGGACGCAACATGGCCGGTGCCCGCGCGCTCTGGCGCGCCACTGGAATGCACACCGAGGATTTCGAGAAGCCAATCATTGCCGTCGCCAACTCCTTTACCCAATTCGTACCCGGTCACGTTCACCTGAAGGATCTCGGCCAATTGGTGTGCCGTGAGATTGAAGCCGCTGGTGGTGTCGCCAAGGAATTCAACACCATCGCCGTGGACGATGGCATCGCCATGGGTCATGACGGGATGCTCTACAGTCTGCCCTCGCGCGAGATCATCGCTGATTCGGTCGAGTACATGGTCAATGCCCATTGTGCCGACGCCCTGGTCTGCATTTCCAACTGTGACAAGATTACCCCCGGCATGTTGATGGCAGCCCTGCGTCTCAACATTCCCGCCGTATTCGTCTCTGGCGGACCCATGGAAGCTGGCAAGACGAAGCTCTCAGACCACAAACTGGACTTGGTGGACGCCATGGTGGCTGCCGCGAACGACAGTATCAGCGACGAGGTTGTCGAAGAGTATGAGCGTTCCGCCTGCCCGACGTGTGGTTCCTGCTCCGGCATGTTCACCGCCAACTCCATGAACTGTCTCACCGAGGCGATCGGTCTTTCCTTACCCGGCAACGGCACCGTACTGGCGACCCATTTCGACCGTAAGGATCTGTTCCTCAACGCCGCGCGCACCATCGTCAGCATTACCCGCCGCTACTACGAGCAGGACGATGAATCGGTACTGCCCCGCTCTGTTGCTAGTTTCAAAGCGTTCGAGAATGCCATGATGCTGGACATCGCCATGGGCGGCTCCACCAACACCATTCTGCACTTGCTGGCCGCCGCCCATGAAGCCGATGTTGATTTCACCTTGACCGACATCGATCGCCTCTCGCGCCAGGTTCCACAACTCTGCAAGGTGGCACCTAACACACCCAACTATCATATCGAGGATGTCCACCGGGCTGGCGGCATCCCCAGCATTCTCGGCGAGCTGGATCGGGCTGGTCTGCTCCACACGGACTTGCCGACGGTCCACAGTAAGACGCTGAAAGAAGCGCTTGATCGCTGGGATATCATACGTACCAATGACGAAGCCGTCCACACCTTCTTCAAGGCTGGTCCTGCGGGTATTCCAACTCAGCAAGCGTTCAGTCAATCGACCCGTTGGCCCTCCCTTGACCTGGATCGGGAAAACGGCTGTATCCGCAGCGTCGAAAACGCCTACAGCACCGAGGGCGGACTTGCTGTGCTATACGGCAACCTGGCTGAGCGTGGTTGTATTGTTAAGACGGCAGGCGTAGACGAAAGCATTCATGTGTTTGAAGGCAAGGCGCGCATTTATGAAAGTCAGGATGCCGCTGTCAAAGGAATTCTCAACGATGAAGTGGAAGCGGGCGACGTGGTGATCATTCGCTATGAAGGTCCGCGCGGTGGACCTGGCATGCAGGAAATGCTCTATCCGACCAGTTACCTTAAATCCAAGGGTCTGGGCAAGGTTTGTGCATTATTGACCGACGGTCGCTTCTCAGGCGGTACTTCGGGACTCTCGATTGGTCATGCCTCTCCGGAAGCAGCGGCGGGTGGCAACATTGCTCTGGTCAAGGACGGCGATCGCATCTTGATCGATATCCCCAATCGCAGCATCAATGTGGAGCTATCGGCGGAGGAATTAGCCAACCGTCGGGTTGCCATGGAAGCGAAGGGCAAAGATGCCTGGAAGCCTGCGCAGCCCCGGCAGCGTCGGGTGACAGCGGCGCTCAAGGCTTATGCACTGCTGGCGACTAGCGCGGATCAAGGCGCGGTACGAAACCTGCAAGTGCTCGAGTAGAGACACAAAAACAGGGGTTGTGTCGCAAAAACAGGTTAATGGTAAGGTGGGAAAGGCTATCCTTGCCTCCCCACCCTCCTAGCGTCTACTCCTTCTGTGTTTAAGTGGCTAGAACTTACGCATTGGCAGGAAGTTGACATTGTGAATTTAAGCCCACCTTTTGTTTAAGATGTTCCAGAATGAAGTCACGAGCGACTTGAATAGATAATTTTCTCGCTTTGAAATCAGTTGCAGTAGAGAATGTGTGTGTTTTGGGCTAGAAAAAGATAGGTCAACTATTCATATATTTACTTATCACAAATCTGATTACACTTACCAACTTGCGCCCAAACTTGCATATAAGGTGAATTGGAACTACCCTCCCCTAAATGGTCTACTTCAAGAATCTTTAACTTTTCTCCCGGCTGAAGTTCATCTCCCAGTGGTGATGACGGGGATTTCTTTTTTCTTAGATTCACCATGTGTTTAATAGTAACTACCGTTCTTGGTGCTGGAACCAAAAGGCTATCAATTATCTGAGGATCTGAGGTTTTAAGCAGTGGATCTCCAAAAATTAAACCATTCGAGGTTTTATTAACTAGACCAATCTGTATCCAGCCGATTGGAATTATCTGTTGTGTTGAGTTTAGAGTTGGATTAGATTCTGATGAAGAAATTCCTAATAGATTGGATAGTTGAGGAATAAAAGCGCTTGCAATTCCGACAGTGATAATAGTTTTTGTAATAGCTGTCAATTTTGCCCTACTTCGCTTACGATACCTTAATCTTCCAGCTGAGGATAAAAAAGTTGTAGCTACGATATTTATAGACGCACTTGTCAACTTCCAAAAAGCGCTTGCAACAGGTATTACACCTGCTCCAATATCCTGAAGAGAGTGTTGAATAGGAAATCGAGAACCAGTTCGTTTCTCAATTACCTTCCGAATATCTTCTGCAATACTCTTAAAAGCTCTATCATAAGGCTTCCAATCAGTAACAGCTCTTTCATCGCTAGGTAAGGCTTTGACGTTAGGGAATGCAAGCTTCCAATTATTATCAACTGGACGGAGTCGAATAGGAATGACACAGGCTTGTCGAGCGTTATGCCTTTCCATAGCCAGCTTTGCCAAAACATTCCAGTGATTATCCGAAGCTATAAAGTCCGAACTAATCAGCGGCAGAATTATATCAGCTGTCATTAACTGCGTGTATGTTTCACTCTCCCACTCGTTTCCTGCACCAATCATGCCCGGGTGCCAGCTAGTGATTATGCCCTCCCACTGCAAAATCGTCAGGTGCTTTTCTAGTTCATTCCGTAGTTTTTCGTCTTTGTCAGAATCAGAGCAACAATAAAAGACGTTAATAGGTTTGGTAGATGACATTGACTTCAGCGCCTGTTAATTAAAACGTAGTCTTTTAATACTTCACAGAATAAGGTTTAGCTTTCGCATAGATTGCTTTTGAAGTTTCCGGCACCTTATCCAGTCACAGTGACACACTGTTAGTACATGACGGTGCTGTGTCATGGATTTGCAAGCAGTTCCTCAACTGCTGCTCGAATACCTTGAGCAACACTCAAAAATGCTTCGTCACGATTTCCCCACTTGATCACAGGTTTACCATTTTTGGGTAGGGCTTGAAGCCTACTAAAAGGTGCGCTTTTCCAATCAACTGGTTTAAGAATTACGGGGATAACACGGGCATCTTTGGCTTCATGCCGTACCATGGCCCGTTTAACCTCAACATCCCAACAATACTCTGAAGCGATAAAAGCTGAACTAATAAGCAGTAAAATTATCCGCGCTGTGTTCAGGTGTGTATCTATCTCATTTTTCCATTCTTTTCCCGCTCCTATTTTACGGTCGTGCCACCCTGTAATTACACCTTGCCGCTTCAAAAGACTTAGGTGATTTTCTAGTTGATCTCGCAATTTTTCATCTTCATGAGCGTAAGAGAAGAACACTTCAATCGCTTTAGATGGCATAGAGATTAGTTTGTTCCCTACAGAAGGCATACCCTTGGCAAAACTTGGCTCGACAACTGTATTACTGAAATTAAGCTTTTGTTTAATAGTTGGAGTCAGTTCCTCTGAAATACCTTCCAACTGAATGGCATTAACGCCAAATTTATGGGCTACCTCTATGGTTCGCCCAGCCCCTAAAGCATCATAAAAACCAACGGCAAATTTAATCGCAGCCCTATCCCCAATTGCCTGCTTCATCCCAATCACATAATCAATATGTTGGACAATTGCTTCAGCTTGCTTCTCTGAATAACAAGCATTGAGCAGTACACACTCCACCTGTGCAAATAACTCAAACAGTCCAGCAAGTGCCTCTGGTTTTACTGGCTTTGCTTGCCCAGTTACGTCCTCAAGTACCAATCCGCCGTTCGCTTCACCATGTCCGCAAAAATGGACGATTTGTGGCTCAAAGTCCAATATAGATCGGCGAAGATCATCGGGACGTACTGCCCACCTTGACTCTATAACAAATTGATTAGATTTTTTTGATCGCCGTAAACCTTCAGCAATTTCACGAACCTCCTCATCCAAACGGAGTTTTGTAGTATTTTTTGGATTCGCTGCTAGAACCAAGATTTTTTTTATGGGAGTATCACTGCTCATGCAATGGTTCAGTATAAATACAATTTTTTAGTAGTATAACTTTTGTCATCTAATGAAAGATACTGTAGAGAGCTATGTTATAAAGCTTGCTGCCCTCAGTATATTTACAACTGAGGATTAAGGATAAGGTGAATAATCGTACCCCAATTAACTAGTTAACGTTTAACGGTTCCACCACTACCCTCTTCTCAACCTCATCCACCTTAACCCGCGCCAGCCCAAATTGCTCAATCACCCAAGCATTCGTCGTCAAGTGCGTACTCACCTCAGGCACTCGGTACTCACTCCTCGTTGATGCCAAAGCAGCTGGCAATAATAACTGATCCGCCAAATGTTCATCTACGGGTGCGCCTGTTTGATGAAACTTCAACAGTTCCTCGCAAGCCATATCTGCTACTTTTTCCGCTGCCAAACCAATGCGCCCTAACGCACCAAACCCAGCTAAGCTATTCTCGTACTCAGCAGTGAGAAACAAACCCGCCCCTGGTGCCACACCTTTTGCTCGCAATGGCTGCACAGATGGTTTCAATTGGGCTTCACGCAACACATTCTCAGCACGACTCGCCATCCTCTGGGGAATGTGAGAAGGTAATTCCGTGACGACTGCTAACCCCCGCACCTGTTGTAAGTCGCCGCGTTCCACCAAGTTGATCCCGCTAATGCTACCACCACTTATTAACAACTGCACTTCTCCACCACCTTGGGGATACCACCCCCAAGCCTTCAGTTCCACCTCAACTTGCACACCCATGCGTTGCACAGTTGGTAAATAAACTTCTTGGATGTAAGTCACCGAAGGGCTGTGAGTGACGTGAGTTCCGCCCTTAAGTGTTACCTGAGAGTCACCAGTAGCCACTACCAAAGGCAAGAGAACAGTCTGCAATACTAAACCCACAGCACCAGCCGAACCGCCTTCCCGCGCTTCACTGACATCAAAGGTATAATTTCCCGCTTGTACAGCACTACCAGGAATAAACTCCAGCGCCGTCGAACCCAAAGCATCCCCTTGCACTTTGGCGTTGCAAATTGCAGCAGCAGCGCGAACCGCTGTCAAGTGTTGTGCTGCAAGTCCCGGCTTTGGGCGTCCGGCGCGGATGTTCCCTATCCGGATCGGATGACCAGTAATCGCAGCTAGACTTAGGGAGGTGCGGAGAATTTGCCCGCCTCCTTCTCCGTAGGAACCGTCAATGTGAATCATGGACAATTTGGGATTTTGTATTTTAAATTTTGGATTGTCCCGACGATTTTTGAATCAAACCACAGATGGACACAGATGAACACAGATAAATTTTTATCAGTGTTTATCTGTGGTTTGTTAATTGTGTACCTGCTGCGGAGGAGTTTCACGCTTCGCTTCGCGTACCCGTAGGGGATATTTTAAATTCCAGTACCTTGCTCTTGCCAGGATTCATCAACCCATAAGGGTCAACCATTTCCTTAAACTTTAATTGTTCTGGATCAATAACTTTTCTCCCACCGTCTTCAATAATATATGTGTGGGGATTGGCAATAAACACACCGCGCTCTTCGTGATAGCGGATAATTTCATTGAGGCGTTCTTCTGTAGAGTAGCGCACAAGTTGTAAAGCCGCAGGAGCGATCGCACCGTTGACTCGAATAAATTCCAAATGCATCATCACCTCATCCCCAAAGTGGTGATACAGTTGCTCTACCAGTTGTAAAGACGCGCCATGGCGCGTCTCTACATTGGCAGGGAATATACTTTGCAAGTAGGTGATGGAAGTATCTACAGTCCGGGCGTGTAAGGTGGTGTGGTTCCAGGTAAATTCCCCTAAGTGCGTCCCTTTTGCTGCATCAATAGCTGGTTTTTGATATGTAATCTTGCCGCCATATTGCTCTACTAACCCTGGCAAGAATTCTAAACTTGGTTCGGCAAGCATCAGTAAAGCGGCGTGAGTTCCATCAGGAATATACTCTCGCAGAGGTGCAAAATACTGTGGAATTGGGGATGCAAAAATGCTAATCTCTTTCTTAATCATCCCATCGGCATTGGCTAAAGCTTGACCAAAGCTTGCCGCCGCCATAAATTCTGGAAAGGTAACAATCACTTCTGCCCAAGGGTAAGCCGGTCCTAATGGGATTTCGACTTCAGTAATAATGCCATTGATGCCCCAGGCATGGTTGACTTTTTGCACATCGTCGCCGCGCAGTTCAATGACACGCGGTTCATCTTCCATTGTCACGACTTGTAAAGCCAGAAGATTGCCGCGATCGCCTAACAAACCATATTGTATCGACCCTATTCCACCGCTACCACCTGCTACAAATCCGGCAATCGTTGCTGTGCGGTAAGTTGAGGGTGCCATCCGCATTTCCCAACCGATTTCTCGTGCTTTTTTATCCAACGCCGCCAACTTTACCCCAGCTTCAACCCGCGCGACTCCTGGTTTCACCCAGGGTATTTCTTGCATTCGCGTCATATCTATAATGACGCCTCCATGTAACGGTACGCATTGCCCGTAATTTCCCGTTCCTGCACCGCGCACTGTGACGGGTACTCTGTGTTTCACGCAAGCTGCTGCTACTTTTAACACCTCTTGTTGATTCCCAGGACGCACAACTATATCCCCGACTTTTCCTTCGAGTTTGGGTACGAGTACCGGGCTGAAGGTGTGGTAATCTTGGGATAATTTTGCGACTTGTGTAGGCTCGGTAATAATTTCAATACCTTCTAAGGAAGCAGTGAGAGCATCTAAATCAAATGATTTTACGGGTGTTGTAGTCATAGTAAGAATTTTCTAAAAATGGAACCACAGATGCACAACGGACACTTGCGGGACTCGGGGGGAACCACCAACGGCGCAGTGTCCTCCAGATGGACACAGATAACAGTCATCTGTGTTCATCGGTGTTCATCTGTGGTTTTAATTTTCATGTTTAACAGCGCTTTCGTGCCATTTACTTAATATAAGGTCAGATAAGGCACTCAAGCTCACAAAAATCAGAACACCTAAGCCTGTTGTGAGAAATAATGCGGCAAACATACGGGGAATTTGTAAGTTGTAGCTGGAGATGAGGATGCGATAAGCAATTCCTGCTTTTGCCCCACCAGTACCAGCAACAAACTCCGCAACGACTGCACCAATTAATGCTAAACCACCACTGATTTTTAAGCCGCCCAGAAAATAAGGCATGGCACTGGGTAAGCGGAGATACAATAGTGTTTGCCACCGGGAGGCTTTGTACAATTGAAACAAATCAAGCAAGTTGCGGTCAACGCTGTTGAGTCCTAGTGTGGTGTTAGAAATGATGGGAAACAGGGCAACTATCCAAGCACAAACGACTAGGGCGGCAAAAGTGTTATTTTTTAGCCAAAGAATGATCAGGGGCGCGATCGCCACAATTGGTGTTGTTTGTAAAATGACTGCGTAAGGAAATAAACTTTTTTCAATCCACTTGCTTTGGGCGAATAATATCGCAATCAGCAAACCAGAAATAGCAGCAGCAATAAAAGCAAAAATAGTAATTTGTAGTGTAATTAATAACGAGGGAAAAAGCTCATTCCAATCAGTAATTAGAGTTTGAAATACTAATATGGGATCGGGGAGTATATAGGGAGGCAAATTTGTTATCCGTACAAAGATATCCCACAGAACCAGTGCCAAAAAGCCGACTGCCACAGGTGCCAAGACATCAGCAGAAATAAATTTTGCAAGTATCTTTTGTGTTTGAAGGCGACGGATGAACAGCATAAGCAATTCAAAACTGCAAAATTGAATTTTTGGGATTGCCCATTGCGAACGCTAGATGTTTAGCAACCTTGTGGCAATATTCGTTGTATGCTGAGGACATACGAAACGCCTCACTACGCGGCTGTGGTGCATCAATTGTGATATCTGCTACTATACGTCCGGGGCTTGTCCCCATGACAAGAACCCGATTTGATAAATACACTGCTTCGTAAATATTATGTGTCACGAAAACGACTGTCCAGTGGTGTAGATACCACAAATCTAGTAAGTCACGGTTGAGTTTGCTGCGCGTAATTTCATCCAATGCCCCAAACGGTTCATCCATCAACAGGGTATTCGGCTGAGTGACTAATGCCCTAGCAATTGATACCCGCATTTTCATCCCACCCGATAACTCGCGGGGATAACTTTTTTCAAAGCCTTCTAACCCTACCAGTGCAAGCGTTTGCTGCACCAAGGGAATTGCATCTTTCCTGGGCATTCCCGTTAATTTCAAGGGTAAGCGGACATTTTCCCTAACATTTGCCCAAGGCATAAGTGCGGCGTCTTGAAAGACAAAGGCAAGTTTCCGTGCTTGCTGAGTGATACCGCAGTCAATAGTACCAGAAGTCACACGTCCCAGTCCGGCAATGAGGCGCAGCACTGTGCTTTTACCACACCCAGAAGGACCAACTAAGCTGACAAACTGTGACTCATGGATAACGACATTTAGGTCTTGCAAGGCAACGGTGCCATTGGCATAGACCTTGCTAACATGACTAAGGGTAATGGCGGAATTAGCCATCTGGTTGTTAGTTGTTAGTTGTTTACTACTACCCAAATTCCACTCCCCACTAACGACTAACGACGAACCACTCCCTTATTGACAAATTGCAAAGTAAATGCATCTTTGTATTTTGTATTGGGTTGAAAAAGTTTAGCCTTGATCATGTCCTGAAACATTGTATCCCAACGCTCCTCAGTCATCGCCCCGATTCCTTGTTTTTCTGCTGCTCCAGAAACAAGTAAACCATATTCTTTGAGCTTTTGAATACTATAAGCAAGCTGCTCGTCTGTCATTTCTGGGTTATCTTTTTTAATAAGTTCATTACCAGGAGTTGGGTTGTCCAAGTAGCTGTACCATCCCTTAATTGAAGCATCGACAAACCGCTGCACTAAATCTGGATTTTTCTCGACAAGTTCTTTTTTTGTCTCAATTGTGGTTGCGTAAGGTGAATAACCAAAATCTGCTAATAAAAACACTAGAGGCTTAAATCCACCCTGCTTTTCAATGGCGAAAGGTTCTGAGGTAACATAACCCTGCTGGGCAGAGTTTTTGTCAGTCAGAAAAGGTCCGGGATTGAAGTTATAGGGGCGCTTTTGTTCGTCGGTAAAACCGTACTTCGCTTTAAGAAAGGGCCAAAAGGTGACATTGGCAGCAGCAGAAAGATAAATTGGCTTACTTTTAAGGTCGGCAAGAGTTTTCACTCCTGTGTTAGGGTGGGCAATGAGACACTGGGGATCTTTTTGAAAGATTGCCGCTACAGTCATTTTAGGGATTCCTTGAGCTATGGCATTGACTGCATCAATGCCATAGCCCATAAAGAAATCTACCGCACCACCCATCAACAACTGCGTTCCACTGGCAACTTGGGGACCACCCATTTTTATGCGAAGATCCAAACCGTGGTCTTTATAAATACCAGTCGCGATCGCCTGATAAAATCCCCCGTGTTCTGCTTGCGCTACCCAGTTGGTACCAAAGGTGACTTTATCCAAGCCAGAGTTTTTAGACTCTGCTTGGTCGTTCTTGGCACAAGCAGCAATGATGCTACTACTAATTAACACTGAACCAGACTGGATAAACCGGCGACGACTCAGGGTATGAATTGCTGTTGATGAGCGTGGTGACGGATTCATATTAAAATTTTGCTTTCTTTGCTCCTAGTGCTAGTTCAATCGGAAAGTGCATTCCAAAATCAATTTTTGATTGACTTGGGAATAAGGCTGAATCTCCAAAGCACGGTGAAATGCTCTGATAGCTTCAACGTACTCTCCCATCGCGACATAACACAAGCCTAGACCGTGAAGTGCGCCGAAATGTACTGGATTGATTTGGATGACCATTCGACAGTCTATGAGAGACTTTGAATACTCTCCAGTGGTATAATAAAGAAATGCTCGGCGATTCCAAGCTTCGGCAAAATCTGGTTGGTCGTTAATAAGTTCTGTCAGCAAAGCTTCGGCTTCAGCTATTTCTCCAGAATCCATTAACTTTTGACTGCGTTCAATCATGGAGAGTCCATGAACTCCCTTTTGTTGAAACCAGATACGCCAGATTTTCCTGGTCGCTTGGTCGCGGACTGTTTGCTCGGGATTTTTCAAGTCTTCAAGTAAGGAATCGATAAATAAAGAATCCATGAATTCAAGGTCGGTGATAGTTACTTTGGATCAAATTTCGCACATTATTATCTAAATGATCTAATTAATTACTAAAAAATTCTGATTCCTGAGTACCAAGAACCCAATACGTGCAACACAGAAATCCCAGAGGAGCTTTCCCCCGATGGCAACTGGCGTTGCTGAGTCAAATTTTAGAAATTCAAAAAATGCGACAGCACTCATTGCTTAGAACTGGAGACAATGAAATTAAAAATTAGGAATTAATTTACTATCTTCTGTAGTCTGTAATACGATCGCTCTATGATTCGATATTTAGAGTCATTAGTGATGGGTCATTAGTATGCCATACTTTTACAAGTCACAACTATGCTGGTAGTTGTAGAGAAATCGCTAATGACTAAGAATTGATAAAAAGTAAGAGAAAAAGAAACGACTATGCCAAAGCAAAAAAGCGTTTCCAGGCATATTGTTCTCACTTCGCATCCCAGTCGCTTTGGTCCTAAACCGATTCCCATCCAATGGGGAGCAGTCGATCCAATGCAACGCGGTCCAGTAGTTGCCACGCTGGTTAAGCAAGCACACCGCAACGTGATTGGCACCCACTCTGGTGGTTATGCGATTTATAGGGCATTAGCGGTGGCTAGCGGAGCACTTCAGTCAGATCACAGGGCAGATCTTACCAACACATCTCCAGTAGAATACATTGGACCACACCCAAGCTGGTACGAGCCAGATAAAATTGTCTCGCTTGACCCGTTTGGGGCGATGGTTGGTGAGGTGTTTGCATCATACTGCGCACAGGGATATGACATTCGTCCTACGATCGCCATCACAAACGCGCACATCAACTTACCCGAATTACAAGAAGCGGTGGCAAAAGGACGCTTGCAGGTTGATGGCAAGATTATGAAACCTGGTGGCGATTTAGTGGTCACTAAAGCCGCAATTGAACCAGTTTGGTACTTACCAGGAATTGCCAAACGGTTCCAAATCACTGAAGGGGAGTTACGCCGCGCTTTATTTGAACAAACTGGGGGAATGTTCCCAGATTTAGTGACGCGATCTGATTTGGAAGTATTTTTGCCGCCAATCGGAGGTGTTACTGTGTATATTATCGGAGATATAGCAGCCCTGACTGACCCCGATAAGCCGTTAGCAGTACGCGTACATGATGAATGTAACGGGTCTGATGTGTTTGGCTCAGATATTTGCACCTGTCGCCCCTACTTAGTACATGGTATAGAAGTTTGCGTACAAACGGCACAAGAGGGTGGTGCTGGTGTCATTGTCTACTGCCGTAAGGAAGGGCGTGCTTTGGGAGAGGTGACGAAATTCCTGGTTTACAATGCCCGTAAGCGTCAAGAAGGTGGCGATCGCGCTGATTCCTACTTTGCCCGCACTGAGTGTGTGGCGGGCGTGGAAGATATGCGGTTCCAAGAACTGATGCCCGATGTGTTGCACTGGTTGGGCATTACCCGTATTGACCGTATGGTATCGATGAGTAATATGAAGTACAACGCCATTACTCAGTCGGGAATTGAGATTGTCGAACGAATACCAATTCCAGAAGAGTTGATTCCCCAAGATGCGCGGGTGGAGATAGAGGCGAAGAAAGCAGCCGGTTACTACACTACAGGAGAGGTGTTGGATGCTGACAGTTTAGCTGCAATCAAGGGACGTTCTTTAGTAGATTGAGTTTAAGGGGATAAGGGGGACAAGGGAGACGAGGGAGACAAATCAATTCACGCATTCACGCATTAGGAGTCTCTTCCTCATCTTCCTCATCCTCCTCATCTCCCCTGGGGGTGTATCGATATCAGGAGTCAGTAAGAATGGAGATGCGAACCGCCAAGCCTGCCCTCGAGCGAAGCGAAGGGACGCCAAGGACGCCAAGAACAGATGATCAAGAGCTGGTTGCTTATTTGCGATCGCCTGATGCTATCCGGGAACGTTGTGGGCAACTGTTTGCGTTGGCAGTTGAAGGTAAGTCGCATCACTTTAGTTGCGATTTGACACGGTTGACAAAAGTAGGCGATTATGTATTAGAGGTAATGCAGGAACAATACCCAGATTTGCAAATTCCTTTTCATAGCCGCTGGCGGCATTTTGAGGCTGGGGGTGTAGCGCGTTTATCTCAGTTGGATGAGCAGTTAGGCGGACTAACGCCTTTAGAGAAAGCTGTTGCCAAATTTGATTTGGCGATAATCAGTGTGTTATTGGATGCGGGCGCGGGCTCACGTTGGTATTATCGCGAACGGGAGACTCAGCTAAGTTTTAGCCGTTCTGAAGGTTTGGCAGTTGCTAGTTTCCAAATGTTTTGCGATGGAACTTTTTCTAGTGACAAGCAAACAGCAGCTTTGCAAGTGAATGCTGAAAGATTGCAAGCCTTAACAGAACAAGAACTGGCAGATGGGTTTGGTGTGAATGCAGAGAATCCTTTGGTGGGAATTGCTGGGCGGCTGCAGTTGTTGCAAAAATTAGGTCAAGCCTTACTTTCTTCACCTCATTTATTTGGAGAACAAAACCCCCGTCCGGGTAATTTGGTTAAATATTTAATAGAAAAATCTAGCAATAACCGATTAGCTGCTGCCACAGTGTTGGGTGCAGTTCTAGAAGGACTAGGTGATATTTGGTCTGGACGAATTGAGGTTGCTGGGATTAATCTGGGTGATGTTTGGTTTCACCCAAGTGTTGCTGATGATGGCTTAGTGCCATTTCACAAACTGTCCCAGTGGCTTACCTATTCTCTGCTAGAGCCTCTACAAGAACTTGGTTTAGAAATCACTGGCTTAGATGCCCTCACTGGATTAGCAGAATATCGCAATGGGGGGTTATGCCTTGACTTGGAACTCCTGCGCCCTAAACACCCAGAAATTTTGCTCAAGCCTCATCCAGTTGCATCAGAGGTTATAGTTGAGTGGCGTGCCTTAACTGTGATGCTCTTGGATGGCATCGCCGCCACAGTACGCGAAAAATTAGCCATGAGTGCTGAAGAACTGCCACTGGTAAAAATCCTGCAAGGTGGAACTTGGACAGCGGGGCGAAAAATAGCTGCTCAACACAGAAAGGGTGGTATACCCCCCATACAGATAGAAAGCGACGGCACTGTATTCTAGCTCTGGGCAGTCATTAGTCACTTTATCATTAGCTTTGGAAAAAGCAACCGACCAAAAAGCTAATGACTGATACCTCTTTTCTGGGTGTCCTTGGCAAGCGAACGGACAGTTGCACGCCCGTCGCTCGTCTTGTGGTTGCATAATAAAACATTTAGAGCTTATGTACAGTCAAGTCATAATAATCGAGCATCCGTTGATTCAACACAAATTGACGCTCATGCGTAAAGCCGAAACCACCACGGCAAAATTTCGAGTCTTAATTAAAGAGATTAGCTTGCTGTTGGCTTATGAAGTTACGCGAGATTTGCCTCTAAAACATGAATTGATTAAAACACCACTAGCCCCGATGAAAGCCCCAGTGCTTGCTCCAGATAAAAAGCTGGTGATTGTTTCTATCCAACGGGCGGGACAGGGAATTTTGGATGGGATGCTGGAACTTATACCATCAGCAAGAGTGGGACACATTGGATTATACCGTGACCCCAAAACCCTAATTCCCGTTGAATATTATTTCAAAGTTCCCCAAGATGTGGATAAGCGAGATGTGTTGGTGGTTGATCCGATGCTGGCAACTGGCAACTCAGCAGTAGCAGCGGTTGAACGCCTGAAATCAACTAATCCGAAGTCGATTCGGTTTGTTTGTATACTCGCTGCACCAGAAGGTATTGAGTATTTCACCGAAGTACACCCTGATGTCCCTATTTACACTGCGGCTATTGACGATTATTTGGATGAAAGCGGCTACATTATTCCTGGATTGGGAGATGCAGGCGATCGCTTGTTTGGCACGAAATAAGCTGATTTGTATTGAAATTGTATAGTTTTACGTAAAAAAGAAGGTAAAAGGTAAAAGTTAGAAGCTAAAAAATCATATTTTTCCTTTTTCCTTCTTATATCAGGTTCGGTTGATTACTTATCATTGCTGAAGAACCCCCTTTCCCCCTATCCCCAAAGGGGACCCCGAGTCCCCCAACCCCAGAGGGGACCCCTAGCCCCCGTAAAGCTACGCTTCACGTCCCCTCCCCCGCAGTCGCCTCAACGGGACGGCAGTTGCTACAACGGGGGGAACCCCCGCAACGCACTGCCTCGGGAACCCCCGCACGGCGCTGCTCTCCGCTTGCGGGGAGGGGATAAAGGCGAGCCAGCGCTATGCAGGAGGTGAGACCAGCGCTGCAGGAGGGTCTCCCTCCGTAAGCGACTGGCGAACCCGAAGGGGTTTCCCGACAGCAGGCGACTGGCGTGTGGGGTGCAGTCAACGTGGGAATCATAACTAATTAGCCGAACATGATATTATTCCTGAACTGCTACTTTCCAAAGTTTAACAGTTTTATGATCACTGGCTGAGGCAATTGTCTAACCGTCAGGACTGAACGCCACATTCCAAACCATATTTGCTCAAACCACTGAACCTTATTTGCAGACGTGATGAATCACGTTGGTATGTGATTGAACTAGTAATTTTTTTCAAAAAAGTTACTGGTTCAATCACATTTTTTTATAGTACCTATAATTTTTGATACTTGCTCTCAATAGTAGCAAGCTTGATTCTTGCTACTCATTTGTCGTGCTTTCAATTTTCATGTCCTAAAGCCTTACAACAAGGGTTTCATAAGCCAAAAAGCGCAAGTTCAATACGCGACAGCTTATCATGAGGAATTTCCTAAAAAAATTCTTATTTTGCCTATTAATCATTTATATTCTATTCCTATAACTGTTTTTATCACCCTCCCAAAAATGTCTCAACCAACGATTGGACAACTCGAAAGAGAAATAACACATCGTATCCGTTCCCTCTATACGAAACAACTTGGACACCGCCCTCACAAAATTATTTGCCAATTTTTTGATACAGAATTGGCAATCTCAATAGAAAATTCTGTAAGCGTTCCTGAGCAAACTCTTGTGAGGGCAGGATATGAGATTTTGGCTGAACAAGTGCGATTAGATCTAAACAAAATCATTGCTCCACAAATCAAGGATTTGATTGAGGAGATTATTAAAAAAGCAGTAGTAGACTTGTTGCTCAATACCAATTTAATAACAGGTCGCACTGGCATTATTGTTTTTTTAGAAGCATTGCCAGAGGTTCGGAATCGCGAAAGTATTCCTAAGGCTAATTGCAAGATTGTGCAAGAGTGAGATGGCGGTAGATAGCAGCTTCTAATTCATGAAAATTATATGGTTTGGTAATGCAGTCATCAGCTCCTGCTAGAAGAATGGCATTTCCTTCTTGTTCACTGGTTAAAGTTGTCATTCCAATAATTGGAATCATCGCTGTCTCTGGGTTGCGCTTTAAATAATGAATCACCTGTAAACCACTTAAATCAGGTAGTGCAATATCGAGCAGGATTAAATCTGGTTGGTGTGTTTGTGACAAAATCAAAGCTTTGATTCCTTGTTTAGCACAAATACACGATACATTGAGTAACTTAAGGTGAGAATTGAGAAGTTCTAAATAGTGTAGATCTTGTTCTACAACTAAAACAAAAGGCTGCACGGACATAAATTATTCCTCACCTTTAAAGAAGGACCATACATCAAAACCCTCGTGACTAAAAAACTCGTTTTTAGGAAGGTTACCCTGTTAGCAAGATGTACGAGGCTTCCTTCAGGCGGCTGTTAGCGGCTTGAGATGGAGTGACTCGTCTGTGACTCACAAGGCTTGGTGTCTGCGCTGGTATCCAGGGAAGGACACGAAGAGCTAGTGGCAACATTAAGCAAATATCATCATGTTAGGTGTGTATTTCGTCAAGTCTTTTTTGAAAAAAATTTAGCTTTGGTTAGCTGTGGTTAAATTTTATAGAGCATGACTCTTGATTAGGAGTGATGCCAAAATTTTGATTGTGTGTGGGACTCGCCATAGTGCATCTCTACATAAATCACCTCAACTTAGTAGCGTTTTGAACCTAGAAGACATAAGTCCTCATAGCTGCATTCTTAAGTAGGTGTAAGTGAAATCAACTTATGCACTTAATTCAGATGGAACGTGGATTGTAGATATAGCAGGGGACGCTTGGACTGGGGACGCTTGGACTGGGTGAAAAGTCTTTTTGTGTCTAGGTTTTATCATCTGTTGATGTCCTAACCACCTTGGCTGTTGCTATAGCTGAAACATTTTGCAGCCGCAGTGCAATTGATCTGCAGATACAGACAATGCTTCCCTCACGATTGCACTTCTTTCCAGTGCCAAAGGCAATCGCTTATATCATAATCCGGTTTTTTTGTACAGTGCCTAAGTCCTATTGGTGTCGGTTTTGTTTGAAGTAGGGGACTCCCAAAGCTGCTGGAGGTGTAGATTGACCGGCTAATCCAACCAGGGCAAGCAAAGCTGTTACGTACGGTAGCATAATCAAAAATTGGTAAGGAATATTCGCATTTAATGCCTGAATTCGCAACTGCAAAGCTTCGGTAGCACCAAACAACAAGCAAGCCAACGCAGTTCCTATAGGATGCCATCTGCCAAAAATTAAGGCAGCGATCGCAATAAAACCTTTTCCAGCACTCATTCCCTCTGCAAAGTATTTTACCTGCACTAAAGTTAAATAAGCACCTCCCAACGCAGCTAGACAACCACTGACTACCACAGCAAGGTAACGCACCTGTTGCACTGACACGCCTGCTGTGTCAGCAGCCTTGGGATATTCCCCTACAGCTCGTAAGGTAAGACCCAGGCTGGTATTAAACAAAATATAGGTGCTGATAAAAACTAAAAACAACAGTAAATATACGAGAATATTTTGCTGGAATAGCAAAGGTCCGACAAGGGGAATATTCGCAAGACCAGGAATCATAATTGGTTCAATTCCAGGTATGCGCTGGGTGCTACTCCCATTAAAGACTAAGCGTGATAAAAACGATGTTAAGCCACCGGCAACAAGATTAATTGCTAAGCCTGAAACTAACTGGTCAATCCGTAAAGTTACGGATAAGAAAGCATGGAGTAGTCCCACGAGCCCCCCAGCAATCAGAGAAGCAAAGACACCAACCCAGACGTTACCAGTGTAAAAAGTGGCAATAGCACTAGTAAATGCACCAGTCAGCAACATTCCCTCTAAGGCAATATTCAGTACCCCTGATCGTTCGGAGAAAAGTCCACCCAGTGCGGCAAATGCTAGGGGTACTGCAAGACGGAGGCTAGAAACGAGGTAGTCTGAGAAGAAGTTTATGTTATTCATATGTAGTATATATTCACTCTTAATACCGCACTCTCGTGCCTTTAGCCCCCTACAAAAAGTGTACTTGTCAACTACTTTTACTGAGCTGGCGCTCTATAAGCTGGTGATTCCAAAATTAGCCATCTAAACCTCCGAGGTACTCCCGCCACAGCGCAGCATGTATGTGAGGGGGATAGGAGGGGCGATGCGAAGCTTCACCCCGACAAAAGTTAAGCACAGCTTAACAATGGAGAGGGTGACGGGGTCTAACACGAAAAAAATGGGCAGGCTTTGTTTTGTTGATTTGTTTTCCAAGACGGGTATGCGTAGTAATAAGCCTGCCCATTTTTTAGGGGACAAATGCGATTTGGACAAATCGCCAAATCTTTGCAGCAACTTCATAGTCTCAAATACGCTCCTTATATGCGTTTGGGGTAAAATTAGTATAGGCAGAGTGGCGGTAATTCGCACTGCCGAACAACAGAACCTTGACAACTAGTAGGGGGTTGCATTCAGAAGTACAAACTTTTTTGGTTTGTCAGGTTGAATGCGTAAAACTAGTTACCTTTGGTTGTACGCAAACTTTTGAGTTACTCGTACAAAACACGGTGAGGACGCATCGTGTCAGCCTGTGGAGGATACTGGAATACCAGTCCTGTGAATCAGGAAACTCTAACTGTGAGGTTAGATGCTCCCGCTACACCCTTGTGGTTAGCGGGAGAGCGTCACTACTGTTTGAGTGGTTTATTCGACGCCCTACCTTTGATTTTGTCACCCCTCAAAAGTAGGGCGTTTTTTCAAAAATCAAATAGGAGCCCTATATATCACGTCCTTGATTTTCGAGGTTTAGAAGTATGTCACCACATCTTAGTTGTTGTTTTGCGTCAAGCTTTTTAAGCTAGAAGCTGTTTCTTCTGGTTTTCCAGAGAGAGGGAAAACTAAAATACTTTTGATTGCCTGGTTATCTACTAATTCTTTTAAGCGATGTAATTGTCGATCAGTAATGGCAATTCCCGCATAATTTTTGGCATAATTTAATTCGTCTTTAAAATTCGCCTCATTATAAGCTTGAATAAACACTCGATCAACATTCCAATTCTGCCAATCCGCTGCAAAATATCGTTTAGCCCAATAAGGGTTATGATGACAAATATCAAAACTAACAGTCGAGTTAGCTTGTTTCATTGCAGTTATCATTTCTTGTAAAAAATTAGTTAAATTAGAGGTGCGATCAATTTTACCTGGTAATTCAGCATAATAACCTAGATAATCATCCCATTGAACTGCATCAATTTTTGGATATTTTTGAACGAACTCTACTAAGATATTTTTAAAGAAACTTGCAACCTCAGGAATCTGCACATCCAGGACATAATGCTCAATGCCAACGTAGGTTTTATCCACACCAGTAACAATCCATCTCCGAGAAGTTGCTAAATCATAAATTGGACTGTTTTTATCTATCTTAATACCTTTTTCAAAATAAGCATGCACTTGCATTCCCTGTTTGTGTGCCTCATCAATCAACCAATCTAACCATTGTTCTTGAAACTGGTTTGGACAACTTCTATATCCCAGGGTTTGCTGCATAACCTCACTATTGTACATCGTACAACCATTACCCCAAACACCGTGAATAATCGTATTAATTCCTTGAGAGCGATAGTAACGAACTCTCTCACGAATCGTTTTTTCGTCGGCATTATTGGTAACTTGGTAGCGACTTAAATAAATTCCTCTAATGACTTTTTTCTCCCAAGGGGTTTGTGGTAATGCTGTTGTTTGAGGTGTTCTTGTTTTAGGGAAAGGTTGTTTATTATTGGGAGTGAGATTTGAAGGGCTTGATAAGGAGGGAGTGGGAGTTAAATAAATATTTGGGTTGACAGTTGAAGTAGGAGTTGGAATCGGATTTAAGAAAGGAATATTTTTTTGTTGATTTTTCGGTAAAAACTTGCTGATGTCTAGATTGCTTTTCTGGCTAAACCACCAATAACCACCTCCAAAAATAACAAGAATTAGAGATATCGGTATATTTAAGCATCCACATCCATTTGGTTGTTTCTTTTGGCTCGACATAATAATATGATGATTGACTGGTGAGTTTGATTTATATAAGTACTTCAGTGTAAATAATTAAAGGCTTCGCCGTGAACTCAGCGGACTTCGGCGTGAGCGCTCAGTCGAACGCTCGAGTGAGCCTTCGCCGAACTCCGAACGGTATGTAGTAAGGGCTATCTAGCCTGCCTTCGCCTGACGGCTGTACCGTGCGACCTCCGGAGGAGATACGCGCTTAGCGCCTACTAAGAGCTAGTTTCCAAACTTTACTTTTCTTGACATTTAATTTTTTCTCGCCTACTTACTTACAGTGTTGAAAGCAGAAAGCCCATCGGCTTCTAGCCGTGGGAGTGTCAAATATCGATTGCTAGCATTTCATATCTATACCGTATTAGGACAACTCCAACGTGCTTTGTGTGCCTTTCTTTAAGATAGATTTCGCCAATCAGTAGATCCCACTATATATAGTATATTTGTACTATATTAACTGCTGGGCAGCCACATCATTTCACGCGAACAGATTCCTCAATTATGAATTAGTCAGAGGAGCGCACGATGCGATTGAATCCTTACCTTATTTTCAACGGACAATGCGAGGCAGCGTTTAAGTTCTATGAGCAGTGCCTGGGTGGTAAAATCGAAGCCATGCTTACCCACGCGGATGCGCCAACGGCGGAGCAAGTACCATCCGAATGGCGCAATAAAATCATGCATGCCTGCCTCACTGTGGGCGACAGGGTATTGATGGGTTCTGACAGTCCGCCTGAGCACTATGAAGAAACAAAAGGCTTCTATGTGCAGGTTGGCAGCGACGATCCGGTAGAGGCGGAACGCATATTTCACGCATTGGCAGAAAACGGAACGGTGCGGATGCCGATCCAGCAGACCTTCTGGTCCGTTCGTTTTGGCATGCTTGTCGATCAATTTGGCATACCGTGGATGATTAACTGCGACCAAGGTGGCTAATATCAAGTCCGGTTGATTAGTTATAATTCCGTGCATCTGTGCAAAAACCGGAAAACGCTCTTTCCCCCTGCTCGGGTGCATTCTTAATGATAAGTCTTTAACCGGACATGATATAACCTTTCATTCCAGGGGACGTCCGCAAACAGGTGTCCCCTGAACCCAACAGCATGCTTCAGTTGCTAAAAGTAGCATGGGACTGTTGAGTGGAACTTCGCTCATGACTTGCAGGCGTTTCAACCACAATAGAAAGCACAAGCGCACTTAAGCCTAACAAATGACAGAAAAACCGTGCCAGGTGTGAATATTCCCATTGGTTGCGCAGTTGTTCCCAGTTTGCCGGAATTGATTCAGGTGTGGCGTTGCGAATGATGGTATTTGCAGGTTCTGTAAAGGCAAAGAAAATCACTGGAAATGCCAGCAGCATAAACGCGATCGCCAGTAGCGTCAGTTGAAAGGCAGGGCGACGCTTGCGAACAAGAATAGCCAAGGCGATCGCGGCAAGGGGCGCAGCAAACTCGATGATTGCACCAATATTCGGAGGTCCAAATGCCACATACAAGCTGTTCTGAACCGCAATGTATTGCGACGCAGAATACTGCATTTTTGCCGGGAGTTCTAGCGCGTGGCACAGTGCCATTCCCGTTACAAGGGCAGATAGGATGATGGTGATGAAGCGCCAGGTTTTCACAAGCATGGTGAATTCTCCTTTGCTTAATTTCTGGTTATCCGCGATCGGCTAGTACGGCTTGGCGGAATTCAAAATTCAAAATTCAAAATTCAAAAACCTTAGATCACAAGCTTTTCGCTGATGAGTGAATGGTAGCTTTATTTCCGCCGTTGTGTACTATAGGACTCCTATTTGATTTTTGAAAAAACTCCGTACATCTGAAGAGTGGGGAAATCAAAGGTAGTGTGTCGAATAAACCACTCAAACATCCACTTCAAATGCGAGAATTTTGGAATCAACGCGCAGAAACGTCAAACCCATGTTTTAGCTTGCAACCAAACATCCTCAATTGGATTTTGTTCAGGACAATTGGGAGCACTCGCGTTCGCACTGATTAAATAAAGGCTCTATTGCTACGTTTTGTTTGAGGTATAATTTTTGGTTATTCATGTTTATCCTCCTAAATATTTAGCTATTAAAGAATTACTTGCACATTGGACATACCTGAAAATTGCCCATCTCTCTTTGAGCTTAGTTTAAGGAATGTCAGTAAACCAAAAAGGTTGCCTGAAAAGCGATCGCAAATCAATATTGCACTTAGTAACAGCGACGCGCTTAGCTGCCCTTAGTACTAGCTCACATCTGATTTGTGTATGGCATAAATCCGAACTGGTAAATTTCTTATTCTTGAATCCTTTTCGTGCCGCATACCGATTTTATCGGCAACGCGAATAGACCTAATGTTCTCAGGCTCGATAATTGAAATCAGGCGAGTGAGTCCAAGCTGACTAAACGCGTAATCACGTATTGCTTTTGCAGCCTCAGTTGCCAAGCCCTTACCCCAGTAAGCGCTAGCAAGCCTGTAGCTGATCTCAATTTCACGCTGTCCATCTATCTCCTGCTCTAAAAAGCCACAGTAACCGATTAGCTTTTGGTCATCCTTATGTACCACTGCATAAAGACCCCTTCCCTGGTTCTCGTAAGATGCAAGAACATTCTCGAGTAGGCTTTGAGTTTGCTTAAGTGTTTTTGGTCCAGAAAGTGAGAAACGCATCACAAAAGGGTCAGCGAGAATGGCTGTTAAAGCATTGAGGTCGTCTTGGGTGAAATGCCTAAGAGTAATCCTTGGAGTTTCAGCAATTTTCATCTCTATAGGACTCCTATTTGATTTTTGAAAAAACTCCGTACATCTGAAGAGTGGGGAAATCAAAGGTAGTGTGTCGAATAAACCACTCAAACATCCACTTCAAATGCGAGAATTTTGGAATCAACGCGCAGAAACGTCGAACCCATGTTTTAGCTTGCAACCAAACATCCTCAATTGGATTTTGTTCAGGACAATTGGGAGCACTCGCGTTCGCAGTATATTTGCCATTGGTTGGTCGGTAGTCCTTGATTAATCTCATCCAAAAAACCTCGAAGTTCTTTGGAACGGTGATAGGTCGCACCATCCCAAAAAATCAGTAATTTCTGGTTGGGAGACTGTGTTAGAAGATAGCGTAGATAATCAATAGTCGAATCTGAGTTTCCTGCATCGTAGGCTTTGAGCAAGAATTCTCCTGTCATATAGTCTACTGCCCCATAGTAAGTTTGTTTATCTCGCTCATTGACAACTGGAACCGCAATTTCTGAGTCTGTTTTCCCCCAAACATAACCGATGGCATCTCCCCACATTAAATGGCACTCATCAATGAATAGTACTCTTAGCTTTCCTGTTTCGATTTCGTAGCGGTGGTTTGCCAACAATGATTGAATCTCTTTTTTTTTTCTGCAACAGCGTCCGCATCGGCTTTCGGATTGAGCTTTGTTGTTTTATTCCAACTGATGGAAGCTGCATCGAATAAGTCATAGTAACTTTGTTTTGACTCATAAACCACGTCGTATTCAAAAGCTAGCTTATACTCTAGTTCTCCAAGCTCCCAATAGTCCTTGGTTTGCAACCATCTCAATACTTCTTCTCGTTCAAGGCTACTCAAGTAGCTTTTCTTCCCTTTGTGGTTTAACCGTAGTCCATCAACTCCATCCTGCTCATAGGCTTGTTTCCAACCTGTTATCGAGCCTAAAGACACATCTAAAATAATTTGGATTTCTTCGTACAAGTAATCTTGGTAAACCAACTTGACCGCCAAGGCTTTTCTTGCCTCACGGGCATCACGACAACCTGCGATAAAATCCTGTAACTCCGCGATCGCAGTTGCCACTGCTCCAGGGCGTGTTGCCGTTTGTAGATTCTTATTGGTCATTGTCTACTCTTACACTTTTACACCTATCCGTATTTTCTCGTAATCTTTTTCAAAAATCAAATAGGATTTCTATAGTTTATCTTTCCACTATTCGTGCAAGAGGTCTATTTTTGATACGGTGTTCTAGAGCCAGACTAATGGCAATAAACAGTACAGTCAAACCCTGAATAGCGTAAACCACAGTCACTGGAACTCCCGCACTGCGCTGCATCACATTCGCACCACTGCGAAGCGCCCCAAAAAACAGGGAAGTCAGCACGACACCGAAAACACTACCGCGACTGAGAAATGCGATCGCGATCGCATCAAACCCATAACCAGACGAAACTTGCTCAAACAACCGATATTTCAACCCCATCACTTCAGTTGCACCCGCCAACCCAGCTAAACCACCCGCCAACGCCATCACCAGCATGATCGTGCGTTCGACAGAAATACCACTATAACGGGAAGCAATAGGGTTAAATCCTACGGCAGCGATTTGGTAGCCTATGGGTGATAGTACTAGCAAAACCCATACAATGACTGCTGCAAGTAACGCCAGTAAAATCCCCGCATGGGCGAAACTCCCCGGTAAAATAATTGGTAGTTGAGCAGATTTAGCAATCAATGGTGAATAAGGACTAGGCGCACCCGGTTGCTTCAACGGGTTCTGAACGAGGTAACCAATAAAGTTAAAGGCGATGTAATTCAATAGCAAGGTGGTGATGACTTCATTTATCCCGCGTACCGCCTTGAGATAACCTGGAATCAAACCCCAAACCGCACCAAAGAGAAATCCTGCAAGCAACGCCAATGGTACATGAATCACAGCAGGTAATCCTTGCACGTACAACCCTATCAACGCACTTCCCAAAGCACCCAGGTAAATTTGCCCTTCCCCACCAATATTAAATTGACCTGCACGCAAAGCCACCAATACCCCTAAACTGGTTAACAACAGCGGTACTACCTTAGTAAGAGTGTTGCCAAATCCAAAGTAGGTAGAAAGAGATTCTTGAAACAAAGCCGTATATGCTGCAATGGGATTTGCCCCAGCAAGTAAGATCAGAATTGCACCGACGAGTAACGCCGATGCGATCGCAATTACGGGAGGTAAGATTGGTAGCAGCAGAGGTTGAATCCGATTCGTTGTAGTCATCTGAATTTTACATTTTTGAATGAGCGAATTTTGAATGAGCGAATTTTGAATTCCTTACCTTCCCCCACCCATCAAAAACCCGATTTCCTCCACCGTTGCTGTCGTCGCATCCAAAACACCCACAAACTCACCTGTGTACATCACCGCAATGCGATCGCTTATTGCCATAACTTCCTCCAATTCGGTAGAAATGTACAAGATAGCCGCACCGCGATCGCGTTGGGCTAACAACTGCAACTGTACTGCTTCCGTCGCCCCCACATCCAGCCCCCGCGTTGGTTGCATAGCTACTATTAACATTGGTTCTCTCGCCAATTCCCGCGCCAGTACAACCTTTTGCTGATTTCCCCCCGAAAGCTGACTGACTTTCACACCTTCAGTTGTCGCCCGGATATCAAACTCTTGCATTGCAGACTTAGCATTATTGCTGATTGCTTCCTTCTGCAACAAAAAGCGACGACAAAAAGGCAATTTTTTAAAAGCTTTCAAAATGAGATTTTGAGCAATATTGAACTGCAACACCAAACCCATTTTTTGCCTATCTTCCGGGATGTACCCCACAAGGGCTTGAGGGGAGGGGTTCTGTATCAGTTCAATTTTTCCACCTTTGACAGTTCGCACACCAGTGATTGCATCTGCTAATTCTCGCTGTCCATTACCATCTACACCTGCAATACCCAGAATTTCTCCCGCCCGCATTTCAAACGATACATTTCTAAGTGCGATCGCACCCCTGTCATCCTCAACTTGTAAATTCTGCACTGACAAAACCACCTTTCCAGGAGAAGCAGGAGTTTTGTCCAACCGTAAAGCCACCTCGCGCCCCACCATCAATTCAGCTAACTGCTGCGGCGTCGCTTCTTTGGTAGTTGTATTTGCTACTACCTTTCCGCGTCGCAACACAGTTACTGTATCGCATAGGTTCATAACCTCATCCAATTTGTGGCTGATAAAAATAATTGTGTGTCCATCTGCTGCGAGTTGTCGCAAAATAGCAATTAATGATTCTACTTCTCTTGGTGTCAGCACTGCGGTAGGTTCATCAAGAATCAACAATTTTGCTTTCCGGTAGAGAACTTTGAGAATTTCGACTCGCTGTTGCGCCCCTACTGGTAGATTTCCTACTTTAGCAGCAGGGTCAACTGTTAATCTATAAGCTTGGGATAAAGCCGCAATTTCTTGTTGTTTTTGACGCAGGTTTAAACGCCAGTGATTCAATGTTCCTAGGATGATATTTTCTGTTACAGTCAACTGAGGAACCAGCATGAAATGTTGGTGAATCATGCCAATACCTAATTGAATTGCTGCACTTGACGAAGATATTTTTACTGGTTTCCCTTGCAGATATATTTGACCTGCATCAGGTTGAGAAAGACCGCTAATAATGTTCATTAAAGTGGTTTTGCCCGCCCCATTCTCGCCTAGGATTGCGTGAATTTTTCCTGGTTCAACACTGAGGCTGATGTTGTCATTGGCAATGAATGAGCCAAAGCTTTTGCTAATTCCTTCTAAGCGTATATAAGACATATATTGAACCCCACGAGACAAGAGAGAACGTAGAGAAAAACCTCACCCCCCAGCCCCGACGCCAGTCGCCTCAACGGGGGGAACCCCCGCACGGCGCTGGCTCCTCTCCGCAAGCAGAGAGGGGGAGTATTTTTTCCTCTGTGCGCAGGCTGTAAGAAAACAGGGAGAGTATTTTTCCCCTCCTCGCTTGCGGGGAGGGGTTAGGGGTGGGGTCACACTGATGTATTTTCAAGTTAGATAGGAACAAAAAATAAAATGAGATTTTAAGCTGTGGTTTTTTTCACGCACCGGGTATCTTTGCCACCTTCTTGGCATTTTTCAAAGGTGATTTTTTTAGCAACAATTTCCTCTTTCGTATTTAGTGCCTTTTGTTTGAGTGGTTCGGGAACCATCGCCCCAAATTTTCCTAAAGATAAAATATCTGGTTTTTCTAAACCTATCGTGTAAATTTGACCTTTGAGTTGATTTTGTTTTGCTAAGTCTGCTAAATAGGCGATCGCTAAATCCAGCCGCTTAACCGCACTTGTTAAAACTCCTTTGGGTGCAATTTCTAACTGGTCTTTCGTGTTACCAAAAGCATAAACCCCTTTGTCACTTGCAGTTTGCAAAACGGCAGCAGAGGCAGTATCTAACCATTGATAGATGACATCAGCGCCAGAAGAAATTATTGCAAGAGTGGCTTCTTTTGCCTTGGCGACATCGTTCCAGTCACCCGTGAATGTAGAACTAATTCTGATATCTGGCTTCAGAGATTTTGCTCCTAATTCAAAGCCGCGTAGTTCTTGTTGGGTAGCATCAAATTGTTGTCCTGCAATGTAAGCGAGTTGATTGGATTTGGTCATTGATGCAGCGATGATTCCGCAGAGATAACTCGCTTGCAAATGGTCAATTCGCAAAGCAGCGATGTTGGAACCGTTGACAGCACCATTGACACCAACAAAGAAAGTGTTGGGGAACTGCGGCGCAACTTGTTGAATAGCAGCATCAAATTGTCCCCCATGGGCAAATACTAGGTTATAGCCGCGACGCGCAAAATCTGAGAGAACTTCGGTTTGGTCTGGTTGTGCTATTTGTTCTACATAAGATGTTTCTGCACCCAGCTTTTGTTTAGCAAGCTGTACGCCTTCGTAACCAGATTGATTCCAGGCTTGATCGCTAATGACTCCAGGGAGGGCGATCGCTATCTTAAACCCTGGGCTACCCCCTGTCGTTGTTGAGTTGCTACTGCAAGCTTTCAGCAGTAAACTGGTACTCAAGGTAGCTGAACCATACAAAAGAAATTTACGCCTACTAAAATTTGCCGCCATACATTAGCCTTGAGATGGGTAATTGTTGTTATTGATTACTATAATCTGCTTCATTCCCCTACCTCCTCGTTCATTTTTCCCACTGTTGGCTGAAGACGTAGTGACCTGAAGCCAAACAAACTGAAGAAGTGAACGCAACTATAAAGTCAAGGGAATAGATGAACAATCTCAAGGAAATTTTTCGTGTCATCCTAGCGGTATCTATGATTATAGCCGGAGTGACGCACTTTACATCTGCTGACCAGTATGTCAGAATTGTGCCGCCGCAACTGCCCTACCCTTTAGAAATAGTTTATCTGAGTGGCTTTTATGAAATCTTGGGTGGTATCGGGTTATTAGTTCCGCCTGTAAGTCAAGCTGCTGCTTGGGGGCTACTTGTTCTTTTTATTGCTGTTTACCCATCCAACATCAATATGGCAGTAAATCTCATTAAAATTGACCATATACCAAATTCACCCTGGGTACATGTGATTAGACTTCCCTTTCAGGCGGTTTTAATTGCTTGGGCTTGGTTGTATACAAAACCTTCAGATCCTGAAAAACAAGCTTCTATCATTCCCAAGTCACTCATTCCCAAACAACTGCAGGAATTAAAGTGAGTCGCTTTCGCAGACCTTTGTTTAACTCTCTCTGAAAGGAGAGGGAATCAAGGGTAAAATAATGTGGGTGCAAGCAGGTTTGATGTCAACACCCCTGCCTAAAGGCTAGGGGCGATCATCGCCTCAAGTCTGGTGGATTAGTTGACCCGACTAAGTACCTTGAGTACTACGTTATTGGCAAGTGTTCAAGTTCTCACTCCGGGATACGTGATGCCAGTCCCGGATTCTGAAACCGGACGATTAAACACGTTTAGAGGGTTAAGCTAGTGTCGTTTGGAAAGTACCGACCAATAACATTGTCTAGGCTCACATTACCCCGAAAGGGAGGCTCGAATGAGCAAAACCGTTATGCGTACAGGTGAGTCCAGTCCTGTTGGCGCAGCCTGCCCGAAGGGCTTAGGCGGGTTTCCCAACCTAGGGAACTGGCTCTCCCGTTGGGGCGAAAAATATCAGTTCGCAATTGCCCGAACGAAAGTACAACGCAAAAGTACACGGTATTGAGTAACCCCAAGGCGGTAACGGTTCACAAAAACAAGAATGTAAAGCCGTCCTATAAGGACGGGGTTTCTACCCAAATTTTCGATGAGTACATCAAAGACAGTTCAACAATTGCGGGCTGAATGGATAACGCCGGAAAGTTTTCGTCGATATGGACAGGTGATTTTTCCCAGTAAAGACGGTAAATCTTTTGATGCAGAAGATGCTCAACTCGTACTTGATAGAGGTGTTCCCCGCTTTTATATCATGCAGCTGCACCGCAGAGGACGCAAATTTCACACCATTACTCGTCATGTGCAATGTACTCAATGTTTAGGTTCACTGGAAGGGAAGGACTGGTTAATTGCGGTTTGTCCTCCTAATAATAATATTGATGAACCATCTTTAGAAGATATAGCAGCTTTCCGCATTCCAGGAAATTGCTTTATCAAGTTAGAGGTAGGAACTTGGCACGCTGGACCTTATTTTGAGCATGAGGTTGTGAATTTTTACAACTTGGAATTGAGTGATACGAATGTGGTGGATCATTGCACTCACAATTTTCTCAACAGCCACAATTTGGAGTTTGAGTTTGAGATTTTGTCATTGACATAGCGCTTCTACCAACTTACTCAAATTCCAGAACGAGTGATATTAAGAAGAACACAGAACACAGAACTCAGTAATCAGAATATCCCCACGGATGGAATCCGCTTGATTTGAACGCGGAAGACTTTCTTTTTTTCCACGAATCAATGATGCTGTTGGCGAATAAATTCGGGGTCACACCCCCTAAGCTTCTCGTTCCCTGGCGAGCGCCAGGGAATGCGCTACTAAGAGGCTCTGCCTCCGGTATTTAAGTTGAGGCAGAGCCTCTCGTCGCCTGCATTTCCAGCCTGAGGCTGGAAACGAGCTTCACCAGGGGTATCACCCCAGATGAATTGACCAACAACATCATCAATTCGGGGGCTTGGAACCAGTTCTCAGGAACCAGAACTCTTAATTCAGCAAGGAGAAAACGCGTTTAACATTCTGACGAATGATTCTGACGAATGAGTTCTTTGTTGGTAAACACTTCCAGCCATTTCCCGAATCGCTGGATTACCTGTCTCACATCGGGACTAAATGAAAAGTTTTGTAACAATCAACAATGGTTTGTGTAAAAGTCGCGCTTTCTAGCTGAGAAATATAGAGCGCAACTCGGTGCAATGACATTCGAGGTCTTTTATGACAAACGACTCGTTGAGAAAACAGCTAGATGTACAACTTAAAGAATTAGCGCTCCTTGCCCAACGACACCCACAAGCAACCAAGGAGCGACGGATGGCTTTAACACAGCTGGTTGATGCCATTTGGCTGTCAGGTAAACTTATTCGTCCCTATAGCGGTCAATTTCAACGACTTTATCAAGATATTTATGAAGAAGCGGTACAAAGTCTATTCTTTTATATTTGTCGAGATGACAATATTAGCAAATATGACTCAGAACGGGGCGAAGTCATGACTTGGGTGAATATGCTACTCACTAAACGCTTTTTTCCAGAGGCTATACCCGTAATTGTAGGACAAGAAAATGAAATAAGTTTAGACAAGTCTCACATAGAAAATGTTTCCGACTCTGAATCTACGTCTTTGTATGAACAAATCATTCAATGTATAGAATCTGACCCAGAAGGAATTTTTATCAAAGAGCATATAAAAGGTCATCCGGAAGCAAATTTTCAAGAAATAGCTAGACGAAGGTATTCGGGAATTTCCTGGAAAGACATCTCAGCCGAATGGCGAATTGGAATCTCATCATTACATAATTTTTATCAAAGATGCGTGAAAAAATTTGCTCCTATATTAAGAGAATATTTGTAGATTTCATATGATTTAACCGGGTGGTCAAAAAATTATGAGCAACAAAACAGGTTTTTTAACATTTACAGGACCTATATCTCCAGGTGCTAGGCGGCTAGCTGAACAGTTATGTAGACAACAAGCCACGCCTGAAAAAGGCGAACAAGTCCGTCTCAATACTTTATCTGTATCTTTTGTGAATTCATATCTACAATGCATGGGGTTCGAGACAGACTTGGAAGCGAGTGACAGTTGGAACCCAGTGCAACATCTACTTATGGACGTAGCTGATTTGTCGCTAAAAAATTTAGGCTCCTTAGAATGTCGTCCGGTGTTGTCAGGGGAACAGTTTGTCTATGTGCCACCCGAAGCACAGTCAAACCGAATCGGCTATGTGGCTGTGCAAATTAGTAAATCATTTCGAGAGGCAAAGTTGCTAGGATTTGTCAAGGAAGTATCAAATGATGTATTATCAATCAGTCAACTGCATTCTTTGGAAGATTTACTGGATTATTTAGAATATCTCACTCAATTAAATACAGCCAAATTAGCTGATGATTCGCTCAAAGTAAATAATAATTTGGTCAACTTGAAGCAATGGTTTGAGAATATTTTTGATGCTGGCTGGCAAGAAATTGAATCTCTCTTACGCACTCAACCAGCCTATGCAGCTAGTAGCGTTAGAAGTACTAAGGGCGATTTGGTTAGCAGGGGCAAGTTGATTGATTTGGGAAAACTTTTGACCCAGCAAGCCGTCGTTCTAGTCGTTACTCTCACTCCAGACAATGAGCAGGAAATGGACGTTATCGTGGAAGTACATCCCACAAGCAAAGAAAATTATTTGCCACCAAATCTCCATTTAACATTGTTGGATTGTGATGGAGCATCTGTCATGGAAGCCCAAACTAGAAGCAGCAATAAGAATATTCAATTGGAGTTTAGTTGCGAGATAGGAGAACGTTTCAGTGTTAAACTCGCTCTGGGAGATGTCAGCACTATAGAAGATTTTGTCATCTGAAGCGAATATAGAGGTGCTGCCAATGAGAAAGTTAGTTGTTCTAAAGTTAGATGGCGATTTGGAGGAGGGGGTGCGGGTGACGCTGGAGATTGGGGAAGAAGGCTTTCGCCCCAGCACAGAAATCGTTGGCTACTTACCTCCAAATCCAGACATCGTAACTTCCCTTGATCAGTGGCAGTCAATCTATGGTACTCTGTGGAAATTTACTCGCATCAAAGCCAAAAAAATCGTTTACGATGGTTCCATCTCCAAGCGACGCGAGGACTGTCATAAGTTAGCTGATCAGTTGCGATCGCTCCTAAATAACTGGTTGCAGTCAGAGTCTTTTCGCCGTGTCCGAGAAAAATGGCTCAAACACTTAATGCCGGACGACGAAGTGCGGGTGCTGATTCGCACTACTTCCATGCAGCTCAAGAAACTTCCCTGGCATTTGTGGGATTTGGTTGATCGGGATTACCCACTAGCTGAAATCGCTTTGAGTGTTCCAGAATCAGAACAAGTGGCGGCAGTGCAGACATCTGCCAAAAGACAGAAAGTCAGAATTTTAGCGATTTTGGGCGATAGTGATGGTATTGATGTGCAGCAAGACCGCCAGTTGCTAGAAAAATTACCACTAGCTGCTACGACGTTTTTGGTAGAGCCTCAACGTCAAGACATCAACGAGCAGCTGTGGAACCAACCGTGGAACATTCTATTTTTTGCCGGTCATAGCAAGACAGAAGATGGCACTGGTCGCATCTATATTAATCAAACAGAATACTTAACAATTGATAAACTCAAGTATGCGTTGAGAAATGCCGTTGCCAATGGGTTACAACTGGCGATTTTCAACTCCTGTGATGGGTTGGGATTAGCACGAGAGTTACAAGATTTGCATATTCCGCAAATAATTGTTATGCGGGAGCCAGTACCGGACTTAGTGGCTCAAAAATTTTTAGAGTATTTTCTGGAGGTTTTTTCCTCTGGACAGTCTTTGTATACAGCGGTTCGCACTGCTAGAGAAAAACTGCACGGAGGGCTAGAAAACGAATATCCTGGTGCAAGTTGGTTGCCAGTCATTTGCGAACATCCTGGCGTAGTGCCAATGACTTGGGCAAAACCGCGAATCAAACCCAACAGTCGCCGGCTCCCAACTATGCTGCTAGTAACTGTGCTGATAACCGCAGGCATACTTGGGATAAGGCACTTGGGAGGATTGCAAACATGGGAATTGCAGGCTTTTGACCAATTCATGCGATCGCGTCCACAGGAAAACCAAGATTCACGCCTGTTGATAGTCACTATCACCGAAGATGATTTGAAACTAAAAGAGCAAAACCATAAAAGTGGGTCGTTGTCAAATTTTGCACTGGCGCGACTGTTGGACAAACTTGCACCCCTCCAACCGCGAGCCATTGGCTTGGATATTTATCGTGATGAGCCAGTACAAGCTAACCAGGCTTTTTTAACCACTCGCTGGAAAACTGATGACAACTTCTTTGTAATTTGCAAAGTGAGCGATCGCCCCTCCAACCATCCAGGAATTGCACCCCCTCCTGAGGTTCCGCAAGCACGCCTTGGCTTTAGCGATGTTATCAAAGATCCAGACGGCGTTTTGCGTCGCCATTTATTAGCGATGAAACCAGCCCCCACATCCCCTTGTATTACGCCCTACGCCTTCAGCGCCCAACTGGCATTCCACTACTTGGAGGCGGAGGGCATTTCTGCCAAGTACACTGCAAGCGGAGATTTGCAGTTAGGCAACGTTGTCTTCAAGCGGTTGCGATCGCCAATGGGCGGCTATCAACAAGTGGATGCGTGGGGCTATCAAATATTGCTGAATTACCGCTCCTACCGCTCTGCTTTAGAAATTGCCCCAA
This sequence comes from Kalymmatonema gypsitolerans NIES-4073, assembly GCF_002368435.1. GTDB lineage: Bacteria > Cyanobacteriota > Cyanobacteriia > Cyanobacteriales > Nostocaceae > Kalymmatonema > Kalymmatonema gypsitolerans. The sequence goes on from NZ_AP018268.1 coordinate 3,217,669, forward strand.
CAGTCACGCTTAGAGACGTTCTCAATGGTGCGCTCAAGCCTGAAGAAGTAAAAGACCGAATTGTCCTCATCGGTACTACTGCTCAAAGTGTCCATGATTATCTTCCCACACCCTACAGTACCCAGCAGGGGTTTTACCAGGAAATGCCAGGGGTAATTGTGCAAGCGCAAATGGTTAGTCAAATCGTGAGTGCGGTTAAAGATGGGCGACCTTTGTTATCAGCTTTGCCTATTTGGGGCGAGGTGTTATGGGTTTGGGGTTGGTCCGTGGTTGGAGGTGCAATTGCTTGGCGCTTTCGGTCGGGGTTATATCTCATACTGACAGGTGGAGGCGCACTCTTGATTTTATACCTTCTTTGCTTAGTCCTCTTGTGCTCTGGCAGTTGGGTTCCCCTCGTCCCGTCAGCCTTGGTTTTAGTAATTACTGGCAGCACTGTGCTGATTTACCTTACTTCACAACAGAGTCAGCAACAGCTTACTTGTGAAACTTTGAGGTATGATTGAGATTAAATTGCCTGTGCAAAAAAATTAAACTTACCCTGACTGGCAAAAACCGTTGAAAGAAGCGCTACCTAAGTTACTGGTTAGGTCAAAAATGAGTAGTTTTGGGAAGCTTTGTTCAATTTTTAGTTCTGCAGTGGGAACCCTTGCTATCAGTTGGGCAGTCCTTAGTTGCACACAAATGCACGCACAGTCTGTCAATTCTCTAGTTATTGGGCAAAACCCAACTTTAAATCCCAAGGGACAATTAAACCAATCATTGATTTTCGCTGCACCGCCTCCACCACCAGACATCGGCGAACCAGGTCAGCGAGCGGAAGCAGGAAGCCGAGGCTGTGGTGGAGGGAACAAGCAGCTTACAGCCTTAATGCCTGTCTATTCAAATTCACAATTGATTTTTGGAGCAACGATCGCCTCGCATCCCACCTTTTGGTTTTATATTCCCTATAAACCACCATCTCCTGGAAAGTTTGTATTGCAGGACAAAGATGGTAAGTTGGTCTACCAAACCGATGTCACCCTGCCCCAAACGCCAAGAGTTATCAGTTTCTCTCTTCCTCAGACAATAGCACCATTAGAAATTGGCAAGCGGTATCATTGGTTTTTCAAAATTTACTGCAAAGCGCAACAACCATCAGCTTTTGTTGAAGGTTGGATTCAAAGAAACTCACTCAACCCCGCCCTCAACAGTCAGTTAGAGAAAGCTACTCCACGCGAGCGAGTTGCTCTTTATGCTGCCAATGGTATTTGGTTTGAAGCGTTGACTACGGCAGGTGAACTGCATCGCCGCGATCCGAAAGAGACTTCTTGGGCAACGCTGTTGCAAGCCGTTGGTTTGAATGATTTGGCAAATGAACCAATTACACCATAACTGCTAGTAAGCTGTTCCACATAAAAGTTGCATTATTTGGGCGGGCAAGATGCCCACCCCACAGGAATTTGAAAGAATTTAAATATGCAAACCAAATGTGCTTTAGCTTAGTAGTTTTGTACGGCATTTTGCCGTATTCTTAAGAAGAGAAGCTAATATTAGAGCTCATCCTAATAGTCTCTGATGCTGCAATCGGTGAAAATAATCTCATCCCGATAACACAGAACCATAGATGAATACCACACCTGCCGCTTTATTTAGGTGTATATTGAGTTGATATTCTTGAACAAACTCAACTATGACATATTTGAGATTGAGTAACTCAAAGTGTACCTAAATTTATCAATTTCTCCTTGTTTAGCATGAAACGTATGCTTTGTTTGTGTTTGGTCTGAGTCTTGTAATATATCTAGCACACCAAGTAATCTGTTACCAGTATAGTCTTCTTCAAATAATTTAATTGTGAGTCTATATGTGTAGTCAAAAGGTTTTACTTCAAATTTCCAATCTTCATTTTTTTTCATACTTTTGGTAAATTTTGCCTTCGGTTTTATTTGATTATCTACATAAACTTCCAAAAGGCAATCATCAGTAGCTTTAACTAAATTAACCGCAGTGTCTACTGTCTGTGATAAAACCTTATCAAAAAGACCGATTCCAGTTGTATTAGTAATCGTAGCAGTAACTTCTTCACATTTCAAAGATTTAATAGTGAATTTTTTGGGTTGATTTTGAAAATAAATCAAATTTCTGTCTAATTCTTGTCCATTTTCGTCAAATACCAAAACTTCAACTTTATCAGTGGTAATATTTACACGAGTGAAATTATTATTGGTAATAATCTTACTAGGTGTAACAACGTCTTCTTTATAAGAATTCGTCAAAGTATCAAAATGCTGTATTTTTTCATTATACTCAAAATCATCTGGTTTTCTACCACCAAAATAGTTTAAAATGCGACTAAAAACTCTTTTTATAGAACCATCAACAAGCCAATCAAGTATTGATGTTGAATCTAGATGAGTAGAGTCAGGTTCGTATAATGGAGATGAAATAATCTGAATAATATTTGTTCTATCAGTATCTTTTCCTTCCAAAATAGAAGTCATAGAACAATGAAAATCACCGGAAAGAAAAATTACTTTTTTTAGATTTTCTTGTGCTATTTTTTCAAGAATTTTATTTCTTTGATTGTAGTAATAATCACCATATCTGTATGGTTCTCGTTTATTACGAGGAAATAAAGGAGTAGAAGAAACTATACATTTTACTTTATCTATATCCTTACTTAACCATTTTATCAATGCATTTTCTTGTTCATTAGATATAATTTTATTCTCTTGGGGATTTTCCTTGTCATAGTTGCATTCTGTACGAAGATCCATTACAAAAAAATCAGCACATCCGTCTTGATAAGAATACCAGAATGTATTACTTATATCATTATCACCAGTTGGATGAGATTGTTTTTTATCAGTAGGATTATGCTGGTCTTGATAGATTTGATAAGCTTTTATTGCATTGATTTTATGAGACCTTTGGCTTTGTGTTTCAGGAGAATCATTACATTCAGGAAACTCATTTTTAAACTCATGGTCGTCCATAATCATGAAGGTTGGTATTCGAGCCATCAAGTTTTTAATATTCTCCTGAGAGAAAGCAAGTTTATATAACCTATAATAATCATTTGTTTCAACAGTAGGATAAATCCAATCTGATAGATAATCTGCATATATCTGGTCTCCACACAGAATTATTTGAGTTAACGGATTTTCTTTATGCTTATTAAAAATCTGTTTGTATATTGCATCCGCTTCTGTTTTAAACCAAATAATATGCCCCTCATCTATAGTAAGTCCCTTGGGGAGAATCTTATTGGCTATACTAACTATAGGATTTTGTAGCATCCAACGACATGAACCTAAAACTACTGAACATCCTGACTGAGGATTTAAAGACAAAGTTTTTATTTGAAATTGAAACTTATCAAGTAAATGCCAATCAAAAGAATTCCAATCCACGACACCATTGTTATTAGATGTTACGACACCAGGGTTCTTGAGAAAATTATCCTCTTCAGAGTTCGGTGCAACCCCAACCCAACCAAATTGATAAGCATATTCTGTATCTGGTTCCAAATCAATAATTTCTATACCACATGACCAATCTAGGGATGCCTCCATTTTTTTTACGTAATATTGGTAAGTTGAGTTCTGTTCCTTAGCTTTTATACGTATAACTCCGTAAATGTTTGTGTTTCCGTCCTTTCCTGGCTCGCCTCTTCCAAACACAAAAGCCTTAATTTTATTATTATTTTCTTTCATTCCAATAATTGGTCCTACATATAAAGGTTGTATTGTGGCGACCATATTTTTTCCTTTTTACAAAACCTTAATTTTCAACCATAACAATACAACTAAAAATATATATGCATTGAACTTTGATAGAAAAATTTAAATTCTTCTGTACCCATACGTCTCAGGACTTACGCAACTGGCATAAAGCGCGAGTGGGCAGACAGGGCTAACACATCTGAACATGACAAGCGCGGGGGTAGTGCGAGGGATTTGCGCTTCAAGGCATTCTCATAGACAGGCGATCGCCAACAGCACCACAGACAGGCGATCGCCATGCGGCAATTTAAATTAAACTAAACACATATGAACGTCTGGACGTTTTCATTGCTGAATTAAATAATTAGAAAGTAATACGCAGTTCATGATGGCTACTTATGTGGTTCAAATGAGAACCGCCATAATCTTCTAGAGCCAATTGCCCAATAAAATGTAAGGAGCCCAGTATCTCGGACGTTGATATTTAGGATTCTGTAAAAGAGCTAACTGGGCGCGGCGGAGTGCTTCGGCTTTAGTTAGGGCTTTGTTTCCTAACTCTTGGTAAAACTTACTCATCAACTCAGAGGCGGACTCATCATTCAAGTTCCATAGAGAAGCAATTGTACTACGCGCTCCCGCCCGTACAGCTACACCAGCAATTCCCAAAGCAGCTCGATTGTCACCAGTAGCTGTTTCACAGGCACTCAGGACAAGCAATTCAATCGCCTCGGGTCTCGCGGTGTCTCGAGTTCGCACTAAGTTATTCAACTGTTTAACATAGATACGGTCATCCCAAGCCACAATAAATGTCTCCTCAGCCTTAGAGCTGAACTGACCATGAGTTGCAAGATGAACTACACGGAAAGGCAGAGAATTAATCTGGTTTTGCAAAGCCGAACTGGTAAATTGTTTGTTAAGAAGTATACTGCTGGGTACAAAAGAGCGAATTTCCTCGATTTCGCGCTTGACGTTGGGTAATGCAGAAAATCCGGGGCGTGATTCAGTCAATCCTGCGGCTATTGCCTTTAATTGTTTCTCCTGCAATGGTTTCGGGTTAACCAGTTGCAGACCTGGGGTGAGTGCAATGCTATACTTCTCAATCAGATACTGTTTGCCGTCGTAAAGAGCTGCCATTGGGATATTCCGCAAAGAACCATCCAGCACAAACACCAAGGTTCTTACTTTCGTTTGGGCTAACTCAGTTGCAGCGGGTTTGATTAACCAGTTATACACCTGTTGAGATAAAGACTTAGCTTCTGCTTGAGTGTCAGGTTCTGTGAGGGTTTGCCTGAGTTGTTTTAGCGTGGTTTCAACTTGGCTTAGAGGGACTGCAGTAGCGTAGTGCAGCAAAGGCTTTTGCGGCAACTTGAGAATGACCTCTAGTCGGTCTGGTAAAATAATTGGATAGATAGCTGCCGCTGTTTCGTCTTTTTGGTCAATAACTTGGTCAATTTGGGATAACGGACCTAAACAGGCTTCCCGAAAGAAGTTATCCAGTTCTGCTAATTGCAGAGATTCAATTGTTTGGCGGGCTTTCAGGAGATTTTCTTGACTGGGTACCCCCCCAGCCCCCCCTTGGTAAGGGGGTTGCAAAAGTAACTCGACTAGCTGTCGATAAACTGGTTCGACTTTTTCTCGAAAGGAAAACTGTACCTCTGGATTGATGGCAACTAAATCGTAGCGGAGAGACTGGAGGGTGTTAACTGCTTGTTCGTAAGTGGCTACTGCTCCTTTAATATCTCCCCTAGCCTTAAGCAAACGTCCCAGTTGCCATTGCCATCGATAGGCAATGTCCTTAGCATCAATAGCAGAAGCCATAAACAGGGCTTGCTGGGTGAGGTTTTGTGCATCGGACCACTGCTGGGTTTCTTCATACAGACTGCCCAGGACACCAAGAGCATAAGATTCTGTGCGTCTATCTTGCAAGCTTTTCGCCTGTTGGACAGCGCTTGACACTAGTTGGGCAATATCCACCCATGATGGAGTGTCTGTGTTGGTATTTTGTCTAAGTTGCGTTAGAGTTTCGGCAAAGTTAATTCTGGCATAGATTGCTGTCCGGCTGGGGGGTAAATCGCCAATTTGAGTTTGGATTTGGGGCAATAACGCCTGAACAGCAGTGATTTGCTTGCTTTCCAGCAATAGTTTCAGTTGATTGATTTGAGCATCGATGCGGATACTTGGTGAAGTGGCAGCGTTGGCAGCTTGGCGGTAGAATTCTATAGCATCTGGGATTTTTTGCTCGCTGCGGGCTGTATTGCCTAGACTCAGCAGAACATCAGCTACAGGTTGCTTATCTGGCAACGAGTAAGCTATTTCTAAACTTTGTTGTAATATTTGCCGGGATGTTTTTAAATAACACTGTGGAGATGTTTCTAAATTACCCTGCCGGGATGCTTCTAAATTACCCGTGACACGCAGGACATTGCCGAGGCTACGCAATGCTGTAACCTTAAGCGGTGAGTTTGGTTGATTTTGCAACAGCTGGGTACTTTCGCATAACGTCTTTTGAGCCTGACGATAAAGCCCCAAGGCTTGTAAAGCTTGTGCTTGGTTTATGCGGTTACGAATTAATGCATTTTCATCGCCTATTTTGGCATAAATGTCAACTGCTTGTTGCCAAGTATTTAGGGCATCTTGAGCTTTGCTTTGAGCCAATTGCAGGCGACCTTGAATATCTAGGGCTTGGGCAAGGATTTGCGATCGCTCTTTTGTGTTTTGGGCGGTTTGTAATATGTTGAGGCTTTGGGCGATCGCACTTTCAGCTTGAGTCCACTGTCCTAGTTGCTGATAAGCTAATGATAGATTGCCCAGTGTCATGGCAAGTCTTCGTACATCCCCATTAGCTTTGAACGCAGAGATAGCCTGTTGCCATGCCGCAACGGCTTCAGTGAACCGTTCGGCTTCATAAAGTTTTCTCCCTTGTTCCACCAAGTTTTGGGCATCGGGTAAGCTTTGAACAATGGAGTTTTCCGCAGTCATTTGGGCGAAGGTGGGCGGCAATAACCCCGCGCCCAAGAACATAGCCAGAAATAGCAGTACGCTTAAAAGGCGTTTGATTCTGCGGAATCTAAATTTTTTTCTTGCCATGTTGTTGCCCTCACTCGTGCTGCGTCTTTCCTTTAAAATGAACAGTGCAATTTGCGCTCATCAACCTCCTGGCTGCTGATTGAACGCACGGCAATCAGCTGTTTTCTGCCAGGAACTATGGGGCGTGACAGTAGGTGCATTTGCTGTAAGTACCACGTTGCGATCAGCATCAATCACCCAACCTGTAGCTTCTACGATACGATCTGGTGTTGGGCTAGTGGGAGTTGTAGAAACTGCGGTCGTAGAGGGCTGATCGACTTCAGGGTTGAGAGTAATCAGATCTACCTGTACTGCATCAGTGCTGAGGGCATCGCCCGGATTAGGGGGCAAGCCGCCGCGTCCAGTGATAATAAATTCGCTTTGTGCTTGAGAGCCACCCGCAGTACAGCCCTGTGCTACTTTGGTGTCAACTGGTACGGCTGGCAGGTTGACTAACCCGCGACTAAGGTCTACATCAGGTGTGTTAAGTTCTACAGTGCCGTTTGCGCCAAATGTAGAACTAGCAGTGATATCGCTTGTTTGTGGGTTTTCTTTTTCTCGAAATTGAGTGCCGTAGATACCACTTGCGTTAATTTGGACTCTGCCACCGTTGCCTGTGAAGGCATTGGCGGTGATGTCGCTATTTTCTGAGGGGACGGCGACAATAAAGCCATTAGGGGCATTGATGGTGATGTTGCCACCGTTGCCACCAAGCTTGTCAGTACCCGCAGTGGCAGAGATGAGACTTCCACGGCGTAACAGTAGTAAATCCCCAACTCCGAGTGTGATATTGCCACCATTACCTGATGCAGATTCCGCGATGAACCTTCCCTGATTGTCCAACCGAATTTGGGGTGAGGTAACTTCAATGTCTCCGGCACTTCCTAAACTTTCAGAGCGAACAAACAAGCCGCTATCAGCATTAACATTATTTACACCTTTTGTACCAAAAGCATTTGCAACTTTTATGCCAAATTTTTCTACCCGATCAAGATAAGTAGCATCACTGCCATTAACAATCACCAGGTCAGCAGCATTGACGGTAATCTTACCTGCTCTTCCATTACCAGAGGAAGTGGCGAGCAATTGTCCTCCATTAAGAACCTCAACCAGTTTCGCTCTCACTGTAATACTGCCACCATCGCCATCATTAAAGGTTTGTGCATTTAACACCCCACCATCTAATGTGCGAAAGGCACTCGTATCCACGATGATATTGCCACCTTTGTCTGTAGAATTGGTAAATGTAAATAAAGCACTAGAGGAGCCGCTGATTAGACTAGTTCCAGAAACACTGACAGAATTTTTTGCGTTGATTTGAATGTTTCCTGCATTCCCTTTTCCACTGGTATCAGCAAAAACTTGAGCGCCATTGGTAACAGAGAGTTCATCTGTGGTTATTTGGATATTTCCTCCCTGTCCTTGTGCATTATCATACACGCGACTGGCGGCATAACTGTTGAAAGTGTAAGAGCCAACAATAACACCATCGAAAGAGACTCTTTTACGGGCATCTATAATCACATTACCTGCATCCCCTTTCCCACCAGTACTGGCTTGAAGTTGAGCGCCATTGGTGACTGATAATTCATCTGTGGTAATGTGGATACCCCCGCCCTTTCCTTCTCCCCCTCCCACACCGCCGAAGACAGCACTGGGTAACCTGCCATCAAAAACGCCATCAAGAGAGACGCTCTTGCGGGCATCAATAATCACACTGCCTCCATCCCCTTTTCCATAGGTAGTGGCATTCAGTTGAGCGCCATTGGTGAGTGAAAGATCACCTGTGGTAATGCGAATGTCCCCACCCTTGCCTATCGCTCCCTCTTCGACAGTGCTGTATACATAACCCCGATCAAAGGAAATCATGTCGCGGGCATTGATATTCACACTACCCGCATCTCCTTTTCCAAAGGTGCTGCTATTCAGGAAAGCGCCATCAGTTAAGGAGAGTGACCTAGTCGTGATGTCGATGTTACCGCCCTTTCCTGTACCAGAAGTTGAAGTAAATAAGCCACTAGCTGCGCCTGTCTCTATGATGTCGTTAGCAACATATGAACTGATGGGATTGGGAAATTTGGCAATGCGGTTAAAGTAATTCGGGTCGCTACCAGAGATAGTTACCCGGTCTGTGGCATTGATAGAGATATTACCTGCTTGTCCTTTACCAAATGTTGTGGTTACCAGTTGTCCACCGTTGGTCGCCTCAAAGGAACTGCTGGCATTCACCCTGATATCGCCACCCTGTCCATTCCCTCTGCTGCGAGCGCTTAAAACTGCCCCATCTGCAATCCGGAATGTCTGAGTATTAACGCTAATGTTACCAGCCCGAAAAGTGGTATCGGTATTGGTAAATAATCCACTGGGTAACCCACTACTAGGAACACTTCCTGAGATATCAACAACGTCAGCATTAATCTGGATATTCCCAGCAGAACCCTGTCCCTGACTACTGGCTTTGACGAAAGCACCATCTTTTAGCACTAAAGAACCAGCCTTGATGTTCAGGTCTCCACCTGAACCTATCCCCTCTGGCTGCACACCTAAGGTAATTCTAGTCGATTCTCCAGTCGGCGCAGTCTCTCCTCCAATAAGCAATATTCCACCTTTTACATCTAACTTGATATCTCCTCCCCGCCCTATTCCCCGTTCTGTGCCTTCTGCACGTACATCCGCTATGAGTGCAGAATTATTCGTCATGGAGAACTGTTCAGCTTTGATGTTGATGTTGCCTGAATTGCCTTTTCCCGTGGTATTGACACCCAGTTCACTGAAATTGCTGAGTGAGAGCGAGCCAGTGGTGATGCGGATGTTCCCACCGTTGCCGATGGCTCCTCCTTCCACCGTGCTGAAAGCACCAGTACGAGTGCTAATGCCATGGCTACTTTTCCCATCAAAGGAGACATCGCGGGCATTGATGATGACATTGCCTGCATCTCCCTGTCCTGCGGTGTAGGAATACAGCCCAGCTCCATTCCTCACCGAGAGCGAGCCCGCCGTGATGTTGATATTGCCAGCGTTGCCCACCGCTCCTTTTTCCACATTATTGTAGATCGTACTGCTGTCTGCAACCGTTATTGTCCCTGTAGCATTGAGCGTAATATCTCCCGCCTGACTGCCAACTGATCCTAAACCCTCTCTTATTCCAGCAAGGATAAAGCTTCCTCCTAAAACATTTAAATTGCCAGCATTGATCGTAATACTGCCACCATTGCCAGCATCAACATTCACCACTGCTTCATTAGTAAGTGACACGTTTGCTCGTGCTACATTATCAGGAAAGCTCAAACGCAGATTATTGCCTTCCACATTCAGCCCTACTGTTCCCGCTCCAGCTAATCCTCCCAACTCCACGCGACCACCTGGAGCAGAAATAAACCCTCCGAAACCAAAAATACCTTCCTCTAACCTGACATCCCCGCCTAACAACACCAAACTTCGACCAGTAGGCACTTTTAGACCAGAGTAAGATTGATTACTGATTGGTTGCGCTGCAATTTGATTGAATAAAAAAGCTGAAGGATTGACCGTCAGCAAGGGAGCTGTATTTGGATTGTCAGCACTAAAAAAGCCTTGATTGCCAAACTCAATTGTGTTGGCTGTCGTCGCTACAAAAGAGCCACCAATGTTCAATGACGCATTGGGACCAAAAATAATCCCATTGGGATTAATCAGAAATAGGTTGGCTGTGCCGTTAGTACGAATCAAACCATCAATGTTAGAAATTGATGAACCTGTTACTCTGCTAATAATGTTCTGAATGTCAAGAGTATTATTAAAGTAAGCTGTGCCGCCAGTGGGAACAGAAAACTGTTGGAAGCTGTGGAACAAGTTGCCACCAGCTTGGGTTCCTCCTTCAATAATTCTAATATTGTCCTGTGTTGTGACACGAGAATTATTGGGTAATGTGCTATCGGGAGTAATTTGGGCAAGGGCGCAATTTGCAGAGGCGATCGCTCCTCCAACGATTACGCAACTCGCCAGCGCCAATTGACTGCCCCAATTCTTCCAGCTAGTAATCATCTGATAAACTTGCCTTGATAAAGAAACAGTTGTTAAACGGACTACACTTTACTCTGGATACAGAATAAATAGGGAGAAAATCGTAGGATTGCCAGAGATAGTTACAAATGGTTACAATACGGCTTGTTCGGCTTACCTCAAGGCCGCTCTTTTCCAAAAGTTTCCAAAAAATAAACCCAAGATTTCTCTTGGGTTGAAATATAAATAGTTATTAATTTTTCAACTACTCAAGCAGTTTTCACAACCCTACCAAGTCTGCTTTAACGCTAACCAGTGCTTGCGATCTGACTTTTCACGGTAAGTCCTTAACCAACGAAATTACGTTACTTTTTCTACAGGCTGATTATCAATAACTTTAAGCTATTGATAATAGCCAACGAAAAAACAAGGGCTGGAGAAAACGTCAAAATGACCTTTTCCACATAACGTGAAAAGTCAGTGGGGAGTGGGGGTGCGATCGCCTCCAGCACTGGGCTTTGCCCAATCGCACTCCAAAATTTACGGAGGAAGGTGAAGCTTTGTGAAGAAATGGCGAGTCTTGTGTAAAACCTGTATTGCTGAAGCCGAAAAAATGTAGCGAATTGAAAGCAGTTAATTGAAAACTTTGATACTAAGTCGAGATTGTTATGCCAACTTTAAAATATACTTTTGAGGAGTACAATTTCACTACAGCAACGGTTGCAGAAAAACTCGCGCAATATTGGCGTAAGCGACTGGATGCGGAGTGTCCAGAACAAAGTGTGACTTGTAAGGAAAGTATTATTCGCTGGCTTTTGGGAAGCTACCTAGAGCGGTTTGATCTGCTTGACTCTAAGGATCTGGATATCGCTGTTCAAGTGATGGAATATCGCTATCGTAGTTTACATCAACGCTACTTAGGGAAGAAGCGAGAAGATGCTTATCGTAACCTGATAATTCGCTTAGGGAGTGCAGTGACACATCGAAATAAAATTCAGACTTGGGTAGCCATGAGTCGCGAGCACCAGCGTACAATGCTGGATGTATTGCAAGAAGTACTCCAAGAAATATTGCAAAGTGATAGCTATATACAACAACAAATAACTTGTATCTCTAAATTGACAACAGATACACAACTACGGAATGTCCTACTATTTGCCAGTTTAGAAGAGTATTGCTTGAGACGAATACGCAATCTACCTCTACTGGTTTATCACTTTGTTAAGTACTTGTATCACACTCAACACAACAGCTTAACCCAAGTGTCCAGAAATAACTTAAGTTAGGCTAGTTTCAGAGTTATACAAGCAAAGCTTCTTATGACCAAAAGAATGGGATACAAGCCCCGTCCTTCGTTTGACGGCTTTTTCCACAATCTTGGATATAATAGGAATGTAGCTCAGCACGGGCAGGATTCGTGGGTACTGCCATAAACCCAACCACGTAAAGCGATGCTGATACATGAGGAGCGAACAACCTCTTTAAAAACGCATGGACTCAAGCGAGTACCGATACCAGAAAAATTAAAAAATAGGCACAAGCCAAAACAACGTACCGTAGGGCATACGGGAACGTAGGGAAAAGGGAGGAACACGCTTAATCAGGCACTCTCGGTAAGTACCTTAACGCTTGGGGAGACAAGCCCTCTGGGGTTATCTAAATTAGGCTCGATACTTGGTATTGCTATACGGGTATTTGGTTTAAGTATTGCCAGCGGCTAGATAATTTTAAGGTGTGTCGAAGAACCAAGAATCTCCGCACTTATAGGGCGGAGAGTGTCAAATATTCTTAAGAAGGTTTGGGCGCACTGCACTGAGGTGGAGTTTGCCAAGAACTATGGGGTGTGACAGTAGGTGCATTCGCGGTGAGAATTATATCGCCATTGGCATCAATCACCCAACCAGTTGCTTCTACGATAGGATTTGGTGTTGGGCTAGTGGGAGTTGTGGAAACTGCTGTAGTAGAGCGTTTATCCACTTCAGAGTTGAGAGTTATCAAATCTACTTGAACTGCATCAGTGCTGAGGGCTTCACCCGGATTAGGAGGCAAACCGCCGCGTCCGGTGATGATAAAACTGCTTTGCGCTTGAGAGCTACCCGCAGTACAGCCCTGTGCTACTTGGGTATCAACTGGTACGGCTGGCAAGTTGACTAATCCACTGTTGGGGTCAACATCTGGGGTGTTGACTGTTACAGTGCCGTTTAAAGTCGAACTTGTCTGGGAAATTGCTGTGATGTCATTTGTTGGTAGTAGTTGAGGATCTAAGTTAGTTCCTAGCAGCCTCACCAAGTCTTCACGAGTACGCACTGTCATACCAAAAATACCAGTAGCGTTAATTGTGACTCTTCCTCCACTGCCACTAAACGCATTAGCGGTGATGTCGTTATTTTCCCTTGGTCTGGCAACCATGAAGCCCGACGGGGCATTGATGGTGATGTTGCCGCCATTACCACCAGCTTGTGTCGTGCCTGCAGTGGTAGAAATTTCACTGCCACGGCGCATTAGCAATAAGTCCGCAACGTCCAGCTTAAGGTTGCCGCCATTGCCAGAGCGAGTCTGTGTTATAATTCTGCCATTATCGAGGCGCACTGAGTTAGCGGTAATGCCAAGGTTGCCTGCCACCCCTTCTCCATCACTATTGGCAGTGACACCTGCCCCATTCTGAATCAGCAATTCACCAGTGTTCATCGTCAAGGAACCCGCATTTCCTTTTCCTGTAGTGGCAGTAATCAAGCCGCTGCCAAACTGACCATTGGGTGAGCGACCAATCAATTGCACGGATTCAGAGGCATTAACACTCAAATTTCCCGCGTCCCCTGAGCCACGGGTAGTAGTTTGAACCTGTGCCCCATCTTGGACGAGCAACTGTTTAGTAGTAATTGCCAAGTCTCCCGACTTTCCTATCCCTACAGTGCCAGCAAACAAGCCACTGCCAACCCGACCATCGGATGATAGTCCAATCAATTGCACGGATTCGGAGGCATTAACACTCAAATTTCCCCCGTCTCCTGAACCAAAGGTGGAACTTTGTACCTGTGCCCCATCTTGGACGAGCAACATAGAAGTATTAATCGTCAAGGAACCTGCCTTTCCTGTCCCTGTCCTTTGACTTGAAGCAAACAAACCGCTGGAACGCTGACCATTGTTTGGGCGACCAATCAATAGCACGGATTTGGAGGCGTTAACACTCAAATTTCCTGCGTCCCCTGATCCAAAGGTGGAAGTATCTACCTGTGCCCCATCTCGGACGAGCAACATAGAAGTATTAATCGTCAAGGAACCTGCCTTTCCTGTCCCTGTCCTTTGACTTGAAGCAAACAAACCGCTGGAAGGACCAATCAATTGCACGGATTCAGAGGCATTAACACTCAAATTTCCCCCGTCCCCTGAGCCACGGGTAGTAGTTTGAACCTGTGCCCCATCTCGGACGAGCAACACAGGAGTGGTAATCGTCAAGGAACCTGACTTTCCTCTCCCTTCACTTCCAGCAAACAAACCGCTGGGAAACTGACTAATGCCTCCGCGACCAATCAATTGCACGGATTCAGAGGCATTAACACTCAAATTTCCCCCGTCCCCTGAGCTAAAGGTGGAAGTTTGTACCTGTGCCCCATCTCGAACAAATAACTGTTTAGTAGTAATTGCCAAGTCTCCCGACTTTCCTCTTCCTCCAGTGCCAGCAAACAAGCCGCTACTGACCTGACCATCGGCTGATTCTCCAATTAGTTGCACGGATTCAGAGGCATTAACACTCAAATTTCCCGCGTCCCCTTGACCACCGGTGCCAGTTACGACCTGTGCCCCATCACGGACAAGCAACATAGAAGTATTAATCGTCAAGTTGCCCGCCTTTCCTGTTGCTGTGTTCACAGATCCACCAAACAAGCCGCTACTACCCTGGCCATCGATTGATTCTCCAATTAGTTGTACTGATTCGGAAGCATTTATATTCAAATTTCCCCCCTTGCTTGAGCCACGGGTGGTAGTTTCAACCCGTGCCCCATCACGGACAAGTAAAACAGGAGTGTTAATCGTCAAGTCTCCCGTCTTTCCTGTTCCTGTGCGCTCATCTTCAATAAACAAGCCGCTAGTAGACTGACCATCGGCTGATTCTCCAATTAGTTGTACTGATTTAGAAGCATTAACAGACAAACCCTCCCCTGAGCCTGCCCCCTGGGTATTTGCCTCTGTTCTTGAGCCATCGGTGACTATCACGTTAGCACCCTGCACCTGAATACTGCCACCGCTATCACCACTACTAGTGACAAAGGCTTTCTGCAAGAGACGAATATCTTGGAAGTTATCAATGCCCTTATAGCCCAAAGCATAACTAGTGTTATTTGGTGTCAGACTTACAAAACTGTTACCAGCAACACTCCCTAGCTCAATCCGTCCGTCAGGAGCAGTAAGATAACCCCCTTCTAGGGCAACATCCCCTCCCACAAGTGCCAAAGTTTTACCTTGCTGCACCCGTAAACCAACAGTTTTACCATTGCTATTGGTTACTTGGGATTGATTAAGGATACTTCCTGGATTACTTCCAAATTGCAAGCCAATGGGAACACTGATAGTTAGCAATGGTGCAGATTGTGGAGCAGTTGCACTGAACTCTGTCCCATCTGCAAATTTCAAACTACTCGCAGTGCTGCCTACAAATGAGCCACCGACATTCAGGCTGGCATTTTTCCCAAAAATAATCCCATTCGGATTTATTAGAAACAGGTTAGCTGCACCATTGGCGCGGATTAACCCATCAATATTTGATACTGACTTACCCGTTACCCGACTGATGATGTTCTGAATGTCCGTAGCGTTATTGAAAAAAGCTGTACTCCCAGTAGGAACAGAAAACTCCTGAAAACTGTGGAACAAGTTGCTTCCCGCTTGGGTTCCCCCTTCAATGATTCTGATATTGTCCTGCGTTCTGACACTCGAATTATTGAGTAGACTGCCATCGGGGGTAATTTGAGCAAAAGCGCAATTAAAAGAGGAGGCGTATGCACCACCAATTGCCAACCAACTCGCTAGCGCCAATTTCCAATCCCAACGCCGCCAGCATACAGTCATTCCAGACATTGCACCCCCATTAGAAGCACTTGTTTACTTCTCAACCAGCGATGTCTGGCGACAAGCCGCATCGCGTCTACGCATTGACCCTACCAAACATTACAACGAATCGCTGCACTTTCCAAGAGCCTAATTCATCAACAACCTTACAAGTCTGCGATGAGCCTTGCTTTCCTCAAAAAGAATTGCAGTACAGTCTCCTCTTTGGAAATAATATCGGCTGTGCCCTCCATCCCCA
Organism: Kalymmatonema gypsitolerans NIES-4073; assembly: GCF_002368435.1. Classification (GTDB taxonomy): domain Bacteria; phylum Cyanobacteriota; class Cyanobacteriia; order Cyanobacteriales; family Nostocaceae; genus Kalymmatonema; species Kalymmatonema gypsitolerans. The sequence continues at coordinate 3,233,725 of NZ_AP018268.1, forward strand.
ATTGGACAGAACACTGTTTTTCGCCTTGATGTAAAGATAGGCTTTCTGGCTCAATTGTGACCTCATAGAAAGCACCGACACCAACTGCCTTTTGACTTGTACCTGTTGTCGGGGCAGCTGCAGTCGCACCATTGGCTTGAGGGACGAAAGCATCTGGGGAAATGGTTTTGACCTGACCTTTAAGAGTGCCGTAATCTGGATAAGGACAGGCAGAAACGCGCAAAAGTACTTTTTGACCTTCTTTCAACTTGCTTTTTTCCTCAGATGCCACCGCTGCCTTGACTACCAAGGGAGCATCACTAGGGACAATTTGGGCTATTTCCTCTCCTGGGCGCACAGTTTGACCAGAGTTTCGCAGGTTCAGCTTAGAGATTATACCATCAGCTGTGGCAGTAATGACGGTTTGGCTAAGGTCAATTTTCACTTGTTGGAGTTCACGGATGTCGCGCTCAATTGTTTGCTGAATTTCAATTTGTTGCTGGATGAGGGCTTTGCGTTGTTTGTCTAAAGAAGCTTCGTTGGCTTTAAGGCTGGCTTTTTCTTGGGCAATACGCGAGGAGGCGATCGCAACTTCTGCGTTACTAGGATTAAGGGCAGAAGAAGCGCGTTGCCTTCTAGCAATGGCTGCCGAGATTGCTTGTTGTAGCCGCGAAATTGTTTGTTTTTGCGCCTCAATTGCTGCTTTTTGCCCTTCTACCGCTTGTTCTTGCTGGTCAACAGCCAGTTGTGCTTCCTCAAATTGGTCTTGAGAAAGCGCTCCTTGTTTGGCTACTTTTTGATATCGGTTTCGCTTTGACTCGGCTGCTGCTAAGGTGGCAACTGTTGCCCCTAAGTTCGCTTGAGTTGATTTTAACTCTGCAAAAGCTTTTTGCAATTCCTTCTGGGCTATTCTGACGTTTGCCTCCGCTTCTTCGACATCAGCAGTGGTGGTAATTTTTTTATCTTGATATTCGCGAGTGCGACCACTCAATTCAGCTTCAGCGGCAGCGACAAGGCGGTTGAAGCGGTCAGTTTCGGCTGTTATTTGGCTATTAGTGGCACTAATTTGGGCGTTGAGTTGAACCAGTTGTAACCGAGACTGCTGGATGTTGCTTTGCAGTTGGCTCTTTTTGGTTTGAAGGCGACTGGCGTCGATAGTGGCAATCACATCTCCTTTTTTGACAACTTGATTCTCTTTCACCGAGACGCGCATCACTGGACCTTCTGTGGCAGCTTGAACAATCCGCAATTCACCAGCAGGACGGATGTTCGCTTGTGCTTTAACGGTGACTTTGTATTTTGTCACAGAAGCAACAGCAACAGCAAGAGCCACAGCAGTGAGCATAACCAGTCCACCAAAAGTAGTCCAACGACTAATTGGTGGTAGAAATTCGTTTTCTTCAATAATTGGAAGAGAGTCTGGTGAGTTGAAGTGACTAAGCATAATAATTTTATTTCCTGATTGCAGGAGATTTGCCGTTAGATTCAGATTTGGGGGAGGATTTCACCAGCAAACCATTCGTTGATAAGGCAAAGTCGTCTAAGAAGTCTAAGTGGTCACCAGGAACAAGCCGTAGCTCCTGTGGAGTGCCAGAGATTTTCAAACGCCCTTCCTCCAGCAGTACAATCCAATCGGCTCGACCGATCACTTTTGGGCGGTGGCTAATCATAATTGTGGTTTTACCCTGTCGATAGTACAGCAGTTTATCTAGCACTTCGGCTTCACTCACCGGGTCAAGAGCGCCAGTAGATTCATCTAATATAAGTATCGGCGGCTCAGTTACTATTGCCCTGGCTATGGCTAGTCTCTGCCGTTGTCCACCAGAGAGATTCGCGCCAAATTCTCCTAAGACGGTTTGATACTTGTCGGGCAATTTACTGATAAACTCGTCTGCACCTGCTATTTGACAAGCTCTCACAATTTGTTCAAAACTGATATGGGGATAGCTGAAGCGGAAGTTGTCAATGATTGAGCGACTCCAGAAGTGAGGTTCTTGAGGTACCAAAACGACCTGCTGTCGCAGACATTCCAGGGAAAGGTCTTGCTGATTATAGATGCCGTAGCGGATATTACCAGACTGCAGGGAATATAAACCAGCAATCACTTTAGCGAGGGTACTTTTACCACAGCCAGATTTACCAATGAGGGCAGTGACTTGACCGCCTGTGATAGTAAGGGAAAAATCTTGTAGTAGGTCAACTCTACCCGCATGGTGGAAGTTGAGGCAAGTACAGGTAATATCTGCATTGCCAGGAATTTCTGCTATGGGCTTTTTGAAGTCGTTTTCATCTTCTGGCGTAGCGTCAATCACCTCTGTCAGGCGTTGGATGACAATCTGAGCAGTAATAAACTCATCAACTAACCCGATAACTGAACCTAAAAAGCCGAGAAAGTTGCCACTCAGTCCACTATACGCCATCAGCTGACCGATGGTTAAGGTGCGATTAATCACTAAATAGCTACCTAACCAGAGTAAGGCAATACTAGTGAAACTGGAAAGAATACCGGTGATTGTACCGCTGTAAAGCCCCAGCTTCATGGTACTCCAGCCCAAGTTAGCAAGACGACCAAAATTGCTCTGATACTCTTGCCAAGCTTGAGGAGTGGCTTGGGTAGTTTTTAGCACCTGGACACCGCGAAAAGTTTCGACGAGGAAGCCTTGGTTTTCTGTGCCTAAGACAATCTGGTTGCGGGTTTTCTGGCGCAAAGCAGGGAGAAAAAGCAGGTTGACGAAGGTGACGATGACAAAGGCGGCGAGGGAAGCCAGAGTAAGTGTCCAACTGTAGAAGAGCATCAAGCCCAAGGAAACCAAGGCGATAAAAAATTGGCTGGGTAAACCGAGGACAATTTGGGAAACTAAGGCATTGATGGCATGAACATCGGCAATGCGGCTAACGACTTCCCCACTGCGCCGTCCTTCAAAATATGAGAGGGGCAAGTGTAGGAGTTTTCGCCCGTATTCCAGGATTAGCCCTAATTGCAGCCGCTGACCAAAGTGACCAATGAGGTGAGATTGTACCAAACCTATAGCACTTCTAAATAAGTTCATAGCGATGACCCCAATTGCCACTGTCGTTAGCAGTTGGGTATCTCCCCGCACCAGCACGTCATCCGTGAGGAGTTGCATCATCAACGGGGAGGCGAGGGAGAGGAGTCCGATGGCGATGTTGATGCCAATTGCTTGGGCGAGTATGAAGCGATAAGGCCAAACCCGCACCAAATAACGCCCAAAGCCGCCAACTTGATCTTCGGGTTGTTGATAAAAGCGGCTGTCGTCTGGTGTCAGCAGCAGCATGATACCATTGCCCCAACCCTTGGTTAACTCCTCGCGGGTAAGGTAACGAATACCGATACCAGGATCGGCAATTACATATTTCTTCCCTTTTTGCCCGTAGAAAACAACCCAGTGGTGACCTTTCCAGTGAATGATCGCAGGCAGAGGGGCTTTATGCAAAGAGTCGAGTATTTGAGGGGAAGCTTTCACCTGGCGGGCATTAAATCCTAGGGTTTCTGCACCTCGGCTCAAACCCAGTAAGGAAGTTCCCCGCGACCCCGTACCGACTGCTTCCCGCACCCGACCTATAGCAAAAGTACGTCCGTAGTGTTTGGCAACAGTGGCAATGCAGGCAGCACCACAGTCTTCTTCACTGTGTTGTAGAACAATCTGGTATTTCATTTCTGCGCTGAAACCTTTTTTGTTTTCGCTTATTTTGATTTACCGAAAAGAGCGATGCTCCACAGGAGCCGCCCTAAGAGGTAATCGCGCTTCGGGAGTAGTTTATTTATTAACAAGGCTTATAGCAGTAGTGTTTGGTTCAGTCTATTCGTTGAATTATTAAACTAGCGGATAAACTTTGTAGCGGATCACATAAGCGATCGGTAAAAGTCAACGCCGGATATTTGACTGCTTCAGAGCAGATGCTCTGAAGCAGCTTTACTGTCTAGGCACAAATCTCTAAAACAGTTGCAGGAAGACTAGACGTTTGTCCGAAAAATACCAGTCAGTGAGTTGTCTGGAAGACCAAATGATTGGGCATTAGGATAGATCCCGTCCTTGTTTGGTCCACCGTTGGGCGTTAGAAGCTTAGATGGATTATTTTTGCCAGCGTCTTTGTATGCCACCCAGTTACCTCTTATTACTTGAATGGACGAAGTCTTGTCATTCCAATTAATATCGGTAAGATTGTCATCACCACCAAACGCTTTTGCATTGATTGGCAGTGCTGCTCCTAGACCACGATTACGGGAGTCATATAAAATCACATCTGGGTTAGAACCGTAAAAGTAGATATCAGTTGCACCTCCACCACTACAAGTAGCAGCAACCTCATCGTCAAGTTCCTGGAAGGCAGGAGTTGCCTCAAATTCGGCAGTTAATTCGGTGAACAGTTGTTCATGCTGATTGTCTTTCATCTTTTTTCTCCTTATAGAGTGTGATTTTTTTGTTATTGATCGCCAAATTGTTTGTGATTAGTGAAGAAATGATTGCCACTAGAACAAACTATTTATTGGTGATTTCTCATTCACTTTGTCTTCGCTAATCACACTTCTATATTCTGAAATTAAATCTAGTATTGCAAGGGGTTGAAACTTCTTATTTATGCATAACTCCATGAGTTATGTTTTCATTTTTAAAATCTTTTCTGTTCAAAACACAAGGTTCTTTCGTCTTCCAAATTAAAGTACAGTAACGCGCTCTCACTACTCCGAATCATGCAATTTGAAACTGAGGCTATCTCCTCTGGTTGCAGATGGTGCTTGAGCGCTGGTACAGCACCAACGCCTGAAAAACCAGACTTCTGACCGTTCACCAATTAGTGTGAAATATTGTAACGAGTTGTGGAATTCCAGGACTTTTGATTCCGATAAGTAGACAGAGGTTCGTTGCGAAGCATCCAGACGAACTTCCAACACCCCCAAGTTTTACAAAGAGGAATCGCTGTGGAAAATCAGAGTCTTTACCTAACACCTTTTCAGCGCAAGTTTCTGCTTAAGAGTCTAGAAACCGACTTACGTCCAGAATACCGTCGTCGCATTGAAATCATGCTATTGGCAGATGCAGGTCAATCTCAGACTCAAATCTGTGAAGCTTTGGGATGCGCTCAAGAAACTGCACGGTATTGGATTGTCATGGCACAAACAGGTAACGCTCATAATTGGGGCGATCGCCCGATGGGACGCCCCAAGACTGTGAATGAGCAATATCTCGTTCGCTTGAAAGAACTGGTGAGCCATAGTCCGCGTGAATATGGCTATTCATTTCAACGCTGGACAGCGCAATGGTTAAGCAAACATCTGGCGAAAGAACTGGCGATGCAGGTTAGCAGTTGCCACATCAACCGTTTGCTTAAGGAAATGGGGCTTTCCACTCGACTGAAAGACAACACAACTGAGAAACAAACTTCAAGCCAACAAAATTCCAGCATTAGAATTCAAGATTTGCCACCAAGTCATTGCTACAGCTAAGAAAACCCCCGTCACGGACTGCCGTCATCTTCTACATCGCCTGATGTCTTTTGGCAATTCAGTTTGAGAAAGACCAGTAATTAGTTCTGCTTTTTAAAGCTATGATTCAGAAGATATAATCGCTCAAAATACGTTCTTTTGAGAAAAAAAGAATTGTTCGATGCTAGACTTCTTGCAAAAGTCGAAAAAAAAGAATAATTAACCACAGATGGACACAGATGGACACAGATGGAACTGACATTCCGCAATCTTGTCAACTGAATTTCCGGCGTTGCTGAATTTGGTAATGAATTATGGTTGTAGCGCGATGTTCAATTTGCTGCAATCTCTGTACGAACGCTCGGATCCGAAAGTTCTACATCAATGAGAATTTTGAAATTCATATCTTGATTCAGTAACGCCGAATTTCCCGTAAGCGCAAAGCGTGCCGCAGATATATGCGCAGTATGCACTTTGCGCTCAGTTCCCTGGGCGCGGAAAACTTGCCTATGGCAGGGAATGCCGCGCTACGCGAATCAATACGGTTCGGATAAGATCCCCCCGCCTACGGCGACCCCCTTAAAAAGGGGGTAAATCGGTAAAATAGCCCCCCTTTTTTAAGGGGGGTTGGGGGGATCTCCCTTGAGATAAACAAGCTAACCGAACCGTATTGCTACGCGAACAGGGTTTCTCTGCGTCAACATCCTTTGGGGTCATTCTTCGCTGCAAAGTTCTGCATTCTGTGTTTTTCTGAGTTTTTTAAACTTTTCCGTAATCAAAATAAAATAAATTTTTTCTAACTCTTCAATGCTTTTTTATACTACGTACAAAATCAAAAGAATTCTTATTTAAGCGATCACTGAGTACTCAAAAATATTCCTTTTGGTACTGTCAATATACTTCGGAAGTGATATTTTTTCTAATAATCTGAATTTTTCCACAGAATTGACGTTATTTAACCCTGTCTTCTCGCTATAGTCATTTTCAGTGTTAATACAATTACAGTCAAGCTGTCACGTTGATCAGAACTTGTCAACAACCCAGGTCTAAAGAGGCTGGGCTTCTAGCCTAAGTCCAAGGACAGTAGTTGACCCGACTAAGTACCTCGTGTACTACGTTATTGGCAAGTGTTCAAGTTCCTACCTACAGATGCGAAGCCAGTTTGTAGCTCTAGAACCGAAGGATTAAATAGGTTTATTGGGTTAAGCCAGTGTCTTTTGGAAGTGCCGACCAGTAACATTGTCCAGGCTAACTTTACTCCCGAAAGGGAAGGCTCTACGGAGCAAAACCGTTATGCGTACAGGGTGAACGAGTTGAGATGGTAATTGTCCCATCGAAAGTACATCACAAAAGTACACCGATTCAAGTAACCCCAAGGCGGTAATGGAACAAAGCGACTAAAGTCGCACGAGTCGTATTTCCTCTCAGGTCTGAAGACGCTGAGTTTCCATACTTCCCACGAGGTCTTATGAATCTAGTTCCATAAACAGGACACTTTCCAGTAACATAGTTCTGTGTTCTTTTGGAGCCACAACTTGAAACCATAGCTTTTGACTTGCTTTTTCAAACACTCACCCGCTCATCTCACTGCTCTAAAGTACAGTACTGGTAACGACTATGACGCGCTCTCCAAAGTCAGGAAATGAACAGGAGCCTTCTAACCGTCGTCTGTGGCTTCTTCTGTTAGGACGTACTAGTCTTGCTGTGGGAGTGATTTTGCTAGCTGGAATTGCAGGTGGTGTTTGGTGGGCTAGGAACTATGTTTATAAAGATTTAGCACCATTGGTGGAGAACAATCTTCAGCAGTTGCTTGGAAGACCAGTAAAATTAGGGGCAGTTGAGCGGTTTTCGCTTTCTAGTTTGAGATTTGGAGCGTTATCGATACCAGCAACCCCCAATGATCCAGATAGAGTTGCAGCAAAAGCTGTGGATGTACAGTTTTCCCCTTTGCGGCTCCTTTTTAACAGGACATTGGCATTAAATGTTACTCTAGTCCAGCCTAATGTGTATCTTCAACAAGATAAACAGGGACGCTGGGTAACAACTCAACTTAAAACGGGAGAAGGAAAAGGTGTTATCCAAACTGAACTGCAGACAATACGGCTTCAGAATGGAGATGTGGTGTTGGTGCCAAATCCGACACCCAACAAACCTAAAGGTTCAGTTGTGTTAGATCAGGTAAATGGTACAGCGCGAATTCTGTCTCAAAATCAAGGAATTAGCTATGATCTCGGTGCTCAACCAACCACGGGAGGAACAGTTAAAATAGTTGGTGAGACACAACTGAAAACACTACAAACTAACGTCAAGCTGCAAGCGCAAAATCTGGAAGCAGCCAATGTTAGTCGATTAATTGAACTACCAATTGCTTTGCAATCAGGTCGTGTAGATGCTGACTTAGGGGTTCAATTACAGCCAGATCAGCAAGAACCCAATAAGCAAGAAATTGCGATTAATGGAACGGCGATCGCCAATCAAGTCACGGCTCAAATTCAAAACGTTCCCCAAAAGTTTATCAATTCCAATGGCAGATTAACGTTCCAAGGTCAGACAGTTGGTCTAGAAAATCTGAGTACGAACTATGGCACAGTTCCCGTTCTGGCAAATGGATCTCTCAATCTCCAAACAGGTTACAATATTTCGGCTCAGGTAAAGGCGGTTAGTGCCAAAAATCTTTTAGACACGCTGAATGCGAAATTGCCAGTTCCGGTTGCTGGAGAAGTACAATCAAAAATTCAGTTGCAAGGACCAATTCAACAACCCATTCTCAGCGGAACCGCAAGCAACATCAAACCTGTTCAAGTTGACCGCGTTTTATTCAATGGTCTTACCACTGGCTTTCGGTTAAGTCTATCTAAAGCCGGGTCTCAAGTAGCCGTTTCTAACCTGCAATTAATCCCAGCAGCAGGTGGACAAATTACAGGGAACGGTCAAATTCAACTCGGATCTAAACCTCAACAAGGTGGAGTGAAGTTTAATCTCCAAGCCGAAGGTGTGTCAGCAGATGCACTTGCTAGTGCTTACGGCTTGACTCTCCCCACAAGTATTGGGAATGTGTCAGCCAAAGCCGAAGTTTCTGGTTCACCCGGAGGCGGTACACAGCCATTGACGCTTAACATATCTAGCGTTCAAGCGACACCACCAGCGGGAGGACAAATCACAGCAAACGGTCAAATTCAACTTGTCCCCCAAGGTAACGTTGCGTTAAATGTTCAAGCTCAAGGTATACCAGCAAATGCGATCGCCCAAGGTTACGGCGTTGCAGTTCCCGTGAATCTTGGTGGTGTATCCGCTAACGCCACAGTCTCTGGAAGACTCGGTGCGCAGCCTTTAACAGTCAATGTTGCAAGCGTGAAGGCGACTCCAGAAGTAGGAGGACAAATCACGGCAAACGGTCAAGTTCAGCTTGCACCTAAAGGAAGAGTTTCATTTAATGTCCAAGCTCAGAATTTACCAGGCGATGCTATTGCCAAAGCTTACAAGACTTCACCTCCGATTACAATTGGCAATGTATCGGCAAACGCCAGGATTTTTGGCTCACTTGGCAATTTGCAAACAGTCGCGCAGGTTTCAGCGCCTACAGCCACGTATCCCACGAGTGGACAAGTTGTTGTCAATCAACAAGGTAATAGTGTTCTGTTCCAAGATGCTGTTGTCAAAGTAGCAGGTAGTACAATCAGGGGGAGAGGTCAACTTGCCCAAGGTCGCTGGCAAGCTTTTGTTAATGCCCAGCAACTACAATTGAGCCGTTTTGCACAGGTACCACCCCAGCTTCAAGCGGGAGTCTTAAGCAGTCAGTTGAATTTGTCAGGAACCACTGCTTCCTTCCAACCGTCAACCATTCAAGCTTCAGGACAGGCAAGTCTGCGTAATGTGGCAGGAGGTACAGTTAACGTTAGGAATATTAGCCTTAATAATGGTCGCTGGCAAGCCCTTGCTAATGTTTCTCAAGTTCAACTCAACCGTTTTTCACAACAACTGCAAGGACGACTCAATAGCAACTTGCAGTTAGCAGGAACGACTGAATCTTTTGCACTTTCCAACATTCGCGCCGCAGGGCAAGTAGGCTTGTCACAAGGGTTATCACTGCTTGCACAACCAATCACAGCACAAGTTCAGTGGAATGGGCAACAGATTATTCTTCAAAACGCAACTTCCCCTGGACTGAGTGCTAACGGTGTTGTTGCAGTCCAAGTACCAGAAACTGGCACACCCCAAGTCAGTGGTTTTAATCTCAATGTCCAGGCGCGTGATTATAACCTGCAAAAAGCGAGTTCCAATCTTCCTGGTAACATAGCGCTAGCGGGGCGACTTAATTTCACAGGACAACTCACAGGTACGCCAACGACTCCTAATGCTGTGGGAAACATCCGGCTAGAGAATTTGAATGTCAGTGGTTTGGCGTTTGACCCGGTATTAGCTGGGAATGTAAAATATCAGGGCGGGCAAGGTGGACAACTGCAACTTGCCGGTAGACAAGACGAAATTGCAGTTAATATTGATGCAAACAATCGCCCAAGTTCATTTTTATTCCGACGTGATGAAGCAGTTGCCACTGGCAGAACAGAAGGAGAAAACTTGCTTGTCAACGTGCGAGATTTTCCTGTAGCTCTTCTGAGTAGCTTTGTTCCTAATAATACGCTGAAACCTCTTGCAGGGCAAGCATCTGGCGATTTAGTCGTTAATTTGAATAACTATGCAGCTGCTGGAGAAGTGGCGATCGCCAAACCTCGCGTTGGTAGAGTCACAGCAGATGAATTTCGGGGTAACATCAGTTATGCCGATGGTGCTGCTAGCTTAACGAATGGTCAATTGCGGATAGCAGAAAGCAGCATCGCCCTGAGTGGAAATGTGCAAACAGGGAACAACCCGCAATTTCAATTCCAAGCTAATTTTGACCAAACCAGAATCGACAGACTTCTACAAGCATTCAATGTCTTTGATTTTGGGGATTTTGGTGGAGGGTTGCAGGGTCCGGATTTGGCAGGAGCAGAGGTACTTCAAACTCAGCCTCGGAGTTTGCCAAACGCAGATTTGCTAACACAGCTAAAGTATTTCTCACAAATTGCAACCCGAGTCGTAGAAGAACAAGCACAGCAAAAAGAACCAACGACTTTACCCACACTTGCAGAATTACAGGGTGCTCTTAGCGGAGGAATTGAAGTGGCTGGCTCATTACAGTCAGGGTTAAATGCCAACTTTAATTTTCAGGGCAATAACTGGCAATGGGGTAAATACTCGATTAATGATGTCATAGCTAGAGGCACTTTTGCAAATGGTGTTGTGACACTGTTACCCTTGCGTGTGGATTTGAATCCAGGTTCGCTGGCATTTACAGGACAGTTAGGAACTGAACAACTGTCTGGACAGTTGCGTGTCGCAAGTTTACCTTTATCACTTGTACAGCCTTTTATAGAAAGATATCCAGTTGATGTCACAGGGAATGTGAATGCTGTCGCTACCCTAGGTGGTGATTTAAAAGACCCCAGAGCGATCGGGGAACTGACCCTGGTGGATGGTACTATCAACAAACAAGCAGTGCAGACAGGGCAAGTAAGTTTCAATTATAACAATGCTCGTCTGAATTTTGGCAGTACTGTGTTGGTGACTGGGACACAGCCTGTTCAGATTGCAGGTAGCGTACCTTTTGGGTTGCCTTTTGCTTCAGTTCAACCAGATAGCAATCAAATCAGCATCAACGCCAGAGTGCAGGATGAAGGCTTGGCGCTGTTAAACTTGTTTACTAATGAACAAGTCACTTGGGTGAATGGTCAAGGGCAAGTGAATGTAGATATTCAAGGGACTTTAAACCAGCCGATTATCAACGGAGTCGCCACAGTTAATAATGCAACTTTTCAGGCTCAAGCTTTACCTGACCCCTTGACAAATGTCACAGGAACACTCCAATTTAACGGCGATACGCTGACTGTTGAGAGCCTTCAAGGGCAATACAATAAGGGTGCAGTGACTGCTGCGGGAGTCCTTCCCATTTTTGCACGTCAAGCAGCACAAGCCGAAGCTGCAACAAATCCCCTCACCGTATCAGTAAACAATCTGAATTTGAATGTTCAAGGGCTGTATCAAGGAGGTGTCAGTGGTGATGTCCTCATTGGTGGAACAGCGCTATCCCCTGACATTGGCGGAACGATTCAGCTCAACAATGGTCAGGTGTTGATTGGACAATCCAATACAGCTGGTGCAAAACCATCAGGTACACAAAACGGGAACGCAACAGATAACGCAACAACTATTTTCAGGGCACAGCCAACAAATACGCAAGGAACTAGCACAGCCGATGGCGCAACAACAACTTTCGGCGCACAACCAACAAATACGGGAGGAACTAGCACACCAGATGGCGCAACAACGACTTTCGGCTTAGAACAACCAGGTACACAAGGAGGTAACACAACGGCTACTGCGACTCGACCTAATTTACCTATAGAATTTGATGGTTTAAGGCTGATTCTAGGTAACAATGTTCGTGTCTCCACTGCGCCCCTACTCGGCGGCTTTGTACCAGGAGGCGAGTTGAGTCCATCTCTACTCACCTTTGACGCAAAAGGAAATCTGACTATTAATGGCACGTTAGCGAAGCCTCTGCCCCAAGGAGTCATTCGTCTTACAGGAGGGCAAGTCAACTTATTTACAGCTCAGTTTACCTTAGATCGGGGCTATGAACAAACTGCGGAGTTTACTCCCAGTCGAGGACTCGATCCGATCTTAGATGTTCGGCTTGTAGCACTTGTACCGGAGACAACGGGAGGAACAAGTGGTCGCACTTTGAGATCTCCTTTTTCTAGCGAAATCAGTGATGTTTCTGCAATTGACTTTGGGACTTTACGTACCGTTCGCGTTCAAGCCAGAGCAACAGGACCAGCGAGTCAATTATCTGATAATCTAGAATTGACCAGCCAACCCAGCCGTAGTGAAGCAGAAATTATTTCCCTGTTGGGCGGTTCTATTATTAATAGCTTGAATCAAGCAGACGCAACAGTTGGAATTGCCACCCTAGCTGGTTCTACAATATTCGGTAGTTTGCAAGGAAGCATTACTGCGCTAGGACAGGCGATTGGCTTTAGTGAGTTTCGTATCTATCCTACCTCTATCTCGAACCAAGAATCAGCTTCAGTTCTCGGCTTAGCAGCAGAAGGTGTGTTTGATATTAGTAGGAATTTATCTGTTTCTCTATCGGCAGTTTTCTTGGGTGATCAGCCTTTCAATTACAACCTCTTATATAGAGTTAATGACGATATTCTGGTGCGAGGCTCAACTAATTTAGCAGACGAAAGTCGTCTCCTATTTGAGTACGAGACCAGATTTTAGCTTGGCTAGCGGTAAAATAGAAATTAAGTAGTTGACGTACTCCCCGGCATAAATGCGCGGGGATTCTCAGGCATATGTTACGAGGCACTTTGAAAAGATGCCTCTTCACCTTTCTTCCTGCTTTTTCGACTCTTAACTAGACTGTTGCCAGTCCCCGCCAGACCGTCTCCACAGGCATTTTCTTCCACGCTGCGTCCCAGCGCAGAGATCCCTCTGTTGCGGATCACTTGTGCGGCTGCCACATCTCGATGTGTAGTGTAGCCGCATGACTGACAGGAATGAATCCTGTCGTTCAATTCTTTCTTTCCGGTATGTGTATCGCATTGTGGGCAGACCTGAGAAGTGTAGTCTTTGTCCACTTTGTCAAAATAGACACCTCGTTTCCAACACACCCACTTTAGGATTTCGACAAATTGCCCAAAACCTGCATCAAGCGTGTGTTTGCTTAGCATTCCTTTCGCCCAAGTTCGGAAATCAATGTCTTCTACAAACATCATTCCAACTTCATTGCAAAGACTATGGGCAAGCTTAAAATGCCAATCTTTGCGAGTATCAGAAATACGTTGATGCAATCTTGCAATTTTGCGGTTTAGCTTGTGTCGATTATTAGACTTCTTCTGCTTATGCTTCAACCTGCGTTGCAGTAATTTCAACTTGCGGTGCAGCGTATCCAAAAAGCGTGGACGTTCAATCAATAAACCGTCAGAAGTCGCAGCGAACTTGTCTAAACCAAGGTCTATCCCTAGTGGATGCCCAGACGCCACAGGCGCTGGTACATTAACATCACACTCTAGCGTCAACATCAAGAAATATCCAGAAGCCTTACAGACTATTCGAGCTTGTTTAACAACAAACCCATCTGGTATTTCACGAGATTTGACGTATTTTAGCCACCCTATTTGCGGCAATTTGATTTTGTTGCCGCTCAAGAACTTAGACTTACCCATTTGTGGATACACAAAAGACCGCATTCTATATCGATTCTTGAAGCGGGGGAATCCCATTCCCTTGCGCTTCATGTCGATGAATGCGGTCTCTAGTTTTCTCAAAACCTGCTGTAACACTTGAGCGTTTACTGTTTTGAGTTCCGGGTATTGAACTTTCGCTCCTGTTAAAGACTTGGCTTGAGTGTTGTAATTCGGATACGGTTCATCTGCTGAAATAATGTACTCGGAGGTTAATGAACAAGCATTAACTTGACACTTTCTAGAGTTAAGCCAATCTTTACGCTCACGTAGAGCAAAGTTCCAAACTTTGCGACACACATTGAGAGTGTGCTCAATGATTTGAATTTGCTCAGCAGTAGGATTGGTTTTGTACTCGTAAGTTAAAGTTAACACTATTCATTACCTCCTACAAAATTATAGCCGTTTTTGTAGGAAGTGTGTAGTTAGTACGAAAAAAGAGAAACAAATGGCTAAAGCCATTTGAGTCGAGCTTCATCCCCTCACTGAAGTGCAGGGGTTCTCGCTCTCCCACTTGCAGCCTGATAGGTGGAAATAAACACCAGCTAGTTAAGAAATGTAAAAACGCCGCCAACCCTTACTAATGACTAATGACTAATGACTGCCTTAACGAGTTAACTTTATTTGTACCGACCTACTTAAATTGGTTTTTTAGTTGCTGTTGAGAACGAACTGTAACTTTTTCAACAACTCATCTGACGTGTAGGGCTTTGATAAAAAGGTTTTGACACTATTACCAAGGAGTTGAGCCATCTTAGAGGTCACAAGTCCGCTAACAGCAATAATCTTAACCTGTGGGTTCATTGTTTTTAATACTTTGACCGTAGTTGAACCATCCATAGACGGCATCATCATATCAATTAACACAACACTAATTTTTTTCTGATGTTGCGTATACAGCGCCAGTGCCTCAATTCCATCCTTAGCAACTAAAACCTTGTAGCCATAGTTTTCCAACACTGTTTTAGTCACCTCACAAATTGAATCTTCGTCATCAACAACAAGAATCAATTCTCCTAATCCAATCGGTAATTCATGATCAGGTGTGAGTAAACCATCTGTTTGAGCTGTCGGCGTTGCGGGTAAGTACACCTGAAATTTTGTTCCCTTTCCGACTTCACTAACGACGTTGACAAAACCACCATGGCTTTTAACAATGCCCATGACTGTTGAAAGACCAAGACCTGTACCTTTACCCACTTCTTTTGTTGTGAAAAATGGTTCAAAAATTCGCTCAATGATTTCTCTATTAATCCCAACTCCTGTATCAGATACTGTTAGGACAACGTAGGGACCCACCTTAGCTTCAATATTCATTCGGGCATAGTGAGTATCAATCCAAAGATTTTTCGCAGAAATTTCCAGGATACCACCATTAGGCATAGCATCACGAGCATTAACGCAGAGATTCATCAGGACTTGGTGCAGTTGGGTAGCGTTGCTTGTGATACTCCAAAGATTTTGTGCTGTTGCATCGGTACGGACTTCAATGAGTTTAGGAAATGTCTGTTTAATAATATGCTCAATTTCTGAGATGATTTGCTCTACCTGTAACGATGTACGCTCACCGTCAACTCCGCGTGCGAATGACAGGACTTGTTTTACTAAATTTGCCCCACGTTTTATATTTGTTTTAATGATCGAAAGCCACTGCTGAGTGTGCTCATCCAAGGGGTTTTTTTCTAAAAGTTGCACACTCAGCAGCATAGGTGTGAGCGCATTGTTGAGGTCATGAGCGATACCGCTTGCCAAGGTACCGATACTCTCTAAGCGCTGAACCCGGAGAAATTGCGCTTCGAGTTGTTTTTTCTCTGTAATGTCAGTGTTAACTGTAAGAATGGATGTCGGTTCCCCATCTTCATCGCGCATTAAAATCCAGCGGCTCGCAACGATAATTTCCTTATTTTCTTTTGTCAGTTGATGTAATTCACCTTGCCAAGAGCCACTATCCGCCAAACTTGTCTGAATGTTAGAGAGTTGAGATAAGCTTTCGTGTTGATATAAAAGCTCATTGACATTTTTGCTCAGCACTTCTTGTGCCTTCCATCCGTACAGACGTTCAGCCCCTTTGTTCCAAAATCGGATTTGGTTATCCAAGTCTCGTACGATAATTGCATCTGTGGTGATATCAAGCAGCTCGGCTTGTTCGCGGATTTTCTGTTCTGCTTGGTTGCGCTCTGTCATATCAAGGACAAAACCAACCATGCTCTTTTGCGACTCTTCCAGAAGCGCACCACCAATCACAACAGGAACATGGCTACCGTCTTTGCGAATGAATTCTTTCTCGAAAGGAGTACAAACTCCAGAACAAATTAATTCTGCAACCGCCCTTTCATCCAAACCGCTATATTCTGCTGGAGTCATTTTATCCCAATGCAATTTTCCTTTTAGCAGTTCTTCCCGTTCATATCCCACCATCTGCAAAAAGGCATCGTTGGCTTCTGTAATTTTGCCGTTCAACTCTGTCAAAATAATTCCAATAATATTAGATTCAACCAAACGTCTAAAGCGGGCTTCACTTTCCTGGAGTGCTCGAAAAGCTTGTTCACGCTCTTCTTCTGCTCGTTTACGCTCGGTGACATCAATAATAAAGCCAGCCATCTGAGCAATATTGCCTGCACTGTCTAAAAAAAAGTACCCTTTGTCCTCAACTGTGATGTAAGTACCATCTTGGCGACAAACACGATATGACAAATGAAATGGCTTTTTTGTAGATAAAACGCGGTTATTCTCTTGCTGAAAGGGGTTTCTATCTTCAGGATGAATGAGTTCTAACCACTGGTTTAAACCTCCTGACATCTCCTCTGGGGAGTAGCCTAATATCTGCTCTAAGTTGCCGCCATAGGTGACATCATTGGTATAAGGATTCCAGTCGTAAATTATCTGACCACTCGCCTGAATGAGTGCTTCATAGCGATTTTTCCACTCGGCTAATTCATCTTTTTGGCATTGCTGTTCTTCCTCTATTTGCTTACGCTCAGAAACTTCCACCTCCAAACGCTGATTTTGCTCTGTGAGTCTTTTCGTTAGGTTTTGCAGGCGCAGGTGGATGTTTACCCGAGCTAAAACTTCTTCATGCTCTAAGGGCTTGGTGATGTAATCGACTGCCCCAAGTTTCAATCCTTTGATTTTATCCACCTTATCGCTTAGGGCAGTCAAGAAAATGACAGGAATATCTTGAGTGATTTGATTGGTTTTCAAGCGTCGGCAAGTTTCAAAACCGTCTATTTCCGGCATGAGTACATCTAACAAAATCAAGTCGGGCGGGGCGTATTCCGCCATTTCAATCGCACTTTCCCCATCTTCAGCCACCACAACATTCAAGCCGGAATCTTCTAAAAAATCAAACAGCATTTGTAAATTGGTGGGAGTGTCATCGACGATTAAGATGACACCTTTTTCATGATTATTAAAACTCATTTAAACCTCTTAATATTTTCAAGTCTTAATATTTTTCACTCTTAAGATTTTTTAAAAATTGCCGAATTTGTTTTCCTTTAAAACTTTTAGCAAGTTGACGCAGATGTGTGGCAAACGGCACCCATTGCTGATCCAACTCCTCCAGTCTTGTAGTTTCCTGAATAATGCCTTTGAGGTCGCCCCTCATTGCCAAATCAAGTAAGCTAGCGACTTCCTGTGCAGGTGGAACTACAAGAGAGTCCTGACTACTCAGTCCTGAGTTCTCACTACTAAGTTGTACCTTGCTGTCTATCTCTTCATAAACCCATTCCAACCCCAAGTGAACCCGTACTTTTTCCAAAAGGTCTGCTTCCCGGACTGGTTTGGGGAGGAAACCGTCGCAACCGACTTCCCGACTTTGTTGATGGTCGAAATCAAAAACGCTCGCCGAGATGGCAATCACCACAACCCCTTGCAACTCCGGCATCATCCTGAGGCGACGAGTCGCTTCAAAGCCATCCATCACGGGCATCACCAAGTCCAATAAAATGATATCTGGCTGAAATTGATGAGCTTTGTTTAAACCGTCTAAACCGTTAGTCGCTTCTAAAACTTCAAACCCCAAAGGCTCTAGCATATTGACCAACACAGAACGATTTGCCCACTTATCGTCTACTACCAAAATTTTCCGCTTCAAGCCTTTGAAACCAATGATATTGTTTTCCGAAATATCAGCAACATCAATCCATTCGACTTCAGGTAAATCTAAATCCAACCAAAAAACACTTCCTTTCCCTAGTGTACTTTCTACTTTCAGTTCGCCGCCCATCAATTCAGCTAATTGGCGGCTAATTGTCAGTCCCAATCCTGTTCCTTCAGTCTCGCGGATTTTTTCACCCACCTGTTGGAATGGTAAAAAGATTTCTTCTAATTTCTCCTTAGCAATACCAATGCCTGTATCTTCTACCTGAAAGCGGAATTTTTCTTGATGATAGCCAACTTTGAAAGTAATGTAGCCTTGTTCTGTAAACTTAACTGCATTTCCAAGTAAGTTAATTAAAACTTGTCGCAACCGCTTTTCATCTGCTCGGACGGCTTTAGGAATCGGTGTTAAAGTTTCGTAAATTAATTCTATACCTTTTTGTTCAGCACGAATGCGGCAGATTTCCGCAATAGCTTCTAGAAATTCTGGAAAATGAAAATTTTTGGGATAAAGTTCCATTTTCCGAGCCTCAATTTTTGAGATGTCTAAAACATCATTAATCAGGTTGAGCAAGTGTTCACCGCATTGATGAATAATGTTCAGACCACTCTTTTGCTGGTCTGTGATAGTTTTGCCTTTTTTGAGGATTTGAGCATAACCCAAAATCCCGTTAAGCGGAGTGCGGAGTTCGTGGCTCATGTTAGCCAAAAATTGGCTTTTGGCGCGATCGAGTTCCGCTAAGGCTTCAGCGCGTTTGCGTTCCATCTCCAAGGCGCGAGTGTTGGCAACTGCTGTTGCTATCTGCCCTGCAACCAAGCTTAAAAATCTGCGATAGGTGTCGTTAAGAGCACGTCGAGGGCTGATACCAACGACTAAAAGACCAGTAGGCAGTGTGACACCAGGTTGTGCTACTGGCAAGACAAGTGCTACAAAGGGCGATTCTGGCCACGGACGACCTGGCAAAGCACCAAATTGAGCTACCAAATTGTCTACTTGTGCGGTTTGTCCGGTGCGTGCCACTCGTGCTAGAGGCCAAGATCCAGGTTTGTCTTCGGCACTCAGGTGAATAACTCGAGGGCTAGCAGGTGTATCATGTTCCAGTCCCGCTGTTCCTGCCAAATGCGCTTGTCTCCTACTCTCATCTAACAGATAAAGTAGAGCAAAGGGAATATCAGCAGCGTTCTGACTTAAAGTTTCAGTCGCAATTCTACAAGCTTCTTGGGTCACTTGCGCTGTAGCGGTATTGATTCCCAAATCGTGCAACGTCCGCAGGCGTCGTTCATCCAGCACGCGTTCTGTGGTTTCAGTAACAGCCTGGAAAATGCCGACGACCTGACCCGACTCGTCACGAATAGGGCTGTGCGAGAACGTGAAGTACGTTTCCTCAATATACCCGTTGCGGTTCGGGAGGATTAACTGGTTTTCATACCAAGTGCCTTCACCTGCCAAAACCCGCTCGAACATCGGAGTAAGCACGTCCCAGATTTCTGTCCACCAAGGATACGCAGGCTGTCCTAGTGCGCCAGGATGCTTGAGGTCACCGAGGATGGGACGGAAGCCGTCATTGTAGAACTGAACCAACTCTGGTCCCCAGTGAATCAGCATCGGGAAGCGCGAGGCTAAGAGGATACTCACGGCGGTACGCAAGCTTTGCGGCCAACGACTGACTGGACCCAATAGAGTTTTTGACCAATCGAGCGATCGCATCAGCGCTCCCATTTCTCCACCTCCAGCCAAACAGTCTTCGGGTTTCGCCTTCTTCACCTCATCAATCACAAGTTCTCCTCCTGTTTGACGCGTGGGAATAACATTAATTTCTTTCAAATGTATTAGCTATACACTAATAACGTAATTCAACTTAAAATTACGTTATTTTGAGTAAACTAACCTAAAGTAACTGCTCACAGTCTCTTGAGAACATAATGACTTGCAAGCAAAAGAAGTTTAGTGGATGCCGGAGTCTGTGTACCGAAATGGAAAAAGTATACGCGCTTGCCTAAAACCCTTTCCCTATCTACCTTTGAGTAAATTTTTGGTATCAGAAACATGACAAGCGCAAACTTGCCTCTATGAAAAGTTTTGAGGGAATGAGAACGAGGAATCACCTCACTTCACTTTACCCTTCAAATGAGGTTTCAAAATTTAATGGTGAAAGTTCTTAATGTACAAGTTTCTTAATGTACGCGTTTCCTTAATTTGCATTGAAGCGATGCAAAAACTGCAATTTCGTCCCTCTCCTAAGAAGTCATCTGTGCTAAGGGTTTCATAGGAGAGAAATTATATGATGTCCGGCAAATTACCGATAATTACAGAACCCCACCCCTAATACCAATTCAAAATTCACGCATTCAAAATTCACGCATTAAGAGAGAATGGGCTGTTTGGCGCAGCCCCGAACTGGATGAAAACCCAATCCAGGGGGATTGGGAACTAGACACCAGAATCCCACGGCTTTACGCCACATTGGAGCGGAGCGAAAATGTGGTAGCCGTGGGAGCGTCAAGCAACCACTAACTCAGACTCACTTTCTGATGGCGCACCATCTTGTACCAAGGAAGGTCTGTTATCATTGCGTTGCAACATATTACCTGCAAATGCTAACAAGGCGTTAGTCTTACGAGTGCGCCACTCATCCACGAGTTTCTGCACTTGCATTGCAGACATCCGCCGTGTCATGGCTTCATAAAGATAGGCAGCATGACCAGTCTCATCCTGGGCAATGCTCAACATCCCTAGTTTTAGGTTACGAGCAATTGGGTCATCTTCAGGTAACACGTTTGCCATGCGGGCAAAGTCTTTGCTAGCATCCAACTCTAGGATGTAGGTGCTAGCCATAAACACATCCCAATCAATATTCTCAGGTTTGAGCTGTTCTTGAGAGTAACCTTCAAAGAATGCAGCAAAGAAGGGGCTGCGCCGTTCTTGAGTTTTATTTTCCTCCGGATTCTTAGGCAAACTTTTAAAATCTACAACTGTTTTATTAAGTTGTTTTAAGGCATGAGCAAAAATTTGACCATGCTTGGTTTCATCTGATGCGTGTTTTGCCAGTTTTTCTGCTAGCCATGTGTCGCCTTCTGCTGCAGCGCGATCGCTCAGTTTTGTCAGAAATGGAACTGAGCCAGACTCTGCCAACTGGAACCCCGCAAGGACGTTGGGGCGGGTTTTGAGGTCGCGGATTTGCACAGCAGAAAAATAAGCCATAGCACCAGAACCAACTAAGTGCATGACATAAGTCAAGAAGTTCATGAGTAACTCGTGCTTATTGTGAGGAAGTTACATTCCTTATACTAATCCTCATTTTCGGTTTGGGTTACTTAATTTTTCTCGTTGCTTGAAATACTTTGACATCCTCCCGCCACTGATTCGGAGTGTGCGAGTCCTTGGTTAGAAACCAGAGCCTATAAAGGCTTCGGGGGATTAACCGCAAGCTAGGTACCTTGACAACTGAATGACCATGTAGGTGCAAAACCTACCCGGTAAGTGCAGCGGTGAAAGCACATCCCCCCACTAGAGGACTTTGATAAAATTTGGGAGGACTCAAAATGGCTTCTTTCACAAGCCTCGGTGATACCTCCTTCACAAAACCCAAAATCTTCTAACGCCAGATTTTATGTAGTAAGACCTGGTGATACATTAGAAAGCCAAGTGGTGATATAGCGCTGCTATGTAGCTCTTGGTATCATGAAAGTAACTGGCATCCCTATTCAGTAGCTTTCGATAATGCTGTGTTTAAGATCATTTCAAAGAGCTTATTTATTTGACGACTTTGAAATTGAAATCAAAGAACAAATTTTCAGTAAATACAAGTATGCTTTGGCATATATTGGTGTAGATTTTGAGAGAGAAGATGTCCAAGAAGCTCTCCTCAACTGTATTGAGGGCTTTGAAGATGCCATATGTGCCACTATCGCTTACTGGTACTGGCTAACAGAAAATTCTCAACCTTTCTATGCAAATGCTTGTCTCATTCAAGCGATAGGTCAACGTTGGAACTCCAGGTATTGGAAAGACGAATACTTAGACAACCCTAATTTTAAAAGCCCAAGCTTTGCATGGTGGGAACAAGCAGGAAAAGTGTGGGGTCAGGATTTCAGAAATCAAATTATTGCTGATGTCAACGAAGATTATATCTTGTTCCGAACAGGCAAGAGAATAACTTTTTCTGTAGCTACAAGATGGGGCTGGGAAAGGTTGAAGGAATATGCGCTCACGCAACAACTAGAAGCAGAGGAAAAATACCGTCAACGGCAAAGATTTTAATGAACGATTTCTGAAAAGCCCCACAGACTCGAAGTCTGGGAGCAAAGCGCTCCCACAAACCAAGCCCACCTTCGTAGGCTAAAATGCTTGCAGGCTGCGGAGGCACACCAGTGTTTGTATGATTTTCGTTTGCTCATAATATAGAAATTTATAGAAATATGCGGTAATAGATCTGCAGGTCGATAAAATTACCGCATGAAACTATCTGACTACGCAAAATCTCAAGGCGTTAGTTACCGAACTGCATGGAACTGGTGGAAACAGGGGATTATTAAAGGTCGCCAGCTTCCAACAGGAACCATCTTGATTGACGTTGAAGCGAGCGTTGCGTCTACGACAGTCGCTTGCATTTATGCAAGGGTGTCTAGTTCGGAGAACAAATCCAATCTAGAAAGGCAAGCTGAGCGTTTAACTCAATATGCTGTAGCCAAAGGCTACATTATTCAGAAAGTCGTTAAAGAAGTCGGAAGTGGACTGAATGACAATCGAAAAAAGTTAAATACCATCTTGTCAGACAAAAGCTTTAACGTACTGATCGTTGAACATAAAGACAGGTTGACTCGATTTGGTGCTAACTACATTGAGATTTTGTTATCTCAAACAGGTAGAAGACTGGAAGTCGTCAACAACGTTGAAAACAATAAAGACGATTTGATGACTGATTTTGCTGCGGTGATAACGTCTTTTTGCGCGAGGCTTTATGGGATGCGTAGAGCTAAACGAAAGACTGAAAAACTGATCCAGGAACTACAAACTAATGGCGACGATGAGGCTTGTTGAGAAGCACGTAATACGCCGAGGTTCTCCTTATTGGACAGAGATTGACTCGCTTGCCTTCAAATCGAAAAATCTCTATAATCGAGCCAATTACGAAATTCGCCAGCATTTCTTCAAAACTCATCAAATTCTCTCCTATAACGAGATGGCATCTCGAATGCAGAGAGAGGAATCGTACTGCGATTTACCCAGGAAAGTGTCTCAGCAGGTTCTTCGCTGTTTAGATAGGAACTGGAAGGCGTGGAAAGAAGCAACGATTGCTTACGAAAAAAACCCGTATTCGTTTTTGGGCAAACCAAGACTACCCAAGTACAAAGATAAGGAGAAGGGTCGCAATTTACTGGTTTATACCATTCAAGCCATTAGCTTAAAGGAGTTGAAGAAAGGTTGGATAAAACCATCGGGAACAAACTTACTCTTGTGTTGCAAACGGGAAAATATCAATGAAGTTAGAATCGTTCCAAGGGCTGATTACCGGAAGAAAGGCAGAGGGCAGAGGGCAGCTATGCTGAAGGAAAGATAGTAACTTTTATACAAAGGTAAGTCCTCTGTGCTCTGCCATATGGTCTAAAGCCCCTGAATTTATTTATGGAGACAAATAAAAAAGTGCGAACTTTATTAAATCCCCCGCTTTTAAGCGTGGGGATGCCCTTGTGCCTTCAGACGAGCGTACTTCTGCCTTCTTAATACATATTGGAGGTGGTTTACTCTCAACCTATAGAGCAATTGGTAAATGGTTCGGCTAAAGCAGGTGTAGATGTTGGACTAAACAATCTAGCGGCTGTAACTTCAAATCAAAAAGGTTTCCAGCCTTTCGTGATTAACGGCAGACCCGTCAAGTCGGTCAACAACTACTACAACAAGAGAAAAGCCTTCCTTCAATCCCAACTTAAAGGGAACAGGAAAACATCTAATCGGATTCAACGCTTGTCTAGTAAGCGAGGATTCAAGATTGATGACTACCTGCACAAGGCGACGCGATTTATTGTCAATCAACTGGTTGACAATAATATCTCTACGCTTGTGATTGGCTTCAATGAGAACTGGAAACAGGAAATAAACATTGGTAGGGTTAATAACCAAAACTTTACTTGTGTTCCTCATGCCAAATTCATTCAGATGTTAACCTACAAAGCTGAGCTAGTTGGCATTAAGGTTGTAATTACCGAAGAATCCCATACCTCAGTTTCTAGCTTCCTCGACACAGACCCGCTTCCTGTTTACGGAACTCCAGAGGCTAAGACAGTCAAGTTTAGTGGTCGTCGAGTTAAGCGCGGACTCTACAGAGCAAAAAACGGCGTCAAATTTAACGCCGACGTGAATGGGAGTTATAACATCATTCGCAAAGTATTCCCAGATGCTTTCTGCAACGGGATAAAGGGTGTAGTAGTTCACCCAGTCAAGGTCACGCTTGCAAACTAATTCTATATTTTTCTATGGAATTAGGGACTATAGCCCCACTCTTCTAGAGTAAGGGCATTTTGGCGAAGGTCTTGTCAAAGAAACAGAAACCAGGTTTCAAGGGCTACACTCTTGCAGCAGGCAAAGCTAACCTTGCAGGCTGGTCTAGGGTGGTATGTTCAGCGCTATACACTTGTTCTGATGCCAACAGTTGCCGAATGAACCTGGCTACAGCTTTCTGCGCCAACTGGTTGGCGACTTGTTGACCTAAACGCTGTACTCCTGGGTTGAACAACAACTGAGCAAGTTGAGGTGCAAGTCGCGCTGGGTCAAAACCACGGGTTTCTTGAAGAATATTCAAAATCCGTTTGATGTGATCCAAGGTTTGTTGTTGTTCGATGGAAGCAGCAGGAGTTTCATTGACTGTTGTGATCCCAACTCTTTCCCGCAGCAGGTATGTAAAGTTATGCAAAACATTTCTACCTAAAGCATCGACTCCTTTGACAACTTCGTCCACGAGTTTGTCACGAATGAAAGCACCGCGTTCGGAAGACAGAAAGTCTATCCCCTGATTCAGTACCAAGTCAAAGTCATAGTCTTGACTATTACGAGCATTACGTAACAAGTTTTCTAAACGGTTCCAGCGGAATGTACCTTCTTTAAACAGCAAATCCCGTAAGGATGCTCTTAATTCCGGCGCTGAATCGGTTAACAAACGTTTAGAAACGTAGGGATAAGCTTCGCTGAGGACTTTGAAGTTAGGGTCAATATTAATGGCGATGCCTTCCAATGTCACCAGGGAACGGATAATCAAGGCGTAGTAGGCTGGAACGCGGAAAGGATACTCATACATCAACGCCGATAGATCATCGGTAATACTTTTGATGTTCAACTCAGCAACGCTGGCTCCCAAGGCGTTACCAAACACTCTAGCAAACGCTGGAATGATCGGTGTCAAGTCGGTGTCCGGTGTCAAAAATTCCAGCTTGACGTAATCACGGGCTAAACCGTCAAAGTCGCGGTTCACCAAGTGGACGATCGCCTCGAGCAAACCATAGCGCTGCTGTGGCTTAATCTCGCTCATCATCCCAAAGTCGAGATAAGCCAATTGACCATCAACTGTAGCTAACAAATTGCCTGGGTGAGGATCAGCGTGGAAAAATCCATGTTCCAGCAACTGGCGCAGCGAACACTGTACACCTACTTCAATCAAATAACGAGCATTTATACCGAGAGCGCGAAGTTCTTCTGTCTGAGTTAATTTAACGCCATTAATCCACTCCATCGTCAAAACGCGACGATTGGTGTATTCCCAGTATATTTTCGGTACATAAACGTCTTTCATTTGACCATAAAGCTGGAAAAACCGCTCGGCGTTTTCTCCCTCATGAATATAGTCCATCTCTTCAAAGATGCGATCGCCTAATTCATCGAGAATACCGACAAGGTCACTCCGCACCCGTTTGATATTTCTTTGCGCCAATGCAGCCAGTCGGCGCAAGATATATAAATCAATGGCGATGCGTTCTCTTAAGTCCGGACGTTGGACTTTCACAGCGACTTCTTCACCAGTTTTCAGCTTACCTTTATAGACTTGACCCAAGGAAGCTGCAGCAATTGGTTCCCGAGACAGTTCAAGGTAAACCTCCTGTGGAGAAGCACCCAATTCTTCTTCAATAAACCGATAAGCAATTTCGTTGGGAAAAGGTGGTAATTTGTCTTGCAGTTGAGTGAGTTCCTCCAGATACACAGGAGGAACTAAATCTGGTCGGGTGGACAAAGCTTGTCCAATTTTGATGTAAGCAGGTCCCAGGTTCGTCAGCAGTTCTCGCAGTTGAATTGCTCGCCGTTGGTCATTTTTGACGGCGACTCCCCGCTGGCTATCCCACCACAAACCCAAAGCAAAGGTAATCGTTGATGTTAAAACTTTGACAATACGCGCGAAAACCTGTAAGGGTCTTTTTTTGTAATGCGCCGAAATCTCCTGAGGATTGTAATATATTGTTTCACCAGTGTTTGTAGTTACCAGCACCTTGCCTTTCTGGGTTTCCTCTAAGGCTGGTGAGACCGTCGAGGGTTTCCCGACAGAGGGTAATTTGACAATTGTGATAGCAGCATTTTCAGCTACTCGTTCAGTATTGGACAGTTCGCCCTGACGAAAATCCTTGGTCTGACTGTCCTCAACGGATAGTTCGCGTAAGTTGGGATCGCCACCTATGCGACTGTTTTCCTTCATTAATTGGGAAGTAGGGGGAACTATCTTAGCATTCATGTAGCTCTTCCACCGCATCGGAGTTATATGTTAAGTATTGTAACAATGTGTGATGCATACGTGTAAATCTTTGTAGGGATAGGGCTTTGAGACAGGGGATAGAGAATATGGTAGAAATTCATAAAGAAGAACTCACAACTCATTCATGAGTTCACCTTGAAAATTGAGATGAGTCATGAGTTTGATACCTAGGTGTTTATGGGCAAAACCAAAACTAAAAATTTTTGTTGAGTGAAAATTAATCCCCCTGCGGGTGGAGTAATTCTGATGAGTTAGTGGGTTCTGCATTCTGACTCCTTTGATAACCTATTCCCTAATCAAGAAACTCTATCCTCAGCACCATATATATCAAACTCGAACTAAACTAAATTTGGTACACTCAAGAAGTCTTACTAGTCCAATGGTATTAGGTATTGCTAATTGCTTAAAGTTCATTCCTAGTGTCCCACAAATGAAAAGAATCCCGCGTCTGTCCTCACGGAGAATTTGGCTGAATGTTGTCTGTGTTGCAAATAGAAAACTTTGCTCTTATTGACCATCTAGAATTGGAATTTGGCGCTGGGCTTAATGTATTAACAGGGGAAACCGGCGCGGGAAAGTCAATTATCTTAGATGCGATTGATGCTGTATTGGGCGGTAAAGTCTCCAGTCGAGTGATTCGCACTGGTACAAGTCGGGCGATGGTAGAAGCCACTTTCACTTCTAACTCAGGATTAACGGCTTGGTTGAGCGAACAGGAAATAGATTTAATAGAAGATAGTGTGATCATCAGCCGAGAAATCGCAGCCACCTCAAGTAATGTTCGCTCTCGTTCGCGGGTGAATGGAGTGTTGGTGAATCGACAACTCATGTCAGGGCTGAGGGAACGCCTGGTGGAAATCACCGCCCAAGGGCAAACTGTACAAGTGGGACAGTCGAATCAAGTGCGCGACTGGTTAGATATTTATGGTGGCGAGTCCCAGATGCAGCAGCGTCAAGTTGTCAGTTCTGTTTTTGGTGCTTATCAACAAGCGCGTACAGCATTAGAAAAACGCCGGATATCAGAACGCGATCGCCTGCAACAACTTGACTTACTGACGTATCAAGTGCAGGAACTCAAAACAGCAAACCTCAGCGAACCCGATGAATTGGAAAAGCTTTTGCAAGAACGGGAACGCCTCAATCATGTCGTCGAACTGCAACAGATGAGTTACAAAGTTTATCAGGCTTTGTACCAAAATGATGGCGAAACTCCAGCAGCAGGAGACTTACTGGGAGACGCTGAGGAAACATTCAGTGACATGGTAGAATACGATACCCAACTGCAACCGCTGTTGGATATGGTGAGAGATGCTCAAGCAACCTTGGCAGAAGTCGCACGCCAGATAAATGCTTATGGAGAAGGTTTGGAAGCAGATCCCCAACGCTTAGAGGAAGTAGAAGAGCGTATTCAGGAATTAAAGCAAATTTGTCGCAAGTATGGTCCAACAGTTGCAGATGCTCTTGCCCACTACCAGCGCATTCAGGGAGAGTTAGCCGAGCTTGATGATAGCGAACAATCTATTGAAAGTTTAGAACAACAAGAAAATCTTTGTTTGGAAAAGTTGCAAAAAGCTTGTCAGGAGTTAACTCAGTTGCGGCGCACCACAGCGACTGCTTTAGAAGCAAAACTCCTCAGAGAACTGAAACCTTTGGCAATGGAAAAGGTAAAGTTTCAAGTCGAAATTGTACCAACTTCCCCAACCGCAGCGGGAGCAGACAAAATTACCTTTTTGTTTAGTCCCAACCCAGGAGAACCGCTGCAACCTTTGACAGCCATTGCTTCTGGCGGTGAAATGAGCCGCTTTTTACTGGCGCTGAAAGCTTGTTTTTCCCAAGCTGATGCTGAAACGACACTGGTGTTTGATGAAATTGATGTTGGGGTTTCCGGACGCGTAGCGCAGGCGATCGCCGAAAAATTGCATCAGTTGGGTCAAATTTCCCAAGTATTATGTGTCACACACCAACCTCTCGTTGCAGCAATGGCAGACCGACATTTTCGGGTCGATAAGCAAGTGATAACTTCAGATACAGGTAATAAAATAAACAACGGGCATCCTGAGCAGCGTACCGTTGTGCGAGTCACGAGCTTGGATAATTTAACTAAGCGTCGAGAAGAACTGGCACAGTTAGCTGGTGGGAAGTCGGCACAGGAGGCGATCGCTTTTGCTGACTCGTTGTTGACACAAGCAGCCAATCACCGTCTAAAAAGTTGAATTATTATTCAGCCACAGGAGCATTTTTAGGATGCTCTCCTGCATAATAAACAACGACTTTCCCCTGTTGGGCATCAGGGACATAAAACACTCTATCTCCCTTTGTGACCTCATATTCCCATGCACCCTTGTAGCGTTTGCCTTTTAACGGAAAAACCCGCTTAGGTTTCCTAGTCATAGGAGCGGTACATAAATCCTCATAGCAGCGACGAGCATTTTCGGGCGCACGCGACAGTAACAATTCCCAGTCCCGATTAACCCGTCGATTCTTTGCTACCACTAGCCACTGCGGTGCGGGTTCAGCAATTTCAGCTTGAAGAGACGACTCTGGGGCTGGGTTTTCAAGAGCTTCTTCAGTAGATATATCTGTTGGCGGTTTGGAGAGTGGTTCTTCTGGCGGCACCACATTTTCAGATGAAGTAGCAGTTGTTACACATAGTTGCATCATCTGGCTCATGCAATAACGCTTTCAGTAGTCGGTGGAGTCAATGGCACTTCGTCATCATTGTCAATGAAAGCTTTCTCCAATTCAGGACTATTAATTGCTATGGCACTTTCATGCCACTCATGTATCACGACATCGAGCTCCTCCCAATTGCCAGTGTCATAACCAACACTACATGCATTCATTACCTCTGTGACCAGTTCATTTAACTCTTCTGTGTCAAACGCCTTCATCCATCCATATTCGTGGTTGTCACCAATCTCTTTTCCTTGGCTCAATTGGTAAGCAACGTTAATCACCTCAACCACAACTCTGGTCATAGCCGCTGCTTTAATGTGCCCCGCCATCTCTTCTCGCCGCAACAATGCAAAGGCTTGGTCGTTGCGAGTGATGGTCACCGGACGATTAAGAGCTATGTCCAAAACGCGCCCCGGCTGGCGATTCAACTCAGTTGCACTAATCAACTCATCACTGTAAATACTATTTCTACTGCTGCTGTTCATAGTTTGAGCGCCTGTCCCTTATTTACTAGATATCAATAAAACTGAGAATGCTGCGTTGAAAGCTCAAGACTTATACGTAATATTATACGTAACAATATCCACTCTTATTGGCAACCACTTGCGCTGCTGGTGTAGAAAGCGGTATAGAGACAGGCGTGGAGAAGTATTCATTTAGGCTAGTAGTCCGCTCAGTCATATCCCATATTTGTCACTGTAACCATAAGATGAGCAAGTTGCTTGCTTTATGCTTTCAAAGCGTGTTGCAAGGGTTTATGCTTACAAAAGTAAATGTTGCGTGGAGGAGGAGGGACAACGCTGTTGCTTGATTTAGAGCTTCTTATAAGAGCTATACCCAAACAAAGTTTTAATACTTGGCGTGAATATATTTGCTCACTTTGTGCTTTCAAAACAGAACTTTTGCTCAGGTTCTGCTTTCATTATCTGTTTTCGACTAATGAAGAGCGACGTAATTAAAGGCTTTCCTCCACCTAATTGCTCAACTTATCCCTGTTCTGTCACTCTCCGAAAACATTTACCATTTCTGAATTCTAGAGCTTTTGTATAGCAAGCAATCGCGCAATTCTTTTCTAATAACAAATACAAGACTCATTTTTTTCTAATAGTATAGCTTGTATTGATTGCCTCATGAGGCTTCTAGTGATCGCCCTCCCGGAGAGTGACTAAAGAGGGATAAGACCAGAACCCTTATCAGGAACAGAATGTAGAGACGCCCCATGGGGCGTCTCTAACACGTCATTTTTTACACATCAACCTTAACTGAACCATATTGGTCTATGGGAAGGGTAACGGCAATGATTCTACCAGGATTGATTTAAATCCTTTTGTTGCAGAGGCGATCACCGAAAAGTTGCATCAGTTGGGTGAAATTTCCCAATAATATGTCACGAGACAATCTCGGACATGGGTATTGATCAGATTTTGGGTTCTGGCGAGTTATTTTTGTTAAAAAATCTTTATAAAAGATTGGAGCGCTTTGTATTGAGGTAGTTTTACAGTCTACAAGTCTCTGCGCGTACTATCAATTCGTAAGACATCAATATTCCCGGATAACTATTCTTTAGAACCGGGAGATGTCCTCTTGAGGCATCTAATCCAAAGGTAAAGTCAGATGAAACATATGAAACAATTCCTTCTTTTTGCCAACCGACGCGATTAAGAAAGGCATTCCATATTTCATGATTATATATTTGAGTACCTCCCAAACTTTGGTAAATATCTTTCTGAACACTAAAACCAAAGTACCCTTTGCTAGCATACACCCAAAGTTGGTCGATATTGCGGAGGTCTTCACATGGAAAGTTTTTTTTATCTTGTTCATGTAAATAGCCCTCGGAATCGCTACCAATAACTTGGAGCATTACAGAAACTGTTTCCTCATCAGCTTTTTGCCATTCTCCATTCCATAGGTAATCAGCAAGTTGGTTGTATTTAGAAGGTAATTGAAATTTAACCAGACAAATTCCACTTTCTGAAAACTCTTTGTCATCCTTAATAGGATGTTGCTCTCTTTCATCTTCAATCGCTAATCTATAATGGGTCGCTAATTCACTTAGCTGATTACCAATCCTTTTCCGATACCATTCTCCCAGCCATGCACAAAATTTTAGTGCATTTTCCCTACTTATCCCAGTAATTATTTTTTTTGCATACCCAGCAGGAAATCTTCCGTTTTGCCAATCTTGAGGTTGAGCAAACTTTCTTGTCTCATCAAGAAATAGCTGATATTCGGAACAGGTTATATAACTATTATCAATTTCTACTTCTTTACCAAAATCTTCTACTTCCTTATCAATCCGAAACCAGTTTGTTTTCTTTAATCGCCGTATTAGTCTTACTTGAGCTGCTAATTTGAACCTTTCTGAATCAGTTGATTCTAATCCCTCTTCCAGCGTTCGTACTAATTTGTGCTGAATATTTTCATCTACTCTTAAACTCTCTTCTAAGCAATCATAAGCAAGCGCCATTACATTAACTGATGGATATTGCATATCTAAGACTGCACGAATCAGTCTAGTAGCATCACTTTGGGCAGCATAGAGACGAATAGTTTCTGCCCACCAAGATTCATTAATTTTTGAAATTAATAATTCCTCTTGATTTAATTCGCTAACCTGAACAGCTGCTAAATATTCCTGAAAACTCAAGTGAGGAAATTGATAATAATTTAATTCCTTTTCTACTAACAACCCACTGATCTCACAAATATACTCAATAAAGTTCTCTGGTTTGACCTCATTACTAACTACAGTCGCTAACTGCTCTTGTATCCAAGAAGTTCCATCAGCAAGTTTAAACTCAGTATCTTCATGCTGCATTAATTCCAGTGCCATTACTTGCAGAACAGATTGCTTGTTCTTACCTGTTAGGTTATCGGTAATATTCTTTTCTAGCTGCCGCTTTTCTAGTAAAACCTCACACATCTCCTTGTAAAGTTCAACTCGTTTTTCAGGTAGGCTCCTATTTTCAAGGCTCAATTTATGGTGAACCATAGAAATCATGGTCAATAGCAAAGGATTCACTGCCATTGCTGCTAAAGGAGAGCTATTTCTAATCCGATTAATCACATCTTCAGCTTGTTGTTTAGCTTGTTCTTCTATTTCAGAAATACTATCTCCAACAAGTCTTATTTTCTCTGTTGCCAAATACCATTTATGAATAAAGTCGCGAACCTGCTCTAATTTCAACGGTTGTACTTCTAGAACTATTCCTACATTTTT
This sequence comes from Kalymmatonema gypsitolerans NIES-4073, assembly GCF_002368435.1. Classification (GTDB taxonomy): domain Bacteria; phylum Cyanobacteriota; class Cyanobacteriia; order Cyanobacteriales; family Nostocaceae; genus Kalymmatonema; species Kalymmatonema gypsitolerans. Next base: position 3,266,173 of record NZ_AP018268.1, read on the forward strand.
TAGACTCGCCTCTTTATAGCCTCGTGGTCGAGAAGTTAAGATAAAAATATTTTGACTGAATGATTTTATCTGTTTATCTATCCAGTCCCTTACCTTATGACGCTGGGTTTCATCTGCTACTTCATCCAAGCCATCCAGCATTATCAAGCATTTATTTTCCTTTAATTTTTCCGCAAACCATTTAGATGCTGATTGAGGCGTTTGATTTTCTTCTATTTCAAGTTTTACTTGTTCAGCAATAAAATCTGCCAAAGGAGGTTGTTTATCGACTATTTCTTGGTGCAATTCTCTTATTAACAACAAAACCGGAATTAACTTTGGAGCATCTTCATGAAGCTCTTTTTGTTTTTTATTTGCATATATATAAGCTATATGTTTTAAGAGAGTGCTTTTACCTGACCCTGGTGCGCCCAGGACTACTATACACCGCCAAGTCAAAATAGGAGTGTCACTTGTTACTGCTAATAAGAAATCCCAAATTGTTTTTACCTTGAGTGAATTTGAGTGATAATTCACTAAAGGAATCATTTCAGGACGTACCTTATCTACATAATTAGCAGCAACTTTTAGTGGTACGAATACGTCTGATAATAACAGGCTACCAAGTTGGCTCAATCCTTCTGTTCGATAATTTTGGCATTTATTAATTAACCATTCGTAATATTTGTCCTGGAATTGTGAAAGCTGAGTGCTTTCTCTCTTCGTTACGTTAGGTAATGGAGAAGGTGGCAACAATTCTTGGGCACTAGTTTGTAAGCTTACGTTTTCGGAGTTGGATTTAAGTGCAGCGCCAACTAGGTCAAGAACCCATTCCTGAGATTCTGCTATTTTTATTAATTTGAAGACAATTTCTTGTAAATCACTACCTCCAGCAATTGAGTCTAAGTTTTTATCTAAACCAAACGACAACATCTGCTCAAGTGATGATTTAGTAGGAAAAGCATTAATTAAAGCTTCTTGTAGTTTTTTACGCTGCTCACCAGATAACTTCATATTTTTAATACAAGTTGCTCATATACCTAGAATCTGGAGTAAGTTATACCAATTCACATTCAAAAACGTAATTTAGAAATTTTGATTATCTAGTTAGGTCAAAAACTATCGCCATTTGAAAGTTACGGTTTAGAACGCAGTTTAGTATTAGGAATTATTGTCGCTGGTAGAGAGCTATTGCTGAATTATCCTATTACTACTTGGCTGCTTTGCCCCTGGTAACTGCTTTGCTAGTCCAACGCAAGTAAGCGTGGGTTTCCAGGGTTTGACTTACGTGCAGCACGAACTAGGTCAAGAAGCCATCCTTGAGATTCTGCTGTTCTTATTAATTTGAAGACAATTTCTTGTAAACTACCTTCTCCAGCAATTACATTTAGATTTTTATCTAATTCAAAATCTAACATCTGCTCAAGTGATGATTTATTAAGAAAAGCATCAATCAAAGCATCTTGTAGTTTTTTACGCTGCTCACCAGATAGACTCTTTTGTTCTTTGACAATTTGGTCAAAACTTGAGGATTTAGTCAAGTCAGAATTCCCAATTCTATTGACTTTATCTGGCTGGTGTTGACTTGGAGTTTTTTGTTCTAATTTTTTAACAATGGTGTTTGCAATTGAATCAGCATTAGACCATTTTAAGTATCCAATAGTAGGTAAAATTCCAGGTATCTCTGTATTGTCCAGACGTATAGGAAGAATGTATTCTTTATTTTCCTGAAAAGCACGGGCTTGAGCCGCCTCACGTTCATGGTTTGTCCACAACTTTTGAGCATAATATTGTGAAAGAAACATAACGCAGAAACGAGCTTGCTTTTGGTACACCTCAGAAAGGTGTGTATATAGGTTCTTTCCCCAAAGTGTGGCTTCTTCGTATTCGTCATAAAAAACGTCAATATCACGGGCTTTTAGAACTTGTGCTAATTCTTGAGCGTATTTACGGTCTTCCCCTGCAAAGGAGAGTGCAATGTCATATGGATAATTCTGATTTGACATCTTATTTATTACCTATAGATTTGATCGTAATATTTATTACCTCTTTTCCTCACCATTTGGCGAAACATCGTTTGTTTGCAACCACTGTTCAATCAGTTCAGTGACTACATCGCTCATTTTTCTACCACGCAAGACACAATTAGCGTGGAAGCGCTTCTTCAAGTCATTCTCAATACAGATGTGCATTTCTGTACGTGTGTTGTAAGACATATGCTTAATTTACTACGGATAAACTACAATCAGAGAAATGGACGTTCCGCCAAAAATGCATTGATAAATATAATGATATCTATAGATTTTCATCTACGCACTGAGATTTTATTGGGTTCTAACTATTAGAACAACTGCTACGCTATCCACATCTGACTACAACTATGTATGTAAAGAAGCGAGACTAGAAGCGCCAAAAGCAAACATTCTGTTGAATTGTGTCTTTAGTCATGACTTTACTCCGCAGTGAGTCGCCGGACGCCAAGAATTATGAGGCGTGACGGTGGATGCATTCGCTGTCAGAAATACCTCACCTTTGGCATTTATCACCCACCCGCTAGCTTCTACAATCGGTTGTGGTGTGGGCTTATGGGGATTGCTGCTGACACTTTGTGTAGAGCGGGTTTCATTTTCAGAGTCAACAACAATCCAGTTTGCGATCGCAGCATCACTGATCAACGGTTCTGTGGGACTGGCTGGTAAGCCTCCACGTCCAGTAATCGCCTGACAAACTAAGAGCTTTACCAATTACCAAGAAACTTCCTAGGGTTAACCAAAAGCTCTTATACCACATGATTTGTTCGCTTATGTTTTGTTGATACGGCAACCTTCTCTAGTAGGGTCATAGGTCCGAGATCTTTGAGAATCTGCATTTGTTGCTCGTTTCGCACGAAAAGGGAACCCGCAAATCCTAATGAGTTGACGGCGATGGACTCGAAAGATTCATGCGATCGCGGTACAATCAACATCCATTGCCGTGTAGCCAGAAGATTGTAGGCACCAGATTGCCTGTTTGAACTTATGTCACCGTTTTCTAAGTTCACAGCGCGCAGTAGATTATTATAGCACGAAAGCGTTGCTTGAGCCGCTTGTAATGGAGATTTTGCCCAATCAGGGTCTAACCTTGTGAAAGCGTGTACAAAAGGAAGTTCCGGTATAGTTGCAACATTTTGAAATTTGGCAGATGCAAGCAGAGGTTCAATAGGTATCTGCGGTCCAGTGGGTACGAGTGGAAGTGGAACAAGTTGCAAGTGCTTGTGTCGCTGACTGGCACCTGCGGTCTTACCACCGTTGTAAAATACTAAACCATCAAAGTCAGCAAGACACGCCCACATAGCTGTAAAATCTTGCAGCGTCAGTAAGGTTTCTTGTTCCTCAAACGCACGCGTGATAAGCAGCAGGTGATACTCAGCAACGTTGTATTTGTTCAAGATGCATACATGGGTGTCGGAAATATCTGCAACAAATAAATCCTCCTCATAGGGAAGAAAAGGATTGAACTCCTTACCAAAGGAGGTGGTTTGTTTTTCCTGTTTCTGCTTAGCTGCGTCTTTACGCGCAAGGTTAGATAAGATTCGCACCAAGAAGCGAACGCCTCCCTGTTCTACGAACTCATACTCTGTTGGAATTGACACCAACGCTTTGCATCCGAGAGCATGCTCAGTCTGCTCTCTGACACGTTTCCACAACGTGCCTGGTTCCAGTAAAATTTCTGTGTGTGCAGTTAGTTTTTGTTCTTGCATGGTGATATATTTTATCAGTAAAGTGTTTGTTATATCATGTTCGGATAATTAGTTATGATTCCCACGTTGACTGTACCCCACCCCGCCAAAGCTGCGCTTTGGCTCCCCTCCCCGCAAGCGGTGAGACCAGTGCTGCAGGAGGGTTTCCCTCCGTAGGCAACTGGCGAACCCGAAGGGGGAGGGGATAAAGGGGTGGGGTTATTCAGGAATGATAAGCAATCAACCGGGCTTGATATGATACTGCATTTTTTATACAAATTTATGAAACGAACCGCTAAGACGTATAGGTGTCCGGCGGACGGCTTATTTAAGGGTATAATAAAACGTTTTTGTTAAGGATTACCAACAGAAAACCCCCGACGTGTGGGTTTTACACTAGCTAACTCCACTTGAAAATTTACCTTATCGCTCCTGACACCACTTTTCGCTTCCAATGTCCATGTACCAAGGCGCAGAGTCCAAAAGACAGAATGAGATGATGTAGCTAGCTTTTCACCATTCAGCCACCACTCCACAGCTGCTGCGGATGTCCCTGCAAGCTTAAACTCAAGTCTTTGCTTCGCCTCGTCACCTGGATACACCAAGAATACATCGTCCTGATGAGGAGATAGAATCTTCAGCCTGTCATAGCGGTTTTCATTTGAGTCTAAGACAGCAGGCGTGCGAGAATGTGGTAAATTGTCTGAATCTCTATCAGGCATTGAAATAGAAGTCAAACTAGATTGCTCTTGCCTTGCCAACCACTCATCATACTCAGCAGACAAAGTGAAACGGTTCTGACGTTCGTAGTCCCCAAGGTTTTCTGCGTAAAAATATTCTTGTACCACTGAGGAACAATCTGGTGTAGGTCGTAACCCCGAATTTGCACAAATGGGTAATTCTACCATACCTTTTGGAGAAGGAAAACTTGCTGGTTCTTGATGCTCATGTAGGTGTAGCATAATCCGATTCCACAAAGGTGCTGCTCCCGTAACTCCAGAAACCTGGCGCATTGGATCGCCATCGAAATTACCTACCCAAGTGGCTACGGTGTAGTCAGTCGTAAAACCAACCGTCCAAGTATCCCGAAAATTCGAGGAAGTGCCAGTTTTAACAGCAGCGGGAAACGGTAAACTCAACACTGAGTCTACACCAAACGCTGTTGCACGCGCATGGCGATCGCTCAGCATATCGGTAATTAATTGCCATGTCGTTACCCCACCCCCAGCCCCTCCCCGCAAGCGAGGAGGGGAGTAAATGTCCCTTTTTGGGCTTGTGGAAACGGGGATTAGGGGCTGAGGTTCTAGTTGATTAAATGTAGTTATCAGCGACGTTGCTTCTCCCAGTCGTGCCATAGTGACGTATGCTCTAGCCAGTTCCCATAAACTGACTTCGCCACTGCCCAAAGTCAATCCTAACCCGTAGTATTCTGCGCTTTGGTTGAGGTGTTCAAACCTCAACTGGTGGAGACGATCCAAAAAAGTTTGCACACCAACTTTTTCTAGCACTCGTACAGCTGGAACATTCAGGGAATTCGCCAAAGCCACACGCACCCGCACTGGTCCGAGGAAGCTTTTGGTATAATCTGTAGGACTGTAGAGTTTTGCACCAGGAATTGCGTAGTGAGCTGGCACATCCGCCAGAATTGTATTTGGGCGAATCACACCTTTTTCCAAAGCCAACTCATACAGAAACGGCTTGAGAGTAGAACCTGGTTGACGCAGCGCCTGAACACCATCATTCCTTCCCTGCTTGGCTTCATTAAAGTAATCAGGCGAACCGACATAAGCCAAAACTTCTCCGGTGTGGTTATCAATCACCAAAGCTGCTGCATCATGGACATTATTGGTGGCGAGGGTGGAAAGTACCTGCTGCACCTGTGCTTCCACAAACTCTTGCAAAGGACGATCTATCGTGGTGCGGATAGGGCTAGAATTCCACTGCGACTTTGCCCCTCCCTGCTTGCGCTTGTGACTTTTCACCTCATGTGGAAAAACCAACGCGGAACCTAACCCCCCAGCCCCCTTCCCTACTAGGGAAGGGGGAGAATTAAAAGCCTCTCTCCTTGCAGGAGAGAGGTTTGGAGAGAGGTTCTCCAGAACCCGTGAAAAGTAAGGCTTGCGCTTAGGGGTTATCGGTGGGGTGCTTTGCTGAGTAGCTAGCCAAAACAAAAAATGTGGTGCAGCAATAATTCCTCGTTTGCGAGACTGAAACGAGATTTCCTCAGCATATGCTCGTTGTGCTTGAGAGCGAGTGATGTACCCATCTTGTACCATACGATTGAGAACGTATTTCTGCCGCTGCTTTAAGCGTTGATAATGCGCAAGTGGATCAAAGTAAGTGGGATTATTAGGGATAGCAGCAAGCAAACTAGCTTGGGCAAGATTCAAGTCGTTCGCAGATATGGAAAAATAGGTACGAGCAGCTGCTTCCACACCATAGATATTCCCTCCCATTGGTAAACGATTGATGTAAGAAGAGAGGATTTCATCTTTGTTCATTCCAGCAACTAACCGCCAAGAAAGCCAAATTTCCTGAACTTTACCCGCTAGGCTGCGGGAGACTGGATCTAACATCCGCGCCAATTGCATGGTAATTGTAGAAGCACCGGAAACAATTCTTTTAGTGTGTAGTGCGTCCTTAAGTGCGCGGGCTGCTGCTTTGAGATCCAGCGCCCCATGATCATAAAAGTCCCCATCTTCCGCTGCGAGAATGGCATGGATAAAATGGGGAGAAACTTGATTTAATGGCACCACAGATGTATGCTCTTGGTCACGAGTAAGCAAAGTTCCCAGTGGTAACCCATTGCGATCGCTAAATTCGAGTGCGAGTTGCTGTTGTGCGATATCTGCGGTGTGAATGGGAGCGAAATATGGGAGTAAGCGCACTGTCATGCATATTAGCAGTAAGGCAATGATAACTTTGCCCCTTGTGCGATTGGCTTTGCCACTGCCCTTGGGGCGATCGCGCTGACGCCAAATTTTCTTTCTCATCTGAACAAGCCACCCCAAAGCTAGTTTCATCAGCGCATCCCCTGCACAGGAAGACGTACCTTAATTTTTGCGCTATAGTTCTGACAAAATCAGGAAATATTTCCAAGCTGTAACAATAAAGCTTTCAAACACTCAACACTCAACCGTGAACAACTGATATTATCATGTCTGATTAAATAATCTTACTAAGTTTGTAGTGATGACTTTAGTCCTCTTCCACGAAAACAAGGACTAAAGTCCTTACTACATATAAGTTTATGGATATTTAGAACCACAGATGGACACAGATGGACACAGATAAATAACTAGTGTTAATCTGTGTCCATCTGTGGTTTAATTTTTACTCTTCTTAATGTTGCAATCGATTTAATATTTACATAATACTTCATATAAAAAATCTAGCCATTTCCGGAACAATGAGACTAGCTTAGGTATCAATGTAAATCATCCTTATATAGCTTCGTCGCGTGGGCATTGTCCACGATACTTTGGCTTGTCATAATTTTTAAATTTTTAATTTTTTAAACTTTAATAATATAGCTCATGCTACATAGGTTCCTCAGAATTTTTCTACAGTCTCTGCTATTTCTAACACTTATGCTAGGAATAGCAAACTGTCATTTTGTTAACGTCTCTCCAGGAAGAGAGCAACTTCCTACGGTTTCTCAACTCACACCGCCGCAATTACCAGATTGGATCGAACAAATTAGCCCATTTGCAGACACGAAATCTCTTAACCAAATCCGCATCCGGTTTCAAGAACCTTTAATTCCGGTTGAAAGTCTTGACAGCCCTAGTCAACAAATTTTGTTACAAAAATTTGAAGTTTTACCACCTATACCCGGTCATTTTAGATTTTTGACACCGCGTATGGTGGGATTTCAAGCTGATGAAGCAATGCCAAAAGCGACGCGGTTTCAAGTTACCCTGAAAGCAGGCTTGGCGGATTTAAGAAATCACCGTCTCGACAAAGATTTGGCTTGGACTTTCAATACTGAACCTATCCAAATAACTAATTTACCTGGTAAGAATCCTATAGAAAAGTCTGAGGTTGAACCAATTGATTTACAGCAAAAGTTGCAATTCACCTCGAATGTGGAACTAGATTTACCTTCGGTACAGAAGCATTTACAACTGATTCCCCAAGGTAAAAACAAGGGTGTGCAGTTTAAGGTAGAATTTGCTAAAGAAGAAAAACCATCGGAACCTCTAGACCCTTTGGAAAAATTCGATTCTTCAACACGTAAATGGATTTATAACTTAAGTCCGCAAGAAAATCTCCAAAAAGCGACGAATTATCGCCTAGAATTTTCTCCCGGGATACGTCCGGCTTATGGTAATTTACCCAGTGAGCAAACATTTGTTAGTAAGTTATCAACTTATTCTCCCTTACATTTTCAGGGAATTAAGTTTTATGGTCAACCAGATGCTGGGGGAACTTATGGAAGATTTGTGAATGGTAGCCCTCAGCTTGAATTTAATAATGGCTTAGTGGCAGATTCAGCTATTGAAAATATTAAAATTAATCCTGCACCAAAATCTATTGCGCGAATCATACAAGCAATTGACCAAGAAAAAATTATTACTATCAATCCTTATGCTTTAGAACCTGCAACGACTTATACATTTACTATTGGTGCGAATCTCAAAGATAAGTTTGGGCAAACTTTAGGTAAGCCTGTCACAGTTAAATATGACACTGGAGATTTGGCTGGAAGTCTCTGGGTTCCTGAAGGTTTAAATATTTTCCCATCTGGAAAAGACTTACGGTTAAATATTGCTACAACAAATTTACCAGAATCAAAATACAAGGCTGCTTATAAAGTTGTTCAACCAACAGATTTAGTTTATTTCAATTCTGCTTATCCCAGGGGCAATGGTAATGATTTATTACCAAAACCAAGTGACTGGCAAAGCTTCAAAGTATCAGGTAATAAAAATCAGCAAGTTGAAGTTGCTGTTCCTATAAAACAAAAACTTGGTGCTGCTACAGGAATGCTTGCTTATGGGGTGCAAGCACGCACGAATACTTATAAAGAAAATGGAAAAGAACTCTGGCGGGAACCTACGACTTATGGGATGGTTCAACTGACAAATTTGGGTGTCTTTACACAGTGGTTTCCCGAATCAGGATTCATACGAGTTCATCACCTTGCTGATGGTTCACCAGTCAAAGCTGCTGCTGTCGAAATTTATCAATCAAAATTAGAGTCAAAATCTCGCCCTCAACCTGTACCTTGCGCTTCTCTTAAAACTGATGATAATGGCACTTTAAGGATAAATCGTGAGAATTTGCGGCAGTGTTTTGCGGGAAACCAAAGCTTTACAAAAGAACCTCAATTCTTAGTTATTGCGCGTGAAAATCAAGATTGGGCATTTGCTCGCACGGAAGAATATAGCGGTGCTTTTGGTTATGGACTTGATGCAGGCTGGGAGAATGGTAAGCCTGTGTCGCGGGGAATTATCTTCTCAGATAGACAGTTGTATCAACCAGGAGAAAAAGCTTCGTTGACTGGTTTCGCTGACTATTTGCAAAATGGCGAAATTAAGCAAGATAAAAATGCTGTTTATCAATTAACGCTTGTCAATTCAGATGGACAGAAGACAGATTTAGGCACGAAAACAACAAATGAATTTGGTACGTTTTCTCTAGAGTTACCCATTAATAATACTCAACGTTTGGGCTACTATACCATCCAGGCGAAAGGGAAAAATGGACAAGAAATTTCCGGAGAGTTTCGCGTGGCTGAATTTAAGCCGCCTAATTTTAAAGTTGAACTGGATTTGGATAAAGAATTTGCCTTAATTAACGACAAGGTAGAGGCGAAATCTACAAGTCAGTATTTATTTGGTTCTCCTGTGCAAGGGGGACAAGTGAAATATTTTGTGACTCGTCAGCAAACTCGTTTTATCCCGAAAGGTTGGGAGGAATATTCTTTTGGCAGACAGTGGTTATTCCCTGAGGAACCGCCTTCTGTACCAAGCGATGTGTTGCAAACGAATGCAGAACTTGATGCAAATGGTAAAAGTAACCAAACGCTAACTGTGGCGAAAGATTTGCCTTATCCGATGATTTACCGCGTTGATGTGCAAGTCGCGGATGTTTCTAATCTGTCTGTGGCGAATTCCAAGACTTTTACAGCATTACCAAGCGATCGCCTGATTGGTTTAAAAACTCATTTCGTTGCTGAAGCTGGCAAGGATATTCCCATCATAGTCATCGTCACTGACTCTACAGGAAAACCACTTCCAAGTCAACGGGTGCGTCTGGAACTGCAACAGATGAAATATAGCAGTGTGACTCAACTTGTAGAAGGAAGTCGGACGGGGAAAAACCAAGTTGAGTATAAGACAGTTGGACAAACAGAAGTTACATCTACAAATAGTCCTCAAACTGTAACCCTAACACCAAAAGAATCTGGTTCTTACCGCATCCGTGCCAATTTTAGCGATGCTAGGGATGAAATAGGCGCAACAGATTTGCAAATTTGGGCAACTGGTGAAAATCCAGTGTTTTGGGGTGAGGGAGAAAAAGACAGACTGGAAATTAAACTTGATAAAACAACCTTCAAACCAGGTGAAACTGTTACTGCGCTGATTCAATCTCCTTATCCTGAAGGAGAATTGTACTTTGCTGTTCTCAAGGACAAACCCCTTTATCAGCAGATTACCAAAGTTAAGGGAGGCGCACCGCAAATTAAATTCCAAGTCACACCAGAAATGTTGCCAAATGCAGCAGTACAAGCTGTGTTGGTAAGACAAGGTGCGCCTCTCAACCAGTTGGAACCAGGAAGTTTAGATAATCTGGTACGAATTGGCTTTGCTTCCTTTAAAGTTAACTTGGAAGACAAGTATTTAAAAGTGCAAGTTAGCCCAGTGCAAGCATCGCTGGAACCTGGTGCAGAACAAACTGTACAAATGGAACTCAAAGACAACCAACAAAACCCCACCAAAGGACAGTTCACAGTCATGGTTGTGAATGAAGCGGTGTTACAGCTTTCTGGCTATCGTCCCCCGAATTTGGTAGATACAGTTTACGCTGAACAGCCGATATCTACCCGCTTTAGCGATAACCGAAAAAATGTCGTAGTCGATCAACAAAATATAGCTAAACCCAAAGGTTGGGGTTATGGCGGTGGGTTCTCAGCAGCTACAGAAAATACTCGCGTCCGTACAAATTTTCAGCCTCTAGCTTACTACAATGGTTCTGTCCTCACAGATGCTACGGGTAAAGCACAAGTCACTTTTAAATTACCGGATAACTTAACCACATGGCGAGTGATGGCGATCGCCACTGATGGAAATCTGCGTTTCGGCAACTCCGAAGCGACTTTCATCACAACTAAGCCGTTGATCACTAACGCCATATTGCCACAATTTGCACGTTCTGGCGATCGCATCCTCGCTGGCTTATCCGTCACTAACAACACTGGTAACACAGGAAGTTTAACAATTCATGGTGAAGTAGGCGGTACAGTCAAGTTTGCTGAGAATAACCCCACAACTGCTAATTTGCAAACCCAGGCTGAAACGGCTACCCGTGCATATCGTTTTCCGATGGTAGCAGGTAGTGTGGGATTCGGCAAAGTTCGCTTTACGACTCAATTAAATCGTACAGCAGCAGATGCTTTTGAAGTGCCTTTGGAAATTAAGCCGATACAAATCACAGAACAAGTGATTGAGACAGGTGTGATCCCCCCTCAATCCCCCCTTAATAAGGGGGGAAGGGGGGATCAAGCGAAGATTCCCCTCAATGTTGACAAAAACACTTTCCCTGATGGGGGAGGTTTAGACATTCAACTGGCGAGTACCCTGATACCGGAGATTAAAGCACCAGCGCAACAAGTTTGGGAAGATGATGATTTGCCTTTCGCAGAACCTGCGACGAGTCAGTTAATTATTGCTGCGAATCTGCAAACTTTATCTCAAAAATACAGCCAGACTTTTGCAGAATTTAATCCTAGCAAACGTGCCTCCCAAACTCTTGGGCAATTGCAAAAACTTCAGCTTGCGGATGGTGGTTTTGCTGCTTATCCTGGACAACAAAAGTCAGATCCTTGGGTTTCTTCCTATGCAGCGGAATCTCTAGCTAAAGCGAGTCAGGCGTTTCCGGATTTGGTGGATACTAGGATGGTATCTCGTCTCAAAGGATATTTGCAAAGAATTCTGGCGAACCCCGGACAATACGACTTTTGCAAACAGCAGCCATGTAAAAGTCAACTGCAACTCAATGCTTTGATGGCTTTGGCAGAATTGGGAGACAAACGCAATACATTCCTTGCAGATATCTATCGCCAACGCGACGCTTTTGATGTCGTCACTCAGATTAAACTGACGCGATACTTATCCCAGTTCCCAGAATGGCAGGATGAGTCTAAACAATTGTTGAGCCAGTTGCAACAAAATATATATGATACTGGTCGTACAGCAGTTGTGAGTTTACCTCGCAGTTGGGGATGGATGAGTTCACCCACCACAGCGCAAGCACAAGCTTTACCCCTGTTTGTTACCCAGCAGTACAAACCGGAAGTTATCGATAGGTTATTGCAAAGTCTGTTGGCACTACGTCGGAATGGGACATGGCAGACTGATTATAACAATGCCCAAGCCCTCACAGCTTTGGTGGAATACAGCAAACTGCAACCAACACCCCCGAATTTTGTTGCGACAGTGGAATTGGCGGGTAAGAAGTTGGGAGAAAAACGCTTTGAAGGTTACAGTAATCCCAGCTTAGAAGTGAATTTGCCTATGAATAAGTTACCACGTGGGCGTCATGATTTGCAACTGCGAAAATCTGGACAAGGCACTTTGCACTATTTAGTCGCTTATCGCTACCGCTTACAGGGAAATCAACCAGGGAGATTTAACGGTTTACGGGTTACAAGAGAAATTCGCCCTGCCGTTCCTAGCCAGAGTCAGGGAACGAGAGATAAAGTGTTGCAATTTGGTTTATATGCTTCTGATAAACCATTTACAGTAGAAACTGGGCAGGTGTTTGATATTGGTTTGGAAATTATCGCAGATCATCCTGTGAATCATGTGGTGATGAGCGATCCGTTACCAGCTGGTTTTGAAGCAGTGGATGCGAGTTTTCAAACTACGACACCTGCATTACAGGCAAAAGCAGACAGTTGGCAACTTGGATTTAAGACTATCTATCGCGATCGCATTATCGCCTACGCCGACCACCTAGAACCAGGAGTTTACAGCCTCCACTACTTGGTGCGTTCTGTGACTCCGGGTACATTTCTCTATCCTGGTGCTGAAGTCCACCTGCAATATGCACCAGAAGAATTTGGGCGTACTGCTGATTCTACAGTCGTGCTTCAGGAGCGTGGGTGATCATTACGAGGCAGGCAATAATATCAAGTTCGTATACTGACATCTTGCACCAAAAAATATTTCTGTTTTTTAATCACTCAGTATAAAACCTAAAGCCCTTAATTTAGTCGGAAAAGTCCAAATAAGTAATGTAACTTTATCGCACCGCTTTTTACCTAGCCTAGGTTTATACCCAGAGGTGCAAGATCTGAGGGTGGGCATTTTCTATCCCAAAGTGCATAAGTTAATTTCCCCTACATCTATGAACTTATTAGATACGGAAGCAAAGCTCATTCATGCTTAACTTCCGTAGTCTCAAACTTGGCATTTTAGATTGAGAGGCTATGCAATTTCTGAAACAACGATTGGAGCGTTGAATCATATGCAGTCCAACCACTTATTTTTTTAATATTGACAACTATCATGAAACACAATTTTCAGAAGGTTTTTAAGTTATTTCTTTTGTTCATTCCGGTGACAATTTTATTAAACAGTTGTGGTCGTGATTTTAAATCTGTTGAAGATTTTGTTAAAAATCATCAGGTTGCCATTAAAAATTCTTCTGATCTGGTTGCACAGGATATTTATGACTCTTGTTTAAGAAGAGTTAACTATGTTATTTTAACTGCTTCCAGTGGTATAGAGACGCGTGACCAGACATTACAAAAATGTAACTCTGAAAATAAACCCAATATCACTAGAGTGAAGATTGCTAATAGTGTGTTACTTAATTACATGGAACAACTAGGTCAAGTTGCCAGTGGAAAGACTGTTTCTTTCGATGAGAATATCGCTGACCTTAAAATAGCACTTACAAATTTAAATGCTGGAGGTTTTATACCTGAATCTGCTGTACAAGCTGGAACCAATTTATTCCAGATTTTTGTCAATGCTTTGTCTAAAGAAAAAAGAGGAAGAGCCCTTAAAAAAGCGATATTATGTGCTGATGATTCTTTACAAAATTACATTCCAGGAAATTCCAGCTTAAAAGATAATCAGCAGCAAAATAATGGTGGGTTAATCAAGATTGCTCAAATCTATACTAATACAATCCTCGAAGTAGAAAAAAAACAAATTAACAGCTATTATGAAACATATCTTGCACCGCTAGAAGAATTTACTGAGTCACAGATTCCTATTGCTTTAGAAGTCCAAAAAGATTACAACGAAGCAATGAAAATAGTTCAAGATAAAAAAGATAATGCTCAAAACTATATTGAGATACTTCAAGCAACTGCAAAAGCTCATTCTGAACTAAAAGATATTTTTCAAGGTACAGGAAAAGATGCTATTAGTACGGAAGAAAAAAAGCAATTATGCCAAAGTGTTTTAGCAGAAACGGGAAATGATTTAGAAAAAAACAATCTGTATACTAAATTGGATTTAAAAGAAAGTGAGATGATAAAAGCTCAAGAAATTTTGAGTGAATATTCTCAAAAAGTAAAAAGTTTGCATAAAAATAGAACTCTTTGAATCTAGGAGATTTACCAATGGCTAATGAGTTATTAACTACAAACGATTTACAGGATTTGGCACAATTCATCGGTGACTTAGTGAACCTATCTCAAAAAAAAAGAAGAAAATTGTTGCGTGAAGGATTAATAAATAACAATCAAAGTGCGTTTATTTCTAATCAGGAGGGACAGCTTTTAAATGAGGCGAATACCGTTGCAAATCGGGCGATTGAGGAAATAGCTACTGATCTTAAAAAAGGCAAAGCTGCAAAAGTTTTAGAGAAAACAATAAATGATTTACAAGCAGCCATAAATGAATTAAAAAGGTTTAATACATTCATTGGCATTTTGGGAAAGTTAATTAATGTATTTTCTAGAATTAGCCAAGTTGTAGCTGCTGGCGGAGGGGCAGTTGCTGTAATTAGCTCTTTGGTTAACGAGTTAACAGAATTAGCGAATCCTGTCGGATCTCGAGGTGGTGAAGATAGTGATCCCATACCAGGCACAATATAGAGGTTGTGTGACAAAAAATGACTGACGACGTAAATAAAAACCCTGTTAGTGCTAATTTACCTGATTAAGCTTTGCCCCAAGAGAATATTTACGATTAAGTAACCGTTACTTGCTCGATACTAACTGATGTTGGTAGTTACTCTTGTGGGCGATCGCTTGGTAGATGACAATGCTGTTTGAGTAACAGATGGATGTGCGCGGGTTATGGTAGAATACCGTTCAGTTAAGGATTTTTTCTGATAGCGTATTCCTCACGTGATGCTTTGCGACTTGCGCGTCGCACGAATGTGCCATAGATTTCACAAGTGTAGAGACGTTCCATAAAACGTCTCTACACTTGTTGTGATTTTTGCAAATTGTCTTATCGGCAACGGTATTGGGTTATGGTAACGGAAGGTAATCTACTGTGCCAACTATAGAGTTATTTTTCTGACTAAATTATCACAGGAATATTACGTAATTTTTCCAACACCTTAACTGCTTCCTCACGCACCCAAGAATCCTGATCTTGCAGCAGCGCCAGTAGTCCTTGCAGCACTGGCTCTGAGGCATTACCTAACTTGCCCAACGCCTCGGCAGCGCAAAGACGCACATAGGAATCCTCATTTTGAAGCAGCGCCAGTAGTCCTTGCAGCACTGACTCTGAGGTATTGCCTAACTTGCCCAAGGTAGAGGCAGCAATGGCACGCACCTCAGAATCCTCATCTTTCAAAGCTCTCAGGAGAGTAGGAGCTGCAGATTTAGCTGCTACACCAATCTTCCCTAATTCTTCAGCAGCACGTCGCCTATCTTCTACCTCTGGAACAAACAGATCATCAGTTAAGCGTCGAATGCGTCGCTTCAGTTGTTCTTGTTTTAGCGCTTCGAGATCCAGCCCTGCCAGTTTACCCAGTTCCTCTGCGACAAAACCGGGTACTTTGGCTTGTGAGCCTTTGGAGAGACAGCAGTCTCTCACTGCTAGCAAAAAACCTTTAATTTCTTCCTGTGGTTTGCTTTCTGCTTGTGCCAGAAACTCCCGCCAGGATGTCTCGTTTTCGCGGTAACTGTCTACCAGATATAGCCCAGCCAAATACTCAGCTAACGGATCGAGAGCAAAGCTGATTGTGTCTTTATTGTATCCAGACTTGATCAGATGGAGCTTTCCCTCAAAATACTGAAGGCGCGCATCAGCTTTAATTTCCCCCAAGACTTTAACCACTGCGTCACGCTCTACATAGCTTGGTTTATATTCCCGTTCCAGGCATTTCCAAGCAATCACCTTGGCATCGTCTTTGACTGTGGGATATTCTTGCCCGATGACTCTTTCTGCCTGACGGTTGAGCTTTTCTAGGTGATCAAGCATCAGATCTGGAATGTTGTCAAGCGAGCGAGCAGATGCTGATATATTCTCTTTAGCGTTAATCATCCGCTCCGCATATAATTTAGCCAGCAAAACTGTAATCGTTTTCTTGTCACCCACGATGCGTTGAAGTTTGGCACACTCTTGCAACAACTCCCCTGGCTCGTCCTCGTTCTCAAATAAATGCCACTTTTCGAGCTGCTTGAGGTAATTCTTGATAAAGGAAACCAACTCCTCTCCATCGAAGCGGAGAGTCTCAATCTTGGTGTCAATTCCTTTGAAATTTTCCTCGATTCGCGAGGTAATTACCAAAGCATTTGCTGGAAAGTCTCGGAAAGCAGGTTTAATCTTGTTACGGGTGTGTGTACTCATCTCTGAGAGATGATCCACAATTACCAGAATCCGGCGCTGTCGGAGAAGTTGTTCGAGTAATTCATCAGAAATCAGTTGTTCGTTGTCGCAAGCATCCTGGATCTCTCCAGCAATTGCTTCCATCAAAGGCTTCTTGCCTTCCCCAAGATCGCAGTCAAGTTCTTGCTCAATCAGGATTGGTAACATCTTGTGTTCTGTCAGGCGTTTGGACTGTTCATCTGCCATTGCCCATTTAGCAATCTGACAGGCAAGGGCTGTTTTTCCCGAACCTCCCTCTCCCCAAATCAGCAGTCGCACTCGCTTTTGTTTAAAAGTTTTCCTCAAGGTTTCTGCAGTCAGTTCCTTAATCTCCTCAGTGTCTAATCGCACTGGTATGGAAACGTAATATTTGCGCTCGGCAACTGTCTCATTCTTGACAAAGTTCAGGGCGAAAGTGTCAATGTGTTTCTTCACCCAAAAATCCAGTACCCTGGGTCGATATTTCAGCCAAAGCAACACAGGAAGTGGTAGTTTAAATTCTGGGATGATTCCTAATTTAGGCAGCTTGAATTCTCCAGGTAGCCACAGCAACCAAAGCGGACGCAACCAGAGAACTCCCAGGTACACAACCACGACTTCCCCAAGCATTACCCCCAGGACAATCAAAGACAGATCCTGCATTTTCTGTTGATCAGATTTTTTCCTTTCCTCCTGCTTTTTCTCCGGAGTCGGTGGATTTGTCTTTTTTGCATCAGCAGGTTGACTCGGTTGGGGTGGAGACTGGGCTGGTGTTTGAGCGTATACCAGACTATTGTCCTGCTTAGATGCCTGCGCCCAATTATGACTTGTCAACAGCAGGGGAAATGAAACTCCCAAGAGGGCGACTTTCAGCAATGCTAAGAAAGGTTGTCTAGGATACTTGGTCATGAATTAGACTGAGCAAAGAAGAAGATAGCAACGAGAAGTTGTGCTTATTTTAGCGTTTGAAAGATGTCGGCGTCGGTGATTCTTCGCTCTAATCTTTGAAAGGGAGCCCTAACTTACAATACGACCAAGAGACTATTGCCCTTTGTCCATTGTGATAATTGATAGCGTTCTGCCCTATTTTGTTCTTATTCTAGACAAATTTTTGACAAAAGTCTGATTTTATGCATTAGACCTCTCCAAAAAACAATGTAGAGACGTGCCATGGAATGTAGAGACGTGCCATGGCACGTCTCTACAAGGGTTGTAGACAACGCACAATTAATTTCTGGAGATGTCTATTAACTAAATATTTGCTACAAAACCATAATGGTTATTTTTGCGATTGGCTTTGCCACTGCCCCGAATCGCAATCGCTATACGCGGGCACTGCGCTGCAAGCGATGGTGCGGATCACCCACTGAGGGCGATTGGGCACGAGGGCACTGCGCTCCGCGCAATCGCCGCAATGATTGCAACCCTCTTTGAAAAGCAGCACTACTCAGCATAGTGCATTTTAATTGGTTAAAAAATATTTAAGGATTTATTAAGTAATAGTTTTCACATAGCTATTTTATCGTATTAGTAAATAATATACGGTAAATTTACGAAATTACCGTATAAAGCTGACTTGAGTAAGTACAGCAAAAACGTTGTGTTTATTAATGTAAAAAATAATAACTTCTACGGGCTTTGATAGGAGGAGTGTAGTGAGCAGGCATCTAACCCCTAATCTCGATTGGATAGCAGTTCTTTTTTCAGCTTTCCGAACAATTAGACAGCGATATCAGCAACTATCTAAAGGTAGATTTAAGCTGAGGTTTTTTAAAAGTTTTATATCTCTATTTTTTGTAGGTGTCAGCTTGAGTGTGGTACTTGCTGCTAACGCCGCAAGTAGTAGCAATGTTTCAGGCGCGAGTCATTCTGGAAAGAGTGCCAATCTTATCGCCCAACAGAACAATATTGAACTGAACCTCGTTTCCTTCTCTGTCACCAAAGCTGCCCATGACAAGATTATTCCCAAATTTGTAGAAAAATGGAAAAAAGAGCGTAACCAAAATGTCACTTTTAAGCAGAGTTACGGCGCTTCTAGTGCTCAAGCTCTTGGGGTGGTTGAAGGAGGACTAGAAGCTGATGTAGTACATCTATCCCTTGCTCCAGATATTCAAAAGATTGAGCGAGCAGGATTGATTCAACCAGGTTGGGAGAAAGAGTTTTCTAACAACAGTATCGTTAGCAAGTCTGTAGCTGCAATTTTGACTCGTCAGGGCAATCCCAAAGGCATCAAAACATGGACAGACTTAACAAAAAATGGAGTCAGTGTGATTACGCCGAATCCCATAACCTCTGGGAGCGCACGCTGGAACTTCCTAGCGTTATGGAATGCAGCAATTAAAGCCGGAGGAGACGAGTCTAAAGCATTAGAATTTGTCACTAATGTCTTTAAGAACGTTCCTATCTTGCCTGAAAGTGCCCGTGAAGCAACCGATACCTTTTTCAAGGGGGGCAAAGGGGATGCTCTCATCACTTACGAAAATGAAGTGTTGTTGAAAGCTGTAAGTGGTGAAAAACCTCCATACGTTGTTCCTGATGTCAATTTCTCGATTGACAACCCAGTTGCTATTGTTGATAAAAATGTAGACAAGCACAACACCCGCGAAGTGGCACAAGCGTTTATTCAGTATTTGTA
Organism: Kalymmatonema gypsitolerans NIES-4073; assembly: GCF_002368435.1. Lineage (GTDB taxonomy): Bacteria > Cyanobacteriota > Cyanobacteriia > Cyanobacteriales > Nostocaceae > Kalymmatonema > Kalymmatonema gypsitolerans. The sequence continues at coordinate 3,285,494 of NZ_AP018268.1, forward strand.
CACTCCGGAAGCTCAACAAATCTTTGCTCAAACCGGTTACCGACCAATCGATTCGAGTGTAGCGCAAGCAAAAGAGTTTGTTGATAAATACCCTCAAGTCAAAATCGCAACAGCTAATGATTATGGCGGTTGGGCTACGATTCAGCAAAAGTTTTTTAGTGATAACGCCATTTTTGCCAAGATTCTGCGTAGCGTCAATACAGCTAAGAAAGGTTAGATTCCTACGGCAAGTCTTCAACCGCTAATCGAGGACAAGGAGACTAAGGAACCAAAAGCTATAACTTTGGTTCCTGCACAATCTTCAATAAACGTTTGTGGAAGTTGCGCGAAATCACATTCACTGATATCTACTTAAATATATAAAATTTTACGAGCTTTAAGGCTTGTAAAAATCAACTTGCATGCTCCCAATCGCTCAGTAGCTCAGGCTCCTGCTGTTTTGTCTGACGTGGGCGCAAAGGTGCTTGAGGAGTACCAATATTTGTGGGAGGAAAAGACTTTTGTTTTTTCTTAGCGGATTTGTGTTCCTGTTTCTTGGAGTCTATTTCTACAGTAGTCATGGCATTCACCTCTATATTGTCGTTTCGGCGTCTGTGATTCTTGAGGCATCGATAAATCTGCAATCATTGCCTGTACCTTCATCTATATGCCCAAATCTCTATTTAGATCATCACTTTATGATCTGTAATTTCCGGAAAAAGAAAAAACGACAAAGACAGACTCCCAAAGCTGCGCACAGAGTCTGTCTAATTCCCTGATATTTGATTAAGTGACACTATAACAAAGGTTACTTTTAGGCTCGCCCGGTTGCAACGATCACATGAAATGGCGATCGCCTATCCATTATCGCACCTCCTGCCCGCACACCCTCAATTCACGGGACTCCTGCCGAATCCTCCCTGAACAAGCAGCTTCTTGCAACCTCATGAAAGCATCTAAATCTTCCAACTCATACTTTTTCTTCAGAAGATTTCGTAATTGTTCTTCCGCTGCAACGCTCAGATATCCAGTTGTTATAGCCTCTTGAACGAGGTCACGGATTAACATCATAGCCAGAAAAATCTATGTGGTTCTGTCGAATACAACTTCTTCATGAGAAATTTCGGGTTTTGTTATCAATCTTTACAATAACTTGATTTAGCACGTTTTGTCATTCTCCCAGAGAATAGTGAAGTTGCCTAAAATTATGACTATGTATAAATTTCCAGAAGATTTTTGCTGGGGTGCTGCGACTGCTGCCTATCAAATTGAAGGAGCATACCGAGAAGGTGGACGCAAATCCAGTGTGTGGGATACCTTCAGCGCTACTCCGGGAAAGGTTCTCAACGGTGATACGGGTGCTGTAGCCTGCGACCATTATCATCGCTACAAAGCTGATGTGCAGCTTATGGCAGAATTGGGCATAAAACACTATCGCTTTAGTATCGCATGGACTCGCATCATTCCTGATGGTCGCGGCGCAGTCAATGAAGAGGGCATTGATTTCTACAAACGTTTGGTGGATTGCTTACAAGAATACGGCATCACTCCCCATGCGACTTTATTTCACTGGGATAGCCCCCAAGCACTAGAAGACTTGTACGGTTCCTGGCAAAGTCGTCAAATAGCACACGATTACGCTGATTATGTCACGGCAGTTGTCAAGCGGTTGGGCGATCGCATCACCAATTGGATGACTCTCAACGAAATTCCCTGTTTCACCCACATGAGTTATGACGAAAAGCAGCAACCACCCCACGCCCCAGGGACGCTAGTCAAGAGTCGAAAGGAAGTTTGGCAAACTTCTCACCATGCTCTACTTGCTCATGGCTTGGGGTGTCAAGCTATCCGTGCGGCTTCACCCGTTGCGTGTAAAGTTGCTTTAGTAGATAACATCGCTGTTACAGTTCCGATCAACGAATCTCCTGCCAATATTGCAGCAGCAAAAAGCGCCTTTCACACCTGTGGACAAAATGGCGGCATTATTTTCCCAGCCCTCACTGGTACCTACAGTCCAGCAATGTTGGAAAAGTTGAAACAAGATGCCCCAAGTATAGAGCCTGGTGACTTAGAAATCATTCACCAACCCCTCGACTCCCTTGGTCTTAACATTTACACTGGCACTTATGTTCGTGCTGCCAGTAATGAAGATGGTTACGAATTCCTCAATTTTCCCAAAGGCTACCCGCAAATGTATATGCCCTGGCTAAATATCTTGCCTGAGAGTATTTATTGGGGTATCCGTCATATCAGCGAAACAGTGGGGCGCAACGACTTACCACTATACATCACCGAAAGTGGTTGTGCGGCACAAGATGAAGTGAATTCTACTGGTGAAGTTATTGACACTGACCGAATTATGTACCTACGCCAGCATCTAAAGTCAGCTCATCAAGCCACCAGTGAAGGGTATCCTTTAAAGGGTTATTTTTTGTGGAGTTTCATGGATAATTTTGAGTGGGCTTGGGGATACTCCCGACGCTTTGGGATTGTTTATGTGGACTACAAAACACAAAAACGCATCCCAAAAGCCAGCTTTGAATGGTACGCAGAAACTATCCGTCAGAACCGAGTCGTTTAACAAAAAGTACTCCGCAGCTCGTGGTTCATGTCATTAGTTTTGATGGTTTGTAGAGTTTGTAGAGACGTTGCATGCAACGTCTCTACGAGATTTATCCCTCAGCATAGGCGATTATCCTTTGGGCGAATCGCTCTGGTAAAAAGCCCTCTGTTACACTTGTAATAACTGCAATACACGTGTCACTGACCCCACCCTGAAAGGGATGGGGCTTGAAAGCGGAAGATTGACCAACTTCTTAATTTAGGACTAAACCAGTGTCTAGCTTACGGGTTAACAACCCAAACTGAATTATCTGATGGTGGTACATCAAAAGACGTTACTGGATGCCTCCCTAGTCTGTAACCTCTCCGATAGTCAGTAGCGTTCGCGAAGCGTGCCCGAAGGGCTTAGGGAAATAAACACAAGGGCTTATCGCCACTTGCTCATGCGTACAGAGAAAACAACATCAGTTGGTAACTGTCGATAGCGAAAGTGCAATACAAGAGTACACGGTATTCAGTATCTCCAAGGCGGTGGCAAGGTTTATTACGGGGACTAATCTCCCCGTATTCCAAGTAAAGTAAAGCCGTCCTACAAGGACGGGGTTTCTACCCAAGTTTTCGATGACAAAAGCCATGCTTACTGTCAGACTAGACGAAGAAACAGAACGCCAGCTAGCCGATATCTTGGCTCACGAGAAAACAGACAAGAGTGAGTTGATCCGACGCTTGATTGCTGAGCGCTGGCTTAACTTGCAAGCAGGCAAAACTTTGGTTGATAGGCGGGGTGGACACCCTCAACACCTCCTGCAAGATGCACCTCCCGATTTATCTGAACGAGCAAACCGCAAAAAGGCGATGCTCCCTTGGAGCCGCGCCTTGCGCATACGCACACTCGTCCCAAGCTGGCTCCTGACCGAAAAAGAAAAGGATACAAGCCCCCAACTTATGGTCTGGAGAAGAAAAAATGCGGAGCAACTTTATTCAAGCCCCTGGATTTATCCGTGGGGTCTTCACTTTTGACTTTTGACTTTTGACTTTTGACTTCCCCGAAGGGGTGACTCCTGACTACTTCTCGGTCATTACTACCATTAAGCGATCGCTAAATATCTCACTTTCCGCCTGCAAATCACCCCTCCAATAATCGCTGCACGGAAACCGTAATTTCTGGAAATGCCAAAGGGCTAATTTCTCCATCTGTCAAAGTGAGTTCAGAGCGATAATCGCCATCGACTGGTTCACGAAATATTTTGACTTGTCGATGTTTTAAGTCTACAATCCAATATTCCTTAATTGCCGCAGCAGCATAAGTCTTGCGTTTAGCATCCAAATCCTTACTCAAACTACTGTTAGCATACTCAATCAGCCAAAAAATGTTTTCCGGGTAAGGATGACGGGTTCGATATTCAACTCGGCGCGGTTCAACAACAGCCAAATCAGGTTCTGGCTCAGAACTGCTTTCGGGGAGAGTAATAGGTTTGGCATCTCGCACCAGGGCTTGCTGACCGACGAGCAGTTCGCGCAGGTAGTCAGCAGCATCAGTGCTAAGTTGGGCATGTTCTGGCCCCTCTGGTGCCATATTGATAATTTCCCCGTTCAATAGCTCGACGTGACGACCTACTAAAAGACCGACTGAAATCATGCGATGATAGTCTTCTAGGCTCCATTTGGCGGTGGTCACTGTCATGGTGGTGAGTCTTCTTCTGTGAGAGCAGTTTCTCTAATTTTCGCATATTTACCAAATCGCGCCCAGCCCAACGTCGATTCGCAGACTCAATGAAATTTTTTCAACGGAATAATCAGGCTTTTGGCTCATACTAGAGCGCGAAGGTTGTGTAGATTCTGGTGTAGATGCCAGTACAGACAAAAGTTGATATCACTATTGATAGCAACGATTCCTCAAATGGCGGTATAGAAACAAGTGTAGACAATTTTGATAGCAATCTACCCCAGTCTGGCAAACGCCTGGGTTCTCTTTATAATGACAGCACCGCCCTGCGGCTGATAGATGTTTAACAAAGGTGTCAATTGATTTTGGTATTATGCCAAAATTAGCCATCAAGAGCGAATTACGCTGCAATGACCATCTCAAATGACCTGCTGTCGGTTTTACGAGCATTGCCTCGTGCAGATAAGCTGCGGCTTATGCAGTTTTTAGTATCAGAACTGGCACAAGAAGAAGGAGTGACGCCAATCATTAAGTTACTTGAATAGATTAACCTCCATACGCCATCTCGACATGATTTAGAAGGTTTAAACCATACGGTGCTATAAAAATAACAGGTTTATCTATGTAGTAATTCGGTTCTAGTATATCAGGTTGCAAGAAACGATTATCTGCTATGGGTATCACATTGGTCGATTTGTTGCCATAATAGACTTTGATATTTTGAGGATAGACTCTCAAAGGAACGTTCCCAGTGTTATGTAGCGTAACTCTCGCAACGTAAACATCATGCCCTGAAGCTAGGAGTACCGCAAGTGCTATAAAATTAGATGTCTTACCCTTAACAATGAATTCTGTTGCTACCACAGCAAGTTCTAAGGGTGCGGTACGCCAACTGAAGTTTAAACGTGCAACAGACTGAGCTATTAATTGCTTATCATTCAAGCGAGAAGATAAAGAAGCGTCGGAGATATTGCTACCCTTATTTATCAGGCTATTGGCACTATCCTCTGAAACCATTGACGTGACAATTTGCTGTGCATTAGCAATAGCTGGAGAAGTAATGCATACACCTAATGCTGCGATACCTGCAAGTAATTTCTTCATTTCACTATTTAATCTCTCAACACTGGCATCATAAAGTGGGTACTAGATCAAAAAAAATGGGGAGAAGATCAAAAAAAATAAAATTGATAAATTATCTTCTCAAGTCGTATGTCCAGTAAGCAGTGCTGAGTTTGAGAGTGTCATCACAAGAGTAGTTGGCAGCAATAATTCGTAGCCCTCTTAATTTGTCGAGAAATCTTTCGTAGGGTGTGTACTTTAGGCTTTTATCTAATAGCGTCCAGGTTGTAGCTCCGGAATGATATTGGAATTTACCATAAGCGATCGCCAGTTTAATCATGTCCCAATTAATTGCTCTTTGTTGCAAACGTCGATTGAAGTGATTGTGGTTTTTTGCACAAGAGAAAATTTCAATTATGGGGAGGGTTTTGATTATGTCGTCGGAGCTAATTAATTGACTGAGTTGTTTTTGAAATTTCATGGGTTTTACCTTGTTTTACTCAACTGAAGGCATGGTAAAACCGCTCCAAAATAAAGGTAAATAGGAGATAAATAAATAAAAATAAATACTTGTCAAGTCCTGTTCTTAGAGTACAAAAAATCTTTTTTGGGTTAGAATAAAAAATCTCTAAAAAATAACTGCCAGGTAGGTCATGAAAAAGAAATATGTACTGATCGGAATTATAAGCACAATTTTAGCATTATCAGGTATTTTGGCGACAGAGCCAGCATCAGCGAAGGACGAGTGCGGAACGAAAAAAATACAGCAAACGGTCGAAAAAATTGCTCGTGAAGTTGTTGTGAATAAATTCAAATTTCCTGCTCCGATTGGTGTAAGGACATCGATTGATAGATGTCGCTATTACTCTCAGGAAGGGTCTAATCTGGTTACGGCGCGAGTGACCTGGAATGGTCCTTTAAAAGGCTCCCTTTACGATACAACAGTCTTTTTCCTACTCGATGGCACTCAATGGGATTATCAACTCCTTGGTGCTAACGATAGTACCAGGGAATACATGATGGGTGTTCACACTTGGTTCAGCGCCCTTACAGGTACGGGAAAATTAGCAACCAGTACTTCCGGCAGTTCCTACAATGAAGGACCCTTTAAGTAACGCTCTTTCTAGCTACCTGTAGCTAGAAACTACATCGAGCATTCTTTGAGTCACCTAAGATTGTGGACGATGCACTATTCAGTCTGGGAAAGTAGTCCAAGTCCCTTTGTGACAATTCAATTGACATTTAACATAGGATTATCAAAAACTGAATTTTAACTAGGCAGTATTGTTTATTTACTGCCAATACCATCACAGATTTTTTGGTCTTCTTCGCTAACATTGGGGTTATTGGTTAGGTAGCCTCGCGCCCAGTCACAACCCCGTCCCATTACGTAGTCTAAATCTAAACTCCAGAGTTTGATAGTTTTATCACCACTGGCAGAGGCGAGAGTTTTGCCATCAGGACTAAATGCTATTGCAAAAACAAGATCTGTATGACCTTGAAAGGTATATAAAAGATGTCCCTTAAGATCCCACAACTTAATCGTTTTATCACCACTAGCAGAAGCAATAGTCTTTCCATCAGGACTGAATGCTACACTACGTAGCGAACTTGTATGGCCTTGAAAGGTATGCAAAAGATGTCCCTTAAGATCCCACAACTTAATCGTTTTATCACCACTAGCAGAAGCAATAGTCTTTCCATCAGGACTGAATGCTACACTATAAACATCATCTGAATGACCATTGATAGTTTTAAGAAGCTCACCTTGATAATTCCACAACTTAATCGTTTTATCACCACTAGCAGAAGCAATAGTCTTTCCATCAGGACTGAATGCTACACTATAAACATCATCTGAATGACCATTGATAGTTTTAAGAAGCTCACCTTGATAATTCCACAACTTAATCGTTTTATCACCACTAGCAGAAGCAATAGTCTTTCCATCAGGACTGAATGCTACACTTTGCACCCAACCTATATGACCTTTTAAAATACCAAGTAAATCTCCTTGGAGATTCCACAACTTAATAGTTTTATCTTTTCCAGCCGAAGCAATTGTCTTTCCGTTCGGACTAAATGCTACTTGCAAAGCACCAGAAGATGGAGATAATTGAATATTTTCAATTAAACCTTTCTTAAAATTCCATAACTTCATAATTTTATCAATATCTACAGAAGCAATAATTTCTTCATCAGGACTAAATGCCAGACTACTAACTCCTTCGGTATGACCTTCTAATGTATCAAGCAGATGTTCTTTGATATTCCAAAGGTTAATATTTTCATCAAGATTTGCAGAAGCAAGAATTTGACCATTAGGACTAAAAGCTATTGAACTAATAAACTCTGTATGATTTTCTAGTGTCAAGAGTAATTTTCCTTGAAGATTCCAAAGTTTAATTTTGCCATCTACGCTAGCAGAAGCAATTGTGTTACTGTCTGGACTAAATACTATTCGACTACCTTGGATAGTACCTAGTAATTTTCCTTGAAGATTTCCTAATTTTACATTTCCATAATCAATTTCTAGGGCAATAGTTTGACCATCAGGACTAAACACGACTTTATTGCCTTGAACAGTATGGAGAAGATTTCCTTGAAGATTCCAAAGCTTAATTGTCTTGTCCCAACCAGCAGAAGCAATAGTTTTGCCGTCAGGACTAAAGACTACGCTGTGAATAGCTTCTGTATGACCCTCAAGAGTGTAAAGTAATTGTCCTTGGCGACTCCAAAGTTTAATCGTTTTATCTGCACCAGCAGAAGCAATAGTTTTGCCGTCAGGACTAAAGACTACGCTGTTAATAGCTTTTGTATGGCTTTCAAGAGTGTAAAGTAATTGTCCTTGGCGACTCCAAAGTTTAATCGTTTTATCTGCACCAACAGAAGCAATAGTTTGACCATCAGGACTAAATACGACTCTCTCACCTTGAAGAGTGTGGAGAAGATTTCCTTGAAGATTCCAAAGCTTAATTGTGTTGTCCCAATTAACAGAAGCAATAGTTTTACTATCTGGACTAAATAAGAGTTCCTTTGCTCGGATAGAATACAGTAATTTTCCTTGAATATCACACACTCTAATTATTCCATCCGAGCTACTAGAAGAAACTATCATTCGACCATCAGGACTAAATGATACGCGCTGACCTTTTAATCGATTAAATTCTTTTAATCGATTAAAAATATTTTGGAGTGCGCCTAGAATCTGAATGTTTGTTGTTTTCTTATCTAAAATCCATAATTTTTTACTCTGATTTGCTGCCTTTAATCCTACTATTAAAGCATCTAAATTACGTTCCGTACCTAATAATGCTTCAGAAGTTGCAATATTAGCTCTAATTTGATTCACTAAAGCTTTTTGCCACTGTATAATAGCAATAATAGCAACTAATGAAACTGTAACTAGACCTACAGTTAAACCACCAAAGATCTGACGCTGACGACGTTTAGCTAATTTTTCATCCTTATCTCTTGCTTGGATACTGGCATTAACAAACTCGTTACTTTTCCCAGAAAGATCATCAGCATACTTAGTATAAAACTCTTCATATTTTGCTAAAGCACCTTTGGATAATAAGAAACCATCTAGCTTCCCATTTTTTTCCCATTCATCTGCTTTTTGATTAATTTCTCTAATTAAGCGGTATTTCTCTCGATTCTCATCTAACCACCATTTCAGCGCTTCCCAATCCCGCAATAAGATTTCGTGAGCGATTTCTACTGTTACTTTATCTTTGCTTTGACTGCTGATAGTTTCTTTTTTAACAACAGCAGATACAGCTAAATTACTTTTTTGCTGATTCTCCTTTTCATCAGAAGCAATAAGCTGTTCTTTCTTAACTAGATATAAATTATTTTCTTCGCCACTAACTACAATCAATCGCGCATCAATCAACGCTTGCAAAGTAGAATCAAAAACATTTTTATACTTATTAATCGATAATTTCGATACAGGTAAGCGACGTCGGGTATCTTTATTGCTATCGCCTTGTTCTTCCACTAAAAAGACTAGAGACAGGAAAATTGACTGGGCGCATTTTTGTTGAGCTTCACTCAGGTTATTATAGGTTGCTTGGGCTTTATTGCTGAGAAATTTACCCAATTTACCAATATATTGTTGATAATCCTTAAGAGTTAATTTTCCTCGGCTGCGCTTGTGCCATAATTCTTCTAGGGCATATTGTAATAAAGGTAAACTACCCTCTTTTAACTCTCCCAGCAGAAGAGCAACTAAACCATCTTCAACTTCTAAACCAACTTTTTGCGCTGGTTTGGCAATAATTTGACGATATTGTTCGTCTTCAAGACGACAAGATGGGACTAATACTTGAGATTTTGTAATTAAAGGGGCTAATTCGCTCATTCCCAAGCATTCATTAAGAAAATCACTTCTGAGAGTGATAATTACTTTGAAACAGCCCCTAGCTTTTTTGATTGTACCTAAAATAAGACTGATAAAATTCACACGGTCTGTTTCTGCTGTCAGGGTAAACAACTCTTCAAACTGGTCAATTACTAACACAGATATTTCTTTGGGTTGTTGGCGCAACCATTCCACTAAAGAATCAACTCCTAAATGTAATACCCCTTCTAAAAAATCTGGGTTATCTGGTGCTAATGTTTTTGCTAAAGCAGCTAAAGGATTATCCCCTAGAAGCATCACCCAAGATTGACAGGATTTATACTGTTCCGATTCAAAATCAAATAACCCTTCCGTTACTAACTGGGGTATAACTCCCGCCCTAACTACAGAAGATTTACCACTACCCGAAGCCCCTACTACGGCTAAGAAAGACGTAGATTGCAATTTCTCGATAATTTCTGCAATTAATTCTTCTCGACCCTGAAAAAAGTAAGTATCATCTTGGGTAAAAGCTTCTAAACTCTTATAAGGACAAACTTCGATTTCAAATATCTCATTATGGGAACGTTGTACTTCTACTGATAAAATTTCCATCACTTCAGTAGAACCCGATAACCAAAGTTTCAAATTAATATCGGGTTGGGAGTCGCGCCCCCCTGAACATTTAATTTGTAATTGAGTAATTAATTCCGAAACCCAAAATTCCCTTTCCGACTCTCCTGCGGTTTCTAATACAGTTACTAATTGGTGGAGGAACTTTCTACTATTAGGTACAGAAGTCGTTGCGGTAATCAAACACAGAGATTTATCCTGACTAAGTTGTAAGATGTCATTTAAACTTTTAGTAGTCCCGCTTGTATCTAAAATATCAGCAATAATAATAATTTCCTTAACAAGAGAATCTTGTAACTGTTGACCAAGCCAATTAAGATTGATTCTGGTGTCCTGATTGCAAACCAACTCGTATGTTTCTGAGTTAGTCGATTCAATTGTTCCTGCTAAATACAATAGAAGAGGTTTCTTAATCTCCTCCCGTAAATAACTAGCAATAACCTGCTGAAGATTTCGTCTCTGCTTATCTCGAATAGAACAATAATAATAATCAACTGCATAACTTCCTCTAGCTTGCAGTATTCTACATAGGCTAATATCAGCTTCGGAAGAAGATAACTTATCGACAATCAAAGCCTTTTTATGAATAGAAGGAGTAGCCAATCCAATAATTAATTCCCCACCACCTCTAGCAATTCTTTGGGGAGTTTGAGAAGCATCAAAAGGGAGTCGCTTAACTTTTAATTTAGTAGATGATTCTTTTAAACTCCCTAACATCCCCTTAGAAAAGCTATCTTCATTTAGAGGGTTTTTCTTATATTCAATAAATTTCTTACTGTTGCGTTCGACATACTTAAACAAGCTATCCGCATCAATCTTACCTTCGGCGTTAGCTGCTTTGCCCCCTAAACCCTCAATCAGACAGTAAGTAAATAAGCCATGTCTTAATTCGGGAATTTCCCAAGAACGTTCTGTTTTATTGCAGGAAAGCATAGCATAAAAATCCTGACTTTGTTCTGCTTGCTGTTCCAAAACTGCTAACAGTTGACCAGTCGGATTTTGTCCAATTCTGTTATCTTGTTGTTCTCGTTCTTGACAAGCATCCAGCCAAACAAGTTGACGTTGCGCTTTACATTGTCTGAGTTCATTTAACAGAGTATCTAATTTCAGTCCCGTTCCTGCTAAATCTTCTAAACTCGTATCCGTCACACATAAAATTGGTCGATTATTAGAGTCAAGATAACCATGTCCTGAAAAGTAGAATAAAACCGTATCTTCTGGTTTAGCTAAACGAAACTGTTGGATACTGATAATAATTTCTGATAAATTAGGAGGTTTATCCCCACCATCATAAAGAGCAATAATTTCTGTTTCCTGAAACTGTTGAGTAGCTATGGTTAAAGTTTCTGCTAACTCCTTACAGTCATTGGCACAGTATTTCAAATCGAGAATTTGACTATCTTGATAATGGTTTACTCCAACTAAAACCATCCAGAGTTTAACCTGACCTCGTTCTAACTGTTGTGTGCTAGGATTACTTACTATAGCTGACATCTAAAACTTTCAATCCTTAAGTTTTAAGTTAAATGTTTATTTAAATAAAAATCAAGATTTCCTGACGAGGTTTTTAGGTATAGGTTCGATTTCCCAAATAAAACCAGTTTCAGGTGTTAAAATCATACCTACACAAAATATTTATACAGCCTTTTTTACATAACCTTTTTCACTTAGGTGAGTTACGCGTCACAAAATGTATAAACATTTTTTTATTTTTTAGGATATTTTAATGGTTTTTACTAATAAGTAAAATATTATATTTTTATATTTTTTACTCAAAAGAAATCAAACTAAATAAAATCAGATAAATAAAAATAATTTTAAATAAACGCCATATCTTTACTAAAGCTACTTTACAATAAGAATCAAATGCTTTTAGGTTCCAAAAATGCCATTCTTAGAAAGAGAATACTTAGAGTACATAAGCGAACAAATTTTTCCTGGCAATGTACCTCCTGAGCTTCAGCATTGGACTTTTATTCAACGTTTTCATCCTAATAATTACTCTCTCAAAACGACTGAAATAGCTAAAGGATTAACCGAGATGCAGCAAGATAAAGTTGGCGCATCAGGAATTAATCAGCATATTAAAGAAGTAATAAAAAAAATATATCGCGTATTTCGAGATGAACTAGCTCAAGATGGCATTACCGAACAACAGCTTGGCTTAGGGAATCAAAAAGGAAACCCAGGTAGGTATACATCCGACACAAAAAGTCCTTGGCAGATTGCTTATCAATGGTTGTGGGAGATAAAATATTCTCGTTGGCTACAAGACTATATTTGGGACAAGTGGAAACAAAGAGCGCAAACTAATGTAGAGTGGATACAGTTTTGCGATCGCCCTCCCGAATATTCTTCTAGAGGAATGAGAATTCCCCAACCCTTACCTAAAGAGACTATTCCGATTAATACTCCGTTGAGCTTGAAAATAAATCTCGATAGTCCAGGAAGTTATCTACTGTTGTTCAATCGGGGGTTAGATCCTCAAGGCAATACTGCAACTAAATACTTAGTTACACCTTCTCAAGCTTTTGCTCCTAGCTATCAACTAGTGGAGAAAAGCGTCTTGATACCTCTACAAGATGCAATGTGCGACTATATCCAGTTTGATACAGTTGGGACAGAAGAATATATCGGGATTGTCATCGATAAAGCTTTAAATTTACCTTGGCTGAATCCCCATCCAGAGAATCCTGCTCTGGAATGGCAAGGTAAGCATTTAGAACAAGTGTGGGAACAGCTACACGCTCAAGATAACTGGCGAGTTTTCTATCAAGATTTTGTAATTGCTTAACCCCTTGACAAGAAGCAGAGATAGAGGTTAGCTGAAAAAATGGAACAACTCGCAACACCTTCTTCACCTATAGAGTTACCACTGTTCGCCAAATCATCCCAATATTGCGGTTCAGCATCATAGCGATCGCCAGCTTGCAAAAGCCATGATTTCGGAATAATACCATCAGTATCATCAACAGGAAATTGCGCCTCTACACGCGACAAGCAAAAAGGCGAATTTTCACCCTTGTTAATGCGAACGTCTGCAATCCAAGTTACAGAAACAGCGCCTGGGATGCGATTGCGCACAGCGCAGTGCCAGAATGCAATCGCGTGGACACCACTAAGTACTGAGAACTCCGCAGCGCTTGGACTCAGAATTGAACTGAGTTCTGTGTTCTGACAACAGAGTTCTTTTTAATCCTTGTTCAACAGAAATTCGTTTCTTGCAAGAAATTAAGAATCGCTGCATTCACCGCTTCTGAAGCACCAGTAGACGCATCATGATGGCAGTTCGGTAAAATTTGTAATTTAGCATGGGGAAGGCGCTGACGCAATTTTTCCCCATCGCTAGAAGGAAACCAACTATCGTGTTCGCCCCATAAAATCAGGGTAGGACATATTATTGCACCGAGATTATTTTGAAGTTTACTGATAAAACTTGGTTTATCTGTTTGCAAGTGTTCAATTTCCCGCGCTGCTATTTGTAACTCTTCCGCCACCTTCGTAAGAGTCCCAGGAATTTCAGTGTAAGGGTAAGTTATCCAGTAAACATCATCCTGCGTCAGTATTGATGGATCGTATAAGACTCCACGCCTTTCTATTGCCATAATTTCTCTCACCAGTGGTGCAAACAGGTGCGCTAGACGAGAGGAGTCAATTGCTTGCACGATTTCTAAAGGTAGCTGAGAAAGCAACCACATTCCCCAATGAGGTAAACGTTGGGGAAAAATAGGGACATTTACCAGCACAAGCCGCGCTATTAACTGGGGATTTGCTTGGGCAAGACCAAGGGCAATTAATGCACCTAAAGATTCTGCCACAAGAACCACGGGTTCATCACACAACGAAAGAATGACTCTTTCTAACTCAATAATTTGATGACCACTCTGTTCTCGACGAAACACAGGTTTTTCGGAAAACCCGTAACCTTTGGCATCAAAACAAATAACCCGAAAATGCTCAGAGAGTGGCTCGACGCTGTGACGCCAATTGTAGCTCCAGCTGCCAACACCATGTAAGAGAAATAGGGGTTTACCTGTACCTTTTTCACCGTAAGCGATTTTTACAGGATACCCATTAGCATCGGTAATTAGGAGACTTTGCCGCCCTTTGGGGAAAGTCTCTTGCCACCAGTCTTTCATTAATTTTGTCGTCACTTATCTAACCGCCCGTAAACAATCCAAGCAGCATTCCAAGCAGTTTCATGAGCATCACGGTAAATGCGACTAATCCAATAGCGACAATGAACAATACAGTCATAAGCGCAAATACAAACCACTTGTCTGCCCTCTTCCTCTGACTGGGAAACCTTAAGTGATCTTCCAGTAGCTTGATATTATACTCGTTCGCTTTCCAGCCGACATCAAATAAATCCCCTGCTATCGGTATTGCACCTACTAAGCCATCAATGATGATATTCAATACCATTCTACTTAAAGTAGATGCTGGCGCACCTAACCGCGCAGATTCTAGGACAATGTATGCCGAAAGCATAACTCCCAAAAAATCACCGCCGACAGGTATTAATCCCAGAATTGGATCTAGACCAATACTAAGCTGCGTTCCGGGAACGGTAATGACTTTATCCAGTAAGCGGCTTAACTGACGTAGCTTTCTTAAAGTATTTGCTTTGGCATCTGGTTCAATTGAGGGATATTGAGACATTAGCGCGTTTGCATTTGTGTTGTTAAACCGCTAAATATTCTACTCTTTAGTTGGGAAAGTGAAAGGTTAATTTCTAACACACGTAACAATCTTGACGGCGTTGCGCGCAATCGGACAAAAAACAACGCAGGACGTATAGTCTTATCAATTAACCCAGTTATCACAATTGCTACTGATGTGGACACTAACATCTAAGGTACTTCCAAAAAATAAATTATTCAATATGAGTGGGGTGGGCATCCTGCCCGCCCTGTTTATAGGACGGGCTAGAAGCCCATCCCACAAGAAAAAATTGCATACTTTTTAATTTGGAAGTCCCTAAGAAGCACGGCAAGATGCAGGGTTCTGCCATGATTGATGAGGCGTGGTAGTGGGTGCATCAGCTGTGAAAACCACTTCACCTTTAGCGTTGAATACCCACCCAGTCGCTTCAACGATGGGTTCTGGTGTGGGATTTGTTGGTGTGGAAACAGATGGACTCTTACGGTTGTCAATGTTTGGGTTGAGAGTGACCCAATCTACTTCTACGGCGTCAGGTGTGAGAATGTCCTTGGGGTTCGGAGGTAAGCCGCCGCGTCCGGTGATGATGAAACTGCTTTGAGCGTAGTTGGGAGAGTTGCAGCCTTGGGCAAGTTCGGTGTCAACGGGGACTGTTGGTAAGTTGATTAAAGCGCTGTTGGGGTCAATTTCGGGTGTGTTGAGTTCTACAGTGCCGTTGCTTCCAAACTGGGAACTAGCGGTGATGTCGCTTGTTTGTGGGTTTTCTTCTTCTCGAAATTGAATGCCATAGATGCCAAAGGCGTTAATGTTTACTCTACCACCCGTGCCAGTAAAAGCATTGGCGGTGATGTCGCTATTTTCTCTTGGGACGGCGACAATGAAGCCCGACGGGGTGCCCGCCTCCGGCGATCGCAACGCCTAATATCAAGTCCGGTTAAATACTTATCACTACCCTAAGAACCCCACCCCCGTAAAGCTACGCTTCACGTCCCCGGACCGCCTGCGGTGAGACCAGTGCTGCAGGACGAGCCAGCACTGCAGGCGGGTCTCCCACGCCCAGGTGACTGGCGTTGGTTTCCCGACAGCAGGCAACTGGCGTTCGTCGTCAGACGTGCCGTTCGCGTAGCGTCTCCGTCAGGAGAAGGCATACCCGAAGGGGGAGGGGATTAAGGGGTGGGGTGCTGTTAACGTGGGAATCGTAACTAATTAGCCGGCTCACGTTAAAAAAAATCTCCAATTTGTAGTACTCTCCAAAACAATGGTGGGTTACGGCGCTGCGGCAAGTCCTGCATATAAAACCTCAATTGTCGTGCGCCTAACCCACCCTACATAATAAATAATTTATTTTTTGGTACTCGCTAAGACCGCGTTTACTACTTAATACGGTTAGTGATAAGTCAAATGGTTTACAGGCATATTAATGTAGAACTTTCGGATGCAACGTCTCTACAAGCCTGGAATTGTCACAAAAAATCCTTAACTGAAGGGTATGCTTTACTACCAACTTCAATAACACGCTCTAACTAACTGACAACTCAGACTATCCTTAGTTAAATGTGTTTTACCTTTGTAGAATTCATGACTCAAGAATTAACTTCCCAGTGGTTAGCAGAAATTAAGGCACTCAAACAGCAGATAGCGGAACTTCAAGCAGAACATGATACAGGATGGCAAAGTGCCGAAAAATGGCGGAAACTCTACAACACAGAAGCAGAACAACGGCGTACAGATGCGCAGATGGCGCAACAGACGATCGCCTCTTTAAAAGCACAAATACAGCAAATCCAGGGTATTGAAGCTGCACAACTAGATGATCCCACAGCCACAACAGCCATTCAACAAGAAGTCGAACAACTCGAATCAGTGGAGGAATTGAAAGCAAAACTGATTGCAGTCACCAAAGAACGCGATCGCCTGCTGCAAGCTTTGAAAACAGAGCAAGACAACCACTCCCAAACGCGCAAAAGCTTAACCACCGCCTTAGGTGATGCTATAGATGGTTTAACTAAGGAAAGAGGTAATACATAACTAGGCAAGCAAGGGAGATAGGAACGTGGGGAGACTCAGAGAAGTTTTTCTCTCTCTCCCTCTCTCCCTCCCTCTCTCCTAAAATCCCATCGCCTCTGCGACTGCCAATAATTCTGGTGCAATGCCCTGTTTAAATTGACTTTGACTGTGTTTGATGGCAGTATCTGGGTCTTTTAAACCGTTGCCGGTGAGGACACATACCACAGTCGCGCCTGTGGGAACTTGGTCTTTCACCTGCAACAAACCGGCAACAGAAGCGGCGCTAGCGGGTTCGCAAAAAATCCCTTCTTCTGAAGCCAAAAGCCGATAAGCATCAAGAATTTCCGCATCAGTGACGGCGTGGAAACTGCCCATACTGGCTTGTTGAGCGGCAACTGCTTTTTGCCAGCTTGCAGGGTTGCCAATGCGAATTGCTGTGGCTATGGTTTCTGGATGTGCCACTGGCTGACCATTCACGAGGGGAGCTGCACCTGCTGCTTGGAATCCCATCATCTTCGGTAGGCGATCGCACTTTCTGGCTTGATGATATTGACAAAATCCCATCCAATATGCTGTGATGTTTCCCGCATTACCCACTGGGATGCACAGCCAGTCTGGAGCATCGCCCATGACATCAACAATTTCAAATGCTCCTGTTTTTTGCCCTTCTAGGCGGTAGGGATTGACGGAATTTACCAAGGTGATCGGATAAGTTTCTGCCATTTCGCGCACGATTTCCAGCGCTTGGTCAAAGTTACCTTTGATTGCCAGGACTTCTGCCCCATACAGCAACGCCTGTGCCAACTTGCCCAACGCTACATAGCCATCAGGTATGATCACAAAGGCACGCATTCCCCCACGCCGAGCGTAAGCCGCTGCTGCTGCTGAGGTGTTGCCCGTACTGGCACAAATGACCGCCTTTGCCCCAGCTTCCTTTGCCTTAGAAATTGCTAATGTCATTCCTCGGTCTTTAAAGCTACCAGTGGGATTCAGACCATCGTATTTAACGAAGACACGCACTTGTCTGCCAATGCGTTCTGCAATTGAGGGAACAGGTATTAAAGGTGTATTGCCCTCCTGCAGTGTGACAACTGGTGTTGTTTCGTTGACAGGTAAGTATTCGCGATATTGTTCTATCAGTCCAAGCCAGGGTTGGCGATGAGATTTAGCAGCAGACAGGCTCAAAGTCACGGTATTTAAAAGCTCTTAGCTCCAATTGAAAACAGCATCTGGTATATATTTTGCACTCCAGATGCCACCTACGCGCAACATGTTATCAATAAGTTACCAAACAAAGGCATTTTGCCTCTTGCGGGGTGCAGAACGAGAGAGTGTTTTGTTGGAACAAAACTATTGTATGTGCAGTCTTTTAGTACACAACCTGAGACATATTTCATTTGTGGTAGAAAAGTTTATAATTTTTTAATGATTCTTAAAACTTGGCTACTATAATATCTCTAGTGGTGTGAGTTGAGTTCTGGATAGATATGGCAATGTCTACATCTAGTGTTTCTGAAAACGAGTCCCGGGCTATCTGGGCAAACAAGTTGAACAAATGTTATTACCAAGCCGAGCAGTTAGATAAGTTTATGCATCTACAGGCAGAGGTTGATTGCTTGCTACAGCAGTTGCAAAGTATGAAAAGGCAAAACCTATCTGCTACACACAAGGAGGAATAAGTCGCCAATATATTAGCGATACTTATTTAAAGTTAGTCATGAAGCGCGAAAAACAAGCGGACTAACATGGATTATTAATTGAGAATTTTCTCAATATACACGTAGGAGCGGCTAGCTGCGATAGCGCAGCGTGGCGAAGCCATAGTAACGCCTGTGGACAAGTAAGAGCCCTTCGGGTTCACCAGTCGCCTACGGAGGGAAACCCTCCTGCAGCGCTGCCTCACCGTCTCTCTTGGTAGAAGCACGCCCAGCAGACAAAGTAGATGTCATGGACAACTATGGATAAGTTCTGTGTAGCAGTGTGATCAGTTTACTATTCAAAGCGCTGATTCTTTTGTGACCAAACTTTCAAACTATAACCGTGGGCATTCTCTAGAAGCAAACCTACAGATTGTCCTCCCGAAAGCTTGGCGATCGCCCTTAACAAAGCTGGGGAATCTTGCTTAAAATCAGTATAAATGACTTGACCACTATCAGACAAGATCAGCGTGTGAGGACGGGATTGATTATTGTCAGGACTTCTGAGTGTTGGCTGTTGCGGCGGAAAACTTCCGTCCTCGCTGGTATCTTGCATATCTAAAGATGCGATTGCCTCTGGCGAAATGGTTAGCACAGTTTCCGGCATCGCATCATCTGTTAAATCAACCTCTTGAACGGGCAAACTTCCTAGCTTTTGCAAGATATATTGCGAGTCTGGAACGGTACCATCAGGCAACTGACCAGATTCTTGGAGCGATCGCCACAATATTGGTAGCATGGCTTTTACCCTGAGGGCGTCTTGTTGGTACAGTTCTTGGAGCGTCATTGGTACTGACTCAACCCATTCTAAAGCAGAATTTGTCATCGCTAAAAGTGGTTGTTGTAGAGACGTTGCATATAAAGTCTCTACACTCTCATCAGCAGCAACGAGTAACCGCAAGACGCCATCGCGAAATTGCACGGCTTTGATGGTGGCTGTCGTCGTGACCTGTTCTCTGTTTGCCAGCCAGACGACTATTTGAATTTCCGGGTCAGAATCTATACCTAAAGCCTTCCACAAAAATTTTTCTTTTGAAGTTTGAGGAGGCTTTAAATTTGTAAACGGGAAATATAGCCAGCGTCTTCCATCATGAAATGCAGAGACTTCCACCTGATACCAAACCTGGTTATCAGCTTTTTGTAGAGACACGTCTTGCTGCGTATCTACAAAAATACTATGGCGCTTATCTTCAAAAACCCTATGACGCCTCTGTTGTGAGGGAGGTTTTAGCCAGTCAGCGGCGTTAACTTCAGCGATTGATTGTACCGAACCAACAATCTGGCTGTCGTGAGTAGGGATTTGAGATGCGGCGTCACCATTGAGTTGTCCTAACAACCCTTGAATATAGGTAAGGGTGTCTGTTGTGGTTTTGGATTGCCCGTTTAACCAGGAATTCGCCCGTTGTTGCCCATACTTGGCTGCTAAAATCAAGGCACCCCAAGCTTGCACCGACTGTTGATTTGGGTTCACCCGCAATTGTGCTTCTACACGACTCCACAACCGTCCTTTATCTGCTTTTAGTAAGGTGCCAATATCTTTGGCATTTTCCAGCGAAGCCTCAAACACTTGTAAAGCTTTGTCCCAACGACCATCTATTAAATCTGCCAGGACTTGTTGGCTGGGACTTGTCGAAGTTGTGTCTGCCTGGGTTTTGGTAACTTGGGAATGCAAGTCAATCACATCCATTTGCGCTTGTGCGGCTTCTGGAAGCTTTTCCGTCAGCTGTTTTTTGAGAGATTCCAACTGTTTAAAGGCTGGTGTCCACAGTCCACTACGGGCTAACATCAAGGCATTTTGGTACTCTGAATCTTGGAGGGCTGGTGAAGTCAGGGAAATTTGCTCTAGTTGAATAGGGTTGAGGACAAACTTGACAGGGTTGACTTGATAAACGCGTAGGTGCGGTTCTAAACCAACTGTTTGATCCACGACTAACTCTTTTGCATCACCACCAGTGACTTCCCGCCATTGAGGGAGTTGTCCACTCGGACTTGTCCAAGGCAGCATGAGTTGTAGGTGAGTGCCTTCGGGATTGTAGTAAACTATCTGACCATAGGCGATGGACTTTGCCCCGCCTTTGGCGAGCGCACTTGTTTCTTGTTGACGCTGTCCTCGTAAATAGAACCATACACCTGGTGAGGGTGTATCGCCTTCAAAACGACCTACTTCGCTTAAAGGCAAGGGTAAACTGGAACCTTGGTTGTCATCAGTAGCATTCACGATGGGGGCGACGACAAAAGATTCTTCTGGTCCAGTCACTTTGAGTTGAGCGGCTAGATGATAGTATGCCTTTGATACAGATTGCAGTTCTGGGTTTCCTGCGCGTTGATAAACCCTAAGTTCAACTATATACTTGCAATCAGACTGACAATTAGCACGCTGCTTAAAAACAGGGAGTAAAAAAGAAGTTGTTGTGTCGCGTTCCAAAGGTAGGATTTGTCCCGCTATTTGTCCTTGTTTGCTGAGGGAATCTTGAATTTCTCTGAGGGTTTGGGAGCGTTCTGGGTTATTGTTGGAAATGTTTCCCCATCCTGGTAAAGATTTATTTAGCCAGCTTACCTGCTCTGGATTAAGTATAAATTGAACGCTAATCCAGGCAAAAGTCGTAATTAAACCAGCGCTGCATAACAAAACCGTCATTGCTACCATCGACGCTAGCCAACTTCCCTGTTGAGGCTTTTCCTTGAATTTTTCAGAAATGCCCTTGAGTGGACTTGAATTCGGCTCATTTGATCTGCATGGTTTTGGTGCAGGATTTGAAGGGTTTGCCATGCTACTTGTGCTGTAAATCCAATAGGTACTTTGGCAAGAGTATTTTCCTTTATACTCGTGTTCCTTAAATGTTGGTTAGAAACATTTAATGTTGGTGAGTGTGGAAAATTTTTCAATTTTCACTTTTGATTATTCTTTTCTTCTTCATTTACATTTATCAGGATATAATCCCTGATTTCCGCACAATTTTCTCCTTAACTTTCTCTTTTCTTTACAAAATCAGTAAATTCACCAATGCCAGAAAAACCACTCCTTAAATAGACTCTCATTATGTGTGTGTGAGTTGAGTGTAAAAAAAACCGAGAAACAAGAATGAACGGTTGCGGCTTTGTTGGTCGCGGCAATGAGAAACGGAGACATAAAAAGACACAGAGATAAGTTTTTCTGCGTCGTAAGTGTCTCCGTGTTTTCTTGATTTTCTGATGTATCTATAAAGAGTGGGTCTTTTGACTGAAGAAATAAAAGCTATTTCATTAATTTTTTAAGGCAACTTTTTTTCGATAATTTTTCCAATTAGTTATTTTGATTACTGTTACAAATTTTCCTAACAATGTCTTCATATATTCATAATTTGCTAGCGCTTTTATTAGCGCTAACTTCTGCTGCGATTGTTGCTCAATCTTCAACAATTTTGATAAAATCGGATGACGAAAATCAACAAAATAATCATCGTCTCTTCGTCATCAATCAAGTCCTAAATCTTGAAGCTTGAGTCAATACTTAGGACCCACCACCTGTAAGGACTTCCTCATAGCGTTTACCAGCGCTATCCCAAGTGAATTCCGTTTCTACCAATTGTCTACCGTTACGAGACAATTCTGCTCGCAATTGCGGATTTTCAAATAATTGACAAATAGCAGTCACATATTCTGTAGGTTGATTTGCTCGTAATGCCCTCAGTGGTACATTTGCACCATCTACAGCCAGTCCTTCTAAACCGCGATCGCTAGCAACGACGGGTACACCCGCAGCGATCGCCTCTAAAGTTTTATTTTTAATCCCAAATCCCGTCCGCATTGGCACGACGCAGACAGTCGCTTTGTGCAAATACTCTACCATTGAAGACACACGCCCTGTTACAATAATGCCAGGTTTTTCTTTAAGTGCTAAAACTTCTGGTGCAGGACGAGAACCAACAATATCGAAAGTCGTATCAGGGTAAAGTTTTTGAATTTCTGGTAAAACTTCGTTGCTGAAAAAGCACACAGCATCGATGTTTGCCAAATTATCCATTGCACCAATGAAAATTAAGCGGTGTCCCCCTGGATCAGTGGTACGGTTGGGAAACGAAACCAAATCTACGCCATTGGGAATGACTACAATTTCACTATTAGGGTGAAATTCTTGCATCTGAACCCTATCTTCTTCTGTTGTTACCACAATCGCCGAGAATTTAGAGCAGTAGCGTTGCTCGTAACGACGCAAAAGTGGTAGATACAGTCTATCTCGAAATCTATTTTCAGAAATACCAGTGTCTAGCTGGTTGCGACAGGTACCGTAGACAGAACTATGAACGTTAACTACAGTTCTGATTTGTTTTTGAAAGTAAGGGCGCACATAAATTTCATTCACGCTATGTTCGCAGGTAATGACATCACATTTCCCCGCTTGTATAAAGTTCTCAACCCAGATTTGCATTTCATCTGAGTAGCGGTTTAACACACTTGGCGGTGTCCCTTGTCCTATAAAAGTCATGAAGCGCTGAATTTTCTTGAGTATCCCTCCGTATCTACCTGAGTCTTTTGGGCGATTAAAAAGAATTAAGTTGTCAACACAATCCCGTAATCCTAGTATTTCTGCATCTGTAACATCAGGCTCCCGTTGAGTAACCAGGGTGATAGCATGGTGTTGACTGAGATACTTAAGTAAATTAAACGTCCTCACCTGCGTTCCACCTCGTGTAGGCGGATAGGGAAATGTAGACGATAGCATTAAAATTCTCATAGTGTACCGAGTAGCAAAAATAGGGAACTACAGCGATGATATACACATAATAATTTTTTTCCAAGCAAATATTTCAGTATTTGTACGTAATTGTTTGTAAAATTATCATTTTTTTCTGAAAAGTAAGAATGAAAAAAATTACATAATCCTACTATTGTTGCTTCTTCTAACTAAAAAAATATGCCTAAAATAAGTGTTTGCATTCCGACTTTTAATCGTGTCAATCTGGTACCTTTCGCCATTGAAAGTGTACTACAGCAGACTTATCAAGACTTTGAATTGATTATCTGTGATGATGGTTCTCAGGATGGGACACCTGAACTTATTTCGCAGTATACAGACAGCCGCATCAAATACATCCGTCATCAGCAAAATATTGGTAAAAGTAATAATATGCGCTCTGGCTTTGATGCCGCAACGGGCGAATATTTTATGAAATTTGATGATGATGATAGGTTAACTCCAGATTTCCTAACACGTACGGCAGCGATTCTTGATAAGGATTCTAGCATTGATTTTGTTGGAACTGACCACTGGGTGATTGATATTAACAACATCCGAGATAAGGCGAAAACCCAAGAAAATTCTCGCCGCTGGGGTAGGGCGAATTTACAAGCAGGTGTTGTTGATAATTTGTTAGAAGTTGTGTTTGTTAACCAAAGCTTTCAAATAGGCGCAACCTTATTTCGCCGTTCCACCTTGCAAGAGTTGGGATTTATGCAGCCCAATTGGCAAAATTGCGAAGATAATGATTTATTTGTGCGGCTAGCGTTGGCAGGAAAGAAAGGTTATTACCTACCAGAGTTGTTAATGGAATATCGCTTTCATGACCAACAGCAAGGTATTAATCGGGCAATTCCTTATTTAAGAGATAAATTGCAGTATTTAGAAAGTTATAAGTTTCCATCAGACAAGCTGGAGGAAATTAGGCAAAAGCGTCTTGCAGAGACACAGTTATTGTTAGGGTTACGCTTGATTGAAAAGGGTGAAACGCAAAAAGGAAGAGAGTTAGTTTTGGCAGGGAAGTCTTTTTCGTCAGCTAAGGCGTGGACTGGGTTAGGGTTATCGCTGTTACCTGTGGGGTTGCGTCCTTGGGCGTTTGGTTTGGTAAGAAGGGTGAAGGGCTAGGAGCGTCACCGCACGCTTCGGTACACAGCACAGAACCCAAAGCGGTTTGAGCGCTTTGTTTGGACAGAAGACTCACAGAAGTTCCCATTTTGATTTTTAAGGAATCGAGCGCTATCAAGCGTTATCAATGGTATGCCCCCTTAGATGAGGTTAAGGAGGCTTTGTTTTTTTTCGGTCAACTTTTCGATAGCAACTTAATTAAGTCTGGCTTTCTCTTGCCACTATATCCAGGAATTCCTCGTTCCCTTGCCATGTCTTTTAGCTTTGCAACTGTCAAAGTTTTTAATATTTCAGGATCTGTGATGACCTCAGGATCTATGAAGAAAAAATGAAGTGATTGCGATCGCCAACGCCGATCGCCATTGTCCACCCTAGCTATCCATCCACTTTGGTACGCATTTATTGTTGATGTACAAAAATCCGGGTACCCAGACTTATAAAAGGCAAAGGCGATTACAAGGGAAAGCACTGCCCAAAAGGCGATCGCTCAACTGCATAAGTCAACTTCACCCGCATCTAATAATCATCGTCTGGTTAGGCTTAAGACCTATCTACAACACACCGTTGGTTGCCCCTTTCTACCTCATGGAAAGGGGTTTATTTTTGGGCAAGAAGGCGATCGCGCAAAAGTAACCGAGCAAAACAGCTGGTAAGATTATTTGATGTGGCAACAACTTTTTTCATACACCGTTGGAATGTTTGTCGCGCTGTTCCCAATCGCCAATCCGATTGGAGCGGTGCCGATTTTTTACACCATGACGGCAGACGATACCAAGCCTTACCGTCTCAAACAAGCGCGGCAGACCTCCATCAATGTAGTTCTGGTGTTGGTCACTTTTTTGCTAGCAGGAAAACTGATTTTGTCGTTCTTCGGAATTTCTTTGGGGATTCTCCAAATTGCAGGCGGGTTAATCGTTGCGCATACTGCTTGGGAAATGGTCACTGCTCGGCAACGATTGACAGAGCCAGAACATCAAGAAGCGGTTGATAAGGATGATATTTCCTTCACCCCAATGGCAGTTCCGTTGATCAGTGGACCGGGAGCGATTGGTGTGGTGATTAGTTTATCTGAACGGGCAAAGGAATGGCTTGCATATGCTGGTTGTTTAGTGGGAATTGCTGCCTTTGGTTTATCGCTCTACTTGTTTCTCGTGTTGGGAGAGCCTCTCATTCGAGCAATGGGACGAAATGGCATTGGTGCAATGAACCGCGTTTTGGGCTTCTTGATTTTGGCAATTGCGGTGCAGTTAATTGCTGAAGGCACTGTTGCCTTCATTCAACAATCAATGCCATCTCTGCTTCGGTAGATGGGCGCAATTTTCGATAAGATTCCCAAGGACAGAATCTGAGGCACAACCTTAATTACTCATTACTAATTAGGCGCATCTTCATAGAGAAACGGTATCAGAGATTGCTGCTTTAAAAATTTGTTGAGCGGTTAAGTTCAATTCAGGAAATCACCTAGCTCATTCCAACGGGTATAGGTTGAAGTGAAATGATGGGAAGAGTTTCCACTCTTGAAACGGTGTAAGCAGAAAGCTGTAAAAAATCGGATACAGGAGGAGTCAACAAAATATCAAACACCATCTCTCTAAGGTCGCTTGATATGTGAGATAAGCCACTCAGTGGAAAGCTGCGGGTTCCCATCTCTGTTTTTTGCGCCAACACTGAATATTCAAAAAAGACAATACTTACTGGCTTGCGTTGTTGTTGGTTAATTCGCAACAGGATATGGTCAGTCAGTTCTATTCCCGTTGCTGACGACCCTGGTTCAAAGCAAACAGTCAGTGTATCGCTCGCTTCATCGTATTTAATACTTGGCTTGCTCATAGAATTAACCCATCACCTTTTGATATGCCGTGACTACGTAGTTATTTGGTATAGGTTGACCCGATTCTCCTTCTTTAAAGCGACAGAGAACAATAGCGACAATGTGGGTATTACCAAAGGGTAAATCATCAAATGCCTTAAGTAAGCCGTGGAGAAAATTTATAAGTATGTAACAAATAATTAACCAGAAGAATTAGAGTGAAATCTTATACGTCGTGTACTGTAGTTTCCCTTTTCTGCTCTAGCTTGAACTCCATCAATCACAGCATATCCTAGGTCTAACTCGTCCTCAAAGGTTTTCGAGGCTAATTCATCTTCTCGCGCCTACTCGATGCAAAAAATCTTAAGATTCAACGGTGAAGGGGTAAGCAAGATGTAACTATTGCATTGACCGATTTTGCGGAATTGTTTGAGTCGGTTGGTCTGTTGATTTTGGTATAAATTGACTGATAAAGAAAAGTGTACCTAAAGTAAACGCAATAGACAAAGCTGCAATCACAATAGGATTAGTTTTCCAAATGCTTAGCTTACCTTGAGTATATGCAGTATTTGCTATATCTACTTCTCGCTTAGTCTGTTCTAAAATTGATTGGAGAGCATTAATCTCTTTATCGTCTAGTTCTCTGAATTGCTCTTGCCTAAAACTATTTTCTATAATTTTTACTTTTTCTTCTGGAGATACTTGAGCAAGTTCTCTCTTAATGACTTCGTAAGGATTAGTTTGGCTTACAGATTGTGATGGTTGAGTGTGAGGCGTTGGAGGTTTTTGAGGTTGAGCATTTTGTTGAAAATGCTTTTCATAAAATTTCTGTAGGTTCTCGTGTTTAGCAGGTTGTGATGATGAAGTTTGAGAGGTTAGCGGTTGAAGTGGACTATCTTGTTTAATCTCTTGTTTAGTAAAGCTATACAAGTTATTTTGCCTTACAGGTTGTGATGACTTAGTATGAGAAGTTGGCGATTGAGTTGAGGGACGCTGAGTATTGCTTATTTGATTTGTCTTCAATGACCATTTATAATCACTGTCTTGCACAACCATATGCTTTAATGAAGAGTATAGGTAGTGGTTTACCTCTCTTCTTTCAACTTTAAGCATATTAGCAATGTGTATTGCTCTTAGGGGAGTGCCACGCTTTAAAATTTCAATAATTTTTGATTCTAAATCATCCATGTTAGCCCCCGATTGTAATCGGCTAATAATGCTAAAAAGAATATTCCGGAGGCGGGACTTGCTTTCCGGATATTTTTGATGAGGAATTGGGTAATTCCTATCGCATTAAGCGCCAGGAGTGCAACTGCCTACAAGGTAGACGTAAAGACGCTAAGAAGGCATCATAATGCGATTGTAATGCGGTGCGTTACACTGCGTTAACGCACCCTACTGGTTACTGCGTATATCTGCAACCTCTTTTAGCTTTTCGTAAGCACCCTTTCCAAAATTTTTAATCTTATGTTCTCTGGATTCAATTGACTTCTTAAAATTTTGCCAAGTTAAACCTTTACCTGATTTTTGCCAATACCTAATAGCTTCCAATGCAGCTTTTCTTTGATTAGTATTTGCTCCAGCTTGCTCCAAGGCAATATCAATTTCTTCCTCTTTGGCTTCCTGCAAATTCAACTTAGGCGGAGGAATCAGCTGCTCAATCTTTACAGAAAGTGTTTCAACAGTAGATAGTAGACGTTGAAGTTGACTTTCAAGTACTCTTAGTTTCTCATCATAATCCGATTTTCCTGCATTACCAGAAGGATTAGAAATTAGTTGATTAAGTTTGGTATATATTGGTTTCAGTTTTTGCTCAACTAAGCTACCAATATCAGTTTCTTCATCTCCACTTTGTTCAGCAGAACTTGAAGAACCTACCAACTGCTGCATTTCTTCTTTAGCAACAGCAGCTTGTTCATCAGTCATATCAAAGACCCAAACCCATAGCTTCTCGATCTCAAGTTCCTTAGCAACAAGACACCAATCAGCACCGTAGACAACTTCGTACTCTTCTTCTTCACTATATGCTTCTGTACGACGCACAATTAGAGGAATTAGATTAGTTTTGTGTTGAGTTAGAGTCTCCTCTATTAGGTGACGTCTTTCCAACGAAATATTCTGCTGTTCAGACTCTGGGATAGCAATCTGGAAAGTGTAAACTTGACCATGACTAATTGGTTCAATACCCAAGTTGGCTCGAATGCGAGCGCGACGTTCCGATATATCCATTCTTTTCTTACTCTCCCGTTGTAATTTTAATTAAATGACTAGCTAAATTTGTATAGCGTTCTAGTACTTTCTGTGCAGCTTCTTTTTCTTGAGATGCCAGTCTTTCGTCAAATTCTCCTTGATATAGTGGATATCCTTTATCTTGAGAAATAGAAACAATATTTAAGCGAGGAATCCAGGTGCTTTCAGGAAAAAGTTCAGCTTTGTTACTCCCACCACTCTTTTCCAGAATCTCGAAAAGCCTTACTACCATAGACTTATTGTAGTTGGAAGATTTTTGGTCATACATACTAACTGCTATTCCCAAAATTGGTAAAGGTTCATCTTTCAACTGCTCTACTTCGTTTGTTCTATCTAGCACATACTCCAAAGCTCGAATTGCGTAAGCTGATAACTGAGTAGGAATAAGAATAGCTGATGATGCCATCAATGATATGCCGTTTACCTTACCGAAAGAAGGCGGCGGATCTATAAGTACGTAATCATAATCATGCTTTTTCAGCTTTTTTGCTAGCAGGCGGTCACTATCTACTGTTTGGTTAAGCGTAGTTTCCATTCGACCCAAACGAATATGTGATGGAACTACGTGTAATTCAAGCTCACCCCACTGCTTGGTAATGACTACGTCTTCTAATTTAGTTCGTGGTTCAAGTAGTAAATGGGTGATATCTTTCTTTCCTTGCTGTTCAACATCCTCTAATGGATCTATTCCCAATCCTGTTGTAAGGTTAGCCTGAGCGTCAATATCAATCAGCAGTACTCGCTTACCCAATTTGTTGAGAGCAGCAGCAAGGTTAATAGTCGTTGTGGTTTTACCTACCCCACCTTTGTTATTAAATACAGTGATTATCATTGATTTACGTTCCTCCTTAGTTTCTGGCACTAAAATTTCTTTTTCGCTAGGTTGCTGTATTTGGGTGGGAGAAGTCTTTGCTTTGTTAAATAAGCCCAACATATGTTCTTGTTGCACTGTTTGAGAGATTAACTTTAAGAAATGTAAACGAATTTGTTGTTGGTTTTTATACAGAGTAGCAGTATAGTGCAGATATGTTTTTTTAGATAAAATTTTGTGAAATATTTTATACTGATGAATCAATGTTGCTTGAGAATACTCTACTATTTGTGTAATTTTTTCTTCATAGTTATAAAGTATACAAAAATCATAGCCATTGGTTAACAGACCGAGAACAGCTCCAGCGCGGCGCATATAGTTGTTAATTTGCCAAACGCTGTGAGCAATATTTTTATTGGGTGCCTTAACTTCGATAATTAAATAGGGTGTTGTGATCAAAGCTGAATCTGATTGACCCACTAGAAAGTCAAGCTTGGATTGTAGAATTACGACTTGAGTTTGCCAATCAGCACTGGTGTAACCCAAGGTAAGCAGCAGGGGAATTACAATCTTTTTTTCTACGTCGGATTCACTACTATTTAGAGTGATTGCTTTGAATATGTCTTGCAGGGTTGAACTGGAGTCAGCAGTCATCTTAGCACCGCGATGCATCTAACTATACATTTTATCTACTAGTACCTTAGTATATTCAAAATTTTGGCTCTGCTTCTAGTAAAACAGAATACAAAACATACTGCCAATTAAGCAAGTATATTGATTTTATAATTTTGTAGTTGATAACACTCAGTCTACGGAAAAGGGCGGGCAAGATGCTCCGAAGTTTGCTCAACGGGGGGAACCCCCGCACGCAACTTCTCTCCACCCCACAAGAGATGAGGAGGTAACTTCTAATGCTGATGCCATAGGTGAAGAATTGGTTGCCACGTTGCAATCTTTTGGTATTGGTGTAGATTACCACGGGGCTGCTGTTGGTCCAGCTTTTATCCGGGTGAAACTCAAACCCCAGCTTGGTGTTAACGTAACGCGGAAGTCCCCACCCTATTTAGTCACAAAAACAAAGTGTAGGTGAACAGAAAAAACGCTTGGGAGAACCTTATTTGGGAACAACTTGACCTACTCCCACGTCAAAGATAGCATCAACAGTATAGCGATAAAAAGGAGACAAACAATCGGTGGCAACGAGGCGAATGACTTTTCGGTTATACCCAAATAAGCAAATAGATCAGTCTTTGCGGTATCACCGGAAGCTTCACAAAGACCTCTATAACGCTGCTGTGTATAACAGATTCACCCAATATCAAAAGTTCAAGCATTCTGTTAGTTACATGGAGCAACAGAATAGCTTGCCAGCATTCAAAGAAGTCTGGACAGAGTACAGAGAAATCAATTCCCAGGCTTTGCAAGCAACATTAAAACGTGTTGATTTTTCGTTTGAACGCTGGTTCAAGGGGTTAGGAAAGCGTCCAAGGTTTAAATCAATTCGCCATTATTCAGGATGGACTTATCCAGCTAAAACTGGCTACTCTGTTGAATCTGATGGTGAAAACGGGTATTTGAATCTGTCCAAAATCGGACGCATTCAGATGCGCGGCAAAGCTAAGTATTGGGGGACTCCGACTACTTGTACTATCGTTTATCGCAATGGTAAATGGTACGCCTCTATTACCGTTGAAGTTTTAGATCAAGCTCTTAAGCCTAAAATTTTACCAATTGGTGCTGCTGGTATTGATTTGGGCTGTAAGTCTGCTTTGTCAATCACAAACGGAGAAAGTCATAAACAGATTGACGCTCCTAAGTTTTTACGCAACGCAGAACATCAAATCAAAAAAGCGTCTAAGGAGAAAAGACGCAAGCAAGCACCGAATAGAAAAAAGAAGATAAAAGCTTCTAGAAGATGGAAGAAAGCCCAAGCCAAGGTTAGCAAGTTAACTTCCAAGGTGCGAAATCAAAGACAGAATTGGGTGCATCAAGTGGCAGCAGAAATTGTAAGCAGTAATAGCTTCGTTGCTAGTGAAAAACTAGAAGTCAAGAACATGACTGGTAAAGCCAAGAAAAGTAAGCGCAAGAAACAAAAGGCTGGGCTAAATAAATCAATACTTGATGTTGGTTTTGGAATGCTTCGCAGTACCATAAAATATAAAATTGAGCAGATTGGTGGTGTGTTTATCGAAGTTCCAACCAAACAAGTCAAGCCTAGTCAAACCTGCCCTAAATGTGGACATCAAGACAAAAAAACACTTGATATACGTGTTCATGAGTGTACTGTTTGTGGATATGTTCAAGACAGGGACATTGCTGCTGCCGAAGTGATGCTTTATTGGGCAAAAGGAACTCTACCGGGGTTTGGAACGAGCCTCGTAGACGGTGATGTCACTAGCTCTACTTCACGCACCCGCAAAAAAGCGGGAAGCATGAAGCAACTAGGGCAAATGAAGCGTCAAAAATCCGAGTCTACTGGGGCGGTAGTAGAAACCCGCTCCTCAACGAAGTAGGGGCGGGTAGTTCATAGTGAACTCTTTGCTGAAGTTGTCAGCTGATTTGCAAGTGCAGTTGGGGTTAGCAAATCCGCCTCTGATTTCTCCTCAGGCTGGATATGTCAGTGTTGACTTACCTCGTCCAGACAGGCAAGTTGCTAAGTTTGAGGATTATATCAAGCCGCAAATTTTACCTGCGACAGCACCTGTAAAAATTGCGATTGGGGTGAATTTAGAGGGACAGCTGCTAGAAGCTGATTTGTCCGATCCAAATACTTGTCACTTTTTGGTTGGGGGTACAACTGGAAGTGGAAAGAGTGAGTTTTTGCGATCGCTCCTTCTAAGTCTACTCGTTCGTCATTCGCCGCAACACCTGCAAATCGCCCTAGTTGATCCCAAACGAGTCACCTTTCCCGAATTTGAGCGGATGCGGTGGTTGTATTCACCAGTCGTTAAAGATAGCGATCGCGCTATTGAACTGATGGATCAATTAGTCACACAAATGGAGTCGCGTTATCAGCGGTTTGAACAAGCTGGGTGTGCTGATTTGAGTACTTACAATCAACGTTCCCGTCAACCTTTACCTCGCATTGTCTGCATCTTTGATGAATACGCCGACTTCATGGCACAAAAAGAAACTCGTACAGCGTTAGAACAAAGCATTAAACGGCTAGGTGCAATGGCAAGAGCAGCTGGAATTCATCTGATTATTGCTACCCAACGTCCTGAAGCAGGTATTGTTACCCCAATTATACGCTCTAACTTACCAGGACGCGTTGCACTCCGAACTGCCAGTGAAGCAGACTCAGCTATTATCTTGGGAGGAAAACAAACAGCGGCTGCTCGTTTATTAGGTAAAGGCGATTTACTCTACCTCATTGGCGCTCAAATCCATCGGTTACAAAGTTTATTTGCGACAGATATTAGGCTACCGTCAGTCTAGCCTTGTCTATAACAATCCTAAATTATAAGCCCTACGGGCTGCCTTCGGCTACGTGAACAACAAGATTCCCGACTTCGCCAAAGTTGTCGGGAATCTAAGCATACACGACTTTCACAAATTAAATAGGATTGCTATATACGACAAATAAATTGAACTGTGGAAATTAAATAATCTGTATCTATAAATAACAATGACATAACAATCAACTTTCAGAGATGGACACTAGATAAACACAGACTATTTATCTAGTGTCCATCTCTGTGCATATTTGATTCTAAATTATCAAATTAGGGATTTTTGTAAGAACTCTAGCCAAGAGTCAAAAACTCCACAGGGAAATGAAATATCTAAACGTAATTTTTCATCAGCCGTCCTCGCTGGATAGTTTAGGTAACTGTTCAATTGCTTTTGACCACACTCTTTTGTAATCTTCAATTGCACCGCTGTAATCTTTTAGTTTAGATCGGGCATTACCCCGGCTGATATAAGCTTTAGCATCATTGGGATGAATCCGCAGAAACTGGGTGTAATCTTCAATTGCGCCACTGTAGTCTTTTACCTTAGAGCGAGCATTAGCTCGATTGATGTAAGCTTCACCATCGTTGGAATTCAGGTCTATAGACCAAGTGTAATCTTCAATTGCACTACTGTAATCTTCCAACTCACAATAAGCATTGCCTCGGCTAATATAAGCTTTGGCATCGTTAGGATTCATCCGCAGGTACCGAGTATAATCATTGATTGCACCAATGTAATCTTTGACCATAAAGCAAGCATTACCCCGGCTGATATAAGCTTGTGCATCCTGAGGATTCATCCTTAAAGATTCTGTGTAATCTTCAATTGCACCACTGTAATCTTCCAACTCGCAACGGGCATTACCCCGGTTAATGTATGCTTTGGCATTATCAGAATTTAGCTGCAATTGGGTGCTATTTTCAAGCTCATACTGACCATTGTCTATGGTAACGTAAACTTCGCCATCGTTAGAGTTAAGGGGCAAAAACTGGGTGCTATTCTCAATTTCGCCGTTATAATCTTCCAACTCAGATTCAGTATGAATCTGGCTGATATTGATCTCAGTCTCAGCGTAATTGGGATTAAGCCCTAAGGAGTGGGTGTAGTCTACAATTGCTTCTCTTTTGTCAAGCCCAGGGTTGATAAACCCAATGTCATTAGGAATGGTATAGCCAGGATTAATCTGCATACTACTGCTGTAATCTGCGATCGCTCCCTTGTAGTCTCCAAGTTCAAAGCGGAGCAGCCCCCGATTGGTGCGAGCTTCGACATCGTTAGGATTAAACTGCAGGTACATATCAAAGTCTATCATTGCACCTTTGTAGTCTCCTAGCTTTTGACGGGCAAGCCCTCGCTGATAGTAAGCCTTAAAACCATTGGGATTGAGCCGCAGGAACTCGTTAAACTCTGCAATGGCTCCTTGGTAATCTCCTTTTCGAGCATTTTCCTCTCCTCGGCGATAAAACACTTCGACCACATCGTACTGACTACGAAGCTGTGCTGCCGCCTGCTGTCGTTGGATGATAGTGCGTGATAGAGTTATAGCATTACGCCGCAACTCAAGTTGTGCTATCACCTGATCACTCAATACTCGTAGTGCTTCTATCTGTTCGAGACTCAAATCTCGGGGCACTATGTCAATCACGCATATGCTTCCAATCCCAAATCCCTCCGGTGTAATCAGGGGTGCGCCAGCGTAAAAACGAATGTTGGGATCGGAGAGTACCAAAGCGTTGTTTGCAAACCTAGAGTCTGCCAACGCATTCCTGACGACTAATGGCTTTTGTTGCAAAATTGTATAAGCGCAGAATGCGAGATCCCGGCTTGTTTCAGGTGCTGCTAAACCCACTTTCGATTTAAACCACTGCCGATTTCCATCAACAAGGCTAATAATCGCAATTGGGGTACGACAAATTTGTGCAGCTAAGAAGGTAAAATCGTCGAAGACTTTTTCGGCAGGAGTGTCGAGAATTTGATACTGGCTAAGTGCATTGAGCCTAGCTATTTCATTGTTAGGCAGTGGCGGTTGTGGGTTCATTCTTTTTGGTAAACCTCGCAAAGCTGGTTTGATAGAGCAAATAACATGGAGACGCACCTTCTTAACTCAACAACAGGTCGTTCTTCTTAATTAGTATCGTGTAGTGTCATGCTTTTTAACGAGTCAGGAAGACTCAATCTACCAGTCTGTCAACCGAAAAATAATCGCTGATGGCAGGCACACCGGATACACGAAGTGAGCGACGCAAAGAGAGTTTTTGAAAGATATGATTACTTGCTGCTAAAGCAGTTACACTCATCTTGTCTTAAAAACCAGCTCCAATGATCACTCATTGCCGATCTAGTACTTAAAATTTATTGTAATAAATCATACTTAAGACATTTTGTAAAAGCCTTAAATATTTTACATCTACTTTGAGGTAGAGTTTGACTTATGAGTGTTGTTTCTGGCCTATATTAATTTATATAATAATTTTCAAACAACTTTCAATTTTTGTAAATATTTTTACTGAGTGAGTATAAAATCTTAAGAAATAAGGCTTTCCATCAATAAGGGTGTCAGCCCCTTCGGGGAAGTCAAAAGTCAAAAGTCAAAAGTCAAAAGAGGCAGGGGAGCCGGGGAGAAGGGGGAAAGGGGGAGAGACCCCAGACGGAGCTTATACTCCGCAAAGCGTCCAAGCGTCCTTCCAGGACGGGGCTTCATACCCATGTTCCGCAATCGACAACACAGAGGGAAAGGGCTTGCTCAAGAACGCTAGAAAGCCCCCTTCCCCTCTGCCTATCAAAACATAATGGGAGCGCGAGAACCCCTGTGTTTTTAACCAGGGGATGAAGCGCGACTCAACAGGTTTTAACCTGTTGTTTCTCTTCTTTTTTGTTGAATAAGAGCTTCAATATACTCACTAGCACTTGTTCTTTCTTTTACAGCCTGTTCGCACACAAAGTACCAAGCTGTATTGGTCAGAAATATTCCATGCTGCTTCTTTAACTCTTCATGTAATGCTGGTTGATTTTTTACTCTCTTCCTGCCTTTCCCTGTTGACATATTTAGTACCGTTTAGTATTCTAATGACAACCTAACAAGCAAACAGGAGGTGAGTCAACTGTACAAAACAGTTCCGGTCAGAGCAAGATTTACGGATGAAGAAAAAGCGTTTTGGTTAGACCAATGCCAACACGCAAACAGCTTGATTAACTGTGCCATCTATCATATTCGTCAGACTCATTATGCACGTCTTCAAGAGATGGGTAATGCATATACGACTTTTTGGTGTGGTGATGAGTTGCGTAGTGGGTGGAAAACTTACCAGTGCAATGGTTCATACCCTGAGTTGAACAAAGTTCTTAAAGATAACCCACACTACAAAGGATTAGCCGCACAAGCGGCACAACAAACTTTAAAGTCTGTTGGTGAATCAATAACAAGCTATAACGGACTTGTCAAAGCTTATTACAAGGGAGAGGTTGACCGACCGTCTTTACCTAAGTACCGTAAAAAAGGTGGGCTTCAAGCAGTCACATTTCCGCGTCAAGCACTCAGTTTCAAAAACGGTTACTTCAAGCCATCAATCAGCAAGGAAACCAAGTCAGAACTTATCACCGAAATCAAGTTAAAGTTACCTGATTTCATTGGCTCAGACTGGGTTAAAGAAGTGACAATACGCCCATGCCTTGGGCAATTCATAATTGACTGGGTTATTGATGATGGCAAAGAGCCAATCAAAGCCAACCCTAGCCTTGATTACAGTCATGCTTGGTCTTTTGACCACGGTGGAAGTAATTGGTTAACAGGTGTTTCAACTTGCGGAAAGAGTCTCATTGTCGATGGCAAGAAGCTAAAAGCGATGAACCAAGGTTATTGTCGTTTGGTTGCTAAATACAAGCTTGGGTTACCCGATTTTTATTGGGACTCCAGCCTTGATAGAGTGCAACGCAAGCGCAACAATCAAATGCGTGATGCAATCAACAAAGCAGCGCGGTTTATTGTTAATCGCTGTTTAACGGATAAGATTGGCAATATTATTATTGGTTGGAATGATGGTCACAAAGTTGGCTCCGATATGAGTAAGGTTAACAACCAAAACTTTGTCCCCATTCCTACGGGACGACTGATTGCACGGTTAAAACAACTGGCTAGTGAATACGGGATTGTTGTCACAGTCACAGAAGAAGCGTATACAAGCAAAGCATCATTCTTGGATGGCGATACTCTACACAAATTTGGTGAAAAACCCACATGTTGGAAGCCATCAGGTAGAAGGGTGGAGCGTGGATTGTATAAAACAGCAACAGGTTTGTTAATCAACGCAGATGCGAATGGTGCAGCGAATATTGCACGAAAAGTAGCTACACAGCTAGGTGTAAGCCTAGTCGAGGTAGGTAGGGCGGTTTTGACAACGCCACAACGATATGACTTGTTTACCGAAAAATTGGGTCTAAAGCCCCGTCCTTCTAGGACGGCTTTCTCTTTGTCTTCAGGCTTCTAATCAGTTCTCGCGCGTACATCAGTTTTTGTTCTACCAACTTCGGAGCAGTAGTCTTCAAGGATTTGAAGTTCGTATTCTTCTACTCTAAAATAAGCATCGTTTCTTCATACTATTGTACGGATTTCTTGTGTACAATAGTAGCATGAAAACATTGAAGTTTAAGCTGTACTCACACAAACGGAATAGATACCTCAAGCGAATGATTAACGCTTCTGGGGTAATCTATAACCATTGCATTGCCCTTCATCGTCGGTACTATAAGATGTGGGGTAAACACTTGAGTTGCACAAAACTTCAGTCTCATATAGCCAAATTGCGGAAACGTAACCCGTCTTGGCAATCAGTGGGTTCTCAAGCAGTACAGGATATCTGTCAACGCATCGAGAAAGCATACCAATTGTTTTTTAAACACAACAAGAAGGGGGTTCGTCCACCGGGGTTCAAGAAAGTTAAGAAGTACAAATCATTCACCCTAAAGCAAGCAGGGTATAAGTTTTTAGGTGGCAATAGGGTCAAGATTGGAAATCGGGTTTATCAATTTTGGAAGTCAACACAAATAGAGGGAACGGTCAAAACACTAACCATCAAGCGCACACCATTGGGTGAGTTGTTTATGGTTGTTGTAGTTGACGATGTAGTTAAGCGAGAAATCAAATTTGAGACGGGTAAAATTGCTGGATTTGATTTTGGGTTGAAAACATTTCTCACTTGTTCTGATAGCTCCAG
The DNA here is from genome assembly GCF_002368435.1 of Kalymmatonema gypsitolerans NIES-4073. Taxonomy (GTDB): domain Bacteria; phylum Cyanobacteriota; class Cyanobacteriia; order Cyanobacteriales; family Nostocaceae; genus Kalymmatonema; species Kalymmatonema gypsitolerans. The sequence goes on from NZ_AP018268.1 coordinate 3,323,486, forward strand.
TATTGAATCTCCCCAATTTCTTAAACAGTCCCTCAACACCATTAAGAAAGCGAGTAAGCAACACTCGAAAAAGCTAAAAGGTTCATCCAACCGGGAGCGAGCCAGAAAGAATTTGGTACGCAAACATGAAGATGTTTCCCTACGTAGACGTGACTGGTTTTGGAAACTTGCTCATGAGCTAACCAACAAGTTTGATGTGTTATGTTTTGAAACACTCAACCTCAAAGGAATGCAACGTCTTTGGGGACGCAAAATATCAGACCTAGCCTTTGGGGAATTTCTACAAATTTTAGAGTGGATTGCCAAAAAGAAAGGCAAGCAAGTCATATTTATAGATCAATGGTATCCGTCTAGTAAGACTTGCTTTAATTGTGAGCACGTTCTAGAAAGCCTTGATTTGTCAGTCAGGGAGTGGCGTTGTCCGTCCTGTCAATCAGTAAACGGAAGGGACGAAAACGCAGCGCGCGAATATTTGTGCAGTTGGGGCAACAAAAACGCTGGGTTAGGCGATGTAAGACGGGCTGTGCCTGCAATTGCTGTTTGAGCCTAGAATCCCCGTCCCTTGTAGGGCGGGGAGTATGTCAAACGATTAAATAAATCATATCGTAGACGCAGCGAAGTGGAGCCAGTGCTGTGGGAGGGTTTCCCTCCGCAGGCAACTGGCGGTGGTCTTATAGACCCCGTAGCTGCAACAGTCTAGAATCCTCCTTTTTCTAAAAGGGGGAGATGTCAAAAAGGTGAAATTACCAACAAGCGTATTGCAACGACTGCTCAAAAGGACGCAGGACTTCGATCTCCCCCTGGCTATAAAAACGAGCGATATTCGTGTTTTTATAGCCGGGGGATGAGTGAATTTACAAACTTGTCATAACTTGAGCTAACTGATTAGATAAATCCACGCTCTTATCTTGAGACTGTTGAAATAAAACACCAGCTAAAAAGTAATAATCGCCAGAATAAAAAGCCATTTTGTTTTTTCGTAATTCCTCTATGTGGTTTTTAACTTTTGGTTCCGAGCTATAGTAACCAAATTTTAAAGGTAAAACTATAAAATTTGTCACACGGTAACCGTTAGATATTGCATGATGAATTGTACTTTCTGGGTTAGAAAAACTGGAGACTAAAAGTAATACATTGTCATACCCCAAGGATAAGAGTTCGTTGGTTACTGTTGCGCCATCTATGCCACCAAATAACAATGGCATATAAATTTCCTTATCCGGGGCGGGGAGATAAGGAGGATTAGCAACTAGATACTCAGCTTCTGGTTGAGAAGACTCAAACAAACATGAATTATGAATTATGTATTTATGACCAAGATTATATTCGTCTATTGTTAAATTTGCGGTTTTCCAAGCAGAAGTATTTAATTCAAATCCATGTATCACACCATCAAACTTGTTTCTGAGTAATGAATTAATAACAGGGCTGCCATCTCCTGAGCCAAACTCGACGACAGATTCAGATTTTTGACAATTTCTCAGAACCAAATTTTCCAAGCAGTTTGAGTAAAAATTGGATTCATCAGGGCAAAAGAAGATGTTTTTCATTTGGTTATCATTAATTCCAATATGTTTGAACAAAGGCGGGTAGTGCGCACCCTAGCAGCTACCTTTAAAAAGTCAAAAAAAAACGGTTCCTTTAGCAAGTTATCTGTTACTAAAGGAATAAATGGCTATGTGAATTATCAGTAGATTAGAAATGCAAAATTACGAATGCCGTTGGTCTACCATTGTGAACTTTGAATTATGAATAACTTAATGTGGCTTGTTCTGCTTCACGTATCGACTGCACAACAGCAAGAGCTGCGCGATCGCCCATCAGCTTTTCTTGGTCGTACCCCAGCACCAATTGCCATGCATCATCAGGGTACATTTGAGCTAAAGGCAAAGCCACATCATCCAACATCCAACGCCCGTGGCGTTCATCTTCTCGGATGTGCAATTCCCAATAACCCATCGCCGCGTCAGATAGTCCGAGTCGTTGCGCCGCAGCAAGATAGTTTCTGTAAGCCGCAGGTCCCGCCACCTCGAAATAGGTCAATCCACCGCTATAACGCAGGAAATGGCGCTTGCACTCAGTCAGCACGAAGTTATGATTGGCGCAAGCCAGTACCTCCCAGGGAACTAAATCGAAGTACCCCTCTGGTTCCGTGTTCATCCCAAATTCAGCTAGCATTTGGGCAAAAAATGTAGAGTGCTTGCGAGAAAAACGACCGTTGCCGTATTCTTCCAGCAGGACACGCACCAAAGTACACTGTACTGGATTAGCAGCACCACCCAAAATGCGAGAAAGGCGACTACCTTCGACTAAACCGTCAAACGAGCCAATAGCTAGCAAGTGACGGTAGCCAGCCTCGCTCATTTCCTCGCGGATGTAGCGACTTTCTGCCGACAAAGGGGGATCTAAATCCTCAGCACAACGATCAATCAGAGCTTGTTTAACATCCAATTGTTGCAATGCAGCGACATCGATTTGTGCGAGTTCCCAGTCTTGCCAAGCCGTCTCAATTTGGTCGCGCACTTTATACAAGTAAGGAGAACGCTCGTTGACGTAGTGGCGTAGGTCGTCGTACCAAAACAGATTTAAGCGATTGATGCGATATAGTATGCGCTGGACAAAGCGGTGAGCTGCATCATCACCAGCACCATTTTCATAAGCATCACGAATTGCCACAGAGAGTGCGTGTTCAAACTCACTGTTTAATGCAGGTTCTGCATCTAGTTGTTTGTCCAAATTCTCTGTTGCAAGCAGTTCTATAAATTGCTGCTCAGCACGCTCGTAGTTTATATCTATTTTTTCTTTTATCTGCTTACTGTTTGTTTCAACCTCGGGGAGAGGAGACATCACTAAATTGCTGTGCATGGAATACTTGGTTAGTAAAGGCAGGCGTAAAATTGTTTGCGCCTATACTATTTAGATTTCCATTAAGTAAATTTAAGTACCTCTCCCACAGGTGATAAAGAAAAATTAATTTCTTGATGAAATATTTCAGTCTAGAGGCGCACAGAGGAAGATGGGGACAAGGGGGACAAGGGAGAATTTGCTTCCTTGTCTCCCCGCTCTCCTTGTCCTCAACGTGGACTGACAGGTGCTTGATTGGCGGGTATTTGAGGCACTGGTTTACTCGGTGGAATCTGTTCAATGGTAATCAGTGCTTCCATGACTGACTTAGCAATGGGTGCGGCTACAGTACTACCATAGGCATTTTCTCCTTTTGGGTTATCAACCAATGCTAATACGACGTAGCGGGGCGATTCTACAGGTAAGATACCCACGAAGCTGGTGATTTTAGCTCCGCTGATGTAGCCACCAGCGCGACTGGCTTTTTCGGCTGTGCCGGTTTTGCCTGCAATGCGGTACCCAGGAATTTGCGATGCTCTTCCTGTGCCATCATCGACTACACTTTCCATCATCTCTACCACCTTTAGGGTGGTCGTGGGTGAGAATATTTGGCGCGGAGTAGCTCGATTGGGTGAATAGTGAACCTGCCCTTTGGTGTCTATCAGCCCCTGGACTACGTGAGGTGTGACCAATCTGCCTCCATTGGCTAAAGCTCCGTGCATTTGTACCAGTTGCAACGGTGTCAGTGAAAAGCCTTGACCAAAGGAGGTTGTTGCTGGTTCAACTGGCGTGGCAAGAAATTCTTCCTGACGTTTTAGCTGACTGCTTACAGTGAAGGGTAAATCAGTATCATCAACGCTTTGCCCTAGCCCCAAGCGTTCCAGCCAACCGTAGTAGACAGAAGGCTGCAATCTTTGAATGATTTGCACCATGCCTATGTTGCTCGAGTGTTGCAGAATTTGAGAGATGTTGATCCGCCCGTAACGTTTGTTTTCAGCATTCCTGATTGTTCGGTCAGTTACTTGAATGTAACCGGGGTCATTAAACACATCTTCAGGTTTAATGACGCCAGCTTCCAAAGCGATCGCCACATTTAAAGGTTTGAACGTTGAACCTGGTTCATACAGATCTGCTACCGTCCAATTTTTAAATAGAGAGATATCGGCTTTAGAATATTCATTTGGGTTATAAGTGGGCTGAGAAACTAAGGCGAGTAGGGAACCATCCCACGCATCCATAACAATGACTGCTCCTCGCTTTGCCCGGTACTTTTCCATTTGTTCTTTAAGGGCAAAGCGGGCAACTCTTTGCAGGCGGTTATCTATAGTGAGTTGCATCCGCATATCATCAGAATTGAGAAAACCCTCTGGAGCATAATCTGGCATCAGCGCCCCGTTACCCGCTCGGCTGAGCCGTACCGTCTGCATAGAACGTTCTAGCAACTTCTCTTGGCTGTACTCCACACCAGCCTGACCGCGACGGTCAAGATTCACATAGCCTACCACTTCTGCTACCAAATCCTGCTGTGGGTAGAATCGCGAGTATTTTTGAATTAACTCTAAGCCATTGAGGTGGAATGAAGAAACGCGATCGGCAATTTCTTCTGGTAATGCCGAAGCAAGTGTGATCCCGCTTTTTTTACTTTCAAACTTTTTTTCTAATTCAGCAGCGTCTTGAGCCAGTACTGGCGCAAGCTGTTCTGCCATCTGATGATTAGACTTTTCAAAGAGTTTGGGATGGGCGTACAAAGTATACACGGGACGGTCAATTGCTAGCAAATCCTTATTGCGATCGACCACTGGGCGACGAGGCATAAAAGGTCGCAAATTCACCATTTGCTGGTTTCGCGCCTTTTGTGTGAGCTTTGGTCCGCGCACGATTTGCAGGTTGTACAAGTTAATACCCAGCCCTACGCCAGCAGCAATCAGAAAGCTCCAAACAATAAACAGTCTGAATTTGGTGTTGGGTGCTTGCTCTTGAGTCTGGTCAGGTTTGCTGTTGAACTCTCGTCTCGAACCCTTCTGCTGTCGTCTGGTAAATTCTGGTTTCGGAAAGTTAAACTTTTTAAATTTTGTTCTGCTTGGTGACTTTTGCATGAATATAATCCTTTGTCCACCCCTTCACGCCTCGTTACTCAAATCTGCCCAATCTTGGCAAGTGGTGCGCCTTGGATCGTTGGGTGTTGAGGGGTTTTTGTATAAATACCTGCACCACTGCCGCCCCAATTCCGTATCGTCACGCTCATAGATTTAATGAAGATTGGGCAGATTTGAGCAGGTTTAGCCCAACCGCTTTGCGGAGTCCAAAGTGAAAAGTCAACAGTCTAAAGTTATTATTTTTGGCTTTTGGCTTTTGACTTTTGACTTTTGACCCCTTCGGGGTATCTCCTCGCCTTGAGGCTGCGCCAACGCCAGTCGCCTGCTGCGGGAAACCAACGCCCAACGGGAGAGCCAGTTCCCGCTTGTTGGGAAACCCCAACGGGAGAGCCAGTTGCCTAGGTCGGGAAACCCTCATTCGCCCTGAGCCCTTCGGGCACGGCTTGAGGCCGAACGGGCACGCTGTCTCCTGCGGAGAGGCTTCGCCAACGCGAACAGCACTGGTCTCACCGCCTATGCCCTGAGTCCTTACGGACACGCTGCGCGTTCACGTAGTGTGCGCTTGCGCTTACGGGCAGGCTGCGCCAACAGGACGCTTACTCACCAGTCACCTGGGCGTGGGAAACCGTTCAGCTGAGCGCTCACGGGGAAGCCCGCCTGCATGGCTAGCGCTCCTCCTGCATAGCGCTGGCTCACTTTTGACTTTTCACTAATACCCCACTGGATTGGGGGTTTGCTGTTGTATTTCTGAATTTGGCGTTCTGTTAAGTACTGGGTTAGGCTCAATAGGTGCTCTCTTCAAGAAAAGCATCCCTGCCGGAGTTGGCGATACCAGCTTGGCTGGTGGGCGTTCTGCTTCTTTCGCCATTTGGTTTTTTAGCACCTCGTTGGTTGTCATCAACTGCCGCTCATAGCGTTCCAAGTTATGCCGCTTGCGGTATGCCTGACTCCAAAGTTGTTGGGAATATACAGTCCAACCATAAACCACAAGCGTCGTAGCGACTAACAAAAACGCGATAATTGAAGAATGACGATGTAAGGCGAAAAGGCGCAGCAACCACGAAGGGAAAGACTCAGCAGATGGCATCACAGGGACGCTTGAGGCTTTTTGTTTGCTGGGATCTGGCACGGATGTTGTTTGTGTCTTGGCGGTGGAAGCTTCCCTTGCCATCTGCCGTGCAGAAACTGATAAATTTTTGGACGAATGCCTTAGTTTTCTAGAGGATACTGATGTAGACAAGGCAGGCAGAACGGCTTGGGGAGTTCTGAACTGCGGTGTCTGTGGAGGATTTTCTGGTGGTTGAGTGGACTCTTTTGGTCGGGGAGCAGAGCGACGTTTTCTGCCACTTCTCACTGCTGTCCGGAACCCACTGCCCGTTGCAGAAACATCTGATTTGCGAGCAACAGCCATAATTTTTTGGATAGAAAATACTTTATTCTAGATGATTGTCTGTTTTTACTCTCGTTATTATTGCCTTTCGGGCAATAACCAACAAATACACCCTACACCCAATCAATATATTCTGATAGGTAGGCGCACCAATCTTCCCATTCCCAAGAAACTTAGTTTGACGGAAGAAATCAGATTTCTTGGCAATGAATGGAATTGCCGCTGAACACTCAAGGTGTTCAGGTATCGCATTTATAAAGTATGGCAACGCATTGCCACTATAAGCAAGAGGCGTGAAAAAAAAACGCAATTTTTGCTATGATATCGCCCTTAGTGACTTAATTTGCTAATACTACCCTGAACGATTGAGTGACTTTACAACAAGCGAAAACATTTTGTTTAAATCTGTCATCTCAAGTTGCTTAAAAAAAAGCAACAAATAAGGTATCGTAGTCAACAGGCTAAAATTGTTATTGCCGCAATTGGTGAAAGAGGAGTTATGAAAATAAAAATCCTTAGTTTTGCTTTAATTTTGGGTTTGGCAGCAGCTCTCGGAGCCTGTGATAGTGGTGGTGGCGGCGGCGATGCTCCTGGGGGCGCTGGGGGCGCTGGAGGTGCCGCTACTTCACCTGCGGAACCAGCAGATACTGGCACTACCCCTCCCGCTGGTGGCGCAGCTAGCCCTGGTGCTGGTGCTGGTGCTGGTGCTGGTGGCGCAGCTAGTCCTGCCGCCACCCCAACCAAGTCCCCCTAAATAGCAGTCTCAAAACAGCCAAAACAGGTTGTTGCAGCGCGTCTCACTACATTGGTTGAGTTGAACCTCCCAAATTTCCACAAAGTAGATGGCTGAGTTTTGAGAGTGCATAAATTAGTCACGCTCACTGACACTTTGTCTTGACAATCCCCTGTACTCCGTTTCTCGTCTGGAAAAGTGATCTGATAGCAACACTTGAGGTTGCCAGATCTTCACAGCAACTTACCCAAGAAACCCGGTTTCACACAGAAACCGGGTTTCTTTATAGCTAAGCTATTGGGGAGGGGAGGAGAGAATAAGCAATTCACGCATTCGCTCATTCATAAGGTACGGCATTAACAAAACCAGTGCTGGCAAGACGCCTAGCTGCTAACAGTATGCATTCTTATAGGCGTGACAGCTTAACTCATGACTGGGGGAGAGAGAGAAAATGAGAAAGGTGATAAGATTTCTGGTTTTAACAGTCTGTACTAGCATATTGGTGGAGCTGAGCAGTCATTGGGGGGCATTGGTCATGGCATTACCGCCACAAGAAGAGATACCAGAAGAAATATTGCGAACCGAGATTATTACAACAGCGCGATCGCCTGTTGATGGGAAACCCTTGACTGCTGGCGAATACGCCCAATTGCAGGCTCAGTTGCAAAAAAGCCCACCCCCAAAACTTGATCCCCGAATTCAAGATCAAGTTTTTCTGCTGCGACTGCGTAAAACCTTGCTTCAGCTTTTCCCCTTTCTAAATATTTGAAGCGTGTATGAATCAAAGAATTTACTACATTTCACACTCCGTACCTTACACGAGGTAAAGCGCACTCCTCCAAAAGGACTCCCTCCAAGGTACGATGACTATCACGACAAAATTGCAAATAAATGTAAAGAATATATATAGATGTTTTACAAAGCAAATTTACTTACCCACTTTAGTTAACGTAGGTAGCTGCATGTCTATGACCACGATCGCCCCCGAACAGGTTAACCGCATCGTTTGGAATCAACATCAAGATCCGTTTGAAGTACTCGGTGCCCACCCCATAGAACAGAATGGCAAAAACGTCTGGGCTGTGCGTGCCTACCTACCAAGTGCGAGTGCGGCTTGGGTCATCCTTCCTGAAGAACGGAAGGAATACCCAATGGAAGCGGTGCATCATCCCAACTTTTTTGAATGCACGATAGAAACAAAAGAACTAGCAAATTACCAGTTACGGATAAAAGAAGGCGAACACGAGCGAGTCATGTATGACCCTTACGCTTTCCCTTCTCCCCGGCTGACTGAATTTGATTTGCACCTGTTTGCCGAAGGCAACCATCACCGGATTTACGAGAAACTGGGAGCGCACCCCACTGAAATCAACGGTGTTAAAGGCGTTTATTTTGCCGTTTGGGCACCCAACGCCCGTAATGTTTCAATCCTGGGAGATTTCAATAACTGGGATGGGCGCAAACACCAGATGCGGAAAGGACACACTGGCATTTGGGAATTGTTCATTCCCGAACTTGGCGTAGGAGAGCATTACAAATACGAAATCAAAAACTACGAAGGACACATCTACGAAAAATCTGATCCCTACGGTTTTCAACAAGAACCCCGCCCCAAAACCGCATCCATTGTCACCAATTTGGATGCTTACACATGGAGTGACGAAGACTGGCTGGAAAAACGGCGTCACACCGATCCCCTCACTCAACCCCTTTCAGTTTACGAACTGCATTTAGGGTCTTGGTTACACGCCTCCAGTGCAGAACCACCCAAATTGCCCAACGGTGAAACCGAACCTATGGTGATGGTTTCAGAACTCAATCCCGGCGCACGTTTCCTTACATACCGGGAATTGGCAGAACGACTCATTCCCTACGTCAAAGATTTGGGATACACTCACATTGAAGTGCTGCCCGTTGCCGAGCATCCCTTTGATGGCTCCTGGGGTTATCAAGTCACTGGGTATTACGCCCCCACCTCGCGTTTTGGTCGCCCAGAAGACTTTATGTATTTCGTTGACCAGTGCCACAAAAACGATATTGGGGTGATTGTAGATTGGGTTCCCGGTCACTTCCCCAAAGATGGTCATGGTTTAGCATTCTTTGATGGCACCCATCTTTACGAACACGCCGATCCCCGCAAAGGCGAACACAAGGAATGGGGGACTCTCGTGTTCAACTACTCCCGCAACGAAGTCCGGAATTTCCTGGTGGCAAATGCCCTGTTCTGGTTTGACAAATTCCACATTGACGGCATTCGCGTTGATGCTGTCGCCTCCATGCTCTATCTCGACTATTGCCGCGAAAATGGAGAATGGCTTCCCAACCAGTACGGCGGCAGAGAAAACCTAGAAGCAGCGGATTTCCTACGTCAGGTGAATCACAGTATCTTCAGCTATTTCCCTGGCGTTGTCTCAATTGCCGAAGAATCCACCGCATGGCCGATGGTATCTTGGCCCACCTACACTGGAGGACTGGGCTTTAACTTGAAGTGGAACATGGGCTGGATGCACGATATGCTGGATTACTTCAGCATGGATCCATGGTTCCGCCAGTTCCACCAAAACAACATCACCTTTAGTATGTGGTATCACCACAGTGAGAACTACATGCTTGCCCTGTCCCACGATGAAGTGGTGCATGGTAAGAGCCATATCATCGGCAAAATGCCTGGGGATAGATGGCAGAAGTTGGCAAATGTGCGTTGTTTGTTCGCCTTTATGTTCACTCACCCAGGTAAGAAAACCATGTTTATGGGCATGGAGTTTGGGCAGTGGAGTGAGTGGAATGTCTGGGGTGACTTAGAGTGGCAGCTATTCCAGTATGAGCCGCACCAACAGCTCAAAGAGTTTTTCAAAGAACTAAACCATCTTTATCGCTCTGAACCAGCTTTGTACACCCAGGATTTTGCACGCGAAGGGTTTGAGTGGATTGACTGTAGCGACAACCGCCACAGCGTGGTTTCTTTTATCCGTCACGATAAGGATTCTGATAATTTCGTTGTTGTGGTTTGCAACTTCACACCTCAACCCCATTCCCACTATCGCATCGGTGTACCTGAGCTAGGATTTTATACTGAGTTGTTCAACAGCGATGCTCGTCAGTATGGTGGCAGCAATATGGGTAACTTAGGTGGTAAGTGGACGGACAATTGGTCATTGCACAATCATCCCTATTCGCTGGATTTATGTCTGCCACCCTTGGGAGTATTGATTCTCAAGTTGGATAAGGAGAAGACGGCTGAGGTGATGGAATAAGATGTAAGGTGGGTGGGCATATGCTCACCCTAAATTTTACTGCTAGTCATAAAAGTCTTGCATTTATCGACTACTCAGCTTCCTGCCATCCCTGAATTATTGCTACTAAAATGTTAACCAGTGGGTGGTCAATCGCCTCTTTGAACGCTTCAGTTCCTCCTGACTTGAGGGCAGCAATCACTCGTGCTTTCAGCGTTGGATTCTTTTTTATTTCTTCAGCTGCTTTAGATACAACTATCAGTTTTTCTGTGTCGGTTGTTGTGGGGTTGGTTGCTTCTAGTTGCTTTAAAAGTTTCTGTATCTGTGCAGCGGCATCAGGTAAATTTTGCTTTTGTTCAACTTGTCTGTTGTGTTAAAGTAGGAGAACTTAAAAACAAACTTACTATTATTACCACTCCGCCAAGCGAATAATTCAGCTTCATAGTGCTTTGGCAATTGTATAAAATTACAATCTTATTCCTAATTATCCTTAGATTAGGTTTCGTGTTACCAACAGAAAGGTAAGTAAGTCGGTGCTAATATTTCAAGCTATCTTAAGAAATTTAAATGTAGGGTGTGTTGTCGCGCAGCGCAACGCACCGTCAATCATTCAAGGTGCGCGATTCCTACGGCATAACACACCCGAAGGACAATTTATATTTGTTCATATACATTAAATTTTTCTCACCGACTTACTTACTTTATTAAATAATTTTCCTTATATGAAACCCATGCTGTCTTAATTCAGATAGCTATAGACCTAAGTTTTTCGGTAAAAAACTGTCTCAAAGCATTGGTGATCGCATTAGTATTTTGGGTTTGTGGCAACCCCAAGTCAGTTTTGAGTATGCCTTGGTTCAAGGTGGGTTCAAAACAAAGCGCTACATCGAGGTTATGGATTGGGTTGCAGCCAAGGCACAAAACATTTTAGCTGAAACTGGTCGCACCACTGTCATTGTTCACGACAATGGCTCCTTGCATAGCAGTAATCTAGCAAAACAACGATGGTAAGAGTGGCAGGAAAAAGGACTATTTATTTTCTTCTTACCCCCCTATTGTTCCGAGATGAATCGAATAGATTTAACGTTATGCTAAATTGAGTACAACTAAACGCTACTTAAGTATACGTCCTGATAGCAGTACGGCTCTTTATCTGTCGGTTTAGATAAGTGTTGTAGATGCCAGTACAGACAAAATTTGATATGACTATTGATAGCAATGATTACCGAAACGGGGATATAGAAGCGAGTGTAGACAACATTGCTGACAAATCCCAAAGTTAGCGATCGCGTTCGCGCAGCGTGTCCGTTCGGCGTTCGCGCAGCGTGTCCGAAGGACTCAGCCGTGCCGCAGGCTCAGGACTCAGCGGGCGCTCTGCGCCATCGCATGATTGCGGCTCTCAAGGGAGCATCACACTGTTTTGTAGTAAGTAAGAAGTATCATGAAACAAGTCTTTAGCTTGAAATCTCTATTTACTATTTTGCTGCTTTCTTCTCTGGTATCCGCCACCAACTCCAAGGTTTTAGCAGTAGGTATTGACAATTCTATCTATTTAGTGGCTCAAGCCAACTCTGCTTACGATCAATATATGCAGTTGGGCTATGCTGAAGCTCAAAAGAGAAACTATCAAAAAGCCTTATCTTTTTTTAAGCAAGCGGAGCAGGCACGTTCTGGAGATACGTATGCCACGAGGGCAATTAGCAATGTTACAGATTATATTAACCGCAATCGCCCTCCTAGTCTTGCCTTCAATGTCGGTAATCCTAGTAGAAGAAGAGCTGCGGCAACACGGGGAGGTTGTTTTAAGCAGGAACAGTCCCCTATTCCCCTCATACCATCAGATCAAGAAACTCTACAAACGACCGCAGAGTATCCTTCCCTATTTTTCTATGTTCCTCAAATACAGCAAGCAAAGGGGCTGGAACTTGTTATACGCGACGATAGCAAGTTTGGAACTTTACAAAAAGTTTCTTTAAATCCCAGTGGAAAAGCTGGTATTGTTAGGGTTAATCTTACGTCAAAAACAGGGAAACCTCTAGAACCTAACAAACAGTATACTTGGGGTTTTTCAGTGATTTGCAATTTCCAGAACCGAGACAATGATTTATCTTTACAAGGCTCCGTGAAACGAGTTCTGCCTGATCAAAATTTAACTGTTGACTTGAAAACAGCAGCACCAGAAGAGCGTATAGAAATCTATGTCAAGAACAAATATTGGGAAGACGCTCTAAGAACTTTGGCTGATTTACGGCTCCAGAATTCTAACGATACAGATGTTAAGAAATACTGGGAAGAGTTGTTGCAATCAGTCAAACTTGAACAAGTGGTTATTAACGCATCTCTACTGTAATCAGATTATTGTTTCATAGCTGCTATAGCAATCCTCCGCACATTTGTGTTGGCGCAGCCTGCTTTGTAAGCACATAAATTGACCTGCTTCAGATCCCCGACTTCTTAAAGAAGTCGGGGATTTTACAAGGTGAATTTTACGTTTAATTTAGCTACCAAAACGTGTTAAATAACATGTATTGAAATATATTCCACTCATCTCAAACCGAATTATCATCAATCGAAATCGTTTAAGAATGAGTATAAATCGTTATCAGATCAGATTAAGTCTGTTTATTCTGACATCTACACTAGTTAACTTGTTTTTTAGTGCATCGCTAAAAGCACAAGCACAGATAAATCCGCCAGGATCAGATATCCAACGAGGAGTACCACCTACACCCACAATCCCAACACCAGAAAAACTCCCACGCCCAGAAGATTTATTGCCGTCTCCTCCTGCAACAACTCCTACGCCTACGACTCCAGAAGCAGTTCCCGGTGAATTTTCAAAAAAAATTAAAGTTGAACGTTTTGTGGTAGTAGGTAGTACCGTCTTTGATGAAAAGAAATTTGCCGAAGTTACCAAAGACTTCACCAACAAACCCATCACTTTTACCGAACTTTTACAGGCTGCTAATGCCATTACCAAACTCTACTTTGATGCAGGCTATGTTTCCTCTGGCGCTTTTATACCAGGTAATCAAATTTTAAAATTAGAGGGCACTGTAGTCAAAATTCAGGTTGTTGAAGGTAAGTTAGAAACTATCCAAGTCCGGGGTACAAGGCGGCTTAACCCTAACTATGTGCGTAGTCGCCTAGCAATTGCTACAGGCAAACCTTTCAATCAAAATAAATTGGTGGAAGCACTGCAACTGCTACAACTCAATCCACTCATAAAAAATATCTCTGCCGAGTTGGGAGCAGGTGCGCGTCCTGGTACTAGTATTTTAGAAGTGAAGGTTACAGAGGCACAAACCCGTTCTGTCCAAGCTCAACTAGACAACAATCGAGCACCCACCATCGGTAGCTTTCAGCGGCAAATCCGACTTAATGAAGCGAATTTACTGGGACTGGGAGATGGTTTAAGCATTTCTTATGCTAATACCGATGGCAGTGACAGTTGGGATTTTAGCTATACTTTACCAGTGAATGCCCGCAATGGCACTTTGCAGTTAAACTACAGCACTTCATCCACAAAAGTTATTGAAGAACCTTTTGATATTTTAGATATTAATGGGAATTCCCAAGAGTATGGAATAACTTTTCGTCAACCTATACTGCAAACCCCAACTCAGGAATTTGCACTGGGAATCACCGCCAATCGTCGGGATAGTGATATTGGTTACTTAGAAGCGTTGGTTGGACAACGATTTCCTTATCCTTCGCCGGGTGCGGAAGATGGCAAGACTAAAGTATCCGCAGTCCGATTTTTTCAAGACTGGACACAGCGCAGTGACAGACAAGTTATTGCAGCGCGATCGCAATTTAGTATAGGTGTTAATGTCTTCGACGCCACGACTAACGCGAAAGATCCAGATAGTGAATTTTTCGCTTGGCGCGGACAAGCACAGTGGGTAAGAGTTTTAGCACCAGAAACTTTCTTGCTTGTACGTGGAGATCTTCAGTTAGCAGACAGAGCCTTACTACCTTCAGAACAAATTGGTGTCGGTGGACAAGCTACTGTACGGGGTTATCGTCAGGATTTGCTTTTAGCCGACAATGGTTTTTTGGCTTCTGTTGAGTTACGGTATCCAATTTTACGCATCCCGCAGATTCCGGGCGTACTTCATATTACCCCATTTATTGATTTTGGCACTGCCTGGAATACCTCTAGCGCTGGTAGAACAGCCCTTGAGGATCAGATTGTATCAACAGGATTGGGGCTGTTATGGCAGAGCGATCGCGTGACTGCTCGTTTTGATTGGGGTATTCCTCTTGTCTCTGTCTCGTCTGCTGAAAAAGATTCTTGGCAAGAGAACGGACTCTATTTCTCTATTATTTATACTCAACCTTTTTAAGTGAAGAATTATGTCTGTCATTCTGACTTTAGCTACATTATCTCAAATCATGACTCCCGTTCCCTTGACTGCCAATCCTGTTGCCAAAGTTGCTCCACCAGCATTGGTGAGCCAGCAAGATGCGAACAATCAATCATATCAAGTTCGCTTAATCACTTATAAATCCCGAAATACCCCACCCGCCCTATCGGGCACCCTCCCCTTAGCAAGGGGAGGGTTGGGGAGGGGTAACACGAGGACTGCAATGATAACTAATCATCCGAACTTGATATCAGCAAATACCAAGACACTTTTGGAGCAAGGTTTGAAACTTTATCAAACAGAAAGATTTGCCGATTCTGTTAAGATTTTAAAACAGGCATCTCAGGCATTTCAAGCAGTTGAAGATGGGCTGAACCAAGCTTTAGCATTAAGCTATCTTTCTTTGGCTCACCAACAGTTACGAGAATTAGCTAATGCTGAAAAAGCGATCGACAACAGCTTGGCACTATTACACAACAAAAATGGTTCCAAAGAGTATTTATCTATCCGCGCTCAAGCTTTAAATACGAAAGGAAAGTTGTTATTAGCACAAGGTAAAGCAGAACAAGCACTGAAAACCTGGGAAGAAGCGACAGTAATCTATAAGCAAATTGGCGATGAAGCGGGTACCACTGGTAGCCAGATTAACCAAGCTCAGGCACTCCAAGCATTAGGATTTTACCGTCGTGCTAATAATACTCTAGATGCTGTAGAACAAAGCACAAACAAGCAATCTGATTCCATCATCAAAGCAACTCGATTGCTTAATCTCGGTAACACTCTGCGAGTGCTGGGAAATTTAGACAAGTCACAGCAAGTTTTGCTCAAAAGTTTAATTATCGCTCAAAGACAGCAATCAAAAGAAAAGGTTGCAGAAATTCAGCTAAGTTTAGGCAACACAGCCCAAACTTTAGCCAATAATGCAATTGAAGAAGATAAAATTAAAGGATATATTCAACAGTCTTTAAATTATTATCGTCTAGCGGCAACCACTTCTGAAAAACCCCTGACTCAAGTAGAAACACAACTCAATGAACTACGGCTTTTGCGTCTCAGAGTAGACAAATTATTATACCAACAGCGCAAAACACGATTGAATTTAGCAGCAGCAGATAAAAACAAATTGTCAGAACAAGAAAAAAAAGAATTGTCAGAACAAGAGAAAAAAATATCAGAAGAATTACAAAAAAAATTATCAAATATATACCAGAAATTGTTTCCTCAAATCCAATCTCGAATTACTACCATTCCACCCAGTCGTAGCAGTATTAACGCTCGCATTAACTTTGCCCAAAGTCTGATTAAACTAAAACAAAAGAACAACACTAGTAACATTTCTTGGCGAGAAATTGCTGAGATAGTTAAAGTTAGTGCTAACCAAGCTCAACAATTACAAGATAATCGCACCTATTCTTACGCCTTAGGTACTCTCGGCAACTTGTACGAGCAAACCCAACAATTGCCTGAAGCTCAAAATCTCACAGAGCAAGCTGTGAAACTTGCCGAAAGAATTTTCGCCTATGATATTGCCTATCGTTGGCGATGGCAATTAGGTCGTATCCTGAGAGCTAAAGGTGGTGATAATCAAGAAGCTAAAGCTTCTTACAAACAAGCAATCAATTACCTCAAGTCCCTACGGAATGATTTAGCCGTCGTTAACCGCGATGTGCAATTTTCTTTTCGAGATGAAGTAGAACCTGTATATCGAGAATATGTGAGTTTTCTTTTAGAAGGAAACTCTAGTGAAGAAAATATTAAGGTAGCTACAGAAGTGATTGACTCACTACAAGTAGCAGAGCTAGACAACTTTTTCCGCAGAGCTTGTGTAGATGTTAAACCTGTTCAGCTTAGCGAGATTGATAAGAAAAACAACACAGTTTTTATTTATCCCTTAATATTACCTGACCGCTTGGCAGTTATCACCTCTCTTCCTAATCAAGTCAAGCGCCGTTACACATTTGATTTTCCCAAAGATGAATCTGGTAATTTTATTACCTCAGATAAAATGGAACAAACCATTGAAGAACTGAGTCAAAAACTATCAAATAGTAATAGTGGTGAATTTTTACCTGATTTACAAAATTTATATAAATGGTTAGTTCAAAAAACCTTAGACTCTAATTTAAAAAAAGGCACAAATATTGTGTTTGTTTTAGATGGATCATTACGAAATATTCCAATGGCAGCACTTTATGATGGAAAACAATTTCTGATTGAAAAAGAATACAATCTTGCTCTAACACCAGGTTTGCAGTTATTACCAACCATCACTCCCCTGACCGCAGAAAGATTAGAAAGACGAGTAGTCGTTGCTGGAATGAGCGAATTACCTAAAGAGTTTGAACAAAAATATCCGGGAATATTTAATGATTTACCCTATGTCACAAAAGAAGTGAATGAAATAGCAAAAGAAGTGAAAATTCCTGTTCGACAAACACTACTTAACAATCAATTTACGAAAACAACAATCACAGAAGCGGTTAAGTCTTCTAATGCACCTGTAATACACTTAGCAACTCATGGTCAATTTAGTTCGCAGGCACAAAATACATTTATTCTGACTTGGAATGGTGAAGTCAATGTTAATGAATTAAAATCTTTACTGAGAACGAGAGAGACAAATGAACAACAAGCAGTTGACCTGCTCGTTTTGAGTGCTTGTCAAACAGCTAAAGGAGATAACCGAGCTACTTTAGGAATAGCAGGAATTGCCATACAATCAGGAGCGCGTAGTACATTGGCAACTCTTTGGAGTGTCGCCGATGACACGACTGCGACGGTAATGATTGAGTTTTACGACAATTTGGTTAATAAAAAAATGGCTAAAGCAGAAGCTTTGCGTCAGGCTCAAGTAAATCTCCTGAAAAATCGCAGACATCCCTACTTTTGGGCACCCTATATTTTAATTGGTAACTGGCAATAAAGTTATTGGTGAGGTTTTTCGCCTGGTTGACTGACAAAATTCTGAGGCTGGCGGTTAGAAACCGCACCTACACAAACCAAGTCTGCCTCCACAGACTATAAACCATTAATTTTAACCCGCGTAGGCGGGTTTTGCTTGTGTAGCCGCTACTTCCAGTCGCCAGGGCTAAATATTTTTTTACAAAATAAAATCAAGTTTTTTGAAATGTCATTATTTCAACTCGTTTTTTCCTGTATGTTAATTTACTTAGACTCTCAAAATAGTATTATTTTGAACCATTAATCAAAAATAGATATCCATTTCCCTTAAATAAAATCTATTGGAGAAAATACAGGCATGACTCAAGACCTGTGTCAAGGCTTCTGGAAGCTGCTAGGCGTTTTGGTTGTATGCAATGCAATAACAACTGGGTTTGAGAATTTTGCTTCTGCTCAGATTGTTCCTGACAACACCTTGGGGAATGAAAAATCACAAGTCACAAATAATCCTAACATTGGTGGATTACCAGGACAGCTGATTAAAGGTGGAGCGATTAGAGGTATAAATTTATTCCAAAGTTTTTCTCAATTTAACGTTGGGAATGGAGAGCGGGTTTACTTTGCAAATCCAGCAGGAATTGAAAATATCTTGAGTCGTGTCACGGGTAATGATCCTTCGAGAATATTCGGTTTATTGGGTGTAAATGGTAATGCAAATTTGTTTTTGATAAATCCCAATGGCATCATTTTTGGGCAGAATGCAAGGTTAGATGTTGCGGGTTCGTTTGTGGGGACAACTGCGAGTGCTCTTCGCTTTGGCGAGCAAGGTGTGTTTAGTGCTACAAATCCGGAAGCGCCACCGTTATTGACGGTTAATCCTTCGGCGTTATTTTTTAATCAACTTAATCCGGGGGCGATCGCCAATCAGGGAATATTGACAGCACCCCCAGGACAGAGCCTTGTTCTAGCAGGAGGTGATATCAGTTTCAACAACGGCTTAATGGCTGTTCCCGGCGGGCGGATTGAACTTGCAGCGATCGCAGGCACAGGAACTGTTGGGCTAAATCCAGATTATAGTCTCAGCATTCCTGCCAATCTACCACGAGCAGATGTCTCGCTGTTTGGCTCTCAAATTGGGGTATCAGCTGGCAATAGTAGCGGTGTGGCAATTCATGCTCGCAATTTAAATATTTCCGGCAACAGCTACATTGCTTCAGGTATCGGAACAGGTGAACCAAGAAATAGTCAAACTGGGGATATTACTTTAAATGCGACAGGCACAATCCAAATCAGAGAAGGCAGTCAAATTGAAAATAATGTATTTGAAAATCAATCGGGCAATAGTAGTGATATTCGGATTACTGCTGGATCATTATTTCTCAACGATAAGGCTCAGTTGAGGGCTCGTGTCGATGGGCAAGGAAATGCGGGTAGTGTCATTATCAATGCCCGCGATCAAGTTTCTTTAGATAATGGCGCGACTATCTCTGGTAATGTGGGGGAAACTGGCAAAGGTAATGGGGGAAATATCCGCATCAGCACGGGAACGCTATCTGTGACCAATGGCGCTACAATGACCGCGAATATTTTTGGACAAGGAAACGCAGGGGATATCGTCATTGATGCTCGCGATCGCGTCTTCTTAAGCAACGATGCACGGATCATTAATAGCATTCAAGACAAGGGCATTGGTAGTGGAGGCAACATTCGCATCAATACAGGATCGTTGTCCCTTAGCGATGACGCTGCGATGAGAACCTATACCTCCGGACAAGGCAATGCAGGTGATGTCATCATTAACGCCCGCGATCAAGTTTCCTTAGATAATGATTCTGACATTACAAGTGCCGCAGAGAGCAGCAACGGAGGCAACATTCGCATCAATACAGGCTCACTATCCATTACCAAAGGTGCTCAACTGTATACTTATACTTTTGGACAGGGAAAGGCAGGAGACATTCTCATCGACGCCCGCGATCGCGTCTCTTTTGATGGGGGAAGTAGTAGTGCAGCCAGTGGAGCCTTTAGCCAAGTGGCTTCTGGCGCAACAGGTCAGGGGGGCAACATTCGCATCAACACAGGTTCATTGTCCGCTACCGGAGGTGCACAACTGTCTACTTATACTTTTGGACAGGGGAAGGCAGGAGACATTCTCATCGACGCCCGCGCTCGCGTCTCTTTTGAGGGGAGAAGTAGTGCAGCCAGTGGAGCCTTTAGCCAAGTGGCTTCTGGCGCAACAGGTCAGGGGGGCAACATCGAGATCGCTACTGGGTCAGTATTGCTGGATAATGGCGCACAAATATTTGCGATTACTTCTGGAAAAGGCAATGCAGGCGATATCACTATCAATGCCCGCGATCAAGTTGCCTTAAATAATCGTGCAGCTATCGCTAATCAAGTTGAAAAAAGCGGTAGCGGTAAGGGGGGAGATATTCATGTCAACACGGGAACACTAACAGGTACTAATTTTGGAGTACTGCAAGCAGAAACTCTCGGACGAGGAAATGCAGGCAATGTTGTGATCAATGCGCGAACTCGTGTGGAATTTGCGGGGAGTTCCGACAATGAGCAAGAGCGTAGTGGTGCTGCCAGCCTAGTGCGACCAGGTGCTGTTGGTAATAGTGGCAACGTCGAGATTACAACTGGATCTCTATTTGTCGGAGATCGGGCAGCGGTGAGTGCCAGCACAGATGGAAAGGGCAATGCAGGCAATGTTATCATCAACGCCCGCGATCGCATTTTTCTTGATGATGGCGACATTTATGGCGGGGTTGATCAAAATGCAGTCGGAAAGGGCGGAGATATATTTATCACAACAAGTTCCTTAGAACAAATAAATGGTTCACAAATCGATGCTAGTACTTTTGGTGACGGAGACGCAGGTAATATAAGCATTGTTGCGACGCAGCCTATCATTGTCGCAGGTATCGATGAGGAGACAAAACGCTCCAGTGCTATTTTCTCGACCACAGGGGATAATCCTGCTATTGCTGGAACCGGACCGACAATTGTTGGTAAAGGGAAAGGTGGCAATATCACAATTACAGCACCACAGCTAACAGTTCGCGATGGTGCTGTAATAGATGCTCGCACTTTCAACAATAAGCCCGGAGGAAATATCAGCATTACCCTCGACACCTTACAACTGCTTAACGGCGGACAGATTTTCACCACCAGCGAAAGCAGCGGTTCTGCTGGCACAATTACAATTAATGCAAAAAATAAAGTCGATATTGCAGGTAGCGACCCAACTTACTCCAGCCGTTTAAGCCAGTTTCCTCGCCGTGTTGTTCAAATTTCACCTAACAGCAGTATCTCGGTTCGCTCTAGTGCAACGGGTCCTGCTGGCAATATCATCGTGAATACGCCTCGCCTGACACTCGATAACCAAGGCACGATTAACGCTGAGTCCAACGCCGTCGATGGCGGTAACATTACTCTTAACTCAGATTTACTTTTGTTGCGTCACAATAGTTCGATTTCTACAACTGCGGGACTTGCTCAAGGTGCAGGTAAAGGTGGTAACATCAACATCAACTCACAATTTCTCGTCGCCATCCCCCAGGAAAATAGCGACATCATCGCCAATGCTTTCACAGGTTCTGGTGGTAAAGTCAAGATTAACACATCTGGCATTTACGGGTTACAGATATTGAGTGGAGCACAATTACGGAGTTTAAACGCTAATTCAAACCCTCGTGAATTACCAACAAATGACATTAGTGCTGTTTCCCAACAAGGTGGACCACAATTAGATGGTCAAATTACCATCAACAACCCTGATGTTGACCTTAGTAACGGTTTCGTCTCCCTACCCGTAGATGTATTTGACCCCTCCGACCAAATCGCCCAAGGTTGTGCTGCTTTTGATCAAGCAAATGCGAGTGACTTTAAAGTGACTGGACGCGGTGGTTTACCTCCCAGTCCTGATGACACTCTCAGTAGTGATGCAGTCTGGGAAGATACTCGTTTAGGTGCGACGACAGCACAGCGACTAGATTCTAAAACTACGGCAACAAAACCAAAGTCTGAATCTGATACAGTTGAAATTATACCTGCTACGGGTTGGGTATTCAACGGTAAAGGCGAAGTGATACTGGTTTCCCACACACCCAATGCTACTGCAGAAAATTTGGCTGCTTCTTCCCAATCATGCCGTATTCGTTAAAGTTATTTTTACGTTAATTTACAAAGAACAGTCAAAATTGTTTGATTTTTAACCATTAATTGCACATTTCGCAGGTGCGATTCCCGATTAGCGATAGGCGCAGCCGTGCCGTAGGCATAGCGTCTGTGCAGGAGATACAAAGCAGCGTGTTCCTATGTCCAGAGGACACCCACAAAGCGTAGGGACTCAGGGCAGACGGCTAAGTACTAATAAGTACTAATACAAAATTAAATATACATTTGTCCGCAGCGAAGCGCATACGTAGCTTTCTTCGGAGTGATGAATTTTTGTAAAGTAACATCAGGACGAATTTCTGTAAAAAATGGCTGTTTCGGTAGAAAACAAGCACTAATTTCACCAAAAGGGGAGTTAGCCGAGATTATTTTCCCGTTTACGCAAATATGGTTTACTTTTAACAGTACCAGCCGCAGTTATCAGTTATCAGTTAATCCCCATCAATTGCCTTGAGGGGATTTGTATAAGGACGCCTTTATGTCTTCACTCTAAGAGTCTCGACATAAAATCTTCATTCTATCTCCACGATTAAAAACGTTCGCAATGACACACAGCAAGATTTTTATCTGATAACTGATAACTGATAACTGATAACTGATTCGGTCACTGGTAGACCGTTGTTGGGCAACTGCTGTTTCCTTGGGGGTGCGATGTTTTTTAGAAATACTCGTTGGTTTTCAGGGATTGCGGTGGGGGGTGCGTTCGGCACAGCCGTGTCGCTGACATTCGCTTTGGGGGCAAATTCTGCTTCTGCCCAACAAATTCAACCAATTCAATCAGATGCCACTCTACCAAATAATTCCATCGTCACCGTAGATGGTAACACCTTCAATATCACTGGAGGAACTACCGCAGGACGCAACTTGTTCCACAGCTTCCAACAGTTTTCTGTACCAACTGGGAATACGACGGCTTCTTTTAATAATGCTGCGGACATTCAGAACATCTTCAGTAGGGTAACGGGTGGGTCAGAATCGAATATTGATGGGTTAATTCGTGCTAACGGTACAGCCAACCTGTTTTTGATTAATCCAAATGGGATTATCTTTGGTAAAAATGCTCGCCTGGATGTTGGTGGCTCGTTCGTGGGAACGACAGCCAATGCAATTCAATTTGGCGACCGAGGTTTTTTCAGTGCAACGAATCCAAATAATCCTGCACTGCTAACGGTAAATCCTTCAGCTTTATTTTTCAATCAAATAGCAGCTGCTGCACGAATTGAAAATAACTCAATAGCACCAGCCGGAAAAGACCCAGCAGGATTTAATGCATTTGGTTTACGTGTTCCGGATGGTAAAAGTTTGCTACTAGTGGGTGGCAATGTCAATATGGATGGTGGTCAGCTGAATGCTTATGGTGGAAGAGTTGAGTTGGGAGGATTAGCTGCCTCTGGAAATGTGGGGCTAAATGTGGATGGCGATAAATTAAGCTTGGACTTTCCAGCTTCTAGTACACGAGCAGATATATTTTTGACTAATCGCGCTGCTGTATATGTAGAAGCTGATGGTGGAGGAGATATTGCAATCAACTCGCGCAATTTAGAGTTTTCTGGAAGAAGCGTACTGAGTGCTGGTATTGGGCAAGGCTTAGGTAATGCTGGAGCAAAGGCAGGCGATATTACGCTTAATGCTACTGGAGATATAAATATTATTGGTGACAGTGATATCCTCTACTATGTCCAAGGAACAGGTAATGGAGGTAACATTATTTTATCTTCTAATTCCCTTTCTCTTGCCAATGGTACTTATGGTAATGAGTTAGGGATTAGGAACTATGGACAAGGCAATGCTGGGAATGTAATTATCAATGCGACCAAGAGTGTTTCCTTAGATGGCTCTCTAACTAACATCTTTAATGAGGTAGGAAGTATTTATACTCCGCCGGAAGACCGTAATGTTCTCAAAGGCAATGCGGGCAATATTCAAATTACTACATCTCAACTTTCTCTTACCAATAGTGCTGAACTGTCGGCTCGCACCTTCGGACAAGGCAATGCTGGTAATATAATTATCAATGCGATTAAGAGTGTTTCCTTAGATAATGCAAGAGTCTTTGCTACTGTAGGAGATGTTGGTGATGGCCCGGAAGAACGCAATGCTACCAAAGGTAATGGGGGCAATATTCAAATTACCACATCTCAACTTTCTCTTATTAATAGCGCTCAATTGCAGGCAAGCACCAGGGGACAAGGCAATGCTGGGAATGTAATTATCAATGCGACCAAGAGTGTTTCCTTAGATGGCACTTACACAGATAGTGATGGTCGAAATTTCCCCAGTGCTATCACTAGTAAGGTAGGAGATGTTTATGATAGCCTGGAACAACGTAATGCTGTTAGAGGCAATGGGGGCAATATTGAAATTACAACACCTGAACTTTCTCTTACTAATCGTGCTGCAATAGTAGCAGACACTGAAGCGCAAGGCAATGCTGGGAATGTAATTATCAATGCGACCAAGAGTGTTTCCTTAGATGGCGGTTACACAAATAGTAATGGTGAAATTTCCCGCAGTAATATCTCTAGTAATGTAGGAGATGTTGAAGATAGCCCGGAACTACGTAATGCTATTAAAGGCAATGGGGGCAATATTGAAATTACAACATCTCAACTTTCTCTTACTAATGGTGCCGCATTGGA
Source organism: Kalymmatonema gypsitolerans NIES-4073 (assembly GCF_002368435.1). GTDB lineage: Bacteria > Cyanobacteriota > Cyanobacteriia > Cyanobacteriales > Nostocaceae > Kalymmatonema > Kalymmatonema gypsitolerans. The sequence continues at coordinate 3,347,874 of NZ_AP018268.1, forward strand.
GGCTGGTATCTTTGGGCAAGGTAATGCAGGCACAATCAAAGTTAATGCTGCCCAAGACGTCACCATTTCTGACAAGATTTCAAATCTTAAGAGTGGATTGTACGTTAACTCCCAAAGTCCGACGGGTACTGCTGGAGATATTATCGTCACCTCACCTAAAGTTACCCTAGACAACAGTGGCACACTCAACGCCGAATCTGCAACAGGTAACGGTGGTAACATCAACTTACAAACTGATTTACTCCTTCTGCGTCGTGGCGCTCAAATCTCTACTACCGCAGGCACTGCACAGCAGAGGGGAGACGGCGGCAACATTACAATCAATGCCCCTAATGGTTTCATCGTCTCGGTTCCAAAAGAAAATAGCGACATCACCGCCAATGCCTTCAATGGATCTGGTGGCGTAGTCCAAATCAACGCTATTGGTATTTATGAAATCAAGCCACTCAGTAAGCTTGACCTTGAAAGGTTGCGTCCTACTGATCTAGACCCGCGTAATTTACCAACAAATGACATTACCGCTGTTTCCCAACAAGGTGGACCGCAATTGGATGATCCAATTACCATCAATAACCCCGACCTTAGTAGCGGTTTAGTCTCCCTACCCGCAGATGTATTTGACCCCTCCAACCAAATAGCCCAAGGTTGTGCTGCTTTTGATCAAGCAAATGCGAGTGACTTTAAAGTGACTGGACGCGGTGGTTTACCTCCCAGTCCTGATGAGACTCTCAGTAGTGATGCGGTCTGGGAAGATACTCGTTTAGGTGCGACGACAGCACAGCGACTAGATTCTAAGACTACGGCAACAAAACCAAAGTCTGAATCTGATACAGTTGAAATTATACCTGCTACCGATTGGGTATTCAACGGTAAAGGCGAAGTGATACTGGTTTCCCACACACCCAATGCTACTGCAGAAAATTTGGCTGCTTCTTCCCAGTCATGCCGTATTCGTTAAGTAAGTGGGTCAAATTAAATATATACCAGTAAACCTTAAATTGTAGGGTGCGTTATAGCAACGCTTAACGCACCATCTTTCTCGGTGCGTTACGGCTAATCCTCACTCTCTCAAACTCCGAAATCCTTGCATAGCCGTAACACACCCTACTTAATATTTACTTATCATTCCTGAAGAACCCCACCCCCGTAAAGCTACGCTTCACGTCCCCTCCCCGCTTGCGGGGAGCAGGGTGGTTTCATACAAAGAAAGAAAAATAATAATAATTTGTAGAGGGTGGAGAAAAATTGATAAATAAAAAGTATGAATCTCATCGAACAATTGCAGCAAATCCCAGACTATCGACATATTCGGGGACGAAGACATGACTTCTGGTTGGTATTATTGTTGATCTTATTGGGAGCAATGACAGGGTATTGGGGCTACCGACCATTGGAAGATTTTACCAGAGTACACAGACAAGGCTTGATTGAACTGTTAAGCCTAGATGAGACAATCAAGTTTCCATCCTACTCAACGTTCCGACGAGTACTGAAAACATTAGATTTTCAGCCATTCACCGACTTATTCAATAATTGGGCATCAGTTCTTGTGCCACCGATGCCAGGAGAAAGATTGGCAATTGATGGTAAAGGTATTCGCTGCACAGTAACAGATTACAGTCAGTCCTACCAAAACTTTATCAGTACAGTATCAGTTTATAGTCACGGGCGGGGCATTGTACTCAGGATGCAACCAATGTCGAACAAAAAAATTAGTGAGATGGCGATCGCACAGCAATTAATATCCGAATTTTGTGCTCAACAAGTGATGTTCACTCTTGATGCTTTGCATTGCCAAAAAAAACAGTATCGCTGATTATTAATGGTGGCAACGACTACATGATTGGATTAAAAGAAAATCAACCGACGCTCTACAAAATGGCTCAAACTCAGTCACACAAACAGGAACCTTTGAGCAGTACTACAACAGAAGATGATACTCACGATCGCTCGGTCAAGCGTTGTTGTCAGGTATTCGCCGCTCCAGAAAAATTACAAAGTCAATGGGCTGGACTTAAAACCTTTGTCCAAGTTGAACGTTCTGGTATTCGTGATGGTCAATCATTTCAAGAGCGTCAGTTCTATATTTGTAGTCAGATCATGTCGGCTCAAGATGCTCTAACCGACACCCAGAAACATTGGGGAATTGAAAACCGGCTCCATTGGGTTCGCGATGTGACCTTTCCCTTCAGACTTTCCACTACGACGAGGTGGCAATGCACCAGTTAACTGGGCAATATTACATAATTTTTTCATCACTCTTGCCAGATTTCTTGGTTTTCGCACTATCCCTCAAGCTCAACGTGCTTTAGCCAATCAAATCCAAAAGGTTTTTTCTTTCTTTGTATGAAACCACCCTGCCCTCCCCGCTTGCGGGGAGGGGATAAAGGGGTGGGGTGCAGTCAACGTGGCAATCATAACTAATTAACCGGACATGATATCATGCCGTGTTCGTTAAAGACTTTCTAAACTATTTAATACCTCTGTAGCCGACTGATATCTTAAATTGCAGTTTTGATTCACCATTCTATTTAATACCGCAGCAAATTTGTCACTGATTTCTGTTAAATTGTACCAATTCTGCAAGGTACCATCTTGCGGAGATATAACCACCCTTAAAGTATTTGAGTCTCTTTGGAACATTTTAGGATGTCTCCCTGTTAAGGCTTGAATAGCCAGTATTCCCAACGCATAAATATCGCTGTTTAGTCTTGGTTGTCCGTTCGTTTGTTCGAGAGGCATATAACTAGGAGTACCAATTGCGATCGTATAATTTGACTGGTGAGCTTGAATCTGCTTGACCGCACCAAAATCAATTAAAATAATCCGTCCATCACTTTCTCGCCTGATTAAATTACTAGGTTTGATATCTCGATGGATGACATTATAACCGTGAACAAAAACAAGTATCAGCAAAACTTCTTTGAGTAGAGATACAACATCAGCTTCTGCAAACTTTTTATTAGGAGTAATCTCTTTTTCAAGGGAATGCCCTTTGATAAATTCTTGAACTAAATAAAATTCTTTCTTTTCTTCAAAATAAGCCAATAATTGAGGAATCTGGTCATGCTGACCCAGAACTTCTAAAATTTCTGCTTCAGTGTTGAAAAGTCGTCTAGCAACCCTTAAAAAATCTTCTTCTTGATGAGCGGGTTGTAATTGCTTGACCACACATACAGGATGACTAGGACGCTGAGTATCTTGAGCTAAATAAGTATAACTAAATCCTCCATGACCTAGAGATTCGATGATTCTGTAACGTCTTTTCAGCAGGTGCGTCTCGGAGGGAATTTGAGATGGTGTTGTTAGACCTGAGGAATTGCCGCTCTGGCTTATAAATGCTTGCAGTTGGATAATGGCTTCTTCTTGCTGCTGAACCTGTTGTACTATTTTTTCTTTCTCTTGCTTACTCTGATATAGCGTGTAACCAAGAACGCTACCAGCTGCTAACACCAACCCCAGTGCTGGCGAGACGACTGGAATCCATCCTGCTTGGGTAAAAATAAAAAAGTTACCAGCAAATAATACTGCAAGACCTGTTCCACCGACAATTGCTAGATATAAAGGATGCTGAATGCGTGATGCAATTATACCTCCAGCTAAACTCCATACTAATACCCAAATCACTTCACTCCATTCAGGCAAAAACCAAAACAGAGGCTGTTTGTCGAGAACAGCGCTAAGAATTTGACTGACACTTTGGGCATGAATCTCCACTCCCGCTATTCTACCGGATGTGTCTGACTTGCCAGTGCTATAGGGTGTATTAAAAATATCCTTCAAACTGGGTGCGGTTGTACCAATCAAGATGATGCGGTTTTTCACTAAATCACGATTAACTTTATCCTTAAGCACATCTGTTAGAGAAACTTTTTCAGCTACCAGAGAAGAACGGTAGTTGAGGAGAATTTGGTAACCACGAGCATCTATGTTTTGATAACCACCAGAATGACTTTCTAGACGTTTAAATATAGTCTCGCCAAGTTGCAACTCTTGCTTGGAAGTACGTTGCGGTTGGATGCGTTCAAATTGCAAGTATTTTAGTGCTAGTTGTAAACTTAAGGAATATTCTGCTGCACAATCGTCATTTGCTGCTGAGGACAATAACAGTAGATTGCGACGTATTGTGCCATCAGAATCTTCTACAACATCGATAAATCCGGCTCTCGATGGTTCAATTCCCTCAGGAGGAGATACTCCAGGCTCATTGTTATCACGATGTTTGCAAATTGGAATAATAATATCGCTCTGTTGCAAACGTTTCAATAACTGGTTGTGACCAGGTTCAATGGGCAAGTCACGATAAATGTCAAGACCAATTGCTCGCGGTTGATATTGCTCAAGTTTACCCAAGAGATTGTCGAGAACTTGCCCCGATAAACGGTCTGAAGTGGGCGATTTCCATTTTTTGATGTCATCTTCTGTGACTGCAACAATCAACAAGCGGAAATCTGGACCAGAATCTGCTCGCATTTGCATCATCTGGTCAAAAAGCCTAATTTCTAATGGTTCTAACACTCCTAGTCGTTGAACGGCAAACAGTAAACCTGTGACAATTACGCTAGAAAAAACTGTTGATAATGTAAAGAAATTTTTCATAAACGTTGCTGTCAAGTATCAAATTATAAGTAGCTAGGCGCAATTAAATATAAAACCCTCAAGGGCATATCCACCTTTTACACTTCTAGCTTCCATACCATCAATGATTGCTATAGCCAAATCATAGTTATTATTAAACATTTGCCCTGCAATAACTAGCAAATCTTCAGCACCAGGAGCATCTTCACTACCATAAGCTACATCATAACCAGCATCCCGCAAGCGTACCACACTCCAGATCGGGAAATTTTCGTTTGCTAAAAATCACATTACGCTGACTCAGATAAAAACGGTAGGATATACAAAAGACATCTCCAGAAATTAATTTTGCGTTGTCTACAATCCTTGTAGAGACGCGCCATGGCGCGTCTCTACATTGTTTTTCACCAGATGTCTAAAGATTCATCTCGCATACACTCAGCAACAAACACAAATACAGCTTGCACAGCTTCTAGTGTCAAAATCGGATAATTCTCTAAAACTTGCTGTACTGTCCAACCATTAGCAAATAAACCAAGTATAAATTCAACAGATAACCGTGTACCTTTTACTGTTGGTTTACCTAATAATATTTTTGGCTCAGAATGGATGTACTGTCGCCAGTTCATAATCTGACTTTTCACGTCATGTGGAAAAACCAACGCGAAACCTAACCCCCCAGCCCCCTTCCCTTTTAGGGAAGGGGGAGAATTTAAAGCCTCTCTCCTACAAGGAGAGAGGAATGGAAGCGAGGTTTTCCAGATCCGGTGAAAAGTAAGGTTCATAATCAATAATTTTTTATAGCAAAGGTAATCATTAAAATTTTAACTAATAGCACAGAGTGCCCGCTTGAGAGCGATCGCGATTCGCTTCTGTGGCAAAGCCAATCGCAGAAAATGAGGATCACAATGAAATTGAGCGATCGCGCAAAGCACCCGTTGTGGAGGAGCGAGCGCGATTCGGGGTAGTGGCAAAGCCAATTGTAGTTCCACAAGAAGATGTCGTTAGGAATGTACAAGTCGTCGTTAGATCCTAACAAGTTGTCGTTACATCACAATAAGCTGTCGTTACATCACAACAAGTTGTCGTTACATCACAACAAGCTGTCGTTAGATCCTAACAAGTTGTCGTTAGATCACAACAAGCTGTCGTTACGACACGATAAAAAGTGAACAAAATATTAAGTAGGGGAGGCAGTTTGCGGTGTAGATTTTCTTCCCGCAAAACTGGTGTTGTGTTACGGCATGCCTGTAACCAAAGATAGCGACAATCAATATTTTTGCCGTAACGCACCGACGAGATGAATGGTGCGTTGTGCTTCGCTATAACGCACCCTACAAAGTTAAAATTTCTTTTATAAATGCTTTCTAAGAGAAATCACTAGGATTACTAGATATTTTTTTGAGAAAAAATACAATTTTATGCTATTTTTGCTGATTCAGAACGCTGCTTCATTAGGGCAAGCTAACTGTAGAACTTTCTGTAAGGAGTATAGCTATGACTCGTCAAAAAAGCACATCCCGCATTCTCAAAAAAGCTGAGTTAAGAACCTCTGGACTCAAGGCAATTGATCCAAACATGGATTTTGGGGATACTTGCAACTTACAAAACATGACACAACTCATTGAGCAATTACGTACCAAGATTGATGCTTATAATACTGCTCTAGTAGTGATTGGCTCTTCTAAAACTGAGATTACAGAGTTAGAAAAAAATTTGGGGGAACTCTCTGAGAAAATGTTGATTGGGGTTGCTTTTAAGTACGGCAAAGATAGCCACGAATATGAGATGGCGGGTGGTGTTCGCAAAAGCGAACGTGTCCGCAGAAGCTCGGTGACTCGCTTGAAAGCTGCTGGTGTAGAGCAAATATCCACCCAGAAAAGTCAAACTGCGTAGTATCATCAATAGCTAAGAATAGGCGATCGCACGGAGTGCCCGCTTGAGAGCGATGGGCAAAGCCCCGCCAAGGGCGATCGCACTTTTTCTCTTCAGTGATTCTGCAATTGAAGTGCGATCATACAGAGTGCCTAAGGGAGGCGCGATCGTACTTTTGTTTCAGAGGTATTAACCCAAGTTGCTAGTTATGTAAAGCAGGTGTTGCTGATGGTGTTGCTTAAGTAATAAAATCCCCTCCAGAGGAAAAAGTAGGAGGGGTTCGAGTTCAGTTATGGTTACGTCTATGTTAGGCTGTGGAAATTCGGTAAGATACTGAAATGATAGACCACGACCGCCTGTTTAAAGAACTCCTATCTAACTTTTTTCCGGAGTTTATTGAGCTATTTTTTCCGGATATTAGCGTCGAGTGGGAACGTGACTCGGTACAGTTTTTACCATTGGAAGTCATTACCGATGTCACTGAGGGAGAAAAGAAAATCCTCGATATTGTTGTGCAAGCGTCATTGAAAAGCCAAGATACTTTATTTATAATTCACACCGAACATCAATCCTATTCCCAGACTGGCTTCAATCGACGGATGTTTACCTATTTTGCCCGTTTGCACGAAAAATATGCACTTCCCATTTATCCGATTGTCATTTATTCCCACGATAGCCCCAAAACACCTGAACCAAATTCCTATCGGCTGGAGTTAGCAAAGAAAATCATATTAGAGTTTAACTATGACGTGATCCAGCTAAATCAATTGCATTGGCAGGATTTTGTGAATCAGCGAAATCCCGTGGCTAGCGCTTTGATGGTGAGTCCAGTGCTGAAGGAGGGTTTCCCTCCGTAGGCAACTGGCGAACCCGAAGGGCAAAAATGCAGATGAGTGCAACTGAACGTCCCCAAGTCAAACTGACATCATTACAATTGTTAACAAGTCTTCGACTTAACCCCGCACGAGTGCAGTTAATTTCCGGCTTTATTGATACATATTTGGAATTGAATTCCCAAGAAGAAGTCGTGTTTCAAGAGCAACTTGCTACCATTGAACCAAAAGAGCAGGAAAAAGTTATGCAGATAGTTACCAGTTGGATGCGAAAAGGACTTGAACAAGGGGAAAAGCAAGGAGAATTAAAATTGCTGATGCGTCAACTTAACCGTCGCTTGGGAGAAATTAGTCTACAGCTAAAGGGCAAAATTGAAAATTTGTCAACCCCGGAGCTAGAGAATCTGGGTGAAGCACTGCTTGATTTTTATTCTGTGGAAGATTTAGAAGCTTGGTTTGAGAATCTCAGCTAGTTCCTAAAGCTGGTTTTTGGTTGCCGTAATCCAGTAATATCTTCTGCACAAGCTGACGGTATTTTATTAGTTTTTCCATTCGACAATCACCTCATGCTTGACATCATAAATAATCATATTGACTTGATTTTCTTGCACCATTTCTTGAGGAAAATCAAGTTAACTCATCCCCCGGCTATGAAATTATCACTTCGTTCAATTTCATAAAAAGCCGGGGGGAAATCGAAGTCCTTAGTCCTTAGTCCTTAGTCCTTAGTAGCTTTTTCACGATTTTTCGTCTTCTTCAGACCTTAGACTGATGACCAATGACTAATGACTAATGACGCTTGTCGGGGCAAGGAGACAATTCCTCCCCGTTCTAGAAGAAACGGGGATTCCTTGCCTCGTCTTCGTTGAATGACGTGCTTAGAGAACTAATTAGAACTCTCGACAAAAGCCGCCCTTCTAGGGCGGGGCTTTAAACCCAGTTTTTTGGTAAAGTTTGCTTCTCCCAAGGGGGGACGCTGCGCGAACGAGTTTGTTTAAGGTCGGTACTTTCACTCGCGACACTGGAATATTGCTCCGTAAACCTGTTTAATCGTTCAGTTCCAGGGTTCAGGACTAGCAAGCATCCGTCGATTGGGTCTTTTAACTCTTGCCTTAAACGAATAGTCTGGTCAGGTGGAGTTAACCACCAAGCCCCTGCCTTTTAGGCATGGGGTTGGCGCTCAACTAGAGAACCCTGACAGGTTTAGATGTTTCTCAAGTAGAGGAATTGGGCGATAGATAGCGCTGTAACAAACCAATGACTACCTCTGGTGTTTCCAAATGGGGCAGAACCCCTGCATCTGGAATTGCATGAAAATCTCGAATAGCACTAAGATTGAACTTTGCTAAACGCTGTCCTAGCTTAACACTGGTAAATTGTGCCTCCTTACCCCAAAATATCACTGTAGGGATGGTCAGTTGTTGAATATACAAGCTTAAGTCAAAGTAAAGGTCACCCCGTAAAAATGCCAAGGCGGCAAATTTAGCATTGGGCTGTTGTGCAGAGGCTAGGTAAGCCTGTACCATTTCTTCGGAAACTCGTTCGGGTTTGGCAAACAGAAACCTTTGCAAAAAGTTGCGTACCGCCAATTCATTTTCTGCGCCCAGAGCATAAATGAGATTGTCCAATATCGGTGTATTTATTAATTGAAGAGGAAGTCTACGTCCAACACCTTGCCCAAAATCATCAAATCCAGAGGGACACACCAAAAACAGTGCTTGGAATAAAAAAGGATGGGCAATAGCAAGGCGAATCGCCAAACCAGCTGTTAATGAAGACGCAATCACCGTCACAGGTGGACGACAAGTATGTCTGATAAATTCTGCAATCGTCGTCAAGTAATCGCTAATTTGGTAATCTCGCACAGGATGTGCAGATTCACCCCAACCGATTAAGTCTGGGGCTAGCACCTTGTGCCTAGGGGCAAAAGCAGGATAAACTTTAGACCATTCATAAGCAGAAGCCCCGCCACCAAAATTATGGAGGAAGACAAGGGGAGGTAAATCTTCAGTTTCAGCAATCAACCAAGGTGCATTCGTTTGGGTATAGTAAACCATCAACCCCAAGGAGGTGTTGATAATTTTTTGTCCAAAGCCAGGGGGTTGAAACTGGAGCATCATGAATAAAGTTTAAACTCTTCTTTGTTCAATTTTCCCTTAGCTTGGAAATAGAGTTATTCGAGACGGGGTGTAGGGTGTAGAAAAAAATTTCCTTTCTTTGGGAGGGCATATTTCCCCGGCATAATTTTTCGCGTTGTACCCCTTAATCCCCAATCCCTAATCCCCAATCCCCAATCCCCTCCACCAGAAACGTCAGTACATAAGTCCTTTTGTGATCTTGTGGCAAGATCATGTAGTAAAAACACTCGCATAAGCCATACAATGTTAGGAAAGTTACTAGATAGGCGTTACAAAGTTGTCCAAGTCCTTAGGGCTGGAGGATTTGGTCAGACTTACATTGCTGAAGATACACGCCGTCCAGGAAATCCCAAGTGTGTTCTCAAGCTGCTGAAACGTGCGAGTTCTGACGCGTACTACTTGGAAGTTGCTAGACGTTTATTTAATAGCGAAGCGGAAATTTTGGAACAATTGGGCAATCATGACCAAATTCCCCGTCTGTTAGCTTATTTTGAAGAAAATGAAGATTTTTTTTTGGTGCAAGAGTTGATTGTAGGGCGTCCACTTAGCACCGAAATGCAAGTTAGTCAACCTTGGACTGAAAGCCAAGTTATCCAAATGCTACAAGATGTTTTGGGTGTCTTGGAGTTTGTACATAGCTATGGTGTTATTCATCGCGACATTAAGCCAGATAATTTAATCAGACGTGACAAAGACAGCAAATTAGTTTTAATTGACTTTGGTGCAGTCAAACAAATGCGATCTCAATTTGTAGCATCTCCAAGCCTTATAACTGCTACTGTTGGTATTGGTACTCCTGGCTATATGCCAGCAGAACAAGCGCAAGGTAAGCCACGACACAATAGTGATATTTACGCGCTAGGTATGATTGCGATCCAAGCAATGACGGGATTGTTACCAACTCAATTTCAGGAAAACCAGGAAACAGGAGAAGTGATTTGGCAACATCAGGCGCAGGTTTCTCCGGGATTGGGGGCGATTATGCAGAGGATGGTGTGCTATCATTACCGCGATCGCTACCAGTCAGCCACAGAAGTATTGCAAGACTTGCAGCAGCTCACAAATCCCTTACTAGCAACGCAACTATGGATTCCGCCTACATACATATATAACGCTGCGCCTCCGTCAAATATACCTGTTGCACCATCCCAACAACCATCCTCAGTACCTGTTTCTGGTGCAATCAACCACTCTCGATTATTCCCGAAACCACCTACTTGGCTCAATCCAACTCTGTCTGTGGTAAGATTCTTACCTTTTATCGGTGCATTTGGATTATTTTTATTTAAAGCTGCTACCTGGCTAATATTACTAGGTGTTGTTCTGGTAGCTTTTGGAGCAGGGCTATTTTTTCTACGTTCTTGGTATCCCAGATTAGGGCGAGATTACGATGCCATTTTTGCTGTTGTGTTTTGCCTGTCTGGCATACTTCTTTTATTTCAAGATTCTCGGTGGTATGGCACTCAAGAAATTCCAATTGGTCAATCTTTGCTAGCCGGAGCAGGAGTTTTTTCTGTCGCTGAATGTATTCGTTTACGTGGGAAATAAGAAACAATTTGCTTGATTATTTTGAGGTGCTTACCATTCACGACAAATCACTCATCAGTTGGCGGTTAACTTTTTGTGTTCAACTTTGAAACTATCAAAAACCTCAAATATGCTCAATCATCAAATCAATTCTTTAGGTATTATTTTAATAACTGTAGCACTCTTTTTATCCGCTGTACCATTTGTACGTCCAAATTTATTTCAGCGTCAAGATATCTTGTTAATTATTGTGTTTTTGATTTGTGGTTTCATTCTCCTGTTTCCAAACAGGTTATACAGTCAAGGGCTAACACAATTTAATTTGATTCTTTTGATATTTCCTGCTGTTTTTTACACTTTTGAAAGCTTGCTTTTACGAAATAGAAAAAATTAGAGAAGAGACACAGTATCCTTAATGATTTGCCCGGTGTCGTTGTATCAAAGTAGTCAAATATGGCAAGGCAAGTTTTCTAGCAAGTCTAGTCAGAGGTAAAAAATCAGTCTATATGATGGTGAACTTATGAAGAATCATCGCCATAATACTTTTGCACTGGATAAGCGTGAGAAATGAATTGTGGCTAACAACAATCGCTCTCAATGGGACTTAGGCAGATTCATCCAAACCCTCAGCTATTTTGAGGTCATCCCTTTTCTCAACTGGATACAGGATTTAATCCAAGGTCGTTCTCATACTAGCAGCGATATACCTGATGGAGCAAAACAAATGGGTGTAATATTAGTAGCAGGTGGAACGGGTGGAGTCGGTCAGCGAGTGGTACGACGACTGCTGGAACAGGACTATAAAGTACGTGCGCTTGTGCGAGACATCGACAAAGCACGGTCAATTCTTGGTAATGACGTTGAATTAGTTGTCGCAGATATTACGAAACCCGAAACTCTGACTTCCTTAGTCATGGCTGATATCCAAGCTGTGATCTGCGCCACAGCGGTGCGCGTGCAACCAGTAGAAGGAGATACCCCAGAACGCGGCAAATACTATCAAGGCATCAAATTTTACCAACCAGAAATTGTTGGCGACACTCCTGAAAATGTGGAATACCAGGGGGTGAAAAACTTAGTAGAAGCTGCTGCTAAATATCTGCCGAAAGCAGGTAAACAACTATTATTTGATTTCACAAAACCATCAACAGAATTGCAGAATACTTGGGGTGCGGTGGATGATGTCGTGATGGGTGGCGTCAGTCAAAGTAATATTCAATTGGTGGAAGAGACAGCTTTGTTTGCTGGTAATGTCTCAACCGCCAACTCTGGAGGATTTGCTTCTGTAAGAACGAGAAATTTCACTCCTCCTTTCAATTTGTCCGGTTATGAAGGTGTGGAACTGCGCTTAAGAGGTGACGGGAACCGTTACAAATTCCTTCTGCGTACAGAGGCACAATGGGATGGTGTTGCCTATAGTTATTCTTTTGATACGGAGGCGAATACTTGGATAGATGTCCGCATTCCCTTTGCTGAGATGGTTCCGGTATTTCGTGCCAAAACATTAAAAGATGGCTCGTCAATTGATGCTAGCAAAATTTGCTCATTTCAACTGATGCTGAGCAAATTTGAATATGACGGCGAATTAAATCCCAAATTTTCTCCTGGTGGTTTCGCTTTGCAAGTGGAATCAATTCAAGCTTATGGTGGGGCAAATTTACCACAGTTTGTCTTAGTGAGTTCAGCAGGTGTAACTCGTCCCGGACGCCCCGGAATTAATTTGGATGAAGAACCGCCAGCAGTCAAATTAAATGACCAATTAGGAGGAATTTTAACGTGGAAGTTGAAGGGAGAAGATAGTTTAAGAGAAAGTGGAATCCCTTACACGATTATCAGACCATGTGCGCTGACTGAGGAACCAGGGGGCAAGGAATTTATTTGTGAGCAAGGCGACAATATCAGGGGAAAAATCAGCCGCGAGGATGTCGCCAAGCTATGCGTAGAAGCGCTACAACAAAAGACAGCCTGTAACGTCACGTTTGAGGTGAAAGAGGGAGAAAATACTGCTAGTTCTATTGATTGGCAAAGGCTATTTTCTCAACTGCAACCAAACTTACGGTAGAGTACGTTAGATGCATCATCTTAGTCGTCTTTTATGCCATTACTGTCTATGTGCCGTAACGCCGTAAGTAATGGCGGTGCGTTACACTGTGTTAACGCACCCTACTAGTGCGTCTAGATTAAAATTATGCAATAGAAAAGGCTCGTAGTAGTGCTTTAGCACAAAATTTGATGACTTTTATAATGCACTCAATTAGGGAACTGCAAAAAATAAATTATCCCCTAACAGTGGGATGGGCATCCTGCCCGTCCTTTGTTATGTTAATAGCGGGCAAGATGCCCGCACCACAAGAAATTTTGGGACATTTTTTATTTGGAAGTCCCTTAGTCTAGACGCACTACTACGCTTAACCTCATAGTTGGAGCAAAGCGATGAAACGTATTGGGCTGGTAGCATTAGCCCTGTTTTTAGTAATTATGCTTTGGAGTGGGGCGACCTCAAACACCGTCTTATCTCAACAGCCAGTAGAATCACGCTTCTACAACTTAGAAGCCGACTTTAATCGTCTGGAAGCGCGGGTTAACCAGATTGAGGCGCGACTGGGTCAAAGCGGTCGGGTACCTTCTGGTGTACCAGCGACACCACCATCATCCTCGGGTTCTAGAAGAACTGTATCACCGCAACAACGAGATCAGATGTTTGATAGACTAGCTACTCTGGTAATAGAACTCAAGCAGCAAGTCAATCAGTTAGAGGCGCGAGTCGGTAAATTGGAGAAACGCTAGCGAGAATTGAGATGTGTTTCTTCCATAGGTAACGGGAGCGATCGCCGCGCCCGTAAGAAGCTTATATCTTGCATCTGGAAAAATGGATGTCATAACCACAACTATGTGCAAGGGGAATCAATCTTGAATATCAAGTAACATATGAGTCTCTCACTAGCCGCGAAAATTGCCGCTAGCAACAAATGAAAGATGCACCTGCATTCTTCACTTTATGAAAGCCTTGCTATGTAAGCGTTATGAAATCTGCATCTTAAGAGCCTCCGACTAGCGCAGAAAGCACAAGCAACATATGAAAGAAACACATTTCACTTAAATCTGTGGAATCCTTGCTGCATAAGGATTATAAAATGTGTTTCTTGAGAGCGCCCCACGGGCGCGATCGCAACCCGTTATAGATGGGAGAAACTTTATCATGTATCAAGATTAGTAGCAGCCCTTAGCTGGTATCAATATTATTAGTCCTGGCAGTCAAAACCGTTTTGGCAATGGTGCATAGAAGTGCCTGTTTGAGAGCGTGGTTCTGGGATTGATGGTTATAGCATTGGTGAAGCAGTTTTCGCTGTTATCCCGTTTAGGAGTTATAAAATCTGTATCACAATTTAAACATAACTGTTTTCCTTTGCTGTCACTGCAATCATGTCCCCAGACTCTCAAAATTCCTCCAACACCAATCTTCTTGGAAGCTTCGCTGGTCTTGTCGGCGTAATTGGTATTTTTCTTTACTTTCTTGGCTGGATATATCGCTGGGCTTACTTTGGATTCTTTCAAATAGAAGTTACTTCCTTAAACTTACCACTAGAGTCTTTTTTGCTAGTACCACTTCAAGCTATTCTGGGCGACTTCTGGATATTTTTTCGGGCAATGTTTGTTTTAATTGTGACCGTTTTATTCATAAAAGCCACTCTTTGGTTGATTAGCTTTCCAAAGGCAAGCACCGCACCCAGTACCTCAAAATTACCCATCAGCAAATTTACGCAAAAATTGCACAGTTTTTGGCTGTTTAAGCCATTGCGTTCCTTTGCTCAACTTTTACCCTTGCCCTTTCGTCATGAAATCATTGTTGTTATTTGGATTTTGTCTGCTCTGTTTTGGTTAGGTTGCTGGCAAGGTAATGCTGATGCTTACCGGGATGCAGTCAACACAACCTCCATAAGACCCATCGTTACTTTAGTCAGTTCTAAAGAAAAAATAGCTTTGGGACGCAATCCAGATGACCTGTTGATCAATCCCTCTCTGAAAGATTCACGCATTATTGGGGATGTAGATCAGTTTAAGCTGATTCAGGGGCAGGAAACAAACGATCAAACCAATCCAAAGCAACCCATTGTTTGGCGGTTGCTGATTGAGAATAATAATTGGGTTTATCTCTTTCCCGCAATGCCCCCGGTCGCAAAACCCAATCAGCGTCCTCCAGTATTGGCAGTTAATACAGGTGATGGTCGAGTGCAGTTGTTGATTCTCAGCCGTCCCAAGGTGTTTCCTTAAAATCAGTTTCAGCAAAATGGTATCTGCTTAGAATTGTGTAACGCTACGCTACCAGAGATAGACCTAACGAAGACACTGACTTGAATGCTTCAAAATGCCTGATATGCTAAATATACATGAGAATAGGTTGGCAATAGTTATCAATGAAGGCAACTGTGTTTAGCCCTACTTACCGTAGCGTAACTATCCTCTGTATTTACTGTTTCAGTTTTTATACCTAATTTTACTTTCTCCGTAGTAACAAAAGAAGGACTATTGAAAAGTTTTTGAAATAAGTACGGAAAATGAGTAACAAACTTTGAAGATAAGAAGAGAGAAACAATTGTACCCAAGTTTCAAGTTTACAGCGTTCTAATTATCTGGTAGTGTCCTTACTGATAGGTATAGAGTTATGAAGACTGTCAACTGTTTTTCCGCTACAAAACGTCTTATATTGTTAGTTCTAAATAACAAATTTATGAAAGTAACTTTTAAGACATTGATTCTTGCCTTGACTGTTACCTTAGTTGGAACTGTGAAATGTGTCCAAGCAGAGATAAGTCATGTTCAAACAGCGCAAGCACAGAGAGCAACAATTAATGTACCTCCTATAGACTTGGCACTACCTGCGCCTGCAGATGTGTTTCTCAGAGACGGGCGTTCTGCAAGGGGTCGGGTGACAGAGTTTGATTCCAAGGGGCAAACGATTCAGATTTTGTACAGCGGTCAGTCCCGCAAATTTCCTATAAATGAAGTTGACAAAGTAATCTTTAGGCGAGATGCACCCATTTATACTAGCGATGGGAGGCGGGTTATCCGTGGAGAGGATCAATCAAAACAAATCCGAAGCATTTGGGATAATATTCCACTAAGTGCGTTTCGACTAATCAATCCCAGTCGCGGAGCAGCAAGTGTTGACTTGTCAACGGTAATGAATTCAAAAAACCTGCGTGAAATTAACTCAGTAGCACAGAACAGTTTGTATGTGGCAAATGAAATTGAGTTTAAATCACAAGCCAAGATGACTATCACGGTAACGCCGACTGATCGTCTACCTTGAATCGACTGGTTCTCCTGTACTTAAGGTGATAACGTCAACTTAATAATTAAGTAGCACCAAGGCTTTCAACCTCTATCTAGAAAAATATATCAAAAAATACATTTTGTCAAAAACCCAGGAGAGCTAATACATTTATTGGCGAAAAATTTACAGGTGGCTAATAAGTAATATAAGTACTAGCATATATTTTATTGTAGCATACAGTACAAAATTTATGCCATATAGACACAAGTATCTTTATCTTGTGACAGTGACTTTACTATGGTTAGGTAATTTTTCTTGGTTAAGAGCGGAAACAAGCCAACAAATACCTAAGAGTTTATCAGTTGCTTTAAAAGATAGCTCAAGATTATATAAAAGCGAACATTTACTGAGAAGAGATGAAGAGAGACTAAATGGAGAGATCGGAAAAGCTCCTTTAAAATTAAATAAGAGGAAGATTAACTTAAAAGACCAAGAGGAGCGGGAGAAAAAGAAGACAAAACTGCAACTAACGCAGGCT